>CAYXXF010000001.1:0-702545 GCA_964469005.1 uncultured Anaerolineales bacterium
CCAACTGAAAATTTCGATTTGCCCCTTGACAATCAAGACAGTTGTTTCGAGCAGAGCAAGAAATCTCTTTATGCCAGACCGAGATTTCTCACTGCGTTCGAAATGACATTCGGCTACAACGCCGTCCGTATCTTCCACAATTCAGGAAACAACACCACGTCCAACATTTTTTTCAAATATGGAATGCCCGCCGTGCCGCCCGTGCCTTGTTTGAAACCGATGACTCGTTCGACGGTGGTCACGTGGCGAAAACGCCATTGGCGGAAAAAATCTTCGAGGTCAATCAATTCTTCTGCGAGTTCATAGAGGGGCCAGTGTGATTCGGGGTCACGATAAATTTGCAGCCACGCCCGTTCAACCGCAGGATGCGCGCAGTATGGTTTCGACCAATCGCGTTCCACCACCTCTTGTGGCAAGTCAATGCCGCGCCGCGCGAGCAAACGCAACGCTTCATCGTACAACGATGGCGAATTCAATTCGCGCTTTAGCGGTTCATAAATTTCGGGACGATGTTCGTGCGGTTTGAGCATCACCGCGTTTTTGTTGCCCATCACAAATTCCAACATGCGATATTGGTACGATTGAAACCCCGACGCATTGCCGAGCGTGCCGCGAAATTGTAAATACTCGCTCGGCGTCAACGTTGAGAGTACGCCCCACGCGCCAATCATCTGTTCCAAAATTCGGGAAACGCGCGCGGTCATTTTGAAACTCGGCATCAAATCATCATTCTTGATTCGTTCGCGCGCCGCGTTCAATTCATGCAAAATCAATTTCATCCACAACTCTTGGACGTGATGAATGATGATGAATAACGGCTCGTTATGATTGTCCGAACGCAAATGCTGCGCCGACAACAATTTATCCAAATCCAAATAGTCACCATAACTCATCGCGCGCTCAAAGTCCAGTCGCGCGCCGTATGCGGAACCGTTCACTTTTTCATTTAGCATGGAAACCTCCTTGTTTCCACCTTTTTACTTTTCGCTTTGAACTTTTGACTTTCAATACATCACCATTCCCCCATCTACATTGATGGCTTGTCCCGTAATTCCGCGCGCATTTTCGTCAATGAGCATCAGCGCGACATGCGCGATTTCTTCAGATGTGACGAGACGATTTTGCGGTGAAAGTTTTTCGAGATACGCGCGCGCATCCGCTTCCGACATTTTTGTACGTTTCTGCATGTTCGCAATTGTCGCGTCCGTCATGGGCGTATCCACGTACGCGGGACAAATCGCGTTGACGGTGATGTTATTGGAAATAAATTCCGCCGCGAGCGCGCGGGTGAGACCGAGTACGCCATGTTTTGAGGCAGTGTACGCAGCAGTGTATTTGCTCCCGACTTTTGACGCCACCGACGCAATGTTGATGATGCGTCCCCAATTCTCCGCGACCATCATGGGCGCGACGGCTTTCGTGATGTAATACACGGAATCCAAATTCGTCGCAATAATTTTGTGCCACAGCGCGTCATCATGTCCGATGAATTTGTGCGAACCGCCGACGCCCGCGTTATTCACCAAAATTGTAATCGCGCCAAATTTTTCTTGAATCTGTTGCACCGCATTCGCAATCGAATCGGGCTGCGTCACATCGCACATTACCGCGAAAGCTTCCCCCCCCCCCGCGCGAATCTCATTTGCAATATTTTCAACGTCGGATGTCGTGCGCGCCGATACCGCCACGCGAATTTCACATTTCGCCAACTCGCGCGCAATCACCGCCCCGATTCCTCTGCCCGCACCTGTCACCCACGCAACACGTTTCATATTCAACGCTGCCTTTACTTTGTACTTTTCGCTTTGAACTTTTAACTTGTTATCCGCTCCACGGACTCCACACAATCACCTTCTCTGGCAAAATCTTATACAGCGCGCGCACTTCGCCGGGAAAACGCATACTCGGCGGATACACTTCTTTTTCAATATAGCGCTGCGACAATTTATTGAGATGTTCCTCCGCGCCCTCTTGCGTAATTTCAACAACGCGTCCTCGAATCGAAATATATCTATCGGAATTGTCAGGGTCAGGAATTTGCAGCGCGATGTGTGGACGTTCCTGCATATTTTTGTCTTTGATGCGCCCGCGCGCGGAATTGATAATAACGTGTTTGCCGTCCCAATCCACGTACACGCTTGTTACATGCGGTGTGCCATCGGGCATAATCGTCGCCAAGTGTCCGAACGCTTTTTTCTGGAACAAGTCCAAAAACTCATCGGGAATTGTGCCACGCTGGGGCTGTGCTTTTTTCCACGCGAGATAGGCGTGCGCGAATTCGCGGTCTGCCATTTCGATACGTTTGAAACTGACGCGTTGACTGCGCGTCATCACTTTGTACGCAAACGGCAGTGGGTCGAGATGCAAATAATTTTGCACATTTTCCAACCACGACAAACTCCGCAGCGCGGCAGTTTGAAAACGGTCAACCACAGGTTTTCGCACGCGCTGAAATTCGGGCAGCGCCGTTTCCACATTCGGGCAGCGCGCGAAAACGTCCGCGAGCGCAATCGAATCTTCCATCGCAAGCTTTGTGCCAGAGCCAATTGAAAAATGCGCGGTGTGGAGCGCGTCCCCGAGCAGTACGATATTTGCGCCACGATGTGGCGAGTGATACCACTTGCGCGTTTTCACCAATGGAAAATTTAGCCAGCGCACAAAATTATTGTGCAAGAGCGCGTGTCCGTTCAACTCGCGTTTGAAAATATCTGCGAGATATTTTACCGCGTCATCATCGCTCATCTTGTCCAAGCCCGCGTTCAGCCACGTTTCGGGCGGACATTCGACGACGAACGTGCTGTGCGTTTTGCTGAATTGATACGCGTGCCCGATGAACAAGCCCGCGTCGGTTTGGCGAAACATCATCGTCAGACCGTCGAATGACTGTTCGGTGCCAAGCCAGATAAATTTATTTTGGCGAATTTCGATGGAAGGCATGAAAAAACCCTCGTACGTTTTTCGCACCGAACTATTCGCGCCGTCCGCGCCGACGAGCAAATCGCAATTCAAATAATCCGCGACGTTCGTGACGTTTTCTTGAAAGCGCAAATTCACGCCGAGTTCTTGACAACGCTTGTGCAAAATTTGCAGCCATATAATGCGCGCGACGCCCGAAATCGGATTGCCGCGCACGCGAATTTGTTCGCCGCGATGTTCGATGATAACGTTATCGCGTTTTTGCGCCGCGCGCGTAAATTCGTCGTACGTTGCGCGGTCATACTGCGCGAAATTATCGAGCGTTGTTTCCGAAAACACAATGCCCCAACCGAACGTGTCATTCGGTCCATCGCGTTCGATAACGGTGATGTCATGCGCGGGATTTTGTTTTTTTAGCAGAATGGCAAAATACAAACCTGCGGGTCCGCCGCCGAGAATGTTGACTTTCACTGCGCTGCTCCGTTCAAAAACAAATCCAACGCCGCATCCAAACGCGCGTCAACATTGCCCAATTTTTGCTGTGCATATTCGCCGAGCGTCGTTTCCACAATCGCCACGTATGCCCACGCGAGCCAGCGCGCATCCTGTTTTTTGATTTCCTTACTCTTGATGGCATCGCGCAATACGTGTTCCACCAAATCGGGGACCGCGCCTTGATATGCGCGCACCATCCCGTCGCGCAAGCGTCCGTTGAACGCGTTCAAATCGCGTCGCACGAGCCGCATCACGTTGCGCTGTGCGGGACGCATGGCGAGATAAACGCGTGTGAGCGCGCGCAAACGTTCGCGGCACGAGCCATCGTTCGGCGTCGCATCGAGCGTTGTTTGTTTCATCCGCGCCATGTATGCGGTGAACATGGCGTAATACAATTTTTCTTTGCTGGGGAAATGATGATACAGCGCGCCGGTGGAAACTTGCGCGGCGTTCGCAATCTCGCGCATCGAAACGTCGGCGTAATTGCGTTCGACGAACAATTTCTCGGCGGCGGTTAGAATCGTTGTGAGGGTGGAATCGGCGTCTGCCATAGCAACGTTCTGTGTTGCAACATACCGAACGTTCGGTATGTTTGCCAAGATACACGCGCCGCAAAGATTTGTCAAACGTGAACACGCACTTTGCCAAAGTAAAACTAATGTTGGTATATAATCGAACTCGCTATGGACCCTATCTTTGTCGCCGTAGAGTTTGCAGCGCGCGCCCACGCCGGACAATATCGCAAGCGGACGACAATCCCGTACATTGTGCATCCGCTCGCCGTTGCCAAGCTGCTCATCGAATATGATTTTCCGCAGGACGTTGTGCTTGCAGGAGTGCTGCACGATACGGTTGAGGATACCGCTGTGACGGTGGACGAAATCCGCACCGCGTTCGGTAATGAGGTCGCCGCACTCGTCAGCGCGGTCACTGAGCCGCCCCGCACGTTTTCATGGGAAGAACGCAAACGCGCGATTCTTGAACAAATGGAGACGGCAGCGTTGCCGGTACTGGCATTGGAATGTGCGGACAAATTGGACAATCTGCGCGACATTCAAGCGCATTCGGCGCGCGATGGCGATATGGTGTGGGAACGCTTTAATCGCCCGAAACTGTATCAACATTGGTATTACGCCTCCATCGCCCAAATTTTTTTGCGTCGCATTTCCGAAACGGACGATTCGTTATTGTTCCGCGATTTTATTGATTCCGTGCAAACGGTGTTTGGTTCGCTCACTCCCCCCTCCATATAGCATCGTGTCCGTTTCACAAACCCTCTTTAATCCCGCGCGCTATCAATTGCTTCAGCGCGCGAGTTTTTTGCAAGGCGACGCAGCGCGCAAACAATTTCTCTCATGGAACGCGCAAATCAATTGGGACGCTCATCTCAACACGGACGAATATCGCCTGCTGCCGCAGCTCGTTCGCAATTTGTCGGCGCAAAATTATGAGCACGCGTTGTTTGGAAAATTTCGCGGGATTGCGCGCAAGGCGTGGGTGACCAACAATTTGTCGTTCCGTGAACTCGGGCCAACCTTAAGAAAACTGCGCGAGGCGGAAATCGAAGCACTGCTGTTGTACGGCGGCGCGTTTGCGCTGCATTACGATACTGAATATCCGCTTGCGTACAACGCGTCTGATTGCGGAATTCTCGTGCGCGAACATCAAGCGCGCGACACGTATCAATTTCTTGCGCGCAATGGTTGGAAACCGACGCCTGACATTCCCGCAAACGTTCTCGACAACTATTTCACCGCGCGTTTTTTTCACACCTTTCAAAATGCGCGCGGCGAACAAATCATTTTGCAATGGCAGTTGATTCCGCATTGCAATGGCGTTGACGCGGACGCGGAATTTTGGCGCGACGCGCAAGAAACGAACATGAGCGAGGGCGCCGCGTTGACGTTGAATCCCACCGCGCAACTCGCACACACCGCGTTGTTCGGCGCACACGCGCGCGGGGCGACGCCAATACAGCGCGCGAGCGATGTGATGATTTTATTGAACGCGGCGCACAACGAAATCGAATGGCAAAAAGTTTTCGCGGTGCTCACAACACATCGCGTTGTTTTGCCGACACGCGAAACGTTCAATTACGCTGCCCGCGAACTGAACGTGCCGATTCCATCCGACGTTTTGCAAAAACTAGATATGCTGCCCATCGCGCTGCAAGAGAAATCCGAACGCGCGTTATGGAGCGCGACGACGAAATGGGAACGCGCGGAAAAAATATGGCGTGTGCATGCGCGACGCGCGTGCGAAAAGAATGTTGTGAAAAATGGTTTGGGATTCGCGGGATTTTTGAGGGATTGGTGGGGGTTGGACAGTGTAATGCAATTGCCAATGAAGGCATCAAAGACGATTTGAGACTTGCGGATTATTTCTTGTCCGTTACAAGGAGCAAAGCCGTAATGACCTCTTGCCCAGCGTTGAAAAGCGGCGAAAGCGTACTTTTTTGTTCTCCCAACTCTTGTTCACTTGTTTCCAGAGTCAATATGCCTTCAGGCGTGAGTACATAGAATCTAACATTGCCTGCGGCAGGTAGAGGATATGAATTTGTTTTTTGCATCTGGCTTGAATAATTCTTTGATTCAGTAACAAATTTCTTGGCTACCTCGCGAACGCTTTGATGATTGACCCCACCGATAGCACCCCCGCCAGTACTAAAATAGAGACTTGCGTCGCCGGTTGTCAATGAAATCAAGGTCACTACCGTCTCGTCAATATAATATTCCATCAAAATTCCATAAGGTTCATCTGGCTCCAGTGGAGACAACTCAAGTTGTTGTGGCTTGATATTAAAGACTGCATCACGCAGCTCTACGTAGGCGTTCGGCGTAAGTGACCCCTTTGGGGTAGGAGTTGCTTGTTGCATCGTGCATCCAGTCATAAGAATAAAAAAAATTGCCCAAGACGAAATTTGTTTGAACATATTTGACCTCCGTTCTTGTTGCAAATCAAGTTCATTCCATTATAACGCGCCCTGGCTCATTGTTCATTGTTCATTGTTCATTCATTCATTGTATAATACCGCCCACTCACCCTTCAGGAGCTCTTATAATGGAAACCTATCCCCAAACGCGTTGGGATTTGACGCCGTTGTTGGAAACGCCGACCGGCGAACCTGTGGAACGCGCGTTGAATGAAATTGAAACGCGCACCGCCAATTTTGAACAAGCGCGCGCGAAATTGAAACCCGAAATGGACGAAGAAGAATTTTTAGACTTTGTTCAAGAGTACGACGGATTGAATCGCGTGCTGCGCAACATCGGCTATTACGCCGAGTTATGGTTCACCGAAGATACGCAAAATCAACAAGCGCTCGCGTTCAAAACAAAAATTGAACAAATGACCACGCAGGTCGCCAACCGCGTCATGTTTTTCACGTTGTGGTGGAAAGAAATTGACGAAGCAAATGCTGCGCGCTTGATGCGCAACGCGGGCGATTACACGTACTTTCTCGAAAGTGAGCGCATGTTCAAACCGCACACGCTCGCGGAACGCGAAGAACAAATCATCAATTTGAAAGATGTGAACGGCATGGGCGGCTTGTTGAACGTGTACGACATGCTCACGAACAAGTACATGTACAACCTCACTATTGACGGTCAAGAGAAAAAATTAACGTATGGTGAATTGATGACGTATGCGCGCCATCCCGACCCCGAAATTCGCGCGGCGGTATATCAAGAAGTGTTTCGCGTGTATGGGGAAGATGGCGGCGTTCTCGCGCAAATTTACGCGAGCCGCATCAACGATTGGAAATCGGAACAAGTGGATTTGCGTCATTTCAAAACGCCCATCGCCGCGCGCAATCTCGGCAATGATGTTCCCGACGCGGCGGTGGACACGATGCTCGATGTGTGCAAGAAAAACGCGACCGTGTTTCAACGCTATTTCAAACTCAAAGCGAAATGGCTTGGTTTGAATCCGATGCGCCGCAGTGATATTTACGCGCCGCTCGCGCCCGTTGACACGGATTTTCCGTGGGAACAAGGCGTCACGCTCGTACTCGACAGTTTTGAAAAATTTTCGCCGCAACTCGCCGCCGAAGCGCGCACCGTATTCGACGACGGACACATTGATTCCGAAATTCGTCCGGGCAAACGCAGTGGCGCGTTCTGCGCGAGTGTGCTGCCCGAAATGGCGCCGTATGTGATGATTAACTATGCCGGCAAAGCGCGCGATGTTTCCACGCTCGCGCACGAACTCGGTCACGCGATTCACGCGCGTTTGGCAAAAGAACATTCCGTACTGACATTCCATTCTGCGCTGCCTCTGGCAGAAACCGCGTCGGTGTTTGCCGAAATGATTATGAACGAACGATTGCTGCATGACACGAGTGACCCGGCAGTGAAACGCGATATCCTCGCGCGCATGGTGGACGATGCGTACGCGACGGTGATGCGCCAAGCATTTTTCGCAATGTTTGAAAAAACCGCGCACGAAGCATTTGCCAATAACGCGACAGCGGACGAAGTGCGCGAGTTGTATTGGGAAAATATCAAAACCCAATTCGGCGACGCGCTCGAAATTCACGAAGATTTCAAATGGGAATGGATTGTCATTTCGCATTTTTATCACGTGCCGTTTTATGTGTATGCGTACAGTTTTGGACAATTGCTCACGCTCGCGTTATACAAACGCTATCGTGCACAAGGCGAAGCGTTCAAACCCAACTATTTCAAAATTCTCGCGTACGGCGGTTCCGCCTCACCCAAACACATTTTGGAAGAAGCGGGGATTGACATGGCATCGGCAGAATTTTGGCAAGGCGGGTTTGATGTCATCAGCGAGTGGATTGACCAGCTCGAATCGCTCGAAAGTTAAAAGTAAAAAGTTCAAAGCGAAAAGTTTCATTTTGAACTTTTCGCTTTGAACTTTTCGCTTGGCTCAATGCCGTCTCTCTACAACCATCATTACACGCCTCTCGAACTGAAACAATTCGCAGGCGACCTATCACAGCTTGCAGGTGTGCGTCTCGTCGAATATCAAGAAGGCAAAGCGCGCGGACTGCGCGTCGCGCAAGTGTGGACGGGCAGCGGATTCCGTTTTGAAATTTTGTTGGATCGCGGAATGGACATTGGCGCGGCGGAACACAGTGGGCGCGCGATAGCGTGGACATTTCCCGCGCTCGCGACGCCGCCATATCACGACCCGTATAAATACGCGTGGGCGCGCACGTGGGGCGGCGGCTTGGTGACAACGTGCGGTCTCGATTTTTTTGGACAGCCCGAAAATGATAACGGACAAGAACTCGGCTTGCACGGACGCATTTCACACACCCCTGCGGAAAGCGTCCGCGTAACGCAAGAATTTCGCGGTGACGATTACGTTTTGGAAATTGAAGGGCGCGTGCGGCAATCGGTTGTGTTTGGCGAAAATTTAGTACTCACACGACGCATCTCAACAAAACTCGGCGCGAACAACTTTACAATTCACGACACAATTACGAATGATGGATTTCGCTCAACGCCGCACATGATTCTCTATCACTGCAATTTTGGATTCCCCGTCGTTTCGCCCGATAGTGAAATTTTGTTGGATGAAGAATCCGTACGTCCGCGCGACGCACGCGCGGAAAAAGGATTCGGGCAGCAGAATCATTTCGAGAATCCTGTACTCGATTATCCCGAACAAGTTTTTTTCCACAAACCATGCGCCGACGCGAACGGTTTTGCACAGGGCAGCATCGTCAATCGCGCGTTGAATTTCGGCGCGTACGTGAAATGGAAACTCGACGCGCTGCCGTACATGGGACAATGGAAATTGATGCAGGCAGGCGAATACGTCTGCGCGCTCGAACCCGCGAATTATTGGGAAACGCCGCGCGCAAAATTGCGCGAGGAGGGACAATTGAAAATGTTGGGCGCAGGAGAGGGTGTGGAATACGAATTAGAGTTGGGCGCGATTATGGATGTGTAGTGAACGTTCGCCGTAACGTTCAAGCGTCAAACGTCAAATGATTGACGGTGAGGTTGACGCGCGTACAATTTGGGCAGGAGAAGAAATATGGCAATTGCAACAACCGAACTCAAGAAATTACAGAAACAAGTCAGTGAGCTGCAAAAGTTACAGCGCCAAGTCGCACAATTGCAAAAACGCGTCGCACAGTTGGAAAAGAAACAACAGGCATCTCGAAATCTCGTTCAAAAACCAAAGAGCAATTTAACCGAACGAGAACGCGCGATTAAAATCTTGCGAGAGGCAGGCATTACGCGTGAACTGACGCCGCGCGAAAAAGCAATTGCCGCAAGGTGGCGGGCACTTTCACAGGAAGAAAAAGATGAAGTGAATCGAGAGTTGCGTGCCGTGCGAATTGACCCGCCACTTTCCCAATTGATTCATGACATGCGCGGCTGATTTTGATGTCAACCTTTTATTTGGATACCAGCGCGCTTGTCAAACGCTATATTGACGAACCCGGGAGTACATGGGTGCGACAGATTTGTGATGCCTCTGATAATGAAACCAACGCACCGCTCCATGTAATCATGATTGCAAGTATAACTGTGGTTGAAGCAGTCGCCGCGTTATTTATTTTGGAACGCAGAAATGTTATTCGCAAAACGACTGCCGAACGTGCCTACGAACGCTTTTTCGACGATTTTGAAAATGCTTATCAAATCACAGCCATCACTTCTGACTTGCTGTTGAACGCGGCCAGCCTCGCGCGCCGCTATCCTCTCAAAGCGTATGATGCTGTGCAACTTGCCCTTGCATTGAATACAAAAGAGACACTGGCACAAAATGAAATCGAATTGACTTTTGTCAGCGGCGATAACCAATTACTCCAAGCCGCGCAAGTCGAAGGTCTCGCCGTCGAAAATCCTTTCACCTATTTTCACCTCGACAATTCTCCTCAAGAAAAACCACAATGACTCAACCTACCTACCTCGTCACCGGCGCGCTTGGTTGTCTCGGCGCGTGGACAATGAAAAATCTTTTGGAAGCGAACGCGCAGGTTGTCGCGTTTGATTTGGGTACGGACGCGTATCGCTGGCGCGCGTTGATGGACGATGAAACGATTGCACGCGCGAAATTGGTGGGCGGCGACATTAGCGATTACAACGCGGTGGAACGCGTCGTGTTGGATAACGGCGTCACTCATATTCTTCATCTCGCCGCGCTGCAAATTCCATTTTGTCGCGCGAATCCTGTCGTCGGTGCGCAAGTGAATGTGGTTGGCACAGTGAACGTTTTGCAGGTCGCGGCGAAACAGCGCGAACAAATCCAACGTGTTGTGTATGCGAGTTCGACGGCGGTGTACGGTCCGCCACATTTGTATCCGATGTCGCCCGTTCCCGCGGACGCGGTGCTTGCGCCCGCGACGTTGTACGGTTCGTACAAACAGGACAATGAAAATTGCGCGCGTGTTTTCTTTAACGAGAATGGTGTCGAGAGTATTGGGATTCGTCCATTTGTGATTTATGGCGTGGGGCGTGACCGCGGCGCAACCTCATCGCCGACGAAAGCAATGCTCGCGGCGGTGCTGGGACGCGAGTGGAAAATTCCGCACGGCGGACGGTTTCATTTTCAACTCGCGGACGATGCGGCAAAAACGTTTATCAAATGCGCGACGGGAGAATTTCACGGTGTCGCGGTATATAATTTGAATGGCATCGTCGCGTCGGTGCCCGAAATTATTGATGCGATTGAGCGCGTCGTGCCGGAGGCGCGCGAAAAAATTTCGTTCGACCCGAAACCGTTGGCGTTTCCTGAAGAATTGGATGCAAGTCCGTTAAAAGCAACGTTCGGACCATTGCCCGAAACGCCGTTGGGTGAGGGGGTCGCATCAACGGTTGAACATTTTCGCGCGTTGGTGGAACAAAAGAGAATTGATATAGAAAACGCGCTGGCGTAACAAATGTGCGAATAAAAAAATGGGTGGCAACGAAATCGAATTCCGTTGCCACCCATTTTGATTTATTCTTTGTGTTCAATTCAACGGTGCAATGAGCACCTTGTCACTCGTCAACGCGTACACGTTTCCTTTTTGAATTTGCAGCCGCGTGACGTATTGCCCTTCCTGCAAGTCCATCACATTGCCCCACGTTTTGCCGCCATCATTGCTAAACAAAATTCCGAGTGGGAAAAATTCACTGCCGGTATTGCCGATGCGAATGCCGTGCGCCATGACCACACGCATTGGATTCGATGGGTCAACCGCGACGGCTGTGACGGTACTCTGCCCAATTGCTTCATTGCTAAAATTGCGCGTGAGCGCTTGCCACGTTTTTCCGCCGTCGGTTGAAAGATACATTCCCTGCGAGTGCATTCCCGCGTACACGATATTTGGATTCGTCGGATTGATAGCAATGGCTGAAGCCACACTCGGTAACACTTGCGTCAACGTTTCCCATTGTGCGCCATTGTCGCGACTGATGAGCAAATCGCGTTGACTCGCCAGATAAATGATGTTGGAATTGGGCGCAACCGCAACAACATTCACTTGCGAAACATCGCGCTGCGCGCGTTCAATCAGCGCGTCTTGAATTCGTGCAACGGATTCATTTGCCATGTTGCGAACGGGAACGCTGGGGTCGAGAACGGACGCGCGTTCCAAATGATTCAACGCGGACGCGTCCCGAATTTCGCCCAATGCATATGCCGCATTCGCGCGCACGGCGGAGGCGGGGTCACTGTTCAAGGTTTGAACCAACGCGTTGGTTGCGCGTGTCGAACCGATAAAGCCCAACACATCGGCGGCATTTCGGCGCGTGTTCACACTATTGGAATGTAACGCAGTCAATAAAGCAGGCACCGCTTCTTCGCCCGCGCTTTCGAGTTGCGTCTGCGCGTTTTGGCGTTTGGCAGTGAGACCTTCTTCGCCCAAATCATTGACCCAGCCGCGAATTTGCAATTCACGCGGCGACGCGGGTGTTGCGACAACATTGTTGAGCAACGATGCGGAAACGGCAATGAGCAGTACCGCCACGAGCCCGACGCCGAGCATTTTTAATACGCGCATTTTTGTTTCGTTTGTTGTGAAATTCATTTCCATATTTTTGAGCATGAGACACCTCTCGAAATTTTTTGCGTTGCTCACCTTCAAGACGCTTACCGGGGTGAATTGGTTCCGCATAATCTATGGGTAACTATAAAACACGGCATTGTATTTGTCTGTCAGATGAGGGCTAGAGTTTTGTCAGACATTTCCTACAAATTCGCCGGCACAAAAAAACCGTTCTACATAGAACGGTTTTTACACACCTGTCTTTTCCGCATGAACGGTCAAATTCATGTTCTTGAGCGTGCGATACGCTTGATAGCGTCGAAAGAGTGGAAACCAGTCGAGCAAAAATGCGCTCACCGGTGTCCATAACGCGACCCATGCCAAAACATCCAGACCATAACTGAACGTGCCGCGCAAAAACGAATCGCCAATCCAATCGGCATTCTCGAACACGCGCTGCAACCATACAATGCCCAAAAGGACGACGACGGCGAGAACCAAAAACAAAATGTTGTTGATGATGAATTCCACACGCTCGCGTCTGTTTTCCACCAACAAATCATCGCAGAAATTTTGCATCGCACGGCGCAATTTGGCTTCGGTGTCGCGTTCGATTTTTGCGGCGGGCAAGAAAATTTTCGCGCGCACATGCGGCGGACGAAACCAAAAGCCAATGACACGCGCGAGCAAGTAATCGAGTCCCGCTTCGCCCAACGCATATTCATCGAACGGGTCATACGTGTCGGAATTGAACACGAACAATTCTTTGGGTTCTTGCAAATGCAAATCGAAATCGAGCGTCACGATTTTTTCTCCGTGTCCATTGGTTTTTCTTCGGACTGACTCTCTTCATACTGTTTCACAATTTGTTCGGGGTCATAATCGCCCCATTTGGAATCGAACGTGAGCGCGAAACTGACCATGCTCGCGAGTTCGGCTTTGTCGCGGGCGCGGCGTAATGTTTCCGCGCGTTCGTCTGTAGCCGCTACGCCTGATTCCACATTTGTTTGCACGCTCAAAATTTTTACTTGGACAATATCGCCGCGTTTGTATTCGAGCGTTTCGCCTGCGGCATGTCCGAGAATCGTTTGCGCGAGCGGCGTGCCAATGCCCAAGCGCCCTTTATCAAAATCCGCCGCGTCGTCGGGGACAAGCACAAAATTTAATTTTTCGCGCGTTTTATCTTTGGCGCGCAATTCGATTTCGACGCGCGTGTTTTCAGCAACGAGAGTTTCATGCTTCATTCCTTGACTCCGTTCAGGACGGGCGTTCCAGCCCTCATTCTTTATTGCTTGTACGTTTGCGTTTGACGCAATTCGCCACTGACCATTCGCAATCCGCGCGCTTGCGCTTCGCGCATAATTTTTTCTTCGTCCAGCGTTGTCAGTTCGCCGTTGCGTAACAAAACGTTTCCATTCACGATAACATAATTCACATCGCTTGCGCGCGCCGAATGAACAATGTTCGCGGCGAGATTGTGACGCGGCACCAGATGCGGCTTGTCCATATCGAGCAAAATCAAATCCGCATCCGCGCCGACTTGAATCACACCACTGTGGTTGAATCCCATTGCGCGCGCGCCGTGTTGCGTTGCGAGTTGCAATGCTTGGAACAATGGCAAAACGGTTGCGTCGCCCGTGTCATGTTTCTGCAACAGCGCGGCGAGCCGCAGCACTTCCAACATATCCAACGTGTTATTCGACGCCGCGCCGTCGGTGCCGAGCGCAACCTGCACGCCTGCGTTCACCAAGTCCACAAGCCGCGTCGTTTGCATTGCCAGCTTGAGATGCGTTTTCGGGCACGCGGCGACGGTAACATTCTTTGCACGCAAAATTTCTATATCGTCGTCATTCACATAAATCGCGTGCGCGGCGATGGAAGGGTTATCGAACATTCCCAAATCGTTCAAATACGCGACCGGTGATTTTCCAAATTGTTTGTATGAATTGTCCACTTGCGCTTGTGATTCGCTGACGTGAATGTGACAACCGACATTGAGTTTGCGAGCAGTGTTCGCCGTATCGCGCAGTGCACGTTCCGTACTGATGTACGGGGAATGGGGACCGAGCATCGTTTTGATTCGTCCACCCGCGCTGTTTTGAAATTCCGCGACAAAATCGCTCGTGAGCTCCAATGTTGTCGGACCCATTTCCTTTGCAAAATCGGAACCAAACACGCACCATGCGAGCAATGCTTTCATTCCCGATTCTTGTACGACGCGCGCGACTTGGTGCATCCAAAAATAATGGTCCGCAAACGCAACCGTCCCCGAATGAATCATTTCGCACGCGGCGAGAGCGGTCCCCCAATAGACATCCTCTTCTTGCAGCGCAGATTCGGTGCGCCAGATGCCTTCATTGAACCAACGGGCGAGCGGCAAATCTTCGGCGGAACCGCGCAGCAAGGTCATTGCCGCGTGCGTGTGCGCGTTGAACAAGCCGGGCAGCGCGACATGATTATTCGCATCAATGATTTCGTCTGCAATAAAATCGCGCGGTGTTGCGCCGATGGCGACGACGCGCGCGTCTTGAATGGCGATGCTCGAATTTTTCAAAACGCGATTTTCTGAATCGAGCGTGAGAATGTCCGCGTGTTGAATTAACAGATTCGACATGGGATGATTATAGCGCGTTCGATTTTTCTGCGCGTGAAGGATTTAGATGGCGCGTTCCATCACGATTTGGTCAATGTATGTACCGTTCAATTTGGCATGGCGCGTGAGCGTGCCGCAAGTTTGAAAACCGCTTTCGGTGAACAGTCCCAACGCGGCAAGATTGGACGCATACACATCGAGCATCAATTTTTCGTACCCCATTTGTTTTGCTAACGCGATGGCTTGACGCATCAACGCGCGTCCGATGCCGCGCCGCCGTACCGTTTTGGAAACGCCGATGCCGATGTCGGCAACATGCCGCGATTTGCTGCCCAAGCTGTACGGAAAGACGCGACACCAGCCGACAATTTGCGAATCCATTTCTGCAATGAGCAGCAACGCGCGGGATGCGCGCGCGGGCGCGTGCAAAACATTCTCCCATTGCGCGGTGGGTTCATAGCAATCGGTGGCGAGCCAGATGCCTTCGGCGGTCACGGCGTTGATGAGCGCAATAATGTTTGCCGCGTCGGCGGGCGTCGCGCGACGAATGTTGTATGTGACAGGTTGTTCCATACGCGTGTGATGGATTGTAGCGCGATTGAATTGCTTTTCGCAAATGCTTTGCGAAAAAATGCCCTTGTCAAGCGTTCGTTCGGGCGTATAATTTGCATACGTTTCATGGCGGCAGCGAAATGATAATTACTCCTCAACGCGCGCGTGTCATCCAAGTTCTTGCTTCCGGCGTCGTTCTCAAATTGCCCGATGGACGCGAAGGATTTTTAGCGCGCCGCGACTTTACGCATTTGACGACGCGCGATTTGCGCCAGGCGGTAGCGCTCGACGAGGAATTTGAAGTCGTCGTTGATGAAAATCAAGATGGCGCAGCGCGCGTGAATGTTCGTTTCGCCGCGCCGGATGCTTGGGAACAATTTCGGACATTGTATCGCCAAGGTTCGTTTGCGCGCGGCATTGTTTCCGGCATCGAAGAATATGGCGCGTTTGTTGATTTGCTCCCCGGTGTCACCGGACTCGCGCCGATGGCGGAATTGGCAAATTATCCACTCAAGCCCGACGAACCACCGCTCCGCATCGGCGATGTCGTGCAGTGCCAAATTCAATCCATCAATCGCACGGACCGCCATATTCGTCTTTCATTGCGCGCGGCGGCAGAAGAACGCACGCTCCAGCTCGGACGCGCCGAAACTCCTTCCCCCCCCCCCACTGTTGAGCCATTTCGCAGCACAACACAAACAGCTCCCCGCGCGCGTACATTGCGAATGCTCGTAGTGGATAACAATGAAACGCTGTGCAATGAGCTTGTTGAAAAATTGACTGCTTCGGGGCATCAACCTACGGCGGCGTTTTCTTTTGCCGCTGCGCGCGCAACACTCGGCAAAATGCAATTCGATGTGCTGCTGTTGGATATTGAATTGGGAGACGGTTCCGGCTTGGACCTTGCGGAGGAGATGTTGGCGACGAGTGCGCCGCCGCGAATTATTTTAATGACTGATTTTGTGAATGTGTTAGCACAACGTGCGCGGATTGATGGTATGAGCGCGCGCAGCGTCCCGCTAATTTACAAAAGTGAATTGTCGGAAAAACTGGAACCGCTGCTCGCGGACGAACAATCGGTTAGCGCGACCGAGCGGAGAACCGATGAAGGAGCGAATGCAAATGAGGTCGCCTACGCGACGCTGCAATGGAAGTTGGACAAAATTTTGCGCGATGTGCGACGCCATACGGGCGCGGGACGCGTGTTGTTGTTTCAATTGAATGATACGCATCAGCAATTGGAAATTGTAAAACGTTTGGGCGCGCAAACGTTGGACGAACGCGAATTGCAATTGCATTGGCACTTTAGTCCGATACGCGATGCATTGGAAGACGGCGAAACAATTTTTTCCGAAGATGCGCGCGCGGGCAAAGAGGTCGCGCGTTTTCAATATCTGCTGCGCGCGCTCGAATTTGCGTCAGTGATTGGCGCGCCGGTGGCGAGTGAACCGCGCGGCGCGTTATTTTTATTTCATCCCGAACGAAAACGTTTTAATCGCGCGCATGTGCAATTTGTGCGCGCGGCGACGGAACGCGCCGCAGCCGCATTCGAAATTGAAAAGACGCATCAGGCGCTTGCCGATTCGCAGCGCTTTATTTTGCTCGGACAATTTGGCGCGACGGTGATTCACGAAGTGACAAACAAGTTGGGGCGCGTGCGCGTGATGGCAGACACCCTGCCGCGCGCGCTGCAAGATTTAGAAAACAAAACGCGCGAGGGTTCTACGGTGGAGCAGCAAAAAGACGCGTGGGCGCGCGTGCAAAAGCAAAGTGAAAAGATAGACGCGGCGAGCAAAGAAGTCAGCACGATGGTGACGCAGTTTGATACGCTCTCGCGGCAAACGGAAATGATGCGCTGGGATGTGCATGAAATTTTGGAGCGCGCGCTCGCGTTCAGTTTGCCGTATGCGAACGAAGCGGGCGTCGAAATTCATCGGCAGTTTCAACATCCCGCGCCGGATGCAATGGTGGTGGGCGCGTGGCTGCAACAAGTGGTGCTGAATACGGTGCTCAATGCGATTCAACAATTCCAAGAGGCGAAAAAAGGGCAAGGACATGTTTTGCTGGCGACGAGCAAGGCGTCGGGCGACGCGCAGCGTTCGATTCAGATTCGCGTGTGTGATGATGGACCCGGCATTCATACCGCGCTGCACGAACGCATTTTTAATTTTGGTTTCACCACGCGCAAAGGCGGAAGTGGGATTGGCTTGTTTATCAGTCGGCGTTTGATTGAGGCGATGGGCGGACGTATCAGCGTCGAAGAAAGTTATCCGCATTGGGGGACGACGATTTTGATTGAATTGCCGACAGTGGACGTTTCGCGCGCGACTCCAAAACGCGCGTAAAAAAAAGCACGCGAGAATTTTTTGGGCGCGCGCAATTTTATTTTTTTTGATGAGAGGTGAACTGGATGAGTGTACAACATTCTTTGCATGTTTTGGCTGTTGACGATGACCGCGATTTTTGTGAAAGTTTTCAAGAGAGTTTGGAACTAGAAACAGAACACGCGTATCAGATTGCGACGGCGACCAGCCGCGCCGAAGCGCACGCGGCAGTGAGCGCGAGCGCGCATCCGCTTGATGTGATGGTGATTGACCAGCGGCTGCGGCGTGAAGATGGCATCGAGTTGATGGGTGAACTGCTCAAGCTGAGTCCCGAAAGCGCGGCGATTGTTTTGACCGCGTACACGAGTCCCGAAGATGGACGCCGCGCGATGGAAGCCGGCGCGGACGATTACATTTACAAATCGAGTGAATGGCGCGAAGTGTTTCGTCTGCTGAACATGAAAATTGTTTTTCATGCAGAGAATCGGCGCACGAAACGCGAAACGGAATGGCTGCACAAATTAAATGAAATCGGACAGCGCTTTCAAGAATGTTTGAACCGCGAGCAAGTCGCGCAAGCGATTATCGAAAGCGCGTTGACGTTGGGTTTTTTGCAAGCGCGCCTCTGGCACATTTTTTACGAAGAGGAACAAATTTTACTCAAAGGGTGGAAACAACTGCCCGAGCATCATTTGCCAAATTTTGAAAAACATTGGATGGAGCGCGAGCAATCGCCTTATACCATTCAGACCCTGGCGAGTCGTTCGCCGCAGCGTTATCACGGACGCGAACTCGGACCGAGCCCGATTGACCAACTGTACAACGACCCGCAAGGCGCAGCACAAGAAGGCGTGTGGTTGGATGTGCCGTTGTGGAATGAAAAAAAATGTCTCGCTAAACTCTCGCTGTATCATTACACACACGCGCGTCCCTTGGACCAATTGGCGTTGACAGTCGTTGAATTGTTTGCAAATCAAGCGGCTGCCGCGCTGCACCGCATTCAACTTTTTGAACAAACCGAAATCACAGAAAAATTAACCGTCATTAACGAGCAGCCCATTCCGCGCAGTGAGCGCGAGTTGGATGGGCTGCTCGATTTTATTTATCAACTCGTCCGCGCCGCGTTAAACAACAACGATGGTTTCATTTGTTTGATTGACCAAGCAGCAGACACAATGGATTTTCGGGTCAGGTACGAAAAGGGCGAACGAAGCAAACCAAAGAAACGTGCGTTCACGCCATACAAAGGGCTGACGGCATTTGTAATCGCAAAGGAACGCTCACTCCGAATCACCCGCAACGTCTCTAATTTTTTGCAGGCGGAACAATTGGAACGTTTTGGACCCGTTCCTAAATCGTGGCTCGGTGTCCCGATTCGGTACGAAAAGCAAATGCTGGGTGTCGTCGTCGTGCGCGATTTTGAACATGAGCTCGCGTTCTCGGAACGGGAGCAACGGATTCTCGAAGTTATCGCCGACCAAGCGGGCGCGGCAATTCAAAACGCGCAGCTTTCCATTCGCGCACATCGCGCCGCGCAACAATTGCAGATGCTGCAATATGTGAGTAGTGATGTGCTTCGTCTCGCGCCGGACGATTTGTTCAAGATGCTGCATGTGGTGTTGACGGCGGTCACTGCCTCGTACGGCTTGGGACTGAATCGCGCTATGCTCTTTTTGAAAAATGAAAGCGGCGATGCACTGCACGGCTATTTGGGCATTGGACATCTGCGTCAACGCGACGCGGAACAAGACTGGGAACGCGATTTGGGACAGGAAATGACGTTCCAAAAATATCTCGACAGTTTGGAACGCGGCGAATTGCATCCTACCCCATTGGAAAAGATTGTGCGAGATTTGCAAATCTCACTGCAGGAGTCTGCCAATGTATTTGCGCGCGTGTATCGGGAAGGCAACCGCGCCTGTGTTGTACTTCCCAAAGAGGCGCGTGCATTGCCCGATGAATTCAAGCGCACGGTAAAACCGCGCGGCGAACTATGGCTGCTGCCACTTAAAACAGAGGAACAAGTGCTTGGCGTCCTGGCGGTGGACAATCGTTTCAACAAACGTCCGATTGATGCGGAAACGCTGGAACGCTTGCAAACGTTTGTGAATCAAGCCGCGCTCGCGATTGAAAACGCACAGTCGCAGCGCGCGGCATTGAAACGGCAGATTGAACGGTTTGAAATTGTGAGTCAAATCATGCCGCTCATCAATGCGACGCTCGACCCGGAACAAGTGGTGGCGACGATTCTGACACAGGCGCGACGCGTGTTACCCAACGCGCATCATGCCGCGATGTTGCATTACGAAGTTGACACGCGCGCGCTGCGTTTTGCGCCGGTCAGCTTTGCTTTGTATCCGGTGGACAATTCCAAATACGCGGGAAAACTGTACATCGAACCGGAAGAACACAGCATCGCGCGTCAAGTGCTTGAACAGGGGATCGCGTTGAATGTGCCGGATGTGCGCGTGAACCCGGAATATCTGCCAATGATTCATACAACGCAATCGGAATTGTGTGTGCCAATCAGAGCCGAGAATGAGTTGTTGGGCATTTTGGTTTTGGAAAGCGATTTGTTGAATGGGTTCACGCGCGACGATGAATTGCTCCTCACCGCGCTGGCAGACCAAACCGCGCTGGCATTAAAAAAAGCGCAGGAGCATGAACTGTTAATCAAGGCACAACAGGAATCTGCTGCCAACAGCGCGATTGCATATATGGGCGTTTTTGGTACCAATCTCGCGCACAGTGTGGTGCAATACACGTATGCGATTGAAAGTAAATTGTTTTTGATTCGCCGCCGCTTGCCGCCGATTGCCGAAGAAACGAGTCGGTGGTTTGAAGAAATTGACCAATATATCACCGACCTAAAAAATGACACGAGCATTGCGCGCAAGTTTTCTACAGGTCCGAGTGAGGGCGAGCATCGCATCGCGTTGGATGCGAAATTGGAAAAATATATTCGGCATTTGGGGAAAAAATTTCCGCAGGTGAATATCCAATTTGACCTGCATTGTCCGGAGCTTCAGGTACGGATGGAAGAACATCTCTTGGAAATTCCGCTAGAGAAATTGGTCAATAACGCGTTCAAAGCCATGAATGGCATCGGGCAACTTGGAATTGCAAGTGCGGTTGAAGGTTCGTTCGCGCGTGTGACCGTGCAAGATTCGGGCAAAGGATTGCGCGAAGAAATCGTCAAACAATTTTTGTTCAAACAACCTGTGCCGCGCACGAGTTTGCATGAAGGAACCGGCTTTGGCTTATTGCTGGCGCACAAAGTGTTGCGCGACCACGGCGGCGATTTGAAATTAATAGAGACAGCAGTGAATCAAGGTACGACCTTTGCCATGTATTTGCCGATTGCTTGAGGTTTCGAGAGGACGCGCTATGTTTTTGAACAAACGCATTTTGGTTGTGGACAATATCGCAAGAGTTCGAGACAACACAGCACAAGTGTTGGCGAGCGAAGGATACGACGTGTTTGTCGCCGACGGCGAAGGGGAAAAATTGCTGGATACGTCGTGGGAAATGCTCGAACATACGCGCGCACATTTGGCGATTGTAGATTTGCGTTTGCTTGATGATGATGACGAAGATGATTGGAGTGGCTTTGAACTTGCAGCGAATATCATCAAAAATTTTTCTTGGGTCGCGGGCATGATGCTGACGAGTTACGGCACATTTGAACTTGCACGCCGCGCGCAAACCAAACATGTAGAGCTCGCGCTGATGGGCAAAGATGAAGGACCTGCCGCGTTGTTGGAACGCGTGCAACAAGTTTTTAGTGAACGCGTGCCGTGTCAGTGGAATCAAGAGTGGCAAGGTTTGGATGAACCGACGCGCAGAGACTTGTACGCGCGCTGCGCGCATTTTCCAAAAGAGTGTGTTTTGGATTCAGCGACAGCAGAATCGGAAGTGCGCGAGCTGTTGGGACGCCTTTTTCCGAATGCAGAAAAATTGCATGTACGCTTATTGAATCCACCGCACCCGCCGCAAACGTTATCGCAAGCAAATTCGGTATTGTTGGGCGTTGTGCCGTTTCGCCAAGACATTGCGCGCCGCGAAGTGGTCGTCAAGATTGCAAGTCACAAGGCAATTCGCACAGAAAGCGAAAACTATAACGAGTTTGTAACAGACCAAGTGGTAGATAATCGTCACACGGAATTACGGCGTTGCGCGTACACATGGCATTTGGCAGGCATTGTCTATTCATTGATTGGCACAGAATTAAACAACACGCTGACATTCAAACAGTTTTATACGAGCAAGGAATATTCAGTGGATGACATTGCAATGGTCCTTGAAAATCTTTTTGGCAGTGTGATGTGTCGTTGGTACGAACATTCAGAAAAAAAAGAAATGGACTTGGTCGGCGCATACTCCGCCGCGCTCCATTTGACAGAGGCGCGCTTGCAAACGCTGCCCTGGGGTAACGCGGACACCATTCTGCTCAAAACATTGGCGCGTCCTGTGCCGAATCCGCGCGTTTGGCTAGAAAACTTTGCGCGTAATCGCGTAATGAGTGTGCAACAAAATATCATTCACGGCGATTTGCACTCGCGCAACATTTTGGTCGGTCCGCATCGCGGCGTATGGCTCATTGATTTTGAACGCACCGGCTACAACCACGCGCTGCGCGATTTTATTGAATTGGAAACCGACATCAAGTTCAGTTTACTGCAACTCAAGCCAAAGGAAATGAATTTGTTTGTCGAATTGGAATTGGCGTTGTTGGCGCAAGATAAAAAACTGCTCACGCAGAAAAATATCATAACGCCGCCCGCGCTGCGCGCGCAGCCACACTTTGACCGCGCGTATCAAACGATTACGCGTGTGCGCCAACACGCGCGTAAAAAAATTTCTTATCCAGATTTGCGCGATTATTTTTGGGGACTCGTCATCGAAACGATTTTTGTTGCAACCCTCACCTCCTTGTCCGATTCGGCGCGCAAGTGTGCCTCCATTTCGGCGGGGCTTTTGTGCGCGCGATTGGGTGACGGCAAGACTCTGACTGCAGCAAAAACGCTTACACGGTTTCGTGTATCTCAAAATGCACCTACACCCAAACCTGCGCCTGCGCGCGCTCCGCGCACGAAAACAGCAAACGCACGTTCAGTCACGCTAGCGCGAGCGGTGCACTCGCAAGCAAAAGCGGTAAAAGGCTTGAAAAAAACGACGCCGCGCGCCCAACCCAAGAGTCGGAGCAAGTGACGGATAAGACGCGCAGGTTTTGGGTATGGCACGACGGGAACACGCGAATTTCAGTTTCCAAACTGTCATTGAAAACGCGCGCGCGGCGTGCTACAATTCTTGGAGTGGATTAAAATGATTCAATCGCGTGAATGGCCTCCTAAACTCCCAGCACTCAAGCGGGAAGAACTGCGCCGTATTTGCTATTTTCAGAATAGTCCTCAGATGAATCGGCTGTTTGATGGCGAAGGCGAACGCGCCGAGGATGAACTGGATTTGTTGTTTGCAGATGACGGCTTTGCTTATTGGCCCCACCATCCACTTTGCGAGAGTTTGGAAAATAGCAAAGGCGTGCGCTTCGTAAATGGCGCTAATGGCATGGGTAAGACTGCTTTTGCGACAGCACTTGGAGAACACTTTCGACACAAGACGCTATTTGGTTGCAAAATGCCTCAGATGGCGAATCTGCGTCAAATGGAACGCACACTGACGGACAAATTGTTTGATTTTGTTCTGCTTCATCCGACGCTTCTTTCCAAATTAGACAAAACCCAATTGCTGCAACTTGCTCAGGTTTTGGCAAGCCGCATTCCAGCTGATAGAGTTATTGCACGGTTGGTTCGCACCAACGCGAAGCAACCGATAGGATGGCTCGATTCATCATCCAGTAATGTGAATCAACGGGCGCTGAAAGCGATTGCTACCAAACAATTGAATGCGCTCAAAAAGATTGTCGAGTCCTTGCGTGAGAAAAGCGATGAAACGATAGAATGGAGTCTTTCCTTTCTCGAATGTTTGAGTTGGTTACGATTCACTCAATTGCGATTAGTATTTGATTTGGGTGATGCGCTTTTGCCTATCGAACTCCATGAAAGGATTCTGGAAAACTTTGAAATCTGGAATCCGAGCAAACTGCAAGTTTTTTTCTTTAGTTCAAATACACAAATCTTTGAACAAGTGAACTCGGGAATTGTTGCAACGATTCGATGGGATAAAACGCCCGCACAAGATGATTTGCATGAGATGTTGAAATGGCGGTACGAATCAATTCGCAGACAACTTCAGTATCATGGTGAATTCCATGAAATTATTTCCGACGAGACCTTGAATAAACTTTTAGAAGCCGCCAACGGCAACCCGCGACGTCTGTTTCGACTTTGGCGCACAATCATTGAGCTTGATGCTGTGAACGGCTTGCATAATCCTCGTTCCGTTGGTGATGCAATGGCAGTTTTGAGACTGTAACAGTAATTCACTATGTCTCTCACTTATTCCGACTGGCCCTTTTTGGGGGATGATGCCCGCACACTTGCCGACACAGAGCGTTGGTGGGCAGAGTGTTATTTGCCAATTAAAGGGACAACAGATTTGCAGGGACAGCCCCACTGGCGCATCGTAAAAGCGGGGGCGGGGATGGGCAAGTCTGTTGCATTACGCGCGTTGGAAAAGACGGTGCAAGGGAATGCGCTGATTGTGCGTTGTACGTTGGACGATTTATCACGTTCGCCTCACGCGCCCGTGAAAGGGAAGAATCAGCTTGCGCAATTCATGAATCTTGCCGCCGCGGTAATTACACAACACCTCATAGAGCATCCGGACAAGACCAGTGCGTTGGTGATGAAGCAGGATGAAACACACCATCCAAACAAGCTTGAACCTTTTTCCAAAACGCAGCTCGAATTTTTACGCTGGCTCATTCAGAATTTCCGCGACGAACGCGCGTATGTGCGTTTCTTGGATGCCCTCCCTGAAGCGGTAGGAAAAGAGCTAAAAAAAGTAAAGTTCAAAAATGTGTATGCAACGCAAACGGATAACCCTGACATTGACGGACAGATTCAAGAATTGGTGAATTTGGCGCGACGCATGCAGTTTGACCAAATTTTGGTCGTGTTGGATGTAGACGGCGTGGTGAGTGAATCGGGTTTGGCTGACCTCAAAGAGCTGTTGAGTTGGCACGCGCTCATCAAGAACAAAGGACTCGCGTTGGTAGGAGCAATGAACAACCAGCTCGCGGAAAAAATTAATCTAATCAAGACCGCGCGAGGACTCATCAATTTGGTGACATTGAATTGGTCGGCAGAAGAAATTCGTACGATGGCGGAAAAGCATTTGCGTGCAGCCACGGGTGGAACACTAGAGCGCGTCGAAGATTTGTTCGAGTCATCCCTTGTAACAGAATTGGAACAATTGATTCTAGCGGAATATGCCGCGCTTGCGCCGCGCGGTTGGATAGATCTGGTACGCATTGGTTTGGGAATGAGAGGTGTGTCGGGTACGCCGTTAGGACTTGGAAGTGCATTGGAGCTCAAGACCACTTTTTTTGAGACCTGTATGCCCTTGCGAATTGACCCGAATCCATCCGTGCGCGGCGTTTGGCGTGGTCCGCGTTTCATCGAGATGGACGAAGCGCCGTACAATTTTTTCCGCGTGCTTTGGAAAAAGCAAGGTCAAGTGACGGTCTTTGAAGATTTTCGCGGACTGGCAAAATCCAAAGAATATCTCAATACTCTGGCTTCACGCGTTCGCAAAGAATTGGAACCTTTGCGCCCACAAAACATATATCTCAAGAATACGCGCGCGGATGGCTATTTCCTGGAGCATTTTGAACCATGATAGGTTCGTGTCAGGGCTCTGTCAGAAAAGCACGCGCAACAATCCCTTGTTGTGATAGGGAGTCGCATGTAAAGTATGTACGCCATGTACTGTCATGGGACAGATGTGAGCAGGTAAGGAAACTATTTTTCAATGGATAGGACTAGGTTGTTGCGGACCAGTTTCAATACTGCTTGTCCCCAAGCTCCAACCTCCGCTCCGCGTGGAATGGACTGGCAAGCATGAATCATTCGGCTCCTCGTGAAAACTATTTGCGCGCACTCGGCATCAAGCGCGATCCGTTCGCCACACCTGTCGCCGAACTCGAGCTGAACAGTCAAGACCCTTATAGCTCCTTTTATTCCTATTTCGCGCCTGTCTCTCCTTTTCCAAATAGCAATGACCGTTTGCCGTTAGAAATCTTGCGCGATTCGAATCACGCATTCGTCTATGGCGCAACAGGCAGCGGCAAAACAGCTCTCCGCCTTGCATTCGAAGAAAATATCCGAAAGGTTTTTGACAAGACGTTTGTCACGACCTTTGCCTTGGACCGTGTACGCGAGGTCAAGTGGACACGCGCGCTTTTGGCGCAAGCGTTGGCACGCGAGATGGCGCTCGACGGATTTGTTCAAATTGTCGAGCAGTTCAGTCGCCAAACAAACCCGCTGACGCCCAAACAAAAACGCGCGTTTCAGTATCAGTTCCAAGGAAGTGGCTGCCAACTAAGCCGTGTGGTTGAGCTGATGCTGGACCAATCAAAGCCAGAAGGAAGCGCGGGGATTGGCGCTCATTTCCCGAATATTGGACGGCATCCGGTCCGTTCTGTGGAAGCAACACCGAAGCTTTTGCAGTTCTTGCGCGCAAGCCGACCTACCCACAGAATACAAAAACGAAGCGCGAACGCGGCAACTGCATTGCGAAGGGAGATTCAATCTTTGCACAATTGGGGCTTTGAAAGAATTCTTATTTTGGTAGATCCTGTAGATTCGAACATTCACACTACTGATGCTTTCTCCAAACAAGAATCTTTCAATGAATGGCAGATTGGATTTCTGAACCTGCTTCTGCAGGAGCTGAATCCTTTTGAGGAGCAAAATGTATTTGTTAAATTCTTTTTGCCTCCCGAGCTCCAACCCCATATCGCTGAAACATTGCGCCGCAACCCCTTGAAAACGCAACCATTTGAGACTACAATAACATGGACACCCAATACGCTGCGCCAAGTTTTGGAACGGCGTTTTCGTGGGGTCGGTGCGCGCTATACGGGCTTTGATAGTTTTGCCAGTCACGAGTTGCAAGACCGACTTGATGAATTGATTATCCAATCTGCACACGGTTCGCCACAGCGCATGTTGTATGTGGCAAGTTCGTTGATTGACGCACACGCTTTTCAAGAATCGGAAAAATTAAATATTCGTTTGCAAGATTGGCACGCAATGAGGCGGGACTGGCAGTACGGGGATCCTTCACCGATGACCATCACGTCCTAAGCTGTACCGAGCCGACCAGCGCGGGCAGTCCTTCCTCACTGGTTTGGCTCTGGGTACGGAGGGCACATGGTTCCCAATTCTTGGAACATTTTTGATGAAACTCTTTTTGTTGGTCGCGAAGCCAAAGTAAGGGAAATTGTTGATTGGGCAAATGCTCCCACTCAAAAGAAACGTGTCTTGTGTTTGGTTGATGTTCCGGGGACCGGCAAGACATGGCTCATGCAAGCCGCCCACACGAGATTGAAACGAAGCAGTGTCGCTTCTGACAATTCCTCGTCGGGGCGGCTTGTGCTTTGGATTGATGTGCCACGTTGGTTTGAACCGCAGGCACGCACTTTTAGTGCAGAACCGAAAACGTTTTTTGCCGACGCGTACGCGCAAGCATCTCTGCTATGTCCCGACTTTGGAGGATTGGACACGAAAGCAAGCTTGATGGGTATCACAGACCAATTTGCAAATGATTTGGAAGAGCATTGTGATTTTCGGTTTGCGCCATTGATTTTTGTTGATGGCTATGATGAAATCAATGAGGCACAGCGTTCAATTCTCGATGACCAAATTCTTGAACGCTTGATTGGGAATCGGTCACTGCGAATGGTCATTGCCTATCGCGATGGGATGGCGCTCCACAGTTTTCTATTACGCACGGAACAAGCTTTTTTTGAAAAAAAGCCGCCCGCGATAGAGTTGGCAGTCGCACGAGAACAATTTGCAAAATTCAAAGAACGCTTTTATCCCAACGCAACTCATTTGACGGAACGAAATGTTGGTGCATGGATAGATACATTTCCGAACTATACATGGGAACGGTTTTACATTAACACGTATCTATTTTGGTGTGCCCTGAAACACACGGATCCGATTCCGGCGCTCGACCAACTCGTTACGGCTGCGGAATTGAAAGAATGTTTCGTTGCGCTAATTGAGCGCCGAGACCGCCCACCAAGCGGAATTCCACCTGTATCGGATGCGGTCTTTCACACCCTCTATCAAATCGCCACACGCTTTGCCGCGGAATGGTCAACTGGCGAACTGAGAGATGAATTGGACATGGGCATAGATGATGAACGAATTGAACGGCTGTTTCAGTATGGGGTGCTTGAATCCTCCAAACAACGCTATCGTATTGTGAGCGGTGTGCGTGAATTGATGTTGGACTATGTTTCCAAAGGGGGAATATAAATGCCTAGCTCACTTTTAGCTGCGACCACGCGTACGATTCAAATCGTTGGACGCGAAGAAGAGTTAGAATCCATTCATCGTGCGATTTATGATCCTACACGTGATTGTGAAGTTGTTTTATTGTACGGACGTGGGGGATTGGGAAAATCGCGGATACTCGAAGAGGTACTATTACGCTCCGGCAATCTCAAATCACTGCAGAACGAACAAGAAAACTACGCCCGATTACGAATCGAACATCCAGACTGGACAAGCGACGGTTCTGCAATCGTATCTGATATTGTAGACTTGAATGATGTACGCCTTCACGCGCGCGGTCAATTCATTTATGCCCTACGTGAGGCATTTGCTTGGGCGCCTCAAGTTGATTTTGAAGATTACGATCGCGCGTACAAGGCACGACGTCAAGCTGTTCAGCATGGTGCACAATTCGAAATCCTGCAAGCACTAGCCCAAGAAGAAGAGAATGCTTTTCTGAATGATTTAGCAAAAAACTCGGAGCAAAGTCGTCTCGTTTGGGTAATTGATACAGCAGAGCAACTGGCGAACTTTAGCTCGGATTGGCTATTGAAGCATGAACTTTTGAATAATGATGAGCTCGCCATTGAAACACAACAGTGGCTGAAAGATCAGATTCGGAAGAAGAATCTTCATAATACAACTATTTTGTTAGCCGGGCGCGAAGAGGAAGGTACGCGTTTCTTTCAAGGAATCGAGCAAGTCATTGAGCAGACGCCTGAAACTTGTCGTCTTACAAAGACTTCGATTCGTGAACTGAACGAAGACAAAACGACAGAGTTTTTCAATGTGCTGGCACAAGAATGGAAGACTCTCGCTCCGAATTCCACTTTATCAAAAACGATGTCTTTGTTAGCGCAGGATCAGGAGCGACTGCAAGTTCTGCATGTGTACACAGCAGGTCAAGCCCTCTTGCTTTCTTTATATGGTGATATCCTATTAGAGGGCAACAAAATCCCCGATCTACTGACTGAATCTTTGGATGAAGCCAAACAGAGAATTCAACAGAAATCGCTCAAGGACTTGCGATTTGAAATTGAGAATGAATTTATTGCTCTTTTGTTTGGCACTCCCAGCCTTCGTAGTGAAATCCTAAAGGCTTTGGTTCGCGCACGACGCGGGTTAAATAGTGTACAGTTGCATTTTGCCCTAGATAGCACAAAGGAGCTCAAAGCAAGCAATTGGAAGCCAAACCCACAAAGATTGCAAGAAATTGAAAATGAACTCGTCGCGCTGAATAGTCTTTCGATTATCAAACTCCGTCCTGATGAACGTGTCGCCCTCCAAGATGAGATTTATCGGATTTATGCGGACCATATTCAATTTGATGTGGATGCACACGAAGATGAAAGAGCTGCTCGTCAACGTTTGTATTATAAACTCTTTGACTGGGCGGGTTCTCTGCGTAGCGAAATTGAAACACAACGTAGGCAGATACAAAAGCAAGATGAACAGAACCTTCGCATTCAGTCTCCTGCAAATGCTTCCAAAGTTCGCTTTGCGCCTCTGACCGAAGAAGAAGAAGAAAGACGGATTCGTCTACATGAAGAGTTGCGGGACTTGGAGCTCGAGGTATTGCATTATGCCTTGCTACAGAATCCACAGGTCAATTTGAACGACGAGTACTCTAACCTCGCCCAGGGCCTTTGGTTAGCATCGGACGAGAATGCGCGGGCTATGGCATGGGCAGAATTGTGGAGTGTGTTGTCAGATAAGAATGCACTTGCCTTTGTTAAATTCGAGCGGGACGAAATTGTGGAGCGACGCAACGAAACATACCCAGAAGTTTTACAACGTGTGGCACAACAAACTGATGTTGTACGTTGGTTGCAAAGATTTTTCTCTGAACAGAATTATAAACGTGTCGTCGAACTGTGTGACCAAGTGCAAAATGTCGTCAATGAAATGCCTGAGGGAATTGTCAGAAACAGTTGGAACCATACTTTTGCACGAGGGCAGCGAACACTGTGGCGCGAACTTGCGCGCATAGTCAGCGGGAATGATGTCCAAAGTGCCCTTGAGACACTAGAAACGACGGTGAAGAACCTGCAACATCTTGCTAACACTCCACGTTCTGAACAGGCATTCTCAGAAGAGTGGGGATTCAAAGGATATCATGCGGAAAGTGAATTGGAGCGAGTTATTGCCTTCATATATAACGCATTAGGCTATGGCTACACGTTAATCGGAAGTTTGCATAAGGGTGTCGAGATGTATGGGCTAGCACTTCATAATCTACGCGAATCTTATTTTCGTGCCCAAGAAGCCGAGACCCGCAATAATCTGTCTCGCGCGCTTTCCGATTTAGGAAGGCAACGCGCCCGGCGCGTGTGTTTGGATGCACTGCATTTACGACGAGAAATTGGCGAAGAGGTTCCCATTGGATTGTCGCTGAACACGTTAGCTCTCATTGACAATGACCAAGGACGCCCTGATAGGGCTTGGGTTGAAGCAGCACAAGCATTAGCATACTTTCGTCGCGCCGAGTACGAACGTGGCATTGGCCTCGCGCTTTTACAATTAGCCGAAGGACTTCGACGCTTGGCACGAGATGTGCAACAAGGAAGAATCTTGTCCGATGAGGATCTTGATTCGCAAATCTTGCTTCGTGAAGCAGAACGCGCTTTGACGGATGCGATGCAACTCTATGCAAACTCGGGCGCAAAAGCCGAATCTCCGCGTCAGATTGAGGCTTACATCGAAATGGGCTCAATTCAACGTGATTATCTTGACCCCAAATTTCATCCACGAGAATTTCTAGAGCGGAAACGGCGATATGAAAATGCCTTGGATTATTTGAACAAAGCTGCCACATCTGCGCAGAAACATAATTTGAAGCGATTTGAGCTGGATGCGCTTGTAAATTCAGCATGGACGCATTATTTCTTTGCAAGGTCAGACCTTGCCCTTGAAGCACTCGAGCAAATCGAAAGGGAAATTCCGTCTCAATATCATCTTGAGAGAAACCAACCGCCACCATCGCCACGTGCGGATGCGACATATATGTATTACCAACTCAGCAAAATATGCGGTTTGCGTGGTCGCATTGCAATGGAAGAGTTTCGAACCCGCGTTGACCATATCCAAACAGAATCCCCAAAGTCTTCGCGCGAACAATTGCAAATGCAGGTTCAAACTGACCAGATTGCACTACAGAATCTTGAACGCGCTGCAGAGGCATATGTTCTCGGTATTGCTTACGCCCAGATTTTTTCTCCACGGTCCAACGCCTTGAGTACCTTATATGACGCGCTCTACGAATCTCTAAAAAGATTTAACCGAGGGGAGATTCGTATCTTTGTCTCTTTCGTTCACAACGCGCGTGTTCGATATCGGGTTGCCCAAATTCAACTTGATGACTTGGGCGACCTAGAAAACTTTATCAAACAACTCTTTGGTTCCCAGCCCCAAGAAGAAAGAGCCAATGTCTGTTATGGAAAATGATCCCGTGTACGTCCGCCAAATAGAAAGTCCAGCTCACATTTTTGTTGCTCCCCTATTCGATGTGGATCTGGATTTAGACTGCGCCTGTCCTGACCGCCCGTTTGTCACGCACTCGCGCGCGACCGATTCACAACTGTGGCAGCAAACACCGGATACATTTACTGTCGCGCTGCCGCAGAACTTTTATTTGGCTTACAGTCCGTACGCACCCGCCGGTCCAAGCGTATTGAATGAATCCGCATGGGCGCGTTGGCAATCCTTTCACTTGCCGCAAGCATGTAAGGAATCCATAGATACAACACTCCAAGAACAACGCTTGATTCAATCCTTCGGCACGCCGCATTGGGCAACGAATAGTGACCCGCAGACGTTGACCGCGTGGTTGCATGTAACGAACGCGTGCAATCTTGATTGCCCATATTGCTATGTGCGGAAATCTTCGGCGGCGATGAATGCCGAAATCGGTTTGAGCGCGGTGGAACAAATTTTTGATACGGCGCAATCCAATCATTTTACGCGCGTAAAATTAAAATACGCGGGCGGTGAAGCATTTTTGCATTTTCGGTTGATTCGTGAATTGCACGAACGCGCGCAGCAATTGTCCGCGCAAACTGGCATCGCTTTGCGTGAGGTGGTATTAACGAACGGTACCTTGATTCGTCCCGAAATTGCCGATTGGCTCGCGCAAGCGAAAATGAAAGTGATGGTGTCGCTGGATGGAATTGGTGAAATCCATGACCAACAACGTCCGCGCGTCGGCGGCGGGAAAACATTTGAAACCGTTGAACGAACGGTGGATGAAATTTTGCGTCCGCGCGGTATCCTACCCGATATTACGATTACCGTGACGGGAATGAACGCGCGCGGCATCGCCGATGCGGTGGAATGGGCGCTTGCGCGCGAATTGCCTGTGAGTCTGAATTTGTATCGTCAAAATCCCCTCGCTGTTTCGCGGCGCGAGTTGGTGTTGGAAGAAGCGGCAATTGTTGAGGGAATGAGCGCGGCATATGAGGTCTTTGAAAAATATCTGCCTACGCGACCCTTTTTCGATGGATTGTTGGATCGCGTGCAAAGCACCGCCCACACTCACACATGCGGCGTTGGTATTTCATACCTTGTTATTTCACATCAAGGCAAAGTCGCACAATGCCAAATGCACTTAGGCGAGAGTGTTTCCCCAATCGAAAATATCTCTTTGCTTGGCATAGTGCGGGAAGGCAAGCTGCGAAACCTTTCCGTAGATGAAAAAGAGGGTTGTCGTCATTGTGCGTATCGCTATCGTTGCAGTGGCGGATGTCCGATTGAAACTCTGCGCGCAACGGGACGTTTTGATGTTTCGAGTCCGAATTGCGGAATTTATCGGGCTTTATTGCCACAAGCGTTGCGCCTCGAAGGTTTGCGCTTGCTCAAAGTGCATGGCTATTTGAATTGACGATAGACATTTGTCAGGGTGGTGATGGAAAACGGAAAGCCGATTGGGCTTTCCGTTTTTTTTGTGTTAGCGAACCGCGAGAGGTGCGTCATAAAAAATCACTATTCAAGATATTGTGCCAGAGGTAAAGTTACAGTGAAATGCTCGTCCGGATTCACGAGCAGGCAAAGGAGAATTATGAATGCCACAAAATGGATTATCGGAGGACTGGTAACACTTGCTTCTGGCGGTGTTGTGTTTGGGGTATTGTTGACCAATGTGTTTAGCCCGCTGACGGCGGCAGATGCGCGTCGCGTTGACGCGAATACTTTTATCTGGCTGCAACAACAGCTGCAACAACTGCGCCACACCGAACAATCGAATCAACTGACAATGACCCTCTTAGAGTCGGGAGTCCCTATTGTTCTTTGGGGAATGTTAATTCTATTCGGCATTGTGGCAGCTGGTCTCGCAATTTATCTTATTCTACGAGGCAGTGCCACGTTGATTGCAACAATCAAGTCGCAGCAGACGATTGTAGAAACTCCCGAAATGCAAAACAGTGCACAGGCGATGGTTCTGGAAATGATGGCGCAACTTACAGAGACAATGCGCCAAACGCAGGAACAAATGGGATTGCTCATTGCCAAACAGAATGAGCAGGATGCTCAACTCAAGCAAGCCCAGAGTCACGCCCCCAAACCTCAAGTCAGCCACAATGGTCACACACCCGCCGAAGCAATGGAGGGCGCACAGGAAATTTGGTATCTTCCCAATTAGGAGCGCGCGGGTGTGATGCTGGATTCAGGCAATGGCGCCCCACATTGCACCCGCTTCTCCAAAAGTGAATCGTTCACAGCGTAAGGCATTTTCGTGTCAGGGTTGTGATAGCCATTTGCAATCCAAGTGGCGAGGGCAAACTAGAGACTCGTCAGACATACAATAGAAAAATTCCTTGACGCGTTAGTTGTCGCTTGATACATTGACGACAAGTTGATACGTTGTAGTGAGGAAAACATGAACAAAGTTAATTGCCATTCCAAACGTGCACCGCCGTTTCACTCGAACGATGATAGAGTGCCGGAATTGCTTGATACAGACCAAGATGCCGCTTGACGAGCAGAGGTCCCGTCGGGCATGACCAGTCCAGAAAGGTCAAGCAATTCGACAACGCGCTAAAGCCAATAAGCGAATTTCTGCAATAAATTTTTCACATTCATTCAATCAACTACGAGGCAGCCAAATGGTACCCATAGCAAAAGATTCCCGCAGTCCGCCGTAGAGGACAAACACTCACGAAACGCAAAACAGTTTATCAAGCAACGGAGTACATTCATGAATACTGAACAGAGCCAACCAGGGGAACGCGCGCCGCCGCACATAAAAAGGGATTGGACAAACGGCACACAGTTTTTTTATTATGGTCTCGAATTGCATGGAGGGAATCATGCTCACAATCATTTTACTCGCTTCTATCGTACCCATGCTCTGCATTCTTGTCACAGGGTTTGCAGCTTGCTTTATGTGGGGAGCGTCCAAATCCAATTAATTCCTTCGCGCAACTCCCCGCGCTTGTGGTATCATTACGCGGACATCTTGCGTCGTGATGGAAAACGCTACCTTAAGGAGTCACGATGTCCGAAATTCCTATCCCCCTCACCTTTCGCTCGGAAATTATCAAACCCCTCGCTGGAAAACTCCAAGATGGTTATTGCTGCTCGCTCGTTGGCGTGGGCAGCTCCGGCAAATCGAACGTAGTGCGCCATCTGAAAAAGCCGGAAGTTCGCAAACACTATTTCGGCGAACAAGCCGCATCCCGTATTTTGTATCTCTATCTCGATTTGGATGGACTCGAGAGCTACACCTCGCATGTCGTGTATGCGAAACTATTGCGCGTGTTGGCGGACGAATTGGTCAATCTCCCCGGCGATACGCGCGCGTTAGAAACGACGCTCGAGGCGCAGTGGCGCGAGATTCTCACCACATCGTCGGAATTGCTCGCACACGATTCATTGGAACGCGGCATCAAGCGCGTGTTGACGCAACATGCAGACAAAGTGATTTTTGTTTTTGATGATTGTGATACCTTGATTGAAAAAGTGGAAGGTTCGTTATTGCGAAGTCTGCGCGCGCTGCGGAATGACCACAAGGGCAAACTTTTGTATATTACCGTGAGCCGCCGCGAATTGAACCAAGTGCGCGGTTCCTCACCGGATTTCGAAACCTTCTTTGAACTCTTTGCTTCAAATTTGATTTTTGTCGGACCTTACCGCGAAGTAGATGCGCGCGGCATGATTGAACGCTTGGCGGCGCGTAATAACGAAGCGACACGTCCACTCACAGAACAAGAAATCCAACGACTCGTTCAATTGAGTGGCGGACATGCGGGCTTGATTAGTTGCGTGTACCAAGTGACGAATCGTTCGCGCGACCCACTCGCGGTGGACATTATGGCATCGGGTGTAGTGAATACGTTATTGGGCAAAACTTTGGTTCGTACAGAGTGTGGAAAAATTTTGGCGAGTTTGTCCAAAGGAGAAACGGCGGCACTACGTCAAATTGCCGCAGGTCAAATGGCAACCGGCGCGTCGTTGACCGTGCTCATTCGCAAAGGACTCGTGCTGCAAAATATCGAAGGACCGTTCACCATTTTTTCACCCATCATGCGCGAATTTGTGATGCATCCCAACAACACCGCTAGTGCGGGTGCGAATGTGCCGCCCCGCCCCGAGACTGAAACCGCCTCTGCGCACACGTCTTCGTCAAATGCTGCACCGGAAGTTTCGTCCGTTCCCTTGGCGCACATTGACCATGGAACGCGCAGCGTCGGCATTGGCGCGGTGCGCGCGCAATTAGCGCCTGCGGAGTTTGAGGTCTTTCTCGTGTTGTATCACAAAGAACCTCACCCATGCTCGTCGCAAGAATTATTAAAACGTATCATTGTTCCTCCCGGCAAAGACCAAGGCGAATTTCTCGACGACCAAGTGCGGAGTTTGAATAAACAATATGCTGCCGCAGGCATCTTGATTCAGAAATCATCGGATGGTCGCTATCGAATGATTGGCAATGGGAAATAGGATTTAGAAAGCGAGACAAACATGCGCGAAACTCCACCGACGGAATGGGAAGATGATGGCATCATCGAAAAGATAAAGACGTGGTTCGGACGCCGCCATGTCAACGAACAATACGTGCAAATTGTCTATAGTGACCGCAAGTTTGAACGCGTGGCAGGACCACATTATTTTTGGCTGCAAGGGGGCGAACAACTTGGCAAAACCATTTACTTGGGATTGCGTTTTGCCAAATTGGATTTTAATGGGCTCTCTTCGATTGAACCTGTGCGCGTTGGTTTGAAAGTTTCCATCAGCTATCGCTTTGACCCGCGCAAAATTGGCGGCGAGAATCCCCAAAATCCTAAAGCCGTACACGAATTGACTTCAGCGCTCGTACACTTGCCGGACAGTTCCTTCCATAAAATTATCGAAGGCGCGGCGCTGCCATTGTTTCGACGGATTGTGCCAACGTATCGCATTTCCGAGATTCAACGCGGCACTGTCTTTGACGACATTGAAGCCCAAGTCAAACGCGAACTGAGTGCCAACGCGAGTCTCAAACATTATGGGATTCTGATGGGCAACGTTCAGATTGAAGACCGCATGTTGCCCGCCGCGGTGGACGAACACTTGGTGCGCTCCGCCGGCACACACATCCTTCGCGATGATTTGCAAAAAGCGGGTAGCGCCGAATTAACACTGGTGACGCTGCTAAAATTATTGGAAAACACGAGCGCTGCCGGTGGCGAAAATTATTTTTCAACCAGTGAACTGGCGAGCAACTTGACCGCGCTGGTTGGACAAACGACACCGCCGACGCGCGTAGTGGACAGCATTCCCGCATCCCATTCTCCGCCCGCCGCACCGTCATCACCCAAGTCCACCGACGCTCCGGAGCCGTCCACATTTTATACCCCCGATAGCGACAAAAGAGACGACGAAGAATCGTTCGGCGATTGACCCACAACATCTTTCTCAAACCCAAAAAAGAGCTCGCACGCCAATGGCTGCGAGCTCTTTTTTTGTCTGAACGACGGACATAGGGAAACACCCCACGCGCAAAATACATGGTCTTGCGGATTGATTGTGTAGGCGCGCGAGTCGTATAGTCAAGACGGAACACAAGAGGGACAGTTCGAGGAGGCACAACCTATGTTTGAAAACATTCTCGCGTTTATCCGCGATTTCGTCGTCATCGGCTACATGTTTGTGTTGCGGATTGGCGTGCCGATTATCGTCACGTTGTTTATGGGCTGGTGGCTGGAACGCAAACTCGCGGAATGGGATGCCAAAGATATTGCCGCGTTGGAACAAGCCAAGCAAAAAGAACGCGCTCAAGCCGAGCATCCCGTTCGCCCGTAACGTTCAAAGGGATGGAGCTTATGCCTACCGATTTTGGCGCGATTCTGCGCGATGGGATTGTCCTCTCGTACATGCTTTTCTTGCGCGTCGGCGTTCCCTTACTGGTAATTGTTTTTAGCGGCAAATGGATTCAACGCCGCATGTTCGAAACCGATTTACGCGAACAACGCGCCCACATGGGCGAACCGTACTGTTGGGACATTCGCAATGACGCACAAACCGCGCACGCGAAAATTTCTGCCGCAGCAGCTCCCGAATTACCGTGCTGGCTGGCGGTGCAAAAAGATGGAGGCGGTGTGACCGATGCCTGTTTCAATTGCCCGCGCTATGCGGTCAATGTAGCACAGCGCGCTGGTGACACACTGGAGGTTGGATGAGATGGACAACAATGTAACCATTACGCGACGTGACTTTTTAAAATGGTCGAGCGGAAGCGCATTGGCATTGACTGCGTTTTCGCTATTGGACAAAACCGCGCTCGCCGATTTTTTGGGCGATGATGTCGCCGCAAATCAATTTGGAATTTTGGTGGACACGACAAAATGTGTGGGCTGTCGCCAATGCCAAGTCGCGTGCAATCAAAAAAATAATTTGCCCGCACTCCCCGAAAAAATTCTGGCGCATCAAACGTATCCCGCGCAACTTTCGGCAACTGCCGTGACACATGTTGAATTTTTCAAGACAGGCGGAACGGAAGATGCGCCGGTCTTTTCCAGCATCAAGCGTCAATGTATGCACTGTCTCGAACCTGCGTGCGCGGCAGTATGTCCTGTCGGCGCGATTGTAAAGACGCCGCAAGGTCCGGTGACATACGACGCAGAAAAATGTCTCGGTTGTCGTTACTGCATGGCAGCGTGTCCGTTCAACATTCCAAAATTTGAATGGGACTCGGCGAATCCGCGCATTGTCAAATGCACCATGTGCGCTGACCGCATCGCGGAAGGAAAATTGCCGGCGTGTGTCGAATCCTGTCCGGCAGGCGCGCTGAAATTTGGTACGCGCAAAGAATTAATTGCCGAAGCGCAAGCGCGCGTCGGGAACAATCCCGATAAATATGTGCCATATATTTATGGTATCGGTGAAGTGGGCGGCACCGGGGTTATGTATTTGGCGAATGTGCCATTTGATAAACTCGGCTTGAATACAAACCTGCCGCAATCGGCAATGCCCGAACTCACAATGCAAGTGATGGAAAAAGTGCCGGGCGTCGCAGTCGGTGTCGCATTGTTAATGGGCGGAGTCGCGTGGTGGCGGAACCGAAAGAGCAATGCACAATGAGCAATCTGTTTTTTCTCATCCCTCATCCCTGATTCTGGAGGCATATATGTTTGACCAATTTACTTTATTCATCAGTGAAGCGTTGACATTGTTGTGGTTCATCCTGTTGCGGTTTGTGCTGCCCCTCGGCTTGATGTTTGGCATCGGTTGGCTGCTGTGGCGCTTTTTTGCCCCCGAAGCAGTGCCGCAACCCAAACTCGGGCGACGCGAAAGTTTTGGCGCGTTCGTGCTGCGTGTGCGCGAATTACCGGGCATTCAAATTCCCCAATTGTCCTCCGGGCAAATTCTCGCGATATTCGCTGCGTTGATGATTTGGATTGCAGCCATCGGTTTTCTCATCGCGCGTTTTTTCTGGGGACTCGAAACCGCAACCGCGTTGAGCGATGCAATGCCGTGGGGTTTGTGGATTGCCTTCAAGCTTTCGTTCGTCGCGTGTGCGGCGGGCGGCTTTACATTCGCGGCAATTGTGTATGTGTTTCGTCTCGAAAAATATCGCCCCATTGTTCGCACCGCGATTCTCACGGGGTTGATTGGCTACACCGTTTTCATCGTCTCGCTGTTGTTTGACCTCGGACGCTGGTACAACATTTGGCATCCGATTGTGATGTGGAATCCGCACTCGGTGATGTTTGAAATCGCGTGGTGTGTGATGTTGTACACGACAGTGCTGTATGCGGAATTCAGCCCCGCGTTCTTTGAACGCGTTGGCTGGAAACGCATGCAAAAAATCATGCACGCGATTACGGTGCCATTGGTGATTGCGGGTGTCGTACTTTCGACCCTGCATCAATCGTCGCTCGGTTCGTTGTATCTGATTCAATTCACAAAATTGAATCCGCTCTTTTGGTCGCCGTTGATTCCCGTTTTCTTTTTCACGTCGGCGATTGCAACAGGGCTTGCAATGATGATGGTCGTGCCGTGCATCAACGCGCGCGCGTTCCATTGTTTCAACAAACAAGAACTGCTTGCGACATTGACGAAACCGGCGGCGATTGTGTTGAGCATTTATCTCGTACTTAAAGTTGGCGACTTGCTCATGCGCGGTGAATTGCTGCGACTGTTGACACCGACGGCGATGAGCGCGTTGTGGTGGCTCGAAGTTTTGTTTGGCATTGTTCTCCCTATCGCCGTATTCGTCACACCGCAAGCGCAAACGAATCAGCGCGTGCGCGTTGGAACTGCGCTGCTCGTCATCGGTGGTGTGGTGTTGGGACGTTTCAATATCGCACTGTTCGGTTTCACGGAATACCTCGGTCGGCTCAACGTGACGTATATTCCATCGCTCGGCGAATGGGTGATTACATTCGCGTTGATTGCAGGCGCACTTGCCGCGTATGTTGCTGCGGTCAAGCTCTTGCCGATTTTGCCGCAAGCGCCGCGTGGGGAACCGCTCAAAGCAGTTGTTGCCCAAAGTGTTCCTTGAACCACCCAAAAAATTCTCACGCAAAGGCGCAAAGACGCAAAGAAACTGAACTACTCTGCCGGTGATGCTGCCGACAGCGCCCCGTGCGAACATCGCCTCCGTTCGCACGGGGCATTTGTTTTTCCGACAACCGCCACTCGATTGCCAACACCAAATTTAGACGGATTTACGACTTGAACGAAAGCTTGTCTGATATAGATTGTCGTTAGTGGGCAACCGAGGGATTGCCCCTACGAGAATCACAATCATGCCCGGAGGATTTCCTGAATTTTGCCAATCCAACTTGCCGTTGATTTACGGCTTGTATGGGTTGGCATTTTTTGTCACCGGCGTCGTTGTCGCGCTCGAAAGCGGACGTACGAGTCAATTGGCATTAACACGCGCGCTGCCGTTTCTCGCCGCGTTTGGCTTGATGCACGGGATTCACGAATGGCTCGAAATGTCGCTGCTGATGACCTCCGACACCGGCGTTGCGACACAAATGATTGAGGCGGTCAGCATTGTGCTGCTCGCCGCGTCGTTTGTAGTGCTCATCGAATTTGCGTTGCGGCTCATGGGTTCGCTCGACCCAAAATATGCGCCGCTCCGACATCTCACGATATTTCTCACCACGTTATACATTGTCGCGCTCGTCGTTTATCGCGTGCGCTATTTCGACGGCAACGAGTTTTTGTTTTGGCGCTTTGCCGATATTTTGTCGCGCTATATGCTCGGCGCGCCGGGCGCGGCGCTGGCAACTGCGGCAATGTTTGTGCAACGCCGCGCGTTCATTCTCGAAGGATACGCGCAATTCAGCCGCGACCTCATTGGCGCGGCGCTCGCGTTCGCGTGGTACGGAATTTTTCAGTTGGTCGTACCGCCCGCGCAATTTTTTCCCGCATCGTTGTTCAACACCACGTGGTTTCAAGCATACACCGGCATTCCCGTTCAATTGTTTCGCGCACTGGTCGGCGCGCTCGCCGCGATTTTCATCGTGCGCGTATTGCGCGTGTTTGAATCGGAATACGCGCGGCGCATCGAGCAATTGAATCACGCGCGTTTCGATGCACAAGCGCAAGCCGCGCGCGAGTTGACTGTTTTGTTCGAGACGTGTCGCATTCTTGGCACCTCACTCGATTTGAATGTATTGCTCAACGAAGCGATTGAAAAAATCGTGACGCTGGTCGAACCGGTGATTGGCGGAACAATTTTTTTGTACGATGCCGACGAACACGCGCTCGTCGCGCGCGCGACCAATCAGCGTGCGGATGCGGTTCTCCCGCCCGATGCGAATGAACGCGCGCGCGCGCTCGCACAGCGCGCATACGAAACACGCGAGCTCGCGTACGAACCAACGAATCAAGCCATTGCGATTCTCGCGCTGCCATTGCTTTCGGGCGACAAACCTATCGGCGCAATCGGACTCGTACACGCGGGCGCGTTTTCCAATCTCGCGGTTTTGCAAACATTGGCGCGGCAGTTGGTGATTGCCGTAGAGAACGCGCGTTTGTACGAACGCGTTCAAGAAAAAGAAGAACTGCGCGGTGAATTATTGGAGCGCGTCGTCGCGGCGCAAGAAGAGGAACGCAAACGCCTCGCGCGCGATTTGCATGACCAAACGGGACAAACGCTCGCGGGTTTGGCAATGGGCATCCATTCGGTTGAAACCATGATGCAAGCGAATCCGGCATCCGCCGAAAAACGTTTGCAAGAATTGGAGCGCATGAGCGCGAGCGCAGTGGATGATTTACGCGCAATGATTGCAGATTTGCGTCCCGCGCAATTGGACGATTTGGGACTCGTGCCCGCATTGCGCGACATGGCGGAACACATTGCCACGCGGAGCAAAGTGCAAATAGAGGTCAACGCGTCGGAACCGCGTCGTCGTTTGCGCGCGCAAGTGGAAACGATTTTGTATCGGCTCGCGCAAGAAGCGTTGAACAACGCGGCGCGTCATTCGCGCGCGACGCGCGTAACGATTACGTTAAAGTTTTCGAGCGATGATGTGATGCTCGAAATTCAAGATAACGGCGTTGGCTTTGTGCCGGAAGCGGTGATTAAAACGCAAGCGCCGCGCCGCGCGTGGGGCTTGCTCGGAATGCAGGAGCGCGTGATGCTCGTCGGCGGCACACTCGACATTCAATCTGTACCGGGCAAAGGCACGCGCCTCGTCGCGCATATTCCGTTAAAACAGGTGGAGGAAGAATCAAGCCATGCGATTGCTGTTGGTGGATGACCACGAAATTGTGCGCGCCGGTTTGCGAATGTTGTTGGAATCGCAAGCGGATATGGAAATTGTCGGCGAATGTGAAAACGGACACGACGCGATTCGCCGCGCGTTGGAATTGAAACCCGACGTGATTTTGATGGACGTGAGTTTGCCCGACATTCCCGGTTATGACGCGACGCGCGCGATTAAAAAAGATTTGCCAAACGTGATTGTGCTGGCGTTGACGATGCACGAGAGCGACGAATATTTTTTTGAAATGTTGAACGCGGGCGCGTCGGGCTATGTTCCCAAAAAAGCTGCGCCGACAGAATTGGTGAACGCGATTCGCAGTGTGCACGCAGGCGGCGTGTACTTGTATCCGTCGTTGGCGAAATCGTTAGTCAAAGATTATTTGACGCGCGCGGAACAAGGCGACGACAAAGCCGCGTTCGACGGACTAACGGAACGCGAGCGTCAAGTGTTGAAATTGATTGCGGATGGAAAAGGGAATCAAGAGGTCGCGGATGAATTGGTCATCAGTGTAAAAACGGTAGAGCGACACCGCGCGAACATTTTGGCAAAACTTGGTTTGCACAGCCGAACGGAATTGGTGAAATACGCGATTCGCAAGGGGTTGATTCAAGTAGAGTCGGCACTGTGAGATTTTTGGGTTGTGTTGACGGACATTAAACGCGAATCTACGCGAATCGGAACGAATCTGCGCGAAAAGACAAAATAAAAAATTTCGCGCAGATTCGTTCTTTTTATTCGCGTAGATTCGCGTTTTCTATTCCCCAATCGCGGACGATTGAAATCGTTACTACACCATTTGCGTTTTCTATTTTTCCAACAACTTTAAAATTCTTCCCTCCAACGCACTCGCTGATATTGGTCCAATCCAATTTCCGTACTTGCGCCCATTGGGGTCAGTGCCGCTCAATACTTGTCCTTCGCGCGTGATAAAGTACGTTTCGGGAACACCGGTAATTTTGTATTTGGATGAAATTTGTGTGCCAAGGTCGGGACCGTTCGGATACGTTTGTCCAAATTCTTGAATAAATTTTTTCGCTTCGGTTTCCGTGTCCACGTAATCCACGCCAAGAATCACAACCCCTTGCGCTTTATATTTCTCCCACATCGCTTGCAGCGCGGGCGCTTCGTCGCGGCAGGGTACGCACCACGACGCCCAAAAATTGATGACCACTGCTTTGCCGCGCAAATCGGCAAGCCGAATCGTTTCGCCCTCGAACGTTTTCAATTCAAACTGCGGCGCGAGTCCCGCTTCGAGTGGCGGCGCTTGGCGCTGTATCCATCCGTACGCGAACAAACTCAACAGCGCGAACGCGATAACCAGAATGAATCCGAATAACAGCAACGGACGACGGTTGGGGATTGGAGCTTGGTCGCTGGCTACCGGTGACTGACTACTGATTAGTGAGCTCATCTCATTCCCTCGCTTTTAATTCGCGCGCGATTCGTTCGGCGTACTCGGGCGCGATGGGTGAAACAGATGCGGTGGCGGCTGCCGTTTGCGGACGCTTGAGCCAATTGCGCGCAGTCCAAAATAAAATCGCTGCGCCGACAAGTAACGCGAGCGCGGGCAAAATGTACGCGCTCAAGTTGAATCCTTCGGGCGGTGGCGCACCGAGAACGCGTTCACCGTACTGTGCGATAAAGTACTGGCGGATTTGTTCTTCGTTTTCGCCTGCAACTAATTTTTCACGAATCAACGCGCGCCACTGCACACACGCTTGCGTGTCGCACACGTCCAACGGAACGCCGGTGCAAACGGGACAGTACAAACTTTTTGAAATGCGTAACACTTCATCGTCCACACTCGGCGTCGGCTGCTGCGCGCGCGCCGTTGAGTTTGTGGCGAATGTGAGCAACAGTACGAATGTGATAAGGCTCAATGCAATCGAAAGACGATAAAAATTTTTCATGGCGTTTTTTTTCGCAGTAGGACAAATTTGTGCGATAGAGTTCATCGCCTTTGTCTTACGGTTCCTCTTGCAATGCCTGATTGATTTTGCGCGTGCGCCAGACGATGCTTGCGGTATAGCCAAACAGAAAAACCGCAATCAGTGCATACGCAATGATGAGACTCGTCATGTTACACCTCTTGTCCTGCGCGTTGGTGCGCCAATTGATTTCGTTTTTGTTCGAGCCGCACGCGAATCAAAAGCAGCCACGCAAACAACAATGTGAACGAGAACAACGCGACGAACAATGTTACGCGCATTGCGGCATCCAAACCACCCGATTCACTCACCAGTAAGGTGGGATGCATCGTGCGCCACCATGTCACCGAAAGATAAATAATTGGCACATCGAGAAAACCGATGATGCCCAAGACAGCGGACATGGGCGCGCGTTTTGTATCATCCACACTGCCGCGCAACATCAAATAGCCGATATACACGAGCCACAAAACCAATGTTGTCGTCAAACGCGCATCCCACACCCAATACGTGCCCCACGCGGCTTTTGCCCACAACGGACCCGTGAGCAGGACAAGTGTCGTAAAAAGCACACCGATTTCGGCGGCGGACAAGGCGAGCGCGTCCCATTTGCGGTCACGTTTCAGCAAATACAAAATACTCGCGACGAAAACGATAAAGAACGACAAGAATCCAATCCACGCGCTCGGCACATGAAAATAAAAGATGCGCTGCGCGTCGCCCATTGTCGCTTCACGCGGCGCGTAAAACAATGCCATATACAACGCGACCGCGATGGTGATGAGTGTAACGGGAACGAGTACGCGCAAGATTTTTTGCGCGGTACTGTCCTGCAAAATGCGCCAGTACGTCGCAGATGATGATTCCATCATTTCCGCTTGGCGCGTGGGACGATAGGAAAGAGTCGAGTTCATAGCTTGGCTCCGCATTTGGTGCAAAATTTATCTTGCGCAGTCATAGCGGAATTGCAGCGTGGGCAATTCCGCGCGCCTTGTATGTTTTTGCCTTTGTTCGGTTTGAGCGCGTCAATTTGTTGCATCACTTCGGCGGCTTGAAGTTCGTAACGCGTTTTGAGCTGTTCGTAATCACTGCTCGAAAGTTTGCCCGTCGCAAATTCAAATTGCAAATCGCGCAATGCTTCAAATACAATTTCACGTTTGCCGTACAAATCGCCGTCGTCGCGCGCGACACGCGTCGCGCTCAATTCTTGATATTTGAGTGGATTCACCAGCGGATAGCCCACCAGCAAAATTACGGCGACGACGAGTGCGAGAATAATTAGAATTTCCATATTTGTTAGTTCAATCGTGCAATCGTGCGACAGTGAGATAGTTATGTTGTTTCATTTCAACTATCGCACTACCAAACTATTGCACTATCGCACTAGGCTCCCACCAAAAGTTTTTCCGCGCGCACACGTTCGGCGGCTTTGGCTTCGCGCGGGTCGGGCAGCATGGTAATGAGTGTGCCGATGATGAAAATGATGAAACCAATCCACAACCACACGACGAGCGGATTGATAATTACTTTTAAGGTCGCACTGCCGTCGTCATTCCAGCCCGCGAGAATGATATACAAATCTTCGCGCAACGTGGTACGCACGGCGACTTCGGTGGTCATTTGGTCGGCGGCAGCATAATACGCTTTTTGCGGACGCATCGTGTCAATCGGACTGCCGTTTTCAAGAATGACCAGATTCGCGCCAATGACCTGCGCGTTCGGTTCTTGCGTGATGGTTAATTTTTCAAATTGCACAATGTACTGTCCGAGCGCCACTTGTTCGCCGGGCGCAAGATTTTGCTGCGCGGAAATTTGGAAAAAACTCGAACCGACGATGCCGATGACGGCGAGAATGACGCCGATGTGAACAATGTAACCGCCATAACGCCGCCGATTTTTATTGACGAGCTGCACATGCGCGACGGCGACATTTTCTTTGTACATTCGCATCCGCGCGCGCGTGCCGCGATAAAATTCCAACAGCACGGTGGTCAAGACAAACGCCGATGCCGCGAGCGCAATCAAGCCGTACACATCGCGCACGCCGATGACAAACAAACCAATGGCACTGACCATTGCGACGGCGAACGGCGGAACAAAATTGCGAAAGAGATGCTGCGGTGACGCGCGACGCCAACCGATGAGGGTGCAAACGCCCATCAACAACACGAGCGCGAAAAAGATGGGACCGTTCACTTGATTGAAAAATGGAGCGGCGACGGTGATTTGTTTGCCCGCGATGATTTCACTAATCATCGGAAAGATGGTGCCCCATAATGTCGCAACCGCCGCGCCGAGAAAAATCAGATTGTTCAACAAGAACGTTGCTTCGCGCGAGAGCAGTGAATCGAGCCGATTTTCTTCTTGCAGTTTGTTGAGGCGGATATAGAGCAAGTACGCAAACACCACCAACACCGCCGCGATGTAGGCGAGAAAGAGCGGACCCATTGAACTCACGCCGAACGCGTGAACCGATTGAATGACGCCGCTGCGTGTGATGAACGTTCCCAAAATCGCGAGGAGGAACGTCATCATAATCAACACGAGATTCCACACTTTGAGCATTCCGCGTTTTTCTTGAATCATGACGCTGTGTAAATACGCGGTGCCGGTGAGCCATGGAATCAATGCCGCGTTCTCCACCGGGTCCCAGCCCCAATAACCGCCCCAGCCGAGTTCCACATACGCCCATCTCATTCCAAACAAAAGTCCGAGCGAGAGGAACAGCCACGCAAACAATGCCCATCGGCGCGTGGTGCGAATCCAATCGTAACCCAAATCGCCCGTGACGAGCGCGGCTAACGCGAACGCGAATGGTACGGTGAAACCAACGTAACCGAGATATTGCGTAACGGGATGAATGAACATGCCCGGGTCTTGCAGCAATGGATTCAAGCCAACGCCTTCGAGCGGCGTTTGCGCGAGCAGCGTGAACGGACCGGAGATGAAAATGAGGAGTGAGAAAAAGAACGCGTCGGTGAACGCGATGAACGCAATGACCCATGGAATCAAAGGATTGCGTTGTCCGAAATGTTGGATTAGAACTGCTGCGCCAAATAACGCGAGCAGCCAGACCCAAAATAAAAGTGACCCTTCTTGTCCGCCCCACAATGCTGAAATCGTATAGAGAAGCGGTTGGTCACTGCTGACGTGATTGGCGACGTATTCAAAACGGAATTGATGCGTGATGAGCGCCCATTCGAGAATTGCAACGGCGAGCGTGGTCAAACCCGCAATCACATAAATTCCATGTTTGGCGCTGGCAAAAAATTCCCCGCGTCGTTTGAGCTGCGAAAACACGGCGGCGATAACAACATACACCGCAACCGCGAGCGCCAAAACGAGCGCGAGTTTGCCTACTTCGGCGATCTGAGGAATTGCCATCATCGGCTCCTAAACGAAAGTGAGATTAGAGAGGCGATGCATTGCATCGCACCAATCTCTAATCTCTAATTTTTACTGCACCGGACTTTCTTCATACTTGGAAGGACATTTGACCAAAATTGTATTCGCTTGGAAAACACCATTGGCGTCGAGTTTGCCTTCGGCGACGACACTTTCACCACTGCCCATGGTGTCGGGCGCGACGCCGCGATACACAACGGGCAAGACCAAATCATTTTCGGTAATGTTAAATTCAAGAACGAGATTTTTTTGGTCGTTCTGAATGCTCGTCTTGTCGAGCGCGCCGTTGACGCGGACGGTTTGTCCCGCAAGCTGCGCGCGTTGGGCTTGCAATTCAGACACGGTATAGTAATAGACGGTGTTGGATTGAAAGCTGCTGAACATGACAAAGGCGATAACTCCAAGCAACACGATTGTTCCGATAATGTATTTGATTGAAATGGGACTGGAACGGGTTGTGGTTTTGGTGGGCGGATTTCGCAAGATGCTTTCCATGTGTCATTCCTTTTTCGTATGACAGATTTGAAATGTGTCATACCAAATGCAGTCTCTGTTTGATTACCTTTGTCTGGAGCATAGAAATCGCAGGTCATAATTGAGTCCAAATTTGGTCAAAATCCAAAGGGCGGCGCAATTTAGGGGACAGATGTCCCGCGTACAGCAGAAGATTTGTCCTACCAATCAACAGGTTCGCCAATCGTCAAGAACGATGCGAGTTGCACAGCGCAAATTTGAAATTGGCGGTACTTGAGGATTGAACAATAAAACGGATTCGTTCATAGTGGAACGAATCCGTTTTATTGTCTAACTGTTGTCAGAATTATCGTTCTGCGTTTTTGCGCGCAGTCCGAGTGTGCTGACCGTACTTATTTCATCAACGTCGCGCCGGGAACGTCCTTGCCTGTGAGGTCTTTGTAAGAGAGTTGCAAGAGCATGACCGCGCGTTTGAAATTGTGCATGGATTGCGCTTTGCCTTCGTTGCCATTGCCGGTTTCTTCGCCCCACATCACGCCATAGACGGTGCGGAAGTTGTACCAGGCATTGTCAATTTTGTCATCGGTTTGACCTTTGGCATCTTTGGGCAGAGTCGCATATGGATAACCCGTCGGAACTTTTTTGAGACCTTTGGCTTCCAACTGTGTCCACAGCACATCGAGCAAGCCCTTGACTTCGGTCTGCACGCCTTCAATCTTGCCATTGCCATCATAGTCCGCTTTGGCTTTCATGTTGAAATCGGTAATGTCTTGGTGACAAGATTTGCAGCTTGCGGTGTAGTTGAACGTGCCGTCAGGGCTGACTGTATTAAAGGAATGCCCACCGACCTTTTCAAAGTTCGGGTCTTTGGCATCCGTGATGATGGGCCACATATGGCAGACCACACACGCGCCGGGCGTGTTGCCTTTTGCATCTTCCGCGCTGCTCCACAAGAATTTCGCAGCATCGGGATTGTCTTTGGCGGCCGGGTTCGGCACGGGCGCAATACCTACAAGGTCGCCGTGTGGCGAATTCGCAACGGTTTGTCCGTACGTTACACCACCGGTATTGCTGATAAATTCCGCGACCGAACTATAGTGCGGGAACGAACTCTTGATAGCGTTCGCTGGGTCGGTGCGCGAATTGTGACACTCGAAACAAGTCGCTGAAAGTCCTACATCTTTGGTGACTTCAAACGGCAGTTCGATAGGTTTGCCTGCGATACGAAGCTGCCATGGATTCGTTGCATCGTGCGGATTGTGGCAGGTCGCGCAGACAATGGTCTGTTTGGTGTTGGTCCACGCGGCTTGATTTTTCGGATTTTCCAAGAAGGAAGAATATCCTTCACCCGAATGGCAGCGCACACATGCTTGACGCGTCGGACCGACGGGGTCGTTGAATGCGGCTGCGTTTGCGTCCGAGTGTCCTGCGTTCTTGAGTTGTTCGCCTTTATCGTGGCGGCTGCTTGCATTGTGGCATACGTTGCACGTGCCTTCGTTCTGGCTGGTCGCCATGATGGGCGCGTTGTTTTTTACATGGTCGGCTGCCGGACCGTGACACTGTTCACAGCCAATGGTCGCCATTGCTTTGACTTCGGCGGGCATGGCATCCCAATTGCTCTTGCCGCCTTTGCCTGCCGCATTGATTTGTTCCCATGTTGGGAACGTCCATTTGGCTTGGGTCATTGCTTGTTTAAAGCCATTGGAACCGTCGCCCACGGGTGGTACAAAGTAACCGGTTACGTGGCACGCTGCACAACGTTCGGTAAAGTGTGTGTCCACATCAGGCGTCAGCTTGTTGTCAATCAAATATGACATTGCGTTCGCATGACCGGTCTTGAGCCATCCTTCTACCTCTTTCGGATGGCAAGTCTTGCACGTTTCGGCATTGTTGCCGATATACGAGCCGGCGTAGAGATGCACGCCGCCCGCTTGCCCGCTGCCGGGGATAGTACATGCAACCGCATACGCGCCTGCAATGTCAGGCGTGAAATTTGTCAGGTTGGCTTTGGGGTCCTTGAACTCTGCTTTCGAGTCAGAGGGTTTGTACAGCGACCACGTGGGGGTCATGGGTCCTGTATATTTGATGTCGTCCGGTTTGCATTCGACAGTGACGGGAACATTGAGCGGTACATTGTTCAAGCCGCTTGCGCCCATCGCAATGACTGCATTGGTTTCACCGACCTTGGTGTCGGTAATGATTTTGATTGTGCCTGTCAAGACGTTTGGGTCTTTGGCAGGATTCGCGGCAACCGGGACAATGATTACGTTTGCATTGACCGGCGCGGGCGTTGGTTCTTGTGCGGGCGGAGAAGCCAGCACGGTTAAAGTTTGATTGAATGGTGTGACTGCTAACACTGCCGCGATTACACTGATGATAATCAGAGGAATCGCTAAAAGTTTCCAATTGAACATTTGGTTTGCCTCCAAAGATTGAAATAACGAGACCGCTGTTTGCTCGCGGCAATTTGCCTCGAGTCAAACCTATCACCCCTTTCCGCGGTATTAATCGGCATCAAGTGCCCCGGCAAACCTCGCCGCGTTGTCTCGGTTTACTTACAACGCATGAACCCCACCTTGAGGAAACTTGCCTGCGTCTGTGCTGCCACAGCGCATTGCACGCACCCGGCATCAGGTGCTGACATCACCAAATATAAAAAGGACAGGTCAAAATTTCGTACCGAAAAGTAACAGATTTGGTACCGAAATGAATGCGCCATTTTTTCATTAAAAAAAGGGACATCCGAATTTATCGGATGTCCCATATTCTTTTGAAATCTGCTTATGTCACGCCAACGCGTTGATTGTTTATTGCGCTTTATGACACGTCGCGCACTGTGCTTCGGCGAACGCCGTATGATTTTCCGGGAACTTGGGTGCGCCGGCAACGCCTTGACCATGACAAGCCGCGCAGCCCGCTGTCGCATGATTCGCGGGAATCACCGCGATGCCACTCGCCACCGGCGTGTAAATCACGAGTGTGGCATTTGGCACGTCGTTGCCCGTCACTTCTTTGTATGACGCTTGCAGCAAGGCAACGGCATAGAGTGTGTTGTGAATGCCCTTGCTCCAATCGCGTTCGACAAAGAGCCAGTTGTATGCGGCACCGCGTTTGCCTTCGGTATCGAGTTTCTTGTCATTCACCCAACCCGAAGTTGTCGGCGGTAACACGCCTTTGACCAATTCCAAAAGCCCTTCGACTTCATGCTCTACCGCTTCCACTTTGCCGTTGCCGTCGTAATCGGCTTTGGCTTTGATTGCAAAGTTGGCAACGTCACCGTGACACGTCTTGCACGCCGCCAGCTGCGGTTCCATCGCGTGCATGGGTTCCGCGTTCGCCGTCGGTTTCATGTGACACGTCACACAGGCGTCCGTGACCACATCTTTGTGCGGCGAGCTCGGGAAGAAATACCCTTTGCCCGGAAACTCCCACGCATCGGTGCCGGCTAACATTTCTGATGAAGTCCCTTCGTGCGGACCACGTCCGAATGCTTTGGTTACTTGTCCTTCAATGTCAGAGGGGACACGCCGTTGATTATGGCAGTTGGCGCAGTTCGCCGCGAGACCGACATTAATCACTTGACCGCTTGGCAGTTTCGATGTGCCGACAAAACGCAGCTGCCCTTCATTCTTGGCGCTGTGCGGATTGTGACACGCGGCGCAGGTCTGTCCTTCCAAATGCGCGGGGATCGCAAAGCTCGCGTTTTCTTTGAACACAACATTGACGTAACCCTGTGCCGAGTGGCAATTCATGCAAGGGGAACGCCCAAATTCCGCCAAATCGGGATGATTGTTGTGCGCGGATTTTTCCCATTCGGCAAACGTTTCTTTATGGCACGAGCCGCACATGCCGGCGGCATACACTTTATCAATGTACGCTTTGTTGCCGCCCAACGCGATGTGCGTTGCGCCGGGACCGTGGCACGTTTCACAGCCCACTTTGTTACCGATGCCGTGTTTGGTTGCTTGCCATGAAGCATACGCGTCGGGATGACAGGATTTACATGCTTCGCTGCCTGCCGCCGCGCCGCCATTGTTGATAACGACTTGAACCGCGTCTTGAATATAGTTCGAAGTATCGTCAACCACCGTCAAACGGAGCGTCACCGGACCATTCGGGAATTTTGTCGTATCCCATGTATCACAGACGCCCGCTTGGGGCAATGCGGATTTCGTGCCGCTGACTGCGCCCCAGCCACTCGGTTTTTCACCCAGACTGAATTCGACTTTGTAAAACGAAAAGTTTGGTGTCGTAATCACCGCATCGCATTTGATGGGAATGGTCCCGCTGATTTGCATTCCATCATACGGATAGGTGATGACTGCGGTGCCGGCTGGCGTCGCAAAAACTACGGTTGCTACAGCGCCCGCCGCAAGGATGAGCGCGAGAACTGCAACGAGAACGAGGATAGTACGTTTCATTGTGGTTTACCTCCAAAAAGTTTGACTGCAAAGACCGAATCGCGCCGCACTAACCTACGTCACCTCCCTTTGCGGCAAGTGTATTCGGCAAACCACAGGGCTGTTGCTCGCCGTCGGAGCGCCAGCCCACCGCCCTCTTGACGGAATGAACACGGACAAGGATTACTTGTCAATATCTTTGTGTATATCCTTCATTGGATACAACACTGCGCGCAGTGTAAAAACCAAAGGTCAAAATTTCGTTACGGTTGAGTACAATTTTTGCGAGAGTCGAAATGAATTCTTGGCAAACGCGGACGCGGCGCGCCGCGGGTCTGCCAAAGGCAAATACTTGGTCCCGCCACAGCGTTGGTTAAAATAAAATCAAGATGTTATGACCGAATTTTGACCGAATTGCTATCAAATTAGAACCCGCCTTTTCTATTCTCACCATGCACGCGTTGACGATGACGCGAACCTTGCCCGGCGTTGGGCAGGAGGCGGTTAGTTATGATACGGTTACGTAGAATTCAAGCACACGGGTTGATGTTGAGCGTTGCTTTTGTAATTGCTTGCAGCGCGGCGCTTGGTTTTTTTTCATTTGCCCACGCACAAGGTCCTACCGATAACAGCACCTGTTTGCAATGTCACTCGAATCCCGATTTAAAATTGACGCTGCCGAGTGGCGAACCTCTTTCCCTTTTTGTAGATTCAGCGGTCTATCACGATTCCATTCACGGAACTTTGAATGTGAATTGTGTCCAATGTCACACCGACATTCAAGGATATCCGCATCCTCCGGCAAATTATCTTGACCGCCGCGATGTCACGATTCAAAACTATAAAGCGTGTGAAGGATGCCACGCCGACAATTACCGCAAGTCGCTCGACAGTATGCATCAAATCGCGCTCGCGGGCGGCAATCGCAACGCGCCCGTGTGCAGTGATTGTCACACCGCGCACGCGGTCACAGACCCCGCGACGCCGCGCACGCGCATTCCGCAAACGTGCGCGCAGTGTCACAGCACCATCAGCGATGCTTACATCAAGAGCGTTCACGGCGAAGCATTGTTCGACGACAACAATCCCGATGTGCCGACGTGTGTGAATTGTCACGGCGTGCACAGCATCGGCGACCCGACGACGGCAGCGTTTCGACTTAACTCGCCGGAAATTTGTGCCAAGTGCCATACCGACAAAACCATCATGGACAAATATGGCATTTCGACGAATGTACTAAATACGTACATTTCCGATTTTCACGGCACAACGGTGGAACTCTTTGCGAAACAACATCCCGACCAAGCCACCAACAAACCGGTGTGTTACGATTGTCACGGCGTCCACAATATCAAAAGCACCGACGACCCGACCTCGACCGTTTCGACCCAAGAGAATTTGCTCAAGACGTGCCAACGCTGTCATCCCGACGCCACGACGGCATCTTTCACTGCCGCGTGGATGAGTCACTATGAAGCGAGTCCCGAAAAATACCCGCTGGTCTATTACGTGAATCTGTTCTATTGGATCATCATTCCGCTGACCATTGGCGCCTTGCTCATTTTTATCGCGAGCGATGTCTTGCAGCGTGTGCGACGACGATTTAGCAAAGCAACGGCGAAAGAGGCATAACGAGGCGACTATGGCAACTACAGCATCTTCTCCAAAAATAGAAACCGTCCACGAGTATCGGCGCTTTAGCAGCGTGCAGCGCGCGCAGCATGTGTTGTTGATTCTCTCTTTTACGCTGCTCGCCGTCACCGGACTACCGCAAAAATTCGCGGGCGAAGGTTGGGCGGAAACGATGATTGCGTGGATGGGCACCATCGAGAATGTACGCATCATCCATCATTACGCGGCGATTGTTTTGATTCTCGTGTCCATCGCCGAATTTATCATGATTGGGTACAAGATTTATGTAGAACGCGCGCGCTGGACCATTTTTCCGCGCGTGCAAGATGGCTTTGACGCGTTCAACCAATTTTTCTACAACTTGGGATTGCGCAAGGACGCGCCGAAATATGACCGCTACTCGTGGGGTGAAAAGTTTGAATACTGGGCGCTCGTGTGGGGCACAGCGATTATGGCGCTCACCGGATTTATTTTGTGGAATCCGATTTTGAGTACCAAATTTTTGCCGGGCGAATGGATTCCGGTTGCCAAAGCCGCGCACGGCGGTGAAGCGATTCTCGCCGTCCTCGCGATTATCGTGTGGCACATGTACAACGTGCATCTCAAAACATTCAACAAGTCCATGTTCACCGGAAAAATGTCGCATCACGAAATGCAAGAGGAACACGCGCTCGAGCTGGAATTGCTCGAACAAAACAAAGCAAGTTACATGGCGCCCGTCGAAATTCAAACGCGCCGTCGTCGCCGCTTTTTGCCGTTTGCGATTGCAGTGAGCGCGGTTCTATTGTTTGCGGTTTATCTTTTCGTCACCGCCGAAACAACCGCCATCAGCACCGTTCCACCTGTATCCGCGCAACAGCAAGTTTTTGTGCCGCGCACCTTTACGCCAACCGCGACGCGCGTGCCGCCTACGCCAACACCACAACCGCCAACCGCGACACCCGAACCGGGCAAACCAACCTTTACGCCCGCGCCGGAACAATCGCCGACGGCGAGCGGTATCGAAAATGCAGTCGCATTGCCTGCTGACCACGCGGGACGCAGTGTCTGCCAAGTATGTCACTCGACCGGCGTAAGCGGCGCGCCCAAGAATCCGCCCGACCATGAAGGACGTTTGGATTCGACCTGCGTGGATTGTCACAAGCCCCAATAGCAAAAAGACCTTGAAAAAATGGGACATCCGTCACACCTTGTGCAGATGTCCTTGTACCATTTCACGACCAAATTTTGACCTGCGGTTGTTAATTTGAAAATTGCTTTTGGGTAACGACTGCCCACTCCCGTACGTGATGCCGCGTACACGGTGAGGAGTTTTGCGCGTCTGCCAGCAAGCCCTCAACGAAATTTTTGCGGAGGCATCGCATGGACCGACTTAAAAGAGTGTGGCGACGCTTACGAAGCGTCAAACCGCGCACATGGTTTTTAACCATCGGCGGTGTATTTGTCCTTTTTCTTTTGTTCCTCGGCGGACTGTATGCGTGGGACTATACCAATTCTTCCTATTTTTGCGGCACGACATGCCACACCATGCCGCCGCATTACGAATCATACTTGCGCTCGCCACATGCGCGCGTCGCGTGCGTGGAATGTCATATCGGGCGCACTTCGTTCGGTGTACAAATCACTCGCAAAGCGGTAGATGCCCAATTCGTATGGGCATACGCCACCGGGCAATACCAATTTCCTCTGCACGCCAAAGGACTCCAACCCGCGCGCGAATCGTGTGAAAAATGCCACTGGCCCGAAAAATTCTCGTGGGATAAAGTCGTCAAGAAAACCGATTACGCCGCCGATTCGAGCGTGCCGATTGATACCTCACTTGTTGTCAAAACCGGCGGCGGCAGCACGCGTGTCGGTTTAGGACGCGGCATTCATTGGCACATCGAAAACCCTGTCGAGTTTTATTACACCGATGAATTTCAACAGCAAATTCCGTACATTGAAATCACGAATGCCGACGGCACCAAAACAGCTTATACCGACATCGAAAATCCGATTTCACCGGCGGAACTCGCCAAATTACCGAAACGGACGATGGATTGTATTGATTGTCACAATCGCGTTTCACACACCTTCTTAACGCCCGCCGAGGCGATGGACAATTTGCTCGAGACAAAACAGATTGACCCGACGATTCCAAACATCAAAGGCAAAGGTGTTGAAGTCCTCGCGAGTCCGTTCGGTTCGTCGCTCGAATTGGCGAATCAGGCGATCAACCGCGTCGAAGCGTACTATCAACAAAACTATCCCGACTATTATCAACAGAATACGGCTGCCGTACAAAAGGCAGTTGCCACGCTCAAAGAGTGGTATCCGAAACTGCATTTCCCCGACCAGGCATTGGATTGGACAACGCATCCCGACAATCTCGGACACAAAGAATGGCCCGGCTGTTTCCGCTGTCATGATGGCAAACACTTTACGGAAGACCGCAAACAAGCGATTCGCCTCGAATGTAACATCTGCCATTCCATTCCGGTTGTTTATACAGAAGGGCAATCCGCGCCCGCGATATCGCTTGAACGCGTGAACGAACCCGATTCGCACAAAACGACGACGTGGCTCATTGAACATCGCACGCGATTTGATGCAACGTGTCAAGAATGTCACGATACGCGCAACGCGGGCGGCAATGACAATACTTCGTTCTGTTCCAACAGCGCGTGTCACGGCACCAAATGGAACTTTGCGGGCTTTGATGCCCCCGCACTTGCGAAGATTATTCAACCGCCGGTGAAACAACCGACCGACCCGAACGCGCCGCCCGCGCAAATTCCGCATCCCATCGGCGGCAATCCCGATTGCCAAATCTGTCATGGACTCAAGAGCACCGTACGTCCGATGCCGCAAGACCATGAAGGACGCACCAATGATTTGTGTCTCGCGTGTCACATCCCGACGATTCCGCCCGAAGGATACAACGCGCAAGCGGGCAAACCGCCCGGCATTCCGCATGAACTGGGTGGACGCGCCGAGTGTTTAGGTTGTCACGGCAGCGGCGCGGCGAGTATGCCCCAAGTGCCGCAATCGCACATTGACCAAAAATTTACGAACGGGCAATGCACGACTTGTCATCAACCAACCAAAGCCGGTGAAGAAACGACGGACAATGGAAATGCGTCATCGGGCATTCCGCCGATTCCAAAAGACCACGCGACGAGCGCGTGTGCGGCGTGTCACGGGCAAGGTTTGGCAGGCGCGCCAAAATTTCCGGACAATCACATAGATTTTCCGGACGCCCAGTGCGCCGATTGTCACAAGCCCGCGCAGTGATAGAGTACAACTGACCAAACAAGACGCGACGTTCAGAAAATGCGTCGCGTCCAATGAACTGTGGTGATGATGCCCTGTTGGGCGCGTTTCACACGCGCGCGGCAGGGTATTATTTTTTGTGAGGCATAAAATGAAAACGGTGCGTCGTCTTAATGCTCCGGTACTTGCATTTTTCCTTGTCTTGGTTGGGGGCTGGGGACTTTATTTGTATTATGGGGATTGGTGGTGGCTCGCCGGCGCCATTCTGCTCGGTCTCATCGTCGGTGATTTTGTAGAGGCGCTGGTGCGAGAACCTGATTCCGAAAAACCAAAACGAAATGGAGTCAACAAAAGTTGAAGGGGTTTGGTACAGTATTTGCTCTTGGCGCAATCGCGCTGGTGCTTTTCAGTTTCAATGCTTGCCGCAATTCAACGGTCTCATCCGCCACACCGACCTTACTCGCGCCGGTAAGTCCGCGCGCAACGCCAACGCGCGCGAATGTCTCTGCATCCAAGAACGCAAAACCTTCGCCAACCATTCTAAAAAACGCGCGGCGGATTCCCGATACGCATGACGGACGGACACAATGTTTAACCTGTCACGAATTTGGCACCGTCGGTCCGCCGATGCCGCAATTTCATAAAGATGACAAGTACGACAACACCACATGCAAACGCTGTCATCAAGGTCCATAAAAAAATCCGCGCTCCGGTGAGCGCGGATTTTTTCTGTGTGTAATTTTTTATTTGCGCCTCTGCGTCTGGGCGTGAGAAATTTCCTAGAGCATCCCATCCGCCATAATCACCGCGTTCGCAATCTCGCTCATCTTTTTATTTTCGTTCTGACTGCGGCGCTGCATGCGGCGAAAGGCTTCTTCTTCATTCAAATTCAAACGGCGCATCAAAATTCCTTTGGCGCGTTCCACCATCTTGCGCGTTTCGAGCGCGTCGCGCAAATCGTTCACTTCTTTGTTCAGCGTTTGAAATTCATGAAAGCGCGACGTGGCGAGCGCAATCGCGGGCATCAGCTCTTGCGGCGAAACAGGTTTCATCAAGTACGCCGCAACGTGCGCGTTCGCCGCGCGTTCCGCGAGCGACCCTTCACTGTACGCGGTCAATAAAATAATCGGCAGTGGTTGTTCGTGCATCATCGTCTCGGCAACTTGAATGCCATCAGGTTCGGGCATCTTGATATCCAGAATTGCCAAATCGGGATGCAAGTCGCGCAACAGTTGCAATGTTATTTCGCCATCGCTCGCTTCACCAACGACGCGATGTCCCATCGTTTCCAATTGGGCGCGCAAGCTCATCAAATGCAAACTCTCATCATCGGCAATGACAATCCGTAAAGGTTTCATAGTTGTTCTACATTGAGACGTGACAGGTTTGTGCGATGGTTGCATCGCGAAAAATCTGTCACATCTTTTATATCGGGAATGAAAATTCCGCGCGCGCGCCATTCACCGACAGCTCGGGCAAACTCGCGTTGTCGAGGGTGAATGTCCCGCGTAAATCTTTTTCAATCAACGTTCGCACAATTCGCAGACCCAAACCCGCATCGCGCGTTGCATCAAAACCGTCGCGCAAACCCGCGCCGCTGTCTTGAAGCACAATGTACGCGCGCCGCTCATCTGCCGCAATCCCAATTTCAATTTCGCCGTGTGTACATTTCGCAAAACCGTGTTCGAGCGTGTTGCTCACCAATTCATTGATGACGAGCGCGAACGCAGTCGCGGCTTTAGAGTTCAGACGAACGGATTCACCCGTGACGCGAATTTGAATCTCTTGTCCCGGTTGAATTTGCGCGAGCCGCGCGTTTTCCGCGACACGCGTGGCTAGTTCGAGAATGTCGGTCGCGCCCACTTGGTCGGCAGTCAACAATTCGTGTGCGGCGGCAATCGTTTTAATGCGCGTCACCGAATCGCGCAAACTTTGCGCGGCATCGGGATGCGTCGTCGGACGCGCCAACTCGAGTGAAAGCAAGTCTGCCACCGTTTGCAAATTATTTTTGATGCGGTGCTGCATTTCGAGCAACATACGCGTCCGCGTATCCGCCTGGTCTTGCGCGTTTTCGCGTGCGCGAATTTCTTGCCCAATCCAATTTAGGGTGACCCACAACACAGAAGGCGCGCCGATGCCAAACACCAAAAACTCAATAGCGAACAACGCGGGATGGTCACTCGATGGAAAAATCAAATGCCGCGTCACTTGATAAAACATGACGACGGCGAGCAGCGCGAACGGCAACACTTGTTGCAGTGTGAACACGCGTTCCGACAAGCGGCTCTGTTGTGCAAGTGTCGCGCGTTGGTCTTGGGCGTGAACGAGTGACTGTTCCATCTTAAAAGCAATAAACCCTGCGAGGTCGGGCGAACTTGGCGCCAAGAGGCACTCGCAGGGTTTCTATTACACTATCTTTTTTTGGCACCGCACTTGGGACAAAAATTATCGCTCGCGTGCATCGAGTTGCCGCACTGACTGCAAAACCCGGTGGCGCGCTCTGCTTTTTTACTATTCGCCGCACGGTGGCTCGCACCCGCAAACGCCAGCTGCGGTTGACGACGCGTGTACCACATCCACAATGCTAATACACCTAACGCAAGCACAATGCCTGCGCCGACGAGCATGTAAATCTGCTGCGGGTCGGTTGGAACGGCGGCATCGGTGGGATTGGTTTGCGGCGCCGTTTCGGGCGGCACCACATTTTGAATCGAAGGATTCGGGTCCGTCTTGGTATAGTTGATTTGCAGTTTGAGCGTTTGGTCTGCGGCAGCACCGGGATAATTGAAAATGTGATATTTGAAATCGTGCATGCCTTCCGAAATCATCGCAGCCGCGGGCGCAATCTTGAAATTTTCCGCTTTCAATGGTTGCTGCACTTGAATCTGCACCGAGTCGGCAGGCAAGATCGCGGTATAGAAAAATTCGAGGGTCTTGTCGGGAGTGCCGCGAATTGCATCGTCATAGTATTCGAGATGGAAATGCGGCTTGGGCACTTTGAACGTGACACGTTTCAAACCATTCCCCGCGTCGGTCACAGTTGCCGGGTCCGTGTTGAGAAACTGTTGCGATTCGTCTTGATACGCCGTTGCCGTCAAGACCGCGCTGGTGGGAATGTAAAACGCAACTTCACGCGGGTATCCGTTTTGTGACGCCAGATTGCCATCGTATTGCACGAGGACACGCGGGTCATCAAATTCGGGCCAGACGGAAATATCGAGATTGGTGATGCGTTCGGGGGTTTGAGCAACTGCAAAGGAAGGTGCCGCAAGCGTAACAAGCAGCAGCACACCCATCAGAAGGAAAAAGGTACGAACATTCATGGTTCATCTCCGCTTGCGAAGGCTGCGTAACGTGCAGCGTTCGCGCTAGTCTTGAGACAATGCGGCATTGCGGAAGCATCGTCCCATAATGAACCTAAATTGTTTTGGTCAAAATTTGGTCAAAATTGGATACGAATTGGTGAGAAACAAGCAAAAAGGGGACATTTGCCTTGCACCGTGTATGACACATGTCCGAGCAATTTTATTTATGCTTTACAAAATAAATCGCGCCGTCGTCGAACGATGCAAGCGCGCGCATTTCCGCAATCGTCTGCAATTCTTGAGGCGTAAAAAAAATTGCGGGGTTCCCATTGTTGAACCAAATCAAACACGCGGCATCGCCGCGAAACCATTTGCCGCGCAGCGCCGCAATGTCCGCTGTAACTACTTCGGGTGAATTGTATCTGGCTTTGGGAGGAGTGGAACTTGCAACGAGATTCGCCAAGAGATACAAGGCACTCGGATTATTACTTACAAGGACGCAGTCGTTTGGCAACGCTTGCGCGCGGACATACGCCAGCGTCGGACTCGTACGCCACACTTGACTCGTGTATTGCTCGCCATTCTCACGCGCGCGCAGTGCGTACGAAATGGTCTGCTGCGCGGCGAAAACGAGCCAGAGCAAAATGGCAAACGTGAAGGTGATGGCAACGACGCGCGGCGAAACAGCAGCGCGCCAAGACGACGCGCCCATTTCAATAAAACCAAATGTCAAAATAAACAGCGGCACGACGATTGGCGCCAAGAGACGTTCGCCGATGCGGTCAAACGCCGTCGTGGTTGCCAAAAGAATCAACCAGCCAAGATAGAGCAATGTGAACGCACCCAGCGGACTTGAATCGCGCAAAAACTTTTTGAATGCCGCGAAATTTTCTACAAGCACCGCACCGCAAAAAAATCCGACGCCGATGCCGAGCAAGAATGACACCTCCGGGCGCGCCAAGAACACGGCGGGAAAAAACCAGAGTTTGATGGTATTGAATGTAAAGTCAAGATTTTGCACCAGCGAAAAAATCGACGCGGGACGTCCGCCAAAAGCCGTTCCCGAAACCAAAACATTCCGCAGCGCCCACAAGCCCAATGGCAGTGTCGCAATTGCAGAAAAGAGGAGCGCCTGTAAAATTTTTTTTCCGCGCGGCGCGCCCGGTGCAAACAGCACAACCCCAACGCCCCAAGCGCCAAACACAATACCGGCATAGCGCGTGAGCATGGCAAACGCCAGAGCCACTGCCAAAAAAACAAGTGTACGCGTACGCGGCGCGTCCAGATACACTTTCGCAAGCCAGAGCGCCGACACAGTGAGCGCAATAAAAAGTGTTTCTGACCACGCCATCACCGCTACGAGAAGGAGTGTTGGTGAAAATAAAATTGCCGCCGTCGCAGCAAAGGCAAACCCCGGCGCTTTTATGAATTTGAACGCCACGCACCCACTCGCATATACAATCCAACCAAGCAAAATTGCATTGAGCCACGGCGCGAGACGCAGCGGGTCAATTTGCGCAAGCCATGCGACACTTCCCAACACGATGGAATACAACGGTGCGAGTACCACTAATGGCGCGCCTGTGAAATGATTGACGCCGCGTCCTTGCATCACACTGCGCGCGGTACTGATGTATCCCACCGAATCCGGTGAAAGACCGCTGCCATACAGCTGCGTCGCAAACAACACGAGTGCGCTTGCCACCAGCGCGCAGCCAACGAGCGCGAAATGATAATTACGCGTCAAGCGCATCAATCCGCTTCTCCACCTTGCGGTCCCCAAAACACCACCCACGTTACAAAATCATCCGAAAAATTTTCAAAGCGATGAATTTTTCCGGCAGGCACAAAGAGCGCGTCCCCCGCTTGAAAATTCATGCGTTCGTTTTCCAAAACAAATTCGCCGTGACCGCGCAGCACAAAATACAATTCGTCTTGCGTGTGCGGTGTTTGATAATCGCGGTGCTTGGGCGCGAATACTTCCAACAACATCGTCCCATGTTTGAACGCCTCGATATCCCACACACCCTCGCGCCATTTTTCCGTCGCGGGTGTGGGCATTTGATTCAAAAAATCTTGGTACGAAAATTTCATTGTTGTTCTCCGACCAACACGCGCAGTAATTCCATACTCACCGCACGCGTTTTTCCATCCGCGTCCAAATTTGGATTCTTGGAATGCGATTTTTCACGCGTAGTGCTGCGTGGAAAAATCTGCATTCCAGCGCACATCGAAACTGCCACGATATTTTTCGATTGCGCGAGCGCGCGAAAAATTTCGCGCAGTTCGTTCGCCATCGGTCCGCCAGCCGTCGCGTAACTTTGCGCGGGTGCATCAATGGGATTCACAATGTCCGTGTCGAAATGAATGTACAGCGGCGCGTTCAATCTTTCACTGTTCAATAATTCGCGCGCGTCGCGGATGTGATGCACGCGCGAATTTTCCAACGCAATTTTCTCGCCCGGGTCCAAATCGCGCGCGTCGCACAACACGACGCGTTCTTCCTTCAAAGTCTGCAAGTTCACTGCGCGCGGCATCGTTTGCTCGCCGCGTCCGACAAGCATCGCCAACGGCATTCCCCCAAGAAATCCGCTCGGCGTTGTTTCCCACGTATTGAAATCGCCGTGCGCGTCGAGCCACAACAAAACAAAATCTTGCGCCGCACGCTGCAAGCCCGCCACAACGCCAATCGTTCCGCAGCAATCGCCCATCACCGAAATCGGACGCGCGCCGTTTTGAATCGTTTGCGCGATGTACTGCGCGAGCGACTCGTGAATTTGCGACATGCGATTTTGTGCGTTGTGTTCTGTGAGTGATGGATTGTTGACGAGCCAGTCATCTTGCGCGAGAGGTTCAAATGTGCGCGGTTGGTCAAGGAAAAAGGGAGTGAGGAGGAATTGATTGGGCATTTTGATTTTTGACGAGGCGCAGAATTTGTTTTGGCAAGTATAAATGTTGCAACAACGAACGTCAATGCGCGTACCAAAAAAAAGCGGACGCGCGACATTTGTGCATCGCGTCATCCGCTTATCCGTTTTCTATCTGCTGGCAGTCCCTCACCGCGCCTTTATCGGCACTTGCATTTCCACCAGCGGCGCGTCTGCCGTGCGGTCAACGAGATGAATCTCGCGCGCAGGTCCAACAATATCGTAATTGTTCACACTGACCCACGTAAGCAATGCTTGAATGAGTTTTGGAATTTCGCGCATCTCGTCGCGGTGCAAGCCGCTCGCCACCAATTTTTCGCCCTGCAATTCGCGCACTGTGTACGGCGCGTCTTGTTTTTTGCGCGTCTTGGGCGGGGGCGAAATCAAAACTGCCGCCTCCAAATCCAAATCCGTTTCCACGTATTCGCTGTTGTAATACAAATTCAAAAGTTGCGGCGCGGGCGGTGGGAGTGGCAGCAAATTTTGTTCAACGCTCCACGCGCGCAACTGTGCGTGCAAATTCCAACACAATTCGCCCATCTCGTCCACATGCGCGACGTTTTGCCGCGTCGAAACAATCCACTGCGGTGCGACACTTTTCGTCACAATATCGTACTGTGACGGTTTGCCTTCCTCTTCAATTTCGCGCAAACGCGCGGCAACACGCGCGAGTCTCGCCTGTTCTTCCAACACTTGACGTTCCGCGTCCGCTTGACGCATCAACAACATCCCGCGCAATTCCTGCACCGAAACATTTTCGTTCACCAAGCGTTCGATTTGTTCGAGCGAGAATCCCAAATCTTTTAACGCGAGAATGCGATTGAGGCGCGGCAATTGTTCCACCGTGTAATATCGATACTCGGTGAACTTGTCCACGTGCGCGGGTTTCAAGAGACCAAGTTGGTCGTAATAACGCAAGGTCGGCACTGCCACTTGCGCGAGTTTTGAAAAATCGCCGATGCGTAACATAAGTCTTGCTTGTCATTGCGAGGCGCGTTCTGTGCAACGAAGCAATCTCCCTCGCTCGAACATCGAGATTGCTTCCTGCGACAAAAACCGTCGCGCTCGCAATGACAATTATGCCGTTGCTAATTTCGGCGCGTTCGTTTCGTGCGCCGCGTGCTGCGCCAGATTCCATGCGAGCGTTTCGCGCACCGCGTCGCGCAACGGCGTCGGTTCCATTCCAAACGTTTTTGTAAATTTGCTGCTGTCCATCACGAACGGTTGATTGAACTCGTAATACATTTCGACGAGCTCGCGCACGTTGCGAACAAAAATGCCGAGCGCCATCACCATTAGTTCATTTGCGCGCATCACTTGAACAGGTTTGTTCAATTGCGCGGAAATCAAATCGAGGAGTTGCTGCTGCGTGATGGCTTTATCACTCGGCACATGCCACACTTGCCCCATCGCATCTTCGCGCGTTCCCACAAGCGCCAACGCTTTGCCGAAATCGGGCGCATACGTCCACGTGTGCGGTACGTCGAGCCGTCCGAGCATTTGCACGCGTTTGCCGTTCAACGCGGGTTGAAAAAATAACTCTGCATAAATCGGGTCTTCGGGTCCCCAAAAATCCGAACCGCGCACAACCGCCGCGCGTACCGTACCATGACGCACCGCGTCAAAAATGGCTTCGCTCATCGCCGCGCGCACGCGTCCTTTTTTCGTCTGCGCGTTGTGCGACGTGTTTTCGTTCATCACCGCGCCGCGTGTGTCGCCGTACATGTAAATGTTTTCGGCAGCGACAAAGCGCGCGTTGTTGGCAATCGCCGCGTCGAGAATCGCCTGTTGCAACGGCGGAAATTTTTCTGCCCATTCGTGATAAGCGGGCTGCGCGCATTGATAAATCGTCGTCGCGCCACGCGTCAGTTCGATATTTTTTTGCGTGTCGTACGCGTTGCTTGCAATCAATTCCACTTCGGGCGGCACATTACTTGCTTTGCCACTGCGATTAATCATTCGCACGCGCTTGCCCATTTTGACCAATTTGCGCGCCGTCCATTTTCCCAAAGGTCCTGTGCCGAAAATTACGTGCAATTCTTTGCTGTCCATTTTTGCTCCCTGTTGAATTTTCAAGGACAGCATAAACCCTCACGTCGCTAGAGAGTCAAGACCCAATTCTGATAAAAAAACGCGGCGAGCTAAACACTCGTCGCGTTTTCGATTTCCATTTTTTCAATCTCTTGCATCGTCGGAATAAATTTCGGGTCGAGATTCATGTCACGCAACTTTGGCGCAAACACCGCCGTCACAGCGACGACGAGCAATGTGAAAACGCCGCCAATCCACACCGCAGGCACGGTGCCGAGCAAACTCGCCGCGACGCCGCTTTCGAACGCGCCGATTTCATTCGACGAACTGATGAAAATCCAATTCACCGACGCGATGCGTCCGCGCAATGCTTCGGGCGAATACAAACGCAAAATCGTTTCCCGAATCACCATGCTCACGCCGTCAAACATGCCGCTCATTGCCAGCGCAAACATGGACAAATAAAAATCGCGCGACAGCGCGAACACGATGATAGAAACGCCAAAGCCCGCGACGACGCCGAGAAAAATCTTGCCCGAATTTTTCGTGGGCGGATGCCGCGTGGACCACAACATCGAAAGCAGCGCGCCTACGGATGGCGCGGCGACGAGCAAGCCCAATCCTTGCGGACCCACTTGCAAAATATCACTCGCGAAAATTGGCAGCAGCGCAATCGCGCCGCCGAACAAGACCGCGAACAAATCGAGCGCCATCGAGCCGACAAAAATCTGACTGCGAAACACATAACGCACACCCAGCGTGATGCTCGTCCAAATGGACTCGCCTTCTTCGGGCGGCGGCATCGGTTTCTTTTTAATGAGCGACATAAAGCCCAACGCGAGCGCAAACAAAATCGCAATCAGAATGTACGTATTCGTCACGCCCAAAAACGCGTACGAAAAGCCACCAACAGTGGGTCCGACAATCGAAGTCGCTTGCCACATCGTTCCCGACCACGTGGACGCGTTCACATACAACTCGCGCGGAATCACTTGCGCTTCGAAGGCGGAATTGGCGGGGTCGGCAAAGCCGCGCGCAATCCCCGCGACAAACACCACCGCGTACAACGCGGCGAGTCCGTACGCGTGAAAATTCAACGAGAGAAACGCAAACACGAGCGCGGCAATCACCGAAACGCCGCGTGTAATTAAAACAATCGAACGGCGGTCATAACGGTCGGCAGCATGTCCGCCGAACAACGCAAGTCCAATCGCGGGAATCGCTTCGACCAATCCGAGAATGCCCAACGCCAACGGGTCGCGTGACAATTCATAAATTTGAAAACCGAGCGTGACGGCGAGCGCGCGACTCGCCAAGGTGGCAAATGCTGCTGCGCCCATCCAATAGCGAAACTCGGGCAAGCGCAGCGAGGCGTAGGGGTCCAGACGGAGAGGAGATTCAGTCATTTAACCACTCACATTGCTCAACTGATTTCGCAATTCCAACAAGCGCACGCGCAATTCTTGAATTTCCGCGTCGCGCAGCGCGAGCCATGGCGTATAAAAATACGCGTCCGTCAATTCTTCTACCGCATCGCGCAAACGTTTTCCAATCGGCGTCAGCTGCGCGTTCGCGGTGACCCAACCGCGCGCGCGCAATTCTTCGAGCGCGCGGCGATAATCATTCGCGTCATAACCACGAAACCATGCTTGCTCGGCAATGTGTTCGGGCGTGAACGCTGTGTTGTTCCAAATCATGCCAAACGTATTCCACGCAATGCCTGATACCGGATAGCCGCGCCACGCGGACATGTGTGAATCGTCGCGGTACGCAAACAAATCCATCAATGCTTCCCGAATCTGTGCGAGCAAAGGACTCGTGTCATCCGCCACACGGAAACGTGTGAGTGTCGCCCACTTTGTCGGCGGCTCTCCCGCGCGCAGTGAGGCACTGACCAAACGCGCGAGCAAGTGCTTGAGACGTTCCGCATCGGCAACAGAAATTACTTCTAACGAACCGAGATACGCATCGCCGACGCGAACAATTTCGCGCGCCGCCGCGCGCGCGCGTTCCGTCACTTGAAATTCATGTTCATTGATTGGCACAATCCAACCGCTCGTTACGAGCTGCGCGAATTGTTCATCAAACTGTGCGGGGTTGGAAAAGGGGTCGCGCTTTTGAAACTGCGCGCGCGAAAAAATTTCCAAACCCAATTCGCCGTAATAGTACAACGCGCTCGGAATTTCATTCGCGCGCGCGGCTTCTTCGATGCGCGGTTCGGTCAACGCCCAGAACGCGCGAATCGTGTCATACATCAATTGCCACATGCCAACGTAAGGGGTATCCATCTGCGCGCTTAGGGAAAATTGAGTAACGTTATCACCAGCAGCGTGAGCATGATCAGGGGCCAATAAAAAATTTCGACCCACGCATTGTCATTCTCACGAAACAGTCCGAGTTGCGGAAATGCGACGAGCGCGACGGAATTGAGCGCAACGGCAAGAATTGCAAAATACGTCAACACGTGCACCGTTTCCAAATAGACAATCCCATACCATTTGATTTCATCGCGCAGCGCATTTTGCGCGAGGAGAACCGCAAAGAGAAACGCCGCGCACGTGAAAATCACCGCGCCCGGGCGTACGCCAAATTGTTCGAGCCGTTTGTTGTCTGTGCCAATGACCATGACAATGACAAACAATTGCAAAAGAATCACCAACGGCGCAATCCCGCGCGAAATCAGCGGACTCAAAATATACCGCTTGAGCGGAATGTTGAAATACAAATCGGGCTGCGGCACTTCGGCTTGATAATCTTGAATTCCAAAATTACTGTTGTAGCGCACGAGACGATAGGAAAAATAACTCGCCTCCATTTCCCAATTCTCCAGCACAAGTCCGTTATCCAAACCCGGCTTATCGCGCGGCGCCAACGTGCTGTAGCCCGCGAGATCGGGCATTACAAATACATTCTTTTCAAAATCCACATGCCATATTCGCAGCCACAACAATTGACGGTCTAGTGGATATTTCGAATAATCAAATTGTTCACGCAGCGTCGTTTTAAAATTCCAACCGACCAGCGTTTCATCCCCTTGCTGCGTTTCGTACACTTTGGTAAATGTGGTTGAATCGGCTTCGGGAAAAACAACACCGTAATCCAACGCGGGCAAATCATTGGCGTAACGCTGCCAAATATATCCCCCGACTTGTACGGTGTATGGTCCTTTGAATTCTACTGTTTGAATGACCAGTCCCGTCGGAATCAGAATGAGCGGGTCGTCTGCCGTGACTTGCGGCGGATGCTCTTGCATAAAACGCGTAACATCCGCTTGCGTGGTGAGCAGCGCTTCGCTGGGAAAAAGCGCGGGCGGCTTGGTATATTCACGCTGCCAAATAAAAACAATCACCGCGAGGCAGCTCAACGCAAAAAGCGTCGAGAGCGCGTACAACAAGCGTCCGTGTTTGATTTTGGGACGCGGCGCAGGTTGCGCTTCGATGCCATCCACATTCATTTCAAATCTCTCGAACGGCACGACAAATTTGAAATTTGTCGTACGGCTGTGTCATTCCTTTGCGAACCTTACGAACAAACCAACACCGACGAGACGAATCACGCCCGCCACCACCAACGCAACAGGAATGCTCCACGTGGTCGCGAGCGTCGTCGCCACAAACGGCGCGATAAAAGTGCCGAGATACACCGTGAACTGTTGCATTCCCACAAATGTTGCCGCTTCGTTGTGCGGATAGCTCGAGACAACCATATCAAAAAGCACCAAATCAATTCCCGCCGCGAACGTTGCCGCAATCCCGCTCAACAGAATCACCAACGGAATCGCCGTCGTGAACGAGAGAATGATGGGGTAGAACGCGACCGCGAGTGTTGTCACAAGCAGCGCGAAACGCACCCCACGTTTTTTCGTCACGCGCGCCCACACATAATACGCGACGAGCAGCACCGCGCCTTGAATCGTCGTAATGAATCCGATATTTTCATCCGTCGCATTCAACACGCGGACATAGTATAACGGAAAAAGCGGCAGCGCGAACGCCAAGCCAAAACGGTACACGAATTGACTGCCAATCACGCTCACAAATTTTTTCTCGGCGCGCAATTTCGAGAGCCAGGCGTTCGCGCGTTCGCGCAGCGATTGTTTCACACGTGAGGGGGGGGTGATGATTTGGTCGGGCAAAAGGATGCGGCTCGAAAACGCAAAACTCAAAACGCCGCCGAGTGACAACACGACAAACACCACTTGATAATTGAACGGGAACGGCAAACGCTCCAACACCAACCCCGCGAATGCGACGACAATCGCCGTCGTGATACCGAGCGATGACCAACGGCGGCTCATCAAATACAATCGCCCTTGCGGTCCGGCGACGCCGCCCATCACAATCGTAAAACCCAAATTCACAATCGTTTGTGGAATCGTCGCCATCGCCCAAATCAACAAAATCGCCAGTACACGTTGGTCGGACACGAGAAACGGGACCAGCCCCGTGAGCGCGTAACACAGAATCACAAAAAACCGCGCGCGCGAGTACCATGGGACGACATTTGCTTGGCGCGCCAGGAATTGTCCCAGCGGCACCGCGAAAATCAGACCCGCGAGCGCGGGCATCGAAGTCAAAAGTCCCACTGCGAAATTGTCTGCGCCAAGCCGCGCGAGAAATACCGGCAGGTAAGGCGACGCTGCCGCCGCAACGCCAACGCCGATGCCGTCAATCAACACGCGCCGAATATTTTGTGATTCAATATCTTTGCCGAGCGGCATCCATTGTGCGAGGACGCGACGCGGCTGCACTTTTTTTCGCAGCGTATCGAGCGTTGACGTTCCTGTGTTGCCAAGATGGTTCATACAAAATAAAATTGCGTCATGCCGAGTCGTTCCATTCTACTTAGCTTTTTGTTTCTTGTCGCGTGCACGGTGCCCGGTCCATCCGAACCCGTCGCGCAAATCACCGCGAAACAAAATCAGTGGCGCGCCAAAAATATCTCCACCTATCGCATTTCGGTTATGAAGGTGCAAGCGATTTTTCACGCGCAGACGAATACCATCACTGTCAAAAACGGCAAGGTGACACAACAATCTGCGATTTGTACCCCCGCGCCGTTTGAAGGACGCGAATGCAAGGTGCAAGAATTTGAGGCAACTGAATTTACGGTAGATGGTTTGTTCGACATCGCGCTGAAATACGCGCCCGAAAGCGAAAAAAATCAATTGCGCGTGACGTTCGACGAAAATTATTTTTTCCCCACCACCATTTCCCGCGATGAAAAACAAGTGGTTGACGATGAATTGTTTTGGCGCGTCGTCGCGTTTGAGCCGCTGCGGTGAAAGACCTGACAGGTTTTCGAAAACCTGTCAGGTCTTTCCAACAAAAAAGAGCGTCCGTTGGGACGCTCGCTTTTTTATAACGGCGGAATTTCATCTTCCAGCACACCGTGTTTGTGTTCCTCGCCGAATTTCACATGGCGATACGTCCAGATGCGATTGATGCCAAAGTTCCAAAACAGCACCACACCAATCGCGCATCCTTTCGCCAAATTGTAGGCAATCGTTTGGTGTCCGGGCAGCAACGGCAGAAAAATCAAATTGTCGGTCAAAATAAAAACGACTTGATTGATGGCAAGCCCCACCAGATTCACGACCACAAATTTTCCCAATTGGGAATGCACCGCGTGTTCGCGGGATTCGGGAAATGTCCACAAACGATTCCACGTGAAATTTGAAATAATCGCGCAGCAGACCGAAATCACATTTGAAACTTCTTTGGGTACGCCCAACACCAAAATCAATATATTCAACACCGTGACATCCAACACCGCGCCGAATCCGCCGACAATGGCGAATTTGATAAAGCGTTTGACTTCGGGGTGCGCCTCTTTGATGCGCTGCGGCGCGAGTGAATTCACTCGCGCAAAAAATGCTGTCATGAAACCAAATCCTCCAAAACGCGTTGAATGTTTCACGCTGGAAATTTCTGATATGCGAACATTCAACGTTCGACGTTCAAGCCGTGGACGACGCCTAATGTCAATCCGACTTGGATATACATCGCGTGGACAAATAGATTATCAAAGAAATTATGAATTGACAAAGTAACCAGCACACCGAATGCGCCTGCCAGCACACCGCGCGTAAGAGCATCCGTGTGGCGCAATGCCGCGCGTCCTACATTCAAAAAAATCGCGCTCCACAAAATCATATACGCCACAAACCCAATTCCGCCCGCCTCCGCCAATACATTCAAATAATAATTGTGCGCGTGTCCGAGCGGGTCATCCCATTTCGGCAGCGAATAATTCGGATACGCGACGGCATAATTTCCAAAACCGACACCCACCCACGGCGAATCCTCGAACATGTCCAACGCCGCTTGCCAATGCGCGCGTCGTTCCACCAACGCAAAATTTTCATCGTTCGCGCGCACGCCGCGCACATCTTCAAAATTAAAATAATCGCCGACGGGGGCAAAGCGTTCCGTAATGATATTCGGCACAATGTTAATTTCGCCGAGTCCAACCACAATCAGCGCAACCAGACCCATAACAATTGCCAACGTCGCGGCACGTTTGGAACGCACAAGCACCAGCAGTGTTGTCACGCCTAACGCTGCCGCCACTCCAATCCACGCGCCGCGCGAATAGGAAAAAAATAACGCGGCGAGCACGACGCCGAATGCACCACTCGCAAGGAGCGCCAAACCCCATTGCAAAAAACTTGGCGGCGCCTGCGGTTTTTGCAGGATGCGGCGTTGGCGTGAGACATTCACCAGCATACCCAATCCCGTTCCCAAAGCCAATGGGAGAATTAGCCCCAGATAGCCCGCGTACGGATTCGGCTGCTCGAACGTGCCATACGCGCGCAAATTCGCGCCGCCGAACAACAAAAATCCTTCGGGTCCCACGCGAAAATAATATTGGTACGCGCCGAGCAACGCTTCCGCTAACCCCGCGCAAAACATCACCGCCAACAATTTTTCGATTTGCTTTTCCGCAAAGAATTGAGCCACCAGCAAGTACGCGGCGAACATTTCAATCCATTTCGTCAACTCGGCGATGCTATCAGTGAACGAACGCGCGACGCTGAACGAAATTCCTGCCGCCAAAATAAACAGCACGAACGGCAGCGCCAGCGGTGGAATTTTGAGTGCAATGTTTCGCCGCGCAATACCCCGCGCGAAATACAATGCCCACGCGAGCAGGAGCAAGCCATCCGCCGCCGTCACTTGCGCGCCGCCGACATTCAATGGCAGCAGCGAGCCAAACGGCACGGCAAACACCAAAAGATAAATTGCGAGTTCGGGAAAAAGCAAAAGCGCGCCGACGAGCAGCGCGCCAAAAAAAAGGACAAGAGCATTCGTTGGCGTCAAGTACGCCAAGCCGATTAAGAAACAGAGCGCGAGAAAGATAACAAGCGAACGATTTATGCCAAGTGTAGTCAATGCTTTGAAACGTCATTGGAAAATTTTTTGCAAAATTTTCCAATGACGTTTTTTATACTTTTTCCATCCGCGCAGCAAAGTACGCAATCGTTTCTTCCAGTCCCGCGTCGAGCGAAACTTTTGGCTCCCAGTCCAAAAGCGTACGCGCTTTGGTAATGTCAGGATTGCGCCGCGACGGGTCATCCACCGGACGATTCGTAAAAATAATGCCAGCCTTGTTGCCGGTAATCGCGTTGATGCGTTCCGCAAATTGTTTGATAGTCATTTCGTTCGGATTGCCGATATTCACCGGTAGTAATTCGTCCGACATCAACAAACGCGCGATGCCTTCGACCAAATCGCTGACATATGTGAACGAACGCGTTTGCGAACCATCACCATGAACGGTCAACGGTTCCCCGCGCAGTGCTTGCCCCACAAAATTCGGTACGACGCGTCCATCATCCAACGCGTTGCGCGGACCATACGTATTGAAAATACGCACAATGCGCGTTTCGATTTTGTGTTGGCGATGATACGCGAGCGTCATTGCTTCGGCAAAACGTTTCGCTTCATCGTACACACCGCGCGGACCAATCGGATTTACATTGCCCCAATAATCTTCGCGCTGCGGATGCACCAACGGGTCGCCGTACACTTCGGAGGTGGATGCCAATAAAAAGCGCGCGCCTTTCGCGCGGGCGACGCCCAACGCGTTGTGCGTACCCAACGCGCCAACTTTCATTGTTTGAATCGGAAAATCCAAATAGGATTTCGGACTTGCAGGTGATGCAAAATGCAGCACCGCGTCAATGTGCCCCGGCACATTGATAAAGCGCGTCACATCTTGTTCAATAAATTCAAAACGCGGCTCGTTCGCCAAATGCGCGATATTGTCGGGACTGCCCGTAATAAAATTATCCATCGCAACAATCTGATGGTCGCGCGCCAAAAAATAATCGCACAAGTGCGAACCGATAAATCCTGCGCCGCCCGTGATAAAAATCCGCATAAAAAAACCCTCGCCAGAGGAAGATGGGCAGAGTATAACAGAGGTGAGAGGAAACGGGAAACGTCATTCGTCACGGGTAGAAACGGAAGCGGGTTCCATTTCTATTCGTGTTGCCACCAACGCCAACATCAACATAAACACATACGCCAAATCCACCACAAAAAAGGACGCATCCATCAAACCATGCGCGAGCATATTCACCACACTCGCCATCAAACCCAACATCAGCGCGCGCGGGTAGAGGTGGGTAGCAACGGAACCGGGTTCCGTTGCTACCCACCGCGTAAAATTTTCCCACGCGCGTTTGAAAAACGCGACGAGCATCCAAACAAAAATTCCAAGTCCGCCGATTCCCAACCGCACCCAAAAGTCCAAAACAAAATTGTGCGGATGCGAAAGATTCGGCTCGCGCCATGCTTCGGGCAAAATATATTTCGGATATTCGTACAAAAAGTTGTCGAGACCCACGCCGAGCAGCGGATGGTCACGAATCATTTGCACCGCGCTCGTCCACAACGCGATACGAAAAAATCCCGTGCCGGTTCCCGTTTGAAACAACGACATAAAGCGCTCCGACAGCAAAAACGGAATGAGCGCGATGCTCACAACCAGCGCCGCCGCGCCAATGACAAACCACACGCGCCGCGACAAATGATGCGACTGAAAATACAACACGAGCAGCACAAACATCACACTCGCAGGTACACCGAAAAACAACGCGCCGCGCGAATAGGTCAATAAAATCGTTACGCCAAACAACGCGACCAAGCCCGCATACACCCAACGTGTCTGCACACCGCGCAGCATCAACGTCAACGCCAACGCAATCGGCAGCAAACGTCCCAAATACAAACCGACATTGTTCGGCGAACCCCAAACGGACATTAACCGCGCGACCCCATCCGCCAAAATCATATCGCCCGTTGCGAATTTATAAAATCCAATTGCGCTCACCGCGACGCCCGACGCGAGCAGCGCGTTCACAAACCAACGCGTGCGTTTCAAATCAAACGCGCTCAAACGAATCAACGCGTACAACAAAATGGAATCGAGAATGACGATGCGAAATTCGCGGCTCGCCACACCAAAATTCCCCGCCCATTGCGTTGACACGAGCGCAAGCAAGAAAAACGCGAGAACGGCATAATCCAATGCGAGAAACGAGAAACGAGAAACTGCCTGTCCTGAATGAAATGAAGGATGAAACGTTCGAACCGAATATGCCAGAGGTGAAACGCGTTTCGTCAAAATCGCATCCAACAAAAATGCCGCCGCAGCAGTCCACGTCAACGCTTCGACGGGCGATAGTTGAAAACCGCCGAACAATGTTTTGGGATAATTCCAAAAGGGAATCACAAAAATCGTGAGCGCGATGCCAAAATCCAAACGCAGCGCGAATAACAAAATCAACGCGCCGAGCAAAACAAAATTCAAAATTGTGTTGGGTGAAAAATAAAACGCGGCGACACAAATGAGAACCGCGAAAAATTGCGCGAGTTCGGGAAACCCATGAACGCGCGTTTTCAATTCGCGCCAACGTTCATCCAGTTTCAAAACAAAAAGGTAATGCCACACGCGCCATGCGGACAAGAGCGCGACGCCGAGCAACAACGCGATAGGAACGAGCGGTGCGTCACGCGGGGGCAGTGTACGCTGCGGAACGGTGATGAATTGTTTGAGTGTTTCGTAAAATGCGCGCGGCTCGAAATTCGGGGTGAACATTGAAAATCCCCAACGCGGATTTTCGGGCGCGACGTTTGGCTGCAAATACAACGGAAATTCACCCGTCAACCAACTCCATTCGTTTTCCGCACGCACCAACGCGCGCTGCAAGCGGTCCGCCTGTTTTTCGTCCGCATCCGTTCCCCATGGCGATGCTTCGCCCTTCCAATCGGCGGGCAGCGCGTTCCAACCCATTTCGACTGCCCACATCGGTTTTTGGGAATCGCCGTACTGGCGCATTTCATCGCGCAATAAAATCACGCGCGAAAAATTCAAGACTCCCGAATTGACCGTGCGGTCTTCGGGTCCCGTCCACATGCCGTAAGGTTTCGCCGCGACAATATCAAAGTATTTTTGCGCGCCGATTTCGTAAAGCCCGCGCAAAAATAAAATTTCGGAATAATTTGGATGCGGACGATGCAATTCCAAATTCATCGCCAGACCCGCCAACACAATTACCGCGTTCGTATCGTTCGCGCGAATTGCTTCGGACGCGGGAATTAACAGCTGCGCGTATTCCACCGCGTCCGCGTTCCGTTTGCCCCAATTCGGTTCGACGTTCGGCTCGTCCCAAATTTGATAAAAGCGAATCGAATCGCCGTAGCGTTTTGCAAACTCGCCCACGAAACGCGCATATTCCGAAAAATCATCGGGCGGCGCGTTCGGCATCTCGCGTTCGTGCGCGCGTTGACTCCACGCGGGCGCAGTGGTCAACACCGCGACCAATTCAATTCCATTCGCGCGCGCGACATTTACAATGCGGTCCCACTTTGCCCAATCGTACACACTGCGCGTTGTCTCAATTTCGCGCCATGGAAAATACTGCCGCGCAAATTCAATCCGCGCGTTTTTCAAAACATCCAACGCGCGCTGCAATTCCGCATCACTCGTGTATTGTTCCAACGCGACGTTCGTACCGATGATTTTTTTGGTGACAGGAAAATTTGTCTCGACTCCGCGCGTGAACGTCAAATAATTCGTCACACCAAACGCGGCGACGCCGAGCGCGACGAGGAGGAGAAGAAGGTAGAGGAGAAATCGAAACATTCCGTCAGATGGTCGGTTGGTCGGATAGTCGGTTGGATTGACCATCCGACTATCCGACTGTCAGACCATTCGACCTTTCAGCGCCAGCGCGCCAACTTGCTATCGCCATTCGCGGTCAACGGGTTCCACGTTTTTGTTTCCAAGTCGTACAGCCACAAATCACCGTCGCGCAATGCAATCAATTGTTTCACATCAGGCGACCAGGCGAATTGGACGACGCGTACACCTTCGAGCGCGTTTTCGATTTCGGGAAAAATGCGTTCGCGGTTGCTCCCGTCGCGGTCCATGATGTACAGCGAATACAACGAACGTTCACTGTTGACTTGATTTTGCGCGACGCCGAACGCGATTTTGCTTTCGCGTTTTGCATCGAGCGGCGACCACGCGGGAAATGCCCACATGCCCGTATTGCGCGCAATCGGTTGGGAAAATGTTCCGTCGCGCGCGAGCAGCCACAAATCAAAGCCCGTCGCATCTTGTGCGCGCTCGGCGCCATTCGGCGGCGCGTGAATGGTTGCGGCGACAAACCGCGCGTCGGGCGACCACGCCAATTGTGGAATCCACACCCAATCGCCGCGCGTGTTGTAATAGACAAAATTTTGCAGCGTGTTTCTTTCACCCACTTGCGGCGCGACGAGTCCGACTTGGTTCGATAACGCATACGCAAAGGTTTTCGCATCGGGCGACCATTGCAAATTCCAACCCCACCAGCTGTAGGGCGCGGGCGCGCTGCGCGGAATCACAATTTGATTCGTCAACGTGATGGGTGTTTTTGCCGTTTGCGAAATTGTTGTGACGCGCGTGCTGGTAATGTAAATGGTGCGCGTAATCGGTCTGCCGAACGGACGCGGGGTGTACGTTGCGCGCGGTGTTGCAGGCGGCGGCGGCGGCTCAAACGTGATATTCGGGTCAATTGTTGGAATGGGGGGGGGGGTATCGCTCGGCAGCGGTGTTGGCGTGACGACAATCGTTTGCGTTTGAATGTCGGTGTCGGTGACTTGAAGTGTTTCGGTGACACCGTACAACGTTGCGAGGTTCAAATCGTTGTATGCTTTCCAGCCCGGCGCGCCTTCCGTTCTTTCGCCTTGCGTGAACGCGATACGCGCCGAGCTATCGGGCGCCCATTGCGCGTACAACGCGTTTTCTATCGGCACGCGGCGCGCTTCGGCGTTGAACGGCACGGTGTCAATGACCCACAGTGAATTTATTTTTTCCGCATCGCCGCGCGAAAACAAGAGGTACTTGCCATCCGGCGATAAATCAAATACGCGTCCATCCAAATCGCCCTGCGTCGTCAACGGTCTGCGGTCTGCTGTCGAACTGCGCACAATCCACGCGTTCCCTTTGCCAACGTACGCGAGCGTTCCGGTAATGTTCACCGACGGCACAGTGCCTTGCGTGCCAATCAACAAAAGTTCGTTGACGGGCTGCTGCAACACGCGCCGCGCGATTTCGCGTCTGGAAACTTCGCGTCCATCTTCTAACGTGACTTGGTAATCAATTTCCGCTTCGCCGTTCGCGCCAAGTTTTGAAACGCGCACTTGTCCTTCGGGCAAATTTTCTTCGCGCGTATAGAGTCGTTCAAACTCAATCGGCTCGCGCGCGGTTTCCGTTTTGATTTCTACGCGCACAATTTGAATTGTCGCGGTGCGTTCTATCGGCGTGTAATCGGACGGCTCGACGCGGTCTTGTTCGCCCAAAATAATTTTTTGTTCGCGCAAGAGTTCGCCGACGGTGGGCGCTTGCGTTTCAATCACGCGGCGTTCGCCGTCCACAATGAGAACAACGCGCTTGTTGGACGAACAACCGAGCAGGAGCGAAATGAGAAACGAAAAGAGAACGAGGGCAAATAGCGGTGTCGTGCGAAAACTCACGGGAGAGATTGTAGCATGGAGAGAATGGGAACGCGAAAAGGGGAATCGTTGGGGATGGAAATCTGAATTAGCGCAACGGCGTTGGCGCAACGCGCACATTCGCTTCACTCAAAATCACGCGGCGCGTATTGATGTACCACTGTGAGATATTGCGAAAGCGGTCGCTTGGGTCGAGCAGCGGCGCGAGTTGCACGCCGTGCAAACGTTGGTCAATCCCATACGTGTACACCGGATAATACAACACCGCCGCCGGAACATCTTCCATAAAAATCATTTGGAATTGACGATACAAGTCCGCGCGTGCAGCGAGGTCCACCGTACGGCGCGCTTGCTGCAACAAATCGTCCGCTTCAGAATTTTCCCAGCCGCTGTAATTTTGTCCGGCGTCCGATTTGTCCGGCGTTTGTGTACTGTGCCACAACGCGTACGGGTCGGGGTCGGCGGGCAACTGTGTAATGCCAAATAACACCGCATCAAATTTGCGCGGGCGTAACGCATCTTGCACGAGCGCGGTGCGCGGCACCAATTGCACCTTTACGTCCGCGCCGATTTTTTTCCAATCGTCCGCGAGTTGTTGCGCGATGCGCGCGCGTGTTGGGTCATCCGTATTCGCGGTCAACGTGAACGCGAGTTTTTGCTCCCCTTTTTCGCGCACGCCGTCGTCATTCAAATCTTGCCAGCCCGCTTCATCCAAAAGTTTCGCCGCCAATTGCGGGTCGTACGGATATTTTTTCAACGCGTCGTCGAACGCCCACGAGTTTGGCAAGATCGGACCCGCGCCGACGAGTCCTTGTCCCTGCAAAATCGTGTCAATCATTTTTTGACGGTCCATACCGTACAATAGTGCTTGCCGCACTTGTTTGTCTTGAAACTGCGGTTTGCTCGTGTTGAAAAAGACGAGCGTCATGCCCGCAAGCTGCGCGCTTTGCAAATCCAATTTTTCAAGTCCGCGCGCTTGATTCAAAAGTTCCGGCGTGACTTGGGAAATTCCTTCCACCTCGCCGCGTTCGTACGCCGCCAACACCGATTCATAATCGCGATAAAACACAAATTGCAGTGTGCCGAGGTACGGGCGCTGTCCAAAATAGCGCGGGTTCGGCGTCAACGTCGCGCCTTCGGTCGTCAGCTCTTCCAAAATAAACGGACCCGTACCAATCGGCTGCCGCGAAAATTGTGCGGTGGGCAAATCCGCCGCGCTCACATCTTGCAGCAAATGTGACGGCAGCATCCCAATCGTCGTGTAATCGAGGAACGGCGCAAAGGGCTGTGACAATTGCATTCGCACCGTAATCGGATTCACCGCCGTAATCGCGACGGTGCGCCACAAGGAAGCAATGTCGGTCAAGCCCGGATAATCGGACGATTGAATCGTTTGAATTGTGTACACGACATCGGCGGAACTGAACGGCGCGCCGTCCGACCACGTAATATCGCTGCGTAACGTGAACGTGTAAATCAAACCATCAGGGGAAATGTCCCAATTGCGCGCGAGGTCGGGTTTGATGACGCCGCGTTCGTCCGCGCGTGTGAGTCCATTGAAAATCAACGCAGACAAATCGCGGTCAACGGGATTGAATTGATTAAAGAGGGGATTGACGATATTCGGCGTACCCGCAATGCCTTCGATGTACGTGCCGCCATAGTCGGCTTGGGCAACCGTCGAGAGACCGAACGCAAAATACGCGAGCAGCGTGCCGAGAAAAATAATGCCAAGGACGGCGATTAACGCCTGCCAGCGAATGTGAACCATGTGGACAGACAGCAGGTAACAGATAGCAGACGACAGACAAATTTCCGTCTGTTATCTGTGTTCTGTTATCTGCTTACTGAAAGAATCGCGGCGCGAGCGCGCTGGCGAGCGAGAGCAAGAGGAAAACCGCGACGAGCGCGATGGTGATATTGTACAGCGTAGCTTCCAGCCCGCGGCGTTGGTGTGCCACCGGACTGTCGCTGCCGAACGCGCCGGAAAGCCCTTCGCCTTTCATTTGCAAGAGCAAAATGACAATGAGCGTAATGGAAATGATGATTTGGACGATATTGATGACTGTGACCATGGTATTGAGACCTGACAGGTTTCTACACTGAAAGTTTTCCCGTTCACCTTCGGGATGTCATGCGCGTAGGCGACAATCAAGACATTCGTGTTAGAAACCTGTCAGGTCTGTATGGGCAAAAACATCCCCTCCAAAAAGTGCGGAGGGGTTTGGACGGAGGCGATTATAACACGCGCGGAATGACGCGCAAAATTATTTCACCGCTTCATCAAACTGCACTTTGGCATAAATCCGTCGCAAAGATAACGCACAGTCCAACGCATTGATGCGTACATGCTCGCGCAGCTTGTTTGAGACTTCGACATGCCACAGTTTGCTGTCGGCATCGCGCTGGATACACCACGCATGGACTTGTTCGGAATCTACCATGATGTATGCTTGCAGCGAATCAAGTGCTTTATAAAGCGCAAATTTTTTCGTGAAATCTTGGCGGTAGGTCGAAGGGGAAAGCACTTCAACGATAACAAGCGGATTGGCAAAAGTGTCATTGCGACCTTCGGCATATTCAATTTTGCCACAGACGACCATTACGTCGGGATACACATAGTTTTGTTTGCGTGCCAGCTGCAACCGCATGTCGCTATTGAATACAACACACGGTTTTGACTCGAGCGCGTTGTTGAGAAGCGTATGCACATTGCCTGAAATAATGCTGTGATTGCCTGTGCCACCCGCCATCATCACGATTTCACCGTCATAGTACTCGCTCTTGAAATCGGCGGCGCGTTCGCGCGCAAGATATTCGGCAGGCGTGTACCGTTTGCCGTTTATTTCGTACTTGGCGCGCACATCTTTCACTTTACGCATACGCAAATTATACCATCGCTTTTTATTTCGGATTTTCCGCGAGTGCCTCTATAATGTTCACGTTATGCCGCAAGAAACCGCGTTGATTACGGGCGCTGCCGGGTTTATCGGCTCGCACCTCGCCGAACGCCTCCTCGCTGAAAATTTTAACGTCCTCGGACTCGACTGTTTCACCGATTACTATGCGCGTGACCTCAAAGAAAATAATTTGCGCGCCGTTCGGCAGCATCCGCGTTTTACGTTTCTTGAAGCGGATTTGCGTAGCGCCGACCTGCGCGAAATTCTGACGCGTCACAGCGTGCGCTACATTTTTCACGAGGCGGGGCAAGCGGGCGTGCGTCCGAGTTGGGGGCAAGAGTTTCAGCCGTACGTCGAACGCAACATTTTGGCAACACAGGCACTGCTTGAAGCGATTACGCAGCTTGGCGACAAAGGGCAAATTCAAAAATTTGTCTTTGCCGGTTCTTCTTCGGTGTATGGCGACGCCGAAAGATTTCCGACGAGCGAAGACGATTTGCCGCGTCCGCTTTCGCCGTATGGTGTGACCAAGCTCGCGGCGGAGCATTTGTGTTTTTTGTACGCCAAACAATTCGGCTTGCCCGTTGTCGCGCTGCGTTATTTCAGTGTGTACGGTCCGCGCCAGCGTCCCGATATGTGGATTAACATTTTTATTGATGCCATGCTGCGCGGCAAAACGATTCGCGTTTTTGGCGACGGTGAACAGACGCGCGAACTCACCTACATCAGTGATATTGTCGACGCGAATTTGCTGGCGCTGCACGCGCCCAACGGGGCGCCGCGTGTGTACAACATTGGCGGCGGCACACGCGCGACACTCAATGCTGTTTTGGAAATGCTTGGCGAAATCGCAGGCACGCAGCCGCGTTTGGAATACGTTGCGCGCGCGGCAGGTGACCATCGTCACGGCGCGGCGGACATTACGCGCGCACAGCACGATTTGGGATACGAACCGCGCGTGAGTTTGGAAGAAGGATTGCGCAAGCAGTACGAGTGGCAGCGCGCGCAAGACCTGACAGGTTTCCAAGCAAATATGTAGGTAGAGCATGCGCGTGGAAACAAAGCAGCGGTTCAAGTGAAACGTACGTCCGAAAACCTGTCAGGTCTGGAAATCCCGCGTGTTCTCCAACCGCCGACGGTTGAACATTTACAACGTACGCGTCTGTGGACGAGCCCGCTGCGCGTGCTGCCCGATTTTTTGATTCTGGGCGCGCAAAAAGCGGGGACCAGTTCACTGCACGATTATTTAACACAGCATCCGCGCGTGAAACCCGCGCTCGCCAAAGAAATTCATTTTTTGGATTACAACTATGCGCGCGGCGAAGCGTGGTATCGCGCGCACTTTCCGACGCAATTGGAAAAATGGCGCGGCGATTTTTTGATGACGGGCGAAGGTTCGCCGTACTATCTGTTTTATCCGCACGCGGCATTGCGCGCGAAACAATTGGTGCCGCATGCACAATGTATAGTACTGTTGCGCAATCCCGTCGAACGCGCGTATTCGCACTATCAACATCAAGTGCGATTGGGTTTGGAAGACTTGTCCTTTGAACAGGCGCTGGCACAAGAAGCGACGCGCCTCGACGGCGAATTTGAAAAAATTATTTTGGATGACGAATACTATAGTTTCAATTTCCAAAATTATTCGTATCAAGCGCGCGGAATGTACGCCGCCCAATTGGAACGCTGGTTCAAACATTTTCCGCGCAGCCGATTTTTAATTTTATCAAGCGAAGCGTTTTATCAAGACACTGCGCGCGAATTTGAACGCGTCCTTGATTTTTTACACTTGCCGCATTGGCAGCCACAATCCTTTGCGGTACGCAATGAAGGCAAGTACGAAAAAATGAATCCCGCGACGCGCGCACAGCTCGTCGAATTTTTCGCGCCGCACAACGCGCGGTTGTACGAATTGTTGAATGTCACGTTTGAGTGGGAATGACGGGGTAGCAGGTAGTAGGTAGCAAGGAAAGATTCTTGCAGCCTGATACTTGCTACCTGATACTTACCTAAATGCCTGCTATCCGTTTCGATAACGTCAGCAAACGCTACGTCCTGCATCACGAACGCACACGCTCGCTTCAAGATTTGTTTGTGCGAAAATTTTCCCGCAAAAAAGATACCTACGAAAAACCATTTTCTACCACCGAAGAATTTTGGGCAATCCGCGACATGTCGTTTGATGTTGCGCCGGGTGAAATGGTCGGACTCATCGGACCGAACGGCGCGGGCAAATCAACTCTCTTGAAATTGCTTGCGCGCGTGATTGAGCCGACGCGCGGCAAGGTGCATGTTCACGGACGTTTGAACGCGTTGATTGAATTGAGCGCGGGTTTTCACGAAGAATTGACCGGACGCGAAAATATCTTTTTGAGCGCGGCATTGCTCGGACTCTCACGCCCCGAAATCCAAAAACACCTCGACGAAATTATCGCGTTCAGCGAACTCGAAAAATTTATTGATACGCCCGTCAAACATTATTCGTCGGGCATGCACATGCGACTCGGCTTTGCGATTGCCACCGTCATCGAGTCGGATATTTTGTTGGTGGACGAAGTTCTCGCCGTCGGTGATTCCAATTTTCAACGCAAATGTTTTGAACGCATTGCAGAAATTCGTGAAGGTGGCACGACGATTTTATTTGTCTCGCATCAAATGGCAGAGGTCGAACGTCACTGTGACCGCGCCCTGTTGATTATGAACGGCACATTGATTGCCGACGGCGTGCCGACAGAGACCGCGCAGCAGTACAAAGATTTGACGAAACGTCAGCGCACCGATACGCCCGATTTTTACAATGTCGAATACCTGACGTGGCAAGTGCCGGAAGAAATGCGCGTGGGTGAACGCGCCCAATTCGATGTGACCATCAAAAATAATTCGCGCGAAATTTGGAATGGCGAACAAGGTTCAGGTACACGCCTCGTTTCCGCGAGTTATCATTGGTTGGACCGTCACGGCAACATGCACCAATTCATGGGACCGCGCAAAATCCTCCCGCGTAATTTGGCTCCGGGAGAGGAAATTACGTTGACGAATTTTATCTTGCCGCCTGTGAATCCCGGCACGTATTTACTCGAACTCGATGTTGCCGCCGAAGGCATGGGCTGGTTCGGCGCGCACGGCAAACCCGGTCCGCAAATTTTAATTCAAGTGCTGCCTGCCCACAGCACGCGCGCGAATGGGGATTACAACGAAAAGAAAGTGGAGCTTTGAGATTAGAAGTTAGAAGTTGGAAATTAGAAATTGGAAATTGGATACTTGGTCCAACATCCAACCTCTAACATCCAACTCCTAACATCCAATCTCTCTTTGATGTGCGAGTACTCGTTATCGGCATTGACGGCGCAACGTTTCGACTCATGCGCCCTTTGATGCAAAACGGCTATATGCCGTTTTTGTGCGAGGTCGAACAGCGCGGCGGGTTAGGGACCTTGCAAACCATTTATCCGCCGGTGACCGCGCCTGCGTGGTCTTCGTTCATGACGGGAAAAAATCCCGGCAAGCACGGCGTGTATGAATTCTTGCATCGCAAGCGCGGCACGCTTGAACAGATTCCCGTGAACGCTGGGATGCTCGGCAGCGAAACGCTTTGGGAAATCATGAGCAAGGCAGGCAAGCGCATGGTCGTCGTCAGCGTGCCATTGTGTTATCCGCCGTTTCCCGTGAATGGAACATTGATGTCGGATTTTCTCGCGCCAAAAGGAGCGCGCGATTTATCATATCCGCCCGACCTCTTGAAAGAAGTCGAAGACAAATTTGGCGAATATCTTTTGTATCACAAACAAGTGTACACCAAAGATAATGTGGCGAATGTTTTGGCGGAACTGGAAGAGAATACGGAATATCGCCAGCGCGCCGCCGAATATCTTTTGAAACGCGACCCGTGGGATTTTGCGATGGTGTACTTTGAAGGCACCGACCGCTTGCAGCATGAATTGTGGCACGTGATTGACCCGACGAGTCCGATGCACGATAAAGCGGAAGCGGCACAATTCGGCGAACGAACGCGTAATTATTTTCGCGTTCTGGATAATGATGTTCGCAAACTTGCGGAGCTCGCACAAGCCCAAGACCCAAACACGCAAATTATTTTAATGAGCGACCACGGGTTCGGCGCGATTCACAAATTTGTAAATTTCAATATCTGGTTGTTGCGCGAAGGGTTCTTGAAACTCAAGCAAGACATTCCGACGCAGTTAAAGTATGCGTTGTTTAATTTGGGATTCACGCCTTCGCTCGGCTACAAGCTTTCGATGAATTTCGGTTTTGCGAATTTGCGTTTGTCGCAAGGCATGACGAACCGCAATCAAATTCTCGACCTCGTGCGACGCGGTTTTCTTTCGTTTCGCAATGTAGATTGGTCACGCACGCGCGCGTTTTCGAGCGGCAACTATGGACAAATTTTTGTGAATCTCAAAGGACGCGAACCGTTTGGGAGCGTGCCGCCCGCAGAATTTCCAACCGTCGTCGAACAAATCGGTGCGCGGCTTTTGGAATTGCGCGACCCGCAAACCGGCGCGGCGGTTGTCTCGAAAGTGTACAAACAGTCCGACGTGTTTTGGGGTGAATTTATTGACGACGCGCCCGATGTGGTGTTTTCGCTCGCGGAAAATTACAAGGCGCTCGGCACACTCGAATTTGCTTCGAATCAAGTCATCGAACCCGCGTTCGGCAATTCGGGCGACCATCGCATGGATGGTTTCGTCGGCATGTTGGGCAACGAAATCAAACAAAATTTCAAAATCGAAAACGCCAACATCATGGATGTTGCGCCCACAATTTTGTACTTGATGGGTTTGCCGATTCCCGCCGATTTGGACGGACACGTTCTAACGACACCGCTGCGCGATGAATTTGTCATGTCGCAGCAAATGATGCAAGGCGACGCGTTAGGCGCGCGTGACCAGCAGATTCCCGATTACACCGAAGAAGAATCGGAAGAAGTAAAAGAGCGATTGAGAGCGTTGGGGTATTTGGGATGAAACGACGAGTACTAGTCATCGGTCTTGACGGCGCGACGTGGGATATTTTGAATCCACTGATGCGCGACGGCAAGCTGCCGAATCTGAAAAAATTATTGGAACGCAGCGCGCAAGGCGTGTTGATGTCTTCGATTCCGCCCGTCACCGCTGCCGCGTGGACGTGTTTTTCGACGGGAAAAAATCCGGGCAAACATGGACTCGTGGACTTTATTTATTTTCCGAATCACGGTTATCGCGTCACGATTGCAAACAGCACCACGCGCAACGCGGCGACAATTTGGAATTTATTGAGCGAACGCGACATGCGCGTTGGCGTGGTCAGTGTGCCGATGACATATCCGCCCGAACAAGTGAACGGCGTGATGGTGACGGACATGATGACGCCGAACGCGAATGTAGAGTACACCTATCCGCCCGAACTCAAACAAGAATTGTTGAACAATGTTGGTCCGTTCGTGATTACACCGGGCGAAGGCGAAAATCCGAGCGAGCCGTTGACGTATCTCGATAAAGTGCGCGCGGACGTAAAAGGTTCTGCTGATTACACTTTGTATTTGTTAAAAAAGGAACCGTACGATTTTTTCATGTACGTGTTTGGCATCACCGATATTTTGCAACATCAATTTTGGTATCTCCTCGAAGCCGACCCAAAAAATTTGAATGAAACAGACCGCGCCATCCGCGAAAAAGTTGTGGCGATTTTTCAACAGGTGGACGACGGCGTGGGCGAAATGTTGAAATTCGCGGACGAAAACACGACCGTCGTTTTGATGTCCGACCACGGTTTCGGACCGATGAAAGGTTTTCTCCACGTCAACAATTTTTTGTTGGAACGCGGCTATCTCGTTTTGAAAAGCGGCGCGATGAGTTTGGTGAAACGCGCCATGTTCCGCGCGGGCATCACACCCCAAAAAGTTCATCTCACACTGAAATCATTAAAGCTCGACCTGCGCCGCAAATTTAATCGCGGACGCGCGTACGGAACATTACGCCGCTTCTTTTTATCGTTCGACGATGTAGATTGGACGCGTACGCGCGCATTCGCGCTCGGACACATCGGACAAATTTACATCAACTTGCAAGGGCGTCAGCCGAACGGCATCGTCGCACCGGGCGCAGAATACGAAAAATTGCGCGATGAAATTCGCAATGAATTGTTGAAACTCAGACATCCCGACACCAACGAACAATTGATTGCGCGCGTGTTGAACCGCGAAGAAATTTATCACGGCGATTTGCTCGACAACACGCCCGATTTACTTTTGCTTCCCGCCGATTTCAAATACGTCGCGTTTGGCGAATCGGAATTTGCATCCAACAAAATTGTCGGTCCCACGCTCGGACACACGGGGCATCATCGTCTCGAAGGCATTGGCGCGATTGCAGGTCCAAATGTTCAAGCAGGCGCGCAAATTCAAAACGCGTCGCTGATTGACCTCGCGCCAACAATTTTGTACGCGCTCGGTTTGCCCATTCCGCCCGACATGGACGGACGCGTGTTGACGGAAGCGTTCACGTCCGAATTTGTCAATCAGACCGCGTTGAATTACGACACCGAAAATGCGGTGCGTACCGATTTCGGCGGCACGTATTCGGATGATGAAGAAGAGCAAGTGATTCAACGACTGGCGGATTTGGGGTACGTGTCATAGTTTTGTGTGCATTAGTTTGATAATACGATAGCGGAATGCGCGATTTTGCTTGGCACAATGCGGGACTTGTACGCTGGTTACTGGTGGCACTGTTGTTGACGGCGTTTGCAGTGCGCCTCATTTGGTTCTTGCCTTTTCCACACATCAGCACCAAAGCAGACCAAGGTGTTTTTTTGAATGAAGCGCGCATTGTGTGGACACGCGGTTTCGCTGCTTGGAAATATGATGCACGCGCGCCCGGCTATATTCTCTTTCTCGCCGCGAATTTTCTACTGACCAATAGTGACTCGCCCAATGTGGCACGCGTTACGCAGAGTCTTGTCAGCGTCGCAACCGTCGCCGTCGTCTATGCACTCGCCCGATTGACCTTTGCAACACTCAACAGGCGGCGGCGCACACAAGTTGCGTTACTGACAGCATTCCTCGTTGCGTTTTCCCCTGACTATATTTTTTTCAGTCAGTTCTTGTGGTCAGAAACTTTTTTCGTTTTTCTAACGACGTTGGGTTTGGCGTGCCTGCTAAAAGGTTATCGCACGCGCGGAGATTGGCGCTGGTTTTTCGCAAGTGGCATCGTGTTTGGCACGGCACTCTTGACGCGTGAAGTGCTTTTGGCGTTCGTCGTTTTTTTTCTGCCGCTTTGGTTGTGGCTCGCGCTCCCCTTCGTTCGTCGCCAACGCGTGTTTATTTTGCTCGCAACCATCGTTGGCATTTCTGCGCTAATGGGACCATGGATCGTTCGGAACATGTTGCAAGGCAACGGTCTGGAACTCGTCTCGTGGCAAGGCGGACGCGATTTTTGGCGATACAACGCGCGCTTGCTCCAGCCCGGTTCACTGCGCGAAAAACTCAAAGCGCTGCAAGCGGAGCCAACCGGACAAGCCAAAAGTGCCATCGCGTATCGCGAAGGACTACACGTAATTTTTAACAATCCGCTGAAATGGGTTTTGGCAAAATCGTACAACACCTCAGGACTGTGGCGCACGGTTCATTCGGTCGGGCTAGGCACTGCGCGACGACTCGATTTGATTTCACGCGCGGGACAAAAAAGTGTTCGCCTCTATTTTGATGTGTTTGGTATGTTGTGTGTTCTCTTTACCATCGTGGGGTTTGTGTATAGTCGTGAAACGCGCGTGACCTTGCTCTTTGCTTTTTTTCTCTTGGCGGCAGTCCTCGCGTTTTTTGCCATTCACTATATCGTGCGTTTTCGTTTGGGGCTTGCCGCGCCGCTTTTTCCCATAACCGCCTATGGCATTCTTACCTCCATGACAGGCGCACAGTCCTTGGTTAGAACGCGTCTTGTTGCGGACCGGCGGCGCTTGGCTTTGGTTCTATTTTTATTTGTCCTGTTTGGAGCGACGTTTCCCGGTTTTCTGTGAAATCCGGCAAGTCAGTTCGTGTATTTGAACATCTCACAAAAAGCACATAAAATTACGTGAACGTTGTGGTTCGTTGGCACAGGAGTTGTTCGTGAGTCGTATTCGTCTCTTGCTCGGTCTCATCATTTCACTCGTCCTGCTCTTTTTCACCTTTCGCGGGTTGGATTGGGCGCAGGTGAGCGAAGCGCTGCGCGGCGCGAATTTTATTTTTATCGCCGCGTCCGCGTTGGTGATTATTGCTGCGTTCGGTGTACGCGCGATGCGGTGGAGTTGGTTACTGCGTCCCGTGCGTGAATTGAATTGGCGCGGTTTGTTTCCTGTCGTACTGATTGGCTTTTTTGGAAATTATGTGTTGCCCGCGAAAACGGGCGAACTCGTGCGCGCGTATGTTTTGGGCAAACGCGAAAATTTGAGCAAGAGCGCGATTCTCGGCAGCATCGCCGTCGAGAAAACGATGGACACGTTGATTCTGTTCGTCATTCTGCTGGCGACATTGTGGGCAGTGCCGTTGCCGCAAGAAGTGGCAAACATCGAACCCATCGCCGCAATTTTTCTCGCAGTGGTGATTGGCGGCATGTTGCTGCTCGCCGCGCGCGGACGACATGTTTCCAATCTCATCGTGCGCGTACTGCAATTTGTTTTTCCGTGGTGGAAAGAACGCGTCGCGCGCATCACACATTCGTTCGTGGACGGCTTGAGCGTGTTGTATCACGGTTCGAGCATTGTATTCGTGCTGCTACTCTCACTTGTGATTTGGGTAATGACGACCATCAATTTTTGGTTGATTGGACAGGCGCTCGGATTGGATATTCCGCTGTACGGTTACGTAATGATTGTCGCCGTAACCAACATGGCGAGTTTCATTCCGTCGCTGCCCGGACGTTTTGGCACGCTCGAATTGTTTAGCGTGTTTGTTTTGGGTTTGTTCAGCGTGGACAAAAATACGGCGGTGCTCTTTCCGATTCTCTTGCGCGTCGCGCAGCTCGTGCCGATTTTGCTCGGTTACATTTTCTTGAATCGCGAAGGTGTGAAAATTCTAGATGTCACGCGCAGCAATGCGCAGCGCGCGCCCGACGAGAGCGATACCACCGAACGCGCCGCGTCCTTACAGCAAACGATTACGCCGAAATAAACGAAACTCTACTTGGCAATCAAGCCGCGCGGACACCACGCGCGGTTTTTTCATTCGTATGGTCTCGCTGAAAAAATTTTTGTACGCAAAACCATTTTTGCACGCATACGGCATCTGGCTCATTCTGCTGCTCGGTTTTGCTTTGCGGCTCGTGATGGTTGTGCAAGGACAAGGATTGGAACTCAAATGGGACGAAGTCGCGTATTTCAATCGCGCGCATCGGCTCATTGCCGATTTTTGGAATTACCGCGATGTGATGCGCCCGCCGGTGTATCCATTTTTCTTGTCATTGGTTTTTCAAACTGTCGGTGATTTGCGCTTCAGCGTCGGCGTCGCACAAGCTCTTTTGTCCACATTCTTGATTGCGCTCCTTTATACGCTCACGCGCATTTTGTTTGCGCGCACAAGTGTCGCGCTGCTTGCCGCGTTATTCACCGCGCTCTATTTTGAATTTCTCACCCTCGCGCGTATTTTCATGTCCGAAACATTGTTCATTGTCCTTTCGGTGTTGGGCATGACCATTTTTTTTCACGCGTTGAAAAACCCGCAATCCCAGCAACGCGCGTGGGAAATTATTTTCGCCGGAATCTTTATCGCACTCGCCGCGTTGACGCGCGAATTGTTGTCGTACTTTGCCGTTCTTGTTTTGCCGATTTGGCTCATTGTGGTTTCGTGGAAACAGCCGCGCGCATTGATTTTGCAAATGGCAGCGCTCGTGTTCGGTTTGGGCATTGTGTTTGTACCGTGGATTGCGCGCAATTGGAATTTGGAGCAGCGCATCATTCTTTCCACCATGCACAGCGAAATTGATTTACTGCGCGACAATTGGCGCGTCGAATTGCGCGCGCAAGGATTGCCGACGCGCAGCGAAGGCGACTCGTTGAAACGCCGCGTCCGCAAAGCGTTGGTAGAACAACCAAAAAACGCGCGCAGTCTCTTTGTATTGACGCGCGCGGCAGAATCCATCATTCGTTTTCCAACCGCATGGATTCAAGATAAATTTACGCGCTTGCGCGCAGTGTGGCGCCCCTTCGCGCTCGAAGCGCGTGTCGTGCGGCTTGAAAATGTCCAAGAGCCGCTGCGCGGTTGGCTGCAAAACGGTTTGGGGTTTTCCGCCGTCGCGCTCGTATTGCTCGGCACGCTCGGCATGTTTCTCGCGCGCGACGACGCACCCAAATTGTTGATTGGATTGTACGTGATATATTCGCTCACGATTTTTATTTTGACTCATTACTTGTCGCGTTTTCGTTTGCCGTTATTGATTTTGCTCATGCCTTACGCCGCGCTCGCGCTCGCGCAAATCATTGTTTGGCTGCGTGCGCCAACGTTCGAGCCGCTGCGTCAACATCCCGCGCGCACGTTCGCCGCAAGTGTGGTGCTGATTCTTTTTGGCATTTTGATTTGGGCGGTTTGAAAAAAATAAAAATGAACGTAGTCTCTCGTTCGGTTGAAAAATTTCCGCGCCAATGGTTATTGTGCGGACTCGTGATGCTGCTCGCGCTGTTTGTGATTTGGCAGTATGACCCGCAAGGACGCAAACTCGACGGCGACGCGAGTTTCATGTTGTATGCGGGACAACAAATTTTGCGCGGCAACGCGCCGTACAAAACCGTCGGCATTGTAAAATTGCCGTTCTCGCCGTTCGTCGCCGCGACGGGTATCGCCGTCGGACGCGCGTTCGGCATTGAGGATGCGCTCGCGGGACGTTACATTTTTATTTTGTGCGCGCTGCTCGCGGTGGGGGCAACGTTTCTCGTTGGCGCGCAGCTCGGCGGAAATTTGTTGGGCGTTTTAAGCGCAGTGGCATTAATTGGTTTTCAAACCTTGAGCATTCACGCCGCCAAAGGACCCGAAGCAAAAATGCCAATGATTGCGGCGGGCATGGTGTGTGTGTGGCTGCTCGCCAAACGCAAATGGTTCGCGGGCGGACTCGCCGGTGCACTCGCGTTCTTGACGTGGCAGCCGGGTTTGATTTTTGTCGCGTGTGCGCTGCTCGCGCCAATTTTGGAAACGCGCGCCCAACGCACGCGCGCGTTTTTGCTTTCAAGCGGCGGCGTCGCGCTGCCGTTGGCGCTCGTCGGAATTTATTTCGCCGCGCACGACGCGCTGCAACCGATGTTTGCCATGACGTTCGGCGCCAACAACAATTATTTTCAAAACAAAAAAGTCGCGGCAGGTTTGACGAACGTGATTGTTTCCAACGCGCAGCGTTTGTGGATGGTGACCAACAAATGCACCGTGACAGAACCCGCGCTGTTGTATTTAGGTTGGCTCGGCATGTTGGGCGGCAGCGCGTTCTTGGCGTGGCGCGTCGGCAAAACATTTTTTGCAAAAAAGAATGCCGCGGAAACAATTCAACGAAATTCTTGGCTCGAAAAAAATCGCGCGCTGTTGTTAAACACACTGCCGTTGTTTATCAGCGGCGCCGCGCTCGTCGGCTTTTCGTTGATTGATGTTCAATCGTGCATGGACTTTGTGCCGCTCATGCCGTTCTTCGCGTTAGGCGTCGGCATCGTGTTGGCATTCGCAGTCGAAAAAATTTCTGCGGGCATCGCGCGCACCAGTCCATTGCCCCATGCGCGCGTACTTTTTATTTTGGGCGCGCTCGTGAGCATTGCCGTTTTAGGTTACGGCATTCAAGACGCGTTGAAACAAAAACCGCAAAACGGTTTGGCGAAACAACACAAGCTCGTTCGCAAACTCACCGCGGCGCTCGCGCCCGATGACCGCGTTCAACAATTCGGCGACGCGACCTTATTTGTCATGTCGGGACGCCAGAACGCCACCCACTTTATGCACCTCGGCGAAAAACAGGGCAATGGCATTCTCGCCGCCGAAGGTGTGACGATGGAAAAATTGGTCGTGCTGTTGGAAGAAGCGAACCCGCGCATGTTGATTCTCAGTCGCGCGCGCACCAAAGGATGGGCAGACGTTTTGTTTCAATGGATTGAAACGAATTACGAACTGCGCGACACGTATCGCAAAGCCGACGGCGGCACGCGCGGCAGAACGGACGTATGGTGGCGCAAAAGCAATTGAGCGCGCGCACGCTTCACGCGTTCGTCGCGCTGTGCTGGACTTGTGTTGCGCTTGTCGTCTTGTGGCAGTACGATTTGTTGCAGCGCAAACTCGACGCGGACGCGAGTTTCATGTTGTACGCAGGGCAGCAAATTTTGCGCGGACACGCGCCGTATGTGGGCGTCACGATTGTAAAACTACCCCTGTCGCCACTCGTCGCCGCGATGGGAATCGCAACGGGGCGCGCGTTTGGAATTGATGATATTTTGGCGGGACGAATCGCGTTCTGGTTGTGCGCGAGCGTGAGTGTTGGTGCAGTGTATTTGCTCGGCGCGCAATTACTAAAACCTTCGAGGTTTTTTCCGAACAAGTTCGCCGAAACCTCAAAGGTTTTACCGGTTCTTGCCGGCAGTTTCGCCGCCGCGACATTGGTTTCGTTTCAAACGCTCGGCATCCAAGTCGCCGAAGGACCCGAAGCGAAATTGCCGATGGTGTGCGCGGGCATGGTGTGTCTCGTGTTGCTCGCGCGCGAAAAATTTTTGTGGGCAGGCGTTGCGGGCGCACTCGCGTTTATGGCATGGCAGCCCGGTTTGATTTTTGTGATTGTCACGTTGCTTGCAGTTGTATTCGCAGCCCAACGCAAACGCGTGTTGTTTGAATCTTTGCTTGGCGTATCAATTCCGATTTTCCTCATCGTCATTTATCTCGCATTGAACGGCGCGCTCAGTTCGATGTTTCGTCAAGCGTTCGGCGCGAACGCGAATTATTTGGGCGAGAAAAAAGTCGCGGCAGGAATTTTTAGCGTCGTCGCGGAAAATGTACAAAAAGTGTGGAGTGTGTCCGCCGAATGTTCCGCGACGGAATTGCCGTTGGTCCTTCTCGGCTATCTCGGAATTTTTGCGACAACTATTTTTCTCGCACTCTATTTTTGGAAAACGCGCGATGCGAAATTTTTGTCGCGTGTGTTGCCAATTGGATTGAGCGGCGCGGCATTGTTTGCGTTTTCTTTTTTGGATTTACAAAAATGTTCTGACCTTGTGCCGCTGTTGCCGTATTTCGCGCTTGGCGCTGCGACAATTTTTATTTTCGCAACCTCTTTTTTCTCGTCTCAAAATTCGCATCTCGCGCTCGCACTTGGCATTCTCGTCACATTTGGTATTGTGTTGTATGGCACGTTCGACGCGTTCACACAACCGCGTCAAAACGGTTTGCTGCAGCAGCGCGCGCTCGCGCGTGAAATCAACACGCAGCTTGCGCCGAACGATTCTGTGCAACAATTCGGCGACACGGTTTTTTTGGTGATGACGCAGCGCGAGAATGCAACGCGTTTTGTGCACCTCGGCGAAAAACAAGGACTCGGAATTTTGACCGCCGAAGGGGTGAGCATGGACGCGCTGGTGCAGCAATTGCAAAATAAAAATCCGCGCGTCATTACGTTGAGCCGCGCCAAAGCCAAAGAGTGGGCACAGCCGTTGTATGCGTGGATTGAAAAAAATTATGAATTGAAGACGTCGTACGCGGCGAGCGAGGGCGGCACACTGAAAGAAACAGATGTTTGGTGGAGAAAAGCACCGTGAGTGATTTTGCGCGCACGCGCGTTTGGGCGCTAATGATTTTGATTACCCTCATCGGCGCGTTTTTGCGTTTGTACAATTTGGGCGCGGCGAGTTTGTGGGATGGCGAAATTTTTACGTTGCTATTCGCGCAATACGATTGGAAAATTTTTCTGTCGAGCGTGAGTACGTTCAGTGCGCATCCGCCGTTGTGGTTCGCGCTCTCGAAATTGGCAATCACCGGCGGCTGGAACGAAACCATTTTGCGGCTGCCCGCCGCGTTCGCCGGAATTGTTTCGGTCCCCGCGCTGTATGCGTTGAGCAAACGTTTTTTTGATGGGCGCGTCGCGTTGGCGGCTGCCGCACTGCTCGCGTGTTCGCCGCTCGACGTAATTTTTTCGCAAAACGCGCGTAATTACGCACTGTTTGTCTTGTTGACGATTCTGCTGATATACGGCGCGGTGCGCGGACTCGTGCCGTACACGCGCACCACGCGCCAAGAGCTGGAGCATTACGCACAGCCGTTTTACAAACGCCTCTGGCAGAACCTCAAGGACGCGCGCTGGTGGATTTTGTTTGTCGTCGCCGCGCTCGCCGGTTTGTACACACATTATCTTTTCGTGTTGCCGCTCGCGGGAACGGTGTTGGCGATTGCATTGAAATTGGTTTATGACGCAGTGCGTTATGTCGGCAAACGGAAACCCGTGCGCGCGTGGTGGAACGTCGCGCTCGTCAACGCGCGGCTCTTTTTGCTCGCGCTGATTGCCATCACCGTTTTGTATTTGCCGTGGACGCCCACTGTCGGTTCCGCGTTTTTGGGACGGCAACTCACCCGTGAAGGCGCGAACGAAGAACAGGAAACCGCGCTCACCATTCAAGACGCGCCGCGTTTGTTAAAAGATTTTAGCGGCGATGCGTCGTGGGGACTGGCGTTGTATGTCGCGTGCGCTCTCGGCGGAATCGTTTGGGCAGCGCGCACGAAAAAACGCGCCGCGTTGTTTTGGTTCGGCATTTCGATTCTCTTGCCGATTCTGGTAATGATTCTGCTCGCGCCGCGTCGGCTGCCCGCGAAATATCTGATTTATGTTTTGCCCGCGTACTTGACGTTTGTGGCAAACGGCATCATCGGTATCACTGATTTTGCCAATCAGACTTTTTTGAAATCACTACCGCGCGCGCGTATTTTGGCGTTCGCGCTCGTCGTGCTGTTGCTCCTCGCCGCCATTCCCAACATGCCCTATTGGAATGGTCGGCAAACCGTTTTCACCGGCGAAGGATGGGCGGTGGTGGATGAATGGAAACCGTGGCGCGAGGTTGCCGCGAGTGTGACGACGCGCGCCGCGCCGGGCGATATTGTGATGTTTCCAAACGAAGCGCGCGCGCTCACCGCGCGTTCGGTGGCGCCATATTTTGACGAAACGTTTTTGAAAAAATTATACAGCGCGCCGCCGACGGGACGCGTGTGGTGGGTCAGCGAAGTGGAAGATGTTCCCTCGGCGAATGCACCGCGCGTGCGCGATGAAAAAAAATTTGACCGAGTGGTTGTACAGCAATTGGAACATTCACCGCACTTTGAAAAGGTCGCACTGGCGAACGCGGGTTTTGAAAATGATTTTGCGAATTGGGAAAAGGCGAGCGATTCCGCCGTGTGGATACTGGATTCAAGAAACGCGGTCGAGGGCAAAACTTCGGCGCGCCTGACGCTGCGGCGTCCGCGCTACACGACAATTCGTTCCGGTGATTTTCCGGTGACCCCTGGCAAACTGTATCGTGTGACCGCGTACGTAAAAAATCCGACGATTGGTTTTTATACCGTCTCGCCGCAACTCTTTGTCAATTTTTACGAGCCGAACAACAAATCACCCAAACGCACGCGACTTGCCACACTTGTCCCCACTGCGAAAAGAGATTGGGTGATGATGGTCGCCGAAGGGCTTGTCCCCGACGATGTCACAACGGCGCGGATTGAATTTGGAATGCGGGATTATTCGTACGCGTTGGGTGCGACGACGTGGATTGATGATGTGCAGGTGTGGATTGAGAAATAGATTTTATTTCACTGTATATTCCAGTTCCGTTTTGCCTTGTGAATTTTTCACTTGCAGCTCTACGCGCTCATTAAACACATCCACCACCGCGTAACCATTGCACGGCGTACCGCTCGCGTCTCCGAAAACTCCCACGCTCCATTTTCCCGCATTGCCCGTTTGCTCGGTGAGACAACGTTTGTCGAAACCGTCGTTCGCGGTTGGCGCGACGAGTTCGGGGAGTCCCGAATTTGTGCCGTCGTCAATCGCGCCCGCGTGCAAATCGCCGGACAAGACAATCACATCCGTAATTTTGTTGTCACGGATAAAACTCAAAAGCATTTTGCGTTCGTCGGGATACGCGCCCCAGCCATCATTCACTTTGGTCGTCGGATTGAAAATCACCGGCGACACGATAAATTTCCAACGCGCGTTTGAATTTTTCAAACCGTTCAACAACCATTCGCGTTGTCCTTGCGCACCCAAATCATCCCCGTCGAGCATCGAATTTTTTGGATTGCGCGGCAAGTGCGGGTCGCGTTGACTGCGCGAATCGAGCAGGAAAAAATCGGCATTGCCGTACGAAAACATCTGCCAATCGCCGTACTGGGAAATCGGATACAACGGAAAATACTCTTGGAGTACGCGCAGCGAGTCTGCTTTGTGCGGATAGTTTTTGTCTGCGTTGTTGTCGCCGTAATCGTGGTCATCCCAAAAATGCGCGAGCGCAAATTTTTTCAAAATCAGATTGACAAAATCTTCCATGCCGTTCGCGGGCGTGTACAAATCGCGGAACATTTGGCGTTTTTCTTCGAGCGTCGTCGGATTGCGATGGTCCAAGTCGCCGCCGAGAATGACAAACGCGGGATTTTCTTGCGCCGCCGTTTTGAACGTGTCCACCGACTGTGAAATTTTTGAAATCGTACGGAAATCAGTGAGAATGACAAAACGAAACGGCTCGTCATTCCCCCGCGCCGCGAACGTTTGAAATTGCGGATACGGCGCGGTGAATTGCGGAATATCATTCACGCGCACATTATAAAAATACGTCTGCTGTGGCGCGAGCTGGAAGATTGGAACAATCGTGGTAAAATCGCTGCTTGCTGTGGTGGTTCGGATTTCGCTCGTTGCCGCATTTTGCAGCGACGCTTCGCGGCTGTATTCGATTTGCACACGCGCGGCTTGGTTCATACGAACCCAGACGTGGGCAGAGGTGTCAGTGACAGCGCCAACGAGCGGACCTTGCATGATTTGTGCGGGTGCGGACGGTGTGGACTGACAGGCATTCAAGACAAGTAACGCGAACCCAAGCCCAATCCATTTTAGAAACTGCATTGCAGATATTATAACTGTTCTACTGTGACCGTTGAAATAAATTCCCTCGCTCGTTCCTCTGCGTCCACTCGAATTCAAGACCTCCGTGCTGTATTGATTCGTTACGCCGATGTGTGGTGGATGATTGCGCTGGCGTTGCTCGCTGCCGCGTATTCGCTGCAGTACGATATTTTGCGCCAGCCGATTCCGCACGACACGACCTTTCACATTTACGCCGCGCAGCAAATGTTGGAAGGACATGCCATTTACCGTGATGTCGCCATCATCAAAGCGCCGCTCGCCGATTTCGTCAGCGCGTTTGCCATCTTCATTGCGCGCGTGATTGGCATTTCGGATATTATGGGCACGCGTCTCATGTCGTTGACGATTGTCATGGCAACTGCGAGCGCGACGTATTGGGCAGGACGCGTGTTGTTTCATTCGCGCGCGGTGGGCGTCCTCGCGGGCATTGTGATGGCGAGCTGGAATTTTTACGGCTTGCGCGCGTTGACCGGACCTGAGCCCAAAGCATTCGTCATTTTATTTGCGTTGTTGGCATTGACCTTTCTCGCGCAAAAACATTGGGGCTGGGCGGGCGCGTGCGCAGCATTGAGCGCGTTGGCGTGGCAGCCCGCGCTGATGGTGCAAGCCATCGTGATGCTGTTTGCATTGCTCGCGCCCTTCATCGAAACTACACGCGCGCGTCAAGACAATGTACGCGCGGCATTTCGAAATAATTTACGCGCGCTGTTTGGTTTTTGCGCGCCGTTCGCGCTCGTCATTTTGTATCTCGGCGTCAACAATGCGCTGCTCGCTGCCTTGAACGCGACGATTGGCGCGAACGTGACGCATTTCAACAACACACAAGCGCGCGTCCCCTTATTTCAAACGGTGGATGAAAATCTCGCGGAAATTATTGAAGATGGCGCGCTGTATTGTTATTCGTACAACGAGTATTGGTTGAATGGCGCGGGCGCGCTCGGATTTTTTGGGATATTCGCCGCGCAAATTTTTTCCGCGCTGCGGACCAAACGTCTGCCCATCAATTTGCAGCACACGCCGTTGCTTTTGTACGCGTTCGGTTTTGCCGCGTTCTCGCTGATTGATTTTGATTATTGTCCCGATTTGATTCCGTTGATGCCAGTGGTCGCGCTCGGCGTCGGTTGGCTTGGCTTTGTTGCCACGCGCTCGCTTGCGCGTTTCGTTTCTCGTTTCTTGACGCCGTTCCAACCGCGCACCTTGACAAACATTCTCTTGAGCTTGGTCGCGGTGCTTCTCATCGCGGTGTATTGGTTCGATGTACGGGGCTATCGCATTACCGGCACTTTGTTTCTCGACCAACTGCAAGTCGCGCAAACCGCGCAACGCTATTTACAACCCGGTGACCGCGTGTTATCGTTTGGCAACGCGATCATCTTGGTGGAATTGCATTTGCCGAACGCGACCAAAATTTTGCATCTCGGCTCCAAATCCGGTTTGGGCGTACTCGCATCCGAACCCGGCGGAATGCAGGGAATGCTTGATGCGCTCGACCAAAATCCACCAAAAGTAATTTCGCTTGCGCGTGAAACGCGCCCCGAATGGACGCAGCCATTTTACGAGTGGTTGGAACGGCGGTACGAACCTGCCGAAGTTTTTGGACGCGCCAATATGCGCCTGTTTGTTTTGAAACCCTAACATGAAAAAGTTTTTCAGCGCCCTCGCGCTCATCACCCTGCTCGTTTTCGCATGGAGCAACACGCCGCTTGAATCGGACGCCGCGCCGGATTGGCAATCGTATTCGCCGCCCGCGTGGATTTTGGGACCGCTTCAAGGCGCAGATGGCAAAGAACGCGCGATTTTGGACAACCTCGACGCCATCGCAAAATGGGATATTCCGATTACGGCGTTTCATTTCGACGCCCCCGATTGGCAATCGTGTACGGGCAATGGCGATTTCAAATACAGCAGCGCGATTTTGCAGCGCATGCGCCAACAAAAAATTCGCGGCTTGTTTTGGACGGTGCCTCTCATCGGCTTGAATTGTCCCGAATATCAAGTCGCGCTCGCCAACAATTATTTTGTCAAAGACGACGAGGGCAATGTTGTCGTCACCGACAACTTTACGGGACATGGCAGTTGGATTGATTACGACAATCCCGATGCGGTGGCGTACTATCACAGCTTGTTGGACCGCATTCGCGCTCGCGCCGGCGATGTGCTTGGCGGTTTTTATACAGACAGCGTGCGCCCCGACAAATATATCAATGATGCCCTCGAGTACGGCGAGGCATACGCGCTCGATTTGTTGAATTACACACGCACGCACATTCCTGATGGCGATGTGGTGTTCAAACGTTACGGAAAAAATACACCGAGCGACACATGGCTCGAGCAAAACGCGCACGTTGCGTACGTGAACGATTTGCCGACAACTTTCAACGGCATGAAAATTGGGATTCAACGCGTGTTTGATACCGCGTCGCTCATGTCACTGCCGTACAATGAATTTTCGGGATTCAACGCGACGCCGCCCGACGCGGAAACGTACATTCGACGCATGCACTGGGGCGCGTTTCAACCGGTGATGGAAAATGTGCCAAAAACCGCGCAGCCGTGGGACGCGCGTTATCCCGCGCAAGTGATGCAAGTGTATCGTTATTACGCGAATCTCCACCGCGAGCTTGCGCCGTATTTGTTCAGCTATGACCGCGCGGCATACGAAACGCACACGCCCATTTTGCGCGACATGAACACGGCGACATTCTCTGCGCGTCTCGGCGATGAATTTTTTGTAAAATATGTGACGGACTATCGCACCAAGGTGAGCGTTACCCTGCCGCCCGGTGAATGGCTCAATTATTGGGACGAAACCAAACTCTACAACGGCGGCACGACGATTAACTATCCCGTGCCGTTGGGGCGCGAACCGATTTTTATTTTACGCGGCGCGATTATTCCGATGTTCGTCAACAACAACATTACCGGACACGGCACCACTGCCTCACGCAAATTGTTGACGGTCAATGTGTATCCCACGGACCATTCGACGTTTCGTTATTTTGATGACGAAAATGGTTGGCTCACGTTGGATGTTTCAAGCCTCAAGCAGCGGCTCGCGCTCTGCACGCTCGAACAAATTCCATCACGCGCGTTGTTGTATCGCATTGCGCGCGTCCGCAACAAACCGAACTTTGTCAAAGCACAGGACGGCGCTATCAGTGTGAATGGACAATGGGGCGCGCCGTTGCCAGAATACACAAGCGAAGAAGATGCCGCGCGCGCGAACAAAGGTTGGTATTATGATGCCGCCGCGAAACGTCTCATCGTCAAACTCACTGCGCGCGGCACCAATTGTCCCGCGCCGTAACCAATAAATTTCGCGCCCGCGTGCCACAATGGACTTGCCCATTGAACAAATTCGCAAACTTGATTTCAAAACATTGGCGCGGTCTCGCACCGCCGTTGTTTTTGTTTGTTGCCACACTTGTTGTCCTCTGGCAATACGACCCGCTGCATCGTTCGATTTATCACGACCCCGGAATTTTTGCCTACCTCTCGCAGCTCGTCGCCCAAGGATTCGCGCTGCACAAGTACGCGTTTAACGAACAAGCGTCACTTACATTCCTCGTCGGCGGTACGGCAATGCGCGTCGGCGATGTGTTCGGACTGCATCATCTCATTTCGTTTCGTTTTGCCGGAATGCTCGTGATGGCTGGCGTCGTGACATTGACGTACATCACCGGCGCGCTTTTTACGCGTTCGCGCGCCATTGCATTTTTCGCGGGGCTTGTCATGTTGGGCTATAACGGTTATGCCATGCGCGCGGCGACAACGCTCGAACCGAAATCGTTGGCGCTCGCGCTCGGTCTCGCGACGATTTATTTTTTATTCAAACGCAAATGGGTCTTGGCGGGCGCGTGTGCGGGCGCGGCGGGACTCGCATGGCAAATCGCGTGGGGCTATCTCATCGTCGCGCTCTTGCTCGCGGCGATACAGGGTGGAAAAAATTTTTCGACGCGCGCGCGCGCGGTTCTCATCACGGTCATCCCCGCGCTCGTACTTTTTGCTTTTTACTTTATATATTTTTATTGGAAAGGCGCGCACATCGAAATGATTCAACAGACGTTTCTCGCGCCAATTGTGATGCACCAAGTCGGGAGCAAAAGTTTCGACGCGCGCATTTTCAAATTAGCCAAAACATTTTATCTCGGCTTTGGCGCGCACGTCGTCTTTGGCATCCTCGGCGCCAGCGGTTTTCTCACTTGGCTCGGCGCACATCTTGTCCCGGACCTGAAAGGTTTGCGCGTTGTGTTGCATCGCGTCCTCTATTTCTTTTTTCAAAATCGCCGCACGTCGGCAACCTTGCTTGTCGTCTTTGGTTTTCTGTTTTATTCCTATTTGGATTTCCAAAATTATCCCGATTGGATTCCGCTCCTGCCATTCATTTCGATGTTTGCCGCGTGGCTCGTGTGGACGATTTGTTTGCGCGCGTTCAAACGATGGAACGCTTCGCCCATCACGCAGCGCGTCGCGTTCACCGTCGTCGCCATCGTCTTTGCCGTCATCAGCACCTTTCACGTTTGGCAGCCGATGGGCAGCCTGTCGACGCGCAACACATGGCAAGACCAACAGCGCGTCGCCGACGAATTGAATCAAACGCTCGGCGCGGACGCGCGCGTGTGGCTCATTGGTAAAGCGGAAATGTTGTTTTTTATGCGGCGCGTCAACGTGAATAAATACATTTATCTCTTTGGCAGAGTGGACGCGGGCGCGCAAGAATTTGAACCCGGCGGTTTTCGCGGTATGGTGGATAACGCGCTCGCGCAAAAACCGGTCCTCGTTTCGCTCGCGCGCGCGACGGCGAAAAATTTTTCCAATCGCGCCAACGCAAAATATATTGAAAGTAAAATGAATCCGCTCATCAAACTCAAACGCTGTCGCATCGTCGGCGGTGGACGCTTTTACGTCCAACCCGCGCAAGCGCACACGCTCTTTCCGCAAAACGGACAAGGTTGTTTGAAACAAAATTAGAAATTAAAAGTTGGATGTTGGATGTTGCATTTCCCATCATCCCTCCTCCTTCATTCTTACCAAAGTGTCTCGCGTTCTCATTCTCACCGGCATGCACCGTTCTGCGACATCGCTCATTGCGTCGTTGGTTCAACGCGCGGGCGTGCATCTCGGCGCGCAATTGCTCGAAGCGAACGCGCAAAATCCGCGCGGCTTTTTTGAGGATGTCGAATTTTATGAATTTCACGAGCGCGCGTTGCGCGAACGCGGCAAACATATTTTGGTTAACCGCGCGTTTCGATTTTCGCCGACGCCGGAGGAAGACGCGCGCGCGAACGAATTGATTGCCGCGCGCACGCAAAATGAACTGTGGGGTTGGAAAGACCCGCGCACGAGTTTGTTTTTGGAATTTTGGCGCGCGAAAATTCCCCACGCGCATTTTTTGTTTGTCTATCGCCACCCGTTCGACGTTTTGCTTTCGTTGATGCGCCGCAATCAATTACACATGGTCGGCTTGCTCGAAGGATTGGAATCGTGGTACGCATACAATCACGCGCTGGTCGAATTTCAAACGCGTCATTCCCAACAAACATTGTTGTGTCACAGTTACAGCGTGTTGGAACAAATAGACGCGTTCAATACGTTGATGCGTGAACACTTTGGGCTGAATTTGCAGCTCGACGATACAACGCGCGACGCGCACTATCAACCGAATGAATTGCAGCGCTCGGCGTGGTCTTTCACCGCCGAACGCATTTTGCAAAACATTCATCCCGACGCGTACGCGTTGTATGACCAAATGAACAAAGGGGCGGAATTACCCGCGCCGTTGTCGTTGACCGCGTCGTCCAATCCCGCGCTCGAGGCGCTCGCACAATTTGCAAACGCGGCGGACGATTCGCCCGCAACGCGCACAAGTTTATTATTCGCGTTGGTGAGCGTACTCGCGCCCGATGTTTTGGAAACGTTCACAACAGGACAAGCGCGCGAGATGGACCGTTTGTGGCGCGAGAAAAATGAAAACGCCGCGCAGCGCGACGCGTGGGAACGCACCGCAGAGGAACGCGCGCGCATCATTCGTGAACAACAAGCGTGGGCGCAAGAACGAATGCGCGCGCTGGAAACATTGGAAGCGCATCCGATTGTACGCGCATTGAAAAAATTGGGCAGCACATGAACGTTTTGTTCTTGTCTTCGATGTTGTGGGATGAAACCGGCGGCGCGTACGCGCCCACCCAGCTCGCGCTGCAATTGTCCAAACGCGGACACCGCGTTTTATTTCTCGAACATCGCGCATCGCGCACACGCGACACGCGCGGCTTGAATATCGCCATCACAAGTTTGGAAGAATTGGGCGTGCCGCCGCTTTTGATTTCGTTGGCGTGGCGCGGTGTACATATTGATTCGCTCGAAAAAATTTTTGCGCCGCTCGCGGAATGGCTCGAAAAAAATTGTGCGCGCGACGAACCGAGCATCGCCATTCTCAACGCGCCGTTCGCGCCGCTCGCGCGCCTCATTCCCTTTTTGCAAACGCGCGATTTTTGGACGGTGTATTATCCGCAAGACAATTACGGCGCGATGTTTGAATTAGGGATGCATCAATTCAATCCGCGTCTCGAAGAAATTCTGGTCACACGTTCCGATTTGAATCTCGCGCTCGCGCAGCCTATTGCCGAAAAATTAAAAGCGTCAGGACGCGACGTTTTTGTTTTGCCAGATGCCGTTGACCCGACGGAATTCCAAAACGCCGCGATGATTGCGCCGAACGTTGTGCGCGGGCAAGAATGTACAATTGGCATGTGGGGTTCGCTCGTCGCGCCGATGGTGGACAGCGCGCTGCTGCGCGAAATCGCGGAACGCCAGCCGCGCTGGACGATTCATCTCATCGGTCCGCATCACCCCCCCCCACAATATCCGTCGGTGTATGAACAATTGCGCGATGTGCCAAACATTTTTTTTCACGGTCCCATCGCGCACTCGGAATTGAAAACGTACGCGCGCGCGTTCGATGTGTGTTTGATTCCCGCGCCCGACAATGCCATGTCGCGCGGACGCGACCCGATTAAACTGTACGAATATCTCGCGTGTTACAAACCTGTTGTCGCCACACACATGCCGCAGCTTGCACACGCGCCGTACGTGTGCGTCGCGTCAAACGCGGCGGAATGTATTAATGCCATCGAACACGCGCGCGCCGAAGTAATTGAACCGCGCGTGATTGATTTGTTTCTCGCGCAACATACATGGAACCAGCGCGCCGAAACATTTTTGGAATTGCTGCAAGCATTGATTCAAGAACCGCGTGCGCGTTTTGGTGCGTTCGAAGCGAATGAATTTGAACAATTGGCGCAATCACAACCCGTTGGTGTTATCGCGTCCGATGAATGGCAAGCGGTGGTGAACACTGTCAACGAACATTCCGACCTCAAACGCGAAATCGCGGCGTTGCAAACATGGACATTGGAATTGGAACGCGCGCAGCGCGTATATGAACAATCGCTGAGTTCAAAATTTGATGTCATTTCGAACAGAGTGAGAAATCTCTTTGGCAAAACCGAGATTTCTCGCAAAAGCGGCTCGAAATGACAGCTGCCGATAAGAGATTTATGCGCGTCCTCGTTCAACCGCGTCCGCAAGCGCCCATCAACAAGGGCGGCGACTGGTGGCAGTTGATTCCGTTGTTGGAACCACTGCGCGAACTCGGCGTCCACACCGATATTTCCACCGACGCGTGCGCGTCACTTGCCGAGTACGATGTGTGCTTGATTTGGAATTCCGTCGAGCCGCTCGGCGTCATGCCGTACTATTTCAACGCGCGGCGACAGACTGCGCGCGTGGCATTGATGCCGATTTATTGGCGGCTCGCGCGTTTGTGGGAACTCGACGCGTCGCTGCGCGGCATGGACGTGAACGAACCGATGCGCGAAATGGAACGCCTGCGCCGCGAAACCTACAACGCGCACGAACGCATTCTGCTGCACGGCGCGGAGGTCTTGCATCCCAATTCCGAAATGGAGGCGGGACATTTGCAAAAAGATTTTGGCGTCGCGCCCGAAAGAATTTTTGTGAGTCATTATGGCACGCTCGACGAATTTACGCGCGGCGTCGCAGAACGATTTCGCGCGTTTGTGGATGAAACCGATTTCGTCTTGTGCGTAGGACAAATCGGTCCGCGCAAAAATCAATTGACGCTCATTCGCGCGCTGCGCGATTCCAACAAGCCGCTCGTCTTTTTGGGCGACGCGGAAAATGAAACGTACATGCAACTCTGCCGCGATGAGGCACAAAAAAATCGTGCGCGCGTATATTTTGTGCCGCGTCAAACGCGCGAGGTTGTGGCAGATGCGTTTGCTGCCGCGCGCGTCCACGCAATCGTGAGCATCTATGATGTCGGTCCGCAAGTGACGCTCGAAGCCGCCGTCGCCGGTGTGCCGCAAGTGGTCACGACGGAATGTAGCATGCCGAGTTATCTCGACGCGCCGACGGTGTTTGTTGACCCCGAAGATGTGGAAGGAATTGCGCGTGGCGTCGAACAAGTGTGGAATGAACCGCGCACGCACGCGATGGCGGAACGTTTGTTGCGCGATGTGACATGGAAACGCGCCGCGCAAGAATTGAAAAACGGATTGGAATGGATGCTCGCGCAGCCGCCGCTCGACTATGACCCGTTTCCCGAATTATTCCGCGCACAAGAATTGCTCCAAGAACAAATTGATATGTTATGGCGTCTCTTGGGAGAACAATCACAGAATGCGCGCCAAGTGGAACAATGGGCGCATGAATTGCAAACGCAATTGCAATCACAAAAAACATTCGGCGCGCGCGTGAAAGCGTTGGTGGGAAAATAATGCGCGTTCTCTGGCAAACTTTTTCCGATGCGTCCGCGCAAAATCTTGCAGCAACCTTAAAGGAATTACGCGCGCGGGGTTTTGAAATCGAACTCGTCACGCGTCCACACCTTGCGCTGGAAAATTTGGCGCTCGTCCATTTTTTCGGACTCGCGCCGTTACCGCAAACGCTGCAGTGTGTTTTGAACGCGCTCTCGCAACACAAACCGTTTGTGCTAACTCAATCATCTACAGCGGAATCAACAATCGCCGCGCCGAACGCAGAAATCGCACAACACGCGCGCGCGTTTGAAACTGCCGCGCGCGAATTCATTTTGAACAATACCGCGCGTGTGCTTACCGATGATTCCGCCGAGAACATCGTGGAAATGTATGAGCAACTTGAAAATTTCAGAACCGAAATGCAACCCAACACACTGCGCGCACTGGAAGACTCGGCAATCGAAAGCGGTTTGCTCACGTATCGCGCGGACGCGTACTATTACTCCGAATTAACGCCACAATTGGAACACGCTGCCGCACACGCGCGCGAATTGGAAAGCGCATTGCGCGCCGAAAAACTTTGAACGCGATGGAAACGCCGCTCAAGATTTTATTTCTCACTCGCCGCGACGCCGACGCCACGCGCGATGGCGACATCATGTCGCTGCACCAAACCATTGAGCAGCTCGAGCGTTTGAACGTGCAATGTGTTGTTGCGAACGAACTCACAGACATTGAGCCGTTCGATTTTGTTCACCTTTACAATTTGGATTTGACTGCCTACGCGCTGCGCTATTTGATTCACGCGCGGCGAAATCACAAACGCGTCGTCGTAACGCCCGTTTATTGGCGCAAACGGTATTGGGACGAAATGCAAGAACGCAATGCGCCGACACGTCCGCATTTCGAAGCGGCGACGATGAAAGTCAATCATCCGTCGCGGCGCGCGCTGGTGCATTGGCTTGACGAGCAAGCGGAACAAGCGAGCGCGCGTTTGATTTTGCACGCGAGCGAAATGATTTTTCCAAAATCCAAAATGGAAAGTGAATTGCTCGCGCGCGAATTTGGAATCGCCATCGAAAACATGCGCGTCGCACACAACGGCAGCAATGAACAATTCGCACATGGCGACGCCGCACGTTTTATCAAAAAATACAATGTGCGTGATTTTGTCTTGTGCGTCGCGCGCATGGATTACCAAAAAAATATCCCAAACCTTTTGCGCGCGTGGCGCGATGAAACTATTCCACTACTGCTGATTGGACAAAAGCAAAACGCCGCCTATTTTGAACAATGCCGCGCCGAGGCAGGAGCAAATGTTCTTTTTCTCGACCCGATGCCGCCATCCGATTTGGCGGATGCGTACGCGGCGGCGCGTGTGCATGTCTTGGCGAGTTGGTGGGAACAGGTCGGACGTTCGGCGATGGAAGCGGGCATGGCGGGCTGCAATTTGGTGATGACCGAAAACAGTCCCGCGCGTGAGTATTTCGGCGACGAATGTTTTTTGTGTGACCCAAATGATGTACATTCCATCCACCATGCCGTACGCGCCGCGTATGACGCACCGCGTCAAAATCATTTCGCCGAACGCTTGCGCGCGAATTTTACGTGGGAAAAAACCGCGCGCGTATATTTCGGTGCGTACAATACGTTACGCGCGCAAGCTGCCCCCCCCCCACTCGAAACGTATGCGGCACAATTGCAAAACATTGTCGCCTTACGGACCGAGGCGTGGCAGTTGCGTGAATTGCATTACAACGCGTTGGAAATGCGCGCGCGCGAATTGAACAATTGGATTCAAGAGATGGAAACGGCGCGCACATCGCGCAAAAATCCATTGCACGCGGCGCGCGCATGGCTTGAACGCGTCTTTTGAAAATGACTCGGCGTCCTCTTTCCGTTTTATTTTGGTTTCGCCGTCGTCCGCACGAACGCGGCGGCGATTGGGTCGCGCTCGAAGCGACACTCGACGCGCTGCGCGAATTTAACGTACACGGAATCATTTCCGATGACCCCGCGTGTGACCTCGCGCCGTATGACCTCGTGCATCTCTATAATTTGTGCGACCCGTATTCCGCAACCGATTACACGTTGCGCGCGACGCGAGCGCATAAACCGATTCTTGTTACGCCCGTCTATTGGAGTCACGCGCAATATCTCGCCGCGTGCGAAAATGAATCACCCGCCACATATCCCGAATTGTTTTTGAGTGCGCACACACCCGAAGCGCAGGCAAGATTACGCGCGACGCGGCGCCGCGAAACGGAATTAGTGCACGACGCGCAGCAATTTGTTTTCAATGCGGCGCAAAAAATTTTGATTCTCTCCAACGGCGAAGGCGAAATTTTGCGCGACGAATTTGCTGTGCCGCGCGAGAAATTGCATCTCACTTATTACGGCGTCAACACAAATTATCAACGCGGCGATGCGGAACGTTTTGCGCGCGAATTCCAGCTGCGCGATTTTGTTTTTTGCGCCGCGCGTTTTGAAGACCGCAAAAATCAAATCGGCATCATTCGCGCGTGGCGCGATGAAAAAATTCCGCTCGTCTTGGCAGGTCCCGCCCCCGACCCGCGTTACCTCGCACTGTGCAAAAGCGAAGCGACGCCGAATGTGCATTTTGTTGGTTCGCTCTCGCCCACGCAAATCGCGGATGCAGGCGCGGCGGCGCGCGTGCATGTGCTTGCGAGTTGGTGGGAAGAAGTTGGGCTCGCGGCGATGGAAGCGGGACTCGCGGGCTGCAATTTGGTAATGACGCAAAACGGTCCGGGACGCGAATACTTTGGCGATGATTGCGTGGGGTGCAATCCCGCGGATGCAAATTCGATTCGCAGCGCGATTCGTGCGGCGCTCGAACGTCCGCGCGCGTTACAACTGGCACAAAAAATTCGCGGACAATTTTCATGGGAGCAATCGGCGGCAGCCACACGCGACGCGTATGACGCGGTGTTGGCGAGCGGCGAGACGCCCGTGATTGATTCCGATGCGCTGCAGCGCGTCACCATTCGCATTGCCGAGCAATTTGATTTTCAAGAACGCGAATACGCGACGCTCACGCATCATGTTTTGCATGAAGCCGCCGCGCATCAAGACCTTGAACGCTGGGCGCTCGACATGCAAATGCGTTTGGAGCAGCCGCCCTCCTTGCGCGCCGCTTTGCGCGGAATGTTACAGCGCGCGCGAGGGACCAAGTGAACGTTCTGATGTTTCCGCCCACGCACGGCAGCGGTCTGGGAATGCAATTCCGCGAGACATGCCGCGCGTTGCGCGCGCAAGGCGAACACATCACGCTCGCGACAGAAACAATTTCGGTAACGCCAAACATTGTTCATCTCTTTGACGCGCCCGATATTTTTTCCGCACTGCACAGTTTTGTCCAAGCCCGCGCGTATCACGCGCCCATTGTCGTCAATCCGATTTACTGGAATTCTGACCGCTTTTATGGGGAAGGTTTGCCGCAAGCGGACCCGCCGCAAGGCGCGGGTGCAGGATTGGAACAGCAGCTGCGTGACGCGCTGCGTCATGCCGAACGCGCCGCGCAGCGCGTTTTGTTTCGGCATGCGACGACGCTGATTGCCATGTCGCCGAGTGAAAAGGAATTGCTCGCGCTCGATTTTGATGTGCGGCGTGAACGCATCTGCGTCGCCACGGACGGCATTGACGCGCGTTTCGCATCCGCGACACCGAACGCGTTCATTGAAAAATTTGGCGTGCGCGATGTGGTGTTGTGCGCGGCGCGGGTGGAAATTCGCAAGAATCAGTGGAATCTCGTCCGCGCGCTGCGCGCGGACAACGTAACGCTCGTGTTTGCGGGCGAAACGCTCGCGCCGTCGTATCGCGCGTTGTGCGAAAATGCCGCGCAAGGCGGACGTGCGCGCGTACTATTTTTGAGCGCGCTCAATGCAGAAATGTTGGCATCTGCGTATGCGGCGGCGCGCGTTCACGCGCTTGCCAGTTGGCACGACTGTGCGCCGTTCACGCCATTGGAAGCCGCCGTCGCGGGCTGCTCGATTGCAATGAGTACGGAATCGGGCGCGCGCGATTATTTTCAAAACGACGCGCATTATTTCGACCCCGCAACTTTGGATGAAATTCGTAACGCGGTGCGCGCTGCAATGGACACGCGTCCCGCGTCAACGCTGCGCGAACGATTGTTGCGCGATTGCACATGGACGCGCTGTGCCGAACAAACACGCACCGCGTACACACACGCGCAGCAGTTAAACAATGCCTTTGACGCGGACGCATACACCACAGATTTAGAAAACGCGCTGCGCGCTTTTGCCAACTATGCGCGCTTGCAAGAATACGCGCGCGCGGAATTATGGAGCGAAAACGCTGCACTCGCACAGCAGCGTGATGCGTATGCGAACGGACGCGTAATGCGTGTGATGAATCAATTAAATCACATCGTCAAACACAAAACGTAAAACGTCATGGATTTTGTTTTTCTTTCGACGCAGGGATGGAATGAAATGGGCGGCGTAGGTCGTCCCATTCATTTTTTTGCGCGCGAGTTGTTGGCGCGCGGACATTCTGTTTTGTTTGTCGAAGTGGTAAAGAGCGAAAATGTTACGCCGCAAAAGAATTTGCGCGTGTTGAGTTTCGCAGAATTGGGATACGATGAAACCGCGCTGCGCCGCGTGTGGTTCGGACTCGACGCGCAGATTGATACGCGCGAAACATTTGCACGCGCGCTCGCTGAATTTGAAACACCGCGCGTCGAACGCGTGGTAGTGTACGGCGACCCGTTCGTGCCATTCGTTGAATGGTTCGCGTTATTTCGAGAACGCGGTTACAAAATCGTGTACGATGTGCTCGATGATTTTGAAGCGTTTCCCGAAATCGGTTTGTATTTTGCAAACGTTGACGCGGAAAAATTTTTGGTCGTGCACAGTGATTTGGTGATTGCTGTTTCAACAACACTCGTCGAAAAATTGTCCGCGTGGGAACGTCGCGCACCGATTCATTTATTGCGTCAAGGATTCGATGCAAAACTTTTTCGCAGCGACAATTTCGAAATCGCGCCAAAACCCAATTCGTTCACACTCGGCTTTTGGGGTCACGTCAACGCGTTCAACCTTGATGTTGAACTCATCGAATCCATTGCGCGCGCGCGTCCGCAATGGACGATTGAATTGCTCGGACCGATTGATGTGGATTCAAATTTGCCGCGCGTGCAAGAACGTTTGCGCGCGTTGCCGAATGTAAAATTACGCGGACACATCGCGCACGAGGAATTGTGGTGTCATCTGCAAACATTCGATGTCGCATTGATTCCATTTCCAAACAATGCCTTTAATCGCGCGCGTGACCCGCTCAAGGTGTACGAGTATTTGAGCGGCTACAAACCCGTCGTCGCATCCCACACGCCGCAATTGGCGAACATGCCGTACGTCTATCTCGCAGACACGCCACAAGAATTTTTGCAAGCCGTCGAACGCGCGGCGAACATTTCCGTTGACCGCAGCGTCATTGATGCGTATTTGAAAAATTGCACATGGAGCGCGCGGCTCGACCTATTGCTGACGTGGCTGCAAGAAATTTCGCCATCAATGAATCACGCCGTCTTTAGTCTGTTGGAGATGGAAACAAACACAAGCGCGCCAAAGAATGTACAAGAATACATCGCGCGCACGGAACAATTGCTTCTAGAGCGCACCGAATATATTCGCGCGCTGGAACGCGATGCCCAAGCCAAACAAGCGCATATTCATCATTTGCAACAGATTAACCCATTTTGGTTAGTCAAGCGAATCTTTTCACGAAAATAATCAACTTTTGCATTATTACTCGCTTATATGCCACTTTGATATATCTATATTGCATGAATAACCACATGATACACTTGAAATAGTTTCTTACTCTTTATTTTTAACCTTTTAGATTCAATACACCATGAATATCATTTTTATCAGCCCGATTGCGTGGGACAATTCCGGCGGCGCGCATCGCCCGGTGCAATTCGCACAAGAATTGGCGCGGCGCGGACACACCGTTACGTACATCGAAATCGAAAAGAGCCGCGCGCCCGTTCCGAGTGAAAATCTGCGCGTCTTGAATTTGGAGCAATTGGGTTGGGATGAATTGAATTTGGTGCGCGCATGGTACGGCTTTGATTACGCACTTCCCGATTCGCTTGACGTGCGCTTGCGTGAACTCGTTCCCACTTCAAACGAACGCGGCATCGTGATTTGTTCTGCGCCCTTTCGTCCTGCGTTAATAATGTTGCAACCATTCGTCGAATACGGGTACGCGTTGGTTTATGATGTGTTGGATGATATTTCGGAAATGCGCGCGTTGAATGTGTTTTGTTATGATGACGTCGCGGAAAATTATCTCGCGGAAAATTCTGATTTGATTATTACGCTCTCGCCGCGCTTGCTTGAAAAATTTCAAGTACACAAAAATGTTGTGCTGATACGCGATGGAGTTGACCTCGCGCCGTTTCGCGCTGAAAACCTTCGAGGTCGGCGATTCGGAGAATCGCATGAGACACTCGAAGGTTTAGGACGCGGCGAAATCACACTCGGCTTTTGGGGAACGATGTGGGATTACAATTTGGATGTGCCGCTGCTGCAAACACTCACGCGCGCGCGTCCAAATTGGCAGTGGCATTTTATCGGCGCGTATGACCTTGACCCCGCGCGTCCTTCGATTGCGAAGACTCTGAAAGCGTCGAACGTACATTTTCATCCAAGCGTGACGCGTGAAACATTGGCGCAATACGCGAAAAATTTCGACGTGTGCATTTTGCCCACGCCCGTTACGCCGTTCAATCTCGCGCGTGATCCGCTCAAAGTGTACGAATATCTCGCGTGTTATAAACCTGTCGTTGCAACAAATCTGGAACAACTCACCGAGATGCCACATGTGTTTCTATCACACGACGCGAATGAATTTCTAGAAAACGTCGAACGCGCGGCAACGGAAAAAATAAATCGCGTAGAACTCGACGCGTACTTGTCTGAACAAACGTGGGCGAAACGTACCGACGCGCTATTGCATGAATTGAACGTATTGCCACAACACGCGCGCATATTGCCCCCCCCCCCGCGCGGCGCAATGCCGAACGCGGAAAATGAAATGGAACGTTGGCAAGCATTCGCAAAACATCTTGAACGAATTGTTCAAGACCGTGAGCAACACATTCATACTTTGGAAAACGCGCTGCGCGAATCAACCGTTTCCAAAAAAATCAAACGCGCGTTGAAAATTGTAAATTGAAAATCCTCCACGTCATTCAACGTTACTATCCCTACATCGGCGGCGCGGAGCTCACGTTCCAAGAAATTGCCGAACGGCTCGCGCGCGATGGGCATGCGATCACCGTGTACACAACGGATGCGTGGGACCTCGAACGCTTTTGGCGCGGCGACAAACGCGCGGTGGAATTGGTCAATGAAACGTACAATGATGTTTTCATCGAACGTTTTGAAATTGAATACTTGCCTCTGTCAACACTCGCGTTTCCTATTTTGAAACGCGGGATGGCGCTGCTCGCCCAAACGCCATTGGGTACGCCGCCTTTTTTATTTTCTCTCGCGCGTTTGACGCCGTATGTTCCTTCACTCGACAATGCGCTCGACACCACGTCCGAACATTTCGACCTCGTTCACACCGCAAACATTTCGCTCGATTCGTGCGTGTACGCCGCGTACCGTCTCGCGCAACGCAAAAAAATTCCGTTCGTGTTGACGCCCTTTTTGCATTTGGGCGAAGACGACGACGCGCACGTGCGCCGCTATTACACGATGCCGCATCAATTGGAAATGCTGCAACGCGCCGATGCAGTGATTGTGATGACACAGCGCGAAGGCGAAGCACTGTTCGAGCGCGGGATTGCGCGCGAAAAAATTCATCGCATCGGCGCGGGCGTGGAACCAACCGCATTGGCGGGCGGAGATGCCGCGCGTTTTCGCAGGGAACACAGCATTGATTTGCCCATCGTCGCGTACATCGGCACTGCCGCGTTCGACAAAGGCACGGTACATTTGATTGAAGCGATGAAACGCGTTTGGGAAAAAACGGATGCAACGCTCGTGTTAGCGGGTTCGCAAATGTCAGCATTTGAAACGTTTTTTGCGCAGCAACCCGATGCGGTGAAACAACGCGTGCGGCAACTCGGTTTCATTGACGATGCGACGAAACGTGATTTGCTCGCCGCGTGCGATGTTTTCGTCATGCCTTCGCGCACCGATTCGTTTGGCATCGTGTATCTTGAAGCGTGGCTGTACGACAAGCCCGTGATTGGCGCGCACGCGGGCGGTGTGCCCGAAGTGATTGACGACGGCGACAACGGATTTTTGGTAAAATTCGGAGACGTGAACGAGATTGCTGTACGCATCATGCAATTGTTGAATGACCGCGCGTTGGCGAAACGTCTGGGCGAACACGGACACAAAAAAGTTTTGAACGCAATGACGTGGGAACAGCAATATGTTCAAGTGCGCGCGTTGTATGAAAAATTGATTCGTGAATCGTCAAACGCGAAACGTAAATGAATGTGCAATCACCGAATCACCCAATCACCTAATTTCTAATCGCTGATCTCCAAATGCAATTTTTCTACTTTAGTACGCTCGCATGGGACGAAGCGGGCGGCGCGCACAACCCGACACAAATTTCGCGCGCGCTCGCGCAACGCGGTCATTCCGTTTTGTTTGTCGAGCCGCAACCGTCGGCGATGCGTAACGTCGAACATTTGCCGATTGAAATCGTCGCGTTGACCGAACTCGGCATGACGCAAACGGAATTGCGCCGCGCGTGGTTTGGACTAGATAGCGGAGAATTGCAAACCGTCGCGAACAATTTACTCGCGCGCAATTCGACAAATCAAACGCGCGTCGCAATTTTTTCCGCGCCGTTTGACTCGTTCGTGCGAATGATCCCGCTATTGCGCGCGAATCATTTTCAAATTGTGTATTATGCGATGGACGACTTCGCCGCCGCGCCCGCGCTCGGGTACACGCAATTTGTCAGTGAGGCAGAAATTTTTCTCGTCCACGAAAGCGACGCGTTGCTCGGCGTCACACCACACATTGCCAACTCGCTCGCGCGTTTTGGAAAACACGCGCACGTGATTGCGAATGGGATTGATACGAGTATGTGGCAGCGAACTGTGGCGCGCGCGTCGCATGTGCAGCGCGGCGAATTGACGCTCGGCTTTTGGGGCACGTTGATGGAAACGATGTTCGACGCGGAGCTCGTCGCGCACGTTGCGCGCGCGCATCCGCGTTGGCTCATTCATTTGCTTGGCGCGGTGGACCCCGAACCGCATCGCCCGTCGGTGCGCGAACGTTTGAAAAATTTTCCAAACATTTTTTTTCACGGCGCGGTTGCTCATGCGGAATTGCCCAAATACGCGGCAGCGTTCGATGTTGCACTCGCGCCATTTCCGCAAAATGATTTCACGCGCGGACGTGACCCCATAAAAATTTACGAGTATCTCGCCTCGCAATTGCCTGTCGCCGCATCGCACACGCCGCAATTGGAACAGATGCCGTATGTACGCGTTGCGCATTCGCCCCAAGAATTTGTGCAAGCGATTCAAGACGCCGCGCAAACGCGCATCAATGCGCGCGTGTTGAACGAATTTCTCGCGCAGCAAACGTGGGATGCGCGCGCAGAAATGCTTTTGCAAATTCTTGCCGAGACCAACGCGGCGTCAAACGAAAACGCGCGCGCAGAAATTCTACCGAGTTTCGCCAACCCCGACGCGCACGCGGTCATGCGTTATGCAAACATGTTGGAACAAGAATTGGCGAGCGTGCAGCAATGGGCGCGCGAATTGGAAGCCATCGCGCAATCACGAACCAACGGATTTGACCGCGTGAAACGTTTCGTGCCGACGTTCGGGCGGCGAAATTGAACATGTCACAATCAGACATCGAACGCGAATTGGCAGAACTGCGCGCCCGCGTGCAACGCGCGCCCGCGTCCAACACAGAGCTTTCGGCGTTGCAAAAAGCCATCGCGCAAGTGAACGCGCAGTGGCACATTGCGGCGACGCTGCCCCCGCCCGCCCCCGGCGCGCCGTTCACATGGCGCGCGGTGTATTTTGTAAAACGCGTGACGCGCCGCGTCATGACAGAACTCTTGAACACACTCGTCCAGCAGCAAAATCAATTCAACCGTGAAGTCGCGCGCGCCTTGACGGAACTTGCCGCGCAAGAGAATCGAATTGTGGAATTGGAAAAGAGAATTGCGGAATTGGAAGCAATGCGAGAAACGAGAAACGAGCAGCGTGAAGCGTGAAACGTCAATCTCTAACTTTCAATTTCTAACTTTTAACCTCCAATAATGAACATCCTCGTTTGTTCTGCCCAAGTTCCCTTTGCGCGCGGCGGCGCGGAAATGTTGGCGGAAGGGCTGCGCGATGCACTCAACGCGCGTGGACATCGCGCGGAAATTGTCGCGCTGCCGTTTCAGTGGCTCCCGCACGCGGAATTGTTCAAGTCCGCGTTGGCGTGGCGATTGCTCGATTTGAAAATGGCGAATGGGGTACAAGTTGACCGCATCATCGCCACAAAATTTCCTTCGTACGCCGCGCAGCATCCGCACAAAATTGTCTGGCTTGTGCATCAATATCGGCAAGCATACGATTGGTACGGCACGCCGCTTTCGGAATTTACGGCGTCGGCAGATGACCAAAAAACGCGGCAGCAAATTTTTGAACTCGACACGCGCGCGTTGAGTGAGGCGGAGGCGCGTTTTGCGATTTCTAAAAATGTCGCGGCGCGTTTGAAACGATTTAACGCGCTCGACGCGACGCCCTTGTATCCGCCGCCGCGTCTCACAGGAAAATTTTTCGCGGACGAGTACGGCGATTATGTTTTGTACGTCGGACGGTTGGACCGCGCGAAACGAATTGACCTATTGCTGCGCGCGCTCGCCAAAATAAAACGCGGACGCGTCATCATCGCCGGAACGGGCGCGGAAGAAAAACATTTGCAACAGCTCGCGCGCGCGTTGAACATTGCATCACGCGTCGAATTTTTGGGATTTGTGAACGATGCGCGCGTACTAGATTTGTACGCGAATGCGCGCGCGGTTTTTTATGCGCCGATTGATGAAGATTACGGATTCGTCGCGGTGGAAGCGTTGATGGCGGCGCGCCCCGTGATTACGACGGACGACGCGGGCGGGATTTTGGAATTTGTGGAAAATGAAAATGACGGTTGGGCGACGCGGATAGACATTGATGAGATTGCGCGTGCGCTGGTGTATGCGTTCGAGGACGCGGAACACTGCCGTGTACTGGGTGAGCGTGGAAAGGAACGCGTGCGCGAGATTTCGTGGGACGCAGTGGTTGAACAGTTGACGCAATGAGTGTTCGCATTAAAGACTCGAGCGCGCAGCGTGCGTTTCAAACTCTGCAACGCAGCGGACCACGCGGGCGCGCGTTGGCTAACCTTTTGGATGAACGAAATACGCGCGTCCGCGTGTGGAATAAAATTCCCGGCGGCATCACGCTGAATTTTTTGAATCTCATTATCCTTCATCCACTGCCAACGCACGCGAGTGACGCACAATACAAAGCATGGGTCACACTGCTCGCACATGAAGCATGTCACGTTGAACAAAAATTTTGGATTGATTCGGTGCAGCAAGAAATGCGCGCCTATGCGACGCAAGCAATCGTCGGCGATGAATTGGGCATTGAGTTGGCACACATCAAACACATATTCGCAAATTTAAATTCTGAAAACAAAGAACACCAACAACACGCGCAGGCGGCATTACAAAAACTATTCCCCCGCACACCCGCCGCGCGCGTGTACGCAGCATTGCCCTTGAAACAGCCGAGCGGCATGCGCGCAATTTTTCCCGCGCTGCGCCAAATTATCGCGCTCGTGCGCGCGGGGCGAGTGCGTCAAAACACATAACCTCATTTTGCATTTGACATTTTTTATGCGTCTCGCTTTTTTTTCCCCCCTCAATCCCGCGCCGTCGGGCATCAGCGATTATTCCGAAGAATTGCTGCCGTACCTCGCGCAGTACGCGGAGATTGATTTGATTGTTGATAGTTCGTATGGCGAACTGACGAATCCCGCGCTGGAAAATTTTCCGCAGCGTTCGTTAGATGAATTTCAAGCGCGCGCATCACAGTACGATGCGATTGTGTATCACATGGGCAATTCGCCCGCGCACGCGCACATTTACGAAACGCTGTTGAAATTTCCCGGCGTTGTGGTGATGCACGATGTGGTGCTGCATCACTTGCGCGCGTGGTTGACATTGGAACGCGGCAAACGCGCGGAATATCTCGACGCGATGAAAAGTGAATATGGCGATGCAGGCGAACACACGGCGTTGGGCGAAATCGGCGGGCGCGCGTTGGCAGACCGTTTTGAATTTCCGTTGAATGAAAATGTGGTGCGCGCGGCACGCGCCTTGATTGTTCACAGTGAATACGCGGCAAAACAAATCCAACCGCTCGCGCCCAACGCGCCCGTCGCGCTCATTCCGATGGGCATCGAAATTCCGAAAGTCATTTCGCGTGAGGCGGCACGCGAAACATTGTCACTTGCGCGCGACGAGTTCGTGATAGCGCTGTTTGGCGATGTGCAGCCGAACAAACGCGTGCTGCCCGCGCTGCAAGCATTCGCACAATTTCGCGAACAATTTCCAAATTCGCGTTTTTTGTTGATTGGGCGCGTGTCGCCGTTGTTTGATGTGCGCGGCGCGGCGGAAACATTGGGTATTGCGGACGCGGTGGAATTGGTTGGCTATGCGCCGCGCGAAAAGTACGACGCATATACTGCGGCGGCGGACGTGTGTTTGAATTTGCGCTATCCGACGGCGGGCGAAACGTCCGCGAGTTTGCTGCGTTTGTTTGCAGCAGAAAAGGCGTGCATTGTGACGGACACGGGCGCATTTTCCGATTTGCCCGACGACGTGTGTATCAAAATTCGCGCTGACGCGTGGGAAGGAAAAAATTTGCGCGAGGCGTTTGAATTTTTCGCGCGTGATGCGCGGCGCGGAATGTTGTTGGGGAAATTTGCGCGCGCGTTTGTAGAACAAGGACACACGTTGGAAATTTCCGCGCGTGCGTATCGGGATTTTTTGCGCGCGGTAATTGAGAAACGCGCGGCAAATTGCTCGTATATTGCAGATTGGACTTTGCCCCGCGATATTGAAATTGACGCGCCGCCCGCACAATTCCCAGAGCGCGCTGCTTTGGAAACAACAAACCCGCGCGAAAGTTTTACATGGCGTGATGAAATTGCGAATGCGTGCGCGGCGTTGGGGATGCGCGAGGATACACAATTGCGTCCCGTCGCGCAGGCATTGGTCGAATTGGGAATGCAGGAAACGAATTGATGAACGCTCGAACTCGCCTTAGTGGAACGCGCGTCTCTGCCGCGTTATTTTTGTTTCTCGCGTCGTTGTTTTTGGCGACGATGGGCGGACACACGTACGCGCAAGATGATGAATCGTTTTATTACGTAAGCGAATCTATTTTGACGCGCGGCGAGTTTGATATTCCAAGTCCGCGCACCCATCCGACCGTCGGCGGACATCACGGACGCGAGGGCTTGGTGTACGCACAAAGCAGTTTGGGACAACCGCTGCTGGCGACGCCGTTCTATGTTGCGGGACAAATTTTGGCGAATGGCTTTGATGCGCGCTATGCGGGACTGTTGCGGCGCGGTGTGATGAACATATTGAATCCATTGGTGAGCGCGGGCTTGGCGATTGTGCTGCTCGCGTATGCGCGCGCATTGGGTTGGAGCGTGCGCGCGGGCGCGGCGATAGCTTTGATTTGGGCATTGGCGACGCCCGCGTGGATTGAAGCAAAAACGTTTTACAACGAACCATTGATGGCGTTGTTGTTGGTGTTGAGCTTTTATTTTTTGAAACGCGCACAGCAAACGCAAACAGATTCAAAAATTTTTCTCGCAAGTGTTTTTTGGGGCATGAGCGCGGTGACGCGGATTCACGCGGCGGTAGCATTGCCCGCGCTCGTAATTTATTTTTTCTTGCTCTGGAATGAGACAACGCCGTTTCGTACATGGCGCGAACGCGCGGTGATGCTGCGCGTTGCGCGTTCGTTGTTTTTGTTTCTCGTACCCGGCGCAGTCCTCGTCGCGCTCGGTGCGTTCGGTTACAATTTTTATCGCTTTGGTGATTGGTTTGAATTTGGGTACGGTGAAACACTCGCGCCGATTCCGATTTGGACGGGGATTTATGGAATTTTATTTAGTTCGGGAAAAAGTTGGCTGCTCTTTGCGCCACCGCTTGTTGCAAGTTTGCTCGCGCTGCGAAAATTTTTCCGCGCGCATCGTCCCGAAACCATCGCGTTCGTAGTGTACGTCACCAGTGTGATTTTGTTTCACGCGCGGTATGACAATTGGCACAGCGCGGGCGCATGGGGCGACCGTTATTTGTTTGCGGCGACGGCGTTGTGGATGTTACCGTTGGGCGATTTTTTTTACACGCCGAAAAATGTTTTGTCGCGTGCGGTGTTGGCAACGACGGTGGTGTTGGGAATTTTTGTGCAGCTGCTTGCGGTGCCAATCAATTTTGATGTGTACATCAATTCAAATTTGAATGAGCCGAAACGTTTGTTTGAATGGAGCAGCGCGCCGATGCTCGCGCACGCGCGTTTGTTGGGTGAACGCGCGACGATGTGGTGGAATGTTTGGAATGCGCCCGCGCCGCGTGTGGTGCTGCTCGATGGTTGGCTCGCCTCGGATGGCGGAGAGGAATTGTTTCCGCGCTACATTGCGCCGCGCGCGCGTTTGGGGATTGCCTCAAATGAAAACGCGACTTTGCGCGTGCGCGTGGTGACTGCGGATTATCGTCCGGCGAATTTGCCGCGCCGCGCGCTTGAATTTTTTCAGGACGAAACCAAGTTGGATGCGGGCGTGATGCAAACGGAACGCGCGGAAGCGGTGTACGCATTTTCGATTCCGCCGCCGCACGCGCCGCTGGTGTGGTTGACGTTGGAAACGCGCGGCACAGAATTGCGCGGCAATAGTCCGATGGGCGATGAATTGGGCTTGTACGCGCAAGACATTCTCATTACGGCAGATGATGAACGCGTGGAATTTTTCCCGGAGATTGCGATTCCGCCAAACCCACTCACGATTCCGAACGCGTCGTGGTCATGGTTTTACAATCCGCAACTGCCACACTGGGATTTTTGGTGGTGGTATTTGTATTTCAGCGGCTTGCCACGGCGCGATGTGTGGAGCATCATTCTGCCGGGCGTGCTATTGAGCGGCAGCGGCGTTTTGATGGGCGCAGTTTGGTTGTGGCGCGCGTTGAAAGAGTAGAGCTTGACGCTACGTGCGCGTAAAAAATTCCGCGTAATAGTCTTGCCAATTTTGCTGCGGCGCGTTGGCGCGGTGCGCGGTGTCTGCTTGACGCAGCGCGTCGGCAAGCGAAGCGGCGTTCCACGCTTCGGGAAATAAATCATTCCAGTCGTGCGCGAGCAAATAATTCGCGTACCATTCCGCCCATTGGTGGTCGTACTCGCCGTGCAGCGCAGTCATTTCATATTCGCTGTGCGCCGCGCCTGCCGCCGCGAGCTGTTGTGAAATGGTGGTGCCGCGTTCAAGGTCCATACGTGATTGCTCCCAAATGAATTGCGCCGATTATCGTTGGGTTCGCGTTTGTGTCAATTGATGACTACAAGTACTGTTGACGATTAAATTTCCTTTAAGGTATAATCGCCTGTAAGCATTTTGCAAGAATCAAATTTTCATGGATTCTTGAACGGGCTTGAGACGGATGCCTTCCCCCAGGGAAAGCATTACACTGATTACGCATGGCGCTCAAAGGCAACCTCCGCGATTTTTCTCTGCACCAGTTACTGAATCTCATCAATCTGGCGCACAAGACCGGCGTCTTGAATGTCAAACCTGAAGCAATCAAGAGCGGGTCGAATGGTCATGCTGCACCCGCCGCGTTGTTTTTTCGCGAAGGGCGTTTGATTCATGCTTCGTTCGAAGGCAAGCCCGCGCGTCTGACGGATGTGTTGGTGCAGGTCGGTCGCTTGACACCGGAACAAGCACAAGCCGTACGCCAACGTTCGCGCGTGGATACGGACAAGGAGCTGGGACTGCTCCTCATTCACAACGGCTATCTCTCGCAGAACGACATCATTCAAGGGGTGCGCGGATATTTACTCGAAACGGTATATCAATTGTTCACGTGGTCGGCGGGCGATTTTCGTTTCGAGCCGAATGAATTGCCGCCGGAAGAACGCATCACTGTTCCCCTTTCGTTAGAGAATGTAATTCTGGAAGGCAATCGGCGGCAGCAAGAATGGGAAAAATTGCGCGACGAAATTCCCGACCTCGAAGTGCCGTTACGTTTTTCCGAACGCCCCGGCGCGAATCTGCGAAACATTTCACTCACGCGCGAAGAATGGCAAGTAATTTCGTTTATCAACGCGCGCAACACCATCAAGCAAATTGGCGAATATCTCCAGCTCGACGAATTTCAAGTGCGCCGTGTGGTGTATGGCTTGAAGCAAAATGGTCTGATTGAAATGGCGCAGCCGATTCGGATTGAACCATTGGCGCCGCGTGCACCGATACCCGGTGTAAAATTATCGCGCGGCGTTTTGCTGCGCATCATTGACGGCATTCGCCGTCGGTAAGGAACGAACACCGTTTCGTTCAACAGGGTGCGAACCCGCGTTCGCACTTAAATCTTTCCCGCACTCCGCTATTATTTATGCAGACCGTCAAAATGGTGGTGACCGGACCCTTCGCCGCCGGTAAAACGGAATTTATTGGAAGCATCAGCGAAATCGCCGTCGTGCGTACTGAGCGCAGAATCAGCGACGAGACGCGCGCCGTCAAAGCACAAACGACGGTGGCGATGGATTTCGGACGCATAACCATTGATAAAGATTTGGTGCTGTACCTCTTTGGCACGCCGGGGCAGCGCCGTTTCGATTTCATGTGGGAAATTTTGTCCGAAGGGATGCTCGGCTTTGTGGTAATGGTGGACGCGGTGCGTCCCGAAACGTTCCGCGAAGCGCGTTCGATTTTGGAAACGTTTCGCCGTTACAGCGAAACGCCGTTCGTCGTCGCCGCGAACAAACAAGACCATCCCGACGCGTGGTCGCCCGAAGATTTGAAAATCGCGCTTGGGCTCGACGACGGGGTCAAAGTGCTGCCGTGCATTGCCAATCAAAAAGAAAGCGTCAAGTACGTTTTGCTCGAACTCTTGTACTCGATTTTGGAACGCGCGCAGGAATAATTTTATGGACGCCCAATCAACCACCTTGAAGGAACGCGGAATGCCCAGCGGCGCACTGCGCTTGCTGTTTCTTTCGATTGAAGAAGTGATGGGGACGGACGGTATCAAAGCAGTCCTGAACGGTGCGAAACTTTCGCATTACATTAACAATTATCCCGAAAATTCACTCGAGTACGGCGTAACGTTCGGCGAGTACGGCAAAGTGGAACAAGCGGTTGAAGATTTCTTGGGACCGCGCGGCGCACGCGCGATTTTGATTCGCGTGGGACGCGAATTGTTTCGTTACAGCTTGCGCGAACAATCTGCGCTGTTGGGCATTGCGGGCAATGCGCTAAAAAATATGCCGCTCATTTCACCCCAAGCGAAGATGAAAATTCTGTTGCAGCAGATTGTCGGCGCGGCAAACAAAACGGTGAATCAACCCGCGCGCTTGGAAGAAAATGACGAAGCATTCCTCGTGGTGATTGACCAGTGCATGTGCCAATGGCGTCCGAAACACGACAAGCCCTGCTGCCTCGTCACCGTCGGCACATTCAGCGAAGCGATGAAATGGTTGACGGACCGTCCGGTGGAAGTCAAAGAAATCACCTGTTTGAATAACGGCGCGGACGCGTGCCGCTATCAGATTCCGAAAAAACTACCGGAAGAAAATTAGGATTTACAAAAATAAAAAGCGTAACGCGAAATGATGCGCGTCACGCTTTTTTGTTGTACGGATAATGTGTACGCCAATGCGTGCTTGTCGGATGACAAAGCCACGCGCACATCTATTTGCAGTCTGCTGGTCCATCGTACTCGAGTGTCAAGGTGGCGTTGCCTTCCTTGAGTTCCAAAGTTTTTTCTGCATCCTTCCACGTCATTGTGTATTTCGTCTCTTGATTGTCGGCAGTGTTTTTGAGATTGAGGGTGCTGCCATCGGTTTGGTACGTGCCGCGATTCTCCACAGTGTCGCCGCCTTGGACCACTTGCCACTTGCCATCTTGGCAAAATTGATACATGCGTTCGCCGCCGGCAAGCAGCCACGCGGTGTTGGTGAGGACAACGTTGCCGTCTTGCACTTGCGGACCGGATTTACTAGTGTCAGGCAGCTTGCTATTGTCGGTGCTGTCGTCTATTTGGTCTTGGGTTGGGCGCGCGCTATCCTCTGTGCCAGGCGGTTCTTGATTGGTATTGTCGGTGCTGTCGTCTATTGTATCTTGCGTTGGTTGTGCGGACGCGGTTGTTGCACGCGCAGTTGCGGCACTGCGACGCGTCGCCGTCGCGCGCGTACTTGCTGTCGGCTCGGCATTGTTGCCCGAACCGCTGCACGCGGCAACCGCAACAACAAGCAAGAGCAAGAATGTTAGTATTGAAAAATGAAACACTCGGAATCTCACTTTGTTATCTCCTTGAGAGCGCGATCTGCGGGTGAAGCCAATCAAGCAGTTTTTGTTTCGCGTACATTATTGTATCAGCTTTTCTAAACGCGCCCTATTGACCTTGACCACGATTCCAATGAGAATCGCGCAAACGTGAGGAGGACAATATGGATACATAACAAATAATCAGCTCCAAGCAAGCTCGACGCATAGACCATGCCACTGGCGAATCATTTTTGACACGCGTATTCGTTCATGCTAATATCGCTCGCGTTGTCACTGGGACAACATTAACAACCAAACAGTATCGGGGAGCTGGAGCGAGTCCGGCTGAGAAAAAGAACCGCAAGCCGCATTTAGTTGATGCGCCAAGCCGACGCTTTGATGAATTTCATCCGCGTCTTGTCGCATCAAATGTGGAAGCCCATCTTTGACCCTAGGACCTGATCCGGATAATGCCGGCGTAGGAAATTGTAAGGAACGTTCGCCGCAACGTTCCACTCACGCTGGCTCTATTTGGGTCGGCGTTTTTTATTTTCAATTTCCCGCGCGGGAAAAATCACAGGAGGCATTCGATGGACAAGCAAGTTGGTACGTGGGCAGTCAAAGTGGGACTCGCGCAAATGCTCAAGGGCGGCGTCATTATGGATGTGACAGACGCGGCGCAAGCGAAAATTGCCGAAGACGCGGGCGCGTGCGCGGTGATGGCGCTGGAACGCGTGCCTGCCGATATTCGCAAACAAGGCGGCGTCGCGCGCATGAGTGACCCCACCAAAATTATTGAAATCATGGAAGCCGTCTCGATTCCCGTGATGGCAAAAGCGCGCATCGGACATTTTGTCGAAGCGCAAGTGTTGGAAGCTCTCGGCGTGGATTATGTGGACGAATCCGAAGTTCTCACGCCTGCGGACGAAGAAAATCACATTGACAAAAATCAATTCAACATTCCGTTCGTGTGCGGCTGTCGCAATCTCGGCGAAGCGCTGCGCCGCATCAACGAAGGCGCGGCGATGATTCGCACCAAAGGCGAAGCGGGAACGGGCGATGTGGTGGAAGCAGTGCGGCACGCGCGCGCGGTGCTGGGCGAAATTCGCCGCTTGCAAAATATGCGTCCCGACGAATGGTATCACGCGGCAAAAGAATTGGGCGCGCCGTACGAATTGGTCAAAGAAGTGGCAGAAACGGGAAAATTGCCCATTGTGAATTTCGCGGCGGGCGGCATTGCGACACCGGCAGACGCGGCGTTGATGATGCAAATTGGCGTGGAAGGTGTTTTCGTCGGCAGTGGCATTTTCAAATCGAGCGACCCCGCCAAACGCGCGAAAGCGATTGTCATGGCGACAACGCACTACAACGACCCGAAAATTATTGCAGATGTTTCGCGCGGTCTCGGCGAACCGATGCTCGGCATCGCGGCGCGTTCGATTGGCGAAGCGGAACAGCTCGCAGTGCGCGGGTGGTGATGTAGGTATCAGGGAACAAGTAGCAGGTAGTATGGCAAACCTGCTACGTGCTACTTGCTACCTGCTACTCAAAAATGAAAATTGGAGTTCTTGCACTACAAGGCGCGTTCCGCGAACATGTCCAAATGCTGCACGCGCTGAATGTGGATGCGGTGGAAGTGCGCTTGCCGGAACAATTGCGCGACGTTGACGGTTTGATTATTCCCGGCGGCGAGAGTACGACGATTGGAAAAATTGCAACGCAGTACGGTTTGCTCGAACCGATTCGTGAAATGGTCGCGCACGGAAAACCTGTGTGGGGAACGTGCGCGGGTATGATTGTGTTGGCAAAAGATGTGGGGATGCGTCAGCCGTTGATTGGCGTGATGGATGTGAAAGTGAAACGCAACGCGTTCGGACGCCAAGTGGACTCATTTGAAACGGACTTGGAAATTCCTGAAATCATGAATGGAGACAAGTCCCCGTTTCACGCGATTTTCATTCGCGCGCCGTTGCTCGAATCGGTGGGCGAAAACGTTAAAGTGTTGGCGAAATTGGAAGATGGAACAATTGTTGCCGCGCGGCAAGGCAATCTGCTCGCGACAAGTTTTCATCCCGAACTCACACACGACGCGCGGTTTCACAAGTATTTTGTGGAGATGACAAAGGACGGCTGACGAACGACGAAAATTCGTCATTGGTCTTTCGTCATTCGTCAGCGGATGAACGCAGTCATTGTCGCCAATGGTGAAATGCAAGCGCATGCTCGTCTCCGCGACATTTGGCAGCGCGCGGATTTGCGAATCGCGGCGGACGGCGGCGCGCGCAATGCGCGATTGTTTTTGGAACGCGCGCCGCATATTATCATCGGCGACATGGATTCGGTGGACGACGAAACGCGCGGGTGGTTGAAACAAAACGCTAGTGAAATAATTCAACACCCGCGCGCAAAAGATGAAACGGATTTGGAACTCGCGTTGCAGCTCGCACAAGAACGCGGCGCAGATGAAATCACCATCCTCGGCGCGCAGGGCGGACGCGTGGACCATTTTTTGGCGAACGTGATGTTGTTGACACAGAGTCCGAATTTGAAAATTGTGGACTCGGCGAGTGAAATATGGATTGGGCAAGGGAATGATGCGATTCACGGAAAAAAGGGCGATACAGTTTCGCTCGTTCCTTTGGACAAAACGGTGGAAGGAATTACGACAAAGGGTTTGGAATATCCATTGCACGACGAAACGCTGGAACGCGGCAGCACGCGCGGAATTAGTAATGTGATGTTGAGCGAACGCGCGACAGTGATTTGGGATTACGGCACGCTGCTGCTGGTGCATTTGTTTGAATAAATGGACGCGTCACAAAAAATCGAGCGCATCGTTCTGCAAGATACGCGCCAAGAAAAGTTGAGCATTGAACTCGTCGCGCACATCAATGAACAAGGCGATTTGATTTTGGAAGGTTGGGACCGCGGCGAGTGGGTGAAAGAAAAATTGGATGATTGGGATTACGAGTATTGGTTAAAAATTCCGCGCGAATGGAAAGATACGATTTTGTTGTACTTGATTCAAGAACGATTTCAAAATGATTCCAACTTTCGAGAATGGTTACAAGAAAAAAATATCCCGCACGAATTTTCGAGTTACACATAGAGATTAGAAGTTAGAAGTTAGAAGTTAGAAGTTAGAAGTTAGAAGTTAGAAGTTGGAAGCTGGAGAGAAGAGATTGGAGATTGGAGATTAGAGATTAGAGAGTCGAAAATCTAAAATATCCCCGGGGAGCTCGATTGCATCGGGCTGAGAGGGCGACTTGTAGTCGCCGACCCTTTGAACCTGATTGAGGTAATGCTCACGCAGGGAACATCGGTTCGTGTTGGTGATTCATCAACCGCCTCTCGTACTCGGAGGCGGTTTTTATTTTTCACATCACGCGTAGGGTGTGTTCTCTAACGCTGCCAACAGTAAGGAATGTTGGCTAGCAATATCAAATAGGAGTCACATGAAAAAATTTCTTGCGTTTCTCATCATCGTCGTTCTCGCCGCATGTCAAGCCGCGACACCGACGGCAATTCCGCCCCCAACAATTCCACCAACCATTGCGCCCAGTCCTGAACCCTCGCCGCAGGGTTCACCCGCAGAGCTCATCGTCGTCACGCACGATTCGTTCGCGGTGAGTGAAAAGGTGTTGGCAGAGTTTGAAAATGCCAACAACGTCAAAGCGCAAATTTTGAAATCGGGCGATGCGGGCGCGGCGTTGAACAAAGCGATTCTCGCAGGCGCGGCGAATCCGTTGGGGGATGTGTTTTTCGGCGTGGACAATACGTTTTTATCGCGCGCGACCAAAGCGAATTTGTTTGAGCAATATCGCGCGCAAGGGATTGATGAGATTCCGTCAGGTTACAAGCGCGACACGGAATTTCGTTTGACGCCGATTGATTATGGTTATGTGTGCTTGAATTATGACAAAGCATGGTTCACGGAAAAAAATCTCAAGCCGCCGCAAACGCTCGACGATTTACTCAAACCCGAATACAAAGGATTGGTTGTCGTCGAAAATCCTGCGACGTCTTCGCCCGGACTCGCGTTTTTGCTCGCGACCGTTTCGCATTTCGGCGCGGACAAGTATCTCGATTTTTGGAAAAAACTACGCGCGAATGATGTGGCGATTAGCGAAGGTTGGGAAGACGCGTATTACAATAAATCTACATGGAGTGGCAATGGCGACCGTCCGCTCGTGGTGAGTTACGCGACGAGTCCCGCCGCCGAAGTTTTTTTTAGCGAAGGAAAAAAGACCGAGCCGCCAACGGGCAATGTGTTGGGCGACGGCGCGTGCTTTATTCAAATCGAATTTGCGGGCGTGTTCAAAAATGCGAAACAACCTGAACTCGCGCACAAGTTTATTGACTTTATGTTGTCCGAAAAATTCCAAGAAGACATTCCGACACAGATGTTTGTCTATCCCGTGAATCCCAACGCGAAACTGCCCGACTTTTACAAATTCGCGGAAAAGCCCGATGTCCCCGCGCAGCTCGACGACGCGGTGATTGATGCGAACCGCGATACGTGGATTAAGGCGTGGACGCAAGTTGTGGTGCGGTAGTTCAGAAATAGGCAGTGGGGAGTACGAATTGTGTCTGGTCGCCATCGAATCCAATTCGACCGCTGAACAAGGGTCAAGAAAAAACAATGCTTGTTGAACGTTGTTCAGCAATTGCTTTGTTTTTTTGAACGCTTTGTTGAGAATTCGATGGTCCTGAACCGCGAATCTACACGAATCTACGCGAATAAAAACATTCGTGCAGATTCGCGGTAAAATTTCCAAAGAGCAACATGCGCGCGCGTATCTCTCCTCTCTCTTCTCTCCTCTCCACTCTCCCCCTCCTCTTTCTCGCGCTTTTTTATTTCTACCCGCTCGCGGCGATTTTGGCGTTTTCGTTTTTTGGAAATGGCGCGCTCGACCTTTCGGGCTTTCAAGAAATCATCAGTGATTCGTACTATCGCAATGTTTTGTGGTTCACGACTTGGCAAGCGGCGGTGTCAACCATTCTCACCATTCTCGCCGCGCTGCCCGCCGCATACATTTTTGCGCGCTATCAATTTCGCGGACAAACGCTCGTGCGCGCGTTGACGACGTTGCCATTCTTGATGCCGACGATTGTCGTCGCGCCCGCGTTCATTGCATTGTTCGGACCGCGCGGCATTCTAAATGCTATCGCGGGCATTCAACTTGTCGAAACGATTTGGATAATTTTTCTCGCGCACATTTTTTACAATTACACCATCGTCTTTCGCATCGTCAGTACCGCGTGGGCGAATCTCGACCCGCAGTTGGGCAATGGCGCGCGTATGTTGGGTGCGAATCGCGCGCGCGTCTTTTTTGAAATCACGCTGCCGTTGCTGATGCCCTCGATTCTCGCGGCGGCGTTGCTCGTTTTCATTTTTGATTTCACATCGTTCGGCGTGATTTTGATTTTGGGTGGCGCGCGTTTGGCAACGCTGGAAGTGGAAATTTATCGCACCGCCGCAAATTTGTTTGACCTGCCGCTTGCCGCGGCGTTGTCGCTCGTCCAAATTTTTTTCACGCTGATTTTGATTTTGGTGTACACACGTTTGCAAACGCGGCTCGCCGTGACAATGCGCGTGCGCCAGCAAAACATGACGAAACGCGCGTTGAAAGCATTCGGCGAAAGATTTTTTGTGGTGGTGAATATCACGGCGATGCTGCTCTTTTTACTCGCGCCGTTAGTCGTTTTGATTTTGCAATCGCTTCAAACGCCGCATGGATTTAGTTTGGAAAATTATTTGCGCTTGAATGAAAACGTGCGCGGTTCCGCCACCTTTATTCCGCCGACAGACGCGATTCGCAATTCGCTATTGTTTGGAAGCATCACCGTCGCGCTCGCGGTCACACTTGGTCTGCTTGTGGCATACACGATTACGCGCACAAAAAAGGGGGGGGGGATTGTTGACGCGGTGTTTTTATTACCGTTGGCAACATCGGCGGTAACGCTCGGTTTTGGCTATATCATTGCGTTCAGTCGCCCACCAATGGATTTTCGCGCGGCGGTGTGGTTGATTCCCATCGCGCACACGCTCGTCGCGTTACCGTTGGTGATTCGGAGCATTGTGCCGTTATTACGCCAAATCAAACCGAATGTGCGCGAGGCGGCGGCGATGCTCGGTGCGAATCCAACGCGCGTGTTTCGTGAAATTGATTTACCGATTGTGATGCGCGCGGTCATTGTGGGCGCGGTGTTTGCGTTTATTATTTCGCTCGGCGAATTTGGCGCGACGACGTTGATTGCGCGTCCCGAATGGGCGACGATTCCGCTCGCGATTTATCGTTTGCTCGGACAACCGGGGCTCGCCAATTACGGACAAGCGATGGCGTTGAGCGCGCTGTTGATGTTGGTGAGTGCGACGGCGATTGTGTTCATGGAACGCGTGAGGATTGGAGAGGGCGCGGAGTTTTGAAGGTTGGAGATTGGAGATTAAGCAATTTTGAATTTCGATTTTCGATTTTCGATTAACACTTTACGTTTCACGTTTGACGTTTGACGATTTGCCATTTGCCATATGCTTGAAATCAAAAACATCTCAAAAGATTACAACAACGCGCCGCTGCTCCGCGATATTTCGTTCACCATCGCGGCGGGCGAGATTGTTTGCGTGTTGGGTCCGAGTGGGACGGGGAAAACGACGCTGCTTCGAATCATCGCGGGTTTGGAAAATGCAGAGGCAGGGCGCGTCGTGTTTGAAGGGAACGATTTACAAAATGTTCCGCCGCACGAACGCGGGTTTGGGATGATGTTTCAAGACCTCGCGTTGTTTCCACACAAAAACGTTTTTGATAATGTGGCGTTCGGTCTTCGAATGAAAAATGTTTTGACACATGAAATTCCTGTGCGCGTGAATGAATCGCTTGAATTGGTAGGACTCGATGCAAAACGTTTTGCGAAACGCGATGTGAATACGTTATCGGGTGGTGAGCAGCAGCGTGTGGCATTGGCGCGTACTGTCGCGCCGCGTCCGCGTCTGGTGATGTTTGATGAACCACTCGGCGCGTTGGACCGAATTTTGCGCGAGGAATTGACGAATCAAGTGCGCGCCCTATTGAAACGCTTGCACATGACGGCGTTGTACGTGACGCATGACCAAGACGAAGCCTTCGCGATTGCAGACCGATTGATTATTTTGAACGCGGGGCGGATTCAACAAATGGGGGCACCGATTGAAATTTACCAACAGCCCGCGAATGAGTTTGTCGCGCGGTTTATGGGATTGACGAACATTTTGGAAATTGGAAATTGGATGTTGGATGTTGGGAATTCCACCTCGCGTGCGGAAACAGTCGGAGGAATATTTGCGATTCCGAAAGAACGCGCGGGGAAGGAAAATGAATTTGTTTTGCTGCGTCCGCGCGCGGTGGAACGCATTGTGGAAAAAACGGAACGCGCGGAAAATGTATTGCGCGGAAAAATTATCGAGACGCAATGGCGCGGCGGACATCAACAGATTGTGGTGGAAACCAACGCGCGACATTTTGTATTTGAATGGGACAGCGCGGTGGAATTGCAGCGCGAAAAATTTTTTGAATTGAATGAAGACGAAATTCAGTTTATCGCAGGAGGGAATGAATGAATTATGAAATCTATCGCCCGTTACGACAAGAACGCTGTGTCGCGTGTCGACCCGATTCGCCGCGCGTGAGCGGACAAGAGATTCAAGAACTGTCCCCGCAAATTCCAGACTGGAATATTGTCGAACGCGACGACATTCCGCGTTTGGAGCGCGTGTTCAAATTCAAAAATTTTGTCGAGGCGTTAGCGTTCACGAATCGCGTCGGCGAATTGGCGGAACAAGAGGACCATCATCCCGCACTGTTGACGGAATATGGGAAAGTGACGGTGACATGGTGGACGCATGCCATCAAAGGACTGCACCGCAACGATTTTGTGATGGCGGCGAAATGTGATGAGTTTTATTATTCCAACTAAAAGGGCAGCGCGAGATGCGCTGCCCTTTTTCTTACAAGTCACTGTCAAGAAATGATTTCATAATACGAAAATTCACGTCTTGAAATTCGATTCCACTATCTTTGGCTTCCGGCGTGAGAATTTTTCGAAATTCCTCGCGCAGAGTATCCGGCGCGACCCTTTGTTGACGGACATCCTCATTTTCAGCAATTTTGTACATCGCTCGTCCCAACAATGCCTGTGCCTGTTGGTCTAGCTCTGCCTCGACGAATTTTGGTGGGAGAGGGCGCGGGATCCCTAAAAATTCTGCGCGTTTGTGTGCAGACAAAACATGATTCCAAAAGAGGTCCGCCGCAAAGATTCGATAGGTGGCGCGTACGTATGCGTTCAAACCATTCCCCGGTTCGATATGCACATCAGGCACGAATTTTTCATAGGGCTTGGGCAACTTGGGAATCACTGCCACCAATTCTTGCTGAAAGGGAATCAGAAAGTGCCAGCCCGTCGTCTCGATGGTCCATACTCGTCCCGCCTCAATCATTACGCCTACCTGATTGACATTTAATCTGTAGATGAATTGTCCCATCCACGACAATACAACAGTGACGCCCAGCATCATGATGAAACTAACACAGGTCGTGGCGGCCAACAGCATAGCAAGCGCAGAGTCTTGACGGACTAAATCTATGATTTTCCAAATCGTCGCAACAACCAGACTCGCACCCAACATGATAATGCCAACTAGGACAACCCAACGCCAATTCCCATAGCTACTTGGGACACTCGCGCGCGATGAGCGGACCCCACTACGCATCTCTTCATGTGGCACGCCCGAGCTGGGGTACGCTCCGCCGGCGGAAGTGTTTGATTTTGGTCCTGTGCCATTTCCAGAAGCTCTGCCCGCAGAGGCAGAGCCAGAGGGGGATGAACCGGAGCGCGTGTACGTTTTTCCTGTGCCGTCGGTTTTGGTAGATTCAGTAGTTGGCGCATTACTTGGGGGTGGAGGATTCAAGTGTCCCGCTGCCGCTGTCGCCGCCTCCTTTGCCGCTGCTTCGTCTGCTAACCCCTTTTCCACATATTTGCGTCCGAGCAAACCGTAGGCATCCAATGCCTCTTCGCCCAAATGTTCACCGACATGACGCAAGACGGTATAACTTTCGGCAAACGCGCGCATGGCGGGCTGCCACCGGTCCAGATTCTTGTCACACAATGTTTCTAAAATGAACGCGCGCGCGAGAAGCGTAACACCTTGCTGGCGTTTGGCACCTTTGGATTTGAAACACTGCGCGGCTTGCTCGCATAATTCTGCGGCGCGGTCCCATTCTTTTTCCGACTCGGCAAGGTAATACGCGATTGCCATGTGAAACCGCGCCGCGCCTAAAATGTACTGGTCATTATTTTCGCGGTGCGCGATTTCCATACTGGCGCGACACAACCGCAGCGCGGGCTGCAATTGTCCTCGAATGGCAAGTTCGTCCGCTTGCTGATGCAAGGGCAAGCCATCATTGTTTTCTTCTTGCAGATACCCGATGAGTTTTTTCGTAATTTCGAGCCGCGATTGTTCTGGCATAAGACAAGTTACTTGGTTGCTTTGGGTGCCGACGCCGATGCGCCATTGGCAGAAGGCGACACATCGTCAACCCCCGGTGTGTGCCATTCGTCCTCGACGCGTCTCGCTTCACCATGAATGACCGGCGTTTTGGGTTCGTCTTGGTCCTGTTCCAAATCCTCGCGTACAAAATTCAACGACAAGCGTTCAATTGCTTCGATATACCGCACCGCGATTTCCGAATCAATGATGACGCCGCGATTCTTGTCGCGCAATGGGTCAGAAATCTGCCGAATGAGTGAGCCGCGCAAAGCAGACTTGGCTTCCTGCTCAATCATGGCGGCATCATGTTTGGTCTGCGCGCGGGCGAGACGATTGTAGCGGTCCAATTCGAGCTGCTTGCGTAACTGGATTTTATTTGCGAACTTTTTGTCGAGAGTCAGTTCGCTTACGATAATCGCTTCGACATCAACGCCGCGTTTCTCCATAATGCTCGCGACGCGCTGCCGCAACAGCTCGCGCAGATTGTGGCGTGTGCCAAAACCGAAATAGAGGTCCTCAAAGTATTCGCCCGCGATCAATTCGATGGTTTGACTTTTGACCAGATTCTTGAGCGTATCCTCATAATCGGTGTGGTCGGGATTCCACAAGTAGTAGCGAACAATTTCTTGCTCCAGTTTGTATTTGCCATCATAGACCGGCTCACCGCGCCGCGTGACCCATCGCAAAGCGCGCGTGGCGAGCACCGTAATATCTTTGCTCTCGGCATCTTTTTTATTCTGCTCTTTCACATCCATCGCGAGCTTGTAACGGTCTCCCAGTCCACCAATTTTGTGACGCACCGAGAGCTTTATATTTTCAAAACACATCTGGTCGCGCGTCCAAACGTTCGGCACATCCACCGTCAACGTGCGCGTGTAAAGCGGAATGGACATGACCGCACATTCGCCTTTGGCAAGAAAGTATTTGCCGCCCAAGACGATGCGCGAGAACGTGCCGTTTTTTTCCAAAACGGCGGCATGTCCTTCTTGCACCAAGAGTTCGCCGGGTCCTACTGCGCCGATCATTTCATTCGTATTGGGCGCAGGCAAGACTTTATTGTTGGTCACGGTTTGAATGCGCTGTGTGACACTGCCGTCACGCAGCTGTCCGATATATTTGCGCGCTTTCGCCGCATCGTAATTCGGATGGTCGCCGTACATGAATTTGGCAATTTGTCCGTTGACCACTTGGAAACTTGACCAAATCATGCCAAAGATGAGCGCTGCCGGAACGAGAAAGGCAAGCAGATAACGCCGCAACGGAATGCTGCTGATAAATTCATCAGGACCGCTCAGGACACGCGGCGGCGCGAGCTGCGTCAGGTTTGCCACTTTCCATTCTTGGAGTTGTTTGCCGTCTGTGCCGAGGGCAACCAAATTATTTTCCTTGTCAACGCCCAGTGACAGAATGGGTTCCACATGCGCGTCAAATTTTTTGGGCGTCGGGTCATTGTGCGAAAACACCAAAACGAAATCACTGTCTCCGCCCACCACGAGTTTTGGTTCTTGTTGGTCTTGACTAAAGACCAATTGGGAGGGCTGCAAGTCTGTTACCCTATAATCGGTGACCAGTGTACCGTTTTTCGCATTCCAGAGGGTGACATTTTTTTCACCGCTCGCGGTCGCAGACGCTAGCAAGCGACCTTTATATGAAAATGCAACAGCCGTGATTCGTTGGTCGTGTGCCTTGGCATCGCCGCGTTTGAGCTCTTGTTTATTTGTAAAGTCGCTGCCATTCCACAAAATCAAATTGCCGTCCTGGTCTCCCGAAACCCATTTATCACCATCCGCGTTGAATTGAAGCGCGGACACTTCGCTGGGATGCGCGTGTTTGCTGTACACCATGTTGCCGGTTGACCAATCCCACAATAACAATTCCCCGCGCGCATTTCCAAAAATGGCTTGCGGCTTTTTGGGATTGACCGCCATGATATTGATGGGCGCGTCCATCCAACCGGTTTCCGCAACCACATTGATTGGATTGCCCCCCTGCTGTTGTACGGCGCGAATGTATCCATCGCGGCTCACTGTCACCACAATTCCACCCGAACCATATTGAGCGAGCGTCACATCGTCCTGCGGACCTTTTTCTTGGTGGCACTGCGAAGACTCGCCCGGGAGAACATGGGTGCAAACAAATAAACTCTTGTTGGCGTTGGTGACGGCGAGCATGGCAACGCCTGTCTTTTCATCCCATGCGATACTCTTGACCGGACCGCCAAAATGGGGAACGATTTCTTGGTTCGCTTCATCCACCAAACTCGTATAACCACACGGAATTTGTCCGCGCGCCGCTTTCGGTAAATTGTTGCGCGCAAGTCCCCAGACGCTTACAAACCCCACTTCGTCGCCCGTCATCAAATAATTCCCGTTGTTGTCAAAGTCCAACACATTCGCGTTGTACTGGAGTGTGAGTGAATCCACCGGACACGATTTGTTTAGCTTGGCATCCATTCGCCAAAGGTGGACCTTTTTATCGTTATCCGCAAATGCCACCAGATTCGTCGCCGGATGAAAGGCAGCGGCGCGGATGTCCTTGCTGGGCAAAAGTGTGTTGGTGTACCGTCCTATCGTATTGTTTGGGTCTTGATAGTTGACTTGTTTTGTACGGTTAAAAAGATAGGAAGCGAGGCGCCCGCCTTTGCTCACAGAGAATAAGCGAAATTGCTCCGTGCCGGGCACGTCTATAAAGCCCAAAGCCAGAACGGGATAAGGATGTCCTTCCGGGTCGGCAAGACGCTCCTCTGATGCAATGTGGTAAACGCGTATCGAATGGTCTTTACTGCCCGAAGCAATAAATTGGTCGGACGCGTCAAAGGCAAGCGCCGTGACCTCCAACTCATGGAGATTCTCTGACCACACGGGTTGAATGAAATCCCCACCCGGAAGCATTTTCCAGATAGAGACCGAGCCATCCGCAAAGCCCGCCGCAAGCATCAAATTGGTCGGGTTATGAGCAAAACCCAGTGACGTCACCCTACCATGCTGGACAGAGATTTGTCCCTTGAATTTGGTACCATCGGCATTCCACAGTTGAATGTTGCCATTGTCATTGCCAATTGCTAAAAGGTCACCGGAAGGCGCGTACGCGCTCATACTGTATGAATTTGGATTTCCAAGTGCGAGCGCTTTTGGTTTATTCTCGCGATTACTGCTCCAGATAAAGGTGCTGCCATTGGGACTGCCCGCGACGACTTCGGAGAGGTCGGGACTATAGGACATGGCGCCAACCGTGTCCGGCGCTTGGGTTGTAAAGTCATTGCGCGGCTCGTCCATGACACGGGCATTAAAAATGGCGTAAATGAAAAAGGCGAAAAAGAGCGCCGCGAGCCCGGTCATTACAAAACGCATTGGACGCGCAATGCTAAAGGGCGGGGAGGACGGGTCGCGTTTTTTCAGTAGGGGAAAAATACACGTGACAACAAAGAACCCCAAGACAAAGAGGAGGGTAATTGCAATCAGCGAATCAACCTTTATGTTTTTGCCAATGGGCAGGTTCCACAGGCGGAACTTGGCAAGAGGTGTGCCATTAATGTCCGCCTCTTGAAAAATCGGCGTCGGCGGCATTTCCAAGAACCAGAGAAACGCTCCGAAAAAAGCAAGAATGACGGCTATCTTGAATGCTATGACAATGATGGTCCGGATCATGGCAACCTCCCGGGAGAATGAGGATTTCGTCCTGCCATTCTAACAGCAAAAGGTTGTTAAATTGTAATGAATTTGTAATCAAGCGATACAAATTTCGATACTAAATGCCTGCCGTTAAGCCAAGCTTGTTCTGTGGCTGTAAATGAGCGCATTTGGATTTCATCATTCCCGAATTTTAATGCTTGACAGGTCTATTTTTTAGTATTAGAATAATGAATGAGCATTCATTCATAATATCATTCTTATTTTCCGCTATTATGCCCCGTCTCACCGTCCACGCCCGCCGCGCGTTGGCGCAAAAGCGTCAACAGCAGATTCTTCAAGCCGCCGCCCAAGTCTTTGCCGAAAAAGGATTCAACGGCGCGACCATTCGGGACATCGCGCGCGCCGCCGGCGTATCTGAAGGTTCCATCTACCTCTATTTCAAAAACAAACAAGACTTGCTCGTTCACCTCCCGCGTCAATTCATTCAACCGCCAGTGGAAAAATTGCGCGCCGCGAGCGCACAAGCCTACGCGCCATCCCCTGAAGCGCTCCTGCAATTTATTGTCCAAAACATTGTGGACGTGGTGCTTCACAACCGCGAACTGATTCGTGTGCTGTTCACCTCCCTGCCGACGATGGACGAAGAAACGCGTGCGACGTACCTGCGGGAAGGTCCGATGTATGCACTCGAAACTATCGAGAGCTATATTCGCGCGCAGCAAGCTGCCGGAATTTTTCGCGCGGATGTGGACGCTGCGATTGCGGCGCGCGCGCTGCCCGGCATGATGTTGTTTTTCCTACTCGTCCAAGAAGTGTTGCACCCGCGCGACCTGCCGCGTTTTGAATACGACGCAATTATTCCAAACGTACTGGGAATTTATTTGTACGGACTGTTGAACGACAGGTCAGCAAAATTATCCACACCAAAAACTGTAAAAACAGAAACGGTATCGAAACCCAAAACAAACCCGCGTCAGACCGCGCACAAACAAAATATCGAAATCGAATAAATCGTTTCTCGTTTCTTGTTTCTCGTTTCGCTTTTCTCGTCTCTCGCAACACATCCAATTTCCAATTTCCAATTTCCAAACCCATGAACTCTCGTCTCTTCGCCATCACCCGCAAAGAATTTATTCACATCCTCCGCGACCCGCGCACGCTCGGCGTCATGTTTCTCATTCCCATTGTGCAGCTTGTGCTGCTCGGTTATTCGGCGACCACCGATATTCGTCATCTCAACACTGCCGTGTACGACGCTGACCGTTCGCCGCAATCGCGCGCGCTCATCGAGGCATATCGCGCGTCCGATTATTTTGCAATGAATTATTTTGTTTCGAGCGAACAAGCATTGGGTGAATTGTTGGACCGCGGCGATGTGCGCGCGGCAATGATTATTCCCACAGGATACGCGGATAAGCTCGCGCGCGGCGAAAACGCGCAGGTGGCATTTCTACTCGATGGCTCCGACCCTGCGGTGGCAGGCACGGCAAACGCGGCGGCGCAAGCGGTGGGGCAAGCGCAAAGCACGCAAATCATTCAAAAGAAATTTGGCGTGGACATCACAAATCTCGGCGGTATCGAAATCCGTCCGCGCGTGTGGTACAACCCCGAAATGAAATCGTCTTATTACATGATTCCCGCGCTCATCGGTCTCATTCTGCAATTCATTACGATGTTATTCACCGCGCAGACAATTGTGCGCGAACGCGAACAGGGGACGATTGAGCAGCTCGTCGTGACGCCGCTGCGTTCGTGGGAATTGATTGTCGGCAAACTCATTCCATACATCGGCATCGCATTTTTCAATCTCGCGGAAATTTTGATTCTCGGTGTAATTCTATTTGGCGTACCGATTCGCGGCAGTTTGTTGCTGCTCGTCTTTACATCGTTTCTTTTTTTGCTCACCACACTTGGACTCGGAATTTTTGTTTCTACGATTGCCAAAAGTCAACAAGAAGCAATGTTGATAACGTTCATGATTAATTTGCCCGGCATCTTTTTGTCAGGATTTTTCTTTCCCATCGAAGCGATGCCGTTGGCGCTGCAATTCGTTTCGTATTTGATTCCGCTGCGTTACATGCTCGTCATTTTGCGCGGGATTGTATTGAAAGGCGTCGGACTCGAACCGATTTTTTCACCTGTGCTCGCACTCGCCATTTTTGGATTTCTCATCTTGCTCGGCGCATCATTGCGTTTTCGCAAGACTTTGGAATAAAGGACGCATGATTGTTCTTGAACATCTCACCAAACAATTCACCGAAACCATCGCGGTCAATGATGTTTCGTTGGATGTCCGCGCGGGTGAAATTTTTGGACTCATCGGTCCCGATGGCGCGGGCAAGACGACGACGTTGCGCGTAATTTCTACGGCGATGACGCCCACGCGCGGACGCGTGATGGTGGACGGACGCGATGTGGTAGAGAACGCGGAAAGCATCAAAAAATTGCTCGGCTATATGCCGCAGCGTTTCGCGCTCTATCCCGATTTGACCGTCGTCGAAAATCTAAATTTTTTCGCCGATATTTTTGGTTCGCCGCAAAACGAACGCGCCGAGTTAATTGAAAAATTGTTGGGCTTTGCGCGTTTGGAAAAATTCAAAACGCGTTACGCGAAAAATCTTTCGGGCGGAATGCAAAAAAAACTCGCGCTGGCGACGACGTTGATGCACCGCCCGCGCGTGTTGCTGCTGGATGAGCCGACAACCGGCGTTGACCCGGTGAGCCGCCGCGAGTTTTGGGATTTGCTCACTCAAATTCATCTCGACGGCGTGACCATCGTCATCAGCACGCCGTATCTCGACGAAGCCGAACGCTGCACGCGCGTCGCGTTGATGCATCGCGGCAAACTCGTGGCGAATGATGCGCCGAATCATTTACGCGCGAATCTTGGTGCGTTCGTGTACGAAGGACATTCCGCGCACGCGCGCCGCGCGGAACATGCGCTTCAAGCACACGCGGGAATTTTGAACGTGAACACGTATGGCGATGTGATTCGTTTGATTGTGGATGATTCCGCGCGCATCCCCGCGATTCAAAACGAATGGACAGCGCAAAACATTGTCGTCCAAAATTTGCAGCAAGTGAACGCGCGTTTGGAAGATGTGTTTGTTTTAGCAATGAGTCGTTAGTCGTTAGTCATTTGCCAATTTCTATTGCCCATTATGAATTCCCTTGTCGTTACAGAGCTGACAAAACAATTCGACACCTTTACTGCCGTTGACCGCGTTTCGCTTTCGATGGCGCGCGGCGAAATTTTTGGTTTGCTCGGACCGAACGGCGCGGGCAAAACGACGACGATTCGCATTTTGCTCGGGCTGCTTGCGCCGACATCGGGCAGCGCGAGCGTATTGGGCTATGACGTGGTGAAACAGTCCGAAGAAATTCGCGCGCACGCGGGCTACGTATCACAAAAATTCGCGTTGTATCCCGATTTAACCGTCCAAGAAAATTTTGATTTTTACTCGGGCGTGTACGGCGTACCGCGCGCGAAAATGTCCGAACGCCGACGCGCGTTATTGCAGCAAGTAGGTTTGACCGGACAAGAACGCGAACGCGTTGGCGCGTTGGCGGGCGGTTCGCGGCAGCGCCTCGCGCTCGCGTGCGCGTTGTCACACGAACCGGAATTTTTATTTCTCGACGAACCGACGGCTGGTGTGGACGCGGTGGCGCGCCGCGCGTTGTGGGATTTGGTGTACGAACTTGCCGAAAGCGGCACGAGTATTTTGGTGACGACGCACTACATGGACGAAGCGGAAAATTGTCAGCGCGTCGCATTCATGTATCAAGGCAGAATCGTCGCGGAAGGCACGCCGAGTGAAATTAAACGCGACCAAATTCACGCGCAAGTTTTTGAAATGGAATGTGACCCGTTGGATATCGCGCTCGGTGTTTTGCGCGATGCAAAATTATTTGATGAAGTCGCGTTGTATGGTTCGACGCTGCATGTGATTGACACGCACGCGCGCGAAAAAATTTCCGCCGCAAAAAATCTACTCCAAGAAAAAAATATCGCGGTGACGCGCGCAGAGGAAATTGTTGCCTCGCTCGAAGATGCGTTTATCGCGCGCTTGCGCAGCGCCGACCGCGCGACGAATGGAGACCCATAAGTATGCACCCCAATCCAAAACGAATTGTTCCCGTCATTATCGTTCTGCTGCTGCTCGGCGGCGGATATTATTTGTGGAGCAACGGGCTGCTGCCCGGCATGACGCCGGTTGTGAATAATGCAAATTCCGTTTCGGGATTCATCGAAGGCAAAGAGTACAAAGTCGCGTCCGAATTGTCGGGACGCGTTAGCGCGGTGAATGTGGACGAAGGCGCGCGTGTGACGGCGGGGCAGCTTGTCATCGAACTCGACCACGCGCTGCTCGACGCGCAAATTGCTCAAGCGCAAGCGGCAGTCAACACGGCGCAAGCGCAATTGAATTTGGTGCAAACGCCCGCGCGCGCGTCGGATGTTGCCGCGGCACAAGCGGCGTTGAACGCGGCAAAGGAAAATTTTGAAAAATTACGCGCGGGCGCAAACGCGAGTGACCTCGCCGCCGCACAAGCCGCGCTGAACGCGGCACAAGAAAATTTAGATAAAGTGCGCGCGGGTCCGAAATCAAGCGACCTCGCTGCCGCGCAAGCCGCGTTGAATGCCGCGTTGCAACAATATGAAAAAATTCGCAAGGGTCCGACGGCGGATGAACTCGCTCAAATCAAATCACAAGTGGACAATGCACAAGCCGCGATGAATCAAGCACAGGCGGCGTACGACAAAATCGGCGGCGCGTCGAATCCGAACATTGCGCTTACGCCGCAAGCCGCGCAATTGCAGCAAGCGACCAACAATTACAATGCCGCCGTCGCCGCGTACAACAATGCGCTGTCGCATCCCACCGCGTCGGAACTCGCCGCCGCGCAGGCGCAGGTGGATAATGCGCGTGCCGCGCTCGCGCGTTTGACGCCCGACGATGCACAACTCGCTGCTGCACAAGCACAGGTGGACAACGCGCAAGCGGCAGTCAATCGGCTTACGCCCGACGCCGCACAACTCGCCGCCGCGCAAGCGCAAGTGGACAACGCGCAAGCGGTGTTGAATCGGCTCACACCATCCACAGAAACCGTCGCCGTCGCACAAGCACAAATCAGACAAGCGCAAGCCGCGCTTGACGTACTGAATGTGCAATTGAACAAAACAAAAATTTTCGCACCGAGCAACGGTGTCGTCACGCGCCGCGCCGTCAATCCGGGTGAACTCGCGAGCGCGGGCACTGCTTTGTTAACCATCAGCGAACTCGACCCCGTTGAACTCACCATCTATGTTCCTGAAACGCGGCTCGGCGATATTCAACTCGACAGCGAAATCGGCGTGCAGGTGGATTCGTACCCCAACAAAATTTTTCAAGGAAAAATTATTCACATTTCCGACCAAGCCGAATTTACGCCGCGCAATGTGCAGAGCAAAGCAGAACGCGTCAACACCGTCTTTGCCGTCAAACTGCAAATTCCAAATCCAAATTTGGAATTGAAACCGGGAATGCCTGCGGATGCGGCGCTTCCCTAACCAATCACTCGCTTGGGCGATGGCGTTACATTCTTTTGCAGAATTGCAAAATGCCGCGTCTGTTTTAGAATAGTGCGGCAAGCGAAACTAAATCCGTACGCAAGCGTATGCAAGGCAAAAGTAAAAAGGGAACTGCGATGAATCACAAAAAGTGGCTTGGTCTTGGCGCGACCTTTACCAGCGCGCTGCTCGTAGCAATGTTTGTCTTGGCAGGAAATCTTTTTGCGGCAGGTGGAACCGGTCCGGCAGATGCGTTGTTCCCCACCGGCGCAACGGTCACCGCCCCACCCAATTCGCAAACGTGGTACAAGTTTGAGGAAAGCGGCAACAGCAATCTTGTCACGGCAACGCTCGACGCGAATGGCGTGTCCGGAATTTTTTTCCGCGTGTACACGCCGGAATCCATCGCGCGGTGGATTGCGCAACAGGGTTTGCATCATGTCGGCGTGAGCAGCAAATCGCCGGGACATGACCAAGCATGGCAAGGACGTTTTGAATTGACGGGGACGTACTATCTCGTCGTCGAAAATTCAACCGCGTTTCCGGTAGATTATCAATTGAACGTGCGCGGCGATGGCGTGAAAACAATAGTCAACAATCCGCCAACGCGAACACCTTTGCCAAATCCGTTTGAAACACCTATTACCGTCGGCACGTTGCACGGCGGAAAAATTGTTTTCCAAGAATCGTCCGGCGGAAACATTTACACGGTGAACGCGGATGGTTCAAATCTACAGCGCGTTACGTTTGGGCTTGACCCCGCGTTTTCACCGGATGGTTCCAAAATTGCGTTTGTGCGACAAGGACCGATTCCGGGTTTGTACGTTATTAACGCGGATGGTTCAAACGAACGAAATCTTTTTGGCGGCACCGAAGTGCGTTCGCCAACGTGGCTCAATGACAATCAAATTGTGTACGCGAGTGTGCAGCGTGTGATTGAAGGCAAACCGATTTGTTTTGGTTCGCGCTGTTTTGATGTGGACGATGTGACGCGGTGGGGGCTGTTTGTGTATGATTTGCGCGATTACACGATTCATAATGTCATTACGCCGACGACCGGCGGCACGGTGCCAAGTGCGAATCGTGTAATCGGTGAAATCGCGTACATGAGTCCCGAACTTGGTTTGATGCTCACTTCGCTGGCGGAAGATGTGACACCGCGCATCATTGACAATGATTTATCCATCAATGTGCCAACAATGTCTGCCGATGGTTCGCGTTTGACGTACATGGTCAAGCAACCGCCGTCATGGCAAGTGGTCGTCGCGGTGTGGGATGGCACAAATCCAACGCTGCTGACAAAAAATGACCCGCTTTCGTTCACACACTTTGACAATGTGTCGCCGACATTTTCACCGGACGGAAATGAAATTTTGTTTCTCTCGAACCGTAACCGAAACAGTGATGGCTCGAGCAAATGGGAATTTTTCGCCATCAACGCGGATGGTACAAACGAACGCCAAGTGCTGAAAAATGTGACAGACAACCTCACAATTCAATATAACTATAGCGCCGAGCGTGTGGCAGCTTGGACAAAATAAATCAAAAGGGCGAAGGTTAAATCCTTCGCCCTTTTTTTATGGTTTGTTGAAAAGTGGATGGAATGAATTCTCTCTCTCTTTTTATAATTATCTATATCTTAGTATTAGTAGTAGGGGCTGTGGACAAGTGGACGCGTTTTACGTGCAAGCATTTTGGGGACACTTTACGCGACGGCTCGCGTAGAACGCGTGTGCATCAGCGAGATAGCAGGGTTTCGGTTGAACACGTGCGCGACAACGTGTGCAGGCGCAACTGATAGAATCGCCTCTTTTGCTGATTTGTCCACTTGCGCCTGTGGTACACTTCCAAATGTGGACGCGAATAACCCGAACAAAAAATATAACGAAAAATAGTTATTTTTAGCAGGTACAAGAAATTGGGTCTCAGGACAGCGCGAGACCCAATATATCGTGCTACTAGATAGCCGACGGGGAGGGTTATCCCCATAAACGTCTGGTTATCCACAGAATAGAGGGGTTTTTCCACAGAGAACTTGTCATAATCATTAATGGAAAAGAAAAGACGTGGCAGGTTCTCCATGACCTGTCACGTCTTTTCTTTAAATAACTGCCGAATACACTCGGACTTTATTCTCGATCAGGGCATAAATTTGGTTTCCCTTGAAGGCGAGCTGTGTGACGGGCTCGCTGATTCGATTGTCGTGCGTCAGGTTCCATGTAACGCCGCCGTCGTTCGATTGATAAATTCCTGTAGCCACAAATTCAACATTGCCTGTACCGAGCATCACGCCTGCTGCAATGGCAACGCGTTGCGAGTCCATTGGGTCGATTGCAATTGCGGTAATCACATGACGCGTGCCAGCAGAAATTTCAAGACCGTTGTTGATACGATTCCATGTATGTCCGCCGTCCGCGCTCTTGAACATTCCCAAACCATCCACACCGGCATACAACGTCAGCGTATCGGTGGGACTCACTGCCAACACATTTGTCATGCTCGGCAGCGTGTTCTTGAGCGTCGCCCACGTTTTGCCTCCATCGTGCGTAAGTATCAAATCGCGCCGAGTCGCCGCATAAATCACTTCGCTGCTTGACGGCGCAACCGCGTACGCGTTCAAGGCGCGTTCGTCAATTTTCGTCGCGAGCGCGAGGCGCGTACGCATTCGGGCAAGTGAATCTTGTGCTGTCGCGCGCACGAGCGCGTTGCTGTCGAATAAGGCGGCGCGCCGCAATTCATTATACGGCGTCAAACTGTTGATTTCGCCCAAAGCCCATGCCGCGTTGCGTCGAACTGCCGGCACGGGGTCATTCGCCAACGTGAACTGCAAGCTCGCAATTGGGAGCGGTGACGCGATAAAACCCAACATGTCTGCCGCATTGCGGCGCAAAACCGGATTGTTTGAACGCAGTGCTGCCACCAACGCCGGCACTGCGTCTTGACCCGCGTTTTCTAATTCGCGCTGTGCGCTATGCCGCTGCGCGGTCAAGCGTTCTTGTTGCAATTCACTTACCCAGCTTTGAATACGCAGCTCAGCAGCCGTTGGCGCATTTGCGCTCGCGTTCAAAACAATCAACGCGGCGAGAAACCCCAAGCCCAACGTCAGCAGTGTCAATAGGGCAACGCGTTTACGTGGGGCATGATACGTTGGATGGAAATTAAGCGTGGAATTGGTGACCATCGTTGTCTCCTTTAGTGAGCCGTTTGGGGCAACGAGATTCTTTGCTCGGTTGGATGTACATTTCGTTCGGATTGGAATTTATGGCGCAGCGTGTCTAATGCTTGCAACATCAAATCGAGTTCTGCCGATTTATCAAAAAAATATTCTGCACCATTCGCGAAAAAGTGTTCGCGGTATTGCGGATAGGCATAGTTTGTCAATACGATAATCGTCGGCGGCTGTCCGCGTGTTTTGACGGCTTTGAGTACATCAAGCCCGGTGCCTTGGTCGAGCCGAATATCGAGCAAGACGACATCAGGTTTGAGCCGTTGAATTTCTTGTACGGCTTGCTGTGCGGTTGCCGCATACCCAACAACTTGGAGTCCACTCCGCCGCGATACCAAACGCGTGAGTCGCTCGCGTAAATAATTGGAATTTTCGACGATATACAGATTCATGATTTTTTCCTTTAGCAAGATTTCGTTTTGATTCTAGCAAAAGGAACACCGTGTGGACATCGGCAAATGTCGGAATCGCGCGTAGGAATCTGCTAAAAACATTGTAAGTACAATTCCTACAAACGTGCGCGCAAAAAACGAACCCGTCATTTTCAAAATGACGGGTTCGTTTTTTACATTACCAATTTATTTTCAATCGCGTAATGTGTCAGTTCCGCATTCGTTTTCATGTTCATCTTTTCCAGAATGCGGGCGCGATACGTGCTGACGGTTTTGACACTCAGCGTTAGCGCGGTGGCGATTTGCCCCACCTCTTTGCCGGACGCAATCATGCACAGCACTTGATATTCGCGGTCCGATAAAAGTTCGTGCGGCGGACGCCCATCGTCATTGCCGATTTGAAGCAGCAATTTTTCCGCGACCGAGGCGTTGATGTATCTGCCGCCATGCAAGATTTTTTGCATCGCGTTCACAAGCTCTTCCGACGCGCTCTCTTTGGTCAAGTACCCGGATGCGCCCGCTTTCAACGTTCGCACCGCGTATTGGTCTTCGGGATACATACTCAACACCAACACCGGCAGCTGCGGATGATTGTGTTTGATTTCTTTTAACGTGTTCAATCCACTGCCCCCCGGCATGGACAAATCCATAATCAGTGCATCCCACGCATCTTTTTTCAATTGCTCAAACAAACCGTCCGTATCGCTCGCTTCGCCGAATGTCGCTTTTTTAAATTCATTGGCAAGAATGAGACGCAGTCCTTGACGCACTACTGTGTGGTCGTCCGCAATCAATATCTTCATTGTTTGTCCTTCAGGTTACAGGAATTGAGGGCTCGCCCAATTCACAAATAGCCGCTTCTAAAGGAATTGGCTTGTCAAGATAACGCCGGATTGTCCGTTCGGCAAATTGAGACGCGGCGCGCTGCATGTCATCTTGTATCACACGTCGGCTGTAGGGTCTTTTGCGTTTTCCTTTTTTAATTGCTCCGTCAATACCTCCACGACTTTGCCAAATTCATTCGATTTATCAAAGAAAAAATCGGCGCCCGCGTCGATATATTTTTTGCGGTACTGCGGATAGGCAAAATTAGTCAAGACAATGACGAGCGGTGGTCTGCCGGGCACTTTACATGCTTCCAAGACTTGAAAGCCCGTGCCTTGCCGCAGCCGAATGTCGAGAATAATAGCGTCGGGGCGGAGCGTCTGAATTTGTTCTATAGCTTCGGCGGCAGTGTCGGCGAACCCGCTAACTTGCACATCGGCAATGCCGGTCAATGTTCGAACTAATCGTTCGCGTAAAAGAGAAGAGTCTTCAACGACAAAAACATTCATTAGGCTTGACCTTTTTCACTTGCACGAACTCTACGTTCGTACATTTTCACATTAGCATAAGACAAGTAGCGATGTGTTTCAGTCGGCATAATTCTGACAATTGCATCCGAATTGTACTGACAGTATGTCGGTTTTTATCCTACACCTATTTTCTGTGCGCGTCTCCTCTGTCAGACAAAATCCCACAATACGACACACACTTTCCTTACATTCAATTCAGAATTGGACTGATACAGCGTTTTAACGAGTTCCTGTATCTTGATGCTGACAGTGAACGAAATAGCAAATGCAGAGATTCACTGAATATCAATAGGGAGGGTCAGTATGAACGACATTTTGCAAGGGAACTGGAAACAACTGAAAGGTCAGGTTAAAGAATGGTGGGGCGACCTCACCGATGATGATTTGACCAAGATTGACGGTAAACGCGAAAAACTCGTCGGCGCGCTGCAAGAACGCTACGGCTATGCCAAAGAACGAGCCGAGCAAGAAGTGACACGTCGTCTCGACGAATACCAACGCACGCAACCGCGCTAAATGAACAAACCCTCCGCCGTCACCTGACGGCGGAGGGCTATAGGAGAAAACAAGATGGCACTCGAAAACTTGCACGACTTGTTCGTTCACGAACTCAAAGATTTGTACAGCGCAGAAACACAAATCACCAAAGCCCTTCCGAAAATGGCGGAAGCCGCCAACGCGGAACAATTGCAAGAAGCGTTTGCACAACACTTGACAGAAACCGAAGGACATGTGCAGCGGCTCGAAGAAATCTGCCGCCAGCTGGATGTCTCGCCGCGCGGAAAGAAATGCGCCGGGATGGAAGGACTGCTCGAAGAGGGCAAAGAAATTTTAAAGGAAAAGGCAGCGGACTGGGTGTTGGACGCGGCGCTCATTGGCGCAGCCCAGCGCGTCGAACATTATGAAATCGCGGCGTACGGCACAGCACGTGACCACGCCGAAAAATTGGGCTTGTATCCGGTCGCGCAGCTGCTTCAAGAAACACTTGATGAAGAAGGCGCGGCAGACAAGAAATTGACAGAGATTGCAGCAAGCTCGGTGAACGCGCTCGCAGCAATCTAAACGTTCGAAAGCAAGCACGTTCTCATTTCGCAACGGGCGAAATGAAAAACAATCAATTCAAACGTCAGTCCTTTTGACTGATATTTCTCAAGGAGGAACAAACAATGGGTATTCTAGCATGGCTCGTCGTCGGTTTGATCGCAGGTTGGCTCGCCGGGATGGTGATGAAGGGCGGCGGCTACGGTGTCGTCGGTGATATTATTATCGGTATCGTCGGTGCGTTGATTGGCGGCTTTCTCGCTGCCACGTTGTTTAACGCAGACGCCGTGAACGGCATCAACATCGTTAGCATCGTAACCGCATTTGTCGGCTCGGTGATCTTGATTGCCATCGTTCGCGCACTGCCCGGACGCTCTCCCGTATAAATAATACGGACCAACCGGAAACAAAAAAACTTCCGAACATCAAGTTCGGAAGTTTTTTTGTGTTATCTGTCATACAAATATCGAAATGAATTTTTCCATGAACGGGCGAGTTCTACTCCGCCGCTATTTGAGACGCTTCACAAGCGCATCCAAATCGCGTTTCTCCACTTGGCGCACAGATTCCTTTTTTTGTACCGACAATTGTCCGTTCGTCTCCAAGCTACCGCGTGCAACATCCTCTAACCTATCAATGCCTTTTTCACGGAGCATCCCTTGCAATTCATTTTCATTGATACGCTCGGCTGCCATCGCGTCTCTTTGCATTTTTCCGTTTTCGATCAGTGTGCGCGCTTTGCCGCCGGTCAGTGCATCGAACCACGGTACGTGATAGCCCAACCACGAATTCAAGTAATGCAATGCTGCAACCATGACAATGGCAACGAACGCCTGAACGAGCGGCACATCACCATAAATCGGTCCGTCCAACAGTTCACTCATCAGAAAAGCGACGATGAGGTCGAACGCCGTGAAATTGCCGACCGTCCGTTTGCCAAGCAGACGCACTACAAACAAGATAGCCACATACATCACCACCACGCGCGCAGCGGTCAAAAATAGTTCTTGGTAATCCATACTCGCTCCTCTGAAAGTGTACGGCGAACTTTCTTGCGAACAAGGTTCGCCATTTGCCTCACCGCATTCAAAAATGGAAAAAGAGAGGATGGATTGCTCCAGTCCTCTCTTGAACTGCGTCTGGAATTTTCGGTGTCCCGAAAATTCACGTTCCTTAATTCATCGTGCTGACGCCGAGGTCGCCGCCGTATTGACGCAACACATCCACTGCTTCGCTGATGCGCGCGCCGGCATTAACGGTCACGAGAACATGCCCTTTGCGGAAACCACTTTCAAAATACGTCGCTTCCGTTTCGGGAATACCCATTCCAATCAACGCACCAACAACACCGCCGGTGGCAGCCCCAATGCCCGCGCCTGCGAGCGCCGTTGCGCCCGCCGTGCCAAGCACTGTAGAAAGGACGCCTGCGCTGATCACCGGACCAATGCCCGGAATTGCCAACGCACCGACGCCGACCAAAAAGCCAACGACGCCGCCCAAAAGCCCGCCACTCACCGCACCGGTGGCTGCGGCATCTGCCGCTTTCGAGCCGGTGTCTTCCACGAGTGCGCCTTGTGCGTCGCGGTCACGCATGGCGATACCAATTTGGTCGCCGCGAAAACCGCGCGTCTTGAGCGCGTTGATGGCGTTTTCCGCGTCATTGCGATTTTGAAACAGCGCGCCAACGGTTTGGCGTCCGCTATAATAGGTTTTGACATCCACGTTCGGGTTCGTCGTACGAGTTTTGGTTGTTGTGTTCATTCGTTCCTCCACCGCGCACTCACCTTATCGTTTGGCGATAAGATGGGCGCGCTCATTTAGGCGAAAATAAATCGCTTGGGTTTATTTTTTTGCATGCGCTGCGCCAGTGCTTCCGGCATGTGCTGCGCTTGTTCTGCCAACTGCGCGGCTTGTTCTGAAACGCGCGCGCCCTGGCGCGAAATTTCGTTGCTCACGCGCGCACGCGTCTGCGAGTCGCTCCACGCGCGCACACCGTCTTGAAGCATTTGCCGCGTTTTATCCGGCAACCCGGTTGCAGCCACTGCATCCAGCACAGCTTGGCGCGTGCGCGGGTCTTGAAGGGCGCGTCCTGCTTCGTTCATCCAGCCGCGCGCCTGTTCCGGCAATTCGCTCGCTTGCAATTGTTGGCGCACGCGCTTGCCGGATTTCGTATTGGCAAACAACAGGACCCCGGCGCCAAGTGCGAGGGGAATTGCGATGCCCAGAAATTTTCCTACCGGCGTCGCGCGATTGAAACGCGTGCGCGTTGCTTCCGAGATATTTTTCAGAGATGCGGCAACCGTTTCGCGTTTCGACGTGTGCAATGCCACATCGCCCAACGAGACGATGCCCAAGACATTGTTGTCTTGCACAATCGGCAAGCGGCGAATTTGATGTTCGCCCATCACTTGCGCGATTTGGTCGAGTGACCAATCCGGCGAACCCGTGACAACGTCTGTTGTCATGTAGCGTTCGACAGGCGCGTTTCCATTTGCGCCATTCGTCAACACATGGATAGTGAGGTCGCGGTCAGTCACGATACCGCGCAATGTGCCATCTTCTGTGACTAGCACGTCGCCGATATTGAGGTCGCGCATCATCGTTGCCACTTGTGTAATCGGTGTTTGCGGTGTGACGCTGGCAACGGCGCGCGTCATTACATCATATGCTCTTAACATCTTTGCTTGTCCTTTCGGGGAGTTCCTTGACAAAATTGTTTGACATCATTTCGAAACGCTTTACTCTCCTCAGCGTACAGGATTGCGCGCGGATATGCTATCAGCGATTGTCCGATTTGCGTGTAAGGAATGTTTCGGGCGCGTGTGTCGGCATTTGTCCTACATCGGATGTATCCTTACACTGATAGGCAATCACCTTGCGCGCGTTATAATCAACCTGACAGGTCTTGCTATGAATTCAACTCGCACCTCAACCGAACCTTTTCTCATTTCCGACCGCGCCCTCGCCGACCTCGTTCTGGCGCAAATGGACGCGGCAGTCGTAATTTGCGACAACCGCGGACACATCGCGTTGGCGAATCCTGCCGCACAAGCGTTGTATAGTGGCGACCCCGTTGGTTTGAATTTTGAACGCGCCTTTCCATTGCAATGGATATGCCGTCAAGACGATGCGGAACGCGCGTCCGTTGAACCTTTTGCTATCATGCCCGTCCTACGCGGGGAAACCCTCAAAGGATTGTGTTTGTTGGAAGGAACGCCGCGGCGCGATATTTTTGTCAACACCGCGCCCTATCGCGGTCCGCAGGATGAAATCTTGTGCTGTATTATTTCGATGATGGATGTGACGACGGCGGAAAACGCGCAGCGGCGCAAAACGGTGCAATATCGCATCGCCGAAGCATTGGCAGAAGCCGTGTCGCTGCAGCAAGCCGCCCCGTGGATTTTGAGTGCGATGTGCGAGGGCTTGGAATGGGATTTTGGCGCCATTTGGCAAGTGGACTCGAGCGCACAAATGCTGCGCCCGTTGACAACGTGGCACAATGCGATGGACTCGTCCTTGTACGAGTTTGCCCACACCACGCGTGTGCGTACCTTTGCGCGCGGCGAAGGATTGCCCGGACGGGTGTGGCTGGAACGGAAACCGGTATGGCTTGAACAACTTGCGGCGGAATCTAACTTGCCGCGCGGCAGTGCGATGGCGCGTGCAAATTTGCAGAGCGCGTTCGCGTTTCCCATCATCGCCGGCGGCAAAGTCATCGGCGTGCTGGAAGCATTTTCGCATCAGCAGCAAGTGCCTGACGCGGACGTTATCGAAATGGTGCGCGTGATTGGCACGCAAATCGGTTTCTTTATTGTGCGTCAACAAAATCTGCGAGATGTCGCGCGTTTGGCTGCCATTGTTCAAGATACCGAAGACGCCATTCTCGCCAAAGATTTAAACGGCATCATCTTGGATTGGAATCCGGCGGCGGCGCGTTTGTACGGTTATACGCGCGATGAGATAGTAGGCAAACCGGTGACGGTTTTGTTTCCCCCGGAGCTCCAGTCGCAAGAGCAAATCATTATGGCGCGGATTCAAGAAGGCGAAACGATTCATCATTTTGATACCACACGTCTACGCAAAGACGGCACGCGCGTCGAAGTCTCGGTAGCGATTTCACCGGTGCGCGATGAGACGGGGAAAATTGTTGGCGCGTCCACCACCGCGCGCGACATTACCGAACGGCGGCTCCAAGAACGCGCGCAGGAATTTTTGATGCGCGCGACGAATGAATTGAGCGGCTCGCTCGATTTTGAAACAACGCTCAAAACGCTCGCACAGCGCGCTGTCCCATTTCTCGCGGACTGGTGTGCGGTGCATGTTTTGGAAGACGACAAGGTGCGCCGCGTTGCTTTCGCGCATTACAATCCCCAAATCGTCGCTCACATTGCGACACGTCCGCAGTACTATCCTTTAGACGAACACGCCACGCATCTTGTCCCATATGTTTTGCGAACGGGCGAAGTGGATTTTTTGAATGATGTACCTTTTGCGGTGCTGCAACAGACCGCGCGCGATGCCGCGCATTTAGAAACGCTCAAACAATTGGGTTTGGGCGCATACATTTCTGTCCCACTGCAAGCGCGCGGTAGAATTCTTGGCGTCGTCACATTCGTCATGTCCGATTCGGGACGCAAGTACGCGACGCATGAGGTGCAACTCGCGCGCGAGCTGGCGCGGCGCGCGAGTCTCGCCGCCGACAACGCGCGACTTTATCAGGAATCGCAAGTCGCGCAGGAGCGTTTGCAATTGGTTGCCGAAACGAGCAGCGAAATCATTGCCTCGTTTGACCCGGAAACGCGGATGGAACGCCTCGCGCGTTTGGTGGTGCCGCGTTTCGCCGATTGGTGTGTCATCAATCGGCTGGAGAGTGATGGTTCCATTCAGCTTGCCGCGCTCGCACATACACAGCCCGAATTGGAAGTGGTCATTCGTGAATGGGCAGAGGCGCAGCCGCTTGACCCGAATGCGGCGCAAGGTACACCGAATGTGATTCGCACGGGCAAAGCAGAATGGGTTCCTGATGCGGACACGGAACCCATGAGTGCAGAACGCGCGGCATACTTTGAACGCTTGGGCATCAAGTCGTACATCATTCTGCCGTTGATTGCGCGCGGGCGCACCTTTGGCGCCATCGGTTTTGTCAATTCGCAATCCGCGCGGCGATTTACTTTTCAAGATTTATTGACAGGCGAAGAAATTGCGCGGCGCGCCGCGATTGCGTTGGACAATGCCGCGCTGTACGTCCAAGAACAATCGGCGCGCCAATCTGCCGAACGCGCGGCGCAGCGCAGTGAATGGCTCACCAACGCAAGTCACGTCTTGGCGCGTTCGCTCGATTACAAAGCGACGCTCACCGAACTCGCACAGTTGGTGGTTTCCGAATTTGCCGATTGGTGCACGATTGATATGGCAAAAGGCGATGGCACTGCCGAACAACTCGTGCTGGCGCATCAAGACCCGGCAAAATTACAATGGGCAAAAGACTATGGCGAAGAAATCAAACAATACTTTGAACCGGATTGGAATTCGCCGCGTGGTTTGCCGAATGTGTTGCGTACGGGGAAAGCGGAAATTTATCATGACATTCCCGATGCGTTGTTGGCGCAAGCTGCCAAGAATGAAGTGCAGCTGCAAATTTTACGCAGCATTGGTTACAGCTCGGTAATGATTGTGCCGCTCAATGTGCAAAACAAAACGCTCGGCGCCATCACAATGGTCAATACCGATTCGCGGCGGCACTTTACGGATGAAGACCTGGCGTTCGCGGAATTGTTTGCGGGGCGCGCGGCGGTGGCTGTAGAAAATGCGCGGCTCTATGATGAAACGCAGCGCCTCAACGCGGAATTGGAAGAACGCGTGCAGCAGCGCACGTTTGAATTGAGCCAAGCGTACGACGAATTGAGCCACGAAGTGACGGAACGCACACGCGCCGAAGAAACGACGAGCGCGCTATTACGCATCAGCAACAAACTCAACTCGACGCTCGATGTGGAAACCTCACTCGATATTTTGATTCAAGAAGTGATGCGCACGCTTCGTGTGACGAGCGGCTTTGCCGGGTTGCGGACCGCACACGGCGTACGCATGACCAAGTTATATGCGAATGGCAAGAGTGTGCCGCTTGAATACACTTGGGAAATTGGCAAGGGGATGCCCGGGTGGGTACTGGAACACGCCGCGCCTTACGTGACGAATGATGCCCCTAATGACCCGGTGATTCTGCACCATTTGCCATTCAATCAAGGCGTGCGCGCCGCGATTTGCACACCCATTTTCGACGCACAAAATCAGGTCGTCAGTTTTCTGACCGTGCGCGACAAAGTGGACGGCTCGCCGTTCACCGGCGCGGATGTGGAATTTTTGACTGCGCTTTCGCCGATTGCTTCGATTGCGCTCGAGAACGCTCAAGCGTACCAAAAAATTTCACGGGCGGAAAACGCGCTGCAAAATTCCTACACCCAATTGCGCGCGCTCGCCGCACGTTTGCAAACGATTCGAGAAGAGGAACGCGCCGACATTGCCCGCGAATTGCATGACGAATTGGGACAATCGCTCACGGCGCTCAAGATGGACCTCGCCGCGCTGAGCGCGCGTTTTCCGCAGCGCAACAAACAACTGCACGAACGCGCTGCGAGCATGTCGGAGCAAATTGATGCGACGATTAAAACGGTGCGCCGTATGTCGAGTCAACTGCGTCCGGGGATGTTGGACGATTTGGGACTTGGTCCTTCGCTCGAATGGTACGCGCAAGAATTTCAAACGCGCACCAACATAACAGTCGAGACCAACATTCTAGAACAAGAGCTGGCATTGAATCACGCGCAAGCCACCGCGCTCTATCGCATTTTCCAAGAAACGCTCACCAATGTCGCGCGTCATGCCAACGCGACGCGTGTGCGTGCCACCTTACATGTAAATCACGAACAGCTGGTTCTCGAAATCGCGGACAATGGCAAAGGATTTGATAGAAACCAAGTACGCGGCAAACGTTCGCTTGGACTTTTGGGAATGCAGGAACGCGCGGAAATGATTCAAGGCACCCTCGACATTTCCAGTGTGCCGGGTGAAGGTACGACGATTGTTGTGCGTGTGCCGCTCGAATGGCGCGAGCCAGAGGGTGCAACACAATAACGCGGTGGTGAAAAAATGTTGTCCATTTTTATCATCGAGCCACAACCGCAGCTGTCGCACGCACTGCGACACGAACCTCAAGTGCGTGTAATGGGCTGCGCCAACACATTGGATGTAACACGAACGAGCGCGCAGGCGAGCGATTTCATTTTGGTGAGTGCGCGCTTTTCGCTTGCTGCGCTCAACCGGTTTCTGCAAGACGCGCACGCGTTCAAACCGCGCACAGTCGTTGTGGACATTGACGAGTGTGCGAAAACAATTGTGCCGTTATTGGAAGCGGGCGCAAGCGGTTATGTGCGACGCGGCGCTACGGTGAATGAAATGCTCGCGGCTTTGCACGCCATCGCCGAGGGCAAACCCACCTTTGCGCCGAATGTAGGCACTGCGCTTGTTACACGCATGCGTGAACTTTTAGAGCTGCAGCAACAGCACCGTCAAGAATGGCTCGCGCAAAATGGGGCGAACCTCACGACCCTGACGGAGCGCGAGCGCGAGATTTTATTGCACATTCGCAACGGCGCATCGAATCAGGAAATTGCCGAGCGTTTGACCATCGAGTTGGGGACAGTGAAAAATCATGTCCACAACATTTTGAAAAAACTCGATGTGACGCGCCGCGCAGATGCAGCACAATATGTGGGCTCACTCGAATCCTAAGGTTCGGCTGTGACAGGTTTGTACGTTGCGCGAGTGTAATCCATTCGCCAACGCGCATAACCTGTCGCATATGGATGCGGGCTATTTATTGATTGGCAAAAAAAATCCAAGTCGCAGCGGACTTGGATTTTTTGATTCATATTATGGGGCAATTACGCGCGTTGTCCGTTATACAATCGTTCTTTTATCGCCAACATTTCCCTGCGCCGTTGGTCATCTTGCTCGATTTCTTGCGCGATTTTTTCCACCGAGTACATCACCGTCGTATGGTCACGTCCACCCAACACATCGCCGATTTGGGGAAGCGACGCGCCCGTTGCTTCGCGCAAAAGGTACATTGCCATTTGACGCGGTGTTACCACTTCTTTGTTGCGCCCGCGCCCCTTTAAATCTTCTTCGCTGATGCGATAGTATTCGCACACCGCGCTTACTACCTGTGCGGTGCTTAACGGCGTTTGCTGCAACACATCTTGCAGAACGGTCTGTGCCAAATCCACCGTCAAAGGCGCTTGCATCAATTGCGCGTACGCGACGACGCGCGTCAACGCGCCGTTCAATTCGCGGATGTTGGATTGAATTTTGCGCGAGAGAAAATCAATCACGTCGCCCGGCACGGGCATCGGTTGCGCTTCTGCTTTGTATCGCAAAATCGCGGAACGCGTTTCAAAATCCGGCGGCTGAATGTCGGCAATGAGTCCGCCTTCGAACCGCGAGCGCAGCCGTTCTTCCAACGTCGAAATCGCACGCGGATGGCGGTCTGCCGAAATCACAATTTGTTTGTTGAGTCCGTGCAAGGAATTGAACGTGTGAAAAAATTCTTCTTGCGTCGTTTCTTTGCCCGCGATGAATTGAATATCGTCAATCAACAAAACATCTACTTCACGATACGCGCGGCGAAATTCTTCGGCGGTCTGCGTGCGAATGGAATTGATGAGTTCGTTGGTGAATGTTTCCGAAGAAACGTACACCACTTGTTTGCCGCGCAATTGTGGAATCCAACCGAGCGCGTGCAACAAATGCGTTTTGCCCAAACCCGTGCCGCCGTAAATAAACAACGGATTGTACGCTTCCGCCGGACGTTCCGCGACTGCCATACACGCCGCGTGCGCGAGGCGATTCGAATTACCGACGATGTACGCGTCGAACGTATATTTTGGATTGAGCGTTGAACCTTGTCCGCGCGAAGGCGTATATTGCGATGAGGCACTGCGCGCTTTGTCGGTCAGCATCGAAAGTTTTGGTTCTTCGTTCATGCGCGGTTGTGGCACGCTGTCCGGGGAGGAAAATGTGGGCGTGCCGTTTTGGGTCTCTCGCGCGCTTTCAAGTGTGGCATTCGGCTCTGGAGATTCATCGCCGTCGTCGCGCGTTTTTAACACGAAACGAATTTCCGAAGGATGTCCCAACACATGATTGAGCGTACGTTCAATCATACCATACAACCGATTTTCGAGCCATTGCTTGGCGTATGCATTGCGTACACCAACGACAAGAGTGCTGCGTTCCGTATCAAACGACAACGCGAACGTTGGTTTGACCCATGTATCGAACGTGGCTTTGGTCATTTGCAATTGCAGCTCGCCGAGCGCGGCTTGCCAAAGATGCGCGGCATTCGGTCCCAGCGGTTTGTGCAGCGCGTCGCGCGAAACTTCAAGCGAGGAATTGGTGCGGAGCGAAGGTGAAGAAATCATAGAAAAAATCCCGTTAACCAGAAAATGAGAAAAACACACGCCGCAGCCGGAAAAATGTTTTCCCCCACTTGCGACGCGTGCGGTATCTTAGCAGGATGCTCATTTGTACGCAAGGTGTTGACCTTAAAATCCACGCGCGCGCGCGCAATCTTTAACATTGTGAAATAAAGAATTAATTGTGGATAAACCAGACTCGTGATGTGGAAAACCGGGTTTTGCCCTATTGCTTGTGGCTCGCGCGCTCTCTACCCACTAGCAAGAAATGAAAATTGTGGAAAACTCGCGTAAAACTGTGGATGAAGCGTGTGGAGATGTGGAAAACCGATACACAAGCGAAATGAAATTCAACGCGCGCTAAAAAATTTACGCTTGCGCGCGAACGCGCGCGTTGTTTTTTTCACGACGCGCGGCACATGTTATAATCGCTACGCAAATTTGAAAATGTGAATTGCGAATCTGAAATTTTCCTTGCGCAATTCGTAAGCCGCAGAGTCAAATTCCTCATGTCCAAACTTTCAATTCTGCTTGTCGCACTCGTTTTTCTTGCGCTCGTACTCGGGGGCACAGGACTCGGCATTGCGTATCTCGAAACGAAAACATTGCAAGGCACCATCCTTGACAACAACGGCGCGCCGATTTCACAAGCCGCGCTTACGCTCGCGGGACGTTCCACCTTTTCCAATGAGAAGGGTTTTTTTGAACTGCAATTTCCGCGCGGGGATTGGGAACTGCGCGCGTTTGCAGATGGCTTTCAAGAGACCGCACAAAAAATCAGTGCCGATGAATTGTGGGAACAAAATTTTTCGACCTCGCTCACCTTGCCGCCACGCGAATGGCGCGGCATCGTAGTTACTGCCGAATCGAAAAAACCGCTTGCGAACGCGCGCGTGGAACTGGGCGAACAAATTTATGAAACAAATGAGCTTGGTGAATTTGTCGCGCTCGGCGTGCGTAACGGCGCACGTATAAAAATTTCACTGCCCGGTTATCGCACCGTACAAGTCACTGTCGAGTCGGCGGGCGATACATCGCAAGTGGCGACGATTGCGCTCGCGCCGACCGAAATGCGCGTTATTGTGATAGATGCGTCAAATCAAAAACCACTGCCCGGTGTGCGCGTCACTGCGAATGGTACGAGCGTTAATACGGATGTTAATGGCGTTGTGTTATTGAAAGGTCTAACTGCCGATACGCAAATTTTCGCGCGCGCGCCGGGTTATGCGCAGGCAAGCGCGAACGCGGCGAACGACGCGCAACTGACACTGCAATTGCAGCCGACGACCTTGACCGGACGCGTCGTGGACCCTAACACGAAACAAGCCATTGCGAACGCGCTGCTTATTCTCAACAACACTGCGACGCCGCTAGATGCGAGCGGAAATTTCAAACTCGAAGATTTTTCCACCGTTCCGAAACTGTATATCAAAAAACCGGGGTATTTGCTCGGCGCGTTTGAATTAACCAAAGGCGGCGCGCAGGATTTTGCGCTCACGCCATTCAGTGCCAAAGGCATTCATTTGTATTACGGCATCAAAAAAGCGGATGCCGAACGCGTGCTCACTCAATTCAAAAATACGGAAATGAACGCGGTGGTCTTTGATGTCAAAGAAGACCCCGGCTATATTTTGTGGGACTCGCAAGCCGCGCTCGCCAAACAAATCGGCGCGTATATTCCGCGCGAGTACAACGCGAATGCTCAAGTGCAAACGTGCCGCGACTATAAATTGTATTGCATCGCGCGCGTGACTGTGTTCAAAGATGTATTGCTTGCGCAAAAACGTCCCGACCTCGGGCTGCACAACGCGGCGGGCGGACTCTTGTACGAAAACGCGGCATATTGGACAAATCCCGCCGAGAGCGAGGTGCAGGATTATCACATCGAACTCGCCAAGGAACTCGCGGCGATGGGCTTTGACGAAATTCAGTACGATTACATTCGCTTTCCCGGTACGCGCGATGTTATGCAGAGCGAATTTGGCGATGCGGATTATCGTGTGGGCGAAATCGCAAATTTTCTCGAACGCACCAAGCAAGCATTGCGTCCGACGACGGCATTTTTTTCCGGCGATGTGTTTGGTTTGACGACGGCGACGGATGACGAACAAGGCATCGGGCAAGTGTGGGAAAATATCGCGCCCGAGTTCGATTATATTTCGCCGATGATGTATCCTTCGACGTGGCGCTTTGCGACAAATTTGTGGGGCGCGGGATTCGGCATTAAAAATTGTGGCGACTCGTACGCGTGTCCGTACGAAATTATGAAATTCGGTACACTCAAAGCGCAAGCGCGTACGACCAACAATTGGACGCTCGTGCGCCCGTGGCTGCAAGCGTATCAAATGAATTTGTCCGACATGCTCAAACAAGCGCAAGGTTCCGACGATGCCAAAAGCGCGGGCTATTTGTTTTGGAATAATTTGGCGGTCTATCCGAACGGATTATTCAAAAGTAAAAAGTAAAGAGTTAAAAGTTAAAAGTTTCGCCTCCGGCTTGTCGCTTTTAACTTTTAACTTTGCACTTTTAGCTTGTCAACATGCTCAAAGGTGAACGTGTACTTTTACGCGGTGTGCGGCGCGATGATTTGATGCGCCTGTGGGAATTCAACAACGACCCCGAAGTTGAAATTGCGGGCGGCGGCGACCCACCGATTCCACAATCGCTTGAACGGCTCGAAGGCGAGTTCGACGAGAACGCGAAAAAAGGCGGACGCGACGGCACGTGGTTCGCGATTGAAGCGGATGGACGCCTCATTGGACAATGCGGTTTGTACGGTTTTGACAAGTTCAAAGGCGTCGCGCATCGCTGCGACCTCGGCATCACGATTGGCGACAAAGAGTATTGGGGCAAAGGATACGGGCGCGAAGCGATTGGCTTGCTCGTGGATTACGCGTTCACCCATTGGAACGTGCAGCGCGTGGGGTTGCAAGTGCTGGCGACGAACGAACGCGCCATCCGCGCGTATCAAGCCGTCGGATTTATTCACGAAGGAAAATTGCGTCGCCACATGTGGAGCAACGGCAATTATGTGGACACGGTGTGCATGAGTATTTTGCAAGAGGAATGGCAAGAACGAAAAAATACGGAACAAGAAGTGCAACAAATTGTTCAAGAAGCCGTGTCGAATTTGGAAAAAGAAAAAGAGAAATCGGACAATTAATGCAAAATGACAAATCACCAATGACGAAGAACGAACGGCTAACGACTTTATGAAACGTCTCTGTGTCTTTTGTGGTTCAAATGTTGGAACGCGCGATGTGTATGGTCAAGCCGCGCGCGCGTTGGGAAATGAAATGGCGCGGCGCGAAATTGGTTTGGTGTACGGCGGCGGCAAAGTTGGTTTAATGGGTGTGCTTGCCGATGCAATTCTCGACGCGAAAGGCGAAGCGCTTGGCGTGATTCCCGACCATCTCATGCTAAAAGAAGTGGAACATCGCGGACTCACCGAACTGCGCGTCGTTGGCACGATGCACGAACGCAAAGCGTTGATGGCAGATTTGGCGGACGGCTTTATCGCGCTGCCCGGCGGCTTTGGCACCTACGACGAATTTTGTGAAATTGTGACATGGGCGCAACTCGGACTGCATCAAAAACCCTGCGGCATTCTAAACGTCGCAGGATTTTTTGATCCACTGCTCGCCATGTTCGACCACGCGACGCAAGAAGGTTTCATTCGCCCCGACCATCGCGCAATGTTACGCGTCTCGTCCGATGTGAATACACTGCTCGACGAAATGGAAACGTATCGCGCGCCGATTGTGGAAAAATGGTTGACGCGCAGTGATGTGTGACCGGTAGGGGCGAAGCATTTGCATAAATATCTGTCCAGGTTTCAGAGACGCGTTTGCAAATGCTTCGCCCCTACGCTGTACCTTGTGGAAAACGCCCTCATCTATTCCGTTTGTCTCCTCGCGTGCGCGCTGCCGTTCGCGCTCGGCATCGGCGTCACGTTACTCACGCGCAAGCGTTTTCCGCGCGGCGCGTATTGGTTTGGATTTCTCGTCCCTGTTGTCATTCCTATCGCGTTGTGGTTTGTGTATTCGCGCGTGGTGAGCGCGCAGCCCTGCTCGCCTGAAAATCAATTGTCGTGCGGTGAAGGCGACGCGTATGTATTTTTATTGTTGGGCGGCGTTTTGCTTTTCAATCTCGGCGTCAGTGCGATGATTCAATTCGTCATGTCGCGGCTTGAACGTCGCAAAAAATTATCAACAATATGAATCTCGTTCCCACCTCATACGACACACAAAAAATCGAAATGATTCGCGCACAAATGCCGGTTGTCACGCGCGAGGTATATCTCAATACGGGCACAAATGGTCCGCTGACAAATCGCGCGTTTGAAGCGATTACAAATCATGCGCGCGTCGAATTGCAAGAGGGACGCATCGGGCAGCCGGCGTATGACCGCTATACCGCGACGACGAATGAATTGCGCGCGCTCGTTGCCGAATTGCTCGCGTGTGAAACGGATGAGGTTGCACTTACACACAACACGACGGAAGGCATGAACATTGCGCTGCTCGGACTCGATTGGCGCGAGGGCGATGAATTGATTACGGGCAACAGCGAACACGAAGGCGGACTGAATCCCGCCGCGCTGTTAAAAGCGCGCTATGGGGTCAAAGTGATTTACACCGACATTGGTTTGTGCAATTGCGACCCGGTGTTTTCATTGCGCGTCGCGCTTTCCAAACGCACCAAAGCGGTTGTGCTTTCGCATGTGTCGTGGTCAACCGGCGCAGTATTGCCGATACGTGAACTGTCCAACATGGCACATCGGTTCGGCGCCATGGTGATTTGTGATGCGGCGCAGTCTGCGGGGATGGTTCCGTCGCGCGTGTACGAATTGGGCGTGGACGCGTACGCGCTGCCCGGGCAAAAATGGTTGTGCGGACCGGATGGTGTAGGGGCGTTGTTTATTCGCCGCGAACATTTATCAAAAATTCAAAATACGTTCATCGGCTATTGGGGCTTGAAACAGCGCGTCATTTCAAACGAGTCCGAAATTCAATTCGTCGAGACCGCGCAGCGTTTTCACTACGCCGCGAGTTATCCCGCGTCGCTCGCGGGTTTCAACGCGGGCTTGAAATGGATGCGCGATGAAATCGGTTGGGAATGGATTTATGCGCGCACGCGCGAACTCGGACAATTCGCGTATGAGGAATTGTCCAAACTCGAACGCGTGAAATTGTACATGCCGCGCAACGAAATCGCGGGTCTCGTCCATTTCACCATGGAAGGCATCGCACCTGCTGACGTGACTGCAAAATTGTACGCACAAAACATTTTCATTCGCCACGTTCCCGAACCGGAATTGAATCGGATTTCGACGGGATTTTTCAACACCGAAGAGGATATTTTAATTTTGTGTGACGCGCTGAAAAATTTGTGATGGATGTTTTATTCGCGCTGCTGTGTGGTGTCGCACTCGTACTGTCAATGGGCGTGGGCGTGGGCGTTACGTTTTACGCGGAAAAATTTTGGGGACGCCGCGCGTATCTTGTCGGTTGGCTCGTGCCAATCTTCCTTTTTGCTACATTGTACGCATTGTATCATTTGTGGCTGCGCCTCTTGTCGTGTACGCCTACGGAACGCGTGTGCGGTGAACCATTTCAAACGCTTGCGTTGATATTCGTCGCTGTTCTCTGCGTTGTCATGTTGGCAAACGCGTCCGCGCAATTTTCACTTTATCTGTTTCGACATCGCCGCGCACTCCAACCTCCCGTTTCAGAACAGCAAGAGGGCGAGAATATGGAACGCGCCAAAGTTTCGGAAACTGCCGAACCGACGCCAGAAGCCGAATCGCCAACTGCGAGCGATGAAACGTCTCTGGAACAAGAAACATAAAACCCGTCGTTTCCAAGCGAAAACGACGGGTTTTATGTTTCTTGCAATAGTCCCGCAATTATTTTTTTATTTGCCGCCGGAAACGCGTACTGTTCCAACTCGCGCGGTCTCACCCATTTGAATTTTTGCGCGCTAGAAATTTTTACGCGACCTGAAACAAATTCACAGCGAAACGCGTGCAGTGTAATCGAAAAATGCGAGTACGCGTGTTCCACTACGATAATTTCCTCACCCACGCGAACCTCAATTCCCAATTCTTCACGCACTTCACGCGTCACGCATTGTTCTAAATGTTCGTTCGGTTCCACCTTGCCGCCGGGAAATTCCCACAATCCGCCGAGCAGTCCTTTACTCAAACGCTGTTGAATCAAGATGCGCCCGCGTTTGTAAATTACGCCCGCCGCAATTATTTTGTGAGGCAATTCTTGTCTCGCGCGTTTTGTGGGCAGCACATTTTGCAAACCCAATTTGCGAGCAGCACAGTTTTTTTGTACGGGACACAATGGACAGCGCGGATTTTTTGGTATGCACATCGTCGCGCCGAGTTCCATCAGCGCTTGATTAAATTCGCGCGCGTGACCTATTGGTAATAATTCTGTCGCAATATCCCACAACTGTTCTTGCGTCGCGCTCGCTTTAACGTCCTCACGAATTCCGAAATAGCGACACAACACGCGCGCGACATTTCCATCCACCAACGGTTCATCCGCGTTAAACGCAATGCTCGCAATTGCGCCTGCTGTGTATTTTCCAATCCCCGGCAGTTCCAACAAATTTTCCACTGTGCGCGGAAATTTTCCGCCGCGTTCGTTCGCAATCATTTGCGCGGTCCGATGCAAACTCCGCGCCCGCGCATAATACCCCGCGCCTTCCCACGTTTTCAACACATCGTCAAGCGGCGCATTTGCCAACGCAAACACATCGGGAAAGCGCGCGAGAAATTTTTCGTAGTAGGGAATGACGGCTTGAACGCGCGTTTGCTGCAACAAAATTTCCGACAGCCAAATGCGGTACGGGTCGCGCGTTTTACGCCAGGGGAGGTCGCGTTTATTTTGTTCGTACCACGCAAGGAGTTTTTTGGAAAAGGGTTTCATACAAAAGTAGCAGGTAGTAGGTAGCAGGCGATACGCGACCTTACTACTTGATACCTACTACTTGCTATGCTCTAGCAGTCTCTTGAAAATTTCTCCCTGCTGCATCGCGTCCGCCAATGCGTGATGATTGAGCGCATGTTCGGGCGCATGAATTTCGCGCGGCAATTTTCGCATACTCGTTTCCGCCCACGCGGTTTTGTACGCGCCCATGTAGTACGATTTGATGTCGAGCGCGGAATGTCCGAATGGATTTTTATTCAAGCCGACAAATTTGATGAAATAATAATTGACGAAACTCCAATCGAACGGCGCGTTGAATCCCACAAACACGGGACGCGCGTCACCCGCAACTGTTTTCACCCATTTCGCAAAACGTTTCATTCCCCGCGACGGCTCGACCCCTTTGCGCTGCAATTCATCCAGTGAAAGGTCGCACGTCGTGATCGCCTCGTCGGTAAAATTTTGATTGAGCGGTTTCAATTCAAGATAAAACGGATTTGCTTCGCGCCCGACGACACACGCGCCAATCGAGAGCAAACTGTATTCGCCGGGAATCGGACCTGAAGTTTCGACATCAACGGAAATGTAGAGTTCGGTGGACATGGAAGTTAGAAATTGGAGATTGGAGATTGGAGATTGTTTTGACGCGCGCGGGATATTAACATAGACTTGATTTCCTAACAATGGATAATACGCAATGCAATAGCATTCGGTGAAACATACTTGATTTGAGATATTAGAATATCAAGCTTAGAATCCCGCACATCCCATCTCATCAACGAGGACCTCATGTTATTTCACATTACGCAACGCCATACGCCCGAGAGCTGCCCATTGGGCGAAGGCGGCTCTAACTCTCTTTTTGACCCAAATGTTGAAGGCATAAAATTGATTGGGCGATATGGGGCGAATTCTGAACACACCCTCTTTTTTATTGTCGAGGCGGACGATTGGAACGCCCTCCAAAAATTTCTTCTTCCCGGATTTCGGCGTGCGACTGCGGTCATCACCCCCGTCAGCGAAATTCCCGTCTCGCATCAATAACAGCTCTTTGCCTCGCCCATGACCATTGGCGTTATTGACCACCCGCGCGCGCCGTTGTAAAATCCGCGTTGTGTCACAAACTCCGCTCGACGAAATTCGCGCTAAAGTTATTGCCGAACAGGACAAATCCCCACAACGCCGCCGCATTTTCCTGCTTTCCCTAATTTCCCTCCTCATCGGACTGCTGCTCGGCTATCTGGCGTATGTGGTTTGGGTCGTCCCGCCTATTCCGCAGACGCTCGAACTTTCGCGCGCCGAACAGGACGATTATATTTTGATGATTGCGGAGGCGTACGCGACGGACCGCAACACCTTGCTTGCGCAGCAGCGGCTCGCGCGTTTGAATGACCCGCGCACCACCGAACGTATCATCGCGCTCGCTCAAGAATACGCGCCGCAGCGAGATTACGTCGCGCAGCGTTTGGCATTGCTCGCCGTCGTCGCGGGTTCAAAAGATAAAACGCTCATCGCGCTGGCAGCAACCGTCGTCGCGCCAACGCACACGCCAACCGCAACGTCAACCCCAACGCGTTCCACCAACACCCCGCGCCCGACCAACACACCCGAACCCAATTACATTGTCGTCACCGGCGTGCCAACTGAAACACCGACCATTTATTATATCGTCGTCACCGGCGTGCCAACTTCAACTCCACTGCCAACGTGGACGCCGACGCCAATTGTTTCTACGCAAGACGAACGCCCCGAAGTGATTGTGGCAATGCCCGCGAATCTCGTCGCCCAGAAAATCGCGTTGAATGTTCCCGCGTACACGAATGTCGCGTCGGCGGAAATTCGGCTCGCCGCGCGTCCAAAAAATTGTACGCCCGCCGACCAAATGCCCGCGCCGGTTTCGGAAACGATTTCATTGTGCGCAGGACAAACGTACGCGCCGTTTGAAATTCAAGGCAACAACATCACACTATACGGCGACCCCGGACGTACTGCGTTGGTCAAAGGTGAACCGCGTCGTTTTGCGATTTCGGTACAAGGCACAAACATTTCCATTATCGGTGTTCATGTCGAAGGCGCGACGCACGAAAATGATTTGAACGCGTGGCTCTGTTTATATCCGCATTGTTTTCACACGCCCGAAATCGGCGGCGCGCAAGGATACGGCGGCGGAATTTTATTGAGCAATACAGTGAACGCGACCGTGATGGATTCACAATTCAACGGCGGCACGAGCGGAGTCTTTTCGTACAAAGGATTCAGCAACAAAATTTTTCGCAATTCGTTTTCGGATTTGAACGGCTGGGGTGTGATGTTGATGCAAACACGCAGCGATTACGTCGTCGCCAACACCTTTCGCCGCATCAATCGCGCGTGCGATGGACTCGATAACGTCTATCACGCGAACGGTTGCGAAAGTTCAGGTCTCGCCATGACCAAAGTCAACAACACGCTCGTCTATGAAAACAATTGCCGCCGCGTGAGCAATTGCTATTACGCGAACGGCGACGGCGGTTACGGCAGCACGAACATCAAATTTTTCAACAATCAATGTGCGGGTGCGAAAAACAATTGCTTTGAAGTGACATTCGGACTCGGACACGAATTTGATTACAACACGGCGGTCTATGATGCCGATTCGGGCGACCACTGCGATTATCCATTTTGGATTGGCGGCTCGACAGCGTATTTTGGACCAAACAATCAGTGGAATTGTTTGCACGATTACGATACCGCCATCAATGACGCGCGCACAAAAACAACAACGCAAGCTACCGAAGCGCTCGCACTCGCCCAACGCCCCGTGCCAACGCAAACCTTTACCCCAACCCGCCTCACGCAAGGCGCGGCACAACCGGCAGTCGCAAAACCAACAGGGACAAAATAAGCATGGCACATCCACTCATTACACAATTACGTTTCACGCGCAGTGAATTTCAACGCGCGCTCGAAGGTTTATCCGAAGACGACGCGCGCAAACGCATCTTGCCGATGAACTGTATCAGCTGGAATGTGGGACATCTCGCGTGGCAAGAGCAACGCTATTTTCTTTCGTTCGCGCAAGACAAAGTTTTGTTGCCCGACATACAAGAAAATTTTCGCTTTGGCGCGCCCGCGAGTACCCCATCGCTCGCGGAAATGCAAGCCGCGTGGCAAACGATTACGCGCGCGGCAGACGAATGGCTCGATACGTTGACAACCGAAAAATTGTTGGAACTGTATCATCACCCATCGGGCGAATGGTCAACCAGCTACGGAAATTTGTTGCAGCGCGTGATTTATCATTATTGGTATCACACCGGCGAAAACATGGCGATTCGTCAATCGCTGCAAAATCAAGGACTTCAAGATTTCGTCGGCAACATTGACGACGAAGCGCCGTATCGGGTGGAATAAAACGGGAAACGAGAAGCGAGACTTGCACGTCAGTCTCGCTTCTCGTTTCCCGCCTCTATTTATCTCCGCAAAAATCTCCGCTCCAACTCCTCCAACGTCACATACACAAACGTCGGGCGTCCGTGCGGACACGTAGCGGGCGAATAAATTTGCAATAACTCATTCAACAAATTTTGTTGCTGCTCCAACGTCAACGCGTCGCCTGTTTTCAATGCGCTCACACACGCGAGTTTTGACGCCAATTTATCGCGCAGCGCATCCCCTTCCAACGCGCGATATTTCTCATGTTCCATAACCAGCACATCCAAAACCTCACGCGCCGACAATTTTACAAAACTCGGCAGCGCGTTCAAACGAAACGTATTCGCGCCGAACGGTTCAACGTCCACACCCAACGCGCGATATTCGTCAAGATGCGCGTTCACGAGCGTTGCTTCATTTGGCATCAGCGTTAGCGGATTTTTCGCTCCACTATCCACTCTCCTTGCTCCACTCTCCTCCGTCAACCTCTCGAAAAAAATCTGTTCCTCCGCCGCGTGTTGGTCAACAATCACAAAACCATCGGGTGTTTGCGCGAGCAAGTACGTGTTGTGAATTTGTCCGAGCGCGCGCCATGTTCCTGCGCGATATTCTGCCTGTGTTTCGCGCAACGCGCCGAACGAACTTTCGGGAACATTTGCAAAGGGCCATTCGATACCGTCCGCGTTTTGTGTAATCGGAAAATCGCGCAGCGCGTGTTCCACCGCTTGCTGAACTGCGCCGTAAATCGAACGCTCTTGCATAAATCGCACTTCGGCTTTGCGCGGATGCACATTCACATCAACGTACTGCGGGTCAAGTTCAATGTGAATCACCGCGAGCGGATGACGATTCGGCGGCAACCTGCCAGCATACGGACGTTCCAACATCACTGCCAAAAGCCCCGAACGAATTGGACGCCCGTTCACGAAGAAATTTTGCCAATCGCGCGACGCACGCGCAAACGATGGTTTGGAAATAAAGCCGCGCACCTTCAAATCAAAACTGTCGTACTCGACGGCAATCATTTCACTCGCCGCTTCACGACTCCACACCGCGCCGATTCTTTCCAGTGCTGATGATGGCGGAGCGAGGAGAGAATCTTTGCCGTCCACCGCGAGACGAAAACCAATGTTCGGATACGCGAGCGCGTATTGTGAAACAACTTTAGTAACGAGTTCCGTTTCGCGTAGCGGCGCTTTCAAGAATTTTTTGCGCGCAGGCACATTGTAAAAAAGTTCGCGTGCAGTTATCAAAGTTCCAATCGGCGCGCCCGCGACATCCAATTCTTTTTTCTCGTCCACAATGCGAATGCGTGTGCCTTGCACATTGTCTTTATCCCGCGTCAACATCTCAAATTGAGATACCGCTGCAATTGAGGGCAATGCTTCGCCGCGAAAACCGAGCGTGCGGACCGTTTGCAAATCGCGTTCATTCGTAATCTTGCTCGTCGCAAAACGTTCGACGGACAATTCCGCGTCGTCGCGCGTCATGCCGCTGCCATTATCGCCCACGCGAATCATTTGCAGTCCGCCTTCGCGAATTTCCACCGAAATCGCCGTCGCTCCCGCGTCAATCGCGTTTTCAACCAACTCTTTGACAATGGACGCGGGACGCTCGACCACTTCGCCTGCGGCGATGCGGTCAGAGACAGTTTTGGCGAGGATGTGGATAAAAGCCATCGAAGTTGGTACGGCAAATTTGTAATTTGCCTGCAAGGAACAAATTACAAATTTGTGCTACAAAATGACCACTTCCATTCTTCAGGTGCTTTGACGAAGCCCGCTTTCACAGGATTGTTCAAAACGTAATTTACAATGCGCTGGAACTCTGCCTCATCGCGCGCATAATGGTCATAATTTTCATGTTCCCAAAAATCCCCGACGCGATTCAAGACTTGATTCGCGTGCCGCGCCGTGTGGCGCTTCAGACTGTGCATAATTTTCGACATCGAAAAATAGATACCATCTGCCTCTTGAAGCGGCGTGCAAACCAAATGCACATGATTTGGCATGATACAAAATGCGTCAAGAAGATATTTCACGTTGTCTAAATGATGCAAACTCCCTGCCACAAGTTTAGCAATCTCATCGTCTTGCAGCCAATACGGTCCATTGGATAGGGTATCAAGAGCATCGTCCCATTTGCCGAAAAATTTTCGTTCTGCGAGATGAGCGCGTTTTGCGCGTTCTTGTTTATCCGTAATCCGCGCCAACTCACGCTCCATACGGTTATGTTCCTCAAGGAGCGCGTGCAACACATCCATTGGAATCGAATCTGCAAGGCGAAATGTAATGAACACCGTCGTGCCAGGCGGTTGGATGTGAGGCAACTTGCGACGATACGATTCCTTATATGAAAATTGATTCATATTTCGCCGTAGGACAAATTTGTAATTTGTCCGCTGCTTTGCAATTGTGAAAACAGGACAAATTACAAATTTGTCCTACCATCCAACTCTTTAATTCGCACCTGCATCTCATTCAACAACACCAACGCTTGCACAGGTGTCATATTCGCAATATCCGCATCCGACAATTCGCGCAAAACATCGCGCCATGCTTCTACACGCGCGTCATACAAACTTTTTTCTTCGCGCGCAATCGCGTATTGCATATCGCTCATCGCGTATCGAGTATCGTCAACACTTTCTTGTTTCTCGTTTCTCGCTTCTCGTTTCTCTCCTCCCTCTATCTCTCCCTCACTCCCTCTCTCCATCTCCCTCTCTCGTTCACTCTCCAAATTATGCAACACCTCATTCGCGCGTTCGATGACGCGTTGCGGCAATCCCGCGAGTTGTGCGACGTGGATGCCAAAACTTTTTTCCGCGCCTCCCTCAATCACTTGTCGCAAGAAAATCACACTGTTGTCGCGTTCTTGTACCGCCATCGTAAGATTTTTCACCGCGCCGCCGTGTTGTTCAATCGTTGGCGTGTCCGCGAGTTGTGTGAGTTCGTGGTAATGTGTGGCGAACAACGTTTTCGCGCCGAGAATATTGTGGACTTCTTCGCCAATCGCCCACGCGAGCGAAATGCCATCATACGTTGACGTGCCGCGTCCCACTTCATCCAACACAATCAAACTGCGCGGCGTCGCATGTCGCAAGATGTGACTCGTCTCGCTCATTTCCACCAGAAATGTAGAACGTCCTTGCGCAATGTCATCACTGGCGCCGACGCGTGTAAAGATGCGGTCTGTCAAACCAATGCGCGCAAAACTCGCGGGAACGAACGAACCAATTTGCGCGAGCAACACAATTAACGCGACTTGGCGAATGAACACGCTTTTGCCCGACATGTTCGGACCTGTGAGAATAATCACGCGCTGCGTTTCATGGTCAAGCCGCGCGTCGTTCGGGACAAAAATTTCATTCTCGCGGAGAAATCTTTCAACAATCGGATGCCGCCCTTCACGAATTTCAATCGCGTCGCCGTCGTCAACAATTGGTTGCGCGTAATTGTAATTTGCCGCCGCTTGTGCGAGCGAACCGAGCGCGTCGAGTTGTGCGAGAATGCGCGCGGCGGCTTGCAAACGCGCGGAGTGGGATGCCACCTCGCGGCGAATTTGCACAAACAATTCGTATTCCAATTCTTGTACGCGGTCTTGTGTCGCCAAGATATTTTGTTCGCGCGCTTTGAGTTCTTTGGTGACGTAACGTTCCGCGTGCGAAATCGTCGCGCGGCGTTCGTACTCTTTCGGAATCAACTTCGCGTCGCGGCGCGGCGCTTCGATGAAAAAACCAAAGACTTCGTTGTACCGCACACGCAATGTTTTGATGCCCGTGCGTTTGCGTTCGCGTTCTTCCAATTCTGCGAGCCACTCTTTGCTCTGTGCCGCGCCATCGCGCAATTCGTCGAGCGTCGGGTCAAAACTTTCTTTGATGAGTCCGCCTTGCTTTATCAGAATCGGCGGGTCATCCACGAGCGCGCGGTCAATCGTTTGTAAAACATCGCCCAACTCGTCCAGTTCATCATTCAACGCGCGCAAATGTTTTGATTGCGCGTCATTCAAGCGCGTTTTGATTTTTGGAATACGCAGCAGTGCGCGTTTCAGTCCAATCAAATCGCGCGCGTTCGCTGTGCCAAAACCGATGCGTCCCACAAGGCGTTCCACGTCATACAAACCATCCAGCAATTTCCGAACATCCGCGCGCAAAAACGCGTCGCGGTGCAATTCCGCCACGGCGTCTTGTCGTTCGCGGATTCTTTCCAAATCCAACAAGGGCTGCTGAATCCATCGCCGCAACATCCGCGCACCCATCGCCGTTTCCGTGCAATCGAGAACGCCGAACAAGGAACGCGTAGAATTTTTAAGGTTGCTGTCAGGCGCAAGCGAGTGCGTCAATTCCAAATTCCGCCGCGTCGCCGCATCGAGCGTCATGTATTCGTCGAGCGAATAAGTGAATAAATGATTGAGATGCTGCAACGGCAGCGATCTGTCATTTATATTTGGCTGATTTGTTTTGAGATATTGTAATGCCGCGCCCGCCGCCGCAATCGCAACGGGCAATTCTTCGCAGCCGAACGCCTGCAATGTGTTGACGCCAAAATGTTCAAGCAACAATTCGCGCGCGGTATCAATTTCAAACGCGCGATTGGCAATCGGTGACACACGCGACGGACGAATCGCGTTCAAGCGCGCGACAAAGTTTTCATCACGCGCGAGTGTTTCCGGTAAAACGAATTCACTCGCCTGCACGCGTTCCAATTCGTCAAACAATTTTGATTCCGCGTCAATCCCATCAATCTGCGTCGTCGCAAATTCGCCAGTGGATAAATCAATAAAGGAGAGACCAAAGACGAAAGACGAAGGACGAATGGCATCGTGTTTTGCTTTCGTCGTTCGTCGTTGGTCATTCGTCTCCACCGCAATCGCCGCCAAATAATTCTGACTCTTGCTTTTCAACAACGCGTCTTCCACCACCGTCCCAGGCGTAATCACGCGCACCACATCGCGTTTGACGAGGCGCTTTACTTTTTTCGGGTCTTCGAGTTGTTCGACGAGCGCGACTTTGAAACCTTTGTCAATCAGTTTGGCAATGTACGCTTGCACATGATGATGCGGCACACCCGCCATCGGCAAGCGCACACCTTTCGCGAATGAACGATGTGTGAGGACGAGCTCCAATTCGCGCGCGCATGTTTTTGCGTCTGCTTCAAACGTTTCATAAAAATCGCCGAGCCGAAACAACAAAATCGCGTCGGGAAAACGCGCTTTCAAGTTACGATACTGTGTCAGCATCGGCGTCAATTTGATTTCGTCGCTCATGTGGGAAAGAAAACACCGTCATCTTGATTCACAAAGTGAATCTACATGACGGTGTTTCATGGCAAAAAGTATAACAGCTCTTGCGCGCGTTGAGCAAGTGCGTTCTACTAGCAAGCAATCGAATGTTCTGTGCGTTTCATTCGCTGATTCTACTGAAAGTGAATTTTTTGTGAGAGAACCTTGAACGCGAATCTGCACGAATCCAAACGAATCCACGCGAATTTTATATTTTTCTCTATATTCGCGCAGATTCATCCCGATTCGCGTAGATTCGCGTTTCAATCCCCGAGCTGTTTCATAGCTTTAATCTGTCCAATATGAATCACAACCCCCGAATCTCTGTCGGCTGCGGCGTTGAACTTTTGGATTCTTCTTCGGCGCGTTTTTGCGGACGCGTACATGCCCAATCGTTGTGTTTGCCAAATTCGACAATTGAACCCGCAATCCAGAACGGATAATTGCATTGCTGTCCTGTCGCGGGGTCTGCGGTGGCGACGTTGTAATCGAATTGATTGCCTTGCGAAAAGGTGATTTCAAAACAATTGTTGCTCGCCGCCGCGCAGCGATTCGTGAAAAATTTATTCGCGATGCTTGCGAGTCCACCATCACCCGTCGCGTAATAACAATTGCCCGCGCGGGTGCAGGTGTTGGAAACGATGATACTGTGTGAGCAGCCGATGCACGCGAACCCCGCGCTTTCGCAACCACTGCCGTAATAAAAACCATCGGGTCCGACACAGCCGCGATTCACATCGTCGAACATATTGTTCGCGACAAAATTATTTTCGGTGAACATCAGATACGCGCCCCAACCATTCAGGTTCGACAAATTGCTATCAACAATTTTGTTGTTGTTACTGCGAACGGACGCGACGCCAATCGTGCCGCCCCACACCGCCGAACCAATCACACTGCTGTTGGAATTATTTTGTAAAAGAATTCCGCCGCCATAACCGATGCCGCCGCGCACGGTTTCCTTTTGATACATCGTGTCGTATGTACACGCTTCAAACAAACAAAGCCATTTGCTCATATCGGCGGGATGCGTATTCGCCGCAACGCGCACGCCGACAATTGTCACATTGTTTCCCGTGACCGTAATTCCAAAACCGCGCGGCGCGCCTTGCACAATTGCGGTGGGGTCGCCGTACACGGTCAGATTATTTCCCGTCACGCGGAAGGGCGCATAGAGTTGATTCGGACACAAGAGAATGGAACGCGTCACATTCTGCGGCATCGCGTTCGCGGACGTGCAGCGCGTCGGGCGCGCGGTCAATGGAATCGAAGGCGATGTCACACCCACATAATCGGGAATTGGCACATAGAACGAATTCGCAATCAAATTCGCGGGCAATGGCGCGGCGGGCGCAGAGATGGATTGGGTCGCGCGTTCGTGTGCGTCGAGCGCAGCATTTTTTTCTGCCGCATCACTCGTTTGGGTAACAATCGTCGTGTGTGGAAATTGGACCGAGTTGCCGCGCGCAATCAATCGAATCGTGTGCGCGAGACCGGAATAATTCTGGACGATGACATAGTACGCGCCGCCGCGATTGAAATTTCCCGCCCACATCAATTCACGCGAAGGTTCGCCGCTTGCGCGCGTCATTTGTCCAATCGGTTTCACGGATTCGCCGCGCTGTTTCAATTCCATCTGTTCGGGCGTGTACAACGCGAACGAAATATCGGGCGCGCCGCCGTCGAGCAAATGAATTTCAATTTGCGTGCGGTCGCCGCCATAGGTAAATTTGAACCACAACGTGCCGTGCGGTCCAAGCGCACGTGGCACCCCATCGGGCGGCAATCCCAATTCGGGTGTCGCACCGGCGGAACGCGCATCCGTGTCTGCGCGCGCAAGTGGAGTCAATAAAACTATTGCAACGAGACAAAGGAGAATTGCAATCACGCGCAGCATAAGCAACTCCTATTTTGAACCAATCACCTGTACTACAATGCAGAGTGTGCTCGGGTTCCTGTCACGGCACGCCGAAAAAAAACCGTTCACGCGCACACGCACGGCGAACGGTTTTGGAGAAAATTCGTTGCAAGAGTACAGAGAAGAGTTTTTCGCTAAATGGTTCAAGACCTCGTTGTCGAGAATCAATTTTCGTCGTGCGTTTTCTACTATCCTATACGTGCCAAGTCAAAAAATGGTCTCTCGATGGTCTAACGCGTGTTGATTCAATAGATTCTCATTTACAATTACAATACAACATATTTCAAGCTGTAGAGGAACAACAAACGATGAACGAACCCGTCAACATTTTTGAATTGGAACCGCTCGCGCGCGCACGCGTCGAATCCAGCGCGTGGGATTACATTATTGGCGGCGCAGAAGATGAAATCACACTGCGCGAAAATCGCGCGGCGTTCGAGCGAACGTTTTTGCGTCCGCGTTATTTGGTGGACATTGCACAGCGCGATTTGTCAACGACGGTGCTCGGCACAAAAATTCCATTTCCGTTGATGTTATGTCCGGCAGGGTATCAAAAATTATCGCATCCCGAAGGCGAATGTGAAACCGCGCGCGGCGCGAGCGCAACCGGAATTTTGATGATGTTGAGTACCGTGGCAACGCGCACGCTCGAAGATGTTGCACGCACGGCGACGTGTCCGTTGTGGTATCAACTCTACATGATGGATGATGAAGGAATCAACGAATGGCTGGTGCGGCGCGCAGAACGCAATGGCTATCGCGCGATTGTATTCACTGTGGACGCGATGATTACGGGGAATCGTGAACGCGACAAACGCAACAAACTCTCTTTTGCACAATTGCATGTGGAAAATCTCATCACGCGCACAGACGATGCGCCTGAAAAAATTATCAAGGCGACGCATTACAACGAATTACCGTGGAAAGAAAATTTAACGTGGCGCGATGTGGAATGGTTGCAGCAAAAAACAAAATTACCGATTGTGATTAAAGGACTGTTAATGCAAGAAGATGCGCGGCTCGCGGTAAAACACGGCGCGGCAGGAATCGTCGTCTCGAATCACGGTGGGCGTCAATTGGACGGCGCGCCCGCGACGCTCGATGTCCTCCCCGAAATTGCGGACGCGGTTGGCGATGAAATCGAAATCTATTTGGACGGCGGTGTGCGGCGCGGCGCAGATATTTTAAAAGCCGTTGCGTTGGGCGCGCGCGCGGTGTGCATCGGACGCCCGTACTTGTGGGGACTCGCAACGGATGGCGCGCGCGGCGTACAGCGCGTGATTGAAATGTTGCGCGATGAATTTGATTTGGCAATGGCGTTGACGGGCAAACGTAGTGTGGCGGAGTTGGACAGTTCGGTGATTTGCAAACCGCGCACAGCGTGAAACATTCATTCAATAAAAATAACGCGCCGAAGGTGGCGCGTTATTTTTATTTGGTCTTGCCTTTTTGTTTTCCGTTATTCGATTTATCTTTTTGTTTGTCTTTGCCCTTGCCGTTGCCGTTATCGTCATCTTTGTCGTGCTTGTCAAACTTTTGATTCGCGTCGTGCGGACATTCTGAAGCAGAATTTACGCCGATAATATCACCATGCTTGCGATGCGCGTCCACGGCATTGATGCTTACGACAATGTGGACGTACGGATTTTTTGCTGAGCCGGTGCGGTGACAAATGCCCACTTTGGAATTTGCGCGCGTGCCATTCGGCAGCGGCGTTTGCGTTACATTCGCGGTTGGGGAAAAAGTTTGCGTCGCGGTGGCGGTTGCTGTCGGTGTTACTGTGCCGAGTTGATTACAAGCCAGTTCGGAAGCAACGCCAATGATGTCGCCATGTGCTTGATGCGCGGGAACCGCGTTTGCGTCCACCACGTTATAAACCCATGGATTGGTTGCTGAACCTGTGCGGTGACAAATTCCCACTTTACCGTTCAATGTGGCGAGCGGCGTTGCGGTTGCTATAGGTGTGCCATCTGCTTGTGTGCTGATGCCCTTGAGATTGAGTTCCGTTGTGCCGCAACCGGCAAGAACGAGCGCCGCTACAACACACGCAACAATAAAAAATCGTTTCATAGTACCTCCAAGCACAAGCATACGATTGATGATGCATCGAGACAATCCGTGTTTGGCTGAAATTGCTGTAGGCGTACTGATGACAGGAGGTACATTTTTCGCGTAGATGTCCTTGACAGGCGCGCGCGGTTCTGCTATTGTGCGCGTTACATAAGTATGGGCGAAGCATTGACATTGACAATCGCGAATCGAGTCACATACGCGTCTGTCAATGCTTCGCCCCTACAACAATGGACAAATGCCCAAAACTAAACAAGAACTCATCGGCGACTTGACCGAAAAACAACTCGCGGAGTTGCACGCGATTGACGAACGGTTGAACACCGCGTTACTCGACAGACGCGCGGGGCGTGATGTCAACACCGACGCGCCCGCGCGTATGGAAGCGCAAATCGGTTCGATTACGTTTCGATTCGAGACCGTGCGCTGCGGTAAAGAGAATTGCTCGCGCTGTCCGCACGGTCCGTACTGGTACGCGTATTGGAAAGAAAATGGTCGCACGCGGTCGCGCTATATCGGACGCACGCTGCCCACTGCTGCGCGGCAATCGTATGAAGCGAAAAGAGCAAAGAGATTGGAGATGCAATCGTAAGCGATTGCAAGAGATTAGAGACTACTGAATCGCTCCAATTTCCAATCTCCTATTTCCAATCTCAAGAATGTCAACTCTCTCCAAACTCATCGCCATCGTTCTCGCTGCGACACTTGTCGGCGGAATCGTCCTCGTCGCGTATCTGGCGTTTGCCACATTCTTCCCCCCCCCCTCACCCCCCCCTCGCATCGAATTTACATCGGTGGAAGTTGGCGACATCGTAACGGTTTCCGTCACCACGCGCGGCGAACGCGTGACGCGCGCGGAATTGTGGGCAGGTGACCAATTGGTCGCGCGTGAAGTGAATCCGAATCCCGCGCTGTCGAATCCGTGGGCAGTCGCGTGGCAATGGCAGCCCGCGCACGCGGGCGTCTATCCGCTTGCCGCGCGCGCGTATGATGAAAGCAATCGCTATGGCGCGTCGTCGTTGTTCAGCGTCGTCATTCCGCCGAGGCAAAAATTATTGTTCAGTTCGAATCGTGACGGCGGACACGCGTTGTACGAAATTCAAACCGACACGCGCGCCACCGGATTGTTTCAACCGCCGCTTTCGCAAAATCGTCAGCCCATTGTTTCGTCAAACAAAATCGTCGCGTTCGTTTCCAATCAAAACAACGCGTGGCAATTGGTGACGCGCGCGTTGGACAATCCCGCGTTCACGATTCTTACACCGAATCTCAAAACAGCACAGCGTCCGACCTTTTCACCGGATGGAAAAAAAATCGCGTTTGAGATTACAGACGCGAACGGCGCGACGAATTTGGTCATCAGTGATGTGGACGGAAAAAATCAGCGCCCGTTGACGGACAATGACGGTTACAGCGGGCAAGCAAGTTTTAATCCTGAAGGTGATGCGATTGCGTACACCTTGCGTCAAGGCAACCTATCGGACATTTACACGCTCGCGCTTGATAATGGACAATTGACGCGACTCACGACGGATACCGCGCAAGACGCGCAGCCCGCATGGTCGCCCGACGGCGCGCGCATTGCATTCGTCAGCAATCGCAGCGGCATCGCGCAAATTTGGAGTATGAACGCGGACGGCACGAATCCCGCGCAGCTTACAAATATTCCCTCGGGTGCGGAACAACCGAAATGGTCGCCCGATGGAAATTGGATTGCGTTCGTCGCGTACACGGGTTCCGGCGAAGGCAACAACCGCCGCGAATTGTATTTGTTGTATGCGCCACGCAACGCGACAAAGGAAGAGGAACGCGGCGTGATTCGTTTGACGCAGAATGATAAAGATGATACGGAACCGGCGTGGGTGCCGGAATAAAGGATGAAGGATGAAAGATGAAGGATGAAATAGAAAAGGGAGTCAACAATGCAGCTCTACCAAACCATTGGTCTCGTCATTGTCTGAATCGCCGCGCTGACAGGGTGGGCGACGCGCAGCCGCAAACGTCGTCGTTGAACTGCGCGCGGTTTTTTTGCGCGAACGTTGGCGGTGTGTTATAGTATTATCGTAATTCACAAGGAAATCCGGTATCTGAATCCGCCCGGTCTTGCGACTGGGGCGGATTCTTTTTTTTCGTAGCGCCGGGACGATTCATGGTTTTTTTCAAGGCAGTGCCGCGAGTGGGCGCGCCAAAGGAGCAGTCGTATGGAATCAAAATTGTATGTCGGCAATCTGTCGTATGATTCAACCGAAAATAATTTGCGGGAACTTTTCGCGCAAGCGGGAGAAATTCAAGAAGTCAATTTGATTACGGACAAATTTACGGGACAGCCCAAAGGATTTGCCTTTATCCGCATGGTGAATCAAGTGGACGCGGAAAAAGCGATTCGGATGTTCAATGACCAGGAATTGGACGGGCGTCGTTTGATTGTCAATATCGCGCGTCCGAAAGAAGAACGCGGAAGTGGTGGGTATCGGCAGGGCGGTGGAAATCGCGGCGGTTCGCGGCGACGCTAGGCGCGAAATGTTGAACCGATGGAAGCAATTGTCGCGGGGCGTCAAGGAGCTGCGGTGATCAATCAGATTTCAAATACCAACGAAATTGCTTTGGGATATGCGGCATGGATGGAACAAACGGAACGCGCTGCCAGCAAAAAAATCGAATTTGGCAACTGGTGGCGTTTGGACGAAACGTATTGGCGTGTGGCGTGGATTGAAGGCACGGGCGAATTGTATGCGGCGGAACGCAAACCGTCGGACCGTTTTGTTGTGCTGTCGAACTTGGAGAAAAAACAAGTGAACGACCTCATGCACAAATGGTTCGACGGCGACAATTTGCGCGCGCTCTTTGGGCGCTTTAACCTCGACCCCGACGCGAAACCGCAATAAAATATTTTCGCAAGAAAAACAAAATACGAACGCCCGCTTCGATTCTTCATCGCAGCGGGCGTTTTTTTATCGAAATTTTTGTGCTATCTATTGAGTGTAGATTTATCGAGTGCAGAACTCTACAATTCTCCAGTGAATTGCCGAAAGCAACACTGAATCAGTATGAGAAGGAATGCTCATCCACAGCGCGAATTAGGTCAAAGAATCCGTGAACGGCGAGTTGAATTCAACTGGTCGCAGGAAGATTTAGCGGAACATGCAAATCTTCATCGAACGTATATTGGCGCGGTGGAAAGAGGCGAAAAGAATATTTCACTGATCAATATTCTCAAAATTGCCAAAGCTCTCAAACTCGATCCTTCGGAACTCGTCAGGAACCTAGTTCTTCCACACTAGTCCACATACAGACCTACTAAAAAGCCGTCCAGCGTTTTGCTGGGCGGTTTTTTATTTCTCCCAAAACTCGCACATACAGTTCCTGTAACTAACACTTTAGGTTCTATAGACTACAAAAAATGAAAGAAAAAAATCTGAAAGTAGCTTTTGGGAAACGTATTCGTTTCCTGCGCCGGCTACGCAACCATACACAAGAGAGTCTTGCCGAAAGGCTTGGCTGTTCCACCGAGTACGTTAGTCATATCGAACGTGGTGTAGCCTCTCCATCTTTTGAGATGTTGGCGCATTTGGCAGATGTTTTACGGGTCGACATGAGTGAGTTGTTTATTTTTGACGACACTCCTCAAACACACAAGAAATAATTTAGGAATCACTATCGCTTGCCCCCGCCTAAAAGTGATAAGCGGGGCTTTTTCATATCTTGGAGTACCACAGTGAATTTATCCCTCGATGAACCAACCTTAGGCTACAAGAGTGCTTCTCAAATCGCGCGCATCACGACAGAAAAATGGGTTCGCGAAAACTTGTTTTGCCCAAACTGCGGGGGAAGGCTCTTTCCCTATGCCTCAAACACAAAAACAAAGGACGTCTTTTGCAGAAATTGTGCGGAGAGTTATCAAATAAAAAGCAAAAAGGGAAAATTTGGAAATAAGTTAATAGGAGCCGAATACAATACAACAAAATTGAGTTTTCAGCGCGGAGATCACCCATCGTTGATCCTTATACACTATTCGCCTGTATCATGGTTAGTGATTGATGTTCAAGTAATTCATCGTGCTTATATTACTTTGAGTAGTATCATCCCGAGAAAACCTCTCGGAAAAAATGCACGTCGTGCTGGCTGGCAGGGCTGCAACTATGATTTGTCTCAAATCCCTGCAAGCGCACGAATCAAGATTGTAGATAATCATCACGTTGAACAAACAGAAAGAGTGTTGGCACGTTGGAAATCAGCGCAATCAATTCTGGAGATAAAACAGGAAGGTCGGCGTTGGGTTGCTGACGTTTTGCGAATCGTGGAAACCTTGCCCTTGAATTTCGATTTGGCAGATGTGTACCGTTATAAATCCAACCTTGAAAAACTTTATCCTACCAATCATCACGTTGAGGCAAAAATCAGACAGCAACTTCAAATTCTGAGGGAAATAGGCAAAGTAGAGTTTGTTGATCGTGGCAAATACAGGAGACTTGTATGAATGGAGTATCGTCTTTATATCTGAACCACTGTCAAATTACTCTTGACAAAAAACAATTGATCGTACAAGATCACATAAGAACATTTGATCTGATTAGTTCTTATGCTCAATCTTGAATCCACAGGAAACTGCCAAAGAATCAGCGCCCTCGCTGCGAGGGCGCTGATTCTTTTTTGTGCTCAAATTGCATAGCAGCTTGAGGTAGGAAAATGATGCCGAACAAAAATCGTGCGCGATTGCTTGCAGAAAAATTGCGCGATATGCGAATTGCCTCTGGTTTTTCGCAAGTTGAAATCGCATCGCGTCTGTGCAGACCGCAATCGTACATATCGCGTTGTGAGTCAGGAACGCGGCGCATTGATATTTTTGAATTGCAGGAATTTGCGCGTGTGTATGGAAAACCACTGACATTCTTTGTCGAGAATCTTGCGTTCATGAGGAAAATCAATGAGCAATCGCACTCTTGAACAATTTCGCGCGGAACGCACCACCGTCTGGGACTTTCCCATACGCGGTGATTGGGCGACGCACAAGGGCGATTATCGCGGCAACTTTGCACCGCAAATCGCGCGCAATGTCATCCTCAATTATTCCAACGAAGGTGAACTCGTCCTTGACCCGATGTGCGGCAGTGGGACCACACTGATTGAAGCGCGGCTCTTGAATCGCAATGCCATAGGTTACGACATTAACGACAACGCCGTCGCCATCGCGCGCGAACGTTTGGCGTTCAATGTAACAAATTCCTCACAACAACGCGTCACACACGGCGACGTGCGCAATCTCACCGCGCTCGCGGAAAATTCCATTGACCTCATTCTCACACATCCGCCGTATGCGAACATCGTCAAATATTCCGACAGCAAAAATCCCGACGACCTCTCCAGCATTTCGAGCATCCACGAATTTTTGGACGAACTCGAAAAGGGCATCCGCGAACTGTATCGCGTTCTCAAACCCGACCACTATTGCGCGCTTCTCATCGGCGACACGCGCAAAGGACAGCATTACGTTCCGCTTTCGCATTTCGTTCTCGACCGCTGTCTAAAAGTGGGCTTTGCTTTAAAAGAGGAAATCATCAAAACACAGCACAACACCACATACAGCGCGCGCTGGACGGGCGCCGCGCGCAGCTATCGTTTTTACCTCATCATGCACGAACACCTTTTCATTTTTCGCAAACCGCGCGCCGATGAAGATTTTTCGCGGATACGCCACAGCGTGGTGCGAGAGAAACGCGCGCGTTATCGCGTGCGGCGACAATCCTCCGCATAAAAAAAACTCGTGTGATGCAATCACACGAGTTTTTTTATCTATCCAAACCCACTCCTACCACCGCCACCACCGCGACTGCTCGAAGAAGAACGGCTGCTGCTTGATGAACTCGAACGAAAACTCGAACCACCGCTCCAGCTGCTGCGTCCGCTGCTGCCCGAACGCGAACTGCTGCGACTTGGCGAGAGACTTGGATTCCCCGCAACGAACGTTGACGCGGTCGTATTCAACATCGAAAAGAAACTCGAACTCACATTGTTCAGAGTATTGAATGAACCACTCGCCGCGTCGTTCAATGAGGGCGTGTTTGATGTGGAACTTGGACTTGGAGTACTCGGCGTCGTATCGCCCATAGACAAAACGCCGCCTGCGGGACGTGTGGATGTGCTTGTACGCGTCGCGGAGGAAATGCCGCGCGTTGCTAACGGCGGCGGCGAATACCATTTTGGCGCGGGCGTGTCCACCTTGGCGAATTTTTCCACCCACGTTTTATCAATTCCGAACGCGACCGCATATGGCAGATATTTTTCGAATTGTTCTTGCGCGTCTGCGACGTTCGTATATTTTTCAATGTGTTCGAGATACCGTTTGAACGCGTTCCAACGCGCGGCGGCTTGCGCGCCTTGCGCTGTTTTGCGCGGCATGAAACGCGCGAGATACATCACTGCGCCCGCGAGGATGAACAAGACAATCCACGGCAATAACGCTTCCCACGAAAACGACAGGTCGGACGAAAACGAGATGCCCACATACAATTGAAATAAAAACGCGGCGGGACACAACAGGACAAGCAATAACCAGCCGAGGCGATAAAATTGTGAGCGCACGCGGTCCGGACGCGATTGAAAATAACCGCGCCGCACGAGTTCATCGTACAAACCATCAAACATTTCTTTCAGCGACGCGGTAAATCTTTCGCGGATGTAACCCATGTTGCGACTTGTTTCGCCCGCCCACAAACGCTGCATCAATTCGCGTTCGTACTGAAATTGCAACGGCGGCGCGTCCGCGCCAATTTTTTCATACGCGTAATCGTCGTTCGTCGTTTCCGTCTGCGCGCCTTGCGGCAGTGCGCGAATTTTGATAATGCCGCGCTGCGCCCAATCAATCAGCGTCGCCAACACATCGCGCACGTTTGCTTCTTCATCAATCAACGTTCCCGCGAGCGCGGGAGTCAAATCATCCGGCGGCGCGTTCAAAAATTCCGCAGGCAGCGCGACAGCTTGGTCGCGTCCGCGCACAAACCACATCAATAGTAATGCCAAACCGCCGCCGACAATCAACAAAAGCGTCGTAAACAGCGAATAGAAATTGAATTGTTCAACCGCGCGTTCTTGCGCTTGTAGTTCCAATTCGCGTTGGTCTTCAAAGGACTGCCACGCTTGAATCGGTTGTGTCACCACGCCATGCGGAAACTGCGCGCGAATTTCCCATTCCGTGTATGCGGGCAATCGTCCGGCTGTAAATCCAATCGTCGAACCATCAAGGATATTTGCGCCGGCGGTTTCGCGTTCGTCGGTGTACGTCGCGGCGAGCAATTCATTCGTCGGAAAATTGCCGGGCAAGTGCAAAATTACGCGCGCGGCATTGATGGGATAGCCGCGGTCGGATTCGATAAATTTCCACCAGAATTGGTCGCCGCCGTCGTAGATGCGTAACGCATCGGTGATGTGATAGCGCAATTCAAATGTGCGCGTCGTGTTCGTCGTTGGTTCAAAATACCAAGTGATGACGCGTTCACCGGCTTCCGATTCGACGGTGAATGTATTGGGTGTTTCACTGCCCGCGCGCAGATATGCCTCGCCGTTTTCACTCACGCCCTCAAACACGAGCGAAGAAATTTTATTGAACGGAATCGCGCGGAACGCAAAACGAAACGGTCCGCCTTGAAAATCCACAACCCACGTTTCGACAATCTGTACACTGCCATCCGCGTTGATGGTCATGTCCGCGTCGCGGCGCTGTACGACAACCGATTTTTCTTGCGCGAACGTCAGCGAGGTCGTGAGCGCAAATAAGAGAAATAAAATTGGTGCGAGAAATTTAAGTTTGTTCATAATTGATGGAGAAGCGAGAAACGAGAAACAAGACTCTTTCATCCTTCATCCTTCATCCTTAGATTCGCCTGCGCCACGCCGCGTTTGCCGTTCACGCGCCATTGCGAATCTTGACGTTCCAATTCGGCAACTTGGTCGGCGCGCAATCCCACAATCGCGTCCGATTTCATTGTGCGCAAACAAACGAAGGGAATCGGAAAATAACGCGTGGGATATTCAAACGCAATCGTCGGCTTCCAATGCGCGTCGCCGACGACGCGGCGATAGTTCACGTCGCCTTTCAAGATGGCGAAATCGGCAGCGCAAAAAGTGTTCCACAAATCATCGGGCATTTCAAAAAAATGCAGTGAGGTCGGATAAAACCAATGCACGCGCAATTCCAAACGTTTTGTTTTGAGATGTTCGCGCAAACGTTTTGACAACGCGCGTGTTTCGTCATTCGCTTTCTCGAATGCCGCGAGCGTGTGTTCGACATCTTGCGGCATTGCATCGGAAACATAAAACGGCTGCGGTTTCAGATGGACACTAATTTTTTCGGTGATGCGTGCGCTCAACAAAAAATCCATCAACACCAAATCGAGCGCGAGTTCCGTCCCCGCATTGTCGCACACGTACACTAAATTTTTGATTCGATGCGTTGAGAAAAATTCCCACACGCGCGGCGCGTCGTCCGCCAATAAATTCGCGCGTTCGTCTTGCAGCCGCGCGGCGCGTCCCACGGTCTTTTCTACATGATACGACAAATCTACGCGATTGCCCCACAACGCGCTATACAACAGGTGCTCAAATTTCTCGTCGTTCGCGCGCTCGCTAAAATCATTTGCGAGAATTTGCAAAACTTCGCGCACACGCTTTAGCGCGGCGTCGGGTTTGAGTTCGGCGCTCTTTTGCCATGCGAACGGGTCGCGTTCGTGCCACGCGCCGATTTGAAAATAGCCGACAATTTCCAAGATGCGGCGATAAAAAAAGGTTTCTGCCCAATACCACGGCACGTCGAGCCACGAACGCCCGATAAAGGGTTTGGAAATCGCGCGCCAAAAATCCGCATCGGGCGCGTCCTCGCGCAGCGGCTGAATCGGGTTGTTCAAAATTTCCTCGCGGAATTTTTTGAACGCGCGTACAAGGTCGGGCGAAAAATACGGCGCGTCAATCAGCTCGTCCAAAATTTTTGGGTCGCGCACCTTGAGTGTAAATTCGGCGAATGAATTAGGGTCGCCTGTAGAAATCAGCGGCGGCAATGTGGCGAGGTCAATGCGGGGGGGGGGGATGTGGGGACGGGACATTGGCAAGTGAAAAGTTAAAAGCGAAAAGTAAATATGAGACAGATGGGCGCAGACGATGGAAAGAACTCAAAAGCCAAGTCCGCGTTCTTTCAAACTCACAAATTTCCCTTGCGCGCCAATCACGAGATGGTCGAGAACATCAATGTCGAGCAGTTGTCCCGCTTTGACAATTTCGCGCGTAATCGCGGCGTCTTCCGGTGATGGTGTCGGGTCGCCGCTCGGATGATTGTGCGCGAGGATGATGCCCGTCGCGTTTTGACGCACTGCGTCACGAAACAATTCGCCGATGCGAACGACGGTGGTGTGAACGGAACCTTGATACACGCGCGCTCTACCCAAGACGCGATTTTTTGTATCGAGAAATAGTGTACGCATTTCTTCTTGTTCGAGGCGCGCCATATCGGAAAGCATTTGCGCGGCGTCGGCGGGCGAGGTGATGCGCGGTTTTTCTTCGGGTGACGCGTGGGCAACGCGTCTGCCCAATTCAAAACACGCATGCAGTTCGGCGGCTTTCGCGGGACCGATGCCTTTTACGTGTGACAATTCATTGTACGGAAAACGCGCGAGCCCGGGCAAACGTCCGCATTGCTCCAACAGTTCGGCGGACAAGTCAATTACGTTGACACCTTTGTAACCCGTGCGTAACAAAATTGCCAAGAGTTCCGCGTCACTCAACACGCCCGCGCCAAATTCTGCCAAACGTTCGCGCGGACGTTCGTTATGCTGCATTGCTCCGATCGTGTGTGCGGCGTGTTCACGCGCTTTGCGAGATGTGCGGGGCATTTTAGAACCAACCTTTGCGTTTGAAATAGAGTAACATGCCTGCGGGGATTGCAACCAATAAAAGGTTAAGGAGCCAAAAAGCCGTTGGGTCACCAAAGGGCATGAAATCTACAAAGTTCATGCCACCCCAACCAACGACAAAAGAAATCGGTAGAAAGATGGTAGAGATGACGGTTAGCGCCTTCATCACTTCGTTCAGCCGATTCGATTGCACCGACAAGTACGTGTCCAACACATTGCCCAACAAATCGCGTCCCGTTTCAATCAATTCGTAAATGCGCGACAAACGGTCATACACATCGCGATAGTACAGCGCGGTCTTGGCATCCACGAGTCCATAACGCGTCCCCGCGAGCGCGTTCACTACATCGCGCATCGGCGCAACACTGCGGCGCATTTGAATCAATTCGTGTTTTTGTTGAAAAATGTTTTGCAGGGTTTGTGGCGTAGCGCGCGCCAACGTTTCTTCTTCGATCTTGTCAATCTCGTCGTCTATTTGGTCGAGCATCGGAAAAAGATTGTTGGTCATTTCATCCACGATCAAATAGAAAAAGAAATCGGGTCCCAGGTCTTGGCGTTTCGGGTCGCCAAGAAAACGTTTTAGCCCGCGCTCGATGTCAGGCATTGGCTCGCCGTGTACGGTAATCAGAAAATCGCGCCCGAGAAAAACTTCGAGCTCATGGTCTTGGATTTCGCCATTGCCGCGCGTGAGCGAATGAACGGTGATAAAGAGATAGTTGCCAAAATCCAAAACTTTGGCGCGTTCATCAAAGGTTCGCACATCTTCCATCGCCAAGGGATGCAGGGCGTATTCTTGCTGCAGCGCGTCGAGTTGCTCTGCGGTCGGCGATTGATAATCGTACCATTTGAACACGCGCCGCCCGCGTCCCAATTCCATAAAACGCGTGCCATTGTGTTCCAGATGGAACGGATGTGCCACGGGTATATTTGCGGACATAATGGCGTTATTGTACTCGTGTCGTGCGCGCGTGTAAATGGCAGGTTTCAAAATTTACATGCAACATGCTACAATCTCTCGCAGTGATTTATCTCGACCATTCTGCTACCACACCCGTTGACCCGCGCGTGCGCGAGGCGATGCTGCCGTATTTCACAGAGATTTTCGGGAATCCTTCGTCGTTGCACCGTTTTGGACAAGACGCGCTCGCGGCAGTGGACGATGCGCGGCAAACCGTTGCCGATATTCTCGGCGCACAAACGCGCGAAATTATTTTCACGGCGAACGGGACGGAAGCAAACAATCTCGCGCTGCGCGGAATTGCTCTCGCGGCGCGTTCGCAGAGCGAACCCCGCAATCACATTATCACTACGCCGATTGAACATCACGCGATTTTGCGAACGTGCGAACAACTGGAACGCGAGTTTGGTTTTGAAATTACATACGTGCCGGTGAATCGGCACGGCATTGTGAACCCTGATGAGATTGCGCGCGCCATCAACGGACGTACGATTTTGATTTCGGTGATGTATGCGAACAACGAAGTGGGGACGATTGAACCGATTGCCGAGATTGCAAAAATCGCACACGCGCGCGGAATTTATTTTCACACGGACGCAGTGCAAGCGGGCGGTTATTTGAATGTGGATGTGAATGAATTGAATGTGGATGCCATGTCACTCGGTTCGCACAAATTTCACGGACCAAAAGGCGTCGGCGTTTTGTATCTCAAGAACGGCGTAAAAATTTTGCCGACACAAACGGGTGGGAATCAAGAACGCGGGCGACGCGCAGGGACGGAAAACGTGCCCTACCTTGTCGGTTTTGCGAAAGCGTTAGAGATTGCCCAAAGCGAACGAGAGACAACCAACGCGAAATTGCGCGCAAGCCGCGAAAGGTTCGTGGAAGGAATGTTGGAAGCAATTCCCGGCGCGGAATTGACAGGTCATCCCGAACAACGTTTGCCCGGACACAGCAGTTTCGTCATCCCCGGCGCAATCGGGGATGAAATGGTTTTTGCGCTCGACCTCGCGGGTGTTGCCGTTTCGACAGGTTCTGCCTGTACGGCAGGTTCACCGGAACCGTCGCACGTACTCGCGGCGATGGGTTATGCGCCGGATGCGGCGCGCGGCGCGCTGCGTATTACATTGGGACGCGAAAATACGGAACACGAAATCGAAAATGCAATGCGGGTGATTCCCGCGACAATTTCAAAAATTCGAAATTCGGAAATCGGAAATCGAAATTAACAAAGGAGTCTCGACATGCTTTCTCAATCTTTACAGGATGCTTTGAATGAACAAGTCAAAAATGAATTTTACAGCGCGCATGTTTATCTTGCCATGTCATCATGGTTTGATGACAAAGCGCTGCCGGGTTTTGCGAAATGGATGCGTGTGCAGTATCAAGAAGAATTGACGCACGGGCTTAAAATTTTCGATTTCATCAATGACCGCGATGGACGCGCGTTGGTGTATGGTTTCGAGACACCGCCCGCCGAATGGAAATCGCCGCTCGACGTATTTGAAAATTCATACCATCACGAACAAAAAGTGACGGCGATGATTAACAATTTGTATGCGCTCGCGGTCAAGGAAAATGATTATCCGACCATCGTGCTGCTGCAATGGTTCATCAGCGAGCAAGTCGAAGAAGAAAAAAATGCGAAATTGATTGTGGACCAATTGCGCATGGCAGGTGATAGTCCCACCGCGTTGTTACTGCTGGACCGCGAGATGGGCGCACGCACGCCCGAAGCGGAGGGCGAGGCAGACGCAACCTAACAAAAGTTTGGTCGTTCACCTCTTTTGTCAATCACCTCGTCATACCCAATCGGTTTGAACATGGAAGGCTTGAACGACTTGCGCAGTTCGCGCGTCGTCAAGCCTTTCGCTTTGCCGTTCTGCTGTGCGCGACTTGGTTGTAGTGAACGGCAAGTACCCGGGGCGGAATGGGTACTGTACCCCATAATGTGACTCTGCCTAATTCAATTCGTCAGCATCGGGATCGCGGTACGGATACGCCCAGCGATGTGTGCCTGAACCAATTTCAATCGTTTCCGTTTCTTTGCCCGGCAGAGTTACGCGCGCGGTGGTGTTCGCCGGGACGATGACTTGGAGCTCGATGTTTCCATCAAAAATTTTCCAAGAACATTCCGCAATGCCGTACGGTGTGAGATGACGCGCCGAGGCGTGAGTTAATCCGCCGCCCGGGCGCGGCTGAATCGCAATGCGTTGATAGCCCGGCGCGGCGGGAACAAGTCCACCAATTGTGCGATACATCCAATCCGCGACCGCGCCGAGTGCGTAATGATTGAATGATGTCATCTCGCCGGGATTGATGGAACCGTCGGGCAGCATACTATCCCAACGCTCCCAAATCGTCGTTGCGCCCATTGTAACTGGATAAAGCCACGATGGACATTCGCGTTCAAACAATAAACGATACGCGACGTCAAGATTTCCCGTACTGCTCAGCGCATCGCATATCATCGGCGTGCCAACAAAACCGGTGCCAATGCGATAACGGTTCGCGCGCACGAGCGCGACGAGACGTTCCGCGGCGTGTTGGCGCTGTTCTGCGGTTGGCAGTAATCCAAATTCAATTGCGAGCGTGTACGCGGTCTGCGAATCGCTGACGAGACGCCCGTTTGGCGAAACATATTCTTGATGGAATGCTCGACGAATTTCGTCGGCAAGCGTGCGATAGCGCGCATGTTCTTGCGTCAAACCAAGAAGGTTTGCTGTTTGTGCGACGAGTTCGGCGGAACGCGCGAAATAGGCAGTCGCCACGAGCGAATGGTCTGTGCGCGCATCGCCCGGTTTCTCTGGCGGCGCGGCGGGGTCAAGCCAATCTCCAAATTGAAAGCCTTTGTTCCACAGTCGGCGCGTGCCCGCGCGTTCGGCAATCCAGTCCACCCACGCGCACATGCTTGCAAATTGCGCGGACAAAATTTCTGTATCGCCAAAGCGTTGATACAACACCCACGGTACAATCACTGCCGCGTCACCCCATGCGGCTGCGCCCAGTGGTTCGCCCGTGATGGTATTTGGCACAACGGCGGGGACAATTCCGTGCGCGTCTTGCTGCTCCGCTGCCACATCTTGAAGCCACGACGCGAGAAAACCACACGTGTCGTACAGGAACGATGCGGTCGGTGAAAAAACTTGAATGTCGCCCGTCCACCCCAAGCGTTCATCGCGCTGTGGACAATCGGTTGGAATGTCGAAAAAATTTCCGCGCATACTCCAAACAACATTTTCGTGCAAGCGATTGAGCAGCGCGTCCGAACATTCAAACCAGCCCGTGCGTTCCAAATCGGAATGACAGACAACCGCGCGAATGTTTTCAGAAATCAATTCGCCCGGATAATTTTCGATTTCGGCGTAACGAAAACCGTGAAACGTAAAACGCGGTTCCCACGTTTCGATTGCTTCGCCGCGCAAGGTGTAATGGTCGGTGGCTTTTGCGGTACGCAAAGGACGTGTGCCGAGCTCGCCGTTTTCTAAAACTTCCGCGTGGCGCAGTGTGATTTGATGTCCCGCATTTCCTTGAACGGTTAGACGCAATCTGCCGACAAGGTTCTGTCCAAAATCAACGAGTGTACGACCGGACGGTGATTTGAAAATACGCGTTGGTGCAATCTCTTGAAGGTGACGAACAGGCGGACCAATAGGTGCAATGAGCGTGTTGAAATCCCATTCGATAACGCGAACCGATTTCCAATCGTTGTCGCGATAATTGGCGTTTGTCCAACCGTCGCGTTCCAAACGCGCGTCATACGTTTCGCCATCATAAATATCACTCGCGAGAATCGGACCCGTTGCCGCGCGCCAAGTTTCGTCGGTCACAATTTTTTCCGTCGTACCATCGGAATATGTGATTTCAAGTTGCGCGAGCAATGCCAAATGTTCCCCGTAAATGTTGCGTCGTCCCCCGCCAAAACCCAAGCGTCCGCGAAACCATCCGTCGCCGAGCATCACGCCGAACGCGTTGCGTCCCTCGTGCAATAGACTCGCCACATCAAATGTTTGATAACGCAAACGATGATGATAGCTCGTCCAGCCGGGCGCCATTACGTGGTCCCCAATCGTTTCTCCATTTAACTGCACTTTGTACACACCGAGCGCGGAGATGTAGAGACGCGCGTGTTTCACATGCGCGCGCACAGCAAACTCGCGGCGGAGTAATGGGGATGGTTGTGCTTTATTTGTATTCTCCTCCCAATCCGGTGTGATGAAACGCGCAGTCCAATCGTCCGCGTGAAGCAGTCCCACTTCAATCCAATGCGGTTCGCTCCATTCGGATGCTTGTCCATCGCTTCCCCACACGCGCACGCGCACATTGACGCGTTCGCGCGAAGTAAGCGGCGGAAATTTCCAATCAACTAATACCGATTGTTCCGATTCGACGCGTCCCGTCGTGCCGCGCAGATTGCCGTCAGCATCATACAATTCAATTGCGTACGCGGCTTGATCCCAATTGGGAATGTTTGTTTCAATCATCCACGAGATGCGCGGGCGTTCTGTTCCAATGCCCATCGCCTCGCGCAGATGTTCAACTTGAATGCGTGTCACCTTGACTGTATTCATTCGTTTATCCGATTTGAAGAATGTGAAACTTTAACCCTTGACTGCGCCCGCTGTGAAACCTGCTACAATTTGTCGCTGAAAGAAAAGGAACACAATCAGAGGCAGAATCGTAATGACCAGCACGTCCGCAAAGAGCAAATTCCATTGCGAATTGAATTGACTGATGAAACTGTACAGCGTCAGCTGCGCGGTGACATTCTGCTGCCCGGGCAAAAAGTAGAGCGGTCCTGTAAAGTCATTATAGATTGCAATCGCGGAAAGAATAATCACCGTGATGATGGCGGGTTTCAGGAGTGGGAGAATAATCGAAACAAAGACGCGCATTGGCGAGGCGCCGTCAATGATAGCGGATTCATCAATCTCGCGCGGAATGGACCCCATGAACGCGCGCAAGACGAGCGTTGCAAACGGTAAGGTGAAGGCGACCTCGACCATAATGAGTCCAAAAATCGTCTTGTAGATGCCAAGCCACTGCAAAAGAAAAATTGTGGGTACGACTGCCGGCGGAATGATGAGACCCGCGAGCATGATGGAACTGACTCTGTTTGCAACCCGGTCGCCGCGGCGCTGCATCACGAACGCCACCATCGCCGCAAGCAAGACAATGAGCGTTACTGAGACCACAGTCAAGAGCGCGCTGTTCCACAACGCGAGCAACATTCGATTGTTGCCGAACGTGATGACATCGCGGATGTTCTCGAACAGTTGGAACTGGGTGGGCAGACTGAACTCGAATTGCCCCGCCTCTTGCCGCGTCTTGGATGCGGTCATCATGATGAAAATAAACGGTATCACAAAGACGACGAAAATGACCGCGCCTGCCAACGCGTCGACCCAGATCGTCGCGACGAATTTTTCAAGACGTGTCGCTATCGGAATCGTAGATTCACGCGGCACACTCGCGCCGACCGGAGAACTCGCAATGGATTTCGGACTGCTCATAATTCCAGCTCCAATCGGTTAAAAAACCGCATGAGGGGGTACACAATCATTGTGACGAGAATAAAGAGAATCACATTCCCCGCCGTGGACAACCCGTAGAACCCCGCTTGATATTGTTTGTAGATGACTGACGTAAGCACGTCCGAAGCAAAGCCCGGTCCGCCGCGCGTCATCGCCCAAATCAGGTCAAATGAGCGCAACCCCCCGATGAACGAAAGGATGATGACAGTGAAGGTTGCATTGCGGCTCAAGGGAATGATGACGTGTCGGAACTTGACCCACGCGCCGCCTTCCAACTTGGCAGCATCATAATAATCCTCCGGCACGGAAAGGATGCCTGCGATAAAAATCACCGTTGCAATGCCAACCCCTTTCCATATATCAACCAGCGCGACGGAAAAGAGCGCGAGATTAGGATTGCCAAGCCAATCCGGTGTGGGCAGACCGATTGCGCGCAATACGGTATTTATGAGACCGATAGATGGCTGCATCAGCACCGCAAAGGTGATGCCGACGGCAATTGTACTCACCAATGCGGGAAAAAAGATGATGCTGCGAAAAAGTGTTTTGAGCCGGATACTCGAGGTCAGCAGCATCGCAATCATCAGCCCGAGGACAACCTTCAAGCCGCTGGTCATCACCGCATAGATGATGGTGTTCTTGAGTCCGGTCATCATCTGCGGGTCGCCTACGAAATCTACATAGTTCTCGAATCCGATAAATGTCGCATCAAAGAGCGTCCAGCGCGTCATGCTAAAGTAAAACGCGAGCGCCGTCGGCACAACAAAGAAAATGCCGAACACGATTCCCGCCGGAAGATAGAACCAATTTGGATAATTCCGCAGCACCGCTTTGGAACGCAGATTGTAGGTCATGGCACCTCGCAAAGATTGGACGAATCCAATGTTCTGGAGACCGGCTCGACAGTCCGATCCCCAGAACGGGAGGAGGAAGAACGCGCTAAAGCATTAATTACCAGCCCGGCAGACCGAGCTGTTTCGCCTGTTTCTCTACATCTTTGTCATAATTTGCCGCGCCTTCAGCAGCAGTCATCTGTCCCGACCCAACGGCAACCGTAATTTGCTCGAGCGATGGCCCCTTTACAGGAGAGAGAAACTCGAGCGCGGGGTAAGCATTTCCGGAATCAATGTACGTGTTCAGGTCATTCACAAACGGTAGGACATTCGCCGGAAGTTTGGCGCCTTTGATGAGGTACGGTCCTGCCGGAGTTGTCGCCGCCGAAATCGCATCGGCGCCCGCCGTCGAGGCGACGAACGCAAAGAAATCTTTTGCTACATCAATGTGTTTGCTGGTTTTGGGAATGTAGAACGCGAGCGGCATCCAAACGGTCGCGCCATTCTTGGTGGCATCGGTTCCGGGTTGCGCAAAGAACCCGATGTCATTTACTTTGTCGGGCCAGTTCGTCGCAACCGTGGGCATCACCTGAGTCAACATGGGGTATTGGGCGACCTCGCCATCCGCAAGCATCTTGAGTCCTTGTTCAAAGCGCGTGGTCGCATAATCCTTCTGCCACCAGCCCTTTTCAAAACCCTCGCGCAGATGATTGAATCCCTCCATCGCCGCCGGAATTGTGGCATACTTTGCCTTGTTCGCGGTGTAATCGGCGGCAAAGTTCGGAACCGCTTGCGCGACGTTGTAGTTGTCTGCTAGCACAAAGAGCTGCGAGGTCCAGGTATCGCCATACGTTTGAAGCACGGGTGGGATACCTGCCGCTTTGATTTTTTCGTTGTTGGCTTGAAATTCCGACCAGGTCTTGGGCGGCTTGAGCCCGAGCTTGTCATAGACTTTTTTGTTGTAGAGGACACCGCCGGCGGCGGCAAAGCCAACCGGTACGCCAAAGACCTGTCCATTCTGTGACACAGTTGGTTTGAACGAATCCGCGACATTCGCCATAAAGGGCTCTTTCGAGAGGTCAACGAGCGTGTCAGACGGGTGGAGTGCCTGAAGCAGCGAGCCAGAGTTGTAGTAAAAAATATCGTTCATTTCACCGGTCGCGAGGCGCGTCTTGACGAGGTTATCCACCTCGTTGCCGCCTCCAGCGGCAACTTCAATATCGAATGTCACATTAGGGTGGAGAGTTGTATAGGCGTCGGTGAGTGCTTTAATCATAAGCGCGTCGTTCTGATTTTGCGCTCCGAGGAGACTGACTTTTACTGGCTCAGCAGCAGCGGTGGGGGCAGGGGCATTTGTCGGCGCCGGAACATTCGTTGGCGCGGGTGCGTTAGTGGGAGCGGGGGCGTTGGTTGGTGCAGCTGCGGGTGCTCCGCCACACGCGCTCAGGACAATGGTGAGCATGAGGGCAACTCCGAAATACGCGAACAGGGAACGTTGTTTCATCTTCTTCTCCTTGTAGAATCGGGTCCATATCGTCCGAGAGTTGTATCGTGTCAATTCGGACGAGAATTTATGCGGAGTGGCTTGACGGAAAATGCAAGTTCAATATGATATGGAAAGGCAAAGGGATACTGCTACGACTCAAACGAGTGTAGTAACTATCCATTCACTTTTGCCCGTGGGAGGTACCGTCATCCGCCAAGATTCTCGGTGCCTCCTTCCTTTTTTGATGGCTTTCATCATGCCTCCGCAATGCAACATTTCGAAAGAATTTCAACATTCGATCTATACCATCGTCACCTCCTCGTGAAATGCCCCGCACAATTTTTCGTGCGCGTGTGCTGTTCAAAGAATTGGCGCGGCGCCAGTTGACTCGCGGATAATAAACCGCGCGGGTTCAACCTGTTTCTGTCGAGCGCGTTCCGGATTCTGAATGCGCTCGAGCAAGAGTTTGAACGCTTCGCGTCCCAACCGCAGCGCGTCCTTCGATACCGTCGTCAAACGCGGTACCATATACTTTGCCATTGGAATATCGTCATAGCTTACGAGAGACAAGTCTTTGGGAACCGCAAGCCCGAGGTCTGCGGCAGCTCGCAAAACGCCGATGGCTAACAAATCGTTGATGGCAATCAAAGCAGTGGGGCGCAATGGAGTTTGAAGCAGTTTGAGCGCAGCTTGATAGGCATCTTCCATCGTCGGACCACATTCCGCAATCAATTGCGGGTCGAACAAATCAGCCGCCACCAGCGATTCGCGGTACGGTACCAGTCGGTCGTCAGCCATTTCTGGCGCTTGCACGCCGTAAATCATTCCAATGCGGCGATGCTGCAGCGACAAGAGATGCGCCATTGCCTCCTTCGTCGCCTCACGATAGCTGCAGACAACGTTATCCACATTGTATTGGTCGTTCAATTCCACCATCGGAAACCGACGCTCGCGTAATTGGTTCAAGGTCTTGAGCGCTTCTTCAGAGATGGCGATAAATGAACTAACCAAAATCAATCCGTCAATCCGACGGCGTGCCAGTCCCTTGAAAATATCCACCCCATATTCCACATCAAAGGCGATGCTGGTTAAGAGCAAGTGGTAACCGGCGTTGTGCGCTTCTTGCTCGATGCCGGTGGCATATTCAACAAAGTGAGGGTTGCGTAAATCTGGAATGATGACGCCGATGGTTTTGGTCGAACCCGAACGTAACGCTTGCGCGCGTGCATCCGGCTCATAGTCCAGAACTTGGATGGCTTCCAAAACGCGTTGACGCGTATCTTCCGAGATTGGAATTCGCCCATCCACTTGACGATTTAAAACATAAGAGACTGTGGCTCTCGAGACCCCGGCTTCACGGGCAACGTCAGCTTGAGTAGGTCGTTTCATGGGATTAGAGATTTTGGGAAAAGCGAGCGATTAGGGGTGAATATCGCTTATTTACACGTGTAAGGTGATACGTGTAAATAATAATACGGTTTTTGGGCGATGTCAACCCCTGAGCCTCATTCTTTTATATCTATCCCCAGATTCAAAGTTTTCACCATAGTCTCTGTCAGCACTTGTGTATCATGAGCGAATCTAATACAACGTCCGGCGTTCAGGCAATTGCTGCCAGACTGTGCTGTTATTCCTCAACCGTGAAATGGGGCGCACACGCGACCTAGCCGGACACAAGACACGTCTCTCCGGTTTGTCGAACATTTAAAAAGCACCTTCGGAGATTTTTCTCGGAAGGTGCTTTCTTTTTGTGTTTATTCGATTTAGAAATCAATTGTGATTCGCGTTGGCCCTACATGGTCTTCGACAATCCGCACTTGCTCCTGCACCAACCCGAACCAATACACAGGGTCCACTTTCGGCGGCTTGTCAGTGATTTTGATGCCGCCCGAAACCGTCACCACTTGCCCGGGCATGAGATAATAAATTATTTTGCCTTCGCGTTCCACCTTTGTCAATTCATTGTTCATACCCATTTGCCAGCGATACGGATATTGGCGTCCGATGGAATTGCCTTCGGAATCCACGCCGAGACGCCAAATGCCCGGTTCTTCAAACTGTTCGACGACGGAAAAATTTTGACTGGTCGAATACACAAAGCCCGGTTCGGGTCCTTTGGTGCGAATCGGCACAGTCCCGATATTCCGCACGGTCACGGTGAAAAATAGCGTTTCACCGAGCGGCACAACGCGCGGGGTAAAATCGCCGCCACTGCCAATAATTTCCGCGCGCGGAGTGCCGCCATTTTTAATCACAAGGGGCGCTTGCTCTGTGACCATGTTCCCGTTCGCATCCACCGCTTCGGCGACGATGGTGTAATTGCCGTCAGGGGGGGGGGGCGCACCGCGATCAATGCCCGCATCGTAATCGTATTCGTGCGCGCCAACCGCGCTCAATTTGTCGGGAGTGAGAATCGTCGTTTCTTTTTTCTCGTCAATTGGAAGTTTCTTTTTTCCATCCGTGATGTACACACTCACGCGCGCGGGTTTGGTGAGGTAATAGCGAATAATCACGCGGTCGTCGAGACCATCTTGATTCGGCGTGAACTCTTGCGGAAAAACTGTGAACGCTTGCAGCTCAGGCAGCGTCGTGTCCGCGTTGACGATATTCAATGTGCCGAGTTTGTTTTCGCTCAAACCGTTTTCGTCTTGCGCTTCGACGACGACTTGGTACGTGCCGTCGTTCAAGGTGCGATTGTTCACGGAACCGCCAAACAAAATTTCAAAATCGCCTGACGCGCGCGATTGATTTTCGCGCAACACATATTTCCCCGTTTCGTTCACGAGATACACATTCACGCGCGCGGGACGCGACAAAGTGTAACCAATTTTCGTCGCGCGATTTGATTCACCCGGACGCGGCGAAATGGTTTCGGGATTGATAGAGATGTTGGTGATGAGCGCGGAATTGCCGCACGCAATGAGGAGCGCGCAAAGAAATGTAAAGAGGAAGGTGTAAAGTTTGTTCATAAATATTCGTGAAACGTAAAGTCTCTAATTTCCGATTTCCGCTGTCCCCACAATCAACGCGTCTCCCAAATCAATTCCATTCGCATCAAACACGCGCAGCCGCGTTCCATTCGCATCGTACAAACCGATTTCGATTTTGTACAGCCCCTTCGGTGCGTTGTCTTGAATTTTCACTTGATACGCGTCGGCAATCGTTTGATTTGGACTCCACGCGGTTGTCGGCAATTTGCCATCCAAGGGCAAGCGGTCAACCTGTCCCCACAAGAAATTATTTTGCGCGGGATTGTACTGTTCCCCGAGCAAATGCACAAACACGGTGTAACTCGTTTGCAGGGGCGCGTCCGTTTTCCAAAAGAGCGTTACAGAAACATTTTCGCCCGCGCGAAATTTTTTCGTCGGCGCGTTCATGCCAACCAATGCAATGTGTTCACCAAAACGTTCGTTGCGCGTTTGCATCACCGCGTTGTTTGTGTTCGCGTTAATCCCATCACGCGAGAAAACGCGAATCGTTCCAAGCAGCAGAGAATTCAAACGTGCCTGCGCGACGACGCGAAGGTCGCTTGCGTGGGCATCGGGCGGAATTTGCAAGTCACCTTGTGCGCGTTCACGCGCGCCGATGGAAATTGGAATCGCGGCGCGCGAAACAATCTCCCCATTTTGTTTTTGCAACGACAAATTAATCGTCGTTAAATCTTGCGCTTCCCAGTACGTCACCACACGCACCACATCGCCGCCGAGTCCTTCGCGCACGGGCAAATCTACGCCCACCAATTTCAAGCGTTCGTCGAAAACATCGTTGCGGAAAATTTGTGGTGAAAAGTTTGCGCGCGGCACATCTTTGACGTTGCGAATTTCGCTTGCATACAACGTCAGACGTTTGTCGCCAAATGTTTGTTCGTACTGTTTCGGCAAACGTTCCGCGATGTTTTGTTCAATTAAACGCGTCGGGTCTTTTTGTAACGCATCGGGAATCGTGATAACCCACACCGCGTTGTGTTGCGCGGTCTGCGCGGCAACGCGCGCGGCGGTTGCTTCATCCACCTGTGCGCCGTTCGGCACACCAATCCAATTGAAATCGCGTTTCAGATAGTAGAGAAACGTAGGATATTCTTGGTCCGTGTTCAACACAATCGCGTCGTCGTCGAAGGCGAAATTGTTGAGCATCTGCGCGACAGAAAAATATTCATCGCGCAAATAACGTTCTCGAAAATAATCGTTTAACGTGAAAATTTGCGCAGCGACGATGAACAACACAAGTGCGCTCGCGACAATTTGCGCCACACGTCCGCGAAAATTTTTCGCGATAAACAAAATTCCCAACGCGAGCAGTAATGCCATCGCGGGCGTGAGCATCATCAAATAACGCGCTTGAATTTTCGGCGCGAAAATCGCCGCAGGCGTGAGCGAGAGAATGTAAATGAGCGCGGGCGGAATGACAAGAATCAAAAGCGCGTAAAGCGTACCCCAACTTTTTTGGAGATTGGAGATTGGAGATTGGAGATTGGATGCTGATAACTGCGGATTGCTGACTGCTGACTCACGATTGACGACGAGCCATCCCACACTTGTTGCTGCAATCAATATCATCCCCAAAACAACTAGTGTGTAATTTTCAATGTACGTTGTTACGCCGAGCGCCAAAACCGTCGCGGCAAGCTGCAAAAACAAACCAAAATCAAACGCGGGCGCCGCGCTCCATGTCGCGCCGTTTCGCAGATACACATACAACCATGGCGCAAACAAAAGCAACACCGCAATTTGCGCGAGACTCCATTTCAGAAAAAGCGAAATAATTTTTTCGCCGCGTTGCCATTTGTTGATGAGAACGACCAAAACAAAAACATTGTTCGCCAAAACAATCAACGCCGCGAGATAATGCGAGAACAACGCGAGAAACGCAGATAGCACATAGCCGATTGCAAATAGCCAATCGCGTTTCGCCATCTGCCGTCCGTCAAACAACCATCTCCACACTAACAGCACGCTCGCCCACGCGAAAAATGCCGACAGCGTATAATTTTTTATATCCTGCGACCACCACACATTGAAACGCGCGAGCGCGAGAAATAACGCGGCAAGCAGACCCAAACGCGCGCCGCCGATGTCTTTGGCCAAACGATAAACAATGGCGACGAGCAGCACACCAAACACAACTGAAAAAAATCTTCCCGTAAATACATCTGCGCCAAAAATGTTTTGCCAAACATTCATCAGCCAATAATGCAGCGGAGGGTGTTCATCGCTCGCGGTGCGTAACGCAATCCACGCCCAATCGTGTTTCGCCATCCATACCGTCCATCCCTCATCCCACCAAATGTTTTTATCACCCAACCGATAGACGCGCGCGAGGAACGCAAGCGCGAGGAGCGCGAGCGCGGCGAGAGTTGCAGAAACAATTCCGATTTTGCTTTTCGTATTGTGAACAAGTGAACGGGTGAAGGGGTGAACGGGTGAAAGAAAATTTTCACCCGTTCACCCCTTCACCTCCTCACCCGCGCTGTAATCAGCGCATCATCCCTCACTCATTCCCACAATCACCACACCCACCACAATAATCGTCACACCGAGCAAACGTTTCCATGTTACGCGTTCGCGCAAAAATAACCACGCTTCCACGACGACAACAAAATAAGACAGTGCGAGAATCGGATACGCGAGCGAAAGCGGCACGCGCGACAACACTGCGAGCCAAAACACCGCGCCCAAACCAAAGCCGAGAAAACCGAGAATGATGAGCGGATTGAAAACAATGCGCGGCAGAACTTGGCGAATCGCGCGCGCCGAAAATTCAAAACTGCCGATGCGATTCATCCCGATTTTGAAAAGCAACTCGCCCGTCGTGCTCAACAGAATTGCAGGAATCAACAATAATAACGGGTTCACCCGTTCACCCCTTCACCTTGTCAGATTGTTCTTCACTCAAACCCACAATCACCACACCCACGAAAATAATCGCAACGCCAACGAGCAATTGCCACGTAATCGGTTCGCCGAGAATCAACCACGCTTCGAGTACGACGACAAAATAGCTCATTGCTAAAATCGGATACGCCAGCGAAAGCGGCGCGCGCGAAATCACACCGAGCCAAAATACAGTACCGCCAATGAATCCCGTAAAGCCCAACCAAATGAATGGATTGAAAATAATTTGGGGCAGCACCACAAGAATCGCATCGGGCGCAAACGCAAAGTCACCCACTTGTGACATGCCCATCTTCAAAAACAATTGTCCGGTGGTGCTGGATAAAATCGCAGGAATCAACAGCAGCAACGATTGAAAAATCGCGGCGCGCGTTTTGAATGGCGTATGCGCGGCGTGCGCGCGCTCGTCATACTCGAGTTGGTCAGGCGTAATCATTGGACAGTCTCTCGACGCGGAAAAAATTTTTTCAATGACCCATTCAACCCGCGTCCTACAAACAGATATACGAGCCAAAGCATGAGAATTGCCACATTCGCGGTCGCGTTCAGCCACCGCGCCAATGCCAATTGCGCGTGCGGGTCATTCAAACCCAAACGTTCATACAGCGGCGGGTCATGCAGTGCATAATTCAATGTCATCGTTACACTGATGGCAGCATACAACGCGATGAGCCGCGTATCGCGGGTCATTGCCACCGCGAGCAAGGGCAGCAGCGCATAGCCGTAATTTTCGTGAATTTCGGTTGGCAACATGAAAAACGCAAACGCGACGAACGCGCCGAACATGAAAAATTTTTCGAGCGGCGCGCGCCCTGCGTGCCATAGTGTCACCAAATAAAAAATTCCAAACAGCAAAATACTGAACGCGCGAATCGAAAGCGGCGCACCGGGGAAAAGCGCCGCCGTATCGGGAATAAACACATCGTCGTGAAACACCATCCACCATACATTGTGCGCGTTCGCCGAAAGCGTCGGATGATGTCCAACCGTATCCCCAAAATATGCGAGCAAACCTTGCGTGCCGCCCGTTAAAATAACCGGCAGTAAAATCAAGCCCGCGCCCATTGCGCCAAAAAAAATCGCGCGCGCGATTCCGCCGAATGGGTAGCGACGGAACCCGGTTCCGTCGCTACCCATTCGCAGCAAGACTTGATACACAGCGAGTAACAACAGCGGACCGAAAATCATTGCTTGTGGTTTTGTGAACGCGGCGATGCCCAAAATAAAAAACGCCAGTCCGACGCGTCGTGTAAATACAAGCAGCAAAAAACAAATCAACACCAGTAACGAATGAATGGCATCCGTCTGTCCCCAATACGCGCCGTTCCATAACACGGCGGGATTGAACCAAAATGCGAACGCGACGAGCCACGCGCGTTTTTCGTCAATATATTTTCGCGTCGTCACAAAAATCACCGCGCCCGTAATCACATCTGCAAACAGCATGGGCAAACGCAGCAGCGTGCGGTGAATCGGGTCCGCGAGGAGCGCCGGATTGTCGGTTGTGCCGCGCAAGAGCGGGTCGCCCGCATTCATCGGATATAAAAAGTCCGGCGCGAATATTCCGCGATACAGCAAGCCCATGATATGCAAAATATAATTTAGCCCCGGCGACTGGTCGGAAATCCAAAGTCCTTGAATCGCGGAATACATTGTGCCTAAACCGTACGTCACCGTCTTGTACGACCACACAATGTAATCTTGCGTATCAACAATGTACCCCGGACCGATTGCAAAAATCATGCGAAACGCAAACGCAACAATCATCGCGGCAAACAAAAAACGAATCGTCTGCGCGCGCAGAGTCGGTGCAGGCAAAACATTCGTCAAACGCTCTAGTGTCCGTACGAAAACGTACGCGCTCGCACATAGCAGTAGTGTGAACCAAAACAGGGGTGCAAGAAAATATGCGGTCTCGACGCGCGCGAAAAACAAACTCGCCGCGCCGACAACAATCGTGGCAATTCCAACCAACAACGCGACGCGTTCTTTTCCACTCCACACGCGCGCAATGATAAAAAACAAAATCGTCAACGCGGGCAAATAAAATAACGCGCGCGGCGAAGGAACTACGGGCGCGGCATTGGATTCAAAACGCGCGGACTCGACGAGCAAGCCAAGTGGTCGCGTATCGGGCGGCTGTGTGAATGTGTCGCTGTTCAATGCAACAATCAAATCGCCGCCGACGCCGATGGTGACGCGTGAGATTGGAAAGGATTGTTCCTGAAAATCAAAAGGCGGTGTGCGCTGCTCAAGTGCAACACCGTTCGCGGCGAGATTGACGCGCGCTGGATTAAACGGACGCGGCGCAGCGAAACGCAACGCGAGAGTTCCGTCTTGCGCGCCGATGCCGATGAAACGAATTTCCGCGTTGCCACTGCTCCAGCGCGCGTCCGCGCCATTTGGCATATTCTCACGGAACGAAAATCCTTGCACGAATGGCGCGTCGCGTTCACTGCCCACATCCATTACGGACGCGACAGGAAATTGATAGACGAGCGTTGTGAGAACGAGTGCAGAAGAAAACAACGCCAGAGGAATTTTTAGAAACGGGGGAATACTCACGATTCAAATTCGCGGATGGCGTCGGCGACAGTGCGCACGTCGCTTAGCGGCAATTCGGGGTAAAGCGGGAGCGATAAAATTTCGCGCGCGAGTTTTTCGGCAACGGGCAGCGAACCCGCGGGCGCGAGGTGTTGATATGCTTGCTGCAAATGAATCGGCGTCGGATATTGAATTGCCGTGCCGATTTCGCGTTCTTTTAAAAACGCCGCGAGATAATCGCGCACGGCGCTTTGCACAACATACAAATGAAAAACGTGTTCCGCATAAGGCATTTCAACAGGCGGCGCGACGCGTTTGTTGGGCAAGAGTTCGGTGTACATTGCCGCGCGTTCGCGGCGCGCCGCGTTCCACGCGTCGAGATGTTTCAATTTCACGCGCAGAATGGCGGCTTGCAATTCATCCAAGCGCGTATTGACGCCGCTGATTTCGCTTTCATAACGCGAACGCCAGCCGTATTGCCGCAAGAGTTTTATTTTTTCCGCGAGCCGCGCGTCGTTCGTCACAATCGCGCCGCCATCCCCATATGCGCCCAAATTTTTCGTCGGATAAAAACTGAAACATGCGACATCACCGAATGTGCCGACGCGCTGTCCTTGATATTTTGCGCCGTGCGCTTGCGCGCAATCTTCAATCACCGCGAGTTTGTATTGTCGCGCAATACCGATAATGGCATCGAGTTCCGCCGCTTGCCCAAATAAATGTACGGGAATCACTGCGCGCGTTTTTTCGGTGATCACCGACGCGAACGAATCCGCGTCCATCGTCATCGAGTCCTGACGCACGTCGCAAAACACGGGCGTCGCGCCTGCCATTTCAATCGCGCTCACGGTGGCGACGGCAGTGTTCGGCACCGTAATGACCTCATCGCCTTTGCCGATACCGAGCGCGCGAATCGCGAGATGCAATGCGTCGGTGCCAGAATTGACGCCGATGCAATGTTGTGCGCCGTTGTATTGGGCGAATTCATTTTCGAACGCCTCGGTTTCGGGTCCGAGAATGAACCAACCGCTCGCATACACGCGCCGCGTCGCATTGTCAATTTGCGATTGAATCGAGATGTATTGCTTTTTGAGGTCGAAAAATGGAATCATGTCAAAGGTAGCAGGTAGCAGGTAGCACGTTACACAATTCACCGTACTATTTGCTACTTGTTACGGTTCTACCAATAATACTCACGATGCTTTCGATAATACTCGAGCGTTCGTGTTAGACCCTCGTTGAGATTCACACGCGGCACCCAATTCAGATTTTTTTGAATCAACGCATAATCGGAATAGTAATCGCCAATGTCAATCGCTTTGCGGTCGGGCGGAAAGGGAATGATGTTACATTCGCCGCCGCCGTTGAGCGCAATCAGCTTGTGTGCTAAATCCTTAAGGTTGATAATTTCGTCACTGCCGAGATTGTAAATTTGACCGTTCGCTTCTTCCCTCGCGGCAGCAAGTAACATCGCTTCGACAACATCATCTACGTAATTGAAATCGCGTAATTGCAAACCATCGCCCCAAATTTCAATCGGCTGTTCATCCAGCACGCGTTTAATCCAAATTCCCAAAAAGGTTTGCCGCGCATCTTTGACGCGCATACGCGGTCCGTACGTATTCGTCAATCGTAAAGAAACCGCGCGCACACCGTACACATTGTTGTACAAAATGTGATACCACTCGCCCGCCATTTTGTTGATGCCGTTGACATCCGTCGGATGCACCAAATGTTTTTCGTCCACCGGTAAATAATCGGGCTTGCCATAAATTTGGCGCGTCGAAGCATAAACAATTTTGATTTGCGGATTGTTTTTGCGGCACGCTTCGAGAATGGACAATTGCGCGCGGCAGTTAATGTCCAAATCTTTGTACGGGTCGCGCATCGAATCGAGATGCGACGTTTGCCCCGCGAGATTAAACAAATAATCGCGTCCGCGCACGAGATAGTCCATCGAAAATTCATCGCGCACGTCGGCGATATTTACGGTGACGCGATTTTTGACCGGCTCAATGTTAAATTCATTGCCGCCGTATTCGGGAATGAGCGAATCCACCAGCGTAACGTTCGCGCCGAGCTCGACCAGTTGAATCGCGAGATTCGCGCCGATGAAACCGAGTCCGCCGGTGATGAGGATGTTTTTGTCTTGAAACGATTCGAGCAAGTCAGGCATGTTGGTCAAATTGTTAATGCGGAAAACGCGGGTGGTGCAAACGGATTGTCCGCTCAGTGAGTTTGAGAGAATATCTCGCTTCGAAAAATCCGACGACAAGCGCCGCGACGATTCCGGTAATGACTGACACCATCGTTTGTACGCCAAGTGTATCGGCTACAAGTCCGGCAAAGACTCCGAACACGACGACGTTAATGGTGCCAACCAGCCCCGGCGTGGTGGTAAGGACTCGAAGGAATGTGACCGGATTGGTTGAATTTTTTTGTACAGATTGGGTTGCCAAACGTCCTTGTGGGTCGGGCGCGTTCGCCACCACAGCAGAGAACCCGAACGACTGCATAATTCCCGCAACGTCATCATGCTGCCCTGCAGTAAAGTACGGCTGCAATTCCGGCGCCAATTCCAGATACGCATGGCGGAGGCGGTTCATGGCAATGAGCAGCCCGACATCATCAATACTCGCATCGCACAAGCGAATAAAAGATGCAAAGCCCATCAAGAGTACGACAGGCAGAATTAAAAGCGCAAAGAGGCGAAACTGTGCGCCGAAACCGGTGGCTTGAGCAACCAGCGCGAGCGCAACGACCGACGCGGACAAAAGCGTGATATACGTACCCGCGCGTGTGAACATTTCGTTCCACGTCATGCCACGCGTCGCGAGCAAGCTCCAATGCTCGGTTGCCAAAATCTGCACGCGCACCGAGTCCGTGATGCCGCTCCTATCGGAGATGGGGGTCTGGCTTGTTCGGTCTGTCACTGTCGCCTCCCAGTGCGAATAGCCGATGGCTTAATCGCGAGCAAGTTCATCATTCGGTTGCGCGGCTTCCTTGCAGTTGCAAAGCCCGTTTCGGCGCGTACTGTTGCTTTGCTTCTTGTTTCACCACCAACCGCCACCACCATCCCCCAATCGCCAGCAGTGTGCGCCCAACGCGTGAGAAATTGAAAAATTGTGATGTGCCGTATTGGCGATAAAAATGATTGACAGGTACTTCGACAAAACGATAACCCGCGTCTTGAATTTTCTTCACCATCTCGAACGTTATCGTACCGCTGTCACTTTCCAATTCTACGACGTCAAAAATTTTGCGCCGCATCAAACGAAAATCACAGTCCACATCGCGAATTTGTAAATTGAAAATAAATTTGATGAAATACTGGTACGCGTAACCGATGAGAATGCGATGCAGCGGGTCCTGGCGCTTGATTTTATAGCCGTTGACCACATCCACCTCATCGGAAATTTTTTCGACGAGCAATTTCAATTCGCGCGCGTCGTACTGCGCGTCGCCGTCGGTGTAAAAAAACCATTCCTTGCGCGCGGCGCGAATCGCCGCGCGAATTTGTCCGCCGTAACCGTACGGTTTCTCATGTGTTTCGTACCAAAATTCGTCGGGATACTGCCGCTTTACTTCGGCAAGAATTTCGCGCGAATCGTCGGACGAACCATCGTCGAATACATACACTTCGTAATCATCCGAGACCTCGCGCAATACTTGGAGCGCGCGCGTGACCATGACGCTGATGGTTCCGGCATCGTTATAGCAAGGGAAAAAAACAGAAATGCTGGGTCTGGACATGTGGCAGAAACGGGTGTCACGTGTCATGTATCACGCGCCACCTTACCAAAGGGCGGGGAATATAGCGCGGCGATGATAGCATAGAAAAAAGGGAACGTGAAAAACATCCGCGCCAAAAATGTGCGACACAAAAACTGTAGAACACTATTTTTGTGTTATAAATAAGACGAAATTGGATTGAAAATGGATGCAGTGCAACGCGCGCTTGTCGAAGCGCTTCATAACAATACACCTGCCGCGCTCGCGACGGTGGTGAAAACAATCGGTTCGTCGCCGCGCGCTGTCGGCGCGAAAATGTTAGTGTACGCGGACGGTAGCATCGTCGGCTCCGTCGGCGGCGGCGAAATGGAACAGCGCGTAATTGAACAAGCGCGCAGTGTAATTCGTGAAGGACAAGCGCGCTATCTCGATTTCAATTTGTCCAAGCCCGAACGCGGTGACCCGATGGTGTGCGGCGGCGAAATGGAAATTTTTGTCGAACCGCTGCTCACGACGCCAACGCTGTTGATTGCAGGCGCAGGACACGTCGGCGCGGCGTGCGCGGAATTGGGAAAATTTTTGGGATTCCGCGTTGTCGTTCTCGATGACCGTCCACATTTTCTCTCGCGCGAAAAATTTCCTACAGCCGACGAATTGCGCGCAGGCGATTTGTTGGAACAAATTCGCACGGCGGATATTACACCGCAAACGTATGTGGTTCTCGTTACACGCGCGCACACACTCGACGCGGAATTGTTGCGCGCGGTGATGGAATCGCCCGCCGCGTATGTCGGTATGTTGGGCAGTGAGCGCCGCGTGCTGACCGTTTTCAAAATGCTGCAAGAACAAGGCGTGAGTGACGAACAATTGAAACGCGTCCACGCGCCGATTGGTTTGGAAATTGAAGCAGAAACGCCGCAAGAGATTGCGGTGAGTATTATGGCGGAAATAATTCAAGCTAAAAGTAAAAAGTAAAAAGCTAAAAGTACTTTTTACTTTTAGCTTTTTACTTTTAGCTTTCCTATGTGGAACACCTACATTCAGCCGCGCACGATTGACGAAACAGTGCAACTGCTCGCGCAGTACGGCGCGGATGCGCGCATCATCAATGGCGGCACGGATTTGTTGATAGAGATTGAACGCAAAATTCGCGCGCCAAAAGTTTTGATTGATATTTCGCGCGTGCCGGGACTCGATACGATTGTTGAACAAGGCGACCATATTCGTTTGGGTCCGAGCGTGACGCACAATCAAGTCGTCGGTTCGGAATTGTTGCGACAGCTCGCGTATCCGCTCGTGCGCGCATGTTGGGAAGTCGGCGCGCCGCAAATTCGCAATCGCGGCACCGTGGCAGGGAACATCGTAACGGCGTCGCCTGCGAATGACACCATCGTTCCGTTGTGGGCGATGGGCGCCGAGGTACGTTTGAAAAGTGTGCGCGGCGAACGCGTTGTACCATTCAGTAATTTTTTTCAAGGCGTCCGCAAAACGGCGATGCATCCCGACGAAATGGTCGTTCAAGTGCAGTTTCAAAAAATGTCGCCCAAAGATCGCGGCACCTTTATCAAACTTGGGCTTAGGCGTGCGCAAGCAATTTCCGTTGTGAGTACGGCGGTGGTGTTGGAATTTGAGGACATGGAAATTTCCAACGCGTGGATTGCGCTCGGCGCAGTTGCGCCAACAATTATTACGTGCGGTGAAGCGGAACAAGTGATGGTGGGAAATTATTTGTCGGACGCAGTGATTCAAGAAGCGTCCGAGCTTGCCGCGCAAGAAGCAAAACCAATTGACGATGTGCGCGGTACTGCCGAGTATCGCCGCGAAATGGTGCGCGTGTGCGTCGCTCGCGCGATGCGCCAAATCCGTGATAATGTATATGACCTTCCCGAAAAACCGGTGATGTTGTGGGGCGGCGCGGACGGACATTTCAAGCCGCACGACCACGCGACGGAAGCGCACACAGAAAATGACGTCATTGAAACGCGCGTGAATGGGGAAAAAGTTTCTGCCAAAGGAAGCGACAAAAGTTTACTGCGTTTCTTGCGCGAAGATTTGCATCTGGTAGGAACAAAAGAAGGTTGCGCGGAAGGTGAGTGCGGCGCGTGTACGGTGTATCTCGATGGCATCGCGGTGATGAGCTGTCTCGTTCCCGCCGCGCGGGCGCATCACGCACGAATCGAAACTATCGAAGGACTGGTAACCAATAACGAACTACATCCCGTGCAACAACAATTTATCGAGCACGGCGCGGCGCAGTGCGGTTATTGCATTCCGGGATTCGTCATGAGCGGCGCGAAATTGTTGCAAGAAAATTCCGCGCCGACGCGCAAGGATGTGCAGCAGGCGATTAGCGGTAATCTGTGTAGATGCACGGGCTATTACAAGATTATTGAGGCGATTCAAGACGCGGGCAAGTGAGCGGCAAAAAACTTTCGGCAGAATGATTTGGAGGGAATGAACGATGACCAATCCCGATCCATTCCGACGCGTGCAAGACGAATATTTTCGTCTCAAAGGACAACTTGCCACCGGGCGCATCACGCGCGAACAATTTGAAACGGCGTTGAAAGCATTGATGGTCCAAGACGCGCAAGGACGTTATTGGATTCTCGGCGCGGACAGCGGCAAGTGGAATGTTCACGACGGTGGGCAATGGATCGAATCCACTCCACCTCAAGCGCAGGACGCGAAACCTCTGACATTGCCGGAACGCGGCGCGCCGCCGTCCGCGCCACCGCCTGCCTTTGTTCAACCACCTTCTAACGAGCGTAAATCGAACAATCTCCCGCTCGTATTGATTGGCGCGCTGTTTGTGATAGCATTAGGGATTGTCGCGTTTTTTATTTTTTCATCCAACCTCACCGGAACAAACATTGCGCTGCAACCGACAAGCGTTCCTGTTGCGAATCCTACCGTAACGTTTGCCCCATTGGCAACCGCATCCGCGAATCTGGTCAGACCAACACAGACGTTCACGGCGTCGGCGACTGCAACGGCGAACCCAACTGCCACTCTCGCGCTGGTCTCGTCCAACGCGCCCAACGTCCAAGTAGCCGTCATCGCCGTAACTGCGCCGTCGCCGATTGCGGCAAAAGATTTTACAGCGCTGAATGTTTTGTTGGCGGAAAAAATCGCCGCGTTGAATTTTGCCGAATTGAAATTCATTCGCGATGCGCGTCAATCGTCTTTGCACAATCGCCCAAATGGTTTGGCATTCCCGCCGCTGCAAAAAGGTACCGCGCTGCTCGACCAAGACCTCAAAGATTTGGCGGGCAAGGCGATGGAGGTTGCGATTCTGGCAGACCAATTGGGTGAACTGTCAGTCAGACAGGATAACGGCAGCGCGCAAGCCGCGCAATCCGGGGAAGCGTACGCGAACATCGCGCGTAACGCGCTTGCATTGGTGATAGATGCCCAAACCCTGCGGGAACAATTGCTCAACAATCTCATCCCCGGCGCGCAAGGCGTCGAGCTCATCGCGCAATACGGGGTGCAGTTGTGGAATAACGAAGTGACCGACGGCGGCACGCCGGGGAATCCCTTTAACACATTCGTCAAGAACGCGGAACCTTCGCAAACGTTGAATGAAAGCGCCGCCTCACAAGTACAAGCGCAATTCAATGCAGGAGCCGGTTCGATTTGGATTGCCCAATCTGCGTCACAGACGAACAAGACAATTGATGTGCCGCCTGCTCAAGCGCCAATTCCCAATCCATTTGACCCGCAAGTTTTGAAACGCCTTACGACCGCCGAAGGTCAAAATGACGGCAACAAAGCGCAGCAAGTCGCGGCAGCGATGTTGTCGCGAGTCGGGGCGGCAACATCTTCGTCCGACCCCACCAAGCCAACGCAATTGCAAATTTCGACGAGTCCCGTTGCCGTTGCCGAAAGCGGGCAAATCCGTTCGGGCAATCTTCCCACCTTCCCAGCAGGAACCGCGAATGTTGTGGCGAAAAATAATTCCGGTGGCGACAATCCTTTCATCCAAACATTTGGTTTGAACGGCGTGAATCCGCCGACTGATGAAGGCAAGACGCAGGTGCAAGATGCGCCGCCCCTCGTCAATCTAACTATCATGAATATCAATATCACCAACGTCAACAAAAAAGCGAAAGGTTCATCAACGTTCGAGGCGGAAGTGACTTATGACTTTACAGTCAATTGGAACACGAACCTCAAATCGCCCCAATTCGAGTTGGACTGTGTTAGCGGAAATCATTTTGAAATCACAACGGCGTCCGGCAGTCAACACGTGAATGCAAAAGGATTGATGATTCTTTATCCGGGTAACGAAAATGCGTATTGCTATGCAAGCCACGGCGGCAACACATGGGGGACTGCGTCGGTCAGTATTTTGGTCGGTGATGCGGCAGAAGCAACAGTACGCGTGCTTCAAGTGGAAACCGATTCGGAAAATCTCAATCGCACATTGACCGCCGATGCGCGTGGCACAGAGAGTGCAGAACAGACGCAAGCGGCTTCAACTGTACAAGTTCTTGCAACACAGCACGCGCTAGAAACCGAAGTGGGCAGCACAAAAACCGCCGAATTCAAATTGACTGCCAACGCGTTTGGCACCAAGCAAGCGCAGCCACCACCCGATACCGCAACGCCAAGCGTGACGCCGACGTTCACGCCAAAAGTGATAGACCAATTATCACATCCCGGTAATGTGGATGCAGTTTCGACCAATGTTGTGTTGGAGCGCGGGCGTTTGTATCGCTTTACGTTCGTCGGACAAGTGAACTTGATTGAGCCAACGCGCAGTGTTTCGGCGAGCGATTTGCCTGAGCATGTGAATGGTGTGGCTGTGCCGCCGAGTGGAGTCGTCGTGGTCGAAGGCACCGGCGGTGTTGCCGCAATTACATGTGGCAGTGGAATCCCCGACCCGGACAACCCCGGCGGATTTGGAATTACGGTTGAAGATTTGGGACCGTTGTAGGAATTAACAATGTCAACCGAAACGAACAAAGAATTGATTCGTCGCTTTTACGATGAGGTGTGGAACCAAGGCAACACGGATTTTGTGTTTCAAGTGTTTGCCGAAAATTATGTGCGCCATGATTTGCGTCCGGGCAATCCGAGTACGGGCGCGGCAGGACAAAAGCAAGTGGCGGATGATTTTCGCGCGGCATTTCCCGATTTGAAACACGAAACGGAATTGTTGAATGGCGAAAATGATTTCGTCGTCGCGCGCTGGACGATGCAAGGAACCAACACCGCGCAGTGGGGTCAAGAACCGCCGACAGGAAAATTCGTAAAAATGTCGGGTGTCAACATTTTTCGTTTTGAAAATGGTAAAGTCGTCGAGATTTGGAATCACCGCGACGATTTGGGAATGAGAGAACAACTCGGCGCGCCAATTTATGCGGGAAGCAGTCGGTGAATGAAATTTGTTTTCTCACCGCCCGCGAGCTCGTCCAAAAAATTCGCGCGCGCGAAATTTCCGCGCGTGAGGTGATGCAAGCACATTTGGAACAAATCCATCGCGTGAATCCGCGCGTGAACGCAATCGTCACACTCGACGAAGAGGGCGCGCTGCGCGCAGCACAAGCTGCCGATGAAAAAATTGCACGCGGTGAATCACTCGGCGTATTACACGGTTTGCCCATCGCGCACAAAGATTTACAAGAAACGCGCGGAATGCGAACGACGTATGGTTCGCCCATTTATCGCGAGTACGTTCCAACAACGGACTCGCTCAGCGTCGAACGGTTGAAAAATGCCGGCGCGTTGTGCATTGGCAAAACGAATGTGCCCGAATTTGGCGCGGGTTCGCACACGTTCAATCCGATTTTTGGCGCGACGCGCAATCCGTACGATGTGACGAAAACATGCGGTGGCAGCAGTGGTGGCGCGGCAGTCGCGTTGGCATGCGGGATGATTCCGATTGCGGACGGCAGCGACATGGGCGGCTCGCTTCGCAATCCCGCGAATTTTTGCAATGTGGTTGGGTTTCGTCCATCACCGGGACGCGTGCCAATTCATCCCGCGAAACTCGCGTGGCAAACGTTGAGTGTGGACGGACCGATGGCGCGCACGGTGGGTGACGTGGCATTGTTGTTGAGCCCACTCGCGGGCGAGGATGCGCGCTCGCCGATTTCATTGCAGGACGATGGAATAATTTTTTCAAAAGAGTTGACGCGCGATTTTCGCGGCGCGCGCATTGCGTGGGCGCACGGTTTTGATTTGCCTTTTGATGCGCGCGTGAAAAAAATTGTGGACGCGCAAATTTCTACCTTTGAATCATTGGGCTGCATCGTTGAACATGCCGAACCCGATTTGCGCGACGCGAACGAAATTTTCCAAACATTGCGCGCGTGGAGTTTTGCGACGACGATGCGCGAAGATTACGAAATGCATCGCGCGCAATTAAAAGACACGGTGATTTGGAATATCGAACAGGGATTGAAACTTACGGGCGCGGATTTGGGGCAAGTGGAATTGAAACGCGCGGAATTGTATCAACGCGTGCGCGCGTTCATGGAACAATACGAATTTTTGATAATGCCTGTGAGCCAAGTGTTGCCGTTTGATGTAACTCAACCATATCCGACGGAAATCAACAGCGTGAAAATGACCACGTACATTGATTGGATGAAATCGTGTTATTACATTTCCGTCACGGGACAACCCGCGTTATCGGTACCATGCGGCTTTACGGAAGAAGGTTTGCCCGTCGGTCTGCAAATTGTGGGACGCCATCGCGACGATTGGGGCGTGTTGCAATTGGGCAACGCGTTTGAAGAGGCGACGGGATGGTGGAAGCGGCGTCCATCCATCTTCTGAGTCCACTTTATTTTTCCAACACCTGCTCGGCAAATTCGCGTGGAGTGAGGTTTTGATGTCTCAGTCAAGCGTTCAATTCGGAGAGAATTTCAAGAAACTCTCTTGGCGAGACAATCTTGACATTTTGATACTCGCCAATGACTTGTAGGTCTTTATCGCTTGAAATCAGATAAGCCGCTTTGCCTGAAACGGCGGCGTCGAGAAATTTGTCATCTTTCGGATCGCGTGTAACACCTTGACCTGCGCCAGTAGCTTGAACGATGACCGCAAAGACACGAATATATTCGAGCCACTCATCCGCAATTACTGGATTCACGCCGAACTGGATGGCTTTGTCATGCAAGCGACGCGCGATTTCCTCAAGGGTATCGGCTGTATAAACAACGTCAAATTTTTCATCGCGCCATGCTTGTAGCACACGATATGGATTGCCGCGATAGAATACACCGCTAATCCAAACGCTGGTGTCAATGACAACGATGAGAGCGAGGTTCATTTCTGCAGGAGGTCTTCAATTTCTTGTTCGGTCATAGTTGCAGGATTATAGCCCTCGCGTTGCAAGTATTCGTTAAAAGCAGTATGTGTTTTCGCAGTGAGGTCATCGAACCATGCATGCCGCATCAGCTGTTCGAGAAAGTGTACATCCACAATCGCAAGCTGCGGTGTGCCGTCTTGTGCGACAAGCCAGATTTGATCGCCATCAATCGTTTGCATAATTTCGGAAAGACGATTGGGCGCATCCGTAATTGAAATTACACGTTCAGGAATTGTACGAATCATTTTTTCCTCCAGCGGGGATGATTATAGCACGGAGTAGAATGGTGAAATATTGGATTTTTTTGGGACTTATATACTTAACTCAACCAATGCGCTCTTTTTTGGCATAGAGGCGGCAAATGTTATTTGGGGCGACACGAAATTTTGTGCCGTGATTGCGGAGACCTTTACTGCCGGGGGTTGCTTCGCGGGCGTCGAAATCTATTTTAACCGTTCCTGCTACAACTTCCCAAATGAAATAACTCAATTCCAAATTCTCAAACAAATCAACGCGGTCATACGTGATGGATTGCCCTTTTCGCTCACCGCGTACAAGCATCAAACGCCGGAGCTTTGCGCCTGCTGAACTCAAAATATCGTCTTTCGTCCAATAAGGTACGATGCCATTACCGCCAATCCGTCGCACTACAATTTGCTCACCATCTAATTCAACTTGAAAGCGGTCAGACTTTCCGGCGATGGTATGACGAAAACTCTTTCGCCCTTGTGCGTCAAGCCAGCCCCATTTTCTGACCATAAATGCAACGCAATCTTTCGGCTGTGGTTCTTTGTGAAAAAGTGTAATCAGGTCAGTTTTCTTTGTGTAAAACTTGAATTCATATCCGAGACTATCGGGGATGTCCCGATTGCCCGTCTTGATTTCCAACAAATCTTCAAGAAAAATGCCGGGCGCGCCTGTTCCTGCGTAGCGTTTCTCCGGCATTACGTACTCACCATGTCGTACTATTTCCACCAACTGCGCGAGCAGTTCTTTTTTAGTGATGGGTGCGGGCATAGTTACTTCCTTAAGAGTTTTTTGTATGCGTCAATGCGCTCCCTAGCTAACTTGCAATATGCTTCCGAAATTTCAAAGCCGATGTAATCGCGGTTAAGGGCAATCGCGGCTATGGCGGTTTGACCCGAACCGATGAAGGGGTCTAGCGCGACTTGCGCGGTAGTGGATTCAATACAACGTTGTGCCAATTCAAGCGGAAACGGCGCGGGGTGCGGATTGTTTTTTTCCTGTGGAATAGTCCACACATCGCCAAACGCATTCTTTTTTGGTGCAAGCTTGAAATCCGGTTTGCAAATGAGGTAGATTACTTCATACGTTGGCAGAAAATAACCGGGGTTGAAATTGATTCCGCCTTCGCGTTTCCAAATGATAATTTGTCGAACCGGGAACCCTTGCACAATGTCCGCGCGGTCTTGGAGTAATCCGCCTTGCACACGCCATTTATGATTATAGAAAATCGCGCCATCGTTTCGCAAGACACGCATCATCGCTGTAAGGCAATTGCGTTGCCATTCGACATATTCTTCATGGGGCATGTCGTCATCATGGGATTCATAGCCGTTTATCAGCTGTGCGTTTTCCCATTTTCCGCCACTCCCATTTTTCATACCGTTGCCAGTACTATTACGCAGATTGTACGGGGGGCTAGTGACAATCACTCCCACAGATGCAACGGGGAGCTTGTTCATCAATTCGATAGCATCGCCACAATGGATTTTGTTAATCCATTTTTGCATCTGCCTTTCGGGAATGTGATGGACAGACGCTTTTAGCAGTTCGTCCATTGTGGCGGAGACTTGTAAAGTGTTGCTCATTGTATGAGGTTTTCGTAAGTGAGGCGGAGACCAGATACCGAACCTAACATGGAATTCACGCGCGTCGTTTGTTCTGCTTTACGCATGTTCCATCGCATGTCATATTCTGCGAGATAGCGCGGTAGATGCTTAACCGTGAAATGATGAAAAACGCCCATGTGACCGCGTTTGAACAATGCCCAAAAGGATTCAATACCGTTGGTGTGGACGTTGCCGCGTACATATTCCCCGGCGGAGTGATTTACAGATTCGTGTTTGTAATCGGCAAGCCCATTATATGACGGGTGTTCGTCAGTGTAAAGTGTCGCGCCCGTTTTTACGTTTTCAAGGATGAAAGAATGGAGTTCGTCTTTGCCAACAGATTCTACCGCAAGCGTTTTGACTTTGCCTTCGCGTTGGTGCGCTCCCACAATCGGTTGTTTGCCGGATGTGCCGCGCCCGGATTTTGATTTTTTGTTAGCGTGTTTGTTTTTTTCCTTACCGCCAAAATATGTTTCATCGGCTTCAATCGTTCCATCCATCGTTCCACCTGTTGCGCCCATCGCGGCGGCAACTTCGCGCAAACGTCCAAGCATGAACCATGCGGTTTTTTGGGTGACACCAATTTCGCGCGCAAGTTGGCAACTGTTGATGCCTTTGCGATTCGATGTAATTAACCAAGACGCGGCAAACCATTTGCGGAGAGGCAAGCGGCTTTCTTCAAAAATAGTACCTTTGCGAACAGAAAACGTTTTTTCGCAATCGCCGCATTTATAAATGAAACCGCGCGTCACTTTATGAAATTTTCGAGTACTTGCACAGTGGGGGCAAACGATGCCAGCAGACCAACGCAAATTTTCGAGGTGTCGTACACAAGATTCTTCGTCGGGGAACGCTTCCATCAATTCAAGCAGACTGTTAAACTTGGTGGTATCCATGAAATTCTCCACAAAAACTACTTACTTTATACCACCAATATAGCATACTATCCTAGTAGTGTCAAGTATATAATTCCCATTTTTTTTGCTCTGATATGTGCCTGCGCGCCCGCCCAGACTGCGACGCCCACGTCCGCGCCTACTTTGGCAAGCATCGCGCTCGTGACACCAACCACAACGGCATTGCCAACTGCAACGACAGCGTCGACGGAAACTGCAATGGCAACCAACACAAGGACGCAAACGGCAACAGCGACAAGCACAAACAAAGCCACAAATACTGCAACTGTCACAAACACGCTGATACGAGTTCCTTCACTCACACAGACAAGTACTCCCAGACCAACGACAATTCCAACACAAGCCTATCCTGCAGAGTGGGAAAATCCTCCGGATGGTGTCGTCTATTTTCAGAGCGATCTGGTCGATCTGGATCGAACCATGTTCCCCGAGCATGTTGATAAAAGACGAGGCGCAGATTTCGAAACGGGAAATTTTGAAGGATTTGGTCCCGGGTTGAGGGCTTATCCTAGAGGTCAGGCAGTCCAGGAACCAAATGGCGAGATATTGAGAAGAGGATATCCCACGTTCTATCCATGGAATCTACCGGGCGGATTTAGTGTGGCAATGACGATCAAGGTTGTAGCAGATAAGAAGCAGTCAACCGATGGGATAAATCAGAAAGATAGGTGGTTCGGCGTGCTAAGCGCTTATGGTTGGAGAATGGGAGAGGATCCCGGCACGGCGGAGGCAAGTTACATTCTTGGATCAGTCATTTTGCCATTTGGTGACAAGTATCGTGTGTCCTTGCACATTGTAGATATAAGTACTCCTGGTATCGCAAAGCAGAGAAGAGCAGAACTTGCCGCAAATGCTCCGTACTTTGAATTCGGCAAGAAATACCGCTTGGAGATTGTCGTTGATCAAGACAGAAATGTGAGGTTGTATCAGACAAATCTTGAGGAAGCTTCTGCTGGTCCGCGGCTTGTTTGGTATGGCAAATTGGACGATAGCGCGGCATTAGGGCTCAAAGGTGGACACGGTGGCTATTATAGCAACTCGGATGTTATCAATGAGGTCTACAACGGCGACTTTGTAATCAAGCGGCTCTCTTCAAAGTAACCACGGTATTGGTCACTGCGCTCCTTGAATAACTGAACTGTATTCTCACACCCCGAAAGGTTTTCTCACATGACCACTCTCGGACAATCTCTCCCCCGCGTGGACGCGCGCGCCAAAGTGACGGGCGAAGCAAAATATCCGGGCGACATTGATTTGCCCGGACAATTGTGGATGAAAGTGTTGTTTGCGAATCGTCCACACGCGCGCGTCACAAAAATTGATACAACGAAAGCATTGAACGCGCCGGGCGTCGTCGCGATTTTTACGGCGAAAGATGTTCCCGTAAATGAATATGGGTTGAATGTTTTCGACAATCCCGTGTTGTGCGGACCCGACGCGCTCGCGGACACGGAACATTTTTCGCTCGACGCGCAAACCATTGTGCGATGGATTGGCGATAAAGTCGCGTTGATTGTTGCAGAGACGGAACGCCAAGCCGCGCACGCGCGGGATTTGATTGAGGTCGAATATCAAGATTTGCCTGCGGTGTTTGACCCGCGCGAGGCGATGAAACCCGACGCAGTGCAATTGCATCACGGGATGAGTGAACACGGCGTGCCGCTCGACTCGAATGTGTTGCGTCATTATCGCGTGCGTAAAGGTAATGTGGAAAACGCGTTCGCAGAGGCGGACGTAATTGTTGAACAAGAATATCATACGCCGATGCAAGAGCATGTGTTTTTGCAGCCCGAAGCAGGCGTTGGATATATTGACGACGAAGGGCGCGTGACGGTGATTGTTGCGGGACAATGGACGTGGGAAGACCAACACCAAATCGCGCACGCGTTGAATTTGCCGCCCGAAAAAATTCGCGTCATCTATCCTGCCATCGGCGGCGCGTTCGGCGGACGCGAAGACATGAGCGTACAAATCATTCTCGCGCTCGCCGCGTGGAAATTACAGCGTCCCGTAAAAATTATTTGGTCGCGCGAAGAAAGCATCAAGTATCACGCGAAACGACATCAAATGTTTTTTCGCGCGAAAACGGGCGCGAAAAAAGATGGAACACTCGTTGCGGCAAGTGTTGAAGCGATTGCGGACGCGGGCGCGTATGCGTACACCTCCACCAAAGTTTTGTTCAATACCACACTCACTTGCACTGGACCCTATCGCATCCCGAACGTGAGTGTGGACGCGTACGCGGTGTACACCAACAACATTCCGCAAGCGGCATTTCGCGGCTTTGGCGCGCCGCAAGGGCATTTCGTCGCGGAATCGCAAATGAACCAGCTCGCAGAAAAATTGGGCATGGACCCTGTTGAACTTCGTTTGAAAAATTTGTTACGCGATGGCGATGAAATCTCGACGCAAGCGCCGTTGAGTGGCGGCAAGGTTTCGTTAGTAGAGGTGACGGAAGAGTGCGCGAAAAAATTTGGATGGAAAGAGAGAAACGAGAAACGAGAAACGAGAGACGATGGTTGGGGCTTTGAGAATCCGCTCAAGCGCGGATTTGGAATGGCGAGTGGTTTCAAAAATATCGGTTTTTCGATTGGCTATCAGGAACATTCGTGGGCGGCGATTGAATTGCGCGGCAGTTCGGAAATTGAACAAGCAAATGTTTTTATCGCGGGCGCGGAATGTGGACAGGGACATCACACTGCGATGGCACAAATCGCCGCGCAGGCGTTGAACATCCCCATCGAAAAAATAGATTTGATTGTGAGCGATACCGCGTTCACAGAAAATTCGGGCAGCGCGTCCGCGTCGCGTTTGACGACGATGGGTGGGCGCGCGATTGCAGGCGCGGCGGAAATCGCGTTAGAGAAATGGCGCGGCGAAGAACGTCCCGCGCGCGGCGAATACGAATGGTTCGCGCCGCCAACCGAAATGATTGATGCGGTGGATGGACACGGGCAATCCAACTTTTTGTACGGTTATGTCGCGCAAGCGGTCGAAGTCGAAGTGGACACGGAAACGGGACACGTGCGCGTGGTGCGCGTGACGAGCGCGCATGATGTCGGCAAAGCGGTGAATCCACAAATGATTGAGGGACAAATCGAGGGGGGGGTGATGCAGGCGCTGGGCTACATCATCACCGAAAATTTTGTGACCAAAGAAGGACAGGTGTTGACGCCATATCTCAATAATTATTTGATGCCCGGCGCGTTGGACATTCCTGAACGCGTGGATTCGGTGATTATGGAATTTCCGAGCGAGGTCGGCGCGTATGGCATTCGCGGCATGGCAGAGATGCCGTACATTCCCTTTGCGCCTGCGGTCATTGCGGCAGTACATGACGCGACGGGCGTATGGTTCAACGAATTTCCGTTGACGCCGTGGAGGGTGTTGGACAAGCTTAAAGTTCAAAGCTAAAAGCGCAAATGAACAAAACGGAAATCATTCACGCTTTAATTTCCGCACGCGAAAAAATTATTTTGGCAGTACAAACGCTGCCCCAAGAAAAACGCGATGAGATTTTTCTCGGCACATGGTCAACGATGGATTTGCTCGCGCATCTCATCGGCTGGGATTATGCGAACATTGATTCGGTGAATGATATTCGCGCAGGCAAATCGCCGCGGGTGTTTCAACATTGGAATCCCGATTGGCGCGCGTTCAACGCGCAAGTGGTGAAACAGTACAAGCGCGCGGATTGGAATGAAATGCTCAAAGCAATTCATTTGTCGCATCGTGATTTGATAAAATTCCTCAAGACCATTCCGGCGGATGATTTGGAAAAAGATTTTGGTGTGCGTTCCCCGCGTGGGCGAAACATCACGATTGCGTATCATCTCCAAGCGGAAATTGATGACGAGCAGATTCATTATCAACAAATTAGAGATTGGCTGAAATAAAGAACCCGATGCCCTCAAAGCATCGGGTTCTTTATTGTTCCGCAAAATTTATTCCGCCAAAATCTCGGCGCAGCTCGTCCAGTTGATGAGTCAAACCTGCTTCGGTTCCCAACTCAAATGCTTGCTTTAAAAAATAACGCCACTCGTCGCCGCGCGAACCTTGTGTCCAATACCATAACGCAAATGTTTTGAAAAAAATCACGCGGTGTAGCGGACCCATTTGCGGAATCGAGTCCAGACCATTTAATTGATTGACCAAAATGTGATGCGCTTTTTCAAAATTGCCGCGCTTGATGTACGCGCGGGTGAGTGATTGCGAAACGAGCAAAGTCATCAAGGGGTCAGTGGAATTGGCGCGGCGGTCACACAAGCGAAAAACTTGGCGCGCGTACTCTTCTGCTTCGCGAATCGAAAAACGCGGGGTGTCTTCGAGGGCTTGAATTTTGTCGCGATTCACCAACGGACGCCAAAACGCTTCGTTGCGTTTGAATTCGCCCGCAACTTCCACTTGGTCACAAATCGCCTGCATCGGGCGCGCGAGTTTTAAATTGTGCAGTGCGACGGCTTCGCAGCGCAGCGCGTTCACGCGCACAAAATCAACACGTTCTTGGTTGGAACGATTGCTCTCTATAAATGGTGTGACCACGCGTGCGCGTTTCGCGTGCCACAATGCTTCATCACTCCGATTGAGTACGCACAATGCGTCGTGCGCGACGAACGAGAGCTCGACAAAATTTAACGCATCTTGATTCGGGTCGGTTAGGTCCAACAACAGTTCCGAAAGCGTACGCACGCGGCGATACAACATTTGCGCGGTTGCGCCATCGCGCGCAAACGTTGCGTCATTTTGCGCGGCGCGCACCATGTCCACCATGTGCTGCGCGGGACGTCCCGGCATGATGCGCTGGGTCATGCGGCGCAGTGAATTTTTCAAACGCCACGCCTGCGCGACGTGATGCACAAATCCTTCGCGTTGTTCGTCTGTGCACGCCAGCGCGTTTGCAATCCGTTTCGCCGTTTGTACGCTCGGCATTCGTTTCGCCGCGCGCAGATAACTGAGATGAATCGGCGTCAGTCCAACTTGGCGCGCAAATTCTTTTTCAGAACCGCGTTCGCGCAGTGCACTGTCGAGCAGCGTTTGAACCAGCTCTTTTTCAATTTCATATTGCAGCGCGAGCGAAAGCAGTTCCATACCAATTTTCAAAACGTGCGCCAAATTAAACAGCGATGTTCGAATTGCCTAACGCCCCGCCCGCATTCTGTGCGTGGAGGTGAGCGTTATGAAAAAATTTCGTTTGTTGCTCGTCAGTTTGATAGTCGCGTTGATGGTGGTCGTGCCCCTTGTGGTTGTTGCCACCGTGCCGACGGCATCGCATCCGCCTGTGATGCGGATTGCAGACCAGCCAACGCCAACACCCACACCGCCGGGCGGTTCGCCGTGCCAAGGGCAAGGGTGTTGATTACAGTTCGAGAGGCGGAGACGCACGAGCGTTTCCGCTTTTTTTATACCTCGCCGTGTGCGACAAACGGTGCCCAATGATAGGCGGAGAATCCTTTGCGATAGAGCGTCAATTGTGCGCGTCGCAATGCCTCTGCGATTGATTCTCTCTTTTCCAAATTTTGATAAAACAATTTCATCAATTCTGTAGTGGACGCGTCGTCCACATTCCATAACGACGCGACGACTGCCCGCGCGCCCGCGTAAAAAAATGCGCGTACAAGTCCAAGCCATTCGTCACCGCTGCCGCCTTGCGCGGTGGCGCTGGCACAGGCGGACAATGTGACGAGGCGCGCATTCAGATTCAAAGCAGTAATGTCGAGAATATCTAACGCTGCTTGCGCGAGCAGAATGCGCGAAGTGTGCGGCGCATCGGTCTCGACGATGGCGTGCGTGGCAAAATGAAGAATATCGTATTGCGCGAGCGCGCCGCGTTGATTCAACGCGAGAAAATTTTCGCGCGTCGCGTCGCTTGCTGAAATGTTGTCCACATTTTTGTGTGTGTGCGCGATGCTCGCGATTTCGCGGCGTGTGTGCGCAAGCGGGTGCGCGTCTTGAAATGTTTCGACACCGCACACCAACATTTTGGCGCGTGCGCGTTTGCGCGTTTGCCCGCGCGCGAGTTCGACAAGCGTTTGCAAGTTGGGCGTATATGCGACACTATATTTTTCCAAAAGCGGCGCGCCCTGCCACGGCAGCGCGTGAAAGGGAAGCTGATGCAATTGCGCGTGCGGTGAAAGGAGCAAGCGATGCGTATCCTTTATCGCGCGTAATGTTTCGGGTAACAAGCGCGCGGCGAGATGGGCGAGTACATTCGGACGCGCGGGTGCAGGATATCCGTGCAATGTGCCGTTGTAAATTAACTCGCGCATGTCGGGATGCGTCGAGGTCGCTTGTTCCAACGCGATGCGGTCTGCCGTTGTCCAGCGCGTTGCTGTAAGAGTCACGCGTGTTGGTTCGATGCACGTGATGTACAAGCTCTCCTTGGCAAAAGCGTAATCGAGCGCCGTCCATGCTTGACCCCAACGCGCGTTTGCGTACGCGCGAAATTTTTCAAGAGCGAATGGTGCAAGTGCGGGACTGCCCTGCATCCCGTGCCGCGCGACGCGTACGCGTTCCGCGAGCGTTTCAAATTTGCCGAGTGTTTCGCGATAGGATTTCAATGTTTGCGCGCGCGCGGCAGGTGTGGATTGAGACGATGGACTCGTTTCGCTGGCATTGAAAAACAGCTGCTTGCGCTGTTGCATCACTGCGCGTCCAAGCGCGTCGAGACGTTCTACGAGTTTTGTTTGTAACGCATCGGTGTGCGGCGCGCGAAATTCGCGGCGCGCGAGTTGTTGCAAAAAACTTGCCGCTTTGGCAATTTCGATTACACGCGTTGCGGCATCGGCGCGGTCCAGACGCGCTGCCATTTGCAAAGCTGCGTCAAAAATTTTTCGCCGCGCGTGAAATAAATCATTGCTCCATGTTTCGATGCCAATTTCGCCGCGAAGAGTGGCAATCATTTCGCAGCCGCGCAGCCACTCGTTCAACGCGCCGGTTTCATTCCCGCGCGCTTGTGCGAGCTTGCCCAAGCCGTACGCGATGCGCCACGCGTGGTCGGGAAACGCGGGCTCGAGAATTTTCTGTGCGCGGCGATAGGCGCGTTCTGCGTTTTTCCATTCTTGCCACGCGCAATACAAATCCGCGCGCGTGAGGTCGCACAACGCGACTTCGACAAATAATTTTTGACGCGCAAATTTTTTGGCGCTCGCATCCAACATTTGCAGGGCGATAGGGCGAGCGTGAATGTGCGTTTGTGCCAACAAGCGCTCACAGTACGCAACGGAAATTTCCAGTCCGAGTTTTTGAAATTGTCCGCGCGCGCGCGTGAGCTGTTGCCGCACGCGCGCGGATTGCCCGCGTCGCAAGCCGGTTCGTCCGAGCCATAATTCGGCGTGCGCCGAAAGCAAAGGAATTTTGTTTGCTTGCGCGAGCCGCCGCGCGCGCTGCCATGCTTGCGCGGCTTTTTCAAATTGCCCGCACTGGAAAAAGGTTTGACCCAACGCCATCTCGCATTCGACCAACCGCAGTTTCATGCCGCGCGCGGTAAAGATGTCACGCGCTGTGAAATGGTGTTGGAGCGCGCGTTCGTAATCACCCAGCAGTGTATAGCTCTGGGCAAGATTTTGATGACAGACGCCTGCCTTGCTGTGACGCGCCGTCGCTTGGGCAATCCGCAATGCTTGTTCAAAAAAGGGAATGGCTTGGGCATACTGATTCAATTCTTGCAAGTAATAGCCGATGTTGAGGTCGCACGTTGACACCTCTTGAATGACACCCAGTTCCGCAAAAAGAGCGCGCGCCTTTAACGTCACCACGCGCGCCTTTTCAAAGTTTTGTTGATACCACGCCAAGCGCCCCTGTTCGAGCAGGCACAGTGCTGCCAGAAAGCGCATTTTATTTTTTTGCGCGAACGCGAGAACGGCTTGCAACCGCGCATCCGCCAATGCAAAGCGGGTCAAATCCATGAATGCTTGCGCCAAATAGTAATCGCACCAGCTGCGCTCGACGCGATAGCCCATACGTTCAAATTGCGCGCGGACTTGAGCGAGACTCGCGGGCGCCGCATTGAGTTCGGTGCGCGCTTGGGTGCGCCCCAAGTCAAGTCGCCAGAACACGGCTAGCGTCTCTGTCTCGGCTGTCGCGGTACGGGAAAGCATTTGGACCAGTTGCGCGTGTGCTTGCGGAAATGCGCCTTGTTGAATCCAAATGCGTGCGCGAATCCAAGCCGCATAGGTTTCGATTTCGCGGCGCGGTGGAGAGGAACGGGCAAAGCCAATGGCGCGGGTGCGAAATTCGCGCGCGGCGTCAAGATTCCCGCGTTGAGATTCCGCCAACGCGGCTTCCAGCCAGACGCGCGCGGTATTTTCGGCATCGCCGATTTTTTCAAAACGCGCGGCGGTTTTTTCACACAACGCGAGCGCGTCAGGAAATTCACCGAGCGTATTAAGTGTTTGAATGCGCGCGAGTTCGGCACGCGCAGAGAGCGCGGGATTTTTTGTGCGCCGCGCGATTTCCTGCGCGACGACTGCAAGGGCGTGCGCGTAACGCGGGGCGCGATGGCGCGCGTATTCGATTTCATCCCAGAGAGTTGGCGGAATTTTGCAGAGGCGCGCGTTCACGGCAGCGCGGCGCAGCGCCGTTTCATCCATTGTTCCGTGCGCGAATTGACGAGCGAGGGTTTTAATGCTTGCCGTCTTTGCCATTGCTGCCCGCGTGCTCTATCTCGACGGAAAGACGCAAACGACGTGAGGGAAGATTGTTGCGGCGGCGCGAAAAATCAGGGGTGGTGATGTCTTCAAAAAACATTTGACCGGCGCGCAGGTTCGCGGTGTAGAGCGCGTTGTCCCAATGCAAATGAATTCGGAGATTTCGTTTAACGCCTTCCGGTGCGCCGATTTCGACGCGCAGATGATAACCGTCCGATTTGGTGGAGCGTAAAAGCCAGGCGCGCACAAAAATCGTCGTGGCATCTACTTGGATGACATCATCGAGCAATAACGCTTCGGGTTCGGAAGGAAATGAATCACCGCGTGTGCCGGTTTTGGCTTTGGGGTGACGGGTGCGTTCCCACACGGCTTGAACGTAACGCGGGGTGAAATGAAATTCGATGCGCGTGGTTTGGATTGCGCGTGTCGCCGCGCGGACTTGACGCCAGGGAACGGGGATGACGGGGGAGTGTAGCGCAGACATGATTTCCTCTGTGTGTTACAAAAGCAATGTCCACAACTTGAAGACAGGACAACATAGACTATAGCACCTCGTACAAAATGTGGCAAGAAAATTTTTGGGGCAGTGTCACCATTCTTCCAGTTTCCAAATTTCGGGCTGCCACGCGCCCGCAGGACCGCCAATGTCGGCGTAAATCGCGACCGCTGCTTTGAGGTGCAGCATCGAGTCTGCCGCGTTGCCGCGCGCGTGATACAAGTCGGCGAGATGATTGTGAATGGCAGCTTGACGATGCCGGTCGCCATTGCGCGTGACGAGTTCTAACGCGCGGTGTGCCAACTCGAGCGCGTGCGCGTCGTCTTGCATATCGTGAGACACGAGCGCGAGATTGTTGAGCGCCGCCGCGTGTGCGCTGACATCGTTCATGGTTTCGGCGAGCGCGCAACTCGCTTCCAAATGCGAACGCGCGACCTGCCATTCGTGACGTGTGCGCGCCAAGATGCCAAGAATGTTGTGTGCTTGGACGAGTGCGCGTTCGTGTTTGGCTTTTTGCGCGAGTTTCAAGGCGCGCTGCGCGTGTTTCATGGCTTGGTCATCGCGATGGGCATGATGCTCCGCGAGCGCGAGGTCGGCATACAGTTGCGCTTGCGTGGGAATGTCTTGGGGGGCGTCCAACGCGTTCAAAAGATGACGCGCCGCGCGTTCCCATTCGCCGCGCCGCAAATACACGCGCGCGAGATTCGCATCGGCGTTGCTCGCGTGGAACGCCGCACTGGTTTCGTACGAGACGAGCGCCGCGTCATATTCGCCCAACAACGTTTGGGCGTCGCCGATGCTCGTGTGCAGCGCGGCGGCATCCGGAAACCCAAGCGCGAGCGCGGCGGTGTAATGCTCCACCGCGTCACGGTTCGCAAACACGGAACGCGCATAATCGCCCGCGCGTTTGTAAAATTCGGCTGCGCGCGCTTCGTCGCCTCCCGCGCGCAAGTGATGAGCAATCTGTCCGGCGAATGCATCTATATTGTTGCGCGCGCGTTGTACCAACGCGTCCGCTGTGCGGCGATGCAAGAGACGGCGGCGCGCGAGGGAAGTTTCGTCGTACACCAGTGCGCGCAATTTTTCGTGCGTGAAATCGTACTGCGCCGCGCCGCCCTGGGACACTTCGGCGATGAATCCTTGCGCGGCGAGTTCTTCGACGCCGTTGAGCGTTTCCAATTCGCTGCGCCCGCTGACGTTATCCAACAGTTCAAAATCAAACGTGCGTCCAATCACTGCCGCCGCGCTCAAGAGCTGGCGCGCCGTTTCGCTCGCGCGCGCAAGCCGCGAATGCAACAACTCGCGCACGCTGGCAGGCAATGTGGTGTCCATCGTCGCGTCGCCACTGCGTTCGAGCAACTTGAGCGTTTCAATCAGGAAAAAGGGCTGCCCTTCACTTTCGCGATAGAGCCGTGCGGCGAGCGCCGCATCCATGTGGACACCGCGCGCAGCCGCGACATTGACCAGCGTTTGGACATCGGGTTGGGCGAGGCGTTTGAGCGAAATCAATTGCGCACGTTCTTGGCGCAATTCGTCAGCGTACAAACGGTGCAGCGGATGGTCTTGGAGAATTTCTTGATTGCGCCACGTGAGCAAGATACACACCGGCGCATTGTGCAAACGGCGAATCAAAAATGACAGGACGTCGAGCGAGCCGTCGTCGAGCCACTGCGCGTCATCCAGAAACAAAACGCCCGGTGCGCCATTTTGCAGCAGCGTCAAAATTACTTGGGTGATGGCATCAAAAAAGCGCGCTTGTGCGCCGGCGCTTTCTGTTGCCACAGTTATTGAAGCCGTGGGCGCAAGTTCGGGGATGAGGCGCGCCGCATCCCCGCGCAAAGCAGGCGAGAGCATTTCGAGACGCTGCGCGCGGCGCGGTTCGTTCAATGCGGCGCGTAACGCTTGTACAAAGGGGGCATACGCGAACGCGCGTTGTTCGGCGTAACTGCGCGCAGTCAAAATGGTTGCACCGTCGCGCGCGACCTGTTGTAAAAATTCTTCTGCCAAACGAGTTTTGCCAATCCCCGCTTCGCCTTGCAATACGAGCAGTCTGCCATCCGTGCGGATTTTTTTGTAGGCGTTCAAAAGCGTATCGAGCTCGCGTGCGCGTCCTACGAGCGGATACTCATTTTCGATTTTTGATGGTTCGACTTTGCTCGCCCCCAGTTTTTGATTTTCGCTTGGCAGGTCTGCAACGGCAGGATGTCGTTCTTCGATTGACGGCAGGTGATTTTCTTGAATCGCGCGAAAGAGTTCGGTGGTTTCGAGCAAGGGCGCGACGCCCAGCTCTTGTTCCAGTTGGCGGACGCATTCGTGGTATTGACGCAGTGCGGCAGCGCGCTGTCCTTGACGCGCATAGAGTAACATCAACGCGCGGTGCGCGGGTTCGTGCAAGGGGTCGAGCGCGAGCCAACGGCGCGCGTACTCGATGGCATGTTTGTGTTCGCTGCGTGCGCTGTGATACGCGGTTAATTGTTCGAGGACCGTGGCGAGTTGTTTGCGAAGCGATTCGGATTCAAAAAATTGCCATTCGTCGAACGCGGGACTGTCGCGCAAGGTAAAGCCCGCGAGAAAATCACCCTCATACATTTCTGCCGCGCGTGTGAGGGCTTGAAAGGTATTTTGTTGGACGAGCGCGCGAAATTCCAAAACGTCCACGCGCACATTTTTTTCTTGCAGCGCGATTGTTTCGCGGTCAATGTCGAGGATGTTTTCGCCGAGCGCGCTTTTGAGCGAAGAAAGGGTGCGGCGTAATGCGGCGCGGGCGCGTGCGGCATCGGCGTCGGGATAAAAAAAAGTTGCGAGCTCGTCGCGTGCATGCGCGGTTTGGGAAAGCGCGAGATATGCGGCGAGGGCAATGGCTTTACGCGTGTCGAGTTCGAGCGGACGATTATGTTTATCGAGACGCGGCGCACCGAGAAAGTGGAAAGTCAACATGTGAACAGTGGTCAGTTGTCAGGCGTTCGGTGTTGGTAATAGGAGCGCGCGCGTCGAGAAACGAGATGCGAGATGCGAGAAACGCGCGCTGAGATTCAATTATGACGGGGGAAAGGTGAAACGTCAAACTGAATGCGAAAATTGAATGACGAATGCCAAATGCATAACGCCTAGCTTTCGACCTCCAACCTTCAACGCCCAACCTCCAACCTCCAACCTCCAATCTCTAATCTCTAATCTCTCATTCCCGTAACGTTTTTCGTAACGCTGGCAGGACGGTGGCGCGGTAAATTTATAGTGACAGCACAGCAGCATCAAGGGAGGGTCACATGGAAACTTCAAAGCAAATGTTAAAAACGCTGAGCGTTGGCGACGCGGCAGTCGAAGGACTGATGTACGGGATTGTCGCAGGGTTGGCGATGGCGGTGTTTGTTGTCGTGTTTGAATTGCTCGGCGGGATTGCGCCGCAGGTGGTGTTGAGTTTTTTCGATGTCGGAAGCGGCGCGTCGCCGTTGGTGGGTTTGTTCACGCATGTTGCAGTTTCAGGAATGTATGGTGTGGCGTTTGGAATCGCGGCAATGCTTGCGGCGCGAACATTGGGCGCGCACATGACTCTTGGCAAGTGGCTGGCGCTTGGGCTGCTTTATGGCGCGGTGGTGTTTGTGATCGCGATATGGATTGTTTTGCCGCGCACCAATTCGCCGCTAAGTGCAATGCCGATGTGGGCGTTTGCGATAGCGCATTTTCTGTATGGTGGCATCTTGGGTTGGTTTGTAGGACGCAGTAAATAGATAGGCGCAAGAGCATGCACAATGCACAATGACGAATCTCTAATCTTCTAAAGGAGGAGCGATGATTGATTTTATCGGTTTGGCAATCGTGTTGATTCTCGCTGCTGCGTTTGGTTATCTCGTCAAACGCGCGTGGGGGTCGAAAAATACAATTTTGAAATGGGCGGGAGTGATTCTGGGAGGATTGCTCACGCTCATTTTCGCGGCAGCATTCATCGCCGCCGTGATTGGAACGATTCGCTTGAATGGGAATTTCAACGCGAGCAATCCCGCGTCAAATGTCAAGGTGGCGGCAAATGCGGAGCAACTCGCGTGGGGTGAAAAATACGCAAAGTTTTGCGCGGGCTGCCATTCGAGCAATCAACAACTGCCTCTGAGTGGAAATAATTTTGGTAAAGAAATTCCAATGCCAATTGGCACGCTGTATGCGCCGAACTTGACGCCCGCAGGCGAAATCAAAGATTGGAGCGATGGCGAAGTAATTCGCGCGATTCGCGAAGGAGTTCACAAGAGCGGACGTCCATTGATTATCATGCCTGCGGAAGAATTCAAAGCATTGAGTGATCAAGACGTGCAAGCGGTGGTCGCGTACTTGCGCTCACAGCCCGCCGTCGAACCCAATACACCGGCGAACAGTTTGAATGTCATCGGCGCGATTTTGGTGAATATGGGTTTCCTTACGAATCAGCCGCATCTCGAAAGTGTGCCAAAACCTGCGGTGGCAGTGAACGCGGAATATGGCAAGTATCTGAAAGAGATTATGGTGTGCAGTGGGTGTCACGGCGCCAAGTTGACGGGCGGTACTGCGTTCGATGGCTCGCAAGCGCCGAACCTTACACTTGTTGTCCCCAAATGGAGCCAAGAAGAATTTGTCAAAGCATTCCGAACCGGTGTTTTGCCGGGCGGCGAGATGCTCGACAATAACAAAATGCCGTACAAAGAATTTTCGGATTTTGCGACGGATACGGATTTGAAAGCGTTGTATGAATACTTGCACAGTTTACCGCCGACGCAAGCGGGGCAATGATTGTTACACGGATTGTCCTGCCGGCGAGGAGAGTCAAACGTGAAACGTAAAATCTGAAACGCCTGTGTACATGGGATTGCGTATTGTGCAGCAACAAGGCATGATACGCAATCCAGTGCGCGTTGGAAGGGGTGTCCACATGAGTGCTGCATCAAGTATTTCGGTCCAAGAATTTGAAACGCTGCCGTTTGCGTGGAGTTGGCGCGACGTGCTGCGCGGGGCGGCGATTGGAGAGTTGCTTTTGCTGTTGGTGACGATGGTGGCGCTGCGCGATTTGTTGGCGGCGGGCTTGTCACTGATTCTGGTGGTGGGACTCGCATTGTTTATCCTGCGCGACAAGTTGTTTGGATTTGTTTTCCAAATGATTGCGCGCGTGATAATGTGGCACATTCCTGAAGAAAAGTTGGGCGCGTTGATTCTCGGATTTTTGTTTGCAGACATTGGTTTTTATACGGTGACGGGCTCGGTGAGCAATTTGTTGAGCGGCGCATCGGGCGCGGCAATTCTTTTACCTACGTCGCTCGCAACTTTTTCAGTGATTGGTTTTGTCGCGGCGGTGATGTGTGTGTTTCAACCGAAAGCGAGCGATAGAGTCAAACGCAGTACTGTGAATTTTGTTATGAGTGTTTTGGTAGTTTCTACCGTCGTTATGGGCATCGGGCTGCTGCGCGGAAATGTGACGGCGGCGCGCGTTTTGCCGCCGAGCGATGTTAAACTGGTGACCGAGAACATGGGCTATTCGCAAACGGCGTTGAGTGCAAAACCGGGCATGGTGCGTCTGGAATTGGACAATCACGATTTGTTTTGGCACACGTTCACGATTGACCAATTGGGTGTGGACATCAAAGTGCCGATGCAGGCGACACAGCAAATTGCGTTTGAAGCGCCGCCGGGCGTTTATACTTTTCACTGCGCGATTCCCGGGCACGAAATGTTGGGGATGCATGGGACGTTGACGGTGAAATGAGCAAAGAGATGAACGATTCCAACACAATCTTGCGTCCGCCGTGGTTGAATATCGCGCGCGCGGCATGGATTATTTTCACCGTTCTCGCAGTTGTTTTGTTTGTCATCGGCGGCGTGTTCCATTTGCAAGAGCTCTTGTTTGTGCCCTGCACGACGCCGGATGCGGTTTGTGGTCCTTGGGCGGTGAGTAGCGAAGACATGGCATTGGCGCAACAGTTAGGGCTTCCGGTTGACCTGATGCAGTTTGCGTATCTTACAAATGCGATTTTCCCAAAACTGTGCTTTCTGGCAATTGGCTTGCTGATTTTTTGGCGCAAGTCGGACGATTGGGTGGCGCAGCTGTTGTCTTTGATGTCGGTTGGCTTTATCCTCGAGGGGATTCAGGTTGGCGGCATCTTGGGGTTTGTGCAAGCGATTTTGTACGCGAGCATCACGGCTATCTTTTTGCTGCTGCCATTCATCTTTCCAAATGGACGGTGGGTGCCGCGTTGGATTCGATGGCTCGCCGTGCCAACCATTTTTCTTGGCACGATGTCAAGCTCCGCGCCTGTTTTGGGGATTGCGGCAAATTCCGAAATTTACGCAGTCATTTTACTTGTGCCTTTCGTCCTCTGGTTTATCGTCGCCGGCTATGCGGCGATTTATCGCTACGTGCGCGTCTCGAGCGCGTTGGAACGTCAGCAAACAAAATGGGTAATGGCAGGGATTTTTGGCACGTTTGCTGTTTTTATTCCGTTTGCTATCGGTTCCTATCTTTTTCCACCGAATCAACCTTCACCCGGACGCCTTGCGTTCATGTTTCTGGTCTATCTTCCCATCGCCTTTTTGAGTTACCTCTTTGTTCCAATTTCCATTGCGATTTCGATTTTGCGCTATCGCTTGTGGGACATTGATTTGTTGATTCGGCGGACGGTGACATACGCGCTCGTCGTCGCGCTGCTCGGCGTCGTCTATTTCGGCAGCGTGATTCTATTGCAGCAAATTTTTGTGGGCTTTATCGGCACCAATTCCGAAATTATCACGGTGCTTTCGACGCTCGCCATTGCCGCGTTGTTTGTTCCATTACGCAATCGCGTGCAAGACGGAATTGACAAACGGTTCAATCGAAAAAAGTACGACGCGCAACAAGTGCTGCAAAAATTTTCCGAAACGGCGCGTGATGAAACGGACATTGACACTTTGACGAACGAGTTGGTGAAGGTGGTGAATGAAACGATGCAGCCGAAAAGTGTGACGTTGTGGTTGAAAAGAGAAACAATCAGCAAACAGGAAAACAACTAGATGTTGCGAATCGCAAAAATGGTGTGGGTGATTCTGGTGGGGTTGGCAATCGGCTTGAGCGTGATTGGCTTGCCTCTGTACTATCAGCAACTGCAAGGTCCGTGCGCGTTCGACGCGCGGACGTGCAGTGAGATGGTGATTCCGACGACAGCGGAGCTCGCGCAATTACAGGGGCAGGGTTGGTCGGCGCAGCAGTACGCGCTGGTGGTCGTTGGATTTCGGACACTGCAAACGCTCGTATTCGTCATTGTTGGGCTGTTGATTTTTGCGCGTAAATCGAATGATCGCGGCGCACTCGTCATTTCACTCGGTTTGATTTTGTTCGCGCCAACGGATGGACCCAAGGCATTGGCAGTCGCATATCCCGCACTTGAAATGCCCATCACCATTTTCAATTTTGTGGCGAGTCTTTCCCTGCCGTTCTTGCTGGTGGGTTTTCCCGATGGGCGCATCGTACCGCGCGTGATGTGGGTGGTGATTGTTTACTGGACAGCGATGTTTTTTCAATCTTCGTTTCTGCATCTATGGGACCAAGACAGTACGTTTTCTTTTGTTGTGAGTGCGATTGGCTGGCTCGGCTTGTTGGTGACGGGCGTTGCCGCGCAGGTGTACCGCTATTTTCGCGTGTCCACGCCAACGCAGCGCTTGCAAACCAAGTGGGTGGTGTTGGGGTGGACACTTTTTTTGATTTTGTTTCTGGCATTTGCCTTGCCGCAAATTCAAGATACGCGCCTGACCGAAGGCGTTTCGCTCCAACGCGTCGCGTTTTTAACAATTATTCAAGCGATTACTTTGTTGTTTCCCATCAGCATTGGCATTGCGATTTTGCGTTCGCGCCTATGGGACATTGATGTGTTGATTCGTCGCACGGTGACATACGCCGTCGTCGTCGCGCTGTTGTTGATTGTGTATTTCGGCAGTGTGATTTTGTTGCAGCAGATTTTTATTGGCATTGCAGGCAAACAACCGGAATTTGTTACGGTGCTTTCGACGCTCGCCATCGCCGCGTTGTTTGTGCCGATACGCAATCGGATTCAAGACGCGATTGATAGAAGGTTCAATCGGAACAAGTATGACGCACAACAAGTGTTGCAGAAATTTTCCGAGACCGCGCGCGATGAAACGGACATTGACAAATTGACGAATGAATTGGTGAGGGTGGTGCAAGAGACGATGCAGCCGAAAAGTGTGACGTTGTGGCTCAAGAAAGAAGAAAGAGGCGAGCAAAAAATATGAAGACACGGCTAACGCCCTTGATTGCGTGGCTGTTGTGTGCGGGGATTATTGCCACCATTCTGTTTGATTTGGTGCGCGCCGTCTTCAACGGCGCGCTGTCTGTCGAGTCGTCTCAACTCGTTTCCAGTCTGGTGCAAGGGCTGATACCGATTAGCTTTGCGCTGGTTGGCTCGCTCATTCTTTCGCAGCAATCGCGTAACGTGATTGGATGGCTGTTGATTTTGCCCGCCTTGTCGTTCGCCATGAGTAGTCTCATCGGACCGTTATATTCAAATCTTACGACTGCCCCGGAAGCTCCTAGTGTGTGGCTTTATCTCGCGCTCTATGTGAACGGGGTCAGTTGGGTCTTTTTCATCTTTCCTCTCTTCTTCCTCGCGTTGCTTTTTCCAACAGGCAAGCCCCTTTCGCCGCGCTGGCGTTGGGTTATCGCGTATGGTGCAGTCCTGCTGCTGTTCTTTCTAGTGCTCGCCGCGCTTGCCAAGGACATCGGACCCGTAGAGGACGAGCAACGTTGGGTGCTTCCCAATCCGATTGGGTTTATTACCCAAGACGACTTTGACACCATCTTTGGGCTGCCGTGGGGAATTGCGTTGGGCAGCTTGACGCTGCTGTCTCTTGCATCTCTTGTTGTGCGTTATTGGCGCGCGGGCGGTGTGGAACGCCAGCAACTCAAGTGGCTGTTGTTTGCGGCTGCATTTTTCGCCGCCGCGTATGTTCCCGCCGTCCTTGCGGCTGGAGAGATGGAGGGATTTGGCAGGTACATACTGGACGTGTTGTTTCTTTCTGCGGCGCTTGCCTTTCCGATTGCAATTGGGATTGCGATATTGCGCTATCGCTTGTGGGACATTGACGTCATCATTCGCCGCACGATGACGTACGCGCTCGTGACGGCAATGCTGCTCGTCATCTTTTTTGGCAGTGTGATTGTGCTGCAACAACTGTTTGCCCAATTTACCAACACGGGTGGCAGTGAGATTATCACGGTCATTTCGACACTCACCATTGCGGCATTGTTCGTGCCGTTACGCAATCGCGTGCAAAGTGAAATTGACAAACGCTTCAATCGCAAAAAATATGACGCGCAAAAAATCATGGAAAATTTTTCGCGCACCGTCCGCGATGAAACGGACATTGATACATTGACGAATGAATTGGTGAATGTGGTGCAGGAAACGATGCAGCCCAAGAGTGTGACGTTGTGGTTGAAAAAAGAGAGTAAAAAGTAAAACGTGGAAAATAAATTGAATCGCATCCTGACAATTTTTTTCGCCGCGTTGTTCTTGCTCAATGCGGGCTACTTGCTCATGGGCTTTGCGAGCATCCCGCGCTATTACGAGCGCGTGACGACATTGAGCATCGAGCCGTATCCCGTTCCTAACGCGAGTTATTTGACGAATGAGCAGGCGGTACAGAATGCGGCAAAGCAGAATCTGAGTCTGCCACAGTATGCGCTCTCGCAAACGGTGTATCACAGTCTCATCGTGTTGCTGTGTATCACGGTCGCGGCGCTGATTGTGCTGCGCGCAGGGTGGAACTGGTTCGCGTGGTACAGCGCATTCTTATTGCTCTTTATCGCCGAGTATGCGTTTTATGATGAAATCTTTGTCGCGCGTATTTTGCCTCTGGAAGTGATGGCGGTCTATGAAGTGGGCTCGCTCTTTTGGCCCCTCGTGCTCCTTTATTTTTTCTTGTTTCCAAACGGCAAGCCGGTGCCGCGTTGGGCGTTGTGGTTGCTCGCGCCGGTTCTGCTTTTGCACTTTGCGTTTCAAATCACCGCATTTCTTTTGCTGTGGTTTGCCGATGCAAACAGTTGGCTCGCGCTGAATGATTTGGTTGGAATTTTCGAGCTTGTGATTGGGCTGGTCTTTGTTTTTATTCTCGGCTGTCAGGTGTATCGCTATTGGCGCGTTTCGACGCGCGAAGAGCGACAACAGACCAAATGGTTTATTTTTGGTCTTGGTTTTTTTATTGGACTCTCTTCCATAGCCGACGTCTTGGATGTGCTGAATCCGTTTGCGGAGGAGCTAAACAAGTTGATTTTTGTTTTTGTGCCGCTCAGTATCGGGGTTGCCATTTTGCGTTATCGCTTGTGGGATATTGATATTCTCATTCGACGCACAGTAACATACACGCTCGTTGTTGGGCTGTTGGCGGCGCTGTATTTTGGGAGTGTGATTTTGTTGCAGCAAATTTTTGCATCCGTGTTGGCGGACCGTTCCGAAGTGCTGACTGTGTTATCCACACTCGCCATCGCCGCGTTATTCGTCCCGTTACGCAATCGTGTGCAAAACGAAATTGACAAACGGTTTAATCGCAAAAAATACGATGCACAAAAAATCATGGAAAAATTTTCGCGGACGGTGCGCGATGAAACGGACATTGACAAATTGACGAACGAATTGGTGAACGTGGTGCAAGAGACGATGCAGCCCAAGAGTGTAAGTGTGTGGTTGAAAAAGGAACAAAAGGCAAGGCGAGAATGAAATTCACAAAGGCATCGTTGTTCGCGTGGCTCTACTTTGGCGTGATTGCTGTCGTAACGAGCTGGGGATTGGCGCTTCAACTGCGCGCGAGCGTGCCGCAAGCGAACGGGGTGCATCTGGCAAGCGTCGTGGCGTCGAGTTTTGCGCCGATTGTCTTTGCCTTTGTGGGCGCGTTGATTGTCTCGCGTCAGCCGCGCAATGGGATCGGATGGCTCTTGATGCTGCCGCCGTTTGCGGCGGTGCTCGACGCTGTGGTGGGTAACATGATTCGCGGCATGAGCGCGCCGCCTCCGAATCCTCCATTCTCATTGTTTCTCGCCGTGTGGTTGTGGGGCACAGGTTGGCTACTTTTGATTTTTCCGCTGATTTTCATCGCGCTGCTTTTTCCAAATGGCACTCCGCTGTCGCCGCGTTGGCGCTGGGTCGTTGGCTTTGGCGGCGGAATGGTACTGTTCCTGCTCATTCTATCGGTTCTGGCAAAAGAGATGCGTCCAGACCCAAATACCTCGGGTGTGAATTGGACGATTCCAAATCCGATTGGGGTCCTTTCTCCAGACGCAATGAATGCGATTGTGTTTCCTTGGTGGCTCATCGCATTAATCACATTCACACTTCTTTCCCTGCTCTCTCTCATTCTCCGTTATCGCCGCGCGGCAGGAGTAGAGCGCGAACAAATCAAATGGCTGCTCTATGCGGTTGGTTTGTTCGCCGCATTCTACGTGCCGCTGCTGGCGTCAGCTGGACCAGGATCGGAAGCGCTGGCGCAGGACCTTTTTGGTATCGGATTGAGTGTGTTCATTCTCGGATTTCCAATTTCGATTGGGATTGCGATTTTGCGCTATCGCTTGTGGGACATTGATGTCATCATTCGCCGCACGGTGACGTACGCGCTCGTGACGGCATTGCTCGCCATCGTATTTTTCGGCAGTGTGATTTTGCTGCAACAACTGTTTGCGCAATTTACCAACACGGGTGGCAGCGAAATCATCACGGTCATTTCGACGCTCACCATTGCGGCATTGTTTGTGCCATTACGCAATCGCGTGCAGAACGAAATTGATAAACGCTATAATCGGAAAAAATATGACGCGCAAAAAATCATGGAAAAATTTTCGCGGACGGTGCGCGATGAAACGGACATTGACAAGTTGGCGAATGAATTGGTGAACGTAGTGCAAGAGACGATGCAGCCGAAAAGTGTGTCACTGTGGTTAAAGAAAGAAAAAGGAGGCAAGCGATGATAAACGAAACCGCAAGCATCATAATTCATCGCCCTATTGAGCAAGTGTATGCGTTTATGAGCGTGCCGAAAAATCGTTTGCGCTATGACCCGAAATTGATTGATGTACGTCAATCACCGGAGGGTCCGCTGCTCATCGGCTCACAAATAGTCGAGGTGCGGAGCATGATGGGCGTAAAAGGAGAGATGGTGACAGAGGTTGCGGAATTGGAACCGCAGCAACGGATTGGTTATCGCACGCGCGAGAGTGACCCGATGAACGCGGTGGGCGCGTATCATTTTGAAGCCGTCCCCGAAGGCACGCGGCTCACGTTGAATTTCGCGGTGAATCCCAGAGGAATGATGAAATTGGCAATGCCATTCGTTGGGCGCGGAATGAAACGCGACATTGCAGCGGCGCTTGCGAATATCAAGGCGCTTTTGGAAAAGCAGTGAAACGCACTGGAGGCAAGACAATGCAGCGGACCAAATCTTGGCGACAAATTTTCGCGTGGACGACGTTAGCCATCAGCAGCGCGGCATTTCTCTTTACCTTGTACATTTCGCTGGTGTTGTGTCCGCCTACAATCGCAAGTACCCTCGCGGAGGAGTTGGGGAGTTTGCCTGCGGCACTCGCGTTTGTCGAGTTCGCGGTGCTGTGTATTTTGATTGTGACGTTTCGCCCCGAGAATCGCATCGGTTGGCTGTGCGGTGCGATTAGCATCAGCGGCGCGATTGTTATACCGATTGGGAATTACCAATTTTCGTCCTGTGTTCCTGCATCAGGACTTGTGTCACCCGAACTGGCGATTGGAATTCTCGTTTCGACTCTTTTGTCCTTCCTGATTCTTATACCGCTCATGTTCACGCTTTTGCCGCTGTGGTTTCCGAATGGACAGTTTCTATCCGCGCGTTGGCGCGTATTTTGGTACGCTGCGTTGGGGCTGGCGGTTGGCTCAGCTTTAATGCTTGCGTTCTCACCCGGCGCGCTGGCGCAGCTGACAAGCAGACCCATTACAAGTCCGCTCGAGCTGGATATTCCATTGCCCGCGTGGGTTGCTCCATTGCAGCAATTTCTCTTTCTCCCGGCTCTCGTCCTGCCTTTGATTGCGAACGCGTCGCTGGTCGTGCGCTATCGCCGCGCGGACGCGGTGACGCGCCAGCAGCTCAAGGTGTTTGGAATTTTGGCGGTAGGCGGCGTCGTGCTGCTGCTTTTAGTAGAGTTGTCTGGCTTTTTGGGATGGCTCGACAAAAATTTTGCGGAAAACTGGGGCTATATCTTTGTGCAGATTGTGGGGTGGCTCGGTTATCCGACGGCGATTGGCGTGGCGGTGCTGCGCTATCGTTTGTATGACATTGAAGTCATTATTCGTCGCACGTTGATTTATGCTGTTGTGACGGGAATGTTGGTCGCGCTCTATTTTGGTCTGGTGATTTTGTTTCAGCGCGTTTTTGCGGGCGTTGTCGGCGACGGTACGGAGATTGTGACGGTGGTTTCGACGCTCGTCATCGCCGCGCTGTTTGTGCCGTTACGCAATCGCGTGCAGGGATTGATTGACCAACGCTTTTATCGCAAAAAATATGACGCGCAAAAAATTTTACAGAAATTTTCCGAAACCGTGCGCGACGAAACCGATTTGGAAAAATTGACAGGCGAATTGGTGAACGTGGTGCATGAAACAATGCAGCCCAAGAGTGTGAGTGTGTGGCTGAAAAGGGAGAAAGGTAGCAAGTAGCAGGCATCAAGTTTTCCTTCCTGCTACCTGTTACTTGCTACTTACTTGATGTTTGACTTCATCGTTATCGGCGGCGGACCGGCGGGTGTGACGGCGGCATTGCGCGCGCGTGAGCTCGGTGCAAACGTCGCGTTGGTGGAACGCGGGCAATTGGGCGGGACGTGTACCAACGACGGCTGCGCGCCGACGCGGGTTCTCGCAAAAACCGCGCGCCTCTTGCGTGATACGGAAAAATTCGCCGAGTACGGTTTGGAAGGCGAACGCCCGCGATTGAATTGGGAAAGTTTGCTCGCGCGCACACATTATGTGGTGAACGCGCTGCACGAGAAAAAACAATTGCTCGGACATTTGCAGGCGTCGGGTGTGGAAACGTTTGTGAACGTGGGCGACGCGCGGTTTGTAGATGCGAATACGCTTGTGCTCGCGGATGACACAACACAGCGCGCGGAAAAATTTATCCTGTGCGCGGGCGGACATGCGCGACGTTTGAATTTTCCCGGCGCGGAATTGGCGTTGACGCACAGCGACGTATGGACTCTCAAGGAATTGCCAAAACGCGTCGCGATTGTCGGCGGCGCGGCGACGGGTTGTCAACTCGCGTCAGTGCTAAACCAATTTGGCGCGGAGGTGACGCTGCTCGATGTTGCGCCAAACATTTTGCCGATTGAAGATAGTGAAACATCAAACGTGATGCGGCAGGAATTTGAGTTGCGCGGGATTGATGTGGTGACAGAGATTGGCGGGATTGCAGAGATTCGAGAAACGAGAAACGAGAATCGAGAGGCGAGAAACGAGAAAGAATTGGTGTACTTGCGTGATGGTCAAAGAATTTCGCTTGATGTGGATGCCGTCATCGTGGCGGTCGGCTGGATTGGAAATATCGAATCGTTGAATCTCGACGCGGCGGGTGTGAAAACGGAACGCGGGTACGTTGTCGTGAATGACGCGCTGCAAACAACGGCATCAAACATTTTCGCGGCGGGCGATATTACGGGACGTATGATGCTCGTACAAGGCGCGACGAGTGAAGCCATCATCGCAGCGGAAAATGCAACACAATCAAATGATGGGACGTTCTTTCAGTCCCGGCATTTGATTGTACCGCACGGCGGATTCACGGACCCCGAATATGGCAGTGTTGGTCTGACGGAAAAGCAGGCGCGCGAAAAATTTGATTGCGCGGCGGCAACGGTGATGTATTCCGAAATTGACCGCGCGGTGATTGACGACGCGACGAATGGTTTTTGCAAATTGCTCGTTGCGCGCGAGACGCAAGAAATTCTCGGCGCGCATGTTGTCGGCGAACAGGCGTTAGAAGTGATTCAAGTGGTGGCGGCAGCGATGCAAGCGAACGCGCGTGTCGAAGCGTTGGCGCGTTTGGAAATCGCGTATCCCACGTACTGCGCGGTGGTGGGACTTGCCGCGCGGCGAATTGTGCGCGAATTGGGTACGCAAGTAACAGACGCGGCGTGGCGTGAGCTCGGAAAAATGCAAGGCGCGGAGTGGGAGAGAAAGGACTAACAATGGATGAGACCAAATTTACGCGCGGGGCATGGTTTACGCTCGCGTTCGTCCTATTTCTCTTTATTTGGGGCACGGGCGGGATGCTGTATTTTTTCTCGCTGCCGACCGACGGCTGGTTTGGGATACTTGAAGAGGAACTTGAGACCGCCGTGCAGTACAAACAAAATGTGTTGGGTGTGCCTTCCGCCTTGCAGCTCGACGATTTGGTCGTTGCGATAGATGGCATTACAGGGGGAACACTAGATTTTTCGGCGCTGGAGGAACGTTGGCAGGTCGGCGCGACCATACCTTACACCATTGTCCGCAACGAACAAGAATCGGACGTGATGGTGCCGTTGGCGGCATGGGAGTTTGGACCCGCGCTGAACTATTGGTATCTGCAAGCGGGTGAGTGGCTCGGTGTGCTGGGGATGTTGTTGTTTGTTTCGATTGCGGCGCTGACATTCTTTAAGCGTCCGAATGACAATGCCGCGCGCGCGTTACTTTTGTTTGCGGCACTGTTTCCGGCACTATCGCCATTGATGCAGACGGGACAGACCAGTCCGACGATTGCCGTCTTCCCTCCCTTAGGTTTGATGGTTTACGTCACAACATTTGCGGCATACAGTGTTTTGTTTCCGCCCACCCTGATTCTTTTTGCAATGGTTTTTCCACGCCCGAAACCAATAGTGCAGAAATATCCCTTTTTGCAGGTGCTGCCCTTTGTCGTCGGCTTGGCGGTCATTCCGTTCTTTCTGCTTGAAATTTATGTTGCGGGTTATCTCTGGACGATGTTTTCGATCGTCTGCGCGATTGTGATTCTGATTCACAGTGCGTTCACGATGCGCGACGCGTTGAGTCGCGCGCAGTTGATGTGGGGCTTGTGGGGTTTTGTGATTGGCATGGTGATGTTCGTGTCCGTTTATTTTGAAACATTCGGCTTGGTCAGCGGGGTGTGGGCAGAGGTGGCGAATGGGTTGACCAGTTTAAGTTTCAGCGTCTTGGGCATCACGCTCGCGATTGCGATTTTGCGGTATCGTTTATTTGACATTGGCGTCATTATTCGCCGCACGGTTACATACGCGATAGTGACCGCCTTGCTGCTGGTCATATTTTTCGGCAGTGTGATTCTCTTGCAGCTCGTCTTTGCCGGAATTTTCCCCGATGTGGCAAAGAGCGAAATTGTGACAGTGCTTTCGACGCTCGCCATCGCCGCGCTGTTTGTGCCAATGCGCAATCGCATTCAAGCGTTGATTGACCACCGATTCAATCGCAAAAAGTACGACGCACAAAAGGTGTTGGAAAAATTTGGCGAGACTGTGCGCGATGAAACGGATTTGGAAAAATTGACGAACGAATTGGTGAATGTGGTACAGGAAACCATGCAACCCAAGAGTGTGACACTGTGGCTCAAGCAAGAACCCAGAGGCAAGCGATGAAAATGATGCGTCGCTTGTGGTATCCCGTCCTCCTGATTGCGCTTGTCATTCTCGTTGGTTCGCTGCCCGGCTATTGGGCGCAGGTGAATCGGAGTGACCTCGTGTCACATATGCTCGTCGTTCAGCGGATTGTGCTAGGGCTTGGGCTGTTGTTGTCTCTTGCCAGTGCCATCTTGTCACTCGCGTTGGCGGCGTTGTTATTTTTCAAAAAACCAACTGACCGCATGGCGCTCTTTCTCTCATTCTATTTGATTGGGTACGGAATCTTGATAGTCGGACCGCTGGAACTTTTTTTGCCATTTTGGGTTCCCGCGTCGGGGAATCTGGCATTGATATTGCAATCCATGCTTTTTGCGCTTCCTACAATCGCTTTGATTCTCATTTTTCCAAATGGAATTTTTGCGCCGCGCTGGACGCGTTGGCTCGTGGTTGCTGCCGGAGCATTGATGCTGGTTGGGTTTCTCATCATCCGGGACCCTGATGAGATTGTCAAAGGAAATTCATTCAGGGCGGTGAGCATCTATGCCGCCATTGGCGTTTTGCTCGTGGTTTCCTTTGGGATGCAATTCTATCGCTATTTCAAATTGTATTCGCCACTGGAACGACAGCAAGCGAAATGGGTGGTGTATGGTTTTGTGGTCTCGTACGTCGTCCTCATGCTCGTAAGCATTCCATACTACTATTTGCAAAATTTGCCGCCCGGAACGCCGTTCCCGTGGTGGGGCGCGTTGGGTGGACTCGGCTGGTGGTTGGGCTTGATGATTCAACCCCTCGCGTTCAGCGTTGCCATCTTGCGCGCGCGGTTGTGGGACATTGATGTTATCGTTCGACGGACGGTGAGTTATGCGGTCATTACGCTGTTGCTCGCGCTGATTTATTTCGGCAGTGTGATTTCCCTGCAACAAATTTTTACGCGGCTCGCCGTCGGGCAACCGAACGAGTTGGTCACGGCGCTTTCTACGCTCGCCATCGCCGCGTTGTTTGTGCCATTGCGAAATAAAATTCAAGCCGCGATTGATAAACGGTTCAATCGCAAAAAATATGACGCGCAACAAGTGTTGGAAAATTTTTCGCAGACGGTGCGCGATGAAACGGACATTGATACATTGACCAACGAGTTATTGAACGTAGTGCAAGAGACGATGCAGCCGAAAAGTATGAGCGTGTGGTTGAAAAAAGAGAATCAAAAATGAAAGAGTTCAAAACCATTCCCGGTCCGCGCGGCGCGCCCGTGCTAGGCGTCATCCCCGAACTGCGCCGCGACCGTTTGAAGTTTGTGTTGGATATGGCGATGCAGTACGGCGATGTGGTGAAATACAATGTGTTGAACATCCAAATGATTCAAGTGAATCATCCTGACGCGATTCAACACATGCTGCAAGACAACAACAAAAATTATCACAAAGGTTTCGAGACAGTGCCGACGCTCGAAATGACGCTCGGACATGGCTTGTTGACGAATGAAGATGCGGCGTGGTTGAAACAACGGCGTTTGATGTCGCCTGTGTTTCATCATCGCAATATCGAAGCGATGGGCGAAATGATGACGCGCCGCGCGATTCAAATGTACGAAACGCGTTGGGCAAGCGCCGCGCGTAAAGATGAAACGATAAACATTGCCGCCGAAATGATGGCGCTCACACTCGACATTGTTTCCGAAGCACTGTTTAGCGCGAACGTGAGTGCCCAAGCCAACGCGGTGAGTGACGCGGTGACAACACTCGTTCACGACGCAACGATTCGTTTTGATTTTCCATTTTATCCGCCGCCCAACATTCCGACGCCGCACAATCGCGCGTTCCTGCGCGGGCTCAAGCAATTGGATGAAATTATCTATGGCATGATTCACGAACGTCGCGCCAACTCGAATGGGCATCACGATTTATTGCAATTGCTGCTCGATGCCCAAGACCAAGAATCAGGCACGGGAATGAGTGATAAACAATTGCGCGATGAACTCATCACCTTGTTTATTGCAGGACACGAAACGACGGCGAATCTTTTGGCATGGACGTTTTATGCCTTGTCGCAACATCCCGAAATCGAACAACGCGCGCACGCGGAAATTGAAACGGTATTGAACGGACGCACGCCGACGGCAAACGATTTGCCGCAATTGACCTACACGCGCCAAATTTTGGATGAAGTGCTGCGTTTGTATCCGCCCGCGTGGCTGCTCAATCGCAAGAATCTGGAAGCGGATGAATTGTGCGGTTATGAAATTCCCGCACAATCGTTTCTTGCTGCATGTCCATTTGTGATGCATCGGCATCCCGCGTATTGGGACGCGCCGGAAAAATTTGACCCAGACCGCTTTACGCCCGAACGCGTAAAACAATATCATCGCTTTGTGTATTTCCCGTTCGGCGGCGGACCGCGCTTGTGCATCGGCAAAGGATTCGCCCAAGTGGAAGCGCATCTCATTCTCGCAACACTTTTGCAGCGCTGCCATGCAGCGCTCGCGCCAAACGCGCGCGTTGAAATGGAAGCGATGGTGACGCTGCGACCGAAGAATGGACTATGGATGACCATAGAGAATTGGTGAACGGGTAGCAACGGGATTGGGTAGCAACGGAACCCGGTTCCGTTGCTACCCAATCTTCGTAACGTTTTTCGTAACGCTCGCGTCACGTTCATTTGATATAACGGAGGGGAAATGGAAACAACCTCAACCAAACCCAGTCTCTGGCAACGGCTTCTTGGCGGTGGCAAACCTGCCGAAGCGGAAAAACCTATACCGCTGCCCGATGCGCCCAAACCGCTGCCGGGCACGCTGCTCACGCTCGATTTGTCGCCGAATGACCCGCTCGTGGCATTTTTTCAATCTACCCCGGGCGTTGTCGAACTGGACAAATTGAATTTGGATTCACCGGCGCTGCGCGATTTGAACAAGCAAGGCGTCAAGTTGGTGATTCCATTGGTGAATCAGGGCGAGCTCTTGGGCGTGATTAATCTTGGCTCGCGTTTGAGCGACCAAGATTATTCCAGCGATGACCGCGTGTTGTTAAACAATTTGGCAACGCAAACGGCTCCGGCAATTCGCGTGGCGCAATTGGTGCGGCAACAGCAATTGGAAACGCAAGCGCGTGAACGTTTGGAGCAAGAGCTCCGCATCGCGCGGCTCGTGCAGCAAACGTTGCTTCCGCAAGAATTGCCCGCGCTCGACGGTTGGCACATTGCCGCGCATTATCGTCCCGCGCGCAGTGTCGGCGGCGATTTTTATGATTTCATCCATTACAATGACGGACGCATTGCGTTGGTGATTGGCGATGTAACCGACAAAGGCGTGCCTGCCGCGCTCGTGATGGCTTCCACACGCGCGACATTACGCGGCGTGGCGTTTGACTATAGCTCCGCCCAAGTCGGCGCGTCCGAACAACATATGACCCCCGGCGACGTTTTGGCGCGCGCCAACGATTTAATATGCCCCGACATTCCCGCTAAAATGTTCATCACCTGTTTCTACGCGATTCTCGACCCAAAAACAGGACACCTGCAATTTGCAAATGCGGGACATGATGTGCCGTATGTGAAACGCGGGAACTCGTTTATCGAATTGCGCGCGCGCGGAATGCCGCTCGGACTTTTGCCGGGGATGCCGTACGAAGTTCAAGAATTGCAACTCGAACCCGGCGATAGTATTTTGTTTTATTCCGATGGTTTGGTCGAGGCGCACAATCCGCAGCGCGAAATGTTTGGCTTTCCGCGTTTGAGCGAATATGTGGCTGACCATCCCGGCGGCGCGGCGCTGATTCAGTCGGTGCTCGAGTACCTGGAAGTTTTCACCGGACCGAATTGGGAGCAAGAAGATGATGTAACGCTGATGACGTTAGAGCGTGTAGGCGAGGTACCCCATGTTCACGCGGCGGCGGAGCTTTCGGGGGATTGGAAATTGCTTGCCGAATTTCAAACACCGAGTGGTGAAGGTGGCGAGCGCCAAGTGATGCAACGCGTGGCAGCAGCGGCAGAAGGTGTCTTGCCCGCCGCGCGGATGGAGCAATTGAAAACAGCAGTGGCGGAGGCGACCATGAACGCGATGGAACATGGCAATAAAAATAATCCCGACATTCCTGTACACGTCCAAGTGAAGGCATCGCCGCAACTCTTGTCCGTACATATTACGGATGAAGGCGGCAGCGCGCCGATTCCCGACAATCCCGCGCCCGACCTCGATGCAAAACTCGCCGGGATGCAATCGCCGCGCGGTTGGGGTTTATTTCTCATCAAACAATTTGTTGATGAAATGAATATCATCACGGACGAAAAGCATCATACGCTGGAATTGATTTGGCATTTGAACAATACTGAAAACGCGTAGCCGACGTGCGCGCACGCCGTTCCACTGAACCGCGTGCGCGCTGCAAACGCTTTCCGTTTGCAACGTCCTGCGCATGGAGACGATATACATGGCTACTCCTCTAGAAACAACGGTCCGACAAAAAATGAACGCGGCGGTGATTGACCTCAAAGGCGATATTGACGGCGCGGGCGAAGACACATTGCAAAAAGCATACAGCGAAGCGCTGGTGCAAAAGCCCAATTCGATTTTATTGAATTTTGCAGAGGTCGGTTACATCAACAGCAAAGGCATCGCCTTGATTGTGATGCTGCTCGCGCAAGCGCGCAAAAGCGGCACGCGTTTATTGACCACCGGACTCTCACCGCACTATGTCGAAATTTTCAACATCACGCGGCTTTCGGATTTCATGAAATTCTATCCTGACGAACAAGCTGCGCTGGCAAATAGCGGATAGCAAATGGCAAATAGCAGGTTGCCCAAAGCCATCTGCTATCTTCCATCAGTAAACAAATGGCAACCCCACAACTCAATCTCAACGTTCGGACTCCCTCCGGCAATGTCGCCGTGATTGATATTCAAGGCGAAGTGACCGGCGCGGCGGAAACGCCTTTAATGAACGCGTACGAACAAGCAAGCAAAAGCGGCGCGCGCACCATCATTCTGAATTTTTCCAATCTCGAATACATGAACAGTTCGGGGATTGGTCTGCTCGTTACCTTGTTGATTCGCGTGAATCGGCAAAAGCAGCGCATGTTCAGTTACGGACTTACTGACCATTATCAACAAATTTTTCAGCTCACGCGCTTGAATGAAGCGATTAGCATATATCCCGATGAAGCGAGCGCGTTGCAAGCAGCAGGTTAGAATAGTGACAAGGTGAATAGGTGACAGGCAATTCACTCTGTCACCTTGGCACCCTGTCCTCAATCGAGGTACCAACATGTCCAGTACACCGCCTCCCACTGACAGACAAAAATCGTCCGAACAAGCGTGGGCGAAACCGAGTGACCGCTTGCAAGTCGAACATGACATGCCCGCAGGTTCCATGAACCTGAATGTGCAAGGTCGTCAATTGAACAATCCCTTGCAGGGGTTCGGGCAGATGTGGCAAAAGACGTACCGCATCAAATTAATTGCGCCGCGCGTTCACAATACCGGCAAAGCCGCCACGCCCCAAGACATTATCGCAGGTTGGAAAGCAAACTTTGCCAAGTTTTGGCCCCGTGGGAATAATTTTTACGCGCCGCTTACGGAAATCGCGCCGGGCGAAGTGGCGGTGTTGAACTTGAAAGGTCCGGGCGGCATGCCGCTTTCGACAGGCATTCGCGTGATTTATGCGGACGACGAACAATTCTCATTCATGACACCGCAGGGTCACATGTTCGCGGGCATGATTACGTTTTCGTCGTTTGACGAAGACGGGGTGTACGCCCAAGTGCAAGCGTTGATTCGCGCAAGCGACCCCGCGTATGAAGCGTTTTTCAAACTCGGCATCATTGGCAAAATGGAAGATGAGTTTTGGTTTGCGACACTGAAAAATCTTGCCGAGTATTTTGGTTCGACAGGCAACGTCGAGTTGAAATCGCAGCTCGTTGACCCGCGTTGGAATTGGAGTTCTGCCAAAAACATTTGGCACAACGCGGCGATGTGGAGCGGGATTTACACCGCAACAACGCCCTTGCGGTGGATTGGCAGAAAAGTGAGCGGGAAAAAGTAGAGAACGCTCGCCGCAGCGTTCAAAGTTCACGCCGCGCCATTAACAGCGCGGCGTTTTTTGTGAAAGCAATGACGACGAATAGGACACTATACGGCAAATGGCTAACGCTCGCACACATCGCGTGGTATGTGTGCGCGGCGTTGGTGGTGATTGTTTTGCTCGCCGCGCTTCCCGTCTATTACAGCCGCGTCACGCAACCCATCATCGGAGACCCGTTCGGGTTGGGACAATTCAACGCGCCGTTCCAAGTTTTGGTTGACTTGGGGGACCTCCTCGGCAGTTACATCAGTTTTGCGCTGGCGCTCTTGCTCTTTTGGCGCAAACCGAATGAGCGCATGGCGCTGTTCGTTTCCTTTTTTTGTCTGGTCACAGCGACCACCGGGATTTTTGTTCTCGAAAATGTTCTCACCTCGTATTTTGGCGCGCCGCCCACGCAAAAGCTCTGGTCGGGTTTGCAAACGCCGTTGTGGATTCTGCTCATTTGCACGTTTCCGAATGGACAGTTTGTGCCGCGATGGACGCGCTGGATTTTTCTCGTTTCCATTCCACTCGCGTTTGTGAGCGCTGCAAGCGCTGATTTGAATCAACTTGTCAGCGCGATCAGTGCTCCGGTCTTTTTTCTCCTCGCGTACCTGCAGGTCTATCGCTACCGCCGCGTTTCGAGTTTTGCCGAACGCCAACAGACCAAGTGGTGGCTCTATGGTGTGTTTGTGGCGTTGTTACTTTATCTTGCCGCTATGCTCGTCTACAAAACGCCCGGCACAGACCCCTTGCTCAATGTGACGCCCATCTTTCTCACTCTCGCGATTTTGCGTTCGCGCTTGTGGGATATTGATGTCATCATTCGCAAGACGGTGACGTACACCATCGTCGTCGCGATTTGGCTGATTGTTTATTTTGGCGGCGTGATATTGTTCCAACAAATTTTTGCAAACGTTACCGGACAGCGTTCGGAAGTCATTACTGTGATTTCGACGCTCGTCATCGCCGCGCTGTTTATTCCGTTACGCAATAGAATTCAAAACGTGATTGACAAACGCTTCTATCGCAAAAAATACGACGCGCAACAAGTGTTACAAGATTTTGCAAACACCGTGCGCGATGAAACCGATTTGGAGAAATTGACGGGGCGATTGATTGAGGTGGTGAATGAAACAATGCAACCGACAAATGTGAGTGTGTGGTTGAAAGACGCGGAGCGCAAGACAAAATGAAAACGCGCGTAATTCAAATCACTTGGCTGTTGCTGACGCTCACGTCATTGTGGGTATTTGGAAATATCTTGTACTGGTTCGTTGCTTTTTTTCAAAACCTGTCTGCAAAACAGTCGCTGGCGTTGGTGGAAGCAAACATTCCAACAGGCGTGTTTTTTGCGCTCAACCTTTTTTTTGTGGTTGTGATTTATTTTGCCTTTTTTATCGTCGCGCAGCTCATCATGCTCCGACGCGGGCAAGAATTATTTTCTTTACTTGCCGGAATCGTGCTGCTCACACTCGGCACGACAAACGCCGTCGCGCCGATGCCGGAATTGTTCCAGCTGTATTTCAGTAAGCCGCCGATGCTGGCGATTCCCGTTAACTTGTTGAATTTTCTCGGCTGGACTTTGCTTTCCACGTTCTTGGTCACCTATCCCGACGGAAAATTTGTGCCGCGTTGGTCAATCGGGTTGGCAATCTTTGGGTTTTTTGCCAATGCATTTTGGTCAACCAACGTTGAAACGGTCTTCACGTTGGAGGGTATCTGGTTGGGTGTTTTGGTCCTTGCCTCGCTCATCGGATATTGCTTGATGCTGTATGTACAGGTCTGGCGTTATCGCAACTATTATTCGCTGCTCCAGAAACAACAGGTCAAATGGTTCGTGGTGGGCGTAATCGGTATCTTTTGCACTGTCCTAGCGAACATTGTTTCGATTCCTGCCCTCGTCAATCCCAACACGACACCGCAAGAACTCTGGCGCGCGCAGTGGCTATACCTTGTGCTTTCTTCTGTGCAGGTTGTCTTGCCCCTTTCCATCGGCATTGCGATTCTGCGCTACCGCTTGTGGGACATTGATATCATCATTCGCAAGACGCTGACGTACGCACTCGTCGTCACACTGTTGGCGCTGGTGTATTTCGGCGGCGTGATTTTGCTGCAACAACTTTTTGCGCGCATCACGAATTTGCAAGACAGCACACTTGTCACCGTTCTCTCAACGCTCGTCATCGCCGCGCTATTTATTCCGTTACGCAATAGAATTCAAAACGTGATTGACAAACGTTTCTATCGCAAAAAATACGACGCGCAACAAGTGCTGCAAGATTTTGCAAACACCGTGCGCGATGAAACGGATTTGGAAAAATTGACCGCGCGTTTGATGCAAGTGGTGGACGAGACGATGCAGCCAAAGAGCGTTAGCGTGTGGTTAAAGAGGACGCCGAACGACAGACTGCGGACAACAGAGAAAACACTATGAGTGAATCAAAGACTCTCGTCAACCATCCTCCGTCTGCTGTCGCAGCCCGCGATTCTGTCGCCACCATTGACCGGCGTTGGCTGCCGTGGCTGCGCGGGCTTTGGTTTGTGATTGCGCTCAATAGCTTGCTCACCTTCGGGGGAATGATTTATCTGACGCGACAGTTTTCTGACCATTTGTCACCGCGCGTGATGGATGGCTTGCGCGGATTGGGCTGGACGAACGACCAATATTTTTGGTTTCATGCGGCGTTCATGGCGCTCAGTTTTATCTGCTACTGCGCCATCGGAACTTTTGTTTTTGTGCTGCGCCCGAATGAGCGCATGGCGTGGTTCGCGTCTATTCTATTGCTTGCGTTCGGCGGCGAGATCGCTTATCCACTCGCGGTGGAATTTGTTGGCGGCTTGACGAACGCTCCGATGTTGTTTCGGGTGTCGTACCTTGTGAACAATTTATTCTCGTGGGGCTTTTTGGGCGCGTTCCTCGCGCTCTTTCCCGATGGGCGCGCGGTGCCGCGCTGGAGTCGCTTTGTCGCCTTGTTCGGATTCTGTTTTAGCTTTGGGTTTGGATTTTTCCCCACCGAATTCAATTCACCTGTCGGTCCGCTCTTTATGATAGTTATCGCCGGGGGCTTGTTCCTTTTCGGTGGTAGTCTGTACGCGCAAATCTGGCGCTATCGGCATTATTCGACACAGCTTGAAAAGCAGCAGACGAAGTGGCTCATCTCGGCTTTGGCGTTTATTGTGATTTTTGTTTTTGTCATCAGCACTTCTATTTATCTGCTCTTGCCGATAGAGCAGGTTGGCGCGGTGACGAGCGTTATCGCAGACCTGATTTATTTCTTGGTGAATCTTTCGTTTCTGCTTTTTCCACTTTCGATTGCGATTGCAATTGTGCGCTATCGCTTGTGGGACATTGACATTATCATTCGCAAAACGCTGACGTATGCTATCGTCGTCGCGCTATTGGCAATTGTCTATTTCGGCAGTGTGATTCTCTTGCAACAGCTGTTCGCGCAAATGATTGGGCAGCAGAACGAATTCATCACCGTTCTCTCGACGCTCGCCATCGCGGCGTTGTTTGTGCCCTTACGCAATCGCATTCAAGATTTGATTGACCGCCGTTTCTATCGAAAAAAATACGACGCGCAAAAGGTGTTACAACAATTCGCAGAAACGGTGCGCGATGAAACGGATTTGGAAAAGTTGACAGAGAAATTGATGGAGGTGGTGAATGAAACGATGCAGCCGAAAAGTGCGAGTGTGTGGCTAAAAACGACGAACGACGAACGACAAAGGACGGCGCAGAAATGACAAATCATTCCGCATCCATTGCCGTGCGCGATTCCGTCGCCACCATTGACCCGCGCTGGCTGCCGTGGCTGCGCCGGTTCTGGCTATTCATCGCGTTGAACAGTCTATTGTCGTTCGGGATGACATTGTATTTTACGTGGCAGTTCGCGCAGATGCCGCCGGCGCGTGTGGCAGAAGGTTTGAACGCGTTAGGTTTGAGCAACGAAACCTATTTTTGGTACAACGCGTTTTTCCTCGTGTTTCATTTCCTCTGTTTCTTTGTTATGGGAGTTTTTATTTTTCGTCTGCGTAACAATGAGCGCATGGCATTCTTTGCGTCCATCTTTTTCATGTCCTTTGGCTCTGCGAACGCTTACATCAGCGCACGCGAGTATCTGGAAGTTTTTCGCAGCGCCTCGCCGTTATACGCTGTCTCCTTTAACATTGCGAATCTTTTTGCGTGGCCCCTCTTGTTTGCATTTTGCGCGCTCTTTCCCGATGGACGCTTTGTGCCGCGCTGGATGCGTAATGTCGCGCTCTTGGGTTTTGTGATAAGTATTTTTTGGAGCGTTTTTCCTGAACAATTTTCCCATCCGGAAGGCGCGATGGTTTTGGTGTTGCTTGCCGCGCTCGTCATTTTGTTCGGCGGAAGTTTCCTCGCACAAGTTCTGCGATATCGTTCGTATTCGACGCCGATGCAACGTCAGCAAACCAAATGGTTATTGTATGGCTTGGCGCTCATCTTTTTGGCAACCTTGCTGGCGCCCACACTTTTTTACTTGATTCTTCCGACCAGCGGAATCACCGATGCGCGCACAACCGTAATCGGCGACTTGGTAACCACTGCGGCAAGTGCCTGTTTTGTGATTTTGCCGCTTGCGGTTGGCATTGCGATTTTGCGTTATCGCTTGTGGGACATTGACGTTCTCATTCGCAAAACGTTGACGTATGCGACTGTCGTCGCGTTGTTGGCGGTGTTTTATTTTGGCACTGTGATTCTCTTGCAACAAATTTTTGCCTCCATTGCAAACACGCAAGGAAATCAAGTCATCACCGTCGTTTCGACGCTCGCCATCGCCGCGCTGTTTGTCCCGTTGCGAAATCGGATTCAAAATTTGATTGACAAACGATTCTATCGCAAAAAATATGACGCGCAGCAAGTGTTGAGTGATTTTGCAAACACGGTGCGCGATGAAACGGACTTGGAAAAGTTGACGGGGAAATTGATTGAGGTTGTACACGAAACGATGCAGCCCGCGAGTGTGAGTGTTTGGCTGGCAGCGGACAAAGCGAACGTAGAAACCAAAAAGTAAGAGAACATTTTTGCGTCAGTTTGTCATGGAAACGAAAGCATGAGGTTGCGGCAAATGGGGCTATAATCGCGTCCGCGTATACTTGTATTCACATATGCTTGCATCCACGTATGCTTGCATTCGTGAATGCTCACCCAAATTGGAGGTTACAAATGACGCGTTTCGTTCATTCAAATTACCTCATTGTTGCCGTCATCGTATTGTTCATTTCACTTGTCATGTTTTCGACTGCCGCACCCGTTCGGGCGAGCGGCACTGTCCTCGACTGCGATAATGACACCGCGTTCAGCTCTCTTTTGGTTGGAGGCGGGCTGGTCACATTCAACTGCGGCAATGCCCATTTAGAGGCGACCATCGCGTTGAGCAGCACCAAAACGATTTCCGACAACACGGTTATTGACGGCGGCGGAAAAATTACATTGAGCGGTGGTCATGCGCTCCGTTTGTTCACCGTCAGCAGCGGCGTCACGTTGAGACTGAAAAATATCGTGCTAGCGAACGGATATGGTTCGAGTAGCGATGGCGGCACGATTTACAACGCGGGACATTTGATTCTCGACACCGTCACCATTCAAGGCGCGGGCAATTCTAATTTTTACGGCGCCGCCATCGCGACAACTGGCGCAGTGGATGTGGCGAACAGCAAGTTTCTCAATAACAACGCGGGCAGCGGCGGCGCAATCTATGCCATTGGCGGCAACGCCATCGTGTCCATTAGCGAAAGTATCTTGCAAGACAATTCCGTGAGCAGCACCAATCCCAACAGCAAGCGCGGCGGCGCGATTTATCTCGCCAACGGCGCAAGGGTCACTCTTTCCGAAACTCAAGTGTTTAGCAACACAGGCGCGTACGGAGGCGGCATTGCCAACGAGAACGGCACTCTATCACTCTCAAATGTGACCTTGGCGTACAACAATTCTTCTGCCAATGGCAATGGCGGCGGCATTTATAATCTCGGCACTGCCGATTTGACCAACGTAGCATTTTTGCAGAACTCGATTCGCACGGGCGATGGTGGCGGCATCTACAACAAAGGCACTGCCACACTCTCGCGTGTTACATTCACGCAAAATTCCTCAAGTTATGGCGGCGGCATCGCGAATGACCATGGAACGTTGACAGTGACCGACAGCACGTTTTTGGAGAACTCGGCAAATGTCGCAGGCGGTGGTGGCATTGCGAGCGGGTTTGGCACGTTGACACTCACCAATTCCACGCTCACAGGCAACTTTGCCAGTGGCGACGCGGGCGGCGTTGAAAATGGCAAAGGTACGGCGACGCTCACGAATGTCACGCTTTCGGGCAATTACGCTTCGAGCGGCGGCGGCATGTGGAATTTGTTTGGCGGTGTCGCCACACTCAACAATGTCACCTTCTATGGGAATACCGCATCGAGCAGCGCAGGCGGGCTGGGCAACTCCAATGATGCCAACTCGCATCTCTATTTGACCAACGTAATTATCGCCGACAGCAAAACGCAAAGCAATTGCGATTTTCAAAAAGCGCCCGACACGTCCGACCATAATCTCTCGACGGACGCGAGCTGCAATTTTGGCGCGGGACGCGACAGTGTCAAGATAAAACTTGGTCCGCTTGAAACGAACGGCGGTTTGACACAGACGCATCGTCTCTTGCCCGGCAGCATAGCGATTGACAATGGCGTATTCGTCAATTCGATTCTCACCGACCAACGCGGACTCAATTTTACGCGTCCGAAAGGCGCTGCGTTCGATGTGGGTGCGGTGGAATTTGCGCCGTGCGATAACCCATCAAAACCCGAACGATGGTTTCCCGTGAACGGCGCGCAATTGACCACGCAGCAAGTGACGCTCGATTGGATTGGTCCTGATTGCGCGAAAAATTTCAACGTGACCGTGCGACGCGGCTCCAAAACCGGACCGATTGTTTTCAACAAAAGCAAAATCAAAGCGACACAGGTGACGACCACCGCACTTGCGAGAAATCAAAAATACTTTTGGCAAGTGGCTGCGTGTATCAAAACAAACTGCGCGGTGAGCGCGTGGGGGAAATTCAAAATTCAGTAGATGGCAAAGGAATTGCAGAGAATCTACTCAATTCGGAGGTTACAAATGACGCGGTTCGTTCATTTTCATCACCTCATCGTAGCCCTCATCGCCCTGCTGGTTTCACTGGTTCTCTTGTCCACTGCCGCGCCCGTGCACGCAGGCGGCATGATTTTAGATTGCGATAATGATGCTGCGTTCAGTTCGGCTTTGGCGAGTGGTGGAGATATCACATTCAACTGCGGCAATGCGAATCTCGAAGCGACCATCGGGTTGAGCAGCACCAAAACAATTTCACTCCACACCACAATTGACGGTGGCGGGAAAGTTACCTTGAGTGGCAGCTTTAGCAACCGCTTGTTTGTTGTCAACAGCGGCATCCATCTCACACTCAAAAATATCACGCTCGTCAACGGCTACAATCCCGACAGCAACGGCGGCGGGGCAGTTTTCAATAGTGGGACCCTCGCTCTTGACAACGTGACCATCAAAGACATGCCCGATTCAGGATTCAACGGCGGCGCCATTTCGACCACCGGTTCGCTGAATATCGCCAACAGCGTTTTCAACAACAACAAGGCGACGAACGGCGGCGCAATTTATGCGAATGGTTCCGGCGCAATTGTTTCCATCAACACGAGCCGCTTTGAAGGCAATAAGGCGACCGGCACCGTCCAAAACGCCGATGGTTTCGGCGGCGCGATTTATGCAAAGAACGGCGGACAGGTAAATATCGGAGAGACGCTGTTTTTCAAAAACAGCGCGAACGATGGCGGCGCTCTCTACATTGGCAATCCGAATGAAACGCTCAATCTGTTCAAGTCCGAACTGCGCGAAAATTCTGCCTTGTCAAAGGGCGGTGGAATTCTGAATGGCTCCACCGCAAGTCTGACCGATGTGACCATTAATGGCAACGGAATCACCAATGCCTTTTCCGGCGGCGCCATTTTCAATTACGCAAACTTGACGCTCTCGCGCGTCACTCTCAACAACAACAACTCGTACAGCGGCGCCGGCATCACAAATTTTCTCGGCACCGCCAATTTAACCAATGTCACCTTGAGCGGAAACATCGCAAGCGCGTACGGCGGTGGCATTGACAATTATGAAGCGACGATGAATCTGATGAATGTGACGTTGAACAGTAACTCACATGGCATCCTGAATCAAAATAATCCAGACACGCACTTGACTCTGCAAAACGTCATCGTCGCCAACAGCAAAACCGGGAAAAACTGTGATTTTCATGTCGCGCCGGACGCGTCCGACAATAATCTTTCAACGGACGCGACTTGCAATTTCAGCGCGGGTGGAGGACGGGACAGCGTAAAAATAAAACTCGGCAAACTCGAAACGAACGGCGGTTGGACATTGACGCATCGCCTGCCTCCCGGCAGCGCGGCGATTGACAATGGCAAGCAGGTCAACAACCCTAAAGACCAACGCGAGATTGGGCGTCCGCAAGGCGCGGCATTCGATGTCGGCGCAGTGGAATTTGTGCCGTGCGCTGCCAAGCCAACGAAACCTGTCCTCTTGTCCCCCACAGCCAACCAAAATGTACTCACCCAAGGAGGCGCGCTGCTCGATTGGGCAGGACCCGATTGCGTCAAGACCTTCAGCGTTCTAGTGCGCCGCGATTCCAAGACAGGAACGATTGTTTTTAGCAAAAGCAAAATTAAACGAACGCAAGTGATGACAGGCGCGCTTTCGCCTGAGCATAATTATTTTTGGCAAGTGACCGCGTGTAATGCGTCCGGCTGCGCTGCTAGCAAGTGGCGCAAATTCCAGTATCAAGCCAATTGACAAGTGCCAATGAAGGAGAACGCTGACGCCATCATCATCGGTTCCGGTCCCAACGGACTCGCCGCCGCGATTCGGCTCGCCCAAACCGGTAAACACGTTACCGTGTATGAGGCGAACGAAACGATTGGCGGCGGTTCGCGTTCGGCGGAATTGACGTTGCCCGGATTCATCCACGATACCTGTTCCGCGATTCATCCGCTCGGCATCGGTTCCCCCTTTTTCAAAACACTGCCGTTGGAAAAATACGGACTACAGTGGATTCAACCCTCCGCGCCGCTCGCGCATGTTTGGGATGATGGCACCGCGGTCATTCTTGAACGCGATATAAAACAAACCGCGCGCAATCTCGGGCGCGACGGTGCGATGTGGTCGCGCATTTTTTCTCCGCTGGCATCGCGTTGGGATTCACTCGCGCCGATGATTCTTGGGTCGCTCTTGCGATTTCCGCGCAATCCATTTTTGCTCGGCTACTTTGGCGTATGGGCAATTTGGTCGGCGAAATTTTTCGCGCGCCGATTGTTTCGGGAAGAAAAAACGCGCGGATTATTTGCCGGACTCGCCGCGCACTCGACGCTTGCGCTCGAAGAACCGCTCACCGCGTCGTTCGGCATGGTGCTTGGACTCACCGCGCACGCGGTTGGCTGGCCCCTGCCGCGCGGCGGTTCGCAAAAAATCTCCGACGCGCTCGCGTGTCATCTGAAATCGCTCGGCGGCGAAATCATCACCAATTCGCGCGTCGAAAATATCAACGCGCTTCCCGACGCAAACGCGTATGTCTTTGATGTGACGCCGAAACAATTAGTGAACATCGCGGGCGACAGATTGCATGGGCTGTACAAATCGCAATTGCAAAATTTTCGTTACGGACCCGGTGTGTTCAAACTCGATTACGCGCTTGATGCACCAATTCCGTGGAAGGCGAAAGAAGCATTGCGCGCGGCGACGGTTCACATCGGTCCCACGCTCGACGAGATTGCCGCAAGCGAACGCGCTACACAAAACGGACGCGTGAGTGATGCACCATACGTTCTCGTTGTGCAATCTTCGCTCTTTGATGAAACCCGCGCGCCGCACGGCAAACATACATTGTGGGCATACGCGCATGTGCCAAATGGTTCGTCGTTCGCCAATGGCGAACAAATTGATATGACCGAGCGCATCGAAAATCAAATCGAACGTTTCGCGCCCGGTTTCAAAAACAGAATCCTCGCGCGCAAAACAATGAATCCCGCGCAAATCGAATCGCGCAACGCAAACTATATCGGCGGCGACATTAACGGCGGCGTCCAAGATTTTTTTCAATTGTTCGGACGTCCCGTCTGGCGTTTGAATCCGTACACCACGCCGGACAAAACAATTTACATTTGTTCTTCCTCCACGCCCCCCGGCGGCGGCGTACACGGCATGTGCGGCTTTCACGCGGCGAACGCAGCGTTGCAGCGCGCGTTTTAATTTTCCCCCATTGACACGCGCGCCGCGTGTGATAAACTTTTATCACTCTATACGAGGAGGTCAGTATGCCCTGTTGTGCTATTGCGCTGCTTGCGCTGCTCGGTCCGCGTGTGCTGCTCGTGCTCATTTGGCTGTTCAATCGCGCATACTTTATCGGACTTGCGAACGATTTTATCGTCCAAGTACTCGGCGTGATTTTTTTGCCGTGGACGTTGCTCGCGTATGCGTTTTCTGCCAACGCCTTTCCCGGTGGCGAATTTGCGGGGTTGAGTTTGATTGGAGTGATTATCACCGTCATCGGTCTTTTGTTTGACCTCGGTTCGTACGGTGGCGGTTATCGCGGACGCAGCAACTATCGCTAGGTGGCGTGAAAAAGAAAGCGAGTCCACATCCGGACTCGCTTTTTTATTTAAACGTCTGACAACTCGGACAATAGTATGTTCCTCGTTGCCCCACCACCGTTTTTACAATCGGCGCGCCGCAGCGATAACACGGTTCGCCCGCCCGCCCCACGACGCGCAAATCTTCTTGAAATTCGCCGCTCTGTCCATTGATGCGTTTGTACGTCGCGTCAAAACTTGTGCCGCCGACACCAATCGCCTTCTTAAACACACGCCGAATCGCGTTATACAAATCACTCGCTTCTTTGTCCGTCAATGTCGTCGCGTCGCGCAGTGGATGAATTTTCGCGTACCACAACGATTCGTCCGCGTAAATGTTGCCGACGCCCGCGACAAATGTTTGATTCAGTAGCAACGGCTTGATGTGTCCGCGTCGCGCGCGCAGTCGTTGCAAAAATTCGCGCTTGGACATTTCCAACGGTTCAGGTCCCAATTTACCGACGACATGTTCGGGATTGTCCACGAGCCACCAGCGTCCGAATTTTCGAAAATCGTGAAAACGCAATTCGCGCCCGTCGTCCAAAAGCAAATGCACGTGTTGATGTTTGTCGCGTTTTACACGGGGTGCATGAAAACCGAATTGTCCGGTCATGCGGAGATGAACGAGGAGAAATTTGGTGATTGGGTGATTGGGCGATTCGGAATTTTTGATTTTCGTTTTTCGATGTTCAATTTGATATGCAGCCGACTCCTCGCGCAATTGCTTTTCGTCCTCCGTCCTTGGTCCTTCGTCCTCCGTCGTTGCGCGTTCCAATCCAAACACCAGATATTTTCCGCGCCGATTGATTTCCATAATTTTGTAACCGACGATTTCGCGCGTGAATTGTTTGGCGTTTGGCTGCGCGACGGTGCGTTCCCAAGTTACACGCGCGCGTGTAACCGTTCTGCCGACGAGTTGCGGACGTAAATCACGCACAGTGGTTTCGACTTCGGGGAGTTCAGGCATGTTGGTTACCGTTTCACTTGATACATTTCCATTGCGCCGCTTGTGTGAATCGCCTGCACATGTTTGGGCGCAAACGCGGCGAGTTCATGCACCCAAAATGTATTTGGTTCCGCGACAATATATCGCACGCGATACTTTCGCAAAACGGCTAGACGCTGCGCCGCCGTGCTTTCATCAATCAGAATCGTTTCCCACGCTTCCCACCGCGCGCTGGCGTCTTCCCATTTCAAATTGCTCAATTGCCACATGTTCACTTCCGAACGAAACGCAAACACGCGCGCGTTCGCGGACAAACCGGGCAAGCGTTCGTTGACCCAACGGTCTCCGCCGACAATGTTCGTAGGTTCGCGCAACCGCGAATCCAATTCGGGTTTGAACGCCAACAAACGCGCGTACGATTCACTGCGCGCTTGTTGCGGCGCGCGCAATGCCTGCAAATTCACGCCATCTGTGTTTGTCAAAAGAAAAAACAACGCGGCGCTCAAAATGACAATACCGCACAGTGCCGGCACGGCGCGCGTTTGTCCCGCCGAAAGAGTGCGCCCACCCAATTCCAAAAGAGACCGCCCCACGACGAGCGCCAAATATACTCCTGCCACCGCGAACGGCGTGAGCCACAACACGCGCCACTGTTGACTCGTCCCAATGGCAATGCCCCACGTCCACGCAGTCAATGGATTGACCACACTTGCTGCCACCACACTTGCGGCAACAATCCAACGCGCGGCATAGCTCGTTTTCCATTCGAGCAAACCCGCAAGCGCGGCAGCGAGCGTCCAAAGGAACGGTACGCCCCAATACAAGCTCGGATGCACGGCATACAACCCGTTCTCCAGTTGCAGGACTCGCCGCAATTGGTCGACGCGCTGTAACGTCTCGGCATCGAACGGAATTTTTTCGGTATAACTCGTGTCCAACACGCGAATCGCCAACGGCGCGCTCAACATCAAAACAAAAATCAAACTCAATAGCGTCAGCCCGCGCCATTCGCGCGTTACGATGCCGGTGAACACGGTGTACAACCCGACTGCCGCGACACCGACCGCCATCAAGGTCGGATGCGTCAGCACGAGCGCAATACCGACCAACGCAACCAGCGCCAACCGCCCGCGCGTCTGTTGTTTCAAAAAAGCAGTGACCGTAATGACAAAAACAGGAATCAAAACAAACGCGGCAAAAACTTTGTCTTCGATGAGGCGATTAAAAAAAACGAGACCCGCTTGGTCTGTTTCACTCAGCCACACCAGCGCGGCAACTTGGAGCGCTACAGTAAAGCTGCTGACCGCGCGTGAAAAAGCGAACGCGCGCGCCAACGCGTACGTTGCCAACAATCCAAACATTCCCAAAAACGGCGCAAGGTACCAACGCGTCAAATCAAAAATATGCAAGCCGCTCCATTTTGCCAACAGCGCTTGATTGAGCGTCCAATACGCGAGCCAAAAACGCGACGCCGCGAATTGCGGCACGCCCAACGGAAGTTCTTGCCAATCAAATTCCCGCGCTTCGAGCCAATGAGTTACATACGCCGTGTAAGTGAGGTCGTCGGTATTCAATACCAATCCGTATGTCAAACGCGCAACGACCAAAACCGACAACGCGAGCGGTATCAATAAAAAAATTTGCGCGAGCGAAAATTGAATGTGCCAGCGTTGCCGCATTCGCCAATGTCCGCGTGCAGCAAGCGCGAGCGCGCAGACAATCGTCACGCTTGCCAGCGCACCCATGACAAACCACAATGCGAAATGGAATGCAGTCGCGACGAGTCCGAACGTTGCGCCCAATGCTACTGCCATGCCGAGACCGACGCTCACGCGTTGGCTGACCGAAATATCGCGCCATAACAATTGTTGCAGCAATAAACCCGGTGCAAGAAAAATCAGCCACGCCGCGCCGAGCCGCAACCATTCCGACGACACCAACGGCTGCCACGTACTCCAAACCAATCCGAGATACAAAATCAAACTGCCCAAGCCGAGCGCAATCAACCAACGCGCTTTCAAATTCAATTCAAAATCAAACGTGTAGGCTACGCGTCTGCGTGGCACAGAATTCGCAATCCTGCTTTCACGCAATGGAAATCCTCCCTTTGCTGTAAATCCATATTCATTCAATTGGTCACGGACTATTTGCTTTCCGCTTTCACCTCCACGCCCGCCATTTGTTCCAACACTTTGATGAGCGCAAAATTTCCTTCGCGTTCCAGCCCGTGCGCTTGCAAACTTTTTTGCAATTCATACGTCAGCGCGGTTCCCGGCAACGACAAATTCATTTCGCGCGCGGCTTCCATCACGAGCTTTAAATCTTTTTGCTGGAGACTCACAAAAAAGCCCGGTGAAAAATCGCGGCGCAAAATTTTTGGCGCGTAATTGTTCAATGCCCACGAACCCGCCGCGCCTGCTTGAATCGCTTCCAACACTTTTGAAACATCCGCGCCCGATTTCGCCGCAAACACCAACGCTTCACTCATCGAAAGATTGTTCAACACCACCGCGATTTGATTCGCGAGCTTGCAAACTTGTCCCATTCCATTTTCGCCAATGTGAACAATCCGTTTGCCCATCGCTTCAAACACAGGACGCACGCGTTCCAACACCGCCGCATCGCCGCCGACCATAATCGAAAGCGTTCCTTCAATCGCCCCCTTTTCGCCGCCGCTCACCGGCGCGTCCAACATTGCAACATTTTTCTCGCGCAGTGTGTTCGCAAGCTCGCGCGTCACTTGCGGCGAAATCGTACTCATATCCACCAACACCGAACCCGCGCGCACACCGTGAATCACTCCCTCATCGCCCAACACAACTTGCTGTACGTCGGGCGAATCGCTCACCATTGTGATAATGATGTCGGAATTTTCCGCGACCTCTTTTGGCGAATTCGCCACACGCGCGCCCAATTCTTTTAATTCCTCCGCGCGCGAAATGGTGCGATTCCACACTGTCAATGGAAATCCGGCTTTCAATACATTTTTGCCCATCGGCTTGCCCATGATGCCGAGTCCTACGAGTCCGATTTTTTCGGTCATGATAACTCCTGTAGTGCGTTAGTGAGATAGTGCGACACGCTAATACGCCAACAATCTCCGCGCGGCGTCCAAAATTTTCTGTTTGTTCGGACGCGACGCGTCTTCGAGAATCGGCGCGTACGGCGGTGGAATATCCGGTGCGGCGAGACGCACAATCGGCGCGTCGAGAAACTCAAACGCGTGTTGTGAAATCAACGCGGCAATTTCCGCACCGACACCGCACGTTAAATTTGCTTCATGCACAATCAACACCTTGGACGTTTTGCGCGTCGTTTCAAAAACCGCGTCGGTGTCCAATGGTTTCAATGAACGCAAATCCAAAACTTCAACCTTAAAATTTTCGCACACGAGTTCATCCGCCGCTTTCAACGCCTCGTGCAGCGGCGCGCCATACGTGATAATGCTCATGTCCGTTCCCGCGCGCGCGATGTTCGCTTTGCCGATTGGAACAATTCCATTTTCGCCGTCGGGAACAATGCCGCGAATCGAACGATAGAGTGATTTGTATTCAAAATAAATCACGGGATTTGGGTCACGAATCGCGCTGAGCAAAAGTCCGCGCGCATCGGCTGGCGTCGCAGGCGTTACCACCTTTAACCCGGGCGCATGTACAAACCACGCTTCAGGATTTTGCGAATGAAAGGGACCGCCGCGCAAACCGCCACCGCCCGGGGCGCGAATCACCCACGGCACGGGTTCATTCCAGCGATAATGATTCGTCGCCGCGTACTGCACAATCGAATCAAAGCCCGTCGAAATAAAATCCGCGAATTGCATTTCGACGACGGGACGCAAACCCATGAACGCCATCCCCGTCGCCGCGCCAATCATGCACAATTCCGCCATCGGCGTATCAATCACGCGCTCCTCGCCAAATTCTTGAAACAATCCATCCGTCACTTTGAACGCGCCGCCAAACACGCCAACATCTTCGCCCATCACCAACACGCGCGCATCGCGCCGCATCTCGTACTGCAGCGCTTCCCGTATTGCTTCGAGATATGTGAGTTCACGCGCGGATGTGTCATTTCGAGCGGAGCGAGAAATCTCCTCCGCGACATTCGTACTCTCGCGTTGAATAATGGAATCCCAGGTCATCTTTCGCTCAATCAATAGACATTGCGATTAAAGAGTTCCTCAAGGCATTTTGAATATGCCATGAATGTTTCGCACGCGGTCAATGCGCCTTCGTTGAAAAATCTTTTTGGGGAAGTGCGTGTCATTTTATCGGCGCAGAGCATCATCATTTTGCGTCCCGTTGGATCTTGCTTGATAAGCAAGGCAGCTTCGTCCATATGTTCGCGCAGAAAAGGGGTGTTGTGACTTGCCGTTTGTCGCAAGATTTCTTCAGTAGCGTGACGTCCTTCGACAGCTAACATGAATCCAATTTGCAAAAGCATTGTCAACTTTCCATAAGCATCTCCAAATGCAAGTGCATCTTCACGAGACAAATTGCCTTGAAATCGCTCAAATACCAAGCGAGCAAATTCATGCACTGCAATGCCGCTTCCTTGGGCAATGTGTTTCACAATGGCTTCTGCGGGAGGATATTCATTTTCCGTAATGTCTTTGATGATTTGTTGAAATGTCACCTCATCAAATGGGAATGCGCGCGTCAACCATTCAGCGTGAATTTCTTGCCAGTATTCTTGAACGCGTTTCTTCATTTTCAACCCCTGTCCTCGAATCAAATCGCAAAAATCCCTTCCGTCAGTTTCTCCGGGTCAGGCAGCGGCGCGTTTTCTGCAAATGCTTGCGCCGCGTCAATCTCGCGTTCGATGCGCGTCGTCAATTCTTTTAATTTCGCATCATCCAACAAATTCATTTCGCGCAGACGATTTTCAAAACGCGCGATGGGGTCGCGCTGTTCCCATTCCGCGATCAATTCTTTTGGCACATACGACATGTTGTCGTGAACGGCGTGTCCGCGCATTCGCATTGTTTTACATTCAATCAACGCGGGTCCGCCGCCGCTCCGCGCGTGTTCGACAGCTTGATGCACCGTTTCGTACACTTGGAAAAAATCATTCCCGTCAATCACGATACTCGGCATCGCGTAACCCGCCGCGCGGTCTGCCACATTTTCATTTCGCATCTGTTTTTTTGTCGGCGTCGAATACGCGTATTGATTGTTTTCGACAATCAAAATCATCGGCAGTTGAAACACGCTCGCCCAATTCATTGCCTCGTGTACCAACCCTTCGCTGCTCGCGCCGTCGCCGAAAAAATTCATTGCCACGCGCGGTTCTTTTTTCAATTTGAACGCGTGCGCGCAGCCGACGGCGACAGGTAACGCTTGCGGCAAATGACTCACAAAGCCGACGATGCCCAGCGACAAATCGCCGTTGCCGTGCATGTTGACATCGCGCCCGCGACTCGGACCCGTCGCGCGTCCGAAAAATTGAGACATCAAACGTTCCGCCGTCATGCCGCGCACAAAGTACGCGCCCATGTCGCGGTGCAGTGGCGAAATCACATCGTCTTTACCCAACGCTAACGCCGCGCCCACACTAATCGCTTCGTGTCCGCGCTGTGAAAAAAGTCCGCCGACGAGTTTGCCTTGTTTGAATAAAAAATCGAGACGGTCATCAAACGCGCGCGTGAACCGCATCCAATAATGCGCGCGTTCGAGCAAGTCGTTTGAAAATTCCATCGGTGTCTATTATTGTATTGGCGCAATGCCCACAATGTAATCTTGATTTTCCAAAAGTGTTTTGGAAAATTTCGTTGGCATATTTCCCGGGCGATGACGATTCACAACCAGAATCACTGTGTCCGCGTTGAATTCCCATGCACTCTTGGGCAAATTCGGTGACGGTTTATTTTTTGAATACGCGTTCCAATCCGCGTAACCCAACACGCGCGCCGCCGCATTTTGCACGGTTGCGATTTCATCATTCGTCAATGGGTCGGTGAAAAGCGGCAGCACAAACGGTTGCTTGACATACGCGGGCAAGAGCGCCGACAAATACGCGTCTGTTGTCAACACAATATAATCGCCCTCCTGATTGTTCAACGTACTCAACAATTCCGTAAAATTCGCGTTCGTGCGATTCGAATCCATCTGTGTGCGCGCGAGCGTGACCATGCGCCATGTAATCGCGCCGAATCCCACAATCACCACCAACGCCGCGACGATCGGCAAAATTCTGGTAATCACACTTTTGAACAATGTCGGAGTGATGCGTTCCAAAATTGCCAATGCAAGGTCGAGCAAATAAATCAGCGCGAACGTTCCAAAATAATATGGCGGGTAATGTCCCGGCTGCACCATGATGCCTGTGATGAGATGTTGGTTGTACGCCGCAATGCTGCCGAGCCAAAACGCAAGCCAGAACACGCGCGATGTCATGTGTTGAAACCACGGGAGCAAAAGCGGAAGCGCGAACGCAATCAAAACCAATGTGCGCGAAACAAGTCCGGGCATGGACACTTCTTGTGCGGCAAAACGCAGCACCACATCGCGCGCAACATCGCGTGACAAAAGGTACGCCGCCCACACCGGGGCACTTAGTACAAACGCGGCTGCCAATGTGCCGACACAGGCGAAAACAAAATTGCGTGACACATTCAAGCGCAGTGGCTTGGACAAGATAAACAAAACGATTGGCACACCCGTTACGGCGAACGCGAGAATCCACGAATAAATGTACGTGAACGCATTGAGCGCGAGCGTGAGCGCCAGCACAATGCTCCATTGCCATGTCGGCGTGCGTTGCGCGCGCACGAACGCCATCCCAAAAATGAGAAACGTTACGAGTGCGAATTGCGGATACGGTGTGCGGGACAATAACATTCCATCGTCAACACTCGAATCGCGTAGCGCGGCGAACCACGTTACCGAATCGCTCCAATTGAACCAGATGAATGCGGCGGATGCCAGAAACGCAAACGCCAACGACGGACGCAATTGCAAACAAAACAGCACCGCACAGATTGCGACAAGCAGCGGAAACAGAAAATCCGCCAACGCAAACGCGCGGCTCACATCGCGCGTCAGCGCCGCTAAGCCCGTGAGGATGACAATTCCACTGCGGTCAAAGAAAAATGGGTAATGCGTTGGTGTCGTTGCGGTTGAACCGGCTTGCGCGAAACGTGCATAGGATTGAAATGTATTGCCGAACCAATCGCCGCGCGCCATCTGTTGCGCGTACCGCGCATACGCCAGCGTTTCATCCCACAACAAATTGTTGGGACGTTGTAAAAAAGGTGAAGGCGTTTTTGCCGGAATCGCATTCACATTAAAGACAAGCGCGTTGTAATTTGCGCCCAGCAACGCGCCGCCCGCCAAATGCCGCGCGAAAAATGAAAGTCCCACGAGCAGCGCAAACATTCCCACGAGCAGCCAGCGCGTGGGCGTCGAGAGTGTGGATTTCGGTACGGGTGTCACATCACGTTCCTTGTCTAGCCAAAAAGCGCGGATTCGCAATTTGCAATTTTTCAATCACCGTTTGTTCCACATGCGCAAAAACGCGTTTGTAAAATTCGCCGGCGTCCGCGTCGCCCGCGCGAATGCGTACACACAACGCGCGGTTCATCACATCAATCTCTTGCGCGAAATTTTCACCCGGCGCATCATCGCCCATCAACGCGTCGAGCCGATGCCATTCCGCGCGCATCAATTCGTCACTCATTTCCAATTCACGCGCGACAATTTGCAAAACATTCGCGGCAACCAGCGTACGAAATTTGATACGCGGGTCAGTCAGCGTCGGCGCGAGTTCGGTGTTGAGAAATTGAGCGACGGTGGAAATCAATTCGGGGGCGGATGGGCGGTCTTGCATGTTTAGGTAGTAGGTAGCAAGTGGTAAGTAGCAAGGTCTTTGACCTGCTACCTGCTACTTGCTACTAGATGTAATACTTCCAATTCCACTTCGGCGCAGCGTCGTCCCAAACTCGCAAATTCCAAATTCGTTTCGAGTCCGCGCAAATGGCGCTGTGCCTGATTCAACATGCCGATTGCCCAACGCACATTCCCCAGCACTTGCCAATAATGCACGCGCGCCAAATCCACTTTTGTGTGCCGCGCATTTTCGTACGCCGCGAAAAATTCATCGGGTTGCGCGATGCCGCCGAAATGCAAATGGTCATTGCCAAAGCGCCAATCGCGCACGAGCGCCCACGCCAAATCTTCGTACGCGTCGCCGATGTGCGCAAATTCCCAATCGAGTACGCTTACCAAACCATTTTCATTCACCATCACATTGCCGATGCGATAATCGCCGTGCAGAAATGATAAACGTTTTGGCGCGGGTGGTTCATGACGACGCAGCCAACGCAAACCCAACTCGAGCGCGGGATGCGGTTCGCTTATGTCATCCAAATTTTTTTCCATCTGTGCAATGAGCCACTGCGCGGGCGATTGTTCCACGCGCGGCGGCGGCAAAAATAATCGCATTCCAAATGTATCAATGTCAATCGAATGAATCTGCGCGAGCATTGCGCCCATTTGTGTTGGTAAAACTTGACGCGCATGTTCCAACGCTGGTTCGCGCACAATGCGGCGTCCAATCGTTTCGCCATGTTTGCGATGAATCAACGCGGCGGGACGATTCAACAAATCGGGAAGGAACGCTTGCGGATATGGTAACAAAACATTCGACGCATACGCGATTTGCATCACACGAAATTCGCGTTCCAAATCCAACGCGTCGGGATGAATTTTGCCGCCGAGCTGTCTTCGGAGTACGAGTTTGTATTCGCCGCGCGGTTCGCCGTTTTCCAAAATCAAATCGAGCGCCCACATTTCTTGCGATGCGCCGCCCGCGAGGATTTTCAAATTTTCCACACGCACATCGCCGTTCGTCAGCGCGCGCAATTTCTCTTCAAGGGCGATTTGTAATTCAGCAGGAGTGACAGACATTATTGGTCGCGTGTGACGTTCACCAATTCGATTTTCAAAGATTGTTCGCGCGTCGGGTCAAAAGCGAGTGTGTAGGTAAATTCTCTGCCTTGTATCGGTTCTTCGCCGACCCAATCCATCACGGGCTGCGTCAGCGTTTGTCCATTCCACTCGTAACGATACGCGGCATAACTGTACACACCGTTCGGCACGTTCACATATTCTGTCGTCGCGCCCGCCGCGAGATTGCCAAACCGAATTTCGGAATTGGGCATCAGCACCACCAAATTTTCAATTGGCACGGTTCCGTTATTTTTGATTCGCAAGCGTTGCGGAAAAATTCGACCGGTGCAGCCAACTGCGAAAAACAAAATGCACGCGAGCAGCGCGAGAAACCATTTTTTCATTTTGCTGCGGCACGGCGAAACACGCGCCGCGCAATACTCGCGCGATGCACTTCGGACGGACCATCGTAAATGCGAAACGCGCGATTTTCGCGATACAGCGCGGCGACTTGCCAATCTTCGGCAATCCCGCGCGCGCCGCAAATTTGCACGGCGCGGTCAATGGCGCGATTTACCGTTTCGGCAACAAACACTTTAGCCATACTCGTTTCGTGCCGCGCTTTTTCGCCCATGTCGAGCGCATACGCTGCATTCCATATCATCAAACGCGCGGCAGTCATTTCAATTTCCGAATCGGCGACCATGAATTGAACGCCTTGATGGTTCGACAGCATTGTGCCGAATGATTCTCGGATTGCCGCATAATGCACCGCATATTCCATCGCGCGCCGCGCCGCCCCCAACCAACGCATACAATGCGTCAAGCGCGCGGGACCCAAACGCACTTGCGCGTACTCGAATCCTTCGCCGACTGCGCCCAACACGGCATCTTCGTCCACAACACAATCCACAAATTCCACTTCGGCGTGTCCGCCGGGCCAACCCACATCGAGCGTCGGCACTTGGCGCACAATGCGAAAACCGGGATTCTCCGCGTCCACAAGAAACATCGTCGCGCCGCTTGTATTGTCATTTCGAGCGTTCCGATGATTTACATCGGCGCGAGAAATCTCTGTTCGCGCCATGCAAATCGTAAAACTTGCGCCAATCGCGCCGCTGATAAACCATTTGCGTCCGTTGATAACCCATTTTCCGTCACGAAATTCCGCGCGCGTTTTCAAATTGTTCGGGTCTGCGCCCGCGCCGTCGGGTTCGGTCATCGAGAAACAGGAACGAATATCGCCTTGCGCGAGCGGACGGAGATACTTTTCTTTTTGCGCGGGCGACGCAATTTTTTCGAGCATGTGCATATTGCCTTCATCGGGCGCGGCGCAATTCAACGCCTGCGGTCCCAATAACGAACGCCCCGCCTCTTCAAAAATGACGGAACAATCGCGCCAATTCAAGCCGAGTCCGCCGTACTCTTTGGGGATGTGCGGCGCGAACAGCCCTGCTTGTTTCGCCGCGCTCTGCAATTCCTCTCGCAAATCGCGCCAATCGTCTATTTCTTTTGGCACACGCATTTCCGCCGGAATGACAATTTCATTCACAAATTTTCGCGTGCGTTCTTTAAGGTCGAGCAGTTCGGGCGACAAGGAAAATTCCATGTTTCATCTACTCCAATACTTGTACCCGCGCGGCGATTTTGTCTTTGAGCCGATTCCGACATTCCAACGCGAAATTCACCGTGTACTCGCCGCGCGGCGGATTCACCGCGTCCAACGTAAATTCAATCACGCGTGTTTCGCCGCGCGCCAAATCGAAAAACGCCGACGAACCGTTCATGTAACCGTTGCGCGCAGAATAATCGCTCGTGCGAACTTGACACTGCGACGCGGTCACGTTTCCTTGATTCGCAACCGTCGCGGCAACATTCGCTTCGCCATCGCGCATCGGTTCGATTTGCAAGTTCACAATGCTCGCCTGCGTTCCGAGCAAAATACTTTCCCAACGATACGGCGCGCCGCTTTCGCCAAACAAAAATGCGGGAATACTGATAAGCGCACACACGCCGACAGTGCCGATGAGCAGAACGACAAGGTCGAGAATTTGCACCGCCGCACTTTTAGTAAGTGAGGCATCGCCAACCGTGTTGTACGTTCCCGCGTCCAGCGCGTCGAGCGATTCTTTGACGCGGACGTTCATTTGGCGCGCGAAATAATTCATCAACCGCGCGCGAAACATTTGAAAAAATACAACGAGCCAAACGATATAGACGATGACGACAAAGATGCCCGCGATTTCGACGAGACCAATCATTTCTTTTTATATCGTCAACGGTGTACCTTGATTATATCCGCCAATTCGTTTAATCGCCCGCGCTTGTGCAATCCGTTCTTCCGCCAATCGGTCTGCCGCGAGATACGTCGGAATGTTTTGCGCTTTTGAAATTTCAATGACCTGTTTCATGCGCTCGTAAATTTTTGAAACTTTGTTCATCCCGCGTTCCGCATTCACCCCCCCCCACAAACGGTCAGTATCGAAAACAGTTCCGCCTGCGTTTGCAATGTAATCGGGCGCGTACAAAATGCCGCGCTGCTGTAATGCATCACCGTGACGTTCTTCGCGCAATTGGTTGTTCGCTGAGCCGCAAATAATTCTTACGCGGAATTGGTCGAGCGTTTCGTCATTGACAATTCCGCCGAGCGCGCACGGACAATAAATATCCGCGTCGGCAGAAAACACATCGCGCGCGTCCATTGCCTTTACGCCAAAGTCATTTTGCACTTGCGCGACTCGATTCGAATCAATGTCCGCAATCGTCACATCCGCATTTTCTTTCACGAGATATTCCACCATCGGATAACCCACCGCGCCCAAACCTTGCACAATAATTTTTCGTCCTTGCAAATTCGCGCCCTCACCCCACGTTTCTTCCGCGCACGCTTTCATCGCTTGCAATACGCCGAACGCCGTCGCGCCGCCAATCGGTCCCGCGCCGCCGCTTTCTATGCTCAACGTAATCACATACGGCGTCTCCATGCGAATATAGTCCATGTCCTGAAGTGTCGTGCCAACATCTTCGCCCGTGAGATATTCGCCGCTCAAATTGTTGATGAAACGTCCGAGCGCGCGAAAGAGCATTTCGCTCTTTTGTTTTTTCGGGTCGCCGATGATAACGACTTTGCCGCCGCCGAGATTCACACCCGCTGCCGCGTACTTGTACGTCATCCCGCGCGCGAGCCGCATCGCATCTTCCATCGCGTCGAGGTCATTCGCGTACGTCCACATGCGACAACCGCCCGCGGCAGGTCCGAGAACGGTGCTGTGAATCGCGAGTACGGCGCGCAGTCCCACATCCTCGTTTTGAAAGAGTAGAACTTTTTCGTAGCCGTAGTTGGACATGTAGTCGAAAACTTTTTCGGTCATAGTTACCTCACTGTCCCTTTCGCACCGCCTCAACCACTCTCAAAATCTCCTTCGCCGTTTCATTCGCAAATCGTTCATCATCGACCAAACCCGAATGATTTGCGCCGTCAACAGTAACGAAAACACTGTTGGTCGAAAGTTTCAACAAATCATCTTGCAATTCGCGCGCGATGCCTTGAAAATTTTCGCTCGCGCTGCCGACGACAATCGCAAGCGGTTTGTTGTCCAAACTTTTTGTCTCGCGCACTTGCTGTAACGCGGCGGAAAAAGAATTGTTCACCGCGCGCAGATTTTCAAAATATTTTACCGAATTGAAATACGCTTGCTCCTCCGCGCGTTGTTTTTCGGGTAACGCGGGGTCGGCTTTTGGAACGGAAAAAAGTCCCGCGCGGAAAAATCCAACGCGCGCGAGCACCGGTGCAACGTTCAACATTCCCGCATCCGCACCAACGCCTTCGGGCATGTTTTGACTTTTCCACGCGTCGGGATGTGAACCTTCAATCAACACCATGCCCGCAACTTGGTCAGGAAACATATCAGCAAATTCGCGCACGTACAAGCCACCGAGCGAATGTCCAACCAAAACATACGGTCCCTGCACATTTGCTTTGTCCAACAATGTTTTCAATTCGCGCGCGTGTTGTTTTGCATCGCGCGGTTCGGGACCCAAATCGCTCCAGCCGTGTCCCGCGCGGTCGTACGCGCACACGCGCGTTGTTTTGGCGATTTGCGGCTGCACCCAAACCCAATTCGACACTTGCGCGGGAAACGCCGCGTCGAGTATCACCGTCGGCGTGCCTTCGCCCATGCAATACAAATGTAACTTGTAACCGCTGACATCAATCATCTGTCCCGGCGGCGGATACGCGCGTGCTTCATTCCATTCTGAAATCGTCTGATACGCGCAGCCCGCGAAAATCACAATGGCGATGAAAGCGACGATGCCGATAACAATTCGCACAATCCATTTCATAATAGTTTCTTCTCGCGCGGTTCTACTACTTTTTGCAATTCCATCAACATATCTTCTACGCGCACGCAAGCTGTTGCATCCAACGCGCGCAATTCTTCTGTCACATCTTCGGGCATACTGTTCGCACTGTCTTCGGGAATTTGATTCAAGCGTCCGCCGATAAAAATCATTGGCGCAATTTGCTGACGCTGCAATTCATCGCGCAGTTCGCGCAGATACGACAACGCGATGCCATTGTAGGTGCTAATCGCAATCGCATCCGCGTGAAATTGTTTCGCGCGCGCGGCGACAACATCGGGGTCGGCGGCGATGCCGCAATCTATCAACTGCATGTCGAGGCGTTCGAGAACCGATTCGAGAAAAATTTTGCCGTACTCGTGAACGTCCGTACTCGCGGTGACGACGATTGCGCCCGACGCGCTCAATTCCTCGCGCAGCGTAGTGTCCAACGCGTTCACCAATTTGTCTGCGCGCGCTTGCAAGGCGGCGATGGTGGTTGCCATCACAACGGGCGCGCGTTTTTCTTCTGCCCGCAATTCGCCCGGACCGAATTCGCGTTCCAATTTTTTCGCGCCGATGCGCCGCAGCGCGAGCATCAGTTCAAACGGATTCTTGACATCAATTTCTGCTTCGCGCAAACCTTGCAAAATATTTTCTTGAAATTGTTTGCCGCTTGCGATGAGTTTGTCCGCAATCGCATCCGCGCGCGTTGTATCGAGCATTTCAGGAAAATTTTCCGCGCGCGCGGCGAGACGATTCGCAAACATTTGCGCGCTCACGATTTCGTCAATTTCGGGAATGCGAATCGCTTCGGTGACGGGAATCGGATTGATGGCGTGACCTGTCGGCAGAACTTTCTGCGCGAGAATATCCACCAACAAATAACTCGCGAGGTTCGCGTAATTTTCCGCTTCGCCTTCGAGATAAATTGTCGTGTTGCCGTACACCATACTGCCCGGCGTTTCGCTCACACGCGCGAGCGCGCGTTGAAAGGCGAGACGCGTCAATGGATTCTCGAACGTGTGCCCGTAACAATGCACTGCGTGTCCGCCTAACAATGTTTCGACAATGTATTTTTCGAGCAGCACAATTCCAAAGACGCACGTCAAATCATTGAACAACGGTGCGAACCCATCATCGAGATTCGAATGAATCAAAATCTCAACGGGTTGTGCGGAACAAAGCGCGAGCGCTGTCACCGTCGCGGACGTTTGTGCCAGTTCATCATGCCATTGCGGAAGGCGATACGTAAAAAATTGTCCGAGATTGCCGATACTCGTTGAACCTGCTTCGAGTGCGGCGGAAACATTTTCGACGGCAGCAGGCATTCCCATCATAAAATCGCCAAAGTGCGGCGCAACGGGCGCGGATTGTGTGAGCGCGCGATAATCTTCGGGACGTTCAAGAATCATGCCAGTACCGCGCGGACGCGTCGCGCGTTCGTGCGAGGGATAGCCCATGTTCCAATCGAGACAGATGCCGTAACGGTCAATGCGATACCCCACTGCGTTGAGACGTTCGTAAATTTCCGCGTACGCGCGCTGCGATTTTGAAAATTGACGATACCCAATCTGCGAATGAAACATTACCTCCCCGCGCGCCATCCTCGCGCGCTTGTAGTCACTCTCGCACGCGACGCGATGCGTTTCCAAAAATGGATTCGCTTTCACGCGAACGGACTGCGCGAGTTTTTTGCCTTCCGCAATCAATTCATTGGCATCGGGCAAATTCTTTTCCGGCAAAGTTTGCGCGCGTTCAAAATGTTTCATTGTTGTATGCCTATTCAGAGAAAGACGTTTCACCGAAACGTCTTTACGTCACCTCTTCACCCCTTCATCCCATCACCCATCATTTTCACCGCGCCGTCCATCCCCCATCCACCATCAACACTTCGCCCGTCACGTACGACGACGCGTCGGACGCGAGAAACACAACAGGTCCAACCAATTCTTCGGGTTTTCCTCTCCGTCCCAGCGGTGTTAAATCACGAATTGCTTGTTCCTTTTTCTCGTCATGTTCACTCGCCGCGCCCGGCATGAACGCTTCCATGTACGCAGGGGAGAATGCGTTGACGCGAATGTTGTATTGCGCCCATTCGACGGCGAGCGTGCGTGTCAACATATTCACCCCCCCCTTGCTCGCGTTGTAGGCGACGATATTTTTCACTGCCACGTCGCCGCAGATGGAAGAATTGTTGATAATGGCACCGCCGCCCGTTTTTTTCATTTCGCGCGCGCACGCTTGCGCGAACAAAAAATATCCTTTGAGATTTACATCGAGGACAAAATCCCAATCCTCTTCTTTGTAATCTATCGCGGGGCTTGCCGCATCCACGCCCGCGTTGTTGACGAGAATGTCAACGCGTCCCCATTGCGCGACGACATCGCTCACGATTTTTTCAATGTCCGCTTTTTTGGAAACGTCGGCGGGATACATCAACGCACGGCGTCCTTGTTTTTCAATTTCGCGCGCGGTGATTTCCAATTCGCTTTGTGTGCGCGAAACGATGGCGACATCCGCACCGAATTGCGCGAGACCGATTGCAATCGCGCGTCCGAGTCCGCGTCCGCCGCCGGTGACAATCGCTTTTTTGTCGGTAAGGTCAAAAAGTGAATTCATAATTTGAAATTTGAAATTGCGAATTGGAAATTGAATTTCGCAATTCGCAGTTTTGAATTCGCAATGCACTATGCTTCGCCGTTCACTTGCAAATCGAAAAATGTTCCTGCATCCAAATCGTATTTCAGATTGAAAAAACAATCGCCGCCGTCGAGAACAAAGATGCGTCGCGTTTTCCAATCGTCAAAATTCGCGCAAAACGCGTTGACGACGATGACGCGTTTGTTGTTTTGCATTTCACCCCAGTATTGAAATTTGTATTGCGCGAGTCGTTCGGAAATCGGGGGTTTTTGCGCGTTGAATTTTTTTTGATTCTGCGCGAGAAAATTCGGCAATTCTTTTTCGAGCGCGACGATGGTGGCTTTATCGGGCGTAAAAGCACCTTCGGAAAAAATGATGCTTTGTAATGCGGATGGTGGAAGGGGTGTTGGCGACATGGTAACTTGTGTTGTGCAATTGGATGGGGCTGGTTCATTTTTCGCCCGTGCGGCGAGCCATACCAGCACATCCGCGCGTGACGCGGCAATTGTACCCAAGTGGTCGGCGTTCGCATACAAGTTGAATTGCACCGCATTGCCTGCCGCGCACAATTGCTCTACAAATGCGCGCGTCGTTTGCGGCGCAATAATGGGGTCGCTTTCGCCTTGTGCGACGAAAACGGGCGCGGGATACAATTTCGTTTGCGGTGTATTCAAAAGCATCATGTCGCGCCATGGCGATGTTGTGGTGGGATTGGAAAAATAGTACGCACTCGGCTTGTCGGCATTGAACGCGGCGATGGTACCCAAAATACATTCTTGATACACGCGCGGCAGGTCTTGAATCCCTTTGGGCGTAAAGACGCCCTCCAGCGCCAAGTCGTAGGTTTGATGCCATGAACCTGCCACCATCATCGCAACGCCCGTAAGCGCAGACGGTTTATCAGGGACAAGAATGGTGTTGACCATATCCTGCAAACGCGCGGCGGGCGCGCCCAACACGATACCGTGTAAATTGATTTCGGGCGCGATCTCCGACGCGAGCTGCGCGGTAAAGGCGGCTGCGTGTCCGCCTTGCGAATGACCCCACACAAAAGTTTGGTCATTCAATTTCACCGCGTCAAAATTCCGCATAGCGCGTATCGAGTCCAAAACATTTTGTGCTTCGATGCTGCCGATGAGAAATGACGAATGGTTTTCTGCTCCCAGACCTTGATAGTCGGTCGCGGCAACGGCATAGCCCGCTTGCACGAATGGAACAATAACGGTATCAGGAAATGAAAAAAATTCTTGCGCGAATTGCGGCAAGCCCCATGGGTCAAGAGACGACGCGCATTGTCGCCCCAATCCTTCGGTGCCGTGCGCGACAGCAATGAGTGGATACCCCTCGACGCCCACGGAAACAGGTGCAGCAAAAATTCCGGTGATGGCAACATCGTTGCCTTGCAAATCGCGCGAGTGATACATCACGCGCCACGCTCGTACGTTCGCGTTGTTAGTTTGAATTTTTTCGGTCTTGATAATTTCACCGGGCGTGCCAAAAGGCAAAGGATTCGGCGGCGTGTAGAATGGAGTGACGGACGGCGTGACGTAATTGTAACCCGCAAACAGCAGTCCACACGCAGCGAGGAAAAAAATTGCGACGACTCCGAGAACGCGAAGAATTTTCATGGGCATAACAGGGGAACTTGGAGAATTGTATCACAAGAAAAATGAATAGCGCGGAACTTGCATCGTTCTTTGTACGTCTGTATTGTGCGCGTCTATTCCGACGCGCGTCTCATTTGAGGTATTATAGATTTACGCATGAACGATTCTTTTTCCAATCCTAATCGTCCGCAAGACGATTCCAATTTTGACCCGTCACCGTCGGGGTATGAATATCAATATCCCGCGCCGCCGCCGCAACCCGCGTCGTCACCCGAACGCGCGCGCGTGAATGTTCTGCCCAATCCAGTCCCGCCTCCATACCCGCCGCGTGGTGCGGAATATGACGCACCGCGTCAGACATTGCCGCCTGCGCCCCCATCGCGCGTACGCAGGTTTGATGCACGCGTGTGGGTGATGCGTTTGGTTCCCTTTGTCATTGGCGGATTCTTGATTTTGATTTGCGGCGGACTCGCGCTCGTTGGCGGTGTGTACGCCTATTACGCGAACGAACTGCCGCCCGCCGATAAATTGGCGACGGTCAACACCGACCAGTCCACAAAAATTTATGACCGCAATGGCGCGTTGTTGTACGAAATTGTTGACCCGAATCTCGGACGCCACACGATTATTCCCGCAAATAAAATCCCGACCATTCTGAAACAAGCGACGCTTGCCACCGAAGACCCCTCGTTTTATTCCAATCCCGGTGTGGACTGGTACGCATGGGCGCGCGCAATTTATTATCTTGTGCGCTATCAACGTCCTGTCAGCGGCGCGTCAACGATTACGCAACAGTTGATTAAAACCGCGTTGCTTTCCCCCGAACAAACGATTGAACGCAAAATCAAAGAAGCGATTCTCGCCTTGGAAGTGACGCGGCGTTATTCCAAAGATGAAATTCTCGCGTTTTATCTCAACACCATCAATTACGGGAATCGTTCGTATGGCATTCAAGCCGCGTCACAATCGTACTTTGCCAAAGATGTGACGCAGTTGAATCTCGCGGAGGCATCTCTGCTTTCGGGTTTGCCGCAGCTGCCCGCGATCTATGACCCGTGCATCAATCCCGACAAGGCATTGGAACGGCAGCAAGTTGTCTTGGGTTTGATGGTCGAACAAGGTTACGTCGCGCAAACGCAGGCGAACGCGGCGGCGAACGAGATGCGCGCGCGTTTGGCGAGCGATGAATTTATTGCGCGCTGTCGCGCGGGAATTGATTACGCGCGCGCGCCGCACTTTGTCGAATTCGTGCGCCAAGAATTGGAGGCGAAATACGGACCCGAATTTGACCGCGCGGGTTTGCAAGTGTACACCACGCTCGACCCGGACATTCAAACGATTGTGGAACAAGAAGCGCGCAAACAAATCGCGGCGCTGCAGAATAAAAATGTAAAGAGTGCCGCCGCCGTTGTAATGAATCCGCGCAACGGTGAAATTTACGCGATGCTGGGCAGTGTGGATTTCAAAAACGCGGACATTGATGGGCAGGTGAACGTCGCAACGCGTTTGCGTCAGCCGGGTTCTTCCATCAAGCCCTTGAATTATCTCGCCGCGTTGGAAAAAGGTTGGACGCCCGCGACGCCGATTTATGATTTAGTGACGGAATTTCCGAATGGCGCGCAGCCGCCGTACATTCCAAAAAATTATGACGACAAAGAACACGGACTCGTGACGGTTCGTACTGCGCTGGCAAATTCGTACAACATTCCGGCGGTGAAAACATTGTACTTTGTCGGCGTTCCCGAAATGATGGGCATCGCGCAGCGTTTTGGTATTACGTCATTCACTGACCCGTCGCGTTATGGTTTGTCTTTGACGTTGGGGGGGGGGGAAGTGAAACTCGTCGAACTGACGGGCGCGTATGCGGCAATTGCGAATGGCGGACAACGCGCGCAGCTCACACCATTCACAAAAATTGTGGATGGTAACGGACGTGTGCTGTTTGATACCACGCGCAGTGATGCGGTCCCGCAGCAAGTGACGGATGCGCGTTACGCGTATTTGCTCACGAGCATTTTGTCGGACAATGCCGCGCGCACGCCCGCGTTCGGCGCGAACTCACCGCTAAAAGTTTCGCGTCCCGCGTTTGTCAAAACGGGAACGACGAACGATTACAAAGACAATTGGACGCTTGGCGGCACGAACGAACTCGTGATTGGTGTGTGGGTGGGCAATCCGCGCAATGAGCAAATGCAAAATGTTTCGGGCATCACGGGCGCCGCGCCGATTTGGCACAATGTGTTGGAGCGCGTGTATGCCGAACACAACAATTTCAAAAACATCGCGCCGCACGATTTTCCGATTCCGCAAGGGCTGGTGCAAGCGGAAGTTTGTAACGAGTCGGGATTGATTCCAAATGAAAATTGTCCCGCCGACCATCGGCACAGTGAAATTTTCTTGAACAATCAAGCGCCGACACAATTTGACGATGTGTGGGTGAAATTGAAAATTGATACTACGAACGGCATGTTGGCGAATGAAAATTGTTCGCCCGATATAGTCGAGGAAAAAGTTTTCGCGCGGTTGCATGCCGATGGTTTGATGCCGTACGAAAAAATTCAGGCGTGGGGCGCGGCGCGCGGGTATCCGCTGCCACCGACGGAAAATAGTCCGTGTACAAATAACCAAATTCCGCCGACGAGTTCGCCCGTTCTCGTCCAAATCAATCGCCCGAACGAAGGCGACCAAATTTCGGGCATTGTGAATGTGAACGGTGTGGTGCGCGTGCCGAACGGGGGGGGGTGGATTCTCGAAGTGGGACGTGCAGGACAATGGAACGCGCTGGCGACAGGCAATCAAGAAGCGCGCGGCAAACTCGCGCAGTTCGACGCGAACGCGTTCGGCGAAGGCGAGCTGGATATTCGACTCACCGCGACGAATGAATTTGGTCAACCGATTGAGGCAAAAGTGCGCGTGTATGTGGTCGCGTTTGTGCCGCCAACAGACATTCCAACGCAAACGCCCGAACCCACGCGGCGCCCGCGTCAGACGCGCACGCCGCAGCCAACGGACGTCATTCCAACCCAAGAGCCAACGCTCGAGCCAACGTTGGAACCAACGATTGAGCCAACAGCGGAGCCGACGCAAGAACCAACCTTGTTGCCAACGCTTGAACCGACGATTGAACCGACAATAGAAATTCCAATCACGGAAACACCTACTATCGAACCAACGGCAACACTAACGCCAACATTGACGCCGACACCTTGAATCACGAAACGCGCGCTGAATTTTTTCAGCGCGCGTTTTTTGTGAATTTATGTGTGCGAGTACAATTTACGCATAACGAACGGAGGAACATGATGCGACTGCAAAATAAAAAAATCGCGATGTTTGTCGAGGAAGGTTTTGAAGATTTGGAATTTTGGGTAACGGTGATGCGTTTGCGCGAAGAAGGCGCGCATGTCACCATCGTCGGCGTCGAAGCAAACAAACAAGTGCGCGGCAAAAACGTGCTAAGCGCGTCAAGTGATGTCGCCGCGCGCGATGTGAGCGCGAATGATTTCGACGCGGTTGTCGTTCCCGGCGGTTGGGCGCCCGATAAATTGCGCCGCTATCCTGCCGTGACAAAAATTGTGTCCGACGCGTACGCGCAAAACAAAATTGTCGGCTTGATATGTCACGCGGGACTCGTCGGCATTTCTGCAAACGTGGTGCGTGGGCATCGCGCGACGGGTTCGCTCGGCATCAAAGATGATTTAATCAACGCGGGCGCGACATGGGTGGACGAACCCGCGTTTCGTGATGGGAATTTGGTGTGGGGGCGCGTGGTGGAGGATATTCCCGCGTTTTGTCGCGAGTTAGTGAGCGCGATTGAGAAACCGTAAAGCGTGAATCGTCAAGCGTGAAACGTCAAATCTCCAATCTCTCATTATGAAATCGTACCGTCAAGAACTATTTTTCAACATTCCAAAACGCCGCGCATTCATCAACATCACGCCGCAGGTGGAAGATTGTGTGCGTGCGAGTGGAATTCAAGAAGGGCTGGTGTTGGTGAATTCGATGCACATTACGTCATCGGTCTTCATCAACGACGATGAAAGCGGCTTGCATCACGATTACGATGTGTGGTTAGAAAAACTCGCGCCGCATGAACCCACCGCGCAGTACTGGCACAATCGTACAGGCGAAGACAACGCCGACGCGCATCTCAAACGCCAAGTCATGGGACGCGAAGTTGTCGTTGCGATTACAAACGGCAAATTGGATTTTGGTACGTGGGAACAGATTTTTTATGGAGAGTTTGATGGGAATCGAAGAAAGAGGGTGTTGGTGAAGATTATCGGCGAGTGAACGAGAAACGAGAAACGACACATTCTTGTTTCTCGCTCTATGTCTCACTATTATTTACAATCCCCGTCGTGTGCGGCGCGTGCAATGTTTTGTGCCGCATCCACGTAAAACCTTTTTCAGGTTCAATCACTGCCACATCAATCGCGCCGCCGCAATTTGCGGACATCCCCGGCGCGTTGCGAATCCCGTCAGAAAATCGCTGCATCTGAATTGTCGTATGTACGAGAAACGTTGCGAGGTCAATCGCATCCTGCAATGTCATTGACCAATAATCAACTAAATAATCGAGCGGCGAGCCCTCCATTGTCTTGTTTAGTTTTTCGTCATACCCTTCCAACTCGCGCAAACGCGGGTCGAATCCTTTGAGCAATCTTCCAATCACGAGCGTATGTCCGCGCCACGCCGCGCCGACGCGGTTGTCCGTTGTTTGGACCACATGCGCGTCTTCGCCCGGCACATAAATTTCGTACACCTTGCCTTCTTTGTCGCCTGTATCGTAGCCGCCGACGAGCAACGCGAGCGCGTAATTTTTTTCATCCACCGGCGCGTCATATTCTTTTTCAATGTGCGCGTTGTATTGTTCGGTGAGATATTTCGCCAACGCTTTTGCCAAGTCTTCGGTTTTCAAATCGGGCGAAATGGTTGTCTTGAAATCTTGGACGTGACTGTGAATGTTGCGATTGCACAAAAACGCCCAGCCGTACGTCACTGCCGCGTGACGCGGACCGAGTTGAAATAATTTTTGCGCGTTGTCCGAACTCACGCGTACATCACTGCGCGCATTCGTGTACGTTTGGCGACTGTCCGTCGCAAACACAAGTCCTTCGGGAACGGCGATATTGATGGCGATTGTCATGAGAGCTCCTTGGAGCAAAAATTTATTTTGAAACAAGAACGCGCAAAACTATAACATCAAACAATTCGCGTGGCAATGCGATTGACAACACTCATTCCACGCATTACACTCGTGGAACAAATCTCAAAGAAGTGTTCCATCATGCCTGACAATCCCTTCTCTCACATTTCCCAATCTCCAACCAATCCGCACGCGAGCAAAGCATCGCAAAAACAATTTGATGTTGCAGACTTGTATCAAGGACCCGCGACGCAGTCTGCGATGCTCGCTGCCGCGTCGGCTGTCGCGCTCGACGAAAAATTGCGGCAAGCATATTTTTGGATTGTGAATTACGCGGTCATTTCGCCGCATTACGACATCGAGTACAACGACGCGCCACCGCAAACATTCACGTTTGGCGATACGAAAGCGCAATTGAATTTGCCGTCCGCGCAAAGTTATTCCAGTTTTGTTTTGCTGCCGCTGTTGAATTTCGCGGTGCGCGGGAGATGTTTATTGATTGGCGGACCGGGACGTGGCAAAACGACGAGCGCGGTGTTGATGGGAATTCTCGCGGGCTATTCGCTGAACGAGGTGCGCGAAGCGATGCAGCACGGGCAGCCGCAAATGACGATTAGCGATTTGTTGGGGAATCCATTGCCCGCCGATTTGGTGAACGCGCAGAGTATGCAAGAAATTCGCATCAGTTGGCGCAAATGGCTCTCGATGCGCGTCCGCATCATTGACGAATACAATCGCATTCCGACGCGCACGCAATCCGCGCTGTTGACAGTGATGGCGGACAATTACGCGGAGATTCTCGACCATGTTTTCAAATGTCCCGACGGCGCGTGGTATCTCACGGCGAACGACGATGCGGGGGGGGGAACATACCAAGTCATCGAAGCATTGCGCGATAGAATTGATGTGGTGGCGAAAGCATTGTCGTTCAACATGCGTTTCATGGACGATTTGTTGCTGCGCGTCGAGAAACGCTTGAAACCCGAAGAGCTCGTGCCGCCGCAAATTATTTTTACTGAAGCGGAAAGCGAGCAACTCTATCGCGAAATTTTGCAAATCAAAATCCCGCGCGAAATTTTGCGCCGCGTGGAATTTTTTGCAAGCCAATTTGAATTTCTCGAACCCGCCGCCGAACAATTTGAATATCGCACCAAAGATACCGCGCGTCTCGCATCGGTGGACACACATACATTGACGAGCGGCGAATCGGGCAAAGACAGATTAAAAGACATTGGCGCGCAAACAAAAAATGGTTTGTCGGTGCGAACACTTTTCACGCTGCTCACCTTTTCAAAAGCGATGGCATATTTTCGCGGCGCGCAAATTGTGGAGCTCGAAGATTTGCGCCAGATGCTGCCGTTCGTTCTCCACGATAAATTGCAGCCCGATTTAGACCACGCGTTTTTTGACGCGCCCGGCAATTCGATGTATCGCACTGACCGCGTGAGTTGGATTCGCAAACTGTTTGACCTCGCGTGCGCGGAATATGACCGCTTGAATCTCGACAAAGAAGACCCACTCGCGGAACTTGAAGCGGAATTTGCGCGCGGTCTCGACGGCTTGAGCGAAAACGAAACGCGCAAACGCTTGGTAAAAATCGAACGCTTGCTCGGCGAATGGAGCAAAGGACGCAAAGTGTACGGCAACATGTTCGACGATATTTTGAAGCTCAAGTACCTGCATCAACGGTACACGAATTATTTAAGGTGGGTGAAGTTCAGCAAATAGCTGCGCTGATTACAGCGCTATGGCAGATAGCAAATCGCGTATCGCAAATCGCGCATCGCATATCGCAAACCCAATCACCCAATCACCAATTCACTCTATCACTCCATCTCTCCATCTCAACCACATGTCTGACTCTTTTTCACGAGTTCTCGAAGCGCGGCGCGCGTATTTCAATGCGCGTTTCGCGGAAAAACAAATCACGCGTCCCGATTTAGACGGCGACGCGTTTTTGCATGTGCTGCGCGAATACGTTGCGCCTGTGGTGGAAGCTGTCGCGCAAAGGCAAGAGGATGCCGCGCTCGTCGTTGGACAACATTTGTACGATGTCGCGCTGGATTTGTTCGCGGATGGATTATTTCTGAGTGAATCCATCATCGCGCGCGCATGGCGCGAACTGTTTCCCCACACCGCGCCATTTTTGATTCAACAGCCGCAGCGTGTTGCCGCGTCCGTCGTCAACGCGGCGTACAACATTTCGCAAACGCTCGGCGCGCGTCCCGAACAATGGCTCGAAACGATGCGCGCGCTCGCGCCGTTCTGCGCGAATGCAGAAATTTTTTTACAGGCGGGACAAGTCGCCGCGTGGCGCGCAGGGATGGCGCACTATCGCATCGGCGCATTGCAAATTTTGAAAACGCTGGATGAAAAAATTGTGCGCGTGATTTTTGGATTGGATGTAGTGGATGTGAACGCGCTGCACTATGCATTGATGGCGAATCCATGGTATGTGCCGGCGACAGACAATAGAACACAGAACACAGAAAAACGATTAAAGGTTGTAAAACGTGTCGGTTCCTTTCGCGGGTTTGGTGGGACATTTCTCGCACCGCCGCGTGTGATGTGGACGAAAGAGGGGTTTGTCGCGAGCGATGAGAATGAAAATTATTTGGTGTTCGCAGATGCGTTCGGTGCGACGCTGCATCGTGTGGAGACAACGCGCGAGGAAAAAATTTCGTCGCCGTTCCAATTAAATCGCGATGGCAAAGTTATGCTTGAAAAAATTTCTGTTGTGATGCCCGAATTGGCAAATGCGACAAGTTTCGCCGCGAATCAAAATACATTGGCAGTGACGTCAGAGCTGACACACGCGATTGTTTTTGTTGCTGTGAAATAAAGAGCTCACGCCGAACAATTCCCATGGTGCGAGATTTTTTTATTTTGTAATACGGATGGTGGCAAGCTCGACAAAATCGTTGGTTGTCCCATCCGCGTTTTGAGTCACCGCGCGCGTTCCATCTTCCGGGTTGTACCAACCCACGCGTAACACATATTCCCCTATCGCAATTTCGTTTGGCAAAACAAACGGGTGCGGGTCACGCACATATTCCCCATCATTCCACGCGTTCGTCGGATAAGCGCCGTTGAGTGGTGGCGCGTCTGCTTGCGCGACCAAATTCCCCGCGTTATCTACCAAATGCAAAAAAACGGTTTGCGCGTTGTCTGGACGCAAACGCGCTTGCCAAAATAATGTGAGCGGAATCGTTTCGCCGCGTTTGAATTGTGTCTGCGCGAGTTCAGAACCCAACAGCGTAATCGCGTTATCAAATTCCGCGCGCAGTGGTGCTGCCGGCGTCAATGCTTTTTGCGCGCGTCCTGCGCCGATGTACACGGGTGCGTCAAACGAGACCGCGTTGGTGATTTCGTCGTCGGGTCCGCGCAGTGAAATCAATTCCCCGTTCGACGCGTCAAACATACCCGCGACGAGATGGTACGAACCTTGCGGCAATCCGGCGGCGAGCGGAATTTCATATTGTTCGACAAAAACTTGCCCGGCTTGCCATTGCGTTGTCGGCAGCGCGCCGAAAAATGGTTCCATGTCCAATTGTGCGCGCGTGTTGCCATCGGCGTCGTCAATATGAAGGAACACGGAATACTTTTTTTGCGGCTGCGCGAACGCGCGCCAGTCCAAAATCACCTTGAGCGTTTCACCAGCGCGTGCTGCGCGTGTGCCGACACGCGCGTTCACCAATTGAATTGGCGGGGTGGATTCTCCGCGCGCGGAATTTACGTTCACGTTTTGTTCGAGCGTTTGCAATTCGCCCGCGCCGCGTACGTCGAGGATGACGCGATAGGTTCCGTTTTGCGCTGGCGCGTTCAATGAAAATGGCAGCACCGCGCCGTGTTCATCCAAAAGCAAGGGCGCAGTGACGCGCGCGTTTTCAGTTTTCACCAACGCGTTCGCGGCGTCGTACCAACGCGCGCTCACATCGAGCAAACCGCGTTCGCTCAAGAGCATTGTGGAAAATTGCGCGGGTTGCGCGATGAGAAAGGCGCGCGCAGATTCATTGGGCAACATTTCAACGGGCGCGCTAAATTCCCAATCCGCCGCGCGGGGGGGGGGTGAGGGGGGGGGGATGATTTCGAGCGCAATGTCGTCGCCCGCCGTTTGCGCCACGCGCAGCGCGTCGTGATACAACGCGAATTTTTCGGACAACGCATCGTCTTGCGCCAACGCATCGGTGTGCAGCAACACGTATCGTACATTCAACGCGCGTAATAATTCAATTCCCTCCGCCGTCGGAAAATGTTCCAAACGCGTTTCGATTTCACGATACGTCAAGGGCGCGAAACCGGAACTGCCATTCACGATACGGTGGCGATGCAGGAGCGTAAAGTATTGATACCAAAAATCGTTTGCAGTGCCGGAACCTTTTTCGCCCATTGGCAATTCCACCGCCGCGCCTTCGGGCTGTGTTTTGAGCCATGCGTAAAGTTGCGAAGGTTGTTCGCGCAGCAGCGTTCCGGTCATCAAGCGAAGCGGCGCCTGGTCGTATTCCCAATACAACAGCGCGAGCAAAAGGATGCCGAGTGCGGGCGCGAGCCATTTGCGCGGCACGACGCGTTGCAAAATATCGTCGAACGCGAATCCTGCAATTCCTGCGACAGCGAACAACACAATCAAGCCCCAACGCGAAATCGCGCGCATTGCGCCTGCGAAACCCGGAACAACCGTGTATAAAATTTGATTCGGCAGTGGCAATTCCCACGTGCCAATTTTTACAGCGGGTCCGAGTGAAAGTACAAACGCGACGATGCCAATCACGATGAGCGCGCTCGCGTGTCTCCATTGTTTGCGGCGAATGATTCCGTATGCTGCGAGCAACAGCGCGATGATTCCCGGCGACACTACGGCTTCGGGATGCACTTGAGGAAAAAGTGGAATGAGACTTGCGAACGGTTCATTGATGCTATTGAGCGTGAGATAACTCGCGGGCGCGGCGGACATGCGCTGCAATTCCGCGAACGGACGCGAAAGTCCAAAATCGCGCGCGAGTGAAATGTACGGCAGTCCAAAGGGCAACACGAGCAGCGCGGTCACGGCGAACGTTGCGCCGAGTTGTAACCACGCGCGCGGTTCAATTTTGCCGCGTGCTTGCCACAAACGCACGAGCGCGTAACACAACACGACTATGCTCGCAAAGAACGCGTAATAAAACGCAGACATCGCGTTCAAAAGAAATGCGGCGCTCAACAAAATAAAATAACGCAGCTGTTTGCGTTCCAGCGCGAGGTCGAAAAATAATAAAATCAGCGGCAGCCATTGCGACGAGAGCAAATCCAAATGTCCGATATGGCTCAAGTGATAATGTCCGAACGCATAAATAAATCCGCCGACGAGCGCGCCCCAAAATTTCAATTTCCACCAACGCAACAACAAATACATATTTGCGCCGTTCAAGACGAACGCGAGGACGATGCTCAAATTGTGGACGAACGGTAAATTGCCGGTGAGCAAAATCAACGGCAGGGCGATTGCGCTTTGTGGAACGAGTGTGTCGGTGAACGCGAGCGTGTACGGATACGGATAAAAGGTTGGCGCGTTGTAGAGGTTGAGCGGGTCTATGAAAAATTGCTGCGCGTTCCAGCCGAGGGTCCATGCTTGCAGCAGCGCGTCGCCCCAATTGAACAGCGTCTGGTCGAGACGCTGCATGAAGGGAAGCGTGATGAGCGCCGTGGCGATGAAATAAACGCACAACGCGGCAAAAAATTGGAACACGGAATTTTTCGAGAGGCGCGAAAGGGTGGACATGCGATTTGTACCGACGGGATGAAAATTATAGCATAGGCGCGCGCTGCCATTGTTTTGACGCGTTTTGGTGTGGGAATATACTACGCGCTGTTGTACAGTCGAGACAATCCATTGTTCAGTGAGGCGAAACGTTGAATCCGGTAGAGCAACAAAAACTGCGCGCCATCATTTTTGATTTTGGCGGCGTACTGATTGATTGGGACCCGCGTTATTTGTACCGCAAATTGTTTGACGATGAAAATGCCATCGAACAATTTTTAATCGAAAGCGAATTTGGCGCGTGGAACTTGGAACAAGACAAAGGACGCACGTTTGACGAAGGGGTCGCGGAACATTCCAAAAAATTTCCGCAACATGCCGCGATGCTGCGCGCGTACCACGAACGGTATCTCGAAACCATCGGCGGCGAAATTGCGGGGACGGTAGAAATTTTGTATGCGCTGAAACGCGCGGGGTATCCGTTGTACGGCTTGAGCAATTGGGCGCTCGAAAAATTTTTGCCCGTGCGCGCGCGTTACGCGTTCTTTGATTTGTTTGACGCGTATCTGATTTCGAGCGCGGTGAAATTGGCGAAACCCGACCCGCGCATTTTTACATTGCTGTTGGAACAAATCGGATTGCGCGCGGAGGAATGTTTGTTTATTGACGATGCTTTCAAAAATATCGTCGTCGCGCGCGAATTGAATTTTCAAACGATTCATTTTCAATCGCCGGAACAACTCGCGCACGAGTTGAGACAGTTGAGTATACTTGATTGAAATGGGAGGGAAAAAATGGCGGACGAAATTTTGCAAACCGGCAGCGTCGAAGCGGTGAGCCGCAGTGATGCACATACGTTCAGTAAACCAAATCAAACACACATTCATCTCATCGCGGGCTTGGGTGTGGAAGGGGACGCGCACAGTGGCGCGACGGTCAAGCATCGCTCGCGTGTGAAACGTGACCCAACCCAGCCGAATTTGCGCCAAGTGCATTTGATTCATGGCGAGCTGCATGATGAACTGCGCGCCAAAGGGTTTCACGTTCACGGCGGCGACATGGGCGAAAATATCACGACGCGCGGAATTCCACTGCTCGCGCTGCCGACGGATACGCGTTTGCACATTGGTGAAACCGCAATCGTGCAAATCACGGGGCTGCGGAATCCGTGTGCGCAGTTGGATGATTTTCAACAAGGATTGATGAGCGCGGTGTTGGAACACGACGCGCAAGGCAATCTGATTCGCAAGGGCGGTGTGATGGGAATTGTTCTCGCAGATGGTGATGTGAAACCCGGCGATACGATTCGCGTCGAATTGCCAACGGGACCGCTGCGCGAATTGGAGTGTGTGTGAAAGGAATCATTGCAATGCTCAAAGGAGCAAATCTCGCACTGGCATTTATTCTGGAATTGTGTTTGCTCGCAGCGTTCGGCTATTGGGGTTTCACCACCAGCGACAATTTGTTGATGAAAATTGGGTTGGGCATCGGCGCGCCTTTGCTCGCCGCCGTCGTGTGGGGAATTTTTATGGCGCCGAAAGCAGTGCGCCCTCTGCACGCGCCTCTGCATCAAATCATCGAGTGCGTGATTTTTGGTTTGGCGTTCGTCGCGTTGTACGTCGCGGGACAACCAACGCTCGCAATTATTTTCGCGATTGTGTTTGCGAGCAATCTTGTTTTGCGAATTGTGTGGAAACAAACGACCACCGATGCGCGAACATGATAACGTGGACGACGCAATGGAACCGCCAGCATCATTTTCCAAACGCATCTTGTTCATCGGGAACAGTTTTACGCTGTTCAATGGCGGAGTTGACAGACAATTGCGCGCGCTTGCACCACAGAGTCAAACTGCGTCCGTTGCATTTGACGGATACACACTCGAAAAGCATTGGCAAGGGGGGAGCGCGTTGGAACAAATTCGTCAAGGCGCTTGGGATTACGTGGTGCTGCAAGAGCAAAGCCAACGCCCCGTTCTTGAACCAAACAAGTTTTTCGAGTACGTCCAAAAATTTGATGCGGAAATTAAGATGCGTCGAGCCAAGACAATTCTTTGGATGATTTGGGAACATTCTGCCAGCGCGGCGCAAGGCGTGACAACCCAAACCATTGCGGATGCTTTTGCGCGCGTGAGCAAGGAACTTGGTGTACAAGTCGCGCCTGTCGGTAACGTGTTTGCGCGCGTGCGCCGCGAAAAACCGCAGCTCGTGCTGTACGACAGCGATGGACATCCAACGCGCTTGGGAACATATTTGAGCGCGTGTGTTTTCTATACGGTGATTTTTGAAAAATCTCCCGTTGGAAATTCGTACGCCGATGCGGATATTTCTCTTGAAACCAAAAATTATCTTGAACAAATCGCGTTCCACGAGGCGCATCAAGTCTAATCGAAAACGAATCGCGTTTTTTTTCTAACCCTGCACTGTGCGAGACAGTGCAGGGTTTTTTTATGCCGCGAAAATGAACAAAAAGTGAACAGCGATTGGTCTGGTGATTGGCGGGGTAGAGCGATACATTGCTACTGTCCGAATTGTTTGGGTTTCCCCTGCGCCAAATGGTGGCGCGTTGCGATTCAAAAGGAGCAAGCTCGCCATGCAACATCTAAAATCAATTTTTCTCGTCGCCTTGTTTTTCGCGGTTGTAATTTTTGGGATGCAAGCGAATCCGATTCAAGCGAGCCGCGCGTTCGCGCCTTCCAGCACCTTCACTGTCAATTCCAATCTCGACACAAATGATGGCACATGCGACACGACGAATTGCACCTTGCGCGAAGCTATCAACGCGGCGAACGCGAACGCCGACGCGGATACGATTGAATTCAACATTGGAAGCGGGACACCATCCATTGCGGTGGGCGCGGCGGGACTGCCGACGATAACGCAGCCCGTGACAATTGATGGAGATGCGGGACCCGCAAACAAAATTGAATTGAACGGCACGGGAACGGGTTCGAGCATTGATGGTTTGAAAATTACAGGCGGCAGTACGACGATTCGCAATCTTGTCATCAATCGGTTCGGCGACGACGGCATCGAAATCAATACAGGCGGGAGCAATGTTGTTGAAGGATGCTATATCGGATTCGCCACCGACGGCGCGACCAAGCAGACCAATCGCGACGGCATCTATATTTTCAATTCATCCAACAACACGATTGGCGGCACAACGTCTGCGACGCGCAATGTCATCACGGGCAGCCGCGATGGAATTGACCTCGATGCCTCAACGGCGACGACCGGAAATGTGATTCAGGGGAATTATATTGGCACGGATGTTTCCGGTACGCTCGCACGCGGCGGAAGCGGAAGCGGCATAGGTATTACCAATTCAGACAGCAATACGATTGGCGGAACCGCGAGCGGCGCGGGCAACGTGATTAATGACTTTTCGGGATATGGCATTGATACATCCAACGCGGACAGCAATTTCATTCAAGGCAACATCATCGGACTCGCGGCGAATGGCAGTACGGTGTTGAAAAATTTTAGCGGCGGGATTGAACTCTTGGACTCGAATTCCAACACCATTGGCGGAACAACGCACACGGCGAATACTTGCGACGGCGCGTGCAATTTGATTTCAGGCAACAGTGGAGAAGGCATCGTTATTTCGGGGAGTTCGTCCTCCGACAACAATCTCATTCAAGGAAATTTTATCGGTACGGATAAAAACGGAACTCTAGACCGCGGCAACTTGGAAGATGGCATTTGGCTCTCTGGCGGTGTAGGCAACACGATTGGCGGTACGGCGAGCGGCGCGGGCAATTTGATTTCGGGGAACGACGACAACGGAATTCAAATTCGGGGTAATTTCTCTACGTCGAATTTTGTGCAAGGAAATTTTATCGGTACGAACGCGACGGGAACGAGCGCGCTTGGCAACGACATTGCAGGAATTTATATCAACGGCGGCGATCACAATACGATTGGCGGAACGTCGAGCAGTGCGCGTAATATCATCTCTGGAAATTTCGGCGACGGAATTGATATTCAATTTACCGCGACGGGTAACACAGTGCAAGGTAATTATATTGGCGTGGATGTGAATGGCACAAGCGCGCTCGGTAACTTTGACGGCATCTACATTGACAGCGCCTCGAACACGCTTGGCGGCACGGACGCGAACGCGCGCAATATAATTTCGGGAAACTATTTGAACGGCATTGACATCAGCGGTGCGTCCGCGTCGAGCAATCAAGTCATCGGCAATTATCTCGGCACGGACAAAAACGGCACTGCCGATTTGGGCAACACCTACGCGGGCGTTCTCATCAACAACGCGCCGAACAATACGATTGGCGGCACGACAAGCGCGCATCGCAATTTGATTTCAGGGAACAACGACGCGGGTATTGACATTTACAATACTGGCGCAACGGGCAATGTGATTCAAGGCAATTTCATTGGCACACAAAGCGATGGCACAAGCGCGCTGGGAAATAGTTTTGTCGGCGTGTGGATTGAAGGCGGCGCGAGCAACAATACGATTGGCGGAACGGCGAGCGGCGTGGGCAACATCATCGCATTCAATTCGCAAGATGGCGTTTTCGTGCAAACCGGAACGGGCAATCAAATTCGACGCAATTCCATTTTTTCCAACGGTGGTTCGGGCATTGATGTTGATGCGGATGGTATCACGTCAAACGATACGGGAGACGGTGATACGGGCGCAAACAACAAACAAAATTTTCCAGTTCTCGCCACCGCACAGCAAGGCAGCACCGTCATCACCGGCTCGTTCAACAGTACGCCCAACACATCGTTCACGCTCGAATTTTTTTCCTCGCCCAGCGCGGACGCGTCGGGCAATGGCGAAGGCAAAACGTTTTTATGTGATACAACAGTGACAACCAACGGCAGCGGCAATGCCACAATCAACGTCACGTGTTCGACGACGACAACCGCGGGGAACGTTGTGAGCGCGACGGCAACGCGCAATTCATCCCCGTTCGATACGTCAGAATTTTCAAATGCCATCACCGTCAGCGCGCCAACGGCAGTGCATGTTACGGAATTTTCTGGCAAAGTGAAGGACGCGCGTGTGCGCCTGCATTGGACAACAGGAACGGAACTCAATTTGCTCGGTTTCAACATTTGGCGCAAAAATGCCAAACGCGACGAAACGAAATTGAACGTCGAACTCATTCCCGCGCAAAATCCCGGCGAATTGATTGCCAACGATTACGCGTTTGACGACGCGAATGTTGTCTCTGGAAAAAAATACACTTATCGCCTCGAAGTGATTCTGGCGAATGGCACCAGCGAATGGCTCGAACCGATTCAAGTGAAAATTCCAAAAGATACGAACGCGTGCGCCGCAAAACCGAAAGCAGTAAAACTTGTAACGCCGCAAAATAACGAAACAGTCAACGCGCGCCGCGTCGCTCTTGATTGGAACAACGCAAAATGCGCGACGAATTACACCCTCGTGATTCGCAAAGGTGATGCAAATGGAAAAATCGTCGCCCAAGCAGAAAATCTCACAACGAGCGAATTTGTAACGCAACCATTGAAACGCGGCGCGACGTACCATTGGAGTGCGCGCGCGTGCAACGCGGCGGGATGTGGGAAAGCGCGCGAGGGAGCGTTTGTGATTCGCCCATGATTGTCTGCGCGCGAGAGATATGGGGAAATTTGATTGACCAGATTTGGCGCGGGGGTTATACTTGCAGGCGAGGTCAAAGAGAAATGGCAATTCAAGTTCAAACCCAAACCGATTACATCAAGGCGATTTCCGAAATCGCTGCGGCGATGCCCTTGGCGCGAGCCGAATTCATCGAGCGTCTATCAAATCTAAAACAAGCACCGACTTTTGGCAACGGCATCGTAAATTGACGCCTAAAGTCCGTGCGCGAGCACGGCAGGCATACAAGTTATGGCGAGACAACCCTGCTCATCCGAGTTTAATTTTTTGAACGGATCAAAGAAACAGAGCTAAAACCGGAAACGCAGCTTGACAATTCAATAAGGGGGATGCCAAGATTTCGCGCATGTGATTTTAGCAGCATGCCGCGCGAAAAAAAACGCGGCGCGGTATGTGAGCGGATATTTATATTCGCTTAACAATGGGGATTCAAGTGAGGATGAAAATGCGGTGAGTCACGCGTGGGTGGATGTTTTTATTCCCAATGCCAATGCTATTGCAAGGTCTGCCTCACAAAAAGAGATAAGGTGAAATATGAATCCATTACTGAATCGCTATGCCAAGAGAATCTTGTATCGTCTGTTTGAAAAACGTCCCCACCTCCTCGATGAGCTCTTGCAACAGAACCCCGCCTTTGTGGAGCAATGGCTGCAAATGCAGATTTGCCAACGTTACCAGCTTCCCATTCCGCTTGACCACTACTATAGCCCACTGCCCAACCTGCCCGCTCTCAAGCAAAATCCATTGCGCTGGTACAAAAAAGGATTCTTTGAACCCGCGCAATGGAGCTTGGAGAGGCAAATTAGTTTGTGTGAAAAATTGTACGCCTATCAAGAGGAAAGCCGCGTGTTACCCACGTGCGCGGAGCTTACAGAAGAGGGATATGGCTTGGGCTATGGTGAAGTTGAAGCGCGTTTGCTGTACCTGATGCTGCGTCATTTTCGCCCACGCCGAGTAATTGAGGTGGGTTCAGGTGTTTCCACTATTTACACATTGAGTGCGCTTGATGCAAACGCCCGCGACACCCATTCTGCACAGGTGCTTTGTATTGAGCCGTACCCCAGCGAAAAAATTCGCGAATTGGCTTTGCAAGGACGTGTCGAATTGCGCGCGCAACCCGTGCAGGATATCGCCGTTGCAGAATTTCAAATCCTTCAGCAAAATGATGTATTGTTTATTGATTCCACGCACGTTGTGAAAATAGACAGTGATGTAAATTGGTTATACTTGACCGTCTTGCCACAGTTGCATAAAGGCGTTGTGATTCAAATTCACGACATTCATTTCCCGTATCTCGTCGTCAGCCCCGAGCATCCCCTCTTTGATTTGACAATGTTATGGAATGAAGGTGCGCTCGTACAAGCATTTCTCGCCTTCAATTCCGCATTCCAAGTTTTGTTGTGTTCCAGTCAAATCCTTGACGAACGTTCCGCCATCTTGCACGACTTGATTGGACTTGCACCAGAAGCAATGCAGCACGCGTCGTCGTTGTGGCTGCAAAAAATTTCATAAACAAGTTTTACTTTAAAACATCCTCATACAACTCGACCATCCGTTCCCCGATATTCCACCACGAATATTCTTGCGCTTCTTCGATGCCTTTTTGTCCCATCGCGTTGCGTAGTTTTGGATTGTGCAATAACAGCGAAATTTTTTCAGCAAACAATTCCGCGTTGCCTTCCGGGACAAGAAAACCGGTTTCGCCGTCGCGCACCAAATACGACAGCCCACCAACGTCCGATGCCACAACCGGCGTGCCACACGCCATTGCTTCAAGCGCGGCGAGTCCGAACGATTCGTAACGCGACGGCATCACTACCGCGTCGGCGGCGGAATAATAAAATGGCAATGATGCTTGCGCGCGTCCGCCAAGAAACGTCACAATGTCCGCGATGCCGAGTTCTTGTTTCAATGTTTGCAAACGCGCGAGTTCTGAATCGGGGTCGAGGTCATCGTCCAAATCGCCGCCGATGAGACAAACACACATGCGTTTGCGTAAAGTCGGGTCATCGTCCACCACAAGTTTCATTGCGCGAAACCACGTGTCTAATCCTTTTACCGGGTCAATGCGTCCGACAAATAAAACGGTCTTGTCATCGTACGAGCCGATAGATTCGCGCGCGCGCGCATTCGGAATCGGATGAAATAAATTCGTGTCCACGCCGGGCGGAATAATCACAATCCGTTTCGCCGGCGCGTGGCACAAGTCCAACATTTGTTCGCGGTCACGCGGCGTCGAAGCGACCACGCGCGCGACGCTTTGCATCAAATTGCATTCCGAAAGAATGCGCGCATCCGTTTCTGTTTCGCTCGCAGTACGCGCCACACGATTTTTCATTGCGCCGAGCGTGTGAAACATTTGCACAATCGGCGCGCGCATTCCCATCGCTTGCAAGCATTGTGCCGCAACGCCGCTCAACCAATAATGCGCGTGAAAAATATCGTACGCGATATTTTCTTGCGCGGCGAAAGCGCGAATGCCTTCTGCGAACGGCGTCGTGTATTCAATCAACTTGTGTTTCGACACAGGGGCACGCGGTCCGGCGGTGATATTGATGACGCGCGCATTTTTTTCGCCGATGGATTTTGTGTCAATGTGTGGTACGTTCGCGTCGCTTGCGCGTGTGAAAATATCAACGGCAACGCCGCGCGCGGCGAGGGCGCGCGTCAATTCGCGCACATACACATTCATCCCGCCGGTCTCTTTGCCGCCGAGACGTGCGACGGGCGAAGTGTGCATAGAGAGCATGGCAACACGTTTGGGTAGCATCATCGCTGTTAGAAAGAATTTCCCTGCTATATCTTACGTGTAAATGAAAAGTTAGGGCGCTCGTGTCTGCGGTGAAACTTGCGTTTGCGGCAGAACTTGCGTTTGCAGCAAGTTCGGTGTCTCTGAAGGCGAAGGGGTTACCGTAATCGGCGTCCCGTTTGGGTCCAAAATCGTCAGGGGTGTTTCGGTTGGCGGCGCGCGCGTGGGAATCGGCGCTTGTGTCGGTGTGGCTTGCAGGGTGCTGCCCGGCAAAGCAAGTGTCGGCGGAATGGTCGGCGGCGCAAAGGTGGGGCGCGGGGATAAAGTTGGAATGGCAAACACGACAGTCGCCGCCGCAGGGGTCGTCACCAGCAGCGGGCGCGTAAAATAGCTAGCGATTCCCAACCCATAGAGACACACGGTGACAACGAGGACCACGCCTGCGCACCCTGCCGCCCATTGTCCGCGCGGCGAGCGCGTGCGAAACCAATTTTGAAAACGAATCATGAAAGGAAACGCGCGCGATTATAGGGGCGATAAAACAAAATGTAAAAATGGAAATGCGTACGAATGGTTGCAATTCCGCGCGTTCTCGTAGTATCATGGCATATCGCCGGATTTGACAACGTGCCTCAAAATTCGTTTTGAGCTGCGTTTGAATTATTCTATGTCTATTCTTCGCCGCGCCGTCGCGCTTCAGGATACCGATACGCTTGCCCATTTGCGTGCAGTTCCGTTCTTTGCCAAATTGCCGGATGCCACCTTGACGCAGCTCGTCGCGCGTTGCCCCGTCGAAAATATTCCCCCCGCGCGTGTGTTGTTTCAAGAAGGGGAAACGGGTGACGCGTTGTATGTCATTTTGCAGGGACAAGTCGAAATTATCCAAACGCTCGACGGCACTCCGGTGCGGCTCTCGACGTTTCAAGCGGGCGAATACTTTGGGGAAATGGCGCTGCTCGACGATGCCGCGCGCAGCGCAACCGCGCAAACTGTGACCGACAGTGTGCTGCTGCAAGTCCGCAAACAAGATTTTTTGGATTTGTTGCGCGAGCATCCTTCTTTGTTCACTGATGCGGCGCGCGTCTTGAGCTTGCGGTTGCGCGAGACCAACAGTCAACGCCTCGCCGACCTTCAACGCGAAAAACAAGAACTCGAAGAATCAAATCGGCGCTTGCGTCTCAATTACGAAACGACGCTCGAAGCATTGTCTGCCGCGCTCGACTTGCGCGACCAAGCCACGCAAGGACATTCCAAACGCGTCACCGCGTACACACTTTTGATTGCGCAAGCATACGGCGTGCCCGCGGCAGAATATGACGCACTGCGTCATGGCGCGCTGCTGCACGATATTGGCAAGATTGGTGTGTCCGACGCGATTTTACGCAAGACCGGAACGCTCACCGCACCCGAATGGGCAGAAATGAAAAAGCACCCGGAATGGGGCGCGGCGATTATTGAAAAAATAGATTTTCTCCGCGACGCGCGCGAAATCGTCATCGCGCATCACGAAAAATTTGATGGCACTGGTTATCCGCGCGGTTTGCGCGGCGCGACAATTCCACTCGCCGCGCGCATCTTTGCGATTGCGGATGTGTTTGACGCGTTGACAACGTTTCGTCCGTATCGGATGCCGCTGTCGCCCACTGACACATTTACGCTCATTCGCACAGAAGCGGGCAGACATTTCGACCCCGACCTCATTCCCGCGTTTGAAAGCGCGCTGCCCCAAATGGTTCAGGCGATGCGCGAATCGTTTTCGACATACTAAAAACGGTTATGGTAAAATAAAAAGAACGCGCCCGTTGTCGGGCGCGTTTGCATTTCAATACACCACTGTCGAAATTTATTTTTCAACGAACATGCGCAACTACGCGCTTATTTCATTTCCCAAATTCCCTCGCTCTGCAAAAATTCCGCGCGGCACGCACCACATTGCATCGTCGCACCATTCACCGCAATTTTTTCCGCGTGACATTTTACACAACGCCACACATTTTCATTCAAGCGCGCGTCGCCGCGTTTAACCGATTCGTTCAAATAAAAAATACTCGGCGTGATGTAGAGACTCGAGATTAGAGACTGGAGATTGGCGTCGAGAGAAACGAGAAGTGAATTTGGCACAACGCGTTTGAGTGCGCCAATCCGAAAAATCGAAACACCGCGCGTCGCGTGAATTTCAAAACCCACGCGCTGCAATTGTTCGCGAATGTATTGCGGGTGGTAATCGAAATTCAATTTCACAAATTCGTACGGTTCGAGCGAGTACGGATTCATTCCGTCATGCTGACGGAGATGATATTTCACCAACGCTTTCAGATGTCGTTTGTTGGCAAAATCGGTCAAGTACGTTCCGTGCGGACGCACAACGCGCGAGATTTCTGCAAACGCGTTTGGAATGTTGGCGACGTGATGTAACACGCGTACGGTGAGTGCGGTGTCGAGCGCGTTGTCCGCAAACGGCAAATTGTACAAATCCGCCGCGACAAAAATAAAACGCGAATCGTTCCCCAAACGTTCGCGCGCATCTTTAAGCATCGAGCGCGCGTAATCCAACAAAATCACTTGGTCGTACCCGCGATACAAATCCGCGAGTCGCCCAAACCCCGCGCCGATTTCGACCAAACGTTTTCCCTTTGGAGGCAGCAGCGCGTTCAATGCGACGCGTTCCACTGCGTCTTCGTATTCGCGTCCGCGCCAAAATTCCTCGCGCCAGTGCGAACCCTCGTAATCCATAATCGGCGTTGTTTTTTCAGCCATAGGACGCCATCGTGCCACAAGAACGGCGCGCACGCAAATTGCGGCAGTGGCTTCCATAAAATCTCCACACGTTTTCCATTTTGCATACCAATACCTTTAATCTGCGTTTTACTTGCGGCGCTTAAAGTGTGGCGCATGACCAAAAAATATACACGTCCTTTCACCGCGACTTGGCGTTGGCTGATTGCCGGTGCGAGTATGAGCGCGTTTGTCGGCGGCTGGGCAATTTTGGCGCACACTCCGAATCCGTATGAAAACAGCGCCTCTGCCGCAACGGAGAACGCGCCTGTGCTTGAACAAGTCGCGCCCGTACCAAACACCAATCAAGTCCCAATACAAAATTCACAGCGCAATCGGCGACAGCGACAGTTCCAACAATTGCCCGCGCAAGGATTTGATACCGCACCCCAAACGCAACCCGATTCGCAAAATCAATTGCCTTCGACGCGTACTTTCGGACAGCGGCGAATGCGCACAGGCGGCTCGTAGAATTTTTTTTAAAATGGAAACGTTTGAATTTTCCGCAATGAACACGCGCGTCGTTCTTGCCGCCGAAGGCAACGCGATAGACCTCGCGCACGCGTTCGTTCGCACGCGTGAGTACATCACAAAACGCGAGGCGCAATTCACGCGCTTTCATGAAACGAGCGAATTGTGTGCGCTCAATCGCGCGGCAGGGACGTGGTTCAATGCGTCGGCGGAAATGTTTGAATTGTTGCAAGAAACGGTTTCGTTGTCACAACAAACGCAAGGACTTTATAATCCCGCGATTCTCGACGCGCTCGAATACGCGGGCTATGATGCAAGTATGGAATTCGTGCGAGCGCGCAAGATGGACGCGCGCGCGTCGCGGCGTGAAACACACGCGGAAAATTTTGACGCGATAGCGTTTCATGACGCAACGCGCGCGGTGTGGCTGCCACCGCATACGCGCATTGATTTGGGTGGAATTGCGAAAGGTTGGATTGCAGAACGCGCCGCGCAGGTGCTGGCGCAATACACGGAAGCGTGTGCGGTGAACGCGGGCGGTGATTTATTCACCATCGGTTTGCCGCGCGACGCGGACGCGTGGGAAATTGAAATTGAAGACCCGAATGAAGCTGCGCGCACGATTGCGCTATTGCACGCACCGCGCGGCGCGGTGGCGACCTCCTCGATTACAAAACGAAAATGGAAACAGGGGACGCGTGAACAACATCATTTGATTGACCCGCGCACGGGATTGCCTGCCGCGACCGATTGGTTGAGTGTGACCGTCCTCGCACCGCACGCGACACTTGCCGAAGTGTTTGCGAAAGCGTTATTGATTGGCGGTTCGCGTGACGCAAATTTTATCGCGGGCGAACGCGCACAGATTGAATTTATCGCCGTGGACCGTTCAGGAAAATTGTGGGGTTCAGAGCGCGCAAAGGAATTTTTAGATGGAACAAGAAAATGAGTTGACGCCAATTTTTCAAAAGCTGCTGCGGGTGATGTTGATGCTGCTCGCGTTGGGTATTGTTGCGTTGATGTTCATCGTGCTGCAAACGCCCATCGGCACGCTTTGGCGAAATTTGTTCGACGCGCTGTTTGGTTTCAGCAACATCCAAGTGACGTGGTTTATTACACGCGCGTCAGGCATCGTCGCATACATTTTGTTGTGGCTCTCGACGGTGTGGGGACTCGGCGTGTCGGCGAAATTTTTTGACCGTGTGATTCCGCGCGCGTTCACGTACGACGCGCACGAATACATTTCATTGCTGGCAATTGGTTTTACATTCATTCACATTGTCATTTTGTTGTGGGACCAATTCATGCCGTTCAATCTCGCGCAATTGTTCCTCCCGTTTCTTTCCACCTATCGTCCCTTTTGGATTGGCGTCGGCATTATTGGGACGTATCTCACGCTGCTCGTGACCATCACGTTTTACATTCGCAAGTGGATTGGGATTCAAACGTTTCGCGCGATTCATTGGTTCAGCTTTGTCGCATTTTTTGGGGTGTTGCTCCACAGCTGGTTCGCGGGGACGGATACAAATTTTGCCATCACACGGTTGATGTATTGGGGCACTGCGCTGAGTGTGCTTGGGATGACTGTATTGTGGTTGGTGACGCGGCGCAAGGGCAATGAAACTACCATCTCGACCATACCATTGTCAACGCAACCGCCTCCGCTTGCCGAAAAGGTGCAGGATACAGCACCAGTTTATTTTGGCGTGCAAACTATATCAATGGATGAATACAAGCGGCAAAATAACCTGAAATAACAAATTATGTAGCAAATGAAAGTAAAATGGCGCAAATACGATTATTTGCGCCATTTTTGTGTATTGTGTGCAAGAGATAAATTAGAACATCTGTTGCAGTGTCACGTGAAACATCCAAACAAAGGATGAGGGCGGAAGGATGAATGTCGCTTCTTTACTTTATCCTTCATTCTTTATTTTAGATTTTCTCTCACTCGCGCATACAACTCTTCTGCACGTAATTGTTTGAGCGTATAAACATTCCCGCCCAACTTGTCTGCGAGCGTCGCAGCGAGACCTCGGTCAAACGCTTCGTGTTCGGTGTTGATGACGACAGTCCGAATTTCCGATTTCTTGAACATGCCCGCGATGCGATGTGCTTCTTCTTGTGGCGGCAAATCGGTCATCGAAACATTCCCCGCGCCGTCGGTGACACAAATCATCAGCGGCATCACTTCCGGGTCGCGCAATTTTTCGCGGATGAGAATTTGGTGTGCGAGCAACAGTCCCGCGCTCAATGGTGTCTTGCCGCCGACGGGTACATCTTTCAATGCTTTCTGCGCGAGGTCAACCGATGAGGTTGGAGGCAGAACGGTGCGCGCTTCTTCTTTTTGAAAAACGACGAGTCCCACGCGGTCGCGTTTTTGATACGCGTCAACGAGTAACGACATGATCGCGCCTTTCGTTGCAATCATGCGTTCGGCGGCTGCCATACTCCACGACGCGTCCACAACGAACAAAATGCAATTCGCCGCGCGACGCACGCGCACCTTTTTTCGCAAGTCCTGCGTTTCGATATTTAGCGCGAGTTCGGGATGTTCTTCTTTGCGTCGCAATTGATGCGGCGCGGCAGAACGAAATGTTGCATCGAACGCGACATCACTGACCTCGCCGCGCATTTCGCGCGAACGAATGTAACGTCCGCGTTTGCGTTCGGTGCGCGTGCGCGAGCGTTTGCCCGCGGTCTTGCGCGCCATCTTGTCTATGGGAGTCTGAAATTTTCGGGGAGCAAACGCGTCGCCGATGGACACGGGGCGGTCGGCGGGACGGGGCGATTGTTTGCTTGGGTCATGCCCCTGTCCCTGGACCGATTGGTCGCTCGGCGACGGCGTATGTTCGGAGGATTCGTCAGCGGCTAGGGACGCTTTTTTTTTACTTCTTGTTTTTGGTCGCCTTTGGGTTGACCTTCGCTTTGCACCCCTTCGCGCGCGCGTTCCAATTGCTTTTCCAATTGTTCAAATTTCACTTCGACATCTTGGAACGGTTTGCGTTTGAGGCGATGCGGGAGCGCGAGTTCCGCCGCGAATAAAATATCTTCTTCGTTGATGTTGGTGCGTCCAACGAGCGCGGCATGGGCGCGCGCCGCTTTGAGAATTACCAAATCAGCGCGGTGTCCATCCACTTCCAAACCTGAAGTTAATTCCGCAATTGCGTAAATGTCCGCGTGTGTATGTTTTACTTGCGGTAATTTTTCGCGCGCCGCTTCAATCTCTTTGGACAATTTTTTCTCGGACGTTTGCCATTCCTCGTTGAACGCGTTCGGGTCGCCTTCAAACGCGAGACGGCGTTCAATAATTTCCACGCGTTGTTCCGCATCGGGAATGCCGCGAATGTCAACAGACAAACCAAAGCGGTCCAACAATTGCGGACGCAGTTCGCCTTCTTCGGGATTCATCGTGCCGACGAGTACAAACTGCGCGGGATGTTGAAACGAGATGCCTTCGCGTTCGACATTGTTCACGCCCATCGCGGCGGAATCCAAAAGCAAATCCACCACGTGGTCATCCAAAAGATTTACTTCGTCCACATACAAGATGCCGCGATTCGCATTCGCCAAAACACCGGGCTCGAATTTTTTCTCGCCGCGTTTAATCGCAGTTTCAATATCGAGTGTTCCAACAACACGGTCTTCCGTCGCGCTGACGGGCAAATCCACCAGCCGCACTTTGCGCCGCGCAATCGGCAGTACTTCGCCGCGCGCTTCGCGTTCCATGCACTCGTCGCACAGATGCGAATCATGTGGATTGCAGCCAAAGCGGCAGTCGGCAACCACTTCGATTTCGGGAAGCAGCGCGGCAAGCGCGCGGACTGCGGTAGATTTTGCGGTACCGCGTTCGCCGCGAATCAAAACCCCACCAATGAGCGGGTTGACTGCGTTAAGCACCAACGCGCGTTTCATGCGTTCTTGACCAACAATTGCTGTAAAAGGAAAAATCGCGGGCATCTATTCACCTGAATTATTTTTTATTTCGTAAGCAGGAAAGAATTATAGCATAACACATGACGAAGGACGAAAGACCAACACATAAACAAAAACGACGAACAACTTTCGTCATTCGTCGTTGGTCTTGCCTCGCTTATCCATTCACCAATTTTTCGTAAATCGTTTCGAGTTCTTCGTCGGAGTAAAATTCGATAATGATTTTTCCGCCGCGCTGTGAGCGATAGAGTTCGACTTTGGTGCCGAGCGCGCGTCGCAAATCTTCTTCGATGGAATGGGTGTCGGGGGATGGGTGACGAGTAACCGGTGACGTTTCTCGTTTCTCGTTTCTCGTTTCTCGTTTCTCGTTTGCTTCATCCCCGCTTTTCGCGTGTCCATTCGCCAGCGTCCTTCGCACCAGCTCTTCCGTCTGCCGCACCGCCAAATTTTCGGAAACCACTTTTTGCAGCAACGCGTTTTGTTTTTTCGCGTCTGCAATTTGTGCGAGCGCGCGCGCGTGACCTTCGCGAATCGTTTCGTTCAAGACGGCATCTTTTAATGCTTCAGGCATTTTCAACAAACGCAGCGCGTTCGAAATCGTCGTGCGGTCTTTGCCCACTTTTGAAGCGACTTGCTCTTGCGTCAATTCAAATTCGTGAATGAGTTGCTGATACGCTTCGGCTTCTTCGAGCGCGTTCAATTCCGCGCGCTGGATATTTTCCACGAGCGCGAGTTCCAACATTTGCTGCGGCGTCGCGCCTTTGAGAATCGCGGGGACCGTGTTCATGCCCGCGCGTTGCGCCGCGCGCCAACGGCGTTCGCCTGCAATCAATTGATAACGCGAGCCATACGGCGTTTGAATTTCTTTGACCACCAACGGTTGAATCAAACCGTGTTCGCGCAAAGAAGCCGCGAGTTCATCCAACGCGTCAGTGGAAAATTTTTTGCGCGGCTGTTTCGGATTCGCTTCAATCTGCGTGATGGGAATGTGGCGCACCACGTTTTGTAAATTATTTTCGGCGATTGGTTTTTGTGGAATCAACGCGCCGAGTCCGCGTCCGAGTCCGTGTTTTGTGGCTGTGGTCATTGTGCCTCCGGCGTTACAGGTAGCAAGTAGGATGTAGCATGTATCAGGGACGCTATGTTTTCACTATCCGTTGCTACTTGATACCTGCTACCTACTACTATCCGCGCTTCACGCATCAAAAATTCATTCGTCAATTTTTCGTACGCTTCCGCGCCGCGCGAGTGAATGTCGAATTTCACCAACGGTTCGCCAAAGCTCGGCGCTTCGGCGACGCGCACATTGCGCGGAATCCAAGTCTCGAACAATTCATTTGGAAAATGCGCTCGCACTTCTTGAATCACTTGCGTACTCAAACGCGCGCGCGGGTCGAACATCGTCATCACAAGTCCGAACAATTCCAAACGCGGATTCAAATTTTCGCGCACGAGCGAAATCGTCTGCATCAATTGTGCCAGTCCTTCGAGCGCGAGGTATTCACACTGTACAGGAACGATGACGAAATCCGCCGCGCACAACGCGTTCACCGTCAACACGCCAAGCGACGGCGGACAATCAATCAAAATGTGGTCGAACTCGTCACGCACATTTTGCAACGCGTCGCGCAAAATAAACTCGCGTTCGTGTGCGTTTGCCAATTCGATTTCTGCGCCTGCGAGCATCGGCGTCGAAGGAATCACTGTGAGATGTTCCATCACTGTCGGCATCAAAATCTCGCGCAGCGTTGCGCCGCCCACAAATACATCATAAATGGAAGCGGGCAACGCGAAACGGTCCACACCGACACTCGCCGACGCGTTGCCTTGCGGGTCTAAATCAATGAGCAATACGCGGCGACCTTGCCAGGCAAGGAACGCGCCGATGTTCACGGCGGTGGTCGTTTTGCCGACGCCGCCTTTTTGATTAGCGAATGCAAACGAACGCATATATTGTGCTTGGTATTATGACAAACCACAAGAGGTTGTGGTGCGCGCATTATACAACGGCGCGCGCGGGCGCGCAAGCAAAGGATAGAGGCGGAAGAGGAGAGGAGTGATGGAGTGATGGAGAACAGATGGCAGATAGCGGATTGCAGATGGCAATTGACAATACACGATTGGCGATACGCAATCCGCTATTTTCGCTTGGCAAACGCGCGTTCAAACTCGCGGCGAAGCGCTCGGGCGGCGGGATTGTTCTCTAAAAAATCATGACGCAGTGCGTCATCACGAATGAGCGCGGCGCGGTGTTCCAATTCAGTGAACCCGCGCTGCAAAATTTCGCGGGCGCGTGGCGCGTCGTATGTGTTGAGCGCATGATAGCAAATGAGGTACACGGCGGAGGGATTTTCGCTGTCGTAAAAATTTTGCGCGTCGAACGCCGCAAACAATTCATCCACGCGCCGACGCAGTGCCGCGACGTCACCACGCTGTTGTGCCACGCGCACGAGACCCGCTCGCGCGTCCAGCGCGCGATGTCCGCGTTCGGCGCGTTGCAGTAATTCAATCGCGTGATGGTATGATTCTTCGGCGCTCGAAAAATCGCGCCGCGCCAGATAAAGGTCGCCCATGACGCAGTGCGTCATACCTTCCCGATACGTCGAACCGACTTCATGCGAGACCCGCGCCGCTTCACGCGCATAACTGAATCCTTCGTCGAGCGCGCCACGCTGCAAGGCGAGCATAGCTAAATCGCGCAGTGCGATACTTTCACCGGTACCGTTGCCCATCTCGCGAAAGAGACGCAGTGCTTCGTGATAGTGCGGTGTGGCGCGCGCGAAATTTCCGAGTTCGTAAAAAATGGAACCGAGAATGATATTCGCGGCTGCCTGGTCAAAGCGTTTGCCGATTTGGGTCGCCAGCGCGAGCGCCGCTTGGGCATACCGCATTGCGTCATCAAAAATGGTATGGTCAACCCCAATGTCCGCGAGATTTACCAATGCAGACGATTCCCCATAACGATTGTGCGCGGCGCGATATAACGCGAGCGCGCGTTCATAGAATTCGCGCGCGCGCGCCGTATCCGCCGCGCTTTGTTCAATCAGACCCGCGACGTATTGCACATCGGCTTCGAGCGCGGTCTGCTGATGCGTTTGTGCCCACACCAATGTATCGTTCAAGATAGCGCGTCCTTGGTCCAATTTTCCATTCCAATAACAGACCCAACCCACGCGCAGCTGTGCCCGCGCATAGAGCAAGACATGCGCGGGCGTCTGCTGTGTCAACGCGTCCAACACGAGCGTTGCCTCGTCATAGCGCGCGAGCCGTTCCAAAAATTTCGCGCGTGCGAGCTGCAAAGGCGCGACGAGTTCATTTGACGCGGCGACACGCTCGGCGCGCGCCAACGCGTTTTCCGTGAGCGCCAAGCCCTCACGGAACAGTCCGGTCAAATAATAGAATCCGGTGACGCCTTCGACGATATTTGGTTCCAAAAGCTCAAACCACTCGTTTTCGACGGCATTCTGCCATGCCACACGCAGATTATCGAGTTCGCGGCGAATTTCCGCCAAAAGCACCTGTGGCTCGTTTTTTTCAAGCTCTATGCCACGTTGCGCGGTATAGGTCAAATAATAGCTACTATGCTGTTTAATACTTTGCTTATTGGTTTTATCCATTTTTTCATAGGCAAACAAACGTAATAATTCGTGAATCTCATATCTACCTTGCTCTGTGCGCTTGATAAGCGATTTATATATTAATATATCTAATTCGGTTTGTTGTGCATTAATTATTGCTTTTGCTGCATCTTGGTCAAAACCGCCGCGAAAGACCGTTGTTTGCGCGAGAATGGTCTGCTCGCGCGGCTTTAACAATTCCCACGACCCTTGCCACACAGCGCGCAAGCTTGCATGGCGTGCCGGTACATCGCGCTGGGTCGTGGCAAGCAAGTCCAAATTTTCATCGAGCGCTGAAACAATTTCCTGCAAGGTGCGCGTGCGTGTCCACGCGGCGGCGAGTTCAATCGCGAGCGGCAATCCTTCCACGCGGCGGCAAATCGCGCTAACGGTAGCAAGCGCTTCGGGCGTCACCGTAAAGTGTCCGGCGGCGCGTGCCGCGCGCTCGACAAAAAGTTGTACGCCCTCGCTCGCGCGCAAATCCACTTCGGCTTGCGCACCTGGCACACTCAAGCCGTCGAGGCGCAAAATAAATTCTGCCCGCGCGTTCAATGGTTCGCGCGAAGTGACAAGCAGCGTCACGCGCGGCGCGGAGCTCACAAGCTCCACTACCCATGCCGCGCTCGCCATCAATTGTTCCAGATTGTCCAAAATCAACAAGAGTTCCTTGGTGCGTAAAAACGTTTGCAGTTGACGCGCGGGCGCAACCGAGCCGCTAAATGTCACCCCTAACGCGTCCGCCACCGCCGTCGCAATCGCATCGTTGGGATTCGGTGTCGCGCCATCAATACCCGCAAGCGAAACAAAAAATGTACCATGTTCAAAATCATACTGGACGCGTTCCGCCACCGCGAGCGCGAGGCGTGTTTTGCCCATGCCGCCGGGTCCGACGATGGTATGCAAACGCTGGGTGGGGTCGAGCAGGCGCGTGACGAGCGTTTCGATTTCGTTCGTGCGTCCGATGAGAGGCGTCAGCGGTGTCGGAAAATTCGAGACCGTGCTCGAGGGGGGGGTGAAGGTGCCATTGCGAATGGCTTCGTACAGTGTGCGCGTTTCGCGTTCGGGTTCGGCGTCAAATTGTTCGGCGAGAATTTTTTTGCACGCATCGTATTGGGCGAACACGGCGGCGCGTTGTCCTTGCGCGGCGACCGCGCGCATAAGCGCGCGATGCGCGGACTCGCGCCACGCTTCCAATTCGAGCATTCGCCGCGCGAACGCGCCGGTGGGTTCCCAGTTGCCGCGCTGCAAATAAAACGCGATGAGGGTCTCGAGCGCGTCGAGCGCGGCTTGATGCAACCGTTCGCGCGTAATGACCGCCCATTCTTCAAAGGTGTCACTGCCCGAATGACTAAACCCCGCAAGAAATTCACCGCGATAGATTTCGACTGCGCGTTCCAAATCGCGCGCACACGTCGCGCAAGTTGTGGCGCGGCGATGTTTGTGTTGACGCGTGCGCTCGATGCACGCGCGAAATTCTTGGACATCGAGCGTGTGTGGACTTGCCGGATTGAATTGGACGGTCTTGGGCGTTACCAACAACAAGCCCGGTGTTGTCTCGTCGCTTTCGCCTAACGCGGCGCGCAAGCGAAACAACGTTTTGCGTAAATTGCTCTGTGCTTGCGTCTGTGCTTGGTCGGGATACAAAAGTCCGGTGAGCGCCTCGCGGCGATGCGGGCGGTCTGCTTCGACGACGAGAAACGCGAGCAAGGCGCGTTCCTTGTCGGAGCGAAAAATGACCGTCGCCTCTCCGCGTGTAACTTGGAGCGGACCGAGCAAGTTGAGGACGAGTTGAGGCATTACGGCAAATTATACTCCGCGTTCGCGTTCCCCGTGTGCGCGTTCGATTTCATTTTAGCGACAAAGCAGCTGGGAACGTTTTGGGAACGCCTGCTTTTTATACTTGCAACAAATCAGGGGGGCTTGCGATGGAGCAAATGAACCAACTCGGACACTATGATTCCTATTTACTCCGTATTTGGCGCGGGGGCGAAGACAATAAATGGCGGTGGATGCTGCAAAACATTCGTACGGGCGAACAAAAAGGATTCCGCGACATGAACGCGCTGGTGCAATTTCTAGATGACACGTATGGCGAAACGAAAGGGCAGGCAGGCAGTGGAGAGTGGAGATTGGATGATTAGGTGATTGACGATATGCGATTGGCGAGCAACAAGGAGCAAGACAATGTTTAGTGCAACATGGTGTGAAACGGAACAAAACGAAATTGAAAAACGCGACGCGCGAGAAACCTTAAGAAAATTGCGCGATGCGGATGTGTCAAAAAAACAAACGCGTGAGCCAGCGCCGCGCGCCGAGAAACCTTCGCGCGCGATCATCTTGCGCGTGATTCAAGCGGTCAGCCGGAAATAGCAGGGAGCCAAAAATGAAACACCGCAACACAATTTTTGTTTTGGGACTCGCGCTCGTATTGGCGCACGCGGGAAATGTGCACGCCGAACCGGGCGGCGCATGGAAAGAATAAGAATAATTTCTGCGCCAAAGGAATCGAGATGCAACCAAAGATGGGAATGACAGATTCAATTGCAACGACAATAAAAGAAGACATGGAACAACGCGCCCAACCTGTTGCTCCGTTGATGCGTTGGTGGTTTCTCGCGGATATGGTGTTGGTGCTGATAGCGGGCGTACAGCTCTTTGTGTTGAGCGAATTCACGAATCAATTTTTCGCGTGGACGATTAAATCAACGCTCACTGCCGCGTTTTTGGGCGCGGCGTATTGGAGCACGCTACCGATGTTGTGGAATTCGTTTCGCGCGCGCGAATGGGCGAATGCGCGCATTGCCTTGCCCGGCGTGTGGGTGTTCACGTTGCTGACGTTATTTGCAACGCTGCAACATTGGGACAAATTTCATTGGAGCAATCCGCTCGTCACGGCGCAATTCGCGTTTTGGTTTTGGCTCGCGATTTATGTGAGTGTGCCGATTTTTGTTGTGGGCGTGTGGTTCGTCCAGCGACGCGTGCCGGGCATCGAACCCGCGCGCACGCAGCCATTACCGAATTGGTTTCGCGCGGTGTTGGGCGCGCAAGCGCTTGTTCTGTTTGGTGTTGGCGCGGCGTTTTATTTTTTTTCGAGCGCAATGATTCCGTTGTGGTTGTGGACACTCACGCCGTTGACCAGCGCGGCAATTGGCGCGTGGTGCATCGGCATTGGTGTGACGACAGCATGGGGCATTTGGGAAAATGATGCGCGGCGTTTGCGCGGCGCGATGTTGACCTATGCGCTGTTTGGTATTTTGCAATTGCTCGCCGTGTCGCGCTATGCAAGTCAAGTCAATTGGAACAATACGCTCGCGTTTTTCTATCTTGCGTTTCTCGCGAGTGCGTTGGTGATGGGCGCGCTCGGTGTGATGTATTCACGCCGCGCTGATTGAGCAAAACATGGAGCATCTGATGAAATTCAAATGGCTCGTCGCACTGGGAATTCTTTTTTTCATCCTCGCCAGCGCGCGCACCAGCGGAGTTCTCGCTGCGCCGATGACAACCATCACCGTCAATACCACGGCAGATGAATTGAACAACGACGGCGATTGCTCATTACGTGAAGCAGTACGCGCAGCAAATTTGGATACGGCGGTGAGCGGCTGTCCTGCGGGCAATGGCGCGGACATGATTGTTTTGCAAACGACGGCGACGTACACGTTGACGATTGCGGGGAAAGGTGAAGACGCGGCTGCGACTGGCGACCTTGATTTTACGGAGGATGTCACCATCAACGGCAACAACGCAATTGTTCAAGCAGGCACGTCAAACGCAAATGGAATTGACCGCGTGCTGCAAGTCACCACACTGGGCAAGGCAACGATTTCGAATTTGCGCGTGCGTCACGGGCGCGAAGCAAACTATGCGGGGATTCTCGTACAAGGCGAACTCACATTGATAGGCAGCACCGTCTCGCTGAATACGGTGACGGGTAACGGGTCGGGAGGCGGCATCGGTGTGCCGGTGAACAGCGCGAAATTAACATTGAACAACAGCATCGTAAGTGACAATGATGCTCCGCTCAGTGGCGGAGGAATTTTATCCGCGGGGACGCTCGAACTGAACAACAGCTCTATCTCAAATAACAATGCGGGCAGAGATGGCGGTGGAATCTACAACAGCGTCGGCACAGTGACAATCAATAACAGCACTATCAACGGCAACACGACAAATTCATCACAACCGACTCGCATCGGTGGTGGGATTTACAATCAGAGCAACTTGACGTTGAACGCTTCAACCGTGATTGACAATGATTCACGTGACAGCGGCGGAATTCGCAATCACGGCGGCACCATGACAATTATCCAAAGCAGTATTCTCGATAATACTGCCATCAGCGCGGCTGCGATTCGCAATCAGAACAATGGCACGCTCAACATCATCAACAGCACCATTAGCGGAAATAGCACGAACCCCGGCGGCGCGGGTGGCATTGCGAATAGTAGTGGCACGGTCAATCTGGCGAATGTGACAATTGCAAACAATACTGCGGCGAGCGGCAATGGCGGCGGCATCAACAATGCGGCGACCTTAAATATCAAAAATAGCATCGTCGCCAACAACGGCGCGTCGGCAGGACCCGATTGTTTCGGGACGATTCAATCGGTCGGTTATAACCTCATCGAAAGTACGAGTGGCTGCACCATTATCGGCACAATTACGGGCAACAAGACAGGACAAGACCCCAAGCTTGCCGCGCTCGCGTTCAACAGCGGCACAACCAAATCGCACGCGCTGAACAGCGGCAGCCCCGCAATTGACGCAGGGAATCCGGGCGGTTGCACCGACCCGGACAGTGTGTTGTTGGCTGCTGACCAGCGTAACTTTGTGCGGCACATTGACGGTGACAGCAACGCGAGCGCGATTTGCGATATGGGTTCGTATGAACGTTTGGCATCCGGCACGATTACTCCCACACCAACTTTAACGCAGACGCCAACGAGCACTCACACGCCAACAAAAACCTCCACCCTTACACCCACGCAAACGCCAACAAAAACCAATACGCCAACCAAAACGAGCACGCGCACGCCGACCTTGTCCGGCACTCAACTTACCGTCTTGGGGCAAGTGTGGAACGATTTAGATTTTGATGGGCTGCGTGATGCGGGGGAACCCTTTGTACAAAATGTGACTGTCGAGATATGGAGTGGCGACAAGACGCAGAAATATGAAACCGACGTTACGGACGCAAACGGAGCATATGAAGTACATGGTCCCGCCGGTTCCTTACGCGTGCGTATGATTTTGCCGAATGGTTTTACATTCTCCCCCTTTCAACAGGGCAACAACCCGGGGGTGTGGAATTGGTTTCATCCCAACGGCGCGGATGCAGGTTTTACCGACATCATTGACCAAGCCACGGGTGGCACCACGCGCAATGGCGGGATGTACGACAGTGTTACGCCAACTCCATTTGATACCGCGACGCCTACAAATACGGCAACTCATACCGCGACGCCAACGCGCACGAACAGTGCAACCGCAACGCTAACGCGTACAAATACCGCAACCGCAACGCCAACACGTACGGACAGTGCAACTGCGACACCAACGGCAACCGCGACAAACGGTTGCACCACCAAACCATCCAAACCAACCTTAAAGAAACCGAACAACAATTCAACTGTTACTTTTACGCGCCCTAAATTGACATGGAACGCGGCAACGTGCGCGGATACGTACAACGTCACCATCAAAGATGTTGCGACGAATAAAAAAGCGGACAGCAAAAAAGGGTTGACGGGATTGAAATACAAAACCAAAGCGTTGGCGGGAAATAAAAATTTCAAATGGTTCGTACAAGCGTGCAACAGTTTTGGCTGTTCGAAATCAAGCACACGCACCTTTACAACTCCGTGAGCGCGGAATAACAAACACATGACAATGCGCGAACACAAACTATGGGAACGCGGTGGGAACGCTTTGGGAACGCGTGGTGGCGTAAAGTGTTGGTAGAGGTGAAACGATGCAAGTGAAAAAACAATTTATCATGCAGTGGCTGGTCGTTGGGCTTGTCCTGTTTGGCGGAACGCTTTTGTTCACTGCCGAATCCTTCGCGGCGCCCAATGTGGTCATTGGCGTTGACACGACGAACGACGAACTCAACAGCGACAACCAATGTTCGCTCCGCGAAGCCATCAGAGCCGCCAACACGAATCAAGCGGTGAGTGGATGTGTCGCGGGCAGTCTCAATACGGTGGACGTGATTCGCGTGGACAGTGGACAAGAATACAAATTGACACGCGACAGCGATAACAATGATTACGACACCGACGACAGCAATTCGCAAGGCGACCTTGATATTACTTCGAGCGTCAAAATTGAAACGACCGGCACGAGCCGCGCGATTATTACCGCAGGCACGTTGTGGAAAGAACGCATTCTCGAAGTGGTTGGGAATGGCACAACCGTAACGTTCACGCGCATTGAATTTCGCAATGGCAATTTGCAAGGCGGCGGTGGCGGTGGTGTTGCTATCAATGCAGGCACAAACGTTACATTCAGCGCGAGCGTCGTTGCCGAAAACGAATCCAAAGGCAAAGGCGGAGGCATTTTCAATAAAGGCACGTTGACGATTCTCAACAGCACCGTCAGCGACAATCAAGCGCACAAAAGCGATGGCGGCGGCGGCGGCATCTATAACGACACCGGCGCAAGTTTGACCATTACGAATGGCAAAATTGAAAACAACGAATCCGAAGGCGACGACATTAGCGATGATGACGGCGGCGCAGGAATTTTGAGCCAAGCAAACGCCACCATCGTCATTACCAATTCCACGATTCAGGGCAATAAAAGCAAAGGCGCGGAAGATGATGGCGTAGGCATCTTTGCTCTCGGCGGCAGCTTGTCCATCTCGAATAGTTCTATCATCAACAATGTCGGGGGTTCGTGTGTTTGTTTGAGTGACAGCGAGGGCGTGGGCTTGCGCGCGCAAGGCACAATAACGATTGACCGCACGCTCATCGCAGCCAACGAAGCGAACGATATAGGCGACGGCGCGGGCGGCGTGTTGAGCGGCGATGTCACCGTGACCAATTCCATCATTCGCGATAACAAAACCGGGGCGGGCGATGGCGGCGGTTTGCGTCTGGGCGGAACTGTCTTGATTCAAAACACGACGATTGCAAACAATCGCGCCAAAGGAGGTGTCGTCGGTTTAATTGGGAATGGGGGTGGGATTTTAGTGGGTGGCGGCGACATCACATTGGTCAATGTAACATTGAGTGGCAATAAAGCAGACCGTTCCGGCGGTGGTTTGTTCGCTCAAGGTTCGGTAGATGTGAAATTGCTCAACGTGACCGTGACAGGGAACGACGCCAATAATGACTTGACGAGCGGCGGCGACGGTGGCGGACTCTTTATAGATTATGACCAAGGCGTGCCAACCGTTTTTCTCCGCAATACAATTGTCGGCGGCAATTCGACTGCCGGTGCGCTCAGTTCCTCGCCGGATTGCAAAGGGACCTTTGAAGCCGATTCTTCCAACATTGTCCAAATCACCAACAATTGTTTGGGGGTCAACGACGCGATTCACAGCGACCCAAAATTGAACGCGCTCGCAAACAATGGCGGCTTTGCCGCAGGCGATGGCTCGGGCGAAACCATCAAAACTCATTCGCTCAATTCGACGAGTCCCGCGATTGATGCCGGTGGAAATACAAATTGTCTCGACCTCAACAATCAGCCGATTACGACGGATGAACGCGGCACAAATTTCCCGCGCCCGATTGATGGGGATGGCGACCAATCACCGCGTTGTGACATCGGCGCGTTTGAATTTGGTTCTGCGCCATTCACCGCGACACCAACGCGCACCAACACACCAACGCGTACCAACACACCAACGCGTACCAACACACCAACGCGCACCAATACGGCGACGCGTACCAACACACCGACGCGTACCAATACGCCGACAGCAACGTTGACGCGCACGCCGACGAAAACCAATACCACTGTGCCGGGCGCGACCAATACCGCAACTCCCACGCGCACAGTAACATTCACGCCGAGCGCGACGCCGACGGACGAATGTTCAGCTAAACCTTCAAAGCCATTACTGAATACACCGGTGGACGATGGTACGCTGCACACTGCGCGTCCCACGTTGAAATGGCACGCTGCAACATGCGCGGACACGTACAACGTACTGGTCAAACATTTCTTGACCGGCTTGAAGGCAGACAAGAAAAAAGGATTGACCACCCTGCAATACAAAACAAAAGAGCTCACCAAGAATCGCAAGTACAAATGGTTCGTGCAAGCGTGCAACAGTTTCGGCTGCACGAAATCCGCAACACGGACATTTACGCTGGAATAACATCGCGTATCGCGTATCGTCAATTCGCAATCTCTCACTTGAGGAGGAAAAATGCTCACCGAATTACAAACTCGCAAACTCACGCGCGCCTTTCAACTCGCCGACATGAATCACGACGGCGTGTTGGAACAGACCGATTACGCGCAGTACGCCACGCAAATGGCACAAGCCTTTGATGTGGCGAGCGATTCATCCGCGTACCAAATGCTGCAACAAAAAATTATGGGCGATTGGGAAATGACAAAAAATATGTTGTCGCGCGACGATGACAAAATCACTCTATCAGAATTTCTCGCGTTTCACGAGGGCGTCATCCATTCACCAATGTTCGATACATTCGTCGCGGGTTACGTGGACAGCACACTCGCTATGTGGCGCGTCGTTGACCCGCACGGACCCGGTGACGCGGCGAATCCGTATCGCTTTGCGCGCTTTCTCAAAACATTCGGTGTGAGTGAAGCCGATGCGAACGAAGCATTTCGCCGTCTTGATAAAAATGGAAACGGCGTGATGGAACGCGACGAAATGATTGCGGCGCAAAAAGAATTTTTCGCGTCGGACGACCCGAACGCGGCGGGCAATTGGCTGCTCGGTGCGTATTGAACGCTTTCAAAAAAAACCGCGCGCTGTGTTTGCAGCGCGCGGTTTTTTTATTTCATTGAATTCTGTGTGCTTTCTCAAAACGTCGGCGGGGTCGTCGTTTTTTTCGGTTCGCTCATTCCGGGAATCACAAACTGATTCGGCAGAGGAATTGCATCTTTTGGTTCTTGCAACGGCACAATGATATTCAAGTCATTGATGCGAATGGCAAAACCAATGGCGACAACTTGTGAGGGCGCGTCCGGCGAATGCGCTTGAATGCCCATTTCCATTTTGTGAATGTAACCGTCTTCACACACCCACACGTTCAAAATTCCGCGTTCAACATTTCCATCTAATTTGCCAATGTTGCGTTTGATGCTGCCTTCCTCATCCAGATTGATAAAAAATTGTGCCGCCTCGCGTTCGTCCGCAGAATATTTTGTACAAGCTTTGTTGTCAAGTGCTTCCGCGCCGTTCGCGTGCATGTTTGGAAGTGTACTATGTGAGTTTGAAAAATCTCCGAGAAAACCATTTGGCGTCGTGCCCGCCAAATTGCTGCTCGCCGAATTGGGCGCGTAATACCAACGGTCTTGTGTTGCGCCAAACAATGGCAGCGGTCCATTCAAATAGAGCTTGTTCCCAATCGTCAAAAATTCTATTTCGTCAGTTGGGTCTCCGCCCAAAAACATGACGATAAATCCTTTCATCTTCCACTGCGAATCATTGTGATTCTGTCGTCCTTCCATACTCAAGACGACGACAGAATCTCCGGCGGTCATGCCCGGAAACGATTTGGTGAGACTGCCCGAAGGGTCATTGACCACCACATCCATCACGGCGTGATACACGCGTACGCCGCGCGTACGCTCGAACGCTTTCAGCACTTCCATTGTCGCGGGGTCGGGTGTGTTGGTTGGCGGACGCGGTGTGCCGGTGGGCGGCAGCGGTGTTGTCACCGGCGTCCACGTTGCAGGATAAATGATTGTGGTTGGAGTAGGTGGAGGTTCTGTAGGAGTGCGCGGCGCACGCGCGCACGCGGCATTCAAGCCAAGCAGGATAACAAGCGCGAGAAAAAATAACTTGTGCATCACGCGTTATTATAAAACCAATTTGATAGTATGGAATAGGATGATTGGAAAATCTTTGCGCGCGACCTTGTGTCAGTCCAAAGCGGACAACAATTCTTCCACTTGTGCGCGTGTGGGCATCGCCGCCGCGCCGTAACTTGCAATCGCGAGTGCAGCAGTAGCATTTGCAAAACGCGCAGCTTGCAAAATATCATTCGTTTCGTACAGGCGAATGAGAAAACCTGCTGCGAAACTGTCGCCCGCACCGGTGGGGTCAATGACGTTCACTGCGAACGCGGGAACATCGAGCGGGCGCTCGCGTTTGCGATAAATGGTGACGCCGTCGCTATCGCGCGTTAACGCGACGAGCGGCGCAAGCGCGATGTACGAAGACAAACGTTCGGTGTACGTTCCCAAATCTTCTTCACTCAAAATTAACGCGTTGACGTGCGGCAAAATTTCGTGGGCGTGAATCCACGCGCGCGGTTTCACGCGTCCGCTTTCATCCCATTGGCGCATCCATCCTTGCGGTGAAGCAGCGACCAATGTTTCATCCGCAAACGCGTGCACAATATCCACATCGAGTTCGTCTGCCACCGGACCGAGCAAGACAATTTTTGCGGCGCGCCATTCGACAGGCACATCGCTTGCGGAAATGGATGGTGCAACGTCGCGCACAAATTGTTGGCGTTTGCCTTGGGCGTACGTGTTGCGAAAAGTCGTTGTGGTTTCGGAAGGGAGCCGCACGATTTCAATGTCGTGCAGTAATGTCGCTTGAGGAAAATGTTCTGTTGCGCGGGTGAGGATGCCCACGCGATATCCTAGATTGCGCGCGGCGATTGCCGCGAACGTTGCCGCGCCGCCCAAAGTGAATGACCCATCGGACTGTTCATCGCGCGTGAGGTGTCCGACGACGAGAAAATCTGGAATCAATCAAAAGTCAAAAGCAAAAAGTTAAAAGCTAAAAGTGAGATCGAAAGGAAAGCTTTTAGCTTTTAACTTTTGACTTGTCACTTTGGTAATATCATTACGCGCCGTCGTTCGCCTTCGCCGATGGATTGGGTCTTGACGGTGGGATGCTCTTTTAAGGTCACATGGACAATACGGCGTTCATTCGGCGGCATCGCTTCGAGCGTAATCGGCTGACGATTCTGCTTTACGCGGTCTGCCATGCGTTTCGCCAAGTCGCGTAAAACGCGTTCGCGGCGCGTACGGTATCCTTCGACATCCACCGCAAAGCGTTCGTTGCTGCGCGTTTTGCTGGTGACAATCAAGCGCGCGATATACTCCAGATCCCGTAAGGTTTCGCCGCGTCGTCCGATGAGAATGCCCAAATCCGCGCCGACAATATCCAAGATAAATGCAGGTCCGTCTTCGCCTTCAACATCGGTGTGAATGACAACTTGGGAACGGATGCCCATGCCGCGCAGCAATGTTTCGAGAACTTGTTTCGCAGCGGACGGAACATCTTCCGGCAGGACTGGCGTTTCATTCGTTACAGCGGGTGCGCTGGTAGCAACCGCTGTGGTCGTGCGAACGGGCGCTGCGGTTTCGTACACGGGTTCCAATTCTTGTCGAACTGTAAGCTGGACGAGCACCGGACGTTCGGGGTCATCACCGACACTGTTCAAAAGTTCCACTTCCACTTGGTCACGCGTCGCGCCGAGTTCCGCAAGACCGGTTTGGATCGCATCTTCAACCGTGCGACCGGCGGATTTAACGCTTTTTTCCACTTGACTTTTTTCCCTTTTTGACGTTCGTTGGATTGCCGTTGTTGGTGGTCGTCATTACTTTTTCACTGCCGTTTGGCGCGCTCAACGTGGGAGCATTGTTCGCCGGAGTTTCCGCGACACGTTTCGTGCGAACGGGTTGCGGTGCGGCTTTGGGCAGCAAGTTTGCCAAACTGCTCCATCCGCCGGTAAAGCCCTGTTGGATAATTCCAATGATGCTAAACGTAATCCAGTACAGTGCCAGACCGATTGGCGCATTCAGCACGAAAAAGCCAAACATCAACGGCATCATCAATTGCATGGACTGATTCATTTGCGCTTGCTGCGGGTCCAACGCGGCGGTGGGCTGTGTCATCATTTTCGTTTGCACGAATTGCGAGCCAACGACGAGCACAATCACCAACCCAATGATGATGATGTTTTGCGTATTGAGCAGTTGTCCGAGATTCAAGCCAAAGAAATTCGCGTTGACCGGAATCAATGTCGCCGCGTTCACAAAGCCGGGATAAATGTGTTGCGAAAGCTGCATCACTTGTTCGGGACGTTCTGCCATCACGCTGTTGATAACTTGGTACATGCCGATAAAAATGGGCAGGGGCAAAAGCGTCAAGAGACAACCGAGATTCAATGGATTGACGGCGCCATTTTCTTGATACACTTTCATCTGTTGGCGCTGTAACTCTTGCGGATTGTCTTTGTACTTTTTCTTGATTTCGTCGAGTTTGGGTTTGAGCGCCGCCATTTTTTCTTGCTGCGCTTTCATCGAAGATTGCGCCTTGATGCGCAGCGGCGCGGTAATCAAACCAAAGATGACGGTAAAGAGTACAATCGCGATGCCATAATTTGGAATGAATGAGTACAGAAACAACATCGCGTTCAACATGGGGTTGTACACAAACGTGTTGAAAATTAAACCGAGAAGGTCCATAGTTTTAATCTCACTGCGGCATGACAGACCCTAAAAGACTTGGGGTCTCTGGCGTTTGCTATTGCGCGCACGCTTGCGCGTTAACTTGGTCGAAACACCATTTACGCGAACCGTCCGCCGCGTTCAGCGCATACATATTATATCCGCTTTGTCCGTTATAACCGCTTGTCGGCACATAGAGCGTATCATTTTCAAGAACGGGCGTCGCAAGTACAGGTCCGCTCAATAATTCGTTCTTCCACTTGAGCTGCGCGTTGTCCAGATTGAGGGCATACGCTTTATGGTCACTCGCGCCAAAATAGCCGACGCCATCTTGAATCACAATCGCCGAACGAATTTGTCCGCCCGCCGTAAAGGGCTGCGCCCATTTCGCGGTGCCGCTGTTGGCATCCAACGCATAGACTTTGCCCGCTGTGGTGCCAAAATACAATGTACCGTTTTGTGCGGTGGCAGAAGCCCAAATCCATTCATTCTGTTCGAGTGGAAATTCCCACTTCTTGCTTCCACTCGCGGCGTCGAGCGCGATAAATTTGTTCAACGCGCCGAAATACACATTGCCGTTTGCGACGAATGGTTTTGCGGCAATCAAACCGCCTGCGGCAAAACTCCACTTTTTCGTTCCGGTTGCGGCATCGAGCGCATACAAATTTTGGTCGAGCGAACCAAAATAGACGGTGCCATTGTCGTACGCCGCGTCACTCCACACTTTTTGCTGGGTTGCAAATTCCCATTTTTTCGCGCCTGTTTCTGCATCGAGCGCGTAAAATTTATTGTTGTTGGCTCCAAAATAAACGGTGCCTTGTGCGATGAGTGGGGTTGGCACAATCGGCGCGCCGTCGTTGAATTGCCACTTGAGCAGTCCCGTTGTCGCATCGAGCGCGTAAAAAATTCCATCATACGCGCCAAAATAGACTTTACCGTTCGCGGTAACGGGCGTGCCATAAACGGCAATCAATGGTTTTTCCGCTTCACCTTTGTATTCCCATTTTTTCGTTCCGGTGGCGGCGTCGAGGGCATACACTTTTGGTAACGTTGAACCAAAGTACAGTGAACCATTGTCAAGCGTTGCCGATGACCAACCTTGCGCCGGCGCGGAACCGCTGCACGCGACAAAGGCGAGAATCGAAAAAATTCCGAGTGAAAAAATAATTAACGCTTTGATACGAATACTCCGTTAGCAGATCGTGAATGGCAAATCGCAAAGCGCAAAACCTTTTATCAATAGCATTTGCGATACGCGACAAGCAATACGCGAATTAGTCCTTGTATGGCACGGGGTCGAATCCGGGCGCATGAAAGGGATGACAACGCGCGATGCGTTTAAGGGCGAGCCATCCGCCTTGAAGCAAGCCGAAACGTTCGAGCGCTTCGACCGCGTATTGCGAACACGTCGGTTGGTAACGACACGCCGACGGCAGCGCAGGCGAGAGAAAGCGTTGATACAAACGAATCGGGACAAGGGCGATATATTTCATGTAAGGAATTCCATCACAACAATTTCGCGCGTTTCAAAAGTTCTTGAACGGCTTGCGTTATATCAGTGAACGGCGCAGAGATGATGTTACCCCGCGCGATTAATACGAAATCGTAACCGTTTGGTATCTGGAGAAAATGCGGGCGGAGCGCTTCACGCAAACGACGTTTCGCGCGATTGCGCGTGACCGCGTTTCCGATTTTCGTTCCCGCTACAAAAGCCGCGCGCGAATGTGCCAAACCATTCGCGCGGACTCGCAATATAACAAGCGGGTGGGCAAACGCGCGTCCTTGTTGCCACACCCGCTGTACGTCGGATTCTGCTTTTAGCCGCCACGCCCGTTTCACGCGGAATAATTATGGCACGCGAAAGACTTTGGCGCGTTTCACGCCGACAGTCAATTTGGCGCGCCCTTTGGCGCGGCGTGCTTTCAAAACATTGCGTCCGCCGACGGAACGCATTTTGCGGCGAAAGCCATGCACGCGCAGACGATGCAGACGTTTGGGTTGATACGGTCGTTTCACCAGAATACTCCTGATCAAGGGGCAGAGCCACACGGCTTGCCCTACGATTTCGAATTTGCAAAAAAATCGCGCGGCACAATTTCACCACGCGCGCAATGCGGAATTATACACGCGCCGCGTTGAATTACAAAATCGCCGCCGGCGGATGACAGGTGCCGAATCGCGTACTGCAAATCTCCAACCTCTAATCTCCAATCTCCACTCCCTGCTTGTCACACATGCGCCTCAACGGACATTCGCCACAGCGCGGCGCGCGTTTTGTACACGTGTATTTTGCATGGAGGTCCAACAGCGCGTGAAATTCATTAAACAGCGCGACCTCGTGCGGCAAATGCGCCATAAACAAATGCTGCAATTCCGCGTACGAAACGGTCTCGTTCACCCAGCCCATGCGGTAAAAAATGCGCCGTGTGTACGCATCCACCACAAAAATCGGCTGTTCGACAGCGTACAACAAAATCGCGTCCGCCGTTTCAGGTCCGATGCCGTTCAATGCCAACAGCTGCGCGCGCTGCGTTTCCAAATGCCCACCGCGCATGTTCTCGGTTTCACCGTCATATTCCCGAAACAAAAATTCGACCAGCGTTTTCAAACGTTGCGGTTTCCTTGTCGTAAATCCCGCCGAACGAATCAATGTGGTCAACTGTTCGATTTCAATTTCGCGCAGTCGCGTCGGCTCCAACGCGTTCGCCCGTTTCAAATTCGCCAGCGCCTTTTCCACATTCGTCCAAGACGTGTTTTGCGTCAAAATCGCGCCGACCATGATTTCCCATTTCGAATCATGGGGCCACCACTTGGGTTCGCCATACTGTACGCGCAATTTTTCAAATACGCGCAAGAGTTGTTGCGCAGTATTTCTCGTTTTTCGTTTCTCGCTTTGCGCTTTGCGCTGTTCTTTTTTTATTTTCTGTTTCACGGTCGCTATTCTATCACTTGGCATCGTTTCACAACACGCGTATAATCGCGCGTGATGAACACGCGGCGGAGGGCGACATGAAATTGTATTTTTTGCGTCACGGGCAAGCCAATTGGGAACAATGGGAACGCCCTGACGATGAACGTCCGCTGACGAAAAAAGGACGCAAAGAAGTCGAAACCGTTGCCAACGCGTTGCAAGAATTAAAAGTGCATCCGCACGAAATTCTCACGAGCCCGCTCCCGCGTGCGTTTGAAACCGCGCAAATTGTTTCTGAAAAGTTAGATGTGGAATTGACCACAACCTCTTTGCTCGCGCCCGGTTTCGGTCTCCATTCGCTGCGTCAACTTTTGAGCGACCATGCTGACCGCGATTTAATGTTGGTCGGACACGAACCCGATTTTTCGCTCGCGCTCGCGCAGCTCACCGGCGGCACCCTGCGTATGGCAAAAGCGGGACTGGCGCGTGTGGACATTGAAAACGTCGCCGACTTGAGCGGCGAACTCGTGTGGCTGATTCCCCCCAAAGTACTGAAGGAAATATAACATGTCCGAAATTCTTGTTGGTTGTGCGTTGTCGGATGTAAATCGCGCAGACTTGCCGCGTAATTTGCGCGTGCCGGAACGACTCACCGATTATATTGAATTGTATCAAGCGCGCGTCGAATCGCGTTACGTGTTGTTGGAATTGCAGCCCGAAGATTTGTGGACGGTGCCCGCGACATTTCCCGACCAATTCATTCCGCGCAAGAACAATCGCTGGTGGCGCACGGTGCAATCACAACCCGACCTCTTGGTGAAATTGCGCGCGCCGAACATGCGCGTCGGCGTGCATCAACCGATTCAAAACCGCGACGCGCTCTCGTCGAATTTTTTTCACAAGTACGAAGCGATTGAAGCAACGAAACAGGCGATGGAATTTGCAGAATACATTGACGCCGATTATTTCGTCTTTCATCTCGCGCACGTGGACAAATGGAATTGGGACCGTCAAGACCAGATGGACAAGGCGATCAAAATTTTCAATGTCTTTGCCACGTACTATACCGCGCGCGAAATGAGCTTTACGCCCGTCATCGAAACGCTCGAATTTCCAAAATTTCCCGCGACGGGCGCGGAAGCGTTCATGCTGTTGAAAGAATGTCGCAAAGCATTGCGCAACACAAAACTCGCGTTCAATCTCGCGCACTTGTGGAACTCGCGCAATCGCATGTTGGCAACGGGACACTGGTCCGATGAACGCGTTTCCTTTGAAGCATCACTCGAATACGCGCTCGATTCATTGGCGAACGATATTCATGTGTATCACTTGAGCGGTGGTTGGGAATCGGAAACGCACGCGGTGCCGGGACTGCATCCGCAGCAAGACCCGTTTCGCTATCCTATCAAATTGCGCGAGAGTGCGAGTGTGTACGCCGAATCGGGCGAAATGGATTTGAATCGCGTGTTGGAATTGCTCGTCACTTCGAGTACGCGGCGCGGACAGGACCTTGATGTCGTACTCCAAGTGTTTGACCGCGACATTGAACAAATTTTAGAAGCCGCGCGTTTGATTCGACACGACCTCATCGCGCGTTCCAACGCGCCCGCGCAAGAATATCGTCCCATCGAAATTGCGACGCCGTCGAAACCCAAACGCAAAACAACGCGTCGGCGTTCCCTCACGCGCAATGTTCCCGCCGCACGCGTCAAAGGCAATGGACACGCCACGAATGCGAAAAAGAAAAAAACGCGCAGCAAAAAATCTAAAAAGTGATCAAAAAAAATCGAGTGGAGCTCCACTCGATTTTTTTTGATCAAATTGTTGATTCACTACTCGTAATTTCTGCGATTTGTGCGTTTGTTAATTCCATCAATTTTTCACGCGCAATCGGAAACACGGAATGCGGCGTGCCTGCCGCCGCCCACACAATTTCAAAACGCAACAGCGATTCGTCAAACAATTTCGCTTTGATTTCGTCGCTTGTGTGCGCGATGGGGGCGACGCCGCCAATCGCAAAACCGGTACGGGCGCGCACTTCGTTCGCGTTGGCGATTCGCACTGTGCTGGCGCGCAACGCGCGCGCGATTTTGAACGGGTCGGCGCGACGGTCTCCGGCAACCAACGCGAGAACCGTATCGCGTTCGTCCAACACAAACACCAACGATTTTACTATTTGCCCTAATTCGCAGCCCACTGCATCTGCTGCCAATTGCGCGGTGCGCGTCGAATCAGGCAGTTCCCGAATTTCAATGTCGAGCTCATTGGCGCGAAAAAATTCGCGCACGCGGTCAATAGATTTTGCCATGGCTGAATAAAAAAGGCGCGCTTGAAAAAAAGTCTCAAGATCACGCGCCTTGTTAAATTTGAAAACGGTTGTGATTATAGTCAGCAACCGAATGGGTGCAACTGTCGTTGCACCACTAAACATTCAATACAAAATTGAACGCGCCGCTTTTGCTGCTGTCCGCATTGTCTTGAATTGCCATTTCCAGTTCGCGGCGATAAATGCCATCCGTCGCGTTGCGCGGTTCATTTGGAAAATAGAGCTGGGTTGTGAGAACCGGTTTGTTGGGTGACTGCACTTTGACGTGAACGTGACGCGTGCGTCCGGGATAAATTCCCGGCTGAATGGTTTCCAAATGATAGCGCCCTTGCTCATCCGTAAATTGATGTCCGCGCAATTTGAAACCAACATTGTCGTACACGCCCGCGTCGTCGCAATGCCAAAAATCCACGAGCGCGCGCGCAATCGGTTCGCAATTCGTATTCAGCACCAAACCTGCCACAATCATTTTTGTTCCCGTAATGCCCGGTTCGAGAAATGATGTACGCTCAGGATTGCCCGGCGTGTAATACGGACCTTCGGTTTGCGCGGGTGTCGGGTCATCGTCATCGTCACCACACGCAGGTGTCGGCTCGAGTTGCGCGGCGGTTGTCGGCGTCGCCGGTTCATTCGTTGCTGTACTTGGCGCTTGCGTTGGTTGTAAAGTATTTGGCGGCGGAATCGCTGTTGATGGAACGGGGGTTGGTGGTATAGCAGTTGCTTGTGGTGCGAGGGTTGGCGCGGCGGTGGGTTGTGGCTGTTGTCCGCACGCCGCGAGGATCATTGCAGGCGGCATCGTCAACAAAGTGTACAAAAACGCGCGGCGTGTAATCAGAGTTTCAAGCTTTTTCATCGGATACTCCTTGACGTGAAACTCTATCGCCGCGAGATAAATACCGCATTAAATTTTATCAAGAAACGCGCAGCAGTACGAAAGTAAATTTCACAATGACCACGTCTTGTTTTTTTGCGCTTGGCGTGAGCTATTTTATCCTTCCACCAAAAACGCGACGCCTTTGATAGAAACATTCACCGGGTCACTCACAATTGTTTTGCCTGCAACACTCGGTGGGTCGAACCCGAAATCTTTCATGTACAACGTCGTCGTGCCTTCGCCTATCAACGAATTTGCTTGTACAGTGACCGTGACATCAAACGTGACGGGACGCGTCACATTGCGAATCGTCATGTCGCCTTTCACTTGGAACTGATACGGCTGATTTTGCACGGCATCGTTGGGCAACCCTTCGACTGCGTTCGCCACAAAAATCGCTTTTGGATATTTTTCCGATTCGAGCCAATTTTTGCGAATCGCTTGGTCGCGAATGGTATTGTCGGTTGTGAGCGTACTCAAGTCCACCTGTAAATTGCTCAAGGCAATAAACACTTTGCCATTCTGCATGTACAGATGAAATTCGCCCTCAACCGCATTGGTGCGCCCGCGCGTGATTTGATTATTCCCCAACAAGACTTCACTCACCGCGTATTCGACAGTCGTTTGCGCGGGGTCCACACGAAAGCGATACACTTGGGTTGACGTGATGTCTTGGAGCGAACGAGGCAGTGGGTTCGTCGGCGCAGGAGGAATTTGTGTTGGCGGCAATGGGGTTGCCGTTGGCGCAGGCAGCATCGCGCACGCATTGAGGAAAAACGCACACAGTGCAATCGCAAAAAGAATTTTCAAATGACGCCGAATCATTTTTTTCCCCAACTATGCAGTGAAGCAGCGCGCCCGATAGTACTCGATATTTGGCGCGTGTCAAACGAATTTCGCGCGCGGCTAGAGGGACAAGAGCGTACGAATATCGTTATACAAAAAGACGACCAAAATCCCAATCATCACCACGCTCAACGCGAGATAGCGATAGCGCCAGCTCGTATTCCACAAACGATAGATATTGAACGAAATCATGCCGAGCGCGACAACATCAATCACCATGCTGATAGTCGTGCCAACATTTCCGCCAAGACCAAAAAACGGCAAAACGAACGGCAGCAAAATGTATTGAATTGTACAGCGCACGCAAACAATTACCAGATACGTTCCCGTGTAACGGTCACTGCGGCGAATTTGTTGTGGAGACGGAGGAGTTAATTCGGACATGTGTGCAAACATTATATCCATACAGCCCAGCCGCGCCAATCACCACATACAGATTTTTTTCTTCCAACATAAAGTCACAATTTGTGACTTGAGTTTTGACTTCTAGTCCCATCTTGAGGTCACAATTCGTGACTTGCTTCAACTCGCTTCTTTGACCATCGCCGTTTCATTCGTCACCAACGCGGGAGTTTCTACGCGCGCGTCATTCGCGTTTGCCGCGCGTGATGCTTCACCGCCGCGCTTGATTTGTCGTTCCGCTAAATAGTAACTGCCGAATACGTACGCCAGCGCGAGAAATTGCGCGGCGAGCGTTTCTACCGTTGGATAAATGCCGAACCAAATGCCCATCCAGTACGGCGGATTTAGAAAACGTAATGGCGTAATGGACATCCATCCAATCACTTGCATCACGTGAACCGTGTTACCAACCATCACGAGCAGCACCGCGCCAATCATCACGCCGGTCACAACCAACATTTTTTTATACGGCAATTTCGCTTGCATGGCGAATGTTGCGATACCAATCAACACGACTGCGGCAAGCCCAACCGCGACACCAATCAAAACGGTTGCTGCGCCCGCTTCCAACACCAATGCTTGCAAAAACAAAACAACTTCAAATCCCTCGCGATACACGCTCGTAAAGCCCAACACGACGAGTCCAAACATTTGTCCCGCCGTTTGTCCCAACACTTGACGTTTGCGCGTTTGAAAACTCCCAATCCAGCCCGTCCAATACACTTTGTGAAAAAACCAATTGAGAATCAACAAAAGCACACCGACGGCGATGAGTGAAACAATTGCTTCTAATGTTTCACCATAACGCGCGAGCGAACTCAAAATACTGCCCGCGACAACCCACGTCACAATCGTCACCACGAACGCGAACGCAACCCCAATCCACATGCCCTTGCGATATTTTCGCATCTCGCCGATTTTCAAACTGCTCATCAACGCGGCGAGAATCAACACCGCTTCCAACCCTTCGCGAAAAACGATGATGCTCGCGTTTGTTGCGACGGCGAACGGCGCGGACGAATTTGCCAATTCCGTTTGCGCGAGCGCGAGCTGCGCGTCCAACGCGTCGCGGCTTGCTTTGATTTTTTGAATCGGCGCGCGTTCGCGAATCAAAAACGCTAAACCTTTTTCGTCGCTTTGCCCGAACCAAAACAAATCTTCAATCGGCGTTTTCAATTGCGGCGCGGCGGCAACCAAACGCGCTTCCGGTCCCATTTCCATAATTGCGTACGCTTCCAAACGCGCCGATTCCGCCAACGCGTAATTTCCTGACGCGGCGGCTTGCTCCATTTGGTCAAGCATCGAAGCAATCACATCAAAATCACCGTCGCTGCCGCGTTGTGACCATTCCGGCGGCGAAATTTCCGTAACGAGTTTTACAATTTCATCCGTCGTTTGTTGAACCTGCGCGGGGTCTGCCACCTGGACGCGCGTTGCCGTTTGTTCCAATTTCGTCTGCAATTCATCAAGCAAATTTGCAATGCGCGCGGATTTTTCGGAATTGCGCGTGTCGAGCAAACTCGATATATCGCCGAACGCGGCTTCGGCGCCATCACGAAACGTAATCGCTTCTTGAATTTCAAAATCGGCGGTGACAATTCCTGCCGTGACACCGCGCGCAAATTCAATCGGTACGAGTCCGAGAAAACGATACAGCTGTCCCGCGCGGCGCGTTTGTTCCTGCGGTGTCAACGGCGCGGCGCGAAATGACTGCAAGGATGGATTGAGTTTGTCGAGTGCGGGAACAATGCTCGTGTTGGCGCGCGCCGCGCTGCGTAATTCACCGAATTGTTTTTCCACTTGCGCGAAATTTTCCGCGCCGCGTTGTTGTGAAAAGGACGGCGCGAGAATCTCAAAATAACCCGCCGCGAGCGAAGCATTTTCCGCACGCCGCGTCGAATAATTTTTTTCTTCCGCCGCCAGCGCATCATCCAACGCGAGTTTCAAACGCGCTTGGTACGTGTCCAACACATCTGCGCGCACGGACGCCAACGCCTCATTGTTTGAAATTTTTTGTTGCGCGAATTGTTCCACCGCACGCGTCGCATCCGCGTTCGAACGCGAGAAACGCGTGGCGCGGCGAAATTCGCGCAACGGCAGCCACGTTTGCGCGGTGTGAGCGTCTTTTGTCAAAATCGCGTTTTCGACAACCGCGTAACCGCCCGCGAGCAACGCCGTCCACACCTGCGCGCGCGCATCGGCGAGCAGCAGCTCATTTTGGGTTTCCACCGCGCGCTGTGCATTCTCTAAATTCGCGCGCACGCGTTCATGTGAGCGCGGTGACGCGTCCGCAAGCGTTCTCGCAAATTCGCCCGCGTACAAATTTTGTGCGCGCGTGACATCATCCGTCGCGCGCGCTGAATCCTTAAGGTTGAGTTGCGCGTCAAGCAGCGCAACGCGAATCTCTTCCGCAAATTGAAACGGTGAAATTTCTCCCGCGCTGGCGGTGAGAGAAAAAATGGCGAATGGAATGAAAACGAAAAGGAGAGAGAGGAGACGGCGCATCAAGGCGAACCAAGACGTGACAGGTTTGTGCGTTGATTACAACGCGAAAAACCTGTCACGTCTCGACGAAAATCATTCCACAATCTTGACGTTCAATTTCTCGGCGACTTGCGCGATTTCACCGGCAATCGCCGTCGCGCGATTTTGTGTTTCTGCGCCGAGGGTGTCCGCTTCTTCGGCAGTAAATTTCTTGCCGCCTTGTTCTTGAGAATACACTTGCGCGACGAACGCTTTCAAATCACTCAATTGTTTTTCGAGTTGATTCGCTTGCGTCGTGTCCACATTTGCGACTTTAGCTTTCACACTGCCGTACACGACTTGCAAACTGCCAAGAATATCTTGAATATCCGCGAGCCGCGAGATGGCGACGAAATCGCGCTGCGTGGAAGCTTCACCTGCAACGAAACGCGAATTTTTCCACGAATCAAAATACTCGCCCATCGTCGGCACCATCACCACGAGCGCGCTGAACGCATCGGTATCGGTGGGCGTCCATGCTTGCGCGGCGGCGTCCAAATCGTTCGCGTATTTTTGCAACAGTTCCGCGCCTGCTTTCAACACGTACGCGTCGGGCAGTGCGTCACCCAAATCTCGTTTTCCGTTGTCGTCAAAATCGGCGACGACGTTCGGAATCGTGTATTCCGGTTCGGTTCCCCACAGCGCGCTTTCGGTCACGCCGAACAAGTTCCCCGGTTTTTCCAACACGCGCCCATCGTCCAATTTCAAATCGAACGGTACGGCATCATCGGGCGATTCCTTGGCGGACGCGCCCGCGTCGAGAATGAAATCGAACTCGACGAGCGACGGCGTGCCTGCCACAATGCCTTCGGTCTGTTCGTACGTTGGGCTCGCGAGTTTCCACGCCGCGCGCGCGTCCGTTAAACTTTTCATCACATCCGCGCGTTTATTTTGCCACAACGCGGCGTAATCAAATTGCGCGCCCTTTGCCAATTCAAAATACGCGTTGCTCGCGGTGGTCAGCGCGGCGGTATGATTTTTCAACGCGGATGTTTTGCCGACGAGATAGGTTTTGATTGCCGAAAGATTATTCTGAGCGACAGCAGGCGCGAGAGTTGGCGGCACGACTGTTGGCGACGGTGATGCACATGCGGCGAAAAGCGTCACGAGCAAAAGTAGAAAAAGAAAATTACGAACGCGCACAGGAAACTCCTTGCAGTTTATTTGTAAGATGGTGTAAATAACATTTGTTAGTATATGATAACAAGAACGCAGGTCAATTAAAAAAGCATTTGAGTTTATTTGAAATGTATCAATAAAAAAACGGACGCTCCAATGTGGAACGTCCGTTTCGTTTTCGTTACTGGATACTCTTGTTTTGATTATTTGATTCGATTCGATAAATGCACCATCAACGAAACCAAGCCCGCGACGACGAGGGGAATGAATAAACGCCACACTTCAATCAATTCACCGTTCGCAGAACGGGCGCGCGTATCGAGACCCAAAATGATGACGATGCCAAACGCAATCAGCCACACGAGCAATAGAAATACGCGTTGAAAATCGGTGAGCGGCTTGGACATGGCTTTTAGGTTGCCATTATTCGATTGCGTGAGCGAATTTCTGCAAGCGAATCTCTACACGCGTCGCGCACCACTTGGGCGATTTCTTCGGCTTGAAGGCGAATCAATAATTTTTCGACGCGCGTGTCGCCGAGTTGTCCCAACGCGACGATACAGTCCCATTTTACAAAAATGTTTTCTTCGCGTTCAAGGACGCGCGCGACTTCTTCCATCGCGTCTTTATTGCCCAAATTTCCTAACGCTATCGCGCACGCTTGACGCACTCCTTGGTCGCGGTCATGGTTCAATGCTTCGACCAGCGGCGCAAACACAAGCGGTGTACCGATTTTTCCGAGCGCCACCGCGCATTGCTGGCGCACGAAACGCGTGTTGTCAGTTTTCAAAACGTCCCACACCACCGGAATCGCTTCAGGGGTGCGGCGTTTGCGCAGCACATACGCGGACATCCAGCGCACCATGGAATCGGGATGCGTTTGCAAATGTTCCATCACGCGCGGCGTTGGCAAATCGTCCAACCATTTTGGCACGTCAAATTTTCCGCCATCGGCATTCGCACTGCGCCAGCGCGAAAAAATTCCACCGAGCCGCGAGGGACTGTTGGTGTTGGATACGCGGGCTGTTTCGTTTTGGTGCGCGTCGCAAAAGTACGACGCGTCAGGCGCGAGATTATCGCAACGTTTTTTGTCGGGATTCAGCGCGCAGCATTGCATAGAAAAACCGGGGGCGAAGCATTCACAGCCGCAGCCGCGGCACGTTCCATTCCTTTGTGCCAATGTTTTGCCGCGACAGGCGGAATCAGTTTCAATCAATTATACTACGAGCATGCAGATTTGGATTCATTCTTTTATTTCGCGTATCGGGCGTATAATTGGCGCGCGCGCAACAAAGCGCGCATCACTTTGATTCTCGTACGCACAAGGAGACGTATTATGGCAACGGATATTCAAGCCCTCCTCGGCGACAAAGCGGAATCGCTGCTTGGCTTTAACTCACCCAAAATTGCCAAGAGCCGCCTGCATTTGCCGGGACCTGATTTTGTTGACCGCATTTTTATAAACTCGGACCGCAACAACCGCACGCTGGGAAATCTGACGTGGCTGTATCAAAATGGACGCCTCGGCGGCACGGGTTATCTTTCGATTTTGCCCGTAGACCAGGGCATCGAACATTCCGGCGGCGCGAGCTTTGCAAAAAATCCCGATTACTTTGACCCGGAAAATATCGTCAAGCTCGCCATCGAAGGCGGCTGCAACGCGGTGGCTTCGACGTTTGGCGTTTTGGGCATCGTCGCGCGCAAGTACGCGCACAAAATTCCGTTCATCGTCAAAATCAATCACAATGAATTGTTGACGTATCCGAATAATTTTGAACAAATTTTATTTGGCACGGTGGAACAAGCGTATGACATGGGCGCCGCTGCCGTCGGCGCAACAATTTATTTCGGTTCCGACGATTCGCACCGCGAGTTGATTGAAATTGCCGAAGCGTTCGCTCACGCGCACGAACTCGGTATGGCGACCGTGTTGTGGTGTTATCTGCGGAACAAGTCATTCAAGTCCGATAAGGACTATCACGTTTCATCCGATTTAACGGGACAAGCCAATCATCTCGGCGTCACGATGGAAGCGGACATTATTAAACAAAAGCTCGCCGAGAATAACGGCGGCTATCTCGCGTTGAACAAAGACGGCGTCACGTTCGGTAAATTCGACAAGCGTATGTATTCGGATTTGATTAGCGACCATCCGATTGATTTATGTCGCTATCAAGTGGCGAATTGTTATATGGGACGCATCGGTCTCATCAACAGCGGCGGCGCGTCGGGGGAAAACGATTTTGCCGAAGCGGCAGCGACGGCGGTCATCAACAAACGCGCGGGCGGCACCGGACTGATTTCGGGGCGCAAAGCATTTCAGCGTCCGATGGCGGAAGGCGTAAAACTCTTGAACACGATTCAAGATGTTTATTTAGACGAAAGCATCACAGTCGCGTAAAGGATAAACGCGTAAATGATGAACGGCGGAGAAAAATTTCTCCGCCGTTTTTTTTTCATATTTTGTTCGTTATACATCCTGATAAAAATCTAGGAGCATTACATGGCAACTCGCAGACGCATGGACGAACGCGCGACCAGTTTGGGCATCATTGGAATTTTTTGGGGTTTGCTCGGCATCGTCGCGCTGCTAAAACGCAACGACGAGCGCACGCCGACGACGTTTTTGGAATTTGTAATGTTGGGACTGGCAACGTTTCGCATGGGGCGGCTCATCGCATTCGATTCCGTTGCCGAACCTTTGCGCGCGCCATTTACAAAAATCGTACCCGATGAATCGGGCGCGGGCGAAACGGTTGTCGCCAAAGGGCGCGGACCACGCGAAGTGATTGGCGAATTGCTCTCGTGCCCGATTTGTGCGGGTACGTGGGTGGCAGCGGGTCTGGTCTACGGTCTCCAATTTTTTCCGACACCGACGCGTTTGTTGATTACAATTATGAGCGCGATTGGATTTGGCGAACTCGCGCACGCGGCGGCAGAAGCCCTCACGTGGGCGGGAACCTCGCAGCGGCATCAAGTCGGCAATTCAACGAACGCCGAGTAAGACTTCCACCGTCAGTTGGTCCAACTTTTCGTATTGTAAACCGCGTGTGCCCAGTGCTTCGCGGTCAAATTGTTTGGCTTTGAGGGCGTCGGCTTTTTTCGCGGAAAATTTTCCGAGCAACCGCGACGATGATGAATCCTCCGCGTGGATATCCTCCAGCAGCGCGCGAATTTCCGCATCCGCGTTCCACTGTGCGGCTTTTTCCTTCAATATCAAATATGTTCGCATACAACCGCGCGCAAAATCTTTAACGCCTTCCACATCTTCGGTGCGATACGCGTGCGCGTCGAAATGCCGCGACCCTGCATACCCGACATCCTCCAGAAATTTCACGATGAAAAACGCTTGCTTGAGATTGTGAGAGCCGAAACGGAAATCCTGGTCATAGCGCGCAAAATTTTGGTCATTCAAATCAATGTGAAACAGTTTGCCCGCGTCCCACGCCTGCGCGATATTGTGCAAAAAGTTCAAGCCCGCCATTTGTTCGTGTGCCACTTCGGGATTCACGCCCACCATTTCGGGATAGTCCAACGTTTCGATGAACGCGAGCATGTGTCCGGTCGTCGCGAGATAAATATCGCCGCGCGGTTCATTCGGCTTTGCTTCGAGTGCGAATTTCAATTTGTATTTTTGCGAACGCGCGTACTCGCACAAAAAGTTTAACGCTTCACGAAAACGTTTCCCCGCGTCGAGCGGATTTTTCGCCGCATCCGTGTCGGTGCCTTCACGTCCGCCCCAAAAAACATACACACTTGCGCCGCACTCGACGCCCAAGTCCATTGCCTCCATCGTTTTTTGAAGCGCATATGCGCGCACGCGCGCATCGTTCGACGTGAACGCGCCATCTTTGAACGCGGGGTCGCCAAATAAATTTGTCGTCGCCATCGGTACGACGAGTCCGGTTTCCTTTAACGCGTTTTTGAAATCGCGCACGATTTGATTGCGTTCGTTGCGTGTGGCATCAATCGGCACCAAATCATTGTCGTGAAAATTCACGCCATACGCGCCAACGTCCGCGAGCAGATGCACGATTTCGACGGGTGAAAGCGTTGGACGCGTCGGCGCGCCGAACGGGTCGCGTCCGATATTGCCGACGGTCCAAAGTCCAAACGTAAATTTGTGTTCGGGTAGAGGTTGATAGTTTGTGTTCATTTCGTCATTGCAAGACGTGACGCGTTTGGCGATGGAGTTCATCGCAGCAAACGTGTCACGTCTTGTAAATTTCAAGGAAAGGGCTTGGCATATTGCAAACGCCGCGAGAGTTTCAACTGCCAAGCCCTTGGAGGAGAGAAAGAGATGTCAATTTTGTAATTCGACGCGATAAAAGTACGACTGCGTGTGTCCGACGGCGGTGAGATAACTTAATTTGTTTTCCGCGCGTTCGAGTCCTTCAAACATCGCGCGCGTACACAACAACGCGGCGGCAGGTTTGCGCGCCGCGAGCGCGTTCCACAAACGTTCGAATGATTCTGCCGAAAGCGTGAGAGGTGTATCGAATTGCAGTGTTTGAATGTTGGCGAGGGTGCCATTGATAATTTCCATGACAAAGCCCAAACACACGCGTTTTCCATCCAAGACGCCGAGTGCGATGTTGGTTCGGCGCGTTGGCGACGCATTTGTGATGCGCGTGTCCTTTGCACTTTCGCAAAAGAGCTCGTAGCTAATGCGCGCGGTTTGTGCGTGTGAAATTTGTTTCATCTTTCGAGGATGCGCGTGGCGCTGCGAAACACGCGGCGCGCAACCTTGTGCGGGACACGTCCCATGATTTCTATTTGGTCGCGCAAACGAATGTCTTGCGCAGAGCTGCCGAGCATCACTTGAACGGTACCCGGCTCGACGACCAGCTGCATTGCATCATCATAAAACGCGAGTTGTTCCACCGGCATGACAAATTCGATAGCGCGCGTTTCATTCGGCGCGAGCGTAACGCGTTGAAATGCTTTTAGTTCTTGTACCGGACGCGGAATCGAAGCCACCTCATCGCGCACATACAATTGCACCACTTGATCACCTGCGCGCGTTCCGATATTTTTAATTTCAACGCGCAGTGTCACAAGTCCATTGGGCTGCACTTGGCGCGGCTCGATGCACAAATTCGCATATTCAAATTGCGTGTAACTCAAGCCGTGACCAAAACAAAACAATGGTTTGGTTGATAATTCAACATAATCGCCGTGCCAATGCGAACGCCCACCGGAAGGCTTGTGATTGTAGAAAAGGGGAAGCTGTCCGACACTGCGCGGAAACGTCATGGGCAATTTGCCACCGGGATTCGCGTCACCGAACAAAACATCCGCAATCGCCGCGCCGCCTTCTTCGCCCGGCAGCCACGCTTCGAGAATCGCCGGAATGTTTTCCGCAATCCACGTAATCGAAAGCGGACGCCCGTTGATGAGAACAACGACAGTGGGTTTGCCGACCACCGCAACCGCTTCCACCAATTCTTGTTGCACGCCGGGCAAGTCCAAATCCGCGCGGTCACGCGTTTCGCCTGATGTGCAATCGGGCGTCAGTCCCGCTTTGTCGCCGACGACGAGAACCACTGCATCGGCTTGACGCGCGATTTTTACCGCGTCGTCGAATCCCGAACGGTCTGTATCCAGCACGCTGCATCCTTTGGCGTACAAAACGCGCGTTTCGTTGGACACCTGTTCGCGGATTGCATCGAGGACTGTTGGCGCGCGCACAGAACCTTCCACCAATCCGTTCGCGTCGGCATCCAAACGCAGCAGTTCGGTGACCTCCGGCGCGAGCATAAGCAAACTTTCAACGTGCGCGGGATGTGAATAATCTGAAAACAAATTGCGCGCGGAATGTGCGTTCGGTCCAATCACCGCGAGCGTTTTGATTTCTTTTGATAGCGGCAAAACATCATTGTCATTTTTCAACAGCACAATGCTTTGCGTGGCGATTTTTCGCGCGAGTTCGCGCTGTGCGTCCGTGTCGTACACGGACAATGCGTTTTCCTCATCCACATAGGGTTGTTCAAATAAACCGAGCTCGAATTTTTTCTGCAAGCTGCGCGCAACGGCAAGGTCGAGCGTTACTTCTGAAACGAGACCGTTCTCGATGGCTTGACGGAGGGGCGCGCCATAACATTCCGTGAACGGCAATTCCACATCAATGCCCGCGTTCAAGCCGCGCGCGGCTGCGCTTGCCATATCGGGCGCGACGCGATGAAAATCGTACAACATGCGGACGGCAAAATAGTCCGAGACGACGAGTCCATCAAAGCCAAGTTCGTCGCGCAACATTTGCGTCATGAGCTTGTGCGACGACGCCACCACCGCACCGTCCACTTCGCAATACGCGTTCATCACCGAACCAACGCGCGCTTCGCGAATCGCCGCTTCAAACGGCATGAACAACACATCGCGCAATTCGCGTTCGCCCATGTGCATCGGCGTACAATTCATTCCGCCTTCGGAAATGCCGTGTCCGGGAAAATGTTTTGCCGTTGCCATCACACCGTCGCGCAAATCATCCCCTTGCAAACCGCGCACGTACGCGACACCCATTTGTGAAATGAGCGTCGGGTCTTCGCCAAAGGTTTCTTCGACGCGTCCCCACCGCGCATCGCGCGCAATATCCAACACGGGCGAAAGTCCTTGCCGTCCGCCGACGGCGAGCAATTGCGCGCGCACAACTTGCATCATTTGTTCGACGAGTTCGGGCTGCCACGTACTCGCGACGCCAATCATTTGCGGAAAACTGGTCGCGCCGAGCGCGAGATACCCGTTGCAACATTCTTCGTGCAAAATCGCGGGAATGCCGAGCCGCGTGTTTTCGACCAAAAATTTTTGAATCGCGTTGCCCATGCGCGCAATGTCGCGCGGGGCGAACGTGCTTGCGCCGCCGACGCGCGTAATTTGCCCGATGCCTTGACCAAGCAGCGTCGCGGCTTTTTCGTGTGATAAATCGTCGCCCTCTTGCAATTCGTACACCCAATGCGAACCGAGCTGCGCGATTTTTTCATCCAGCGTCATGCGCGCCAATAAATCTTGAACGCGTTCTTGAATCGAACGCGCGGGGTCTTGATACAATTTGGTGTCAGGTAAGGTTGCTATCAACAGAGGGACTCCTCGAAAATTTTGGCGTAGAGGCGAAGCATTCGCATAAACCAAGTAGCAAGTCGCGCGATTGTGGGTGCGAATGCTTCGCCCTTACTTTGGCGCGTAGATTTGAAATTTGCCGCTGACATGCAAGAGCGCGAGAAAGTACAAGAGCCCATCGTAATAGCGCCACTTGCCGGAGGGAAGTTGTGTGTCCCACAATGCTTGCACAAATTCGGGCGCGTGTTCGTTCGTCGCAGCAAGCGCGGCAACCGCGTTCATCGCAATCAGTCCGGACGAACGGTCGCGCGAAAGGGGTTTGCCGTCGAGCGTGTACTGATTCACGTATTTTTTGATGCCTTGTGCGTAAAAAAAATCGAGCATGCGATTGCTCTGTTCGATTTCCCAATCGTCGGCGGCGAACCACGCGTAATCAATCGCAATGTTGGATGCGACGCGAAACGCGTCGAAACGAAAATCCGCGTGTTCGCCGCCCGTCGGTGTGCCGTCAAAATTCGCGTAATCGGGATTCAAACCGGTTTGCGGATGCGATGATTTTTTCCAAAACGCGCGGCTTGCCTTTGCCGCGTCACTCCAAAATTGATTGTCGCGTTTTGCCCAGCGCGCCCACAATTCGTAATACGCGGGCAAGTGGTATGACGGGTCGGTGAAGCTCGAATCTTTGCCGAGCGTTGGCACAAAGACGATTTGTTTGTGTTCCGCGTTAAACATGTTGATGCCGATGCCGCTGCTCGTTTCCTCTTTGTGAAGCATCGTGTCGAGAATTTCTTGCGCTTGCGCGGAATAATTGAAAATGCCTTCGCCGTCACCAAAGCGATGTGACGCGAACAGGAGCGCCATGACAAACCATTCTTCCCCGTCCGACGCGGGGTTGTTGTGAATTTTTTCGCCGTTTGGTTTGTTGTGCCACGCAAAGTATCCTTTGTATGCGCCCTCCGTGTGATACATGTACGTTTTCGCCCATTTCCAAAGGCGATTAAATTCTTGTTGCTTGTTCATTTGCACGGCGAGCATCATGCCATACGACATGCCTTCACTGCGAACGTCGTCATTCCCAATGTCCATCACGTACGCCATATCATCGCCGACGGGATAATAGACGCGCTCGAAATCAGCCTCGCCGTAAAAAAGTTGCTGCCACGCCGCGTCAATCTTTTTTTCAATCTCCGCGTCGCTCTTGCCTAACATGTCGCGAAATAAATTGCGATACGTTCCTGATTGAAACGCGCCGACGTTTGGCACGATAAGCGGTGTTGCTTTTGGCAATGCTGTTGGTTCAAACGTGGGCATCGCCGTTGGCTGCGCGGTTGGTAAAGTCGGCGTCGCGTTATTCACACCACAACTCGCAAACATCAAGAATAAAATTGCCGAGAAAAATTTTTTCACCCGTTCAACCCTTCACAGCCCCTGCCGTCAACCCCGCGATAATCTGACGTTCCGCCGCAAGATAAAACCCAATCGTCGGAATGAGCGAAAGTGAAATGAATGCCATGATGCCGGCCCAATCACTGCCATACTGTCCTTGAAATTGCATGATGCCGAGTGGAATGGTGTAGAGCGCTTCGGTGTTGAGAACGAGCAACGGCAAGAAAAAATTGTTCCAACTCAACACCATCGTCAGTACGACAACGGCGGCAAGCGCGGGACGCGCGAGTGGCAAAAGAATGCGCCAGAAAAAAGTGAAACTGCCGCAGCCGTCAATCAGCGCGGCTTCTTCGAGTTCTTGCGGTATCTGTGAGAAAAAGTTTCGCAGAATCAAAGTGTTGAGCGGAAGTGCGAATGCGATTTGCGGGAGAATGATGCCCCACAACGAATCTACCAAACCCGATTGGCGCAAGGTGATGTACAACGGCAGAATCGCGACGGCGATTGGAAACAGCAAACCGAGATTGACGAACGCAAACAAGAGGTCGCGTCCGCGAAATTTCATTCGCGCAAACACAAACGCCGCCATACTCGCCAGCACCACCACCCCGAGCGCCGTGCCGAACATAACAAGCGTGCTATTGAGCAACATGCGCCAAAAGGTATTGAGCTGCAAAATTTTGAGATAGTTTTCGGGAATCCAACGGCTCGGGAGTGAGAACGGCGAGAGAAATAATTCGGGATTCGTTTTAAAGCCGCCGAGCACCGTCACCACAAGCGGAATGAGTACGAGAAGCGAAAAGAAAATCAGAATCACGTACTTTAATATCGCCACGCTGATTTCCGCCCAACGGATGGAACGTTGATGTTGATAAGGGATAGATGTGTTCATATCAATTCGCGTCGCGCCGCATTACAAAACGTTGATAGAGCGTTGAAAAAGTGAATGCCACCGCAAAAATAATTACCGCGACCGCGCTGCCGTAACCGAGTTGAAAACGCTGGAAACCAAATTTGTAAAGGTACGTCGCCATCGTATCGCTCGCGTTCACGGGACCGCCCGTCGTCATAATCCACACCAAATCAAAGACTTGAATGGAACCCACCACCGCGAGATAAATGGTGAGCCGCGTCGTCGAACCGAGCAGCGGCAAAATAATATGCCGCGTCACCTGTGAAGAATTTGCGCCGTCAATGCGCGCGGCTTCTTCAATCTCGTGTGGAATATCTTGCAAACCGGTGATAAAGAGAATCAAATAGAATCCAAAATATTTCCACGTGAGCGTAAAGAAAATCGCCAGCATCACCGTATTGGGGTTGGCGAGCCAGCCAATCGGTTTGAATCCGGGGATGATGGATTCGAGCGCGATATTGAGGAGCCCGCCTTGCGCGCGATAAATAAAGGACCAAATCACGCCCGTGACCACTTCGGACAAAATGTACGGGAGAAAAAGAATCACGCGAAAAATTCCGCGCCCCGCCAAGCCGCGTCCAATCAAGAGTGCCAGTCCCAACGCAATCGGCAATTGAATGACGACGGAAAGAAACGCAATCAGCCAATTGTGACTGAACGAGCTGCGAAAAACATTTTCTTGTACGAGTTTGAAATAGTTATCGAAACCGATAAAGTCTGTGAGCGGACCCAAGCCATTCCATTTGTAAAAGCTGTAATACACTGCCTGTACGACGGGGAAAATGACAAGATAGACATAGACCAGCAGCGGCGGCAAGAGAAACAAAAAAATCGTGATTGCCTTGCTCCATTGCGCGCGTGCGCGTGTCTGCAATTGCACCGTTGTGCGCGGCACCGTTTGCGTACTGGTCGTGGGTGTCATCAATAGGAAGGAGCTGCCGCGCACGTCTCTGGTGCGCGGCAGCTGCGAGACGAGAACTAGGGTTTCAATTCAGCGGCTGCCGAAGCTTCAATCGCTTTGGCAACTTCTTCGGGACTCATCGTTCCGGCAAAGAGTCCTTGCGTCGCATCATTCACTGTTTGTCCCACGGCGGGCGGGAGATATTGGTCGTAATAGAGTTGATAGTATTTCGCCGCCGCGAGGGTTTGTGCAACTTCTTTCAAGAGCGGATTTTTGATTGCGGCATCCGCGCCTTTGACGACCGGGAGAGCAATGTCTTTTTCGGTGAGAATCGTCTGGCGGTCTTTGCTCACGAGGAATCTGACGAATTCAATCGCTTCGGGCGGGGCATTCTTGCCGATGGCGTAGCCGTCGCCGCCGCCGAGGGCATCACCGGGCGCGCCGGCGCCGCCTTCAACGGTTGGGAAGGGGAACCAGCCGAGGAACGCATCGAATTTTGCTTTGTCGGCTGCTTTCGAACCACTTGCACCGGGCGCCCATTGTCCCATCAATTCCATCGCGGCTTTGCCGTTGGCGAAAACGGTCTGGTGTTCGTCATAGTTTGCCGCGAGGAAACCTTCTTGGAACGGCTGCAAATCAATCAGCTGTTTCAAGTCTTCACCTGCTTTGACAAACGGCTTGTCGGCAAAGCTGCCTTGGCGCTTGTACGCTTTTTCAAATGCGTCGCGTCCGCCTTCGCGCGTAGCAAGATAGACCCAGTAGAAATGTCCGGGCCATTTATCTTTGCCTGCGAGCGCGAGCGGGGTGATGCCGGCGGCTTTGAGTTTTTTCACAACATCGAGAAACTCGGTCCAGGTCTTGGGCGTTTCGGTAATGCCGGCTTGCTTGAAGAGGTCTTTGTTGTACCAGAACCCGACCATACCGGCTGTCCACGGCACCCCGTACACTTTGCCATCAACGGTATAGAGCGAGAGGGGACCGCCCGCGATGCTGTCGCCCCAGCCGTCCTTTTGGAGAGCCGGAGTCAAGTCCTGAACGAGACCGGCAGCGGCATATTGTCCCAGCACGCCGCCGCCCCAGCTTTGGAAAACATCCGGCGGTGCGCCGGACTGCATAGCCGTTGCGAGTTTTTGTTTGAACGCTTCGTTTTCCAGAACGGTGATTTCAATCTTGACGTTCGGGTGCATCTTCATGAATTCATCCGCGAACGTTTGGAATTGCGCTTTTTGGTCTTCGACGGTGCTGATGTGCCACCAGTTGACTGTCACGGGCTGCGCGGCGGCTTGGGTCGGCGCGGGCGCAGCGGTAGGTTGTGCGGGAACAGCGGTTGGTTGTGGTGCCGCCGTCGGTTGTGGCGCGGGCGTCGCGGGACTGCCGCAAGCCACGAGGGCAACGACGAGCAATAAAGCAATCGCCGTGTAGGTAAGTAACGCTTTCGAGATGCGCATGGCATCCTCCTTTTCGTCAGTGAAAATAAATCAGCATCGCGCACAAAACGCGGCGCGACGCGTTTTAATTTTTTTTCGATGCGTCGGGGAAAAGCAGATTGGGGTATAATAGAAAAAGTGTTTGGACTCCTTTCAAGTGGAGCTCCACACGCCCACGAGAAAAGCGCAATGGCTTGGCGGTCAGGCGCTTTTCTTTTTTTTATTTCAACGTACAACGCGCGTGGATTCACGCACCACGAGTTCGGTCGGCAATTCAATTTTGGCTGCCGCTTGATCGGGATTCTGAATGATTTCCAAAAGCATCCGCACCGCGCGGCGCCCCATTTCTTCCAACGGTTGACGAATGGTTGTAAGGGGGGGATGGACTTGCGCCGCCTGCGGAATATCGTCGAACCCAATAATGGAAATATCGTCGGGAATTTTTTTGCCGCGTTCGCGTGCCGCTTCCATGACGCCAAATGCCATGACATCATTTGACCCAAAAATTGCTGTTGGCGCGTGCGGCAAATTCATCAATTCCATTGCCGCTTGAAATCCGCCCGGTTGTTGAAAATTTCCTTCGCGCACGAGTTCCGCGTCCGCCGCGACGCCGTGGTCTTGCAATGCTGCGCGATAGCCGTCGAGCCGTTCCTGCGCGCAGCCCAAATCCATGGACCCGGTGATGAATCCAATGCGGCGATGTCCGAGCGCCAAGAGATAACGCGTTGCGTCATACGCGCCCGCGCGATTCGCTGCGCCGACGGCGGGTCCACGTTCGTCAATGCCTTGATGGTCAATCAAGACGTACGGAAATTTTCGCTGGCGAAGCGTTTTTAAATATCCGGCAGGATGACGCGGCAGCACGAGTAACAAACCATCGGTCATGCCGCGCGTGAGGGCAGTGACGTACTCGTTTTCTTTGGTTTGGCGGCGATGGGTGGTGTACAACATCACGTCGTACTTGTTCTCGGCGAGTTCGGAATCTACGCCGCGAATGATTTCGCCAATGTAGGCGGTGCCGAGGTCGCGCACCAACAAGCCAATGAGTTGTGAACGCCCGCCGCGCAGACTGCGTGCTTGGAGGTTCGTGGTATAGCCGAGCCGTTTGATCGCGCGCTGGACGCGTTCGCGTTTTTCGGGTTTCACGTTCACGCCGTCATTCAAGACGCGCGAGACGGTAGCGAACGAAACCCCCGCTTCTTTGGCAACATCAATGATGGTGATGTTTTGGCGGCTCATTTTTGACAACGTTTTCAGAAAAAATAGTCCTGAAAAAACCGATGAATATTTCATCGGCTAAAACGCCCACTTGTGATAGGAGTAACGAAAGGAGGTTTTTAAAAAATCGCCTTGAAATTGAAAACGTTTTCAATTTCAAGGCGATTGTATCACGAGTTTTGCGGTTGTCAAGAGCCTAGTGGCTATACCAAAAGTCCCCCGTAAAACCCACTTGACGAAAAATGTCTTGTGCTTGTTGCAGCGAACGTCCGTGATACTCCCTGTTGAGGCGGTTGCCGTACCACAGCTGCGAAAGTTCCCACAACTGTGCGAGTGAAATCATTTCGCCGGTTTGTACGTTGCGCGCGCGTTTCCATTCCAACATGTCGCCTTCCGACCGGAAGAACAACATGTTCGCTCACGTAAAAACCAAATCGTCGTACCACTGTGCAAACGGCACGCGAAAATACATCACTGCAGCATCGCCCGAAATTTTTCCCGCGCGCAAATGGAAGCGCAGCGGCTCTTGCGTGTTGGAACAAAACGCGTCAATCGTCGCGTCGGCGTGAAGCGCAGCAGCAATCCCAAACGAATCCCACGCACAATTCGCGTAATATCTTTTGCCCGCGACGTTCACGCGAAATCCTGTTGGCACGCCGGAAAACGGATTCGCCATGCGAATAAAATCGGTGCCGGGCATAAGCAGCAATGCGTGGCGCGCGTTCAATTCGTGATACAACGCGCGCGCATGTTCACTTTCGACATTCAATTCACGCGCGGCGTCATCTACGGTCGGCGCGCGTTCATTCGCCACCCAAAACGCGTAAACAAAATGACGCGCGTCCCACAAACGCGCGTCACTATATTCAGCTTGCATAATTCATCCTTCCCGCCACGCGCGCCGCAACAACCGCAGCCAATTGCCGTGCATCACATTCGCAATGTCGTCGTCGTCAAAATCGCGCGCCGCTAACGCGTCCGCAAGTTTTTGCACATCGGCAATCGTATCCAAATCGTACGGTGACGATTCGCGTCCGAAGCCGCCGTCGAGGTCAGACCCAATTGCTGCGTGCAAACTGTTGCCTGCGATTTGGCACACATGGTCAATGTGTTCGGCGACGGTGGCGATGCTCGCCGCGCGATTTGTCACTTGCCCGGAACTCCATTGCGGAATCAACATCCACACATCGAACGCCGCTCCAATCACTGCGTCGCGTTGTACGAGCGCGCGAATTTGTTCATCACTCAATTGACGTTGGTGCGGTACGAGCGCTCGGCAATTATGATGACTTGCCAAAATCGCGCCGTCGTACAAACTCATCGCTTCCCAAAACGCTTCGTCGCTCAAATGAGTTACGTCGAGAATCATGCCCGTATGTTCCATCGCGCGCAAGAGGTCAATCCCCGCGTCGTTGAATCCATTTTCCGTACCCGTTCCGCCGACGTAACGATTGTTGCCGTAATGCGCGGGACCAATGACGCGCAAGCCTGCATCGAACCAATCTTGGACTTGTCCGGGATGCAAAATCGGGTCGGCACATTCCATGCTGATGACAAGACCTGTCGGCGGTGTGATGCTTGTGACAGTGGTAGTGGTTTCGTCAAAATCGCGCCACTCGGCGAGATGCGCGTCGAGCAGCGCGCGATTTGTAATCAGGCGAATGTGTCCTTGCTGCGCGAGCGCGTAATAGTACAACATGTGTCCGCGCGCGGCGGCGAATGCTTGCGCTGACGAACCATAATCAATATTCGGCGCACCGAACGCATTCACGCGCGCAAGTACGGTGCCGAACGCGAGCGCCACACGCCCGCGCCGCAATTCGGGAAAGCTGACTGTGTTTTGTCCGCGTCCATCGCCTTGCATTTTTTGTTCGCGCGTACGGAGCGTGTACACACCGGACAAGAGGTCACGATTGAATTGCAAGGCGTTCCACGCGAGGTCGAGATGTGCGTCAATGATGAGCATGAATGTGAATATCCTTTATGCCGAGATATTTTTCAAACACCCGATTGCGCCATAACCAGCGCACGAGAAATAACCAAACCGTCGCGCCCAAAATCGCCGCGCCCAATTCCACTGTGCCCACTGCGCCCAACGCAAAAATATCGCGCAGTGGTTTCACCGATACAATCACAAAAAACACACCGACCAAAATCGTTGCGAGAATTGTCGGTTTCCAATCCCCGCCCAATTCGTCGCCGCCCGTCCACCATTCCGTTGGTGGTTCGACAAAAATCACCGTGAGCAATCCGACCAACACCAGAAACGAAACGAGCGTGGACTGCGCGGTCAACAACGCGTCCGCGTAAAACGGCGCAACCACTTGCTCGGTGAATTCCAGTGAACCCACGCGCAAATACAATTCGCCGACGAGCGTGCCGTAAAAGATAAAGAGCGAAAGAATTGTCGTCACCGCGACGGGTGTGAGAATGAAATGAAACAAGCGTTGTCCAAGTGTGCCCCGTCCAATCGGTCCCGGACGCGACCAAATCGCCAACATCACTGTGGGAATGCCGACGGAAAATAATGTTACCAATGAACCTTGTCGCAGCGCGAGCGGAAATTCGCCAATCACGAGCGCGGACAAAATCACCATCGCCATCGTTGCAATGCGCGTGAGATACAATTTCAAAATATCTTGCATCCCGTTCACAATGCGCTGTCCTTCGATAACTGCCGGGGCGAGCGCGGCGAATGAATCTTCCATCAACACCAAATCGGCAACCGCGCGCGTGGCTTGTGTGCCGCTCTGCATCGCAATACCCAAGTTCGCCTGTTTCAACGACAACACATCGTTCACGCCATCGCCAATCATTGCGACGTAATGTCCATCGGCGCGCAATGCTTGCACCAATTTTTGTTTTTGCTGCGGTGTGATGCGTCCAAAAATGGTATTGTCGCGTGCGGCTTGCGAAAATTGCGCGTCGTTCATTTTTTCCAAATCCACGCCCGACACGAGTTTTGCATTTTTCAAGCCCGCTTGTTTCGCCAACGCGGCGACGGTTTCGGGATTGTCGCCCGAAATAATTTTTGGCGCAACGCCCGCGTTGATGAAATTGTCCAACGCCTCGCGCGCTTCGGGGCGCAGCTCATCGCTAATGCTCACAAGTCCGAGCGGCGTCATGTTTTGCGGCAAACGCGATTCGTCGCCCGCATCTTGCAATTCGGTTGAAGGATGATGCGCGACGAGCAGCACGCGCAATCCTTGTTCCGCGAGCTCACGTTCTTGCATCACAATTTTTCGCCATATGGGATTGTCGTCCAAGTCTTGAGCATCCGAAAGATACGGCTGCAAAAATTCAGGCGCGCCGAGAGCATAAATGCCAGAAGGATGAAGGATGAAGGATGAAGGATGAAAAGAAGGATTTGATTCATCCTTCATCCCTCTGCCTTCATCCTTTGCAAACGCAATCGCGCTCCATTTGCGCGCGGACGAAAACGGAATTTCGCCGACGACGCTGCGTTTGGTACCGTGAAAATTTTCTGCAATCGCTTCGCTGGTTTTATTTTGCGTCGTCGCGTTCGTCACCATGTCGCCGAGAATTTGCGCGAATTCATTTTCGGAAACATCGAGCGGATGAATTCCATTTACTTGCAAACGATTCGTCGTGAGGGTGCCTGTCTTGTCAAGACACAACACGTCCACGTTGCTCAATGATTCAATCGCGTTCGCTTGCTGTGTGAGAACACCGAAACGAATGATTCGCACCGCGCCGAGCGCGTACGCGATGGAAATGGAAAGGAACAAACCATTCGGCACAAGTCCCGCGATGAGCGTCGAATGTTGCACTGCATCGCCGAGATTGATGGCGCGCAGTGCGGAATTGAATACGACGAGAATTTCCATATAAATCACGACCAGCAGCATGATGCGAACGACGAGCGCGACTTCTTGCTGCAAGGGTGTGAGGATGCGGCGATATTGTTTCGCGCCCGCCGTGATTTGATTCGCCAAACTCGCGCTGCCGACTTTTTCCGCGACATAGTACCCGCTGCCGTTCACGCAAAAACTGCCCGAGTACACCTCGTCGCCATTGTGTTTCGGAATCAAATTCGATTCGCCCGTGAGCTGCGATTCGTCAACGGACATTTTGCCTTCGACAATGCGCCCATCCAAAACAATTTGGTCGCCGGGCGCAACATACAATACATCGCCGACGACGAGCTCTTCGGGCGCGACTTGGTTTGATGCGCCCTCACGGAGCACTGTCGCTTTGGGACGCGTGAGCAGTGCAATTTTGTCGAGGGTGCGTTTCGCGCGAATTTCTTGCACGACGCTGACGAGAATGTTGAGTGAAATAATTCCAACGGAAACAATCGCATCGGTGGGGCGTCCGACGAGAAACAACGCGACGCCGAGAAAAAAAATCACGCCGTTGATGAACGTGAAAACATTTTCGCGGAAAATTTCGACGTATGTGCGGCTCGTGGGCGGCGGCGGCGGGTTGCCGAGTCCTTGCGCGCGTTTTTCGAGAACCTCGCTTTGAGAGAGACCGCGAATTGAAGAGGGGAGATTAGGGCTTAGGGATTCGGGATTAGCGGGTGCGCTCATAGTCTCGCATCATACAACAAAAAAGTTGAAAAAGGGCGGACCCACTTTCAACTTTTTTCGAGTTTCGTTTCCCACTCGCGTACCCACACGGCATCCATCCGCTTGAGGCGGTCTTTTTTCAAATTTTCGCGCATCACCGCGCGCACGTCGGGGTCGTTCGAGGCGAACCATTTTTCCAGCGCGCGTTTACCTTCGTCGGGCGACGCGGCGACGGCGACGCTCCAACAGTACGACAATCCTTTTTTCAGCGCGACGAAATCATCGCTCTTGCGATTTTTTGTTTTCGCAAAATCGCGTGTGATGCCGTCGAGCAATTTCAACACACGTTTCACTTGTGCGCGATTCTTTAGCAGACGCGGCTCGCACAACGCGGCGGCGATGGCGCGTTGTTCATACAAATTGCCGCCGCACCACGTTTCCATTTCGTCAATCACCGCGCCGAAATCACTGTCGCCCCAATGCTGTAACGCAATCGCCACGCCTTCGCGCACACGCCAACGCGGGTCAGATGCACACGCGCGCAAAGTTTTCAGATATTTCCTTTTTCCTTGCGCGATGAGCGTACCCAAACCGACGGTGCCGCACACGGCGAGATATTCTTCGCGAGTGTTGGACGGCGCGCGTTTTGCATCGAACTTGAGCCAATGTTTGATTTGCGCTTCGCTCGCCAATTCCGCGACGACATCGAGCAATTCCAAATTCGCGCGCGGTCCCGGCAAACCCGAATGTTGCAAGAGATATTCATCCCAATCGTCGAGTGCGGCGAGTTCGGCGCGATAGGTCTCGGCTTTGGACATTGCAGATTAGAGATTGGAGATTGGAGATTGCGAATTTTCGATTTCTGAATTTCGATTTTCGATTGACGCTTCACGTTTGACGTTTCACGACGCTACGCGATTCGCTATCTGCCATCTGCCATCTGTCATTCGCCCTTCGCTGCGTTCAACACATTCATCTCTTGCGCGTCGAGCAATTGCTGTAAATGTTCGAGCGTGTGATTGTATGTGTGCAGCGCGATGTATTCGATGGGAATGTTGCCATATTCGGGATGCACCGCATATTTTTTCCAATCGCTATCGCGTGTGCCGCGCAAAAGTTTTACGAGTTTGCGGCGCGCGGCGACAAATTCGCGAATGATATTTTCAATCGGTTCATTCGCCGCGTAATGCTGCTTGCTGTATTCTTCTTGGTCGAAACTCGCGACAACAGGCGCGTCTTTTTCTTTGAGGATGCGCCCCGTGCGATACAAAAACACTTGTGCATCTGTATCGCGCAAATGCGCGAGTGCGCCGTGCAGCGACCATTCGCCCTCTTTGGGGATGCGGTTCAATTGTTCGGAGGACAATTTTTTCACCGCGTCCGCGACTTGTGCCGCGCTGTCTTCAAGACGATTCAAAAGTTGTGTGTGTTGTTTGTTCATATCACATTGAGAGACCTGACAGGTTTTCGCGCGATGGATTTCGGTGAACGAATGTCGAAAGCACAACGGAATGTTCACCCAACGCATCAAGTCAAAAACCTGTCAGGTCTGCAATTGGTTATGGACACATGTTGAAATCGGTCCAGAGTTCGCCGCCGTTCGTTGTCGAAAACACTAGACGGATGTCGTCCTCATCCTGTTCGCGCAACACGGCGCGGGCGCGCACGGGAATACATTCTTTGATGCCTGTCGCAATCCAACTGCCGACAAAGATTTCATTCGTTCCCACCGGAATCGTCAAATTGTCACAGTTGGTGATGCCGAACGATTTTTTCGCGTCGGGACGAAAAATTTCCGCGCACACGGGATAGTACTGTTCTTTGCCCGAGCGATTGATGAGTGTGGCATAAAACATAATCGGCGTATTTTTGACAGGATACGTCGGCTCGAATCGCAGCGCGGCAATATACAAGCCCGTCATTGGACCACGGTCAACAATTGGCGCGGGCGCGTTGTTATTATTGTTGTTATTATTGTTACTGCTCGCGGTTGGATTGCTTGGTGGAACCGAACCGCCGCTTGTAGCAGTGTTGGTCGGCGCGGCTGGCGCGTTGGTCGGAACGACTGCCGTCGCGGCGGGGGGGGGGGCTTGCGTGGGCAATACGGCGGTTGGCGCGTCGGTCAATGGCGGCGCTGTCGGCGCGGGCGGTAATGCGGTTGGAACATCTACCGTCGGCGGCACGGGCGTTGAAGTGGGATTGGCATTACGACACGCTGCTGCGAACAAAATGACTGCAAACAGAACGAGTGCGAAAAACATGCGAGGCGCGAAAAACTTGTTCATGGGTTCTCCTTTGCGGTGCCGGGCGAGTAGTGCAATCGTGCGATTGTGAGATCGTGCAATAGTTGAGTAATCCGGAATCCGTAATCCGTTTTCTGCGATGTGTGATACGCGCTTATGGACACACGGTAAAATCAATCCACAAAATGCTGCCGTCAGGTTGAATAAAAGTGGCGCGATTGTCATCGTCGTCGCGCGCGACAACGCGGGCGCGATACGCGCGACATTCGCCCAAACCTTTTACTGTCCATCCCGTTGACGTGTAATTCGAGGTGCCAACGGGCATCGGCGAATTTTGCGGTGTGGTCAAGCCGAATGGACGCTTGTTGTTTTCGGCTTCCCAAATTTCCACCGCCCAATTATATCCATCATCCTTGCCGCTCGCGTTTTGAAACGTGACGAAAAAAGTTCCCCCCACCTCTGCTTTCGGTGTCGTGGGTTCCACGCGCAAGGCGGTTACAAACACTTTTGGCAATCCTTCGGGAAAGGGTGTTGCGCTCTCGGCGGGCGTTGGCGTTTCCGGCGCGCGTGTCGGCGCATTGCGCGTTGGAGTCAACTGAATCGGTGTTACGCTTGGAATTGCTGTAACCACAATCGGAATCGGCGACGCGGGCGCTTGGGTCGGCAGTTGAACTGTCGGCAACAATGTGGGCAGCGGCGCTTGTTGCGGATTCGGCGTGAATGGCACGACGATGGTCGCGGCGTTTGGAATAATCGTCGGCGCCGGTGATGGCGCGGCGCATCCTGCGGCGAACATCAGAACCAGTGCGGTGATAAAAAATAGCGCGCTCTCGCAAAACAAGATGGACGCGCGACGCATCACGCGTGACGCCGGCGGTTTCATTCGTCGCTCTTTTCTTCTGTCAGCGCGGGCGTATTCTTGCTGCCGATTTCGACCATCTGCACCTGTGTCTGATACCGCTTGCCGTTGAAATCTATTTTACCTTGTCCATGAAAACCGCGCGAACCGGTCTTGAAATTTTTTTCGTCAACGGTCAATAACGCAACGGTTTGTCCTTCGGCGGTTTTAATTTCGACGATGAGACTCATGAGTCCTCCTTATTTTACCTCGAACGGAATCTTTTCCACTTCATACGTCTTGCTCCCGTCTTGCGCGATGGCTTGGAGGTAAAGAATATGGTCGCCAGCTTTTAATCCTTTGACCTGAATCCCGCCCATCGCTGCGCCCAAGAGTTCATTGTCCAGCGCGTCGGAATCAATGCTCCATTTGTATTTGAAAAATTGTTCCAGAGTCGCGCCGGTGACGCCAATCGCAAAGGTGCCGGGATAGAGATTGGTTGAAAAATCAAGCGGCTGCTGATTCCACGTCGCATACACTTGTCGCACCTCAAACTCTTTTTCAAACACTTGGCTCGGCACATCGTTCGCGTCAATGTATTGCACATACAACGTATGCTTGCCGACAGGCAGCGGAATTTTGCCGATGGTTGGATTTGGAAAGCCCGCCGCATTGATGCCCGTATCGCGCGCGGGCTTGGGGTTATCAATCTCAAACAGCAACTTTTTAATGCCCGCTTCCGAAAGCGCGACAATGAATTGCATCCCATCGTTATATTGATAAACATAAATCGTCACGTTGCCCGTTACGTTGCGCGCTTGCGTGAACGCGTCGAAAGTTTTTTGCGCGTCCGTCAGATTTTTTTCCGCCAAACTTTTGTCAATGAAATAGCGCGTGTATCCCTGCGCGTCCTTTTCCAATTTGAATAACGCGGTGTACGCATCACTTTGTTTCTTTAACAAGTCCGATGTGGACGACGCGCCGAGCGCGCGTGTGTACTCGCTGCCCAATTCATAAAACCCAGGTCCGAATTGCGGCGCGCGTTGGGTGATAGCAACGTAACGCGCAATACGCGCGTTCGCATCGTCCAACATGCGCGCGGTAGCCAAATCGAGCGTCGCGCTGTTTTTGTTTGCGTTATAGTATGCATCCATTCTTTCGCGCGCGCGGACAATGCCTTCGCTCGCTTTCAACAAATCGCCGTATTCAAAATATGGGTCCACAAATTCGAGATTGAATTGGAAATATCCTTCGTATGCTTTGATGGCATTCGCGGTATCGCCTTTGAGTTGATACAAACGCGCGTTACTGTACCATTCTTGCGGCGTTTGTGGATTCGCGACGAGTGTGCCTTGCCCCGCTTGCAGCGCCGCAAATGTTTTTTGAATCTCTGCGAACCCTTGTGCTTGCGCGGTCGCTTGTGCTTTTTGCAAATCCGAAGATTCTGCCACGCGCGTCGCCGTGTCGCCGGTCGTCTTTTTGATTTCCGTCACATCTTTTTGCAAGCCCAACAGCTGCGCTTGCAAATCGCCAACGGCGGGAACATTCGTCGCGAGATAGCCGCGTTCGGGTCCGACAGAAAAAATAATCGTCCACACCGAAAAAATTACGAACGAACCGACCGAGACGACAAAAATTCCTGCGGCGATGGTATCCCACACTTCCTCGCCTGCGCGACGACGCAATTGAATAATCCACACGAACGAACCAATGGCGACAATCAGCGATAACGCTGCAATCCATAACGCAAAGTCGCCGAGCGGTTGAATAATGTCGCCGATGAATCCGCCCACCGCGCCGATGATGGCAATGGGTTGTGCCGCGCGCAAAAATGCTTTTTGCAACGGGGCGATAGAATTGGATAAGGACATGCGTTATACCTCCGAAGATAGCAAATTACGTGAATGGTGATAGTTTATGTGGAATGGTGTGTGCTGACAAGAGGGGCATCATCCTACAAGTGAACAAAAAAAGATTTTTGCGTATGGGATTGACTTTTCGTTCGTTAAACTGTAAGGTTAGGACACAATCCTCTTCCACAGTACCCTGCCGCAGACTCCTTACACAGACCCCTGCCACAGTTCCCTACCATAGCACCCTTCCTCCGCGCACGCGCAATTAGTATTCCGCCTAAAGGAGGGCTATGTCTCACTCGTTTCACCAAAACCGTAGTATCATTATTGGCGCGCTCGCTCTTGGCTTGATTTTGAGCGCGTTTCTTGTACTGGCGCGGTTTACGCCAACTGTCACAGCATCCACACACGCGCCACCGCAACAAAATCTTGTTGTCTCTACCGCACCCAAAGCCTGTAGTGCCGAAAAATATCAGAGCTTGCTTCAAGCCGCTGTTGCCGCGCGCACACAATGGAGCGCGCAACTTGCGCCGGAAGCATTTGCATCGTACGCGGACGCGCGCAATGCTTTTGCGCGTTATGCCGCGCGCTGCGCGAAAAAATTGGACACAGACGCGAATGCCGAAATGCAGCGCGTACTCGGGCAAGGACCGTCCGCACCGCCTGAACGGAAATCAAGTCCCGAAGCAATGTTGGTGAATATTGCAGACCTCCGCATCAGCAAATTTGTCGAACCCTTTACGCCGATTCAAGCAGGAGAAATTTTTACGTACACAATTTACGTGGACAACTATGGACCCGATATCGCGAACAATGTAGTCATCACTGACACGTTGCTCAGTAGTGGAGGGGTCAGCATCCAAAGCTGCGCGTTCAGTGTTTCGCAGGGCGGCGGTGCAATCACCCAGTTCACCTGCACGACCGGAAATCTTGTCTCTACTCAATTTGGCACGGACGTCGGAACATTTTCAACGAACTTTTTGGAACCATTGAGCCCGGGTAGCCAGGGACGGCTGCGAGCAAGTTTTCGCTTGGTTGCAAACGGACAGGTTGATGTCACGAATACAAGCCGTGTTGTGTCTGCGGATTACGACCCCGACATGTCCAATAACTTTGCCACCGTCTCCAACAGTGTCTTTGCAGCGTCCGACCTCGTCTTGACCAAGAGCGATGCTCCCGACCCGGTAACGGCGGGCGATGAGCTGACTTATACGCTCACCATTTCGAATACGGGTCCATCTTTTGCGCCTAACGTCGTCGTCCAAGATTTCTTGCCGCCCCAAGTGGACCTCATCTCGGTTGCTGCGTCGAAAGGCGCGTGCGTGGCGGGAACGCCGGGCAATCTCTTGGCGCCCACGTATTGCAACTTTGGCGAAATCACGACAGGTGAAATCACACCGATCATGACTGTTACAGTACGCGTACGCGCTGATGCAGTGACAGAGCAAATGTTGATTCACAACGACGCGCGCGCCTTTTCAGATGTGTTCGACCCAAACAATAGCAACAACGTTGTCACGCAAGACACAACCGTCAATCCTGTGAACGCTGACCTTGCGCTCGTTAAAACGGGTCCTGCGGACGCGGGTGCAGCCGAAACGATAAACTATACGCTTTCACTGACCAATAACGGCAATGGCGCGGCGGACAATGTAGATGTGTCAGACTTTATGCCCGGTCAGCTCAAGCTCATTAGTGTCACACCCTCACAGGGAAACTGCGTCGGGGGCGAAACGGGCAATCCATTACGCCCGCTCGTGTGCCACCTGGGCGCACTTGGCGCAAGCGCGGCGGCGAATGTTGCCATTGTCGCTCAAATCAAAGCGGATACACTTGGCGACACGATTATCTTTAACGATGCACAAGCGACCACTACTTCGTTCGAACCAAACAGTGCTAACAATATCTCCAGTGTTCAAACGACGACCGCAGCAACTTGTACTGTGTTGCCTGCAATTCCAACCCTCATTTCACCTGCAGATGCGAGCAATGTGAATCGTCGCGTCTTGCTCGATTGGTCGGATTCAAATTGTGCGAGCCACTATATCGTCCGCGTGAAGCAGGATGCGCCCAATGGACCAAAAGTGGCAAAGTTCAAAACGGTAATATCCCAAGCGCAGGTAGGTCCTCTCACGAAAACACATACGTACTATTGGCGCATCAAAGCATGTAATGGGTTGGGTTGTGTCCCTTCACCAACACAAACTTTCACCATACCATAACGAGCGCGGCACAAACAATCTGACAAGAAAAAGAAAACGCAGGTGGTTTCCATAACCGTCTGCGTTTTTTTGTGCCTTAAAAAAATCGCCAAATAGAATTTGGGGTTTGCGAGTTTTTGAATTTGCCGTACAACCAACACAGCGGATACAAAATGATCAAGCCGACGAGCCACGATGGATACATCGCAGGAATTCCCGTTCCTTGCGGAAAAAATGTGCGCCCGATGGATCCGTATAAATACAAATGCGCGATGTAAAAAAATAACGGTGTCGTGCCAAAGACAATGAGGGGTGACGCGTCAAACGTCAAACGTGAAAACATTCGCCGCGAAAACGCGAACAACAGTGTGAGGTCAATGCCCAACGCGAGCAAAAGAAACGCGATGCTCGGCGGATATTTTACATTATTCAAGAACGCAATCCAACCGCTGCCGACTTGTGCGCGGATATTACCAAATCCGTTCAACGCGCGCAATGGGACAAACACCACCAGAAACGCGATGCCGAAATACAACGCGCGACGATACGCGTTTTCTGGATTATCTACAAACCATTTCCCGCATGCAATTCCAAACAGCGTCACGCCGAGCCATGGGAGAATCGGATACAGCACCGAAAATTCGCGCGTGTTGCCGGGCAAGAGAAACATTTGTACAAAAGGCGTAAAACCTGAAAGGTCAGCCGCAAAATACCGAATCACAAATTCCGTACCAAGTAACAACACTGCGCTGCCTGCCAACAATACGCGCGTATCCGACCACAACAACAGCGCGCCCAACATCATCGCGCCGCCTAAACCGTACAACACGCCCAAATACATCGGCATATCCAAAAACGTGAACGGTCCGCCGCTGCCCCAAATCCACGCGGGATTTTCGACAAACAGTTGCAGCAAAATCAAAATGACGCCGCGCGTGAAAAAATAACGCATCACCGCGCCGCGCGTCCATCCAATTTTTTCGCGCGACGCGGCGAACAACACCATGCCCGCGCCCATTAACCAGAAAAAGCCCGGCGCGGCGAGATGCGTAATGGCGCGCGTAAAAAATGTGAGCGGGTCTGCGTACGTTGGAAAATTCCCGAACCACATTTCGGGACGCGAATGTCCATGCGCGATAAATAAATTTGCATGGTCAAGCGCCATGACAATCATTATAAAGCCGCGTAGGGCGTCGAGGGGAGTGAGACGTTTCATTTTATTCCGCGCATTTTGTATACTGCGCCATCCACTCTGCTTCATGCTCCGCGTAATAGTTCCAGTCAATCGGTCTGTACAATGTGTTCAAGTCATTCACGGATGGATACACTTGAAAATAATCTTCTCGAACCCATTGCGGAAGCGCGCTCGTATACGATTCGCCCAACAACCCTTCGTGATATTCGCCCCACGCGGGTTTTGAAATTTCCCACGCGTCATTTGGCAATTGCCCGGCATCGCTTGTGCGCCATTGAATAAATAATTGCGCGAGGACGGGATGCGTTGCATTTTTCGGAATCCATGCGTAACCATTCAGCGCGGGTTGTCCCGAACGCATCGGACGAAACACAATCTCTTGCGTCCCATCCGCGTCGGAAAATCGTTCGAGGCGCGCGAGTAAATTCCACGTCACTGCCGCGTCAATTCGATTTTCGCGCAAGAGCGCTTGCATCTCGGAAAAATTATCCGTGTACTTTAAAACGTTCGGATGAATTTGCGTACACACAAATTCAATCGTCGCGCGCATGTCGTCTGCATTTTTGTAATCTTTGTTCAACGAACCCGCGACGCCAATCAAGAATGCGCCCGCGACGATTCCGTTCACTTTCGGTAAAACAATGCGTCGTTTCAAACGCGCGTCTGCCAAATCCTTCCAGTCGCCAAACCATTCACCGAGCGCGTCGTTATGGAAAATGGGCGCAACCGTTGACGCTGCTTGAAACGCGATGGCGTATGGTGTGTACTGCGGCGCAATCGCGACGCGTGACGCGTTGCTCAACAAATCCGACGGGAGAATAGTCTCGACCATTTCCTTTTTTTGCGCGTCAAGAAAAATTTTTTCCTCAACTGCAATCACATCATATGGCACGGAATTATTCGCCGCACGCGCCGCATCTAGCTTTTCCAAAAATCTTTGCGATAATGTTTCGGCAACGTAATTTAATTTTACTTGGACATCAAATTCATTTTGCACCCATGCTTGAAATTGCTGCGCCATTGCGTCACTCGCCGCATAGTTGAATCCGCCGACAGTGACCGTTCCTTCTTGACGAATTTTGTTTGCGAGTTCTGCGCGTGTGAGACGGCGATTCAAAATCGAAACAAAAAAATCGCTTGGCGTGGGTGACGGTTGTGGTGTAAGCGTCGCGCGTGGGGGGGGGGGGATGATTGGCGTTGGTGTTTCACCGCCGCCGCAGGCGCTCAACAAGCCAAACCCAAGTAATACGAGCGAAACAATTCGCACAAACGGTAAAGTTGATTTCATTGTGACAATATCTTCGGGAGCGGGACGATTATAGCATTGTCGTTTCCGAATGTTGCTTTTTTTATGGGCAAACCTGTTTGACGCGGTGAAATAAATCGGTACAGTGAATCAGATGCACATTCTGCTCCTGTTTTGCGACGGCATGGGGTTGGGCGCGAACGATGCGACCAATCCTTTTTTTCACGCGCCAATGAAAACATTACGCGCGCTGTTTGGAAAAATTCCGACGCGCGACGATGGCGTGTTGGTTGGCGAACACGCGATTTTAGTTCCCACGGATGCGCGTCTCGGCGTTGATGGCGTTCCGCAAAGCGGTACGGGACAAACTACAATTTTTACCGGCATCAATGCGCCCGCCGCAATTGGCGAACATCTCGGTCCGTACCCAAACGAAGCATTACGCGCGATTTTGAAACAGCACAGTATTTTCAAACAACTCGACGCTTTGGGCTTTTCCACCGCGTTTGGCAACGCGTATCCGCCATTTTTTTTTGAACGACTCGCGCGCGGCAAAGCGCGCCGTACCGCGACGCTGCAAGCCGCAATCGCGGGTGATGTGCGCGTGCGCGATGTAAATGATTTGGCGCGCGGTGACGCGGTGAGTGGGCTTTCGATGAACAATCAATTTTGGGTCGAGAACGGCGCGCCGGTGCCATTGATTACCGCGCACCTCGCGGGAAAAAATTTGATGCAGCTCGCGCAGCAATTTGATTTCACCGCGTTTGAATATGCGCCGACGGATATGGTGGGTCACAAAGACGACCGCGATGATATTCTCGCCGTGTTGAATGAAGTGGATGAATTTTGGGGCGGCATTGTTTCGCAAATGGATTCGGAAAATGATTTGGTGATGATTGTGAGCGACCACGGTAACATCGAAGATTGGTCTGCCAAAGGACACACGCTCAATCCTGTGCCGACGATATTAATTGGCGCGGGACGTGAACAAGCCGCAGAAAAAATTCGCGCGCTGACGGATATTGCGCCGACGATTTTGGAACTTGTAAAGAAGAATAACCAATCATAAAAAAACGGCTGCAAAACTTGGCAGTCGTTTTTTTCTTTTATTGATAATAAATAAACCCCGTCGCGTTCTCTAGCCGCACATCCAATTCCATCCCGTCGAATTTCACGTGATACGCGCCGTCGTCGGAGAGCGGCGCTTCAAAGCCGCCGCTGCCAAATTTCTTTCGCATCAACCAAAATGCCGTTCTCGAACTGAGGACGGCATTTTTTGTTTCTATTCCAAATCAAATCTAAATGCGTACAAATTCTGATTGAATCAAGACCCAATTTCCACTTGGCTGTTTCAAAATGAGTTGTTCAATCAAAGGGAAAAGCCGCCGCGCGCAATGCAGCGTTACAACTGCCCGCCTACTGTTTCGTTGTGTTGCGCCTTGACTGCTCTTTAGTTTAAGGGGTCTCGAATGAAAAAACGCATTACACTCTTGCTCGCTGTTTTGTTTGCCGCACTTTTGTTAACAGGCGCCACCGCGTTGGCAGCAGAAAGCGGCGGGGTGTTTCGGCTTCCCATCACCGAACCGACGACACTCGACCCGGCGCAATTGTCTTGGAGTTATGAATACGGCATTGGTTCTCAGGTGATGGAGGGTTTGACCGGACTGGACCAAAATCTCAACGTCGTTCCCGCCATTGCTTCAGCGTGGACTTCGCCCGACGCTAAAGCGTGGACGTTTACTCTGCGCCAAGACGTGTATTTCCACAACGGACGGCAAGTGGTCGCCAAAGATTTTGTCTATTCGTGGAACCGCGCGAAAAACGCAGCCGGTCCGTATGCCGGCATGTTCAACAATATCGCTTCGTTTTCGGCGAGCGGAAAATTCACCTTTATCGTCACTCTCACAAATGCGAACGCGGGTTTTCCAAGTCAAGCCACAACCGGAATTTTTTGGGTCATTCCCAAAGAAGCGGCGAGCAGCATTGCCACCAATCCCGTTGGCACAGGTCCGTTTAAATTTGTGAAATGGGTTGCGGGCAATAAAATCGTTTTGCAGCGCAACAGCAATTACTATGGCGGTGCGCCGTACTTGAAAGGTGTTGAATACCACTTTTACACGGATGCTGATTACGCGACGCGCTGGGCAGATTTTCAAGCCGGAAAACTCGAACTCTCACAAATTCCTGCGACGCAGTGGGCGACCTATCAAAATGACCCAAACACCATCACGCAAGACCTCATGTCCTTGCGCGGCGTTGGGTTCAAAATGGCGACGTTTTCCGATTTGAATGTTCGCAAAGCATTTCAACGCGCGATTGACCGCAGTACGATTGCGGCGAATCCGGCGATTTGCAGCATCGCGGGCTGCACTGTTGCGCACGGCGTTGTTTCACCGGGCAAAGGTTCGTACGACAACAGCGATATTAACATCGTGTACGACCCAACGTCCGCGTTGAACTTGCTCGCCACAGCGGGATGGACGGACACCAACGCGGACAACATTCTCGATAACGGTGCCGGAACGGATTTGAGTGCGACCATTCCCGATTCGGTCTATCCGCCAAGTCACGCCTTGTATCAAGCCATTGCTGACAATTTGAGCAACATTGGCGGCAGTGGGCTTGGTGCGCAAGTGACGATGACGACGAGTCTTTCCGCGATGACAATTTTTCTCACCGGCTGGAGTTCGGATTATCCCGATGCGGAAAATGATTTGCTGCCGTACGAAACAGGTGGGATTTTTGCCGGGCGTATGGGATATAGCAGCGCGACCTTTGACAACTATTTGAACACCGGACGCGCCACGCTTGATGAAACAGCGCGGAACGCCGCGTTTCATTCTGCCGATGAGCAAGTCGTTTTGAATGACGCGGCAGTGCTGCCCATCTACTATACAAATATGTGGCCCGTGCTGAAAAAGGGATACGTACGCGATTTGGTGATTACGCCGCAAGGGGAACAGTTGATTGCATTCAAAACGGTGTGGCTTACGCAGCCACCGCCCAAGCCGATTCATTTAACACCGCCGAATGGGGCAACCATAACCAACAAAAAACCCAAGTTGGATTGGAAAAATTCGTCCGGCGCGATTGCGTATGACCTCGAACTGCGTCGCGACAGTACGCACGGTGCGCTGATTGCCAATCCGCAGCTGACTGTTTCGGAATTCAAACCGGCAACCGCGCTCGCGAAAAAACAACACTTTTGGCGCGTGCGCGCATGCAATGCCGATCGATGCAGTGCTTGGTCGGCGTGGTGGAGTTTTACGCTTCAGTAAAAAGCAGTGACCTTCTTCTATTTGAAAAAGGTCACATTTTTTTAGCTGTAATAAATAAACACCGTTTCATTTTCCAACCGCACGTCCAATTCCGTACCGTCGAATTTCACGTGATACGCGCCGTCGTCGGTGAGCGGCGCTTCAAAGCCGCCGCTGCCGTACTGTTTGGCGACCCCGCTGACGGTGACGATGCTGTTGCCGCGCGCATCGCGGATTGTCACCAACATTCCCGCCTTTGGTAAATTTCCCGCAATCACGCGCGGACCCGGCAGCGAGTCCATCAACACGCGCGTTTGTTTCACCCCGAACGCGCTTTCTTCCATTGGGGGGGGGGGAACCCACGCGAACGGTGTCTCATCCGTAGCGGCTGCATCGAACGAGGGCATCTCTTCGGGCATCGTCGGCGGCGCGTCGAGCGGCGCATAAAACTTTTCGATGGGCGGAATAAAATCCGCGAGGTCCGGTTCGATGATGTGCGCGGCAGGTTGCAAAAATTCCGGCGGCGGCGCGCCCAATTCATCTTCGGGCAAATTTGTCGGGGGCGCGATAAAATCCAACACGCTCGCATTCGGCAATTCTTCCGGCATCGAAAATGGCGGCGGCGCAAACATCTCCGGCGCGGGAATTTCTTCCGGCATCGAATCAGGTGGCGGGAACGATGGTGCGGCAGGCGGTTCTGGTGTTATTGGTTTTACGTCTTCGACCGCGAGAAACAATAACAAATCATCTTCTTCGGGCGAATGTGCGTCAATCAAGAGCCGCGCGTCGGGCGGCGTTGCAACTTTCGGTGGTTCCTCGCGCGATGGAATTGCTTCCGGCGGTTTATCTTGCTGCTCGATTTTCGGACGCGGAGAACGACGCGGTGCGATACGTTGGCGCGGCGGCTTTTCGGGTTCTGTTTTGCGCGCGCTGGGGGGGGGTGTCGTCGCTCCCGGTCTTGGAGTATCAGTGCGCGGCGTTGGTCTCACGCGCGGTGTCGGTGACACGGGGGGCTGCGCGGGCGGCGGTTCTATCTTGACGGGTTGGGCGCGCGCAATCGGTTTGATTGGCGCGGGCGGTTCTGACATTGCTGCCGTTGTATCAATTGTCAACGTTTCGAGAGCGATGCCGCTATAATAATGCGTAAGAATCGTCGCGTAATTTTCGCCGAACCTCGCCATCGCCAACATGCCGCGCAAACACATGCCGATGCCGTGTCCTTTTTGCGAAGCGAAACCGCACGGACAGCTGACACTTTTCAAGTACGACGGCGCGTTAAGCAAAACGCCTTTCGCGTCGCGCGTCTTGCCGTCACAATGTTCAAAATAAAATGCTTCGATGAATTGTTGGTTGCTTGTTGCAACGATGCCGCGCGTTTCCAATACGGCACGCGCGGCGCGCGGATTCGCTCGTTCATTCCACGCTTGACAGTGCCGCGTCGTGCAAACATCCGCGCCATGTTCCAAATGCCGATGCGTGTTCGCCGCGAATGTGCGCGCCGCAACCGCCAATGCTTTTTGCGCTTCGAGCGGCGCGTCCGCGGGCAATGCCGCCGCGACGACACCGCGCAAATAATCTTCGAGCAAAATGCGCTTGACGGTGTTGTCGGGAAGGAGAAGGCGGAGAGATTCGGGGAGGAACATGAGATTAGAAATTGGAGGTTGGAAGTTAGAAATTGGAGGTAAGAGATTTTGAAATGAGCCAGCCGTCCTGCGCGCGCAATTTTTTCGTTCGTGTCATTTCGTCGAGCAATGATTTTAATTCGGGGCGCGGAATTTGAAACAAACGCGCGAGCGCGTCGGGCGGCGCGGCGAGAACGGTTTTGAGATAGCGTTCGATGAGCGCGCGGCGCGCGACATGTGTTTCAATTTTTTTCGCTTGGCGTGTTTCTTGTTCAAACCAATGCTCTACCAAATCAAAAATTTGGGAGGGCCACGCCGCGCCTTCGTTCGTCGCGCCCATCGCGGCGACGAGCAGTTTCGTTTGCAATTCATCCAGCGCGCGATGATACCGCGCGTTGCCTTCTTTGCCGATGAACCCCGCGTTGCGTTTTAATGCTTGCGTCGGCTGCGCGCCGAATTGTTTCAAGCAATCGTACACGCGTTTTGCATCATACGAAAGCGCGCCGTGTGCGTACGTTCGCGCGACATCTTCCACACCGAGCGCGGCTATCACATACGGCAGCATTTTCAAAGAAATGAACACAGGTTTCCCCGCGAACGCTTTGCCATAGTACGCGCGATGCGCGGCGGGCAAATCATTTTTCCACGTCCACACTTTGTCGGAATCGGCATCCCAATTTTCAATGTGCATGTCGCGTTTGCCTTTGACGGCTTCAAACAAAGAAGGCAATTCGAGCTTGCGGTCACGCGGCGCAAAGAGCCAACAAAAACCAAACCGATTGATGTAACGCGTCGCGTCGGCGGGCGTAGCAACACGTTTGGGGTTTTCCAGTTGATAGTGTGCGAGGCGTTGACGTTCGAGGAGGCGTGTGTCCATAGAAAAAGAATGCCAACGCGTACGCGCTGGCATTCAAACTATAACACTCGAAAAATTGACTGTCAATTTCTTTGAGCCACTACCAAAATGAAAAGCGATGGGATTCCACTTGCTTGTACAGGTTGCTTTGCATAGAGGTTCTATTTTTCAAAGCCATTTTGGAAGCGTCTCAATAGATAACCGAAATTTGTTTCAGCGCGTTTTCGGCAAACGCGCGGTCACCTGCAATCACCGCTTGTGCGCGCGCTTGTTCGTACGTCATGCGTCCCGACGCATAAATGTTGAAATCGAGCGCGTCCATTTCAATTGTCGCACGCGGCGTTTGCGAATTTCCAATGCGCCATGTGTTGCCCGCGCTGCCTGTCAATTCAATCACGAGAGAATCGCCGCCCAATTTCGGCGCGAGCAAATCATTCACATCGCGCATGACGAGTTCAACAATCCGTCCATCATGTTCGCGCGTCAATTTCATTTCACGGTTCGTGGCACGCGCGAGGTCAACGCGATGCATCCACGTGTCGCGTGAATAAATCACATCGAGCAAGTATCCGAGATTGAGTTTGGTGCCATCGGGACGCGGCGGGGTAATCGCGCGGATGAAAAATGGAACGCGATGCCGATTCGCAATCGTGCGCGGACCTCTTTCACGAATTTCGGAAATCAATTCCGCGTTCGTTTTGTGTATGCGGTCCGCGATTTGAATTTCGTTAATGACATCTTCTGGTATGCGCCCTTTGGGCGGCGGAGTGAAATACTGCCGTCGAAATTCCGTGAACGAAGCATACGCCGCATACGCGCCCGCTTGATGCGCCACCATGTCGCGCACATTCCACGCAGTACACATCGTCGGCTTGCCCCAATCGTCCGCGTCGAGTGTTTCGACAAACGCGAGCAGTCGTTTCCATTCCTCAAGCGCGAGGGAATCAATTTCGACGCGCGCGATGGGCGCAATGCGTGCGGCATCCGTGACATTGGCAGGGATTGAATTTGGGGAAGCAACAGCTTGAGCGAGCATTTTCATTTCTCCTTTTTTGTTTGCGCTTATTGTCCGTGCAGGCGCGGGCGGCGCGCTTGGTTCGAATTGTTCCACGCCGCTTGGAACAACGCGAGGGCAGCGGGAATCAAACTGCCGTAGCGTCCTTTGCCAAGCGGCAAGTGTGGTTCGTTCGCCAAGTGCTGCGCGGTGAGTCCGTGCATCATGGCGATGCCCAAATCATTCACCTGCGCGGGCGTCAAACCCAGCCAATCGCCGCTGTCGCGCATGAATTGCTCCACACGCGCGTTGCTTGCCTGTAAAAGTCCAAAACTCACGCGCAGACTCTCTTCGGAAGGGACAAAGCCCGGCACGGGACGCTCGAAACACAATTGATACAATTCGGGATAATCCAGCGCAAACTGCATGTACGCTTCCATCGCCGCGCGAAGGGCATCTTGCCACGTCACAGATTTTTCGAGCGTCGGAGTCATGCGTTCGGCAAACATTTCAAAGCCGAGCCGAAAGAGAGCATCATAGAGCGCCATTTTCCCGTCGAAATACTCGTACAGGGAAGGGGTTTTGATGCCGATGATAGCGGCGACTTGATTCAGGTTGAGCGCGGCGACGCCGTTTTCGCGCATCACTTGACGCGCGGCATCGAGAATGGCGGCGCGCATTTCGGCGCGATTGCGTTCGCGGCGGGATTGTGTGGCGAGGGGTTTGTGGGCAATGGAGGGCATTTTTATTCCTAATGGCATTCAAAATACCTAATGACGTTAGGAATTATAAGCGCGTTTCAGGATTTGTCAAGGGGGAAATAAAAAACGGGCGGTATTTCCGCCCGTTACTGCTTGCTTTCCAAGCGTGCTGCCTCACCTTCCAACAATTCAATCGCGCGCTGGACAGCTGCTTTGTCTTGTACCTTTGGATCGCGCCGCGTCACCTCTGCCCCCGCGCGAAAACCCCATGGGTCGCGCGGAAAACGCACGCGATATTTGCCTAACGCCTCTTTTGCCGCTTTCCATTCCTGCAATTCGGCGAACGCGTTCACGAGAATCAACGTGAGCGCGTAATACTGAAACACTGCCGCGCCAGAGTCCGCCTGCTGTGGCGGCTTGGTGCTGCGCGCGGGAATTTGTCTTTCGAAGGCAGCGAGTTCCTTTTCACACAACGCGACAGTTTCGTGAAATTTTTTCGCGTCGTAGAGTTTTTGCGCGTCAAGCGCGGGTGGGACAAGATTAGTGGAAATGGGGAAAAGTGGGTTCATGTTGAATTTGGTGATTGGTGATTTGGTGATTGGCGATACGCGATTTGCCATTTGCGATTCGCCATCTGCTACATGCTAAACAACGCCAACTGTCGCGCGGGTTGTTTGCCGTTCAATAAAATAAATTGCGCGGCGCGTTCGGCGTCCGCCCCCAATTTTTTCAGCTCTTGAATTGTAGTAAAAGTGTGGCGATGCCGCAAATCTAAAATCCGTTGGACGCTTTTCGGTCCGAGTCCGGGCACGCGTAACAATTCCGCGCGTTCGGCTTTTTGCACGTCGAGTGGAAATTTTTCGGGATGTGCGCGCGCGTACGCGGTTTTGGGGTCGGTGTCGAGCGGTAACAAACCGTTCGCGTCAAACATCAATTCCTCGAACGTGAAACCATACTGCCGCAAGAGAAAATCGGTCTGATACAATCGCAACTCGCGCAAGGGATTCGTCGGCGCGTGATTTTCGAGGGGTGTGTCGTGAATCGGATGAAATGCGTTGAAATAAATGCGTGCCAATTGTAGCTCGCGATACAGCTGGGTTGTGGTAGAAATAATTTCGCGGTCCGATTCACCGGCGGGTCCGACGACGAATTGAGTGACCATTGATGTGCGCGCGAATTGTGGCTGCTGCCGCATCAAATCGCGCGCGGCGCGCAACGGTGCGAGCAATTCTTGAGTGAACGCTTTGGTGCCGGAAAGTTTTCGCAAACGTTCGGTGTTCGGCGCTTCCAAATTGACCGAAACGCGGTCCGCAAGTTGTAACGCGCGTTCGACAGCTGCGCGTTCTGCGCCGGGCATCAATTTCAAATGCACGTACCCGCGAAATTCATATTTGCGTCGAATGATGTCCACCGCCGCAATCGTTTTTTCCATCGTGCGTGTGCCACCGCCAATGACGCCGCTCGACAAAAATAATCCTTCGGCGAATCCGCGCTGATGAATGATGTTGAATCCCGCCGCGAGTTCTTCGGGCTTGAACGTTTCGCGGCGCAGAGAATTTCGTCCGCGCCGCGTCGCGCAGTAATAACAATCCTTTTCGCATGCGGAGGTCATCAAGGTTTTGACAATCGGAATGCGTTTGCCATCCGAGCGAATGGAAGAAGAGAGCCATGGACGCAAATCGCGCGGACGTGTTTGAATGTCCGATGCCGCAATCGGTTGATTCGCGCGATGCGCCACGACAGATGCGTTCGGATTTGCCGCGCACGATTGACAAGCGAGGTCTTGTCCCGCGCCATCACCGAGCAAAGCCAATTTATCCTGAAATTCCATAGTCATTTTCTGATGCCAAAATTATATCAGAACTTTTGTTCGATTTCAATGTTTGCGGACTATCAAGTTTATTCGACATGAAGCGCGCGTGTGTGTAAAATAGCGCACCATATTTTGGAAAACGTTTCAAACTCTATGTCCACACGTGCGATTCGCGGCGCGACCTGCGCGGTTGAAAATTCAGAAGCTGCCATTCTTGAAGCGGCGAGTGAATTGCTGCGCGCGATTCTTGTTGCCAACGCGCTGGCGCCGGAACACATCATTTCGATTTTGTTCACACTGACGACAGACCTCGATGCCGCGTACCCCACGCGCGCCGCGCGCGAATTGGGTTGGACGGACATTCCGCTGCTCGACGCGCAGCAGCCGCGCATTGCCGGTGATTTGCCGCGCTGTATTCGTGTCTTGATTCACTGCGAGACGCCGCGCGCGCGGAATGAAATCAAACACATTTATTTGGGCGACGCGAAAAAATTGCGTCCTGACATTCCAAGTGAATTTTGAAGGCAATATCATTTTGACTTTCATTTTGCTTGGTCTATAATGCTCGCGCACAAATTTTTACATTACTTGTCCGCAGCCCTTGGACCCGTGTCGCGCAAAGTCCGCGCAACCAATTGGTCCAAGGGATTTTTGTTTTACTCGCATCCGCGTTCATGTTGTCACTCGTTGCGTTTGGAATTTTCATGGGCATTGCGTTTGCCGCGCCGCCGGGCATTGTGACGGCGGAAACATTTCGACGCGGCGTCGCGCGCGGTTTTCCTGCCGCATTAGCGGTGCAGCTCGGTTCGCTCATTGGTGATGCCACGTACTGTTTGCTCGCGCTCGCGGGCGTTGCTGTTCTCGTACAAAATCCAATCACACAGCGCGCATTAGGAATCGTCAGCGTTCTCTTTTTGATGTACCTCGCTATCACTGGAATTGTGTCCGAGCTACGCACTACAAACCAGAGCGTCACCTCTTTACCTGACGCATCATCACGCATCACGCGCAACCTGAACAGTATGCGTGATGATGCGTCACCCGTTCACCCGTTCACCTCTTTAAAACAATCGCGCAACGGCGCATTCATAACAGGCATGTTTCTCTCGCTCACCAATCCGTGGGCAATCGGGTTTTGGTTGTCGCTCGGCGGCACGCTGGCTTCGTATGGCGCAATGGAATCGAATCACACCATTGCATTCTTCTTTACCGGTTTTTTTGGCGCGTGTCTCGCGTGGGCGTTTGCGATGGCATTTCTCATCGGCATCACGCGCAAAGCGCTTCCGCCGAAATTCGGCAAATGGATTTCAGTTGCGTGCAGTGCTGTGATTGGCGTGTTGGGAATTGGCGTGGCGTACCAAGTTCTCGAATTATTTTTGAAAGGATAGAGCGAGGAACGACGCACCGCGCGTTGCTCACCGCTCATTGCTCCATGCTTCACCTTGAAGTGATGCAACAAAAAGTTTTAATTGCCGAACCGCTCGGCAAAGAAGGTCTGGAATTATTACACCAACATGCAAACGTAGATGTTTGTTTGAAATTGCCCGTTGATGAATTAAAAAAGATTTTGCCCAACTATCACGCGTTGATTGTTCGCAGCGCGACGCAAGTGAATGAGGCACTCTTGGAGTGCGGAAAAAATTTAATCGTCGTCGGACGCGCGGGCGTGGGTGTGGACAATATAGATGTCGCGGCAGCAACGCAACGCGGTATCACCGTCGTCAACGCGCCTACTACAAATATCGTCGCGGCGGCGGAACACGCGGTAGCCATTCTCTGGGCGCTCGCGCGCAACATTCCACAAGCGGACGCGAGTATGCGACGCGGCGAATGGAAACGCGAACAATTTTCCGGCGTCGAACTTGTGGGCAAACGCTTGGGACTGGTTGGTCTCGGACGCGTGGGCAGTGAAGTCGCGCGCCGCGCTGTCGGTCTCGGAATGGAAGTCGTCGCGTTTGACCCGTATGTTTCGCCCGAACGCGCGGCGCAGATGCAAGTGAAAATGGTTTCGTTCGACGATGTACTGGCGACGAGTGATTTTGTTTCCTTGCACGCGCCTGTCACCAAAGAAACAAAAAAATTATTGGGCGCGGAAGAATTTGCGAAATTCAAAAAAGGCGCGCGTTTGGTGAATGCCGCGCGCGGTGCGTTGCTCGACGAGAACGCGTTACTCGATGCCTTGGATTCGGGACAACTTGCGGGCGCGGCGCTCGATGTCTTTGAACAAGAGCCGACAAAAAACGAACGTCTGTTAAAACATCCGCACGTTGTCCTTACACCACACATTGGCGGAAGCACCGCCGAAGCGGCGACGCGCGTTTCTTTGGAAATTGCCGATGAGGTTTTGGCAGTGCTGCAAAGCCGTCCCGCGAAATTCGCGGTGAACGCGCCGATGGTTTCGCCCGCACTCGCGCAAGTGCTGCATCCATACATGGATTTGGCGGAACGGCTCGGACGTTTTTATACCAAATGGGTCGGCGGACCGCTCGGTAAAATTCAAATCGAGTACGAAGGAAAAATTGCGGCGGAAGATACGGGCGTTCTTACTGCGGCGGTCATTAAAGGTTTGCTCGAACCGATTGTGGAAACGCGCGTGAATTTGGTGAACGCGGCGATGCTCGCCCAAACGCATGGACTCGACATTTCGGAACGCAAGACGCGTCAAGCCGCGCGCTACGAAAATATGTTGACGATTGTTGGCGAACGTCGCGTTTCGGGAACGCTGCTGCATGACGAACCGCACATTGTTCAACTCGACGGGAATTGGGTTGATTTTGTGCCGAACGGGTACGTGATGCTCACGCGGCATCGTGACCGTCCGGGCATGATTGGCAAAGTGGGGACATTGCTCGGTCTCGCCGATGTCAACATCGCTTCGATGCAAGTTGCGCGTGATGGTCCGCGCGGTGAAGCGATTATGGTTCTCACGCTCGATGACCCCGTGCCAAGTGATGTGATGGCGACGATTTATAAAGAGCTGGATATTCAGTGGAGTAAAGTGCTTGACCTCTAAATGTAAAATGGCAAATGACAAGTGAAAAAGCTTTTTCATTTGTCATTTGCTCATTTGTCATTGATTTCATGTTGAAACTCTATCTCGTTCGTCACGGCGAAAGCGCGTGGAATGTGAAACATCTCTACACGGGACAGCAAGATGTTCCGTTGAGCGAATTGGGTGAATTGCAAGCCGAACGCGTTGCGGAAAAATTTGCCGCGCGCGAACTGGAAGCGATTTACGCGAGTCCACTGAAACGCGCGCAAGATACCGCGAAACCCACCGCGCAATTGAAAAACATTCCGCTGCGTTTGGACGTGCGGCTCGCGGAAATTCATCACGGCGCGTGGGAAGGCAGTCCGGCGGCGGTGATTCGGGAACAATACGCGGACGAATATCGCGCGTGGCGCACACAGCCTCATCGCGTCAAGATGCCCGATGGTGAATCGTTGGACGATGTTTCGCTGCGCGTGCAAAATTTTTTACAAGATTTACTCGCGGAACATCAAGACGGGAATGTTTTGATTGTGACGCATGACGCGGTGCTTCGCGTGATTGTTCTGCAGACGCTGTTGATGGGATTAGAATATTTTTGGCGCTGGCGTTTTGACAACGCGTCGGTGAGTGTTTTGGAATGGGTAGGAACGGAACCGGGTTCCGTTCCTACCCATGGCGGTTTTCGTCTGGCATCGTTGAATGATTGTCAGCATCTGGAGGGCGTTTATACGAATTGTGACGCACAAGCGTTGTGATTTTGGCGCGCGGCGCGTTTTGACATTCTGTCTGCCCTGCCTATAATAGCAACCGATTCGTTCGCTCAATTGAATATTCAAAACAGGCGCCATTGACGCCGCCCAATTTTTATTGGGGCCTCGGAGCCCTTGGACATGAGTTCGCCGCGTAAAAAACGCGCGAGCGAAACTATGTCCAAGGGCTTTTTGTTTTTTTCAATACCCGTGATGTCATGGCATCGCAAAAATCGCTTGAACCGGATTCGCGATGGCAAACCGCAGAGTTCGAGGAGTTGTCGTCAATTTGGATTGAGCGTCACCGGGAGGTGGCAGTAGGCAAGTACCTTTATTCTGTGACCCCCCTCGTCGCAATGTTGCGGCAAATCCTGCACGCCCCGTAGATGTGCAGCGGCCCTGATGCCTCCACGTAACACGATTTACAAGGAGAGCACAGATGGAAAATTTAAATTCAGGCGACATTGCCTGGATGTTGACCGCCTCGGCGCTGGTCTTGGTTATGACTCCTGCCCTTGCGTTTTTTTACGGCGGGATGGTTCGCAAGAAAAATGTAATTTCAACGCTCAACCTCAGCATTATTGTCATGGGCTTGTTGAGCGTGCAATGGATTCTTTTCGGTTTCACGCTCGCGTTCGGACCCGATATGGGCAGCGTGATTGGTGGACTCGCCTATCTCGGTTTGGAAGGCGTCGGCGCGCTGCCGAACGCCGATTATGCGGCGACAATTCCATTCCTTTTATTTGCCGCGTATCAAATGATGTTCGCCATCATCACGCCAGCATTGATTACCGGCGCCTTTGTCGAACGCGTGCGCTTTACCACCTTCCTGCTCTTTACCATCTTGTGGGCAACGTTCGTGTATGACCCCGTGGCGCATTGGGTTTGGGCAGTGGGAGGCTTTTTGCGAAACATGGGCGCGCTCGATTTTGCGGGCGGCACCGTCGTCCACATCACCGCCGGTTTTTCCGCGCTCGCGTTCGCAATGGTGATTCGCGAACGACGCGGGTTCGGCAAGGCGCCGATGGAACCGCATAACATTCCGTACACGATTTTGGGTGCGGGACTTTTGTGGATGGGCTGGTTCGGTTTCAATGCCGGAAGTGCGCTCGGCGCGAATGCCTTGGCAGTGAACGCGCTCGTCACCACCAACACCGCTGCGGCGAGTTGTGGTCTGGCATGGATGATTTTGAGCTGGCGCGATGGCAAGCCAAGTGTATTGGGAATTGTCACGGGCGCAGTGGTGGGACTTGTTGCGATTACGCCCGCCGCCGGTTTTGTAACTCCGCTCGCCGCGATTTTTATTGGCGCCATTGCCGCACCCATCAGCTATTACGCGATTCGTTTTCGCCAACAGCGCAAGCTCGATGAATCGCTTGATGTATGGGCTTGTCACGGCATGGGTGGATTGTGGGGCGCGCTTGCGACAGGTTTGTTTGCGACAACCGCCGTCAATCCCGCCGGGTTCAATGGTCTCTTTTATGGCAATCCGCAACAACTGTTGATTCAAGCCGCTGCTGCAGGCATCTCGATTGTCTTTGCCTTTGGCGTCACCTTTCTGCTTGCCAAAGGATTGGATGTCACACTCGGTTTGCGTGTCTCGCAAAACGCCGAAGAAGTCGGTTTGGATTTGAGCGAACACGGCGAACGCGCGTACAGCTAAGGGAGCGATTCAACATGACAAAGAAAATCGAAGTCATTCTCCGTGAAGAAAAATTTCAAGATGTCAAAGACGCGCTCCGCAAAATCGGCATCATCGGCATGAATGTGTGTGAAGTGCGCGGGCATGGGCGTCAAGGCGGCATCACGCTCGAAGGACGCGCGGGGACCTATCAAATTGACATGCTCCCGCGTTTGCAACTCAACATTGTATTGAGTGACCATAATGTTGAGCGCACCATTGAAACAATTTGCGCGGCGGCAAAAACCGGCAGCACCGGCGACGGGATGATTTTTGTTTATCCGGTCGAGGACGTGGTTCGGATTCGCACGGGGGAACGCGGCAAAGCGGCGTTGCACTATGAAGGCGACATTGACGAACTGAGCGGGGTGGTAGGTAATGGCAACGGCAAGAAATAGCGAACCGTGTATTGCAAATGGAAAGCTGCTCAATGCAAGGCGCAGAGTTCGATTGGCAATGAGCAGCAGCCCAAAGGCGATACGCGGGACGCAAACACCAGGAGGTGGCAAGACGGATTCATTCTCCCATTTTTCCAGATAACCTGGTCGCGGTGTCGCGACAAACATTGTGTCTCGTGTGAGACGCAACGGCCAAGATGCCTCCACGTTAGTAACAATATTCTCATGGAGGCAAGGAAATGAAGTTTAACAATTTAATCAAAGGCACACGCATCTTTGCGGTGCTGCTCGCCGTCGTCCTCGTACTGTTGACGACGAAATCTATTTTTGCGCAAGGACCTGACCCCGCCGAACAGATTGCGGACAACACGGTCAGTTTGAATGTGTTGTGGGTCTTGGTGGCAGGCGCGCTTGTCTTTTTCATGCAAGCGGGCTTTGCGCTCGTCGAGACCGGTTTTACCCGCGCAAAAAATGTCGCGCATACGATGATGATGAACATGATGGTGTTCTGTCTCGGCGCGATTGGTTATTACCTGACCGGTTTTGCATTTCAATTCGGTGGCGTGAATTTTACCTATCCCGCGATTGGCAGTTTGGCAGAATGGAATTTCTCGCCCATTACGCTCGGTTCGTGGGCAGATGCAGGCGGCGCTCCATTGCTGGGTAACGCGCTGGTCATTGGTGGGCAACATGGCATCATCGGTTTGAGCGGATTCCTGCTCGCGGGTCTTTCCGCGAATTTTGGCGTGTTGGTGTTCTTTTTCTTTCAGATGGTGTTCATGGACACCGCCGCGACAATTCCCACCGGTTCGATGGCAGAACGGCTCAAATTCATCGGGTTCGTCCTGATGAGTATGTGGGTCAGCATGTTTATCTATCCGCTCGTCGCCGGTTGGATTTGGGGCGGCGGTTGGGTGCAAAATCTCGGACGCACGATGGGCTTTGGCAACGGCGCGGTGGATTTCGCCGGTTCGGGTCCGGTTCACATGATTGGCGGTTCAATTGCGCTTGCGGGCGCGATGGTTATTGGTCCGCGCATTGGACGCTTTAACAAAGACGGCTCCGCAAACGCAATGCCCGGACACAGTATCACGCTCGGCGTACTCGGCACCATCATTCTCTTTTTCGGATGGTTCGGGTTCAATCCCGGTTCGGCGCTCGGTTTCACGGGTGCGTTCCGCAATCTTGCGGTCATGGCGGCAGTCAATACTCTGCTTGCGGGTGCGGCAGGTGGCGTTGCAGCAATGGCGTATATGTGGCTTGTCGGTCCCACCAAGAAACCGGACCCCGGAATGTCTGTGAATGGAATTCTTGCCGGTCTCGTCGCCATCACTGCACCGTGCGCGTTCGTGGATACGTGGGCAGCTCTTGTCATCGGAATCGTTGCCGGCGTGATAGTCTGTTTCGCGTCATTTGCGCTTGAGAAAGCAAAGATTGATGACCCCGTTGGCGCGGTGCCGGTGCATTTTGCGAATGGCATTTGGGGCGTTCTCGCCGTCGGCATTTTTGCAATGGGCAATCCGGATACTGCCGCGTGGAATGGCATTGATACGCCGGTGACCGGATTGTTATATGGCGGCACGACACAGATTCTCGCGCAAATTACCGAAGTCGCCGCTGTTTTTGTTTTTGCCTTTGGTTTGTCGTATGTGTTCTTTACGGTGCTGAAACGCGCGAACCTTTTGCGCTCGGCACGCGCAGACGAACTCGCCGGTCTGGATTTGCCCGAAATGGGAACGCCGGGTTATGTGTGGACCGACCCGCCACATACCGAACTCCCACGCACGGCTCCTTCGGGCGCGGCAATGCCTGCGGAATAATCTCGGCAATCGTGAATAGTCGTTAGTCATTAGATGTCCCTCTAATGACTAACGACGAACAACTAACAACCAAATAAGGAGTTTCGATATGCAACCTTGTCTCTGTAAAAAACATTTGCGGGAAGTGGCGAACGTGTTTGACAAAGAAACCGCGTTCGCGTTTGCGCTCGACGAAAAAAATTGCGTCATTTGCAACAAGTCCCTTTTCATCGAAGGCGCGCGCCGTTTCGTGAATAACGGCATGGTGCAAAACGCCACCGATGAAATGTTGCGCTTGCCGAACTCGTTCGTCCATCGCGGCGCGTAAATTTTTCGCACAAACGTTTTCCTCAAACATTGTGCAAACTGCGCGTTGTAATTCTCCCGCGAACGCGCCTAGAATGAATATCCTTTTGGCAATGTCGCCAAAACATTTTCGGTCCCCCTGAAGAGAACCGACATCGCCGTCCTCTCGCTGACCATACGTTCACGCGTCCTTTTGGAGCTAACGCGATGTCGAACCACGCTGATTGTCCTCCCCAGCGAGGACACCACGAAACATTTTTAACCGACCCCTATTTTGAACGCGATGCGTGCGGCACGGGTTTTCTTGCCGACTTGCACGCGCGCGCGTCGCACAAATTATTGCAAGACGCGTTGACCACGATTGCGCGTCTTTCGCATCGCGGCGCGGTGGCAGCCGATGGCAAAACGGGCGACGGTTCGGGCATCCTCACGCAGCTTCCATATAAATTTTTCGCGCGTGAACTCGAACAAAATAAAATCTCTGCGCCGCATGAGGGCGACCTCGCCATCGGAATGTTTTTCATTCCGCGCGACAAAGAGCCGCGCGCGAAAGCGAAACAAATTATCGAAAGTGTTTTCGCGTCACGCAATTTGCAATTGTTGATGTGGCGCGAGGTGCCGGTGAACCTCGAAGCGTTGGGTGAACACGCGTTCAAAACGCGACCGTACATTACGCAGGCGATTGTTTCGCGCGGCAAACATGTTGGCAGTGGTGATGGCTTTGAACGCGCGTTGTATTTCGCGCGCAAAGAAATCGAACGCAAAGCAATCCAAGAAAAAATTCCGCGTCTCTATGCCGCGTCACTTTCGTCGCGCACGATTGTGTACAAAGGGCTGTTCATCTCGCCGATGCTCGGCAAATTTTATTTCGATTTGCAAGACCCGTTGTACGAAACCGCGCTCGCGCTCGTACATCAACGTTACAGTACCAACACCTTTCCCTCGTGGGAACTCGCACAGCCATTTCGCCGCCTCTGTCACAATGGCGAAATCAACACACTGTCGGGCAACATCGCGTGGATGAATGCGCGCGAACCATTTTTTGATTCGTCACTTTTCCGCGATGAGTACGGAACGAACGCCGCTTCGTTCCATCCATTATTGGATTTGTCCTCCTCCGATTCGGGAATTTTAGACAACGGTCTCGAACTCGTTTCGCTCGGCGGACGCGAATTGCCGCACGCGGTGATGATGCTCATGCCCGAAGCGTGGGAGAATGTGCGCGACCTCGACCCGCAAATCAAAGCGTTCTATCGCTATCACGCGACGTTGATGGAACCGTGGGACGGACCCGCCGCGATTTGTTTTTCGGATGGACGCGTCGCAGGTATGACGCTCGATAGAAACGGTTTGCGCCCCGCGACGTGGCTCGTCACAAACGATGGCTTTGTGATTGCGGCGAGCGAATCGGGCGCGCTCGAAATCGAACCCGAACGCGTGAAACAAAAAGGGCGTCTCGGTCCGGGACAAATGGTTGTCGCCGATTTGCAGTACAACAAATTGTGGAAGAACGATGAAATCAAATTGCACTATGCCTCACGTCGCCCCTACGCGCATTGGGTCAGTGAGTATATTCGACCATTGAACGCGTCTGTCACCTCTTCACCCGTTCACCCGTTCACCTCTTCAGAATTTCCAATCCCTCAATATACTTCGGGACAAGTCTCCAATCTCCAATCTCTCTTTGGTTACACCGATGAAGAGCTCGTCGTCGTTCTCAAACCGATGGCAGAGAATAAACAAGAAGCCGTCGGCTCGATGGGCGATGATACGCCGCTCGCAGTGTTTTCGGAATTTGACCGTCCGCTGTATCACTTTTTCCGTCAGCGTTTTGCCGAAGTGACGAATCCGCCGATTGACCCGCTGCGCGAAGAATTGGTCATGTCCACGCGCGTTTTTCTCGGCGGACGCGGCAACATTTTGGAAGAAACGCCAACACACGCGCACTTGCTCGAACTCGCGTCACCATTTTTGAATGACGCGCAGCTCGCGCAAATTCGCGCGCTCGATGATGAATTTCCGCATGCAACGCTCGACGCGACGTGGGTTTGGGTAGCAACGGAACGGGTAGAAACGGAACCGGGTTCCGTTTCTACCCAACTCGAACGCGCGCTCGAACAATTATGCGCGGACGCGGAACAACAAACGCGCGACGGCAAAACGATTCTCATCATCAGTGACCGCAGCGTGAATGAATCACGCGCGCCGATTCCGATGCTGCTCGCGGTGAGCGCGGTGCATCATCATTTGTTGCGCGTCGGCTTGCGTTGGCAAACGAGCATCGTCGCGGAAACGGGCGACGCGCGCGATGTACATCAATTCGCGTGTTTGATTGGGTATGGCGCGAATGCCATCAATCCATATCTCGCGTTGGCGACCATCCACGCGTTGTACGATGTCGGTCACGTTCGCCGCAACGTGGAACTCGATGCCGCGCACGCGCAAGAAAATTTTATCGCCGCGTCCAATAAAGGCATTTTGAAAATCATGTCCAAGATGGGCATCGCCACACTTGACGCGTATCACGGTGCGCAATTGTTCGAGTGCATCGGGATTGCGAATGAGGTTATCGCGCAATATTTCACGGGAACCGCATCGCCCGTCGGAGGAATCGGTCTGCGCGAAATTGCAGAGACTGTGTTGCATCATCACGCGCGCGCGTTTGGCGAAACGTCGCGTTTGTACAACTATGGCTATTTCAAATTCAAAAAAGGCGGCGAGTACCACGCGTTCAATCCGAGCATCGTTGATGCGCTGCACGACGCGGTCCGCACGCCGGGCGCGTTGAATGGAAATTATCAAGAAGCATACGAAAAGTATTTGAAATTCGCGTCGCTCGTCAACGAACGTCCCGCGACAGACCTCGCAGATTTTTTGCAATTTGTTCCGCGCGAACCGATTCCACTTTCTGAAGTCGAACCCGCCGATGTTTTGGTGAAACGGTTTTCCGTTGCGGCAATGTCGCACGGCGCGTTGTCGCTCGAAGCGCATCAAACGTTGAGTGAGGCGATGAATCGTTTGGGCGCGCTCGCCAACAGCGGCGAAGGCGGCGAACATCCGTCGCGTTATGGCACATTGAAAAACAGCGCGATTAAACAAGTCGCGTCCGCGCGTTTTGGTGTGACGCCCGCGTATTTGATGAGCGCGGACGAATTGCAAATCAAAATGGCACAAGGTTCCAAACCGGGCGAAGGAGGACAATTGCCCGGCGCTAAAGTGAGTTTGGAAATTGCGGCAGTGCGTCACGCGCAGCCCGGCATCACGCTCATTTCCCCCCCCCCGCATCACGACATTTATTCGATTGAAGATTTGGCGCAATTGATTTACGATTTGAAACGCATCAATCCGCGCGCAAAAGTTTCGGTGAAACTCGTCGCGCAAAATGGTGTCGGAACGATTGCGGCGGGTGTCGCCAAAGCGTACGCCGATGTGATTCACATGTCGGGACATTCTGGCGGCACGGGCGCGTCTCCGTTGAGCTCGATCAAACACGCGGGGATTGCGTGGGAATTGGGGCTGGCAGAGACCCAGCAGGTCCTAGTAGCCAACGACCTGCGGGGACGCGTCCGCTTGCGCGTGGACGGCGGTTTGAAAACGGGACGGCATGTTGTCGTCGGCGCGCTGCTCGGCGCAGAAGAATTTTCTTTTGGCACGGCAGCGGTGATTGCAAGCGGCTGTATCATGGCGCGCGCATGTCATCTCAACACCTGTCCCGTTGGCATCGCTACGCAAAAACAAGAGTTACGCAAAAAATTTCCGCAAGTGGCGGAATGGGTGATGGCGTACTATTTGTTCGTTGCGGAAGAAACGCGCGAATGGCTCGCCTCCATCGGCGCGCGCACGCTCGATGAAATTGTGGGGCGCGTAGATTTGTTGCAATATCAACCGCGTCAACGCGCACAACATTTTCAGCAAACCATTCCTGCTTCCATTCCTGCGGCAGTGACGCCGTACATTTTTTCGCCGGCAGCACAAGTTGTGAATTGATACCGGAGCTTAGAGATTAGAGATTGATTGCAACAACGGCTGTGGCGCAAAATCCGCAGTCGTTTGTTTTTTGATGATGGTGATGCACATGACCGAATACGAAACGCTCCCCCTCGATTTATCGCGCGTTCTCGCGGACCCTGACCCTTCGGGAAAAAAAGCGCGCAAGAATGAACAGCCGCGCAATGACCGTCCCGAAGGACAAACGCTCGACGACGCGCTGCTTGCCGCATGCAAACGCGCGGTGGACGAAAAAAAACCTGTCGAATTCAAAGCCGCGATTCGTAATACGGACCGCACCGTCGGCGCGCGGCTCGCGGGCTACATCGCGCAAAAATATGGTGACGCGGGCGTGCGCGAAAAAATGATTGTCGCAACGTTTGAAGGCAGCGCGGGACAAAGTTTCGGCGCGTTTTGCATCAATGGAATGCAGCTCATTGTGTACGGCGAAGCGAACGATTACGTCGGCAAAGGAATGAACGGTGGTGAACTTGTGATTCGTCCGCCCAAGACTGCGAAATACGCGACCAATGAAAACGCGATTCTTGGCAACACTGTATTGTATGGCGCAACCGGCGGAACGTTATACGCGGCAGGACAAGCGGGCGAACGTTTTTGTGTACGCAACAGCGGTGCCGTCGCGGTTGTCGAAGGTGTGGGCGACCACGCGTGCGAGTACATGACGGGCGGCACCGTCGTCGTGTTGGGCGAATTTGGTAGAAACTTTGGCGCAGGCATGAGCGGCGGCATCGCGTTCGTGTACGACCCCGAAAATAAATTGCCGACGCGTTTGAATTCCGATATGGTGAAACTCGAACGGCTCGACGGCGAAGAAGATGATGCGTGGCTGCGCGAATGTGTGAAAGGTCATGCGATGGCGACGGATAGCCGTTACGCGTGGGTGTTGGATTGGCGGTGGGGCGATACGCAGAAATATTTTTGGAGAGTAGTTCCTAAATAGTCGGATGGTCAGTTGGTCGGATAGTCGGATAGTCTCTTGCCCAACTGACCATCCGACTATCCGACTATCCGACAGGAATGTTCACGATTCGCAAAGCAATCCGCACAGACGTTCCCGCAATTCTCGAAATTTATAATGACGCGGTGTTGAACACCACCGCGAGCGCGGATTATGAACCGCGTTCCTTAGAATCGCGCTATGAATGGTTTGATGAACATGAACGCGATGGGTATCCGATTTTTGTTGCGACCAATGACGCGCATGAGGTTGTTGGTTGGAGTTCGTTGAGTCGCTACAAGGAACGCTATGGTTATCGCTTTTCGACAGAGAATTCGATTTACATTCATCCCGCGTGGCGCGGGCGCGGTGTGGGAAAATTATTACTGCCGCCGTTGATTGATGCCGCACGCGAAATGGGACTGCACGCGATTTTGGCAGGCATCAGTGCGGACAATGAAGCGAGCTTGAAATTACACGCGCAGTTCGGTTTCGATAAGGTTGCGCATTTTCGAGAAACCATATACAAATTCGGGCAGTGGCTCGATGTCGTGTATATGGAGAAGATACTGTGAACGAACTCGAAATCCCGCAATCGAATGAAACCGTCTCTGAACAAGAATTACGCACGCTCGCCGCGTTTTTGTTCAATTTGATTGAAGCGCAAATCACGCGTGCTGACACCAAAGCAGGGCTGGTCATTGCCGCGGACGCAGTGTTGATAACCGTCTCGCTGCTGCTCACGCGGCGGGGCGCGATTATTATTATTTTTGACCCGACTACCTCGCTGTTGGATACGTTAATGAGCTTTTTCACTGTGTGTATGTTCGGCGCGTTGTTTTTTTCCATGCTCGCGGCATTGGTCGCTACACGCCCCTCGCTGCGCGTGAAAGGCGGCGGCGAAACATTATTTTTTTTCGGCAAGATCGCTCAATACTCACATCCCGAATTTTTGGAATTATTTTCCAAACAGAGCGTCGCGCAGCATCACGTCTCGCTCTTGACTGAAGTGTACAACACCGCGCGCATTGCATCACGGAAATTCAAATTGGTACGCTATAGCATTGATTGTTTGCTTGCGGCGCTGGTCTTTTGGGCGTGTATTGTCTCAGAGATTGCACTGACGTATTAGAATGGCTCCTTTTCGCAGAACCAAGCCCCACCGCCGCATTTCCGACCCGCGCGCCGAGCTGCAAGCGCTGCACAATATCGGCGAAGCGTTGAGTGCGGCGTTTGATTTGAATACGACGCTGCACAAAATCACCGAGACGACGGCAGAAGTGATGCGGCTCGATTCGTGTTCGATTTATCTGTGGGACAAAAAACAAAACGCGCTGGTGCTAAAAGCGAGCACAGGGTTGTCTCCCAAAGCGTTCAACGTCGGAAAACTCGCAATGGGGCAAGGCATTACGGGCAAGGCATTAGAGGGCGGCAAATCTATTGCAGTGCGCGATGCGCTGAACGACCCGCGATTCGTGTACGTTCCGGGGACCGAAGAGGAAAACTTTAAATCACTTGCGGCAGTGCCGTTGATTAGTCAGGGCAGCAAAATCGGCGCGATGAATGTGCAGACCAAACGGATGCATCATTGGACGCGCCCCGAAATTGATTTGCTCGAATTGATTGGCGAACTCGCGGCGGGCGCGCTCGAACGCGCGGAATTGCTCGACGGCTTGCAGCGCCAAGTCAACGAATTGTCCACGCTCGCGCAGGTCAGCAAAACGATTACCGAGCCGCTCTATCTCGACGAGATGCTCGCGGTGATTTGTGAAATGGCGGCGCAAATCATGAACGCGCGCGGCACCGCGCTGCTGTTGTTTGATGAAGAGAATCAAGCGCTCGCACTGCGCGCAACGTACGGACTCGAACGCGAACACGCGGCAATTTCGCCGATTGATGTGGAAACTAGTCTGACGGGGCGCGCCATTCAGCGCGACGAACCTGTCATTGTGCGCGATTTGCAGAACGAACCTTTGTACAAAAATCGCGCGCTCGCGCAGCGCGAAAATTTACATTCGTTTCTGTCCGTGCCCGTCAGCGTGCGCGGCAAAGTGATTGGCGCGTTCAATTGTTATCTCGACCGCGTGCATGAATTTACATCGCAAGAGATTGAATTGTTTTCCACGCTGGCGAATCAAACCGCCGTCGCGCTCGAAAATGCAAACTTGATGATGAGTTCGATGCTGGTGCGCGAAATGCACCATCGCATCAAAAACAATTTGCAAACGGTGGCGATGCTGCTGCGAATGCAATTGCGCGACGCGGACAAAATGGACGCGCGGCAATTGTTGCAGCAAACCATCAATCGCATCATTGCCATCGCCGCCGTGCATGAAGCAATGTCGCAAGATAGTTTTCGTGTGATTGGCGTGCGCGAATTGATTCAACAAGCCGCGTTCGTCGCGCATCAAACGATGGTGCAGCCGGAAAAAGAAATTGCGATTCATGTGCAAGGCGCGGACATTCGGTTGCCTTCACAGCCCGCGACGACGATGACGCTCGCGGTGAATGAATTGATTCAAAACGCGTTAGAACATGGCTTTGATAATGTAGCACGCGGCACGGTGAATGTGACGTTGGCGGAAAATGAAAATACATATGAAATTCGCGTCGAAGACGACGGCGCAGGATTGCCCAAACATTTCAAGACAAGCGACTCGTTGGGTTTGCGAATTGTCGAGACGATGATTCAAGAAGATTTGCGCGGGCAATTCAAAATTAGCAATCGGCGCGGCAAACGCGGCACAGCGGCAGTGTTGAAAATTCCAAAAATGAAGACGACGAGTGACGCGTAAAGAAATGCGAGAAACGAGAAACGTAGTTTATTCGAATGAGGTGATGGAATGCGCGTTTTAATTGCAGATGACGAAGCAGTGATTCGAATGGGTTTGCGGACGATGTTGGAAGACAAAGGACACAAGGTTGTGGCATCGGCAGTGGACGGCGCGTCGGCGGTTCAAATGACGCGCACGGAAAAACCGGAAGTGATTTTATTGGACATTAAAATGCCGGGGATGGACGGCATCGAAGCTGCGCGCAAAATTATGCAAGAACGCCCGACGCCGATTGTGATGCTGACCGCGTTCAGCCAACGCGATTTGGTGAATGAAGCGCGCGAAGCTTCCGTGTTTGGCTATTTGGTGAAACCGGTCAAAGAAGATTTATTGGACGCGACGCTCGATTTGGCAATGACGCGTTTTCAGGAATGGAAAAAGATGCAGCGGCAAGTGCAAGATTTGAAAAAAAGTTTAGAAGCGCGTCAAGTGGTGGAAGACGCGAAACGTATTTTGATGCAAGAACAAAATCTGACCGAACAACAGGCGTTCAACAAAATTCATCGCACCAGTCGTTCGCGGCGCGTCACGATGCAGCAAGTGGCGCAAGAAATCTTGGACCGTTCCGGCAAAGAAAACAAGACCCAACCAAAACGAGGCGGCAAAGGATAGCCGCCTTTTTTATTTGCTTGACGACGGGCGTATAATAATTGTAGCTCGCTGTAGCGTTTCTTATTCCGCGTTCTAATCATTCCACATTCTCAAGTCGCGTTTTTCTGGATTTTTACAGCTTTTCCTCCGGCTTTCCGAGCCACTGCCATCTCCACCACGTTGCCCGCACGCGCAAGCGTTGCGCGTGTTCATCGAGATTCATTCCGGCACAACGGACGCGAACCGATTCATCGCGTCGCGAAAGGAGCAGGGATGATGAATTCGAAATTCCACTCAATGCTGGAACTTGTCAGTGCGACATTTCGCAAACGAAATTTTTTTGCGGCGTGGGTCTTTTTCTTGGCGCTATTCAGCGCGGCATGTGGCGCAGCGAATCCGTTGACGAGCGACGATACTTTCAATCACGTTGGTTCATTGTGGAGTGATGTTCCTGCGATGGATGGGCTAGGCAATCCGATTGACGCCGAACTACCGAACTCTATCAAATTGTTTATGCGAACGGGTGTGAACGTAATGATGAAAGGGTTGGGCGAGGGCGCGCCGGAATGGGATTGGCTCATGTTCAACACGAACAAAACATCCGACGACGTTCAAAATTTTTACACGACGACGCGCATGGCAGCTTCGCCGTACCATTGGGCAAGCGACGCGTCGGGCTGCGTGGACGGCGCGCAAATCGGACAGGCAGGCACCTTTTGCGCGTTCACCAAACAGCAGAGCGATAAGCAAATTGGTCTGCTCATCATTACCGCGCTCGACGACAAAACAGACGAGCGTCATCTTTCTACGCGGCGAGTCCTCCGCGACGCCCATCGCACAAAACGCGCCCACCGTGTCGGCTAATCAGCCACCTACGAAAGGAGCCATTACGATGTTGAATGGAACTGCGCCGTATGGAATTGAGAAACGCCCGATGCCAAGCGGTCTCGACCTCGAGCAATTACTCCCGAAACAAGTAGGACCGTACACGCGTGCGAGCGTTGAACGCGCGTCGAATCAAGGCACGCAGGCGACGAGCGTGGACGTGGACGGCGATTCGATTTACGCGCGCTATCGTTCGGGGACAAAAGAAATTTTTGTCGAGTTTGCCGTCGCGTCGAGCGCAAGCAACGCCCAGAGTACGTTAGCTGTCGCGGCGGGCGACGCGGTGGGCGGCGTGTTTCCCACCGACCCGCGTTTTGGTTCGATGGGCACCGAACCGAGTTATCTGAAAGTGGTTAACAGCGATGGCGCATTCATCGCGTGGACGCGCGGCGGCTATTATTTTTCCGCGAGCACGAAGAGCGAAGGGGACCTTGACGCATTCATGCAGGCATTTCCGTACTAGACCTATGAACAGAAAAATTCTTTTCCAATTTTCACTCGTCGGTTCATTGGCGCTCCTCACGCTCGTGTCCGCACAAGCTGTGTTCGGGCATTACGCGCCTACTGTCACCTTTACTGTCAACAGCACCCTCGACGAACCCGACGCGAATCCCAACGACGGGGCATGTTCGAGTACACCATCCAATTTGTGTACGTTGCGCGCGGCGATTATGGAAGCGAACGCGATGACAAGTGGCACGCCCAAAATCAAAATCGCAGCGGGACGTTATCGTATTGCCAACACCGAACCCTTCGACGATACAGGCATGTACGGCGACCTCGACGTTTTGCACGCGGTGAATCTCATCGGCAGTGGCAAAGACAAAACGATTATTGATGGTGACAAACACAATCGGGTGTTTGATATTTTCGCGCGCGTGAAAATTCAAGGCGTCACGATAAAAAATGGATACGCCGTTGACCAAGGCGGGGGGATTCGCGTGCATGTGGACGGCAACCTAAAAATTCTCAACAGCAAAGTGACGAAAAATTTTGGCAGCGATGGCAGCGGAATTTATTCCGATGCGCCCTTGACGATGAAAAACAGCACCGTGCTTTTGAACCTCTGCAATTCGGGGCTGGGCGGCGGCGCGTTCTTTGGTTATGGCGCATCCATTTACAACTCTACCTTTAACAAAAATTGCGCGGACCAAGGCGGTGGTTTCTATGTCACCGACAAAGCGGATGTGGGGCTGACGTGGTATATGGAAGCGAGTACGGTGGATAGCAATCGCGCGCGTCTTGGCGGAGGCATTTACAGTGCGACGGACGGCAGCGCGTTCAACAGTACGATTGTTTCCAATGCGGCGAATATCGGTTCGGGCGGCGCGGGCGAAGGCGGCGGCATCAATCACGATTCACCGCATCTGTCATTGCTCAATGTCACCCTCGCTCAAAATGTCGCGGGGGTCGGCGGAACGGGCGGCGGGCTTTATTCTTCCGGTGGCGCGAACATCACCATCAAAAACACAATTTTGGATTTGAACAAAGCAAACGGCGTGAACGACGAATGTCAAGGTTCCGTTACACAGAACGGCTACAACATTGTGTACGCACCGTTGAATTGCAACCTCTCTGTGGACAATACGAGCGACACGGGCATTCACGCGGGCTTGGAACCATTGGCATACAATGGTGGACCGACGCGCACGCGTGCGCTCACCGCCAACAGCGCCGCAACCGATTTCACCAAGTCATGCACCTTTGGAAATGGGAATCCAATCACAATAGACCAACGCGGCGAACCGCGCCCCGCCGATGGTGACGGCGATGGCAAAACACGCTGCGATATTGGCGCATTCGAGCTGCAGCCGTGATGACAGTGCAAGAAACGAAACCCGTTATCTTTGCTTCGCTTGCGAGATAACGGGTTTCGTTTCTATTGTGGTTTCCCAATCTGATGCTCTGCAAGCGTCAGCAGCTTGGCAACGGCTTGTTCGGGAGAGAGCAGTCGTCCTTCTGCATACCATTTTTCAATGTCTGCTTCAGATGCTTGCTGTCTGACGAGTTCTTGTGTGAGCTCGTATTCAATCACTTCGGGAACAATCAATACATTCGCCAGCGCTTCCAGACTCGCATCCATAGTACCTACCCAATGCATCGCGGCGTCGGGACGTTTTTGAAGCGCCGCGCACAGCGCCAATGCCGCAAACACATACGCGAGATTTACACGGTTCTTTACGGCACTTGCAACGCGAATGGCGCGCGCTAGAATCCCCTCTGCCTGTGCCAAATCGCCTCGCAACGCCGCGACAAGCCCCAAACGCCGCAACAGCTGCGTTTCGATTAATACTTCGTTGGCAATCTGATTGACCTCTTGCGCCGCTCGATAATCATTTTGCGCGCGCACATAGTCACCGCGCGCGCGTGCAATATCCCCGCGCTGCAAAAAATCTGCCGCGCGTTCAAACAAGTTTCCAACCGCGTTCGATAAATCGAGTGCGCGTTCAATACATTCCGAAGCGTACGCGTAATCCAATTCGTTCAACGCCCATTCGGTGAGGCGACGATACGAGCGCGCTTGTCCCAACTCGTCTCCAAGTCTTTGATACACTTCCAATGCTTCGTGCGCAGCTTTCCCCGCCAGCTCATCGTCTCCTTGATACAGCGCCAAACGCGACAATGCCAGTAACGCAAACGCGAGATGCGCGCGCCCGCGTTCGCCCGAGCGCCGCCAATCCATAATCGCTTGTTCCAAAAGTTCACGCGCCGGAGCGGTAGCCCCAACCAGCCGCAAAAATTCGGCGTAACCGTTGCGCGCCCGCGCGCGCGTGAATGCCAGTTCTGCATTTACTTGCAAATTCATGTTGAGAACTTGGGCGAGCCACGCCATGCCTTCGCTCATTTGACTCGAGTGATACCAAAATGGCACGAGCGCGCCTGCCAATTCCAACGCGTACTCGCCGCGTCCCGAAGAGATGGTCCAATCGAGCGCGGTGCGCAAATTACTTTCTTCGGTGTGCAATTGTGCGATGGCATCGGGCGACGGGGGGTGCAGCATATCCGTGCCGACCGTTTTTGCGAGCGCTAGGAAAAATGCCCAGTGCTTTTCGCGCGCGTGTTCCGCTTCATCCGCTGCGTTCAATTTTTCTGACGCGTACTCGCGAATGGTTTCGAGGAGGATATAACGCGCTTGACCGCGCGCTTCTTCAACTTGGACGAGTGATTTTTCGACGAGACGAGGCAAGAGTTCGGGCGCGTTTGCGCCGATAACGCTTTCCGCCGCGTTGGCTGTAAAGCCGCCGCGAAAAATGGCGAGCTGCCGCAGCGCGCGTTTTTCCGCGTGTTCCAAAAGCTCATAACTCCAGTCCATCGCGCCGCGCAGCGTTTGTTGGCGGGTCTCGACATCGCGGGCGCGTCGTTCCAGCGTTTCAAGCCGCCGCGTCAATTGCGGCAGCAATGCTTCGGGCGTTTCCCATTTCACGCGCGCCGCCGCCATTTCCAACGCCAACGGCAGTCCGTCCAATTCAACACACAGCCGCGCAATGGTTTCGGCGTTCGCGGGGGTCAATTCAAAATCGGCATTGACAGTCTGGGCGCGTTCGACAAAAAGCTGCACCGCCGCGTAACGTTCCAACGCGTTCCATGTTGGTAACGGATTCAAGATAGGAATCGTCAGTGGCGCAACCGGAACTTCGCGCTCACCGTACACGTGCAATGCTTCGCGGCTCGTGGTTAGAATTTTTAATTGTGGTGCCGCGCGTAACAGTTCGCCAATCAGCGGCGCGGCGTCGAGCAAATGCTCCAGATTGTCGAGGACGAGCAGCAATTGTGTGTCGCGCAAAAATGCGCGCAGCGCGTTGGTGAGGGTCGTTTGTGGTGTGGTGCGGACATCAAGCGCTTGCGCAATCGCGCTTTCGACCAAGTTGGCTTGAGGGATGGGCGCGAGTTCGACGAATGCCGCGCCGTGTTGAAATTCATCTTGCAACGCGGCGGCGATTTCGAGCGCGAGACGCGTCTTGCCCGTACCCGGAGGACCTGTCAGGGTAACGAGACGCGTTGTCGGCAAGCGCAAGATGCGCGTCACCACGTTCGTGTCATGGTCACGCCCAATGGCTGGACCAAGCGGTGCGGGTACGCGAAATTTTTCGGGCGCGGGCGCATTTGGTGTGGTAACAAGTTGGGTTGTGGTAAAGGCGTTTTCGGACGCGGTGGCATTCGGGTTGCGTGCGAACTGAATAAATTCCGCGTGTGCTTCGGATGGCAAATCGAGCGCGCGCGCGATTTCCTGCGCCAACGCTTTGGACGGCATCAAATCGCCTGACTCGATTTTGCGAATCGTGTTGACCGAACACGTTGCACGTTCCGCCAAATCCTCTTGCGTGAGGTCTAGCGCGCGGCGACGTTTTTTGAGCCACGTTCCTAAATCGAGTTCCATTGCAAAAATGATTTTATTCGGAAATTTCTTCAAGTACCGCGCGTGCGTCGCGCCAATTTTTCGCGCGTCCTTCGGCGCGCCATTGGTTGCGCCATTCGCCAACGGCTTGTGCATTCACAAGCTGCTCGGTCTTGAAAACTTCGATTTGTTCCGGGTCGTGAAACACCATGTACATGTCCCGAATTGCGGTGTCCATCACACCTAACGCGCGCATTGCCATACGCGGTTTCTGTTGGACTGCCGCGCAGTACGCGAACGATGCAAAGATTAGGGGAATGGGCGGCTGCGCGCCTTGTTGCAGTGTGAGCTCGAGGGCTTGGCGAAGCAATTGTTCGCCGCGCTGCGGGTCGCCTTGCAGTGCGGCAAGGACTCCAAAACGATGTGTGAGGCGCAGGCGATTGAACCCATCATTCGCGCGTTCGTTCACGCGCGCGGCAGCTGCATAGTCGCGCTGCGCGCGTTCGTACTCGCCTGTCGCGCGCGCAATGTCGCCGCGTTCAAGCAACGAGACCGCGTGTCCAAAATAGTAATCGGTGTCTTGCTGCAATGCGACTGCATTGTCCAAACATTCGCGCGCATACGCGGAATCGCGTTGGCTCATTGCCCATTCGCCCAGCCGACGCCACGCGCTTGCCTGTCCATGCGGGTCATTTAATGTGAGAAAAAGTTCCAGTCCTTCACGCGCGTGCGTGTACGCAATGTCGGCGTCGCCTTGCCACAATGCCATGCGCGATAACAAGACGAGCGCAAAGGCGAGATGCGGTTTGCCCGCTTCGCCCACCGCGCGCCAATCACTAACGGATTGTTCAAAGAGTTCGCGCGCGCGCAGCCATTCGCCGCTCATGCGCAAAATGTCGGCGTACACACTTCGAACTCGCGCGCGTGTCGGCGCGAGTTCAACGCTCACGTCGGCGTTCAGTGTGAGCGTTTGCGAAATCCAATGCTGCGCTTCTGCCACATAGCCGCGATAGTACCAGTACTTGGCGAGCGCGGCGGTGAGTGTCAACGCGCGTTCGCGCTGTTGGCTTTGAATTGCCCAATCGAGCGCGCGCCGCGCATTGTCGTGTTCTTGATTCAGACGCGCGACAACGATGGAGGACGCGCCGCGCATTTCGTCTGTGTCCAACTCCTGCGCGAGGGTTGTGAAAAATTGCCAATGTCGTTCGGACGCGCGCTGCGCTTCGCCGTGCAGCCCTAATTTTTCCAACGCGTACTCGCGAATCATTTCGAGCAACGTAAAGCGCGCACTGCCGTCAAAAGAAATTTCATGTTTGGCGAGCGATTTTTCGACGAGCGCCAAGACAATCGTTTGCGCGTCCGTTTCGCAAACCGCGTTCGCTTGTTCCAACGTAAAGCCGCCGCGAAAGACGCCGAGCTGACGCAGCACGCGTTGTTCTGTTTCAGTGAGCCGTTCGTAACTCCAATCTATCGCACCGCGCAGAGTTTGTTGGCGCGCGGCGCGGTCACGCATTCCACTGGTGAATTCATCCAAACGCCGATTCCACTGCGCGAGCAGTGCGCGCGGGGTTTCGTACTTGATGCGCGCGGCGGCGAGTTCGATGGCGAGCGGCAAACCGTCCAGCCCCACGCACAAGCGCGCCACCGCTTCCATATTTTCGGCGGTCAATTCAAATTCAGTCTCCACCGCCTGCGCGCGTTCGACAAACAATTGCACGGCGGAAAATTTTTCAATCTCTTCAAGTGACGGGAGCGCAGCGAGCGGTGGCAGTTCGAGCGGCGCAATCGGAAATTCGCGTTCGCCATACACGCGCAACGGTTCGCGGCTCGTCGCGAGAATTTTTAAACGCGGTGCGGCGCGCAAGAGTGCGGTGACCCGCTGCGCGGCATCGGAACTCGCGCTCTCCAAGAGATGTTCGACATTGTCCAGCACGAGCAAGAGATGTTTGTCGCGCAGAAATTTTTCGAGCGCGGCATTGAGATTGGTCTCGCCGGCTTCGTGTACGTCGAGCGCTTGCGCGATAGCATTCTCTACCATGTCTGCTTGCGCGACGGGCGCGAGTCCCACGAATGCTGCGCCGTGTTGAAATTCAGATTGCACTTGGGCAGCGATTTCTAACGCGAGACGCGTCTTGCCCGTACCGGGGGCGCCTGTTAGGGTAATGAGACGCGCAGCCGGCAAGCGCAGCGTGTTGACGATAACATTCGTCTCGCGTTCGCGCCCAATCGCGGCAGTAAGCGGTGCGGGCGGCGCGAATTTTTGCACGGGGGGTGTTGTCGCGACGGGTGTGCGGGGGGGGGGATTTTCGGTGAACGCATTTTCGGACGCGGTTGCATTCGTGTCACGCGCGAATTGCACAAAGCCCGCGTGCGCGTCGGATGGAACATCGAGCGCGTGCGCGATTTCCTGCGCCAACGCTTTGGACGGAATCAAATCGCCCGATTCAATTTTGCGAATCGTGTTGACGGAACACGTCGCGCGTTCCGCCAAATCATCTTGGGTGAGGTCAAGCACGCGGCGGCGTTTTTTGAGCCATGGTCCGAACGTGAGTTCCATTATCCTTCTTCCAACACGAGCGCGATAGCGTCCATCAACGTGAGTGCCTCACCGTCTTGCCAGGCGTTTTCCCAATCGCGTTGAGCGAGACTGCTGCTCACGTTACGGACGATTTCTTGGTATTCGGGCAATTCTGTCGGATAGTGCGGCGCGCCAATTTCTTGACGCAATGCCGATGCGGCGCCCAAAAGTTGCGCGGCGCGGAGAGATTGTCCGTTTTGAAATGCGACGGCGGCGAATCCTTCCAAACAAAACGCGCCGCGCCGTTTTTCACCCGTCTCGAGACACAACGCCAATGCTTCGCGGTAATACTGCGCGGCAGCTTGAAAATTTTTCTGTGAGCGCGACACATCGCCAAGCGCGTTCAAAATCAACGCCAAGCCGCGTTTGTCATCCACGCGCCGCAGGAATTGCACACTCTCTTGTAACGAGGCGGTTGCCTCGTCCAGCCGATTCAATTTGAATTGTGCCATGCCGACAGTTTCGAGAACATAGCTCGCGCCCAATGGGTCATCGTCAGCAAGCATTAAATTGTACGATTCGAGCCCCGTTTGGATGGCGCGTTCAAAATCGCCGCGCCAATACGCCACAATCGCCACATTGAACAAGGATTGGGCAATGTCTGCTTGCATACCCAATTCGCGGCGCAAGCCGAGCGCGGTTTGATGATAGGTTTCGGCGAGTTCCAATTGACTGCGGTCTTTGGCAATGAGTCCGAGATTGTTGAGCGCGCGTGCCTCGTGTGCGCGCAGTCCGAGTGCCTGATATTGCGCCCGCGCGTCGAGTAAAAAATTTTCCGCTTGCGCGAAATCGCCGCGCAAGAGGGAAACGTAACCGAGTGCTTGCAAGCTTTTGCCGCGCTGCATTGGCAGGTCGCGCGCGAGGGCGAGCTGCCGCGCTTGTTCCGCCAATGTGGCTGCTTGGTCGAGATTGCCTTGTGCGATTTCGAGCGTGGCAGAGGTCACAAGCGCGGTGACGTACAGTGGCGATGCTTCGGTCTCCGGGATGAGCAAGCGCTTGAGCCACGCGCGTCCCTCACGCGCCAGACCCTTGTCTGCCCAAAAATCGAGCAGGTCGGAAGCGAGCTCGAGCGCGTCAACGGGGGCATGTTGCGCGAGCCATTCGAGCGCGCTGCGAAAATCATCCGCCCAGCGTGCATCAAAGCTCTGCCATGGGCTGCCTGCCGCGGCAGGACCGTATTCGCGCGCGTATCCAATCGCATGCGCGGTCTGTTTGATAAAACTTGCGTGGCGTTCGTGCGCCGCGTGCGCTTCGTCTGCCGCCGTCAATTTCTCTAACGCGTAATCGCGAATCGTTTCGAGCAAGGAAAAGTACGAAACGCCGTTGGGCGCGGGGTTGCGCTTGACCAGTGACTTTTCTACCAACGTCTGCAAATTTGGCAGGACGGGAACACCCGCGACCGCTTGGGCAAATTCGACAGTGAACTCACCGCGAAAGACGCCGAGATGGCGCAAGACTTTTTGTTCGTTCGCGTCGAGGTATTCATAGCTCCAATCAATCGCGCCGCGCAATGTGCGCTGTCGCGTCGTCAAGTCGCGCGCTCTGCCTGTCAGAATTTCGAGGCGGCGCGCGAGGTGCGCCAAAATTTGTGATGGCGCTTCCCATTTGACGCGGGCGGCTGCCATTTCAATTGCGAGGGGCAAACCATCCAGTCCCGCGCACAACCGCGCAATCGCTTCCGCGTTTGTTTCGTTCAATTCAAAATCGGGACGGACCGCTTGGGCGCGCTCGATAAAGAGCTGCACGGCGGCAAATTTTTCCAGCTCGTCCCAACGCGGCAATGGAGCAAGCGGCGGCGCGCCCAGTGGGGTGATGGGAATTTCGCGTTCGCCGTACACACGAAGCCGTTCGCGGCTCGTTGTCAAAATTTTGACGCGTGGTGCAGCGCCCAGCAATTCATTCACCAGCGGCGCAGCATCCAGGACATGCTCGAAATTATCAAGCACGAGCAAGAGTTGTTTGTCGCGCAAAAATTTTTGTAGAGTGTTTGGCGCGGGGGCGCGGATTTCCAATGCTTGCGCGATGGTGCTTTCGACCAAACCGGCTTGAGCAATGGGCGCGAGCGCGACGAACGCCGCGCCATGTTCAAACTCGGCTTCGAGTTCGGCGGCGACTTCGAGCGAGAGGCGCGTTTTGCCGGTGCCGGGCGGTCCGGTGAGGGTGACGAGGCGCGTGCCGGGAAGACGCAATACGCGCGTGATGACGTTGGTGTCGTGTTCGCGTCCGATGGTGGTGGCGAGGGCGGCAGGGATACGAAAACGAATGGTGGTGGGTACGGCGGGGGGGGGTGCAGCGGCGGGTTTGTCCGAAAACGCGTCGTCCTCCATGAGCATCGTCGGCGTGCGCGCGAAACGGACAAATTCCGCGTGTGTGTCGGCGGGGAGGTCAAGGGCGCGGGCGATTTCTTGCGCAAGAGTTTTGGAAGGCAAGAGGTCGCCCGCTTCAATTTTGCGAATGGTGTTGACGGAACAATGTGCGCCGACTGCCAAGTCGTCTTGGGTCAGGTCAAGAATGCGACGGCGTTTTTTTAACCACGCACCAAACTCGTACTGCATAATTTTATACGACTTTATATACCACTGATTGGTATTACATGACGGGGCAGTTTTTGGTTTAATGCTGGCGAACGTGAACGTGAGGTCATTCGCAAGCGAGAAATCGAAACGAGTTGTACCACAAGTTGACGGTCAAGACAATGGTAGGAACACAATGGAACAATCACAGATTCGCCTGATTCAAGAATCCTTCGCCCACATTGCACCGCACGCCGATTTGGTGACAGACCTTTTCTTTGCGCGGTTGTTTCAACTGGAGCCGACCCTGCGCACACACTTTCCAAACGATTTGCGCGCGCCCAAAGGACAATTCATGTATGCCCTCACGCGTGTTGTGCGTGACCTGAATGTCTCTTATCCCGAAACGGAAAGCGAACATGCACGCAGACACGTCGTCGGTGCCGCGCTCTTGTGGACGATGGAACAAGGATTGGGCGAACAATTTACCGGCGAAGTTCGTATGGCATGGACGGAATTTTGTCCACAATTGGCAGTGCTGCTGCCTTTGATCCAGCACATTGCTTAATTTCAAGGTCAACCTATTTTCAACAGGAGAACCCAAAATGAAAACTCGCAAACTCGCAATTTTTCTCGGCATCATCATGTTGCTCGGCACACTCGCCGTCGTCGGCGGAGTGGGCGCTGAGCCGAATGCTCCGTCCACCTATATCGTCAACTATGTCCACGACCAAATTGACAAGAATCCCGGCGACAATATCTGTGCGACGGCGGCGGGGATTTGCACGCTGCGCGCGGCGGTGATGGAAGCGAACGCGCACCCGGGCTGGGATACCATCAAACTTGCGCGAATCAATTCCGGTTCGACGCCTGACGTCTTCAAATTCCTCATCGGCGGCGTGGACGGGGATACGCCAAATGCGGCGGTTGGTGATTTGGACATTACCGACAGCGTAACGATTTCCGGCTTTAACGCCGTGTGGACGGTGATTGACGCCGACTCAAAGGACAGAGTTTTTGACATCCATGGCGGCACATATGTGGATTTTTCCAACATGTTGATTCGTAATGGCGCTACGCAGGATACGAATGCACAAGGCGGAGGAATATACGCGCATGGCATCCGCGCAGACTTGCGCTACGTGACGCTCGAAAAGAACAAGGCATTTGTTGGCGGCGGCATTTATAACACAAATGAAATGTCACTCTCGCGCGTGACCGTCAGAAATAATGTGTCGGGTGACGGTTGGACGCCCGGCGGTGGTCTATACAACGAGGGGGGATTGACGATTGACCAATCTACCTTCAATGGCAACAAAGCGTATATGGGTGCCGGTTTGTTTCATGGCAAAGCGGGCGCTACCATTACGAATTCGACCTTTAGCGACAATCGCGCAAACGGCGATGGCAGCGGTATTGCGGTTCAAGGGGCGCAAGGAACGTATCTCGACCTCTCGAATGTAACGATTGCGTTCAATGTTGCCGATGCTGACAATTCCAACAGTGGTGACGCGGGTGGCATCTACAACTTTCCGGGCAGCACCGTCCTTGTGCGGAACAGCATCATCGCAGGGAATATAGACAATAGTTCGAATGACGACGACGACTGCTACGGCGACTTTCAATCAGGGGGCTATAACCTCATCGGACACAATTGGTTGTGCGGACCTTTTAACGCGGCGGGAGACCAGACCGGCGGACCCAACGCGTTTTTGGACCCGAAACTCGGTCCGCTTCAAAAGAACGGGGGGAGCACTGCAACACATGCGCTCCTCGCCAACAGTCCCGCGATTAACACCGGGAATCCGAATGGCTGCAAAAACAAACTGGGTCAATTGCTCTCCTATGACCAACGTAATTTCCAACGTCATTATCCCAGCCAGTGTGACATTGGCGCATACGAAAACGGCTCTCATTACATTACGCCGACGCCGGTACCAACCAATACACCAACTCCGACGGCAACTCCACCTTCGAATGAATGTCAAAACAAACCTGCCGCGCCGCAGCTCTCGAAACCGAAAGCGAATGCGGAAGTGAAATCACAAACGCCGCAACTCGATTGGAATGATGTGCAATGCGCGACGAAATATAAAGTCGTCGTCAAAAAAGATGCCAAGAACGGCGTCAAGGCGTTCAAAAAAGCCGTGACCGTTTCGCAAGTGAAAACGACGGCTCTCGAAAAAGGACACACCTACTATTGGTGGGTGAAAGCGTGCAACGCGCAAAAACAATGCACAAAAAGCGCGTGGGGAATGTTCACCATCAAGCCATAATCATTCGAAAAAAAGAACGCCGCACACTCAAATTATGAGATGTGCGGCGTTCTCGCGATAACAATTTTTATCTCACTTTTTATACGACTGACTGATATTACTTTAGCTCACGCCGTCTGGTTTAATACCCACAACGTTACGCAAAACTATTCGAACGGGAGAAACCAAAATGAACATTCAAAAACTCGTTTCCATTGTTGGACTGCTTGCGGGATTGTTCGCGTTGCTTGGCGTACTCGCACTCGGCACTCGTGCGTATGCCGCGCCACAAGCAAAAACATTCACCGTCAATTACATTCTCGACGAACCCGATGCCCTTGCGGGAGACGGCAAATGCGAAAGCGCGCCTTCCGCAAAATGCACGCTGCGCGCTGCCATTCAAGAAGCGAATGCTTTCCCCGGCGCGGACACGATTGTCTTGCCTGCCAACAATACGTTCCCGCTTACGCGTTCCGGCGACGATAATTCCGCACTGAATGGCGATTTGGATATTAGCGAGAGCGTAACCATCGTCGGCGGCAATCGTCAAACCACTGTGATTGACGGCAATCAACTGAGCCGCGTGTTCGAAATTGTCAAGACCAGTCAGACCGTGCAGATATCCGACCTGACGATTCAAAATGGCAAAGACAGTTTTGAGGCGGGCGGACTCAAGAGCACCAACGGTATTTTGACCTTGACGCGTGTGATCATGAAGAACAATAGCGCCGGGTCGTACGGTGGGGCGTTGGGACTGAACGGCAGCGTCAACATTGTTGACAGTGAATTTGCCAACAACTCGGCTCCCTACGGCGGTGTGATTTTTTCCAATTCGGAGCTGAACATCCAACACTCTTATTTTCATAACAATGCGTCGTCAAATGGACAAGGCGGCTTGGGCGATGGCGGCGTACTTTACTTTAGCGGTAGTCCGGTGCGAATTTTCGACAGCGCCCTTCTCTACAATGATTCGTATGACGGCGGAGCGATTTACAATCGCGCGCCACTCGCCATCGTGAATTCGACCATCGGCGAAAATCACGCCCTTGGCAATGGGGGCGGTATCTACAATCTCGATGGAACGGTTGACTTGTTCAATGTCACCATCGCATACAACAAGGCTGACTATGATGCCCAGTACGGCGGAGACGGCGGCGGCATTTTTATCTATGACGGTACGACGGTCACGCTGCGCAATTCCATTCTTGGCTCGAATGTTGACAATTCGCCGCCGGGGCAATTTCCAAACAGTCATCCGCACAACTGCAAAGGCGCTCTGACCACTTACGGCTACAATTTAATCAGCAACAATTATGGATGCAGCGGACCAGTCCACAATCAAAATGGCGACAGAGTAGGCAACGCACTCTTTCAAATTGACCCACAAATAGAGAACAGCGCAAAACTCAACGGTGGGGCGACGTTAAATTACGCGCTCAAAGCAGGTAGTCAAGCAATTGACACGGGCAATCCGAACGGCTGTGTGGACCCGGACGGAAGCGCTTTGCCCACCGACCAACGCGGCTATGTCCGCCCGTGGAACGGCGGCGTGAATGGAGTACGCTGCGACATGGGTTCCTATGAATACAATTCCGCCAAGCCGACGGCGACGCCGACCAATACCCCAACCAAAACGGCAACGCCGACAAAAACAAACACGCCAACCAAAACGCCTACCATGACATCCACTGCAACGCGAACCGCAACGGCAACGGCGACGCAGCCAAACAACACCTGTGACACAAAACCGGCTGCGCCAATTTTGGACAAACCGAAAGCGAACGCGGAAGTGAAATCGCAAACACCAAAGCTCGATTGGAACGACGTGCAGTGCGCGACGAAATATAAAGCGGTGGTGAAAAAGGATGCCAAGAACGGCGTCAAAGCATTCAAAAAAGTCGTGACCGTTTCGCAAGTGAAAACGACTGCACTCGAAAAAGGACACACCTACTATTGGTTCGTCAAAGCGTGTAATGCCCAAAAGCAATGCACCAAGAGCGCATGGGGAACGTTCACGGTCAAGCCGTAACCAGTCACTCGTAAAAAAAAGAACGCCGCCTCGGCAGGCTATAACGTCGTAGTGGACGCGTTCCAATATCGTAAGAATCAATCACAGAGGAAAAAAAATGAACATCCACAAATTCTTTTTCGCACTCGCAATACTTGGCATACTCGCACTAAATCCAAATGTAATGCCCGCGCACGCCGAAACCGACGGCGTCACTTTTACGGTCAACAGCACCGCCGATGAACCTGACGCGACAAGCGGCGATGGATTGTGCAAAAGCACGCCGTCAAGTGTCTGCACGTTGCGCGCGGCGGTGATGGAAGCGAACGCGTTGCCGGGCAAAGATACGATTCAACTTGACAGCGCGACGTACAAAATTACGCGCGTCGGTGTGGACGATACGGCGAACAACGGAGATTTTGATATAAGCGAAGATGTGATTATCAAAGGCAAAGGGATTAGCAAAACCACCGTTGACGCGGATTTTCAAGACCGCGTGTTTGACCTCTTGCCGAATACGAATGTCGAAATTCGTGACCTGCGAATTTTTCACGGCAAAGTCGAAATCGAGGTCGGCGGCGGGATTCGCAGTCGCGGAACCTATCTCAGTGTCGTGGACGTTTTGTTCGATACAAATTTTGCAGGCAAGGGCGGCGGGATTTTTGCCGACGGCGTGAATATGTCCGTTGACCGCGTGGTTATGAAATTTAATCATGCCACAACGTTCGGCGGCGCGATTTTGTTTGGCGCAGAAAGCGGCATCACCGCTACGCTCTTTCTCACCAATTCAACGTTGTTCACAAACTATGGCACGGCGGGCGCGGGACTCTTGAACGAAAACAATGCGGTTGTTCTCAACACCACATTTAGCAGTAATCATTCCAAAGGCGCAGGTGGCGGAATCGTCAATAGCCCTGCCAATCTCGCCTGGCCCCCCGCGCCAAGTATTGATTTATCCAACGTCACAATTACTGCCAATGTCGCAGATGATGATGGCGATGTTGCGCTCGGCGGCGGCGGAATTTACAACCACGAAAACGCGGTGGTCACGATTCGTAACAGCATCATCGCGGGGAATAAAGACAATTACAGTCTTGCGTCTCCTTCCAAGCCGCACGATTGCTATGGCAAATTAACTTCATCGGGTTACAACTTGATTGGTAATGGGTATGCTTGCGACGGCATCACCAATGGCGTGAACGGCGATAAAGTCGGCAGCCCCGCTTCCGTGATTGATGCGAAATTCAAACCCTACGGAGATTATGGCGGTCCCACGTTCCTGCACGCGCTCGAGGCGACCAGTCCCGCCGTTGACAAAGGCAATCCTGATGGCTGCAAGGACCCTTATACGAATATCATTTCTACCGACCAACGCAGCTACCAGCGTCATGCGGACGGTGGCAGCGGCACGGTGCGTTGTGATATGGGCGCATACGAATACAACGCCACACCGGTCATCATCTGCGAAAAACCGGACCTGCCGATTTTAGACAAACCTCGAAACAATTCAGAGATTAAATCGTCCACACCAACACTCGATTGGCGCGATGCGAATTGTGCCGGTCGTTACCAAATAACGGTGAAACGCGATTCCGCACGCGGCAATATCGTTTTGGAAAAGATGGTCAGAAGTTCGCAACTCAAAACGCCGACGCTCGAACGCGGACACATTTACTTTTGGCGCGTACAAGCGTGCAATGAAAAAGGATGCCGCACGAGTCGTTGGTCTGCATTCACGGTCAAGCCGTAAGGTGCAACGCCTTTTCCGACAAATTCACCCGATTCATAACGCGCCGCGTCGAAAGACGCGGCGTTTTCTCTTTGGAAAGTTTATACGACTTTTTGTATTACTAACCGATATTACTTGTGTGGCTCATTTTTGGTTTAATACTGGCGACGATGAATGCAAAAGGCATCATCGCGGCAGTTGGAATAGAGCCATAAAGAAGGAGAACTCGAATGAACATCCGAAAATTCGCGCTGGTCGGCGCACTTGCAATCAGTTTCGTCATCCTCGCCGTCAGCACGGCAGTGCGCGCCGCACCGACAGGGACAACTTACACGGTCAACAGTCTGTTGGATGCACCCGATGCCAACCTCAATAATTCGGCATGTGCTGATGCATCGGGCAAATGCACCCTGCGCGCCGCAGTAATGCAAGCTAACAAGGGTAATGGCGAAGCGTTGATCGTTCTACCGATAGGACCGATCTTGTTGCTGTATAGCGGAATCAATGAAGACAATGCCGTGACCGGCGACCTGGATATTCGCAGTGACATCACCATTGTGGGGCAAGGGACTTCAACGCTTGTTGACGGCTTTGTGAAAGACCGCGTGTTCGATGTGCATCCCGGCGCGCATTTGCATCTGAAACAACTCATGGTGATGAGCGGTTATGTCACGAACCAGAGTGGTAGAGAGGGCGGCGGCATCCGCATTCGCGGTGCCCAGGTCGAACTTACAAATGTGACTGTGCAAGGTAATTATGCCGCGAACGGCGGCGGGATGTATGTGAATGCTTCTTCTTTAGTGGAAATCGTAGATTCCACAATTCGCTCCAACCACGCCGACTATGCGGCGGGTCTTTCAGGATATGGGGGCGGAATTGAGAACAAGGGAAATCTACTCATCAAGAACTCGACGCTCTCGGGAAATTCCGCTCAAGATTTTGGCGGTGGATTGTACAACGAAGGCACAGCCGAACTCATTAACGTCACTTTGGGCGGTAATGATGCAGACCTCTGGGGTGGCGGCGGGGTCGCAAACTCGGGTGACAACGCGTTGCTCCAGCTTTCCAATGTCACCATTGCCAATAACACTACAAGTGGAATATATGATAATGTTGGCGGCGGAGGCATTTTGAATGAAGATGGAGGTGTCACAGTCGTGCGGAACAGTATTATCGCCAAAAACACACACGATGGTGTCGCGTCTGATTGTTTTGGGACCTTTGCTTCAGACGGTTATAACTTGATTGGCAAGTATGTACATTGCTCGGGCTTTAACAAGAGTGGTGACCAGGTGGGCAGCGGAAATACAGAGCTCAACCCGTATCTTACTCCCTTGGGCAGTTATGGTGGTCCGACGCAAACCTACGCCTTGGGCGTTTCAAGCCCTGCGATTGACAAGGGCAATGCTACTCAATGTATGGACAGTAATTACGCAACGCTGACAACCGACCAGCGCGGCTTTGTACGTTCGGTGGATGGAAATGGCGCAGGTGGCGCGCGCTGTGACATTGGTGCGTTCGAATACAACTCCGGTGTGCCTACTGCGACCCCAACCAGAACCAAGACGCCGACCAAGACGCCAACCAAGACAGCTACGAAAACCAATACGCCAACAAAAACGGTGACCAAAACCAACACGCCAACGAAAACGGCAACCAAAACGGCAACGCCAACGCACACCCCCGTCAACAATTCTTGCAACGCGAAACCTGCCAAGCCCGCGCTCCAAGCGCCTGCGAATGCCAAGTCCTTTAGCAACAAGTCTCAAGTCACACTCAAGTGGAACGACGTAACGTGCGAAACAAAATATCGCGTGCGCGTCAAAGACACCTCAACCAACAAAGCAGCATTCAAAAAGAATCTTGCTGCCGATGTCACGCAAGTGAAAACAATTGACTTGCCAATGAGCAAAACCTACAAATGGTTCGTCAAAGCGTGCAATGACTTTGGCTGCACCAAGAGCATAGCCCGGACGTTTGTCCTTCAGCCGTAGAGGAGCGCATACGTTCGTCAAGCAAAACAAAATGCTGCGCGCGGTGAAATTTCACCGCGCGCAGCATTTGTTTTACCTACAATTTTTTATACCACTTTTGCTACTACTGATTGGTATTACTTGCAATGGCGAATTTTGGTTTAATGCAACCGTCGCAAGCATCAAGCACGAATAAAAAATTTTCATCTGCAATTCAAGGAAAGGAACCCACAACATGTTTCACCAAAAAATTTTCAAACTCGCGGCGTTGCTCGCACTCGTCGTCGTTTTCACCACCGCACATTTTCAGAATGCAACGACGGTTTCTGCCGCACCCGAAGGTTTGACCATTGTCGTCAACGACACCGCCGATTTACCGGACACGAAACCGGGCGACGGTGTATGTTTATCGGAAAACAATACGTGTACATTGCGCGCCGCCATCATGGAGGCAAACAAATTCAAAGGTATGGACGTGATTCATTTGCAAGCGAATGTGACCTACACGTTGACGCGCGCGGGTGATGACAACAACGCCAAGAACGGCGACCTCGACATCAAAGAAAGCATTCAGCTATTTGGCAATGGCGCGACCATTGATGCCAACAGCGCTGTTACACATGACCGCGCGCTTCATCTGCTTCCGAACAAAAAGCAACAAGTCGCATTTTTCAAGAATCTCACTATCAAAGGCGGCAGCACTACCGGAAATGGCGGCGGCTTGTTGAATGAAAACTTTTTGTTTATTCGAAACGTGAATGTCACGACAAATCATGCCGACGGACAGGGCGGCGGCATTGCTAACAATGGACTGCTATTTATGCAATACAGTACGGTTGAATACAACAATTGCGCGTGCGCGTCCCCACAGCAGCCGGGCGGTGGCGGCATCTTGAATCACGGAGTGTTTGTTCTTTTCAACAGCACCGTTAATAACAACACTTCGCATTTTGATGGTGGAGGGATTTGGAATGACGGCAACTCGTTGACTCTTGCCGCAAGTACTGTAGCGAACAATTTCGCGGACCGTCACGGCGGTGCCATTTACAACAAAGAACATGAGGTCCGTGCAGCATATTCCACCATTGCATACAATTTCGCAGATGCGGAACATGACGGCGTGGGTTTTGCGGGTGGCATTTATAATCAGGCGGGGGGCAAAGTCACCCTTGTGCAGACCCTGCTGGGAAAAAATGGCAATGTCGAAGACACATTGTGGAAATGGGATGATTGTCACGGCGCTCTCGATTCGCTCGGTTTCAATCTCGTCTATTACAACAACCTCTGTGTCATTTCACTCTCACAAAATCTCATCGGGTTTGAACCCGCATTAGGTGTATTTGGCGACCATGGCGGACCCACCAAAACCATTCCGCTCAATGCCAACAGCGCCGCGATTGATAGTGGCGACCCGAATGATTGCGGTACGCAAAATAGCGACCTGGTGGATTTTGACCAGCGAAATTATGAACGCATTGTAGATGGCAATGGCGACAATACTGCGCGCTGCGACATTGGTGCATTTGAATATCAAGCCAGCCCCGTTGCTGATTCGTGTACTGCCAAACCGTCGAAACCCAAAGTGAATGGGACTGCGAACGATCCAATCCTCCGTCCTACCCAAGCATATCTTTCGTTCTCGACCGAGTGCACCGAAACCTACGATGTGGTTATCCGCCGAGACAGCAAAAAAGGAGCCGTTGCCGATTCCGTACAAGGACTTGAACTCGGAGTCTATATCACGGCGAACTTGGCGAAAGGACACAAATTTTATGCGCGCGTCACGGCGTGTAATGTTCACGGCTGCGCCAAAAGCAAATGGACGAGTTTTTCCATCAACCCATGATTCTGTAGTACTCTCTCATTAAGACGTGACAGGTTTTCGAAGACGTGACAGGTTTTCAAAAACCTGTCACGTCTTGAATTTTCTTTTTGTAAATAACGCGCAAATAACGCTGGCTTGCTAAAGTGAGTGCACAGCATTTTCAACAATGGCATGTTGGGCATTGACCTCACAGTGAATAGGGTTACTGCGAATGACGACAAGGACCAAGGCGCGGGCGAAAACAATTTGCAAAATTATCCCGTGTTGAAAAAGGTGGACACACACGCGCTCGGCACGACCATCAACGCGAAACTCAATTCGCATCCGTTCACGACCTTCCGCATCGAATACTTTGCCTGCGCCAAATGTGATGCGAGCGGCAACGGTCAAGGCAAAACGTTTTTGGGCAATCAAAACGTAACGACGGGGATTCCGAGCAACGCAACGTTCAGTGTTCAATTCAATCTGATTTTGAATCCCGGCACCTTTGTCACTGCTACTGCCACCGAATTAAACAGCGATGGTGACCCGTTAAGCACATCTGAAGTTTCCAAATGCAAAGCAGCACAATAAAAAAAACGGCGGAGCGATTTGATTCGCTCCGCCGTTTTTGTTTATCTCAATAATTTCCGAAACGTCACCATCCCTCGCTGCAAACTCGGCACACCGGCGCGCGCTTCACTCCATTGTCCGACAATTTCTTGTCCGCTCGCCGTGACCTGTCCTTCAAAATTCCACGTCACATCACCGGGCTGCGCGCCTTGCACGTTCAGCGACAAATTCGTACCATCGAATTGTCCGTTGATTTCGCCGCGCACATTTTCGCGCGTGTCCTCAAAACTTCCGCCATACGCGCATTGCGTTTGCGAACAGCCGATGCGCGGTTCGAGCGAAATGATAAACGCGCCATTATCCACCTCTCCGCTCCACCGTCCCGCGATGGTCGGCTGCTCCGGTTCGCGCGTTGGGGGGGGGGGAATTGTCGGGGGGCGTTGATGTTCCACAATGCCCGGAATACTTGGCGATTGTCCGCGTTGATTGCTGCGGTCAAACGCGACAACAAACACACTCACCACACCGGGCGCTGGTGGTGTCCAATCAAATTCGCCGCCTTGGCGTTGTTGTCCGTCACCTTGTACTTGGTCAATCAACGTCGCCATCACACCGCTGTATTGCGAATACACTTGCATTTCCGCGACGCCGCCTTGCGCGTCACACGTCCAACGAATTCGCACAAAGTTTGGCAGCTCGACGCGGAAATTTGTGTTGGGTGATTCGATTTGGCAATTCGGTGGTGGAATGTACGGCGGCGGTGTGCGCGTGGGCAAACGCGTTGGTGGAATGTACGCCGTCGGTGTCCATGTGGGCTCCTGTGGCGTACGTACAAAAATGTTTGTCGCGGGGGTTGTCGTGGATTGATTATTTACATCAAACACGCGCACAAACAATGTATGATTGCCCGATACATTCGACGCCCAGATTTGTTGAATCGCCAATGAGGTTTGCGCGGGCGGATTCGGTGAATTGTACACATTGTACAAACCGCCATCTGCCCACAACTCGACGCGTTGAATGCCCGACGCATCCGTCGCATTCGTGTACACAATCACCTGTTCATTTTCGCGTACGTTCGTGCGCGAATAATTTGCCGTCACACTCGGCGGCGTATTGTCATTTACGTTCACAATCAACGCGTTGGAATTTCCAACATTCCCCGCGTTGTCCACCGCGCGTACTGTGAGCGTGTGCGTGCCGGGCGAATTTGCTGCGTACACGAACGTTGCCGCAAACGGCGATTGTCCGTTTGGGTTCTGCGAACTCACTTGGTTATAGACTTGATTGTCCACAAGCAGCTGCAATTGAGTCACGCCTGTTTCATCCGTTGCGACAGTTTGCACATTCAACTGCGCGCCGAGCGAAACATTTTGCGGCGACGACGGCGAGAGAATTGAAACTTGCGGCGCAGTGGTATTCGGATTCACATTCACCGTCACCGTCGCGGGCGCGCTCGCGTTGTTGTACACATCATATGCAACAATGAATAACGTATGTTGTCCCACTTGTGCGCTGCTCCATGGGAACACCGCTTGATACGTTGTCGGATTGTTTGGGCTTTGCGTATTTTGCAAAACATTGTCTGCGTAAAATTCCACGAGCCGAATGCCCGCGTCATCCGACACGAGCGCGACGACGTTGATGCTTTGATTCAATGTCAGCTGCACACCATTCGTCGGCGCGAGCAATTGCACTGTCGGCGGATTCGTTTCGCCGCCGGGCGTCGGGGTTGGCAATTGCGGCGCGAGCGTTGGTTCAAGTGGCGCAATCGTCGCCGTCGCAATCGCGATTTGGGTTGGCGGCGGAATCGGTGTGCCGCCTTGTGATGTTGGCGCGACGGCGGTCAATGTTTCCGCCACTTCGGTTTGAATCGGCGGTGGGGGGGGGGGAAGTTCTGTCGGCGGCGGTGGTGTTGGATTGCTGAATAAACTACAGCCCGCAAGCAACCACGCGACGCCGAGTCCAACGAGTCCGAATGAAAAATATTTACGCATAGGGGCAATCCTTTCTGCGGCGATTGTATCACAAGCGCGCACCCATTGACACGCGTTCTCCATACGTTTATCATGTTGCCAATTCGTCCACGCGAACGCCGCCATGAAAAAACTAGTCACGCTCATTTTCCTTTTGCCGCTATTGCTCGTTGCTTCGGTCTCGCTTGTCCGCGCCCAAACGCCATCACGCGGCATCGAAAAAATTCAACACGTCATCGTAATTTTTATGGAGAATTGGACGTTCGACGCGCATTATGGATTGTTCCCCGGTGCGAATGGTTTGAATTCTCCCGACGCAAAAATTATTCAAGTGGACAAAGACGGCAAGCCGTACGAAACGCTGCCGCAAGTCGTCAACAATTTCGGCAACACAAACCCCGACACGCGCTTTCCGGCGAATTTACCGAACGCGCCGTTTTTGATTGACCAATACGTTCCCGCCGACCAAAAAATTTCCAGCCCCGTGCATCGCTTTTATGAATACCAATTGCAAATCAACGGCGGAAAAATGGACAAGTACGTCGCGTGGAGTGATACGGGCGCGCTGACGATGGGTTATTACGACACTACAAAACTGCCGCTATATCCGTACGCTAAAGAATATACCTTAGCCGATAATTATTTTTCGAGCGCGTTCGGCGGTTCGATGCTCAATCACTTTTGGTTGATTTGCGCGTGTACGCCGCGTTGGGAAAACGCGCCCGCGAAATTTATTGCTGACCCGAAATTTGATGCGAACGGTGTTTTGATTGACCCCGGTGAAACTGTCATGAACGGCGGCGGGAACGGACTTGTTACGCCCGATGGTTTTTTAGTGAATGATGTGGACCCGCGTTACAACCCGCATCACGCGAATGTGCCGCTCGACGAACTCGGTCCGCCGCAAGACGCGTTGACGATTGGCGACCGCTTGAGTGAAAAAAATGTTTCGTGGGCATGGTACGCGGAAGGATATGCGAACGCGCTCGCGGGCAAACCTGACCCACTGTATATTTTTGAACATCAACCGTTTGTGTATTTCAAACAGTTCGGTGATGGCACGCAAGCAAAAGCGGAACATCTGCGTGATGAATCCGAATTTATGGCGGCATTGCAAAATGGCACACTGCCTGCCGTTTCGTACATCAAACCGATTGGTGAAGACGATGAGCATTCAGGATACGCGGCTGTGGATTCCAGCGAACAGGGCGCAGTGAAATGGATTCAAGCGGTACAGAATTCACCGTACTGGAAGGACACGGTTATTTTTGTAACGTATGATGATTTTGGCGGGTTCTTTGACCACGTGTCGCCGCCGCAGATTGACCGCTGGGGTCCGGGCGGACGCGTGCCGATGTTAATAATTTCACCGTATGCGAAAAAAGGATTTATTGACTCGACGCAATACGACCACACTTCAACCTTGAAATTTATCGAAACGCGTTGGGGACTGGAACCCTTGACCACGCGCGACGCGGCGGCGAACGATATGACGAACGCGTTTGATTTTTCGGCAAGTTCCTTGCCAACACAAACTGGTTTGCCCGCAACAGGCGCGCCGTTGTATGAAAGTATTTTGTGGTTCACATTCATCGGCATCGTGTTGCTTTCATGCGGCGTATTGTTTTTCAAACGTCGTTAAGCAAAAGGAGAACACTCTTATGCTTCGCTTCTCCACCATCCCAAGAATTTTTCTGACGCTCATTTTTTTCGCGTTGAGTTTGCATACAACGCACGCGCAAAACGACGCGCCCATCGCGTTCACAATTCTCGGACCCGATGGCGTCATCGCGCGCGTGATTACAAGTGATGCCGCATGTCCCGAAATTTCGATTGATGGCAACAAAACTGCGATGCAAGTGCGCGCCGCACCCGATACAAATTTTCCGGTGACGGTGTGTGATGCCGCATTGCCGCAAGGCACGCGCGACGTGAGTGTGTTTGACACACAATTGAAATTGCCGCCGGCGAAACTCGAACGCGTCGTCGTCATTGGCGACACGGGCTGCCGTTTGAAAGGCGACAAAGTGCAATCGTGCAATGACCCCGCGCAGTTCCCGCTCGCGCAAATTGCCGAAAACGCGGCGAAAACAAATCCGCAGCTGGTTATTCATGTCGGCGATTATCATTATCGCGAATCGCCGTGCATTGTGGATAAAGCGGATTGCGCGGGCAGTCCGTACGGCGACAATTGGGCAGCATGGAACGCGGACTTGTTCACGCCCGCGCGTTCACTCTTGCAAGCCGCCCCGTGGGCAATCGTGCGCGGCAATCACGAAGATTGCGCGCGCGCCGGCAATGGCTATTTTCGTTTGCTCGACCCGCGTCCGCTTCCCGCGAGTTGTCAAACGTACACAGACCCGTACGCGATTGAATATGTCGAACCGCGATTGTTGGTAATGGACAATTCGGCGGTGAACGATTACGAAATTCAACCGGACCAACTCGCTGCTTACAAACCGCAGTTGGAGTGGATGAACGCAAACGCGGGCGACAACGCGTGGTGGTTGCAGCACGACCCGATGTATGTGTTTGGACACGCGGGTGAAAAAGATAGCAAGGAGCAATTGTTCCAAGACCAGCCGACGTTACAACAAGCGATCAACAATCAATACGCGTCCGGTGTGCAAGCGTTTATTTCGGGACATATTCATTTGTTCGAGGTGTTGAGTTTTGGTCAAGGACGCCCACCGCAGCTCGTCGTCGGCAACGGCGGCACGAGTTTGGATACTCAAGTCAGCACACCGCTTACGGGCATGGAAATCGCGGGAATGAAAGTGGGGTACGGCGTCAACTACGCGCAGTTCGGTTTTGTTACAATGGAACGCGCGGGTGACAAATGGGCGCTCGGCGTAAAAAATGTGAACAGCGGTGATTTAGACAAATGTGTTCTCGGCGGCGGTGTTTTGTTGTGCGGACAGGCAGCCGTGCCGCAAGTCGGCGCGGATTTTACGACGCCGACGAATTGGTGGCTCATCCTCGCGCTTGTCGCCGGCGCGATTGTATTCATCGGTCTTGCATTCGGCGTGCGTGGTGCAATGATGCAACGCGCGTAATCGTAATGGAATGTTGGGTAGCAACGGAACCGGGTTCCGTTGCTACCCAACATTTTTTTTATCATGCCATTTCAGCAAATCTTTCCCGGTGTGTATGAATTTGCAAACGGTCCCGTCAATGAATGGCTCATCGAGGACAACGATGGCTGGACCTTGATTGACACGGGCTATCCTGAAAAACATCAAGCGATTCTCGATGCTATCATGGCGTTCGGAAAAAAACCGAACGCCATCAAACGCATCGTCGTCACACACACGCATCCCGACCACGCGGGCGGACTCGCCGCAATCAAGCAAGCGACCGGCGCGCCCGCGTGGATGCATCCGATTGATGCGGATGTTGTGCGCGGCAAAACACCAATGATTCGTTCAACGCCGTCGCCGGGATTTTTTCCGTGGTTGATGTACAACCTGTTAATCAAAAATGTGCCGGGCGTTGTGCCGCAAGCGGAAATCGAAAATGAAATCGCAGATGGTCAAGCGCTGCCGATAGGGGGCGGCTTGCGCGTGATTCACACGCCGGGACACAGCGGCGGGCATTGCGCGTTCATGCTCGAACGCGATGGTGGATTGTTGTTTGCGGTGGACGCGTGCGCGAATGTGATGGGACTTGCGCCGAGCATAGTGTACGACGACCACGCGTTGGGACGCGAGTCGCTGCGAAAACTCGCGCACTTGAATTTCAACACAGTTTGTTTTGGACATGGCAAAGTGTTGAGCGGCGCGAACGCGAAAAAATTTAACGAGCGATGGAGCTGAATCAATGACGGATTCTCGGTTTGATAAAGTTTGCGAAACGGTACAGCAAGAAATGGACCGACTGCCGATTCCAGGAGTGGCAGTCGGTGTTTTGTACGACGGTGTGGAAAACAGCGCGGGCTTTGGCGTGACAAATGTAGCAAATCCATTGCCCGTCACGCGCGACACGTTATATCAAATCGGCTCCATTACGAAAACATTTCTCGGCACGCTCGTGATGCGTTTGGTCGAAATGGGCAAATTGGATTTGCACACGCCGTTGAAAAATTATTTGCCCGAATTGAAATTGCGCGACGCGGATGCGACAAACCACGCGACAATGTTTCATTGTCTCACGCACACGGGCGGTTGGGACGGCGATTACTTTGACGATTTCGGACGCGGCGATGATGCGCTTGCGCGGATGATTGTGGCAATGGAGCAGTTGGACCAATTGACGCCGCTTGGAAAGGTTTGGTCGTACAACAACGCGGGTTTTTATCTCGCGGGACGTGTGATTGAAATCGTCACGGGCAAACCGTTTGAAGCGGCGATGCAAGAATATATTTTCGCGCCGCTCGAATTGAACGCTTCATATTTTTTTGCGGAAGATGTGATTACCCACAATTTCGCTGTGGGGCATGATGACGTTGACAAAAAACCTGTCGTCGCGCGTCCGTGGGCATTGGCGCGCACGGCGAATCCGGCGGGCGGCATTGTTTCCAACATCAGCGATTTGTTTCGTTACGCGCGTTTTCACATGGGCGATGGTACAACAACAAACGGAACACGTTTGCTTGCTCAAGCATCGTTGAATGAAATGCACGCGGTGCGTTTTGCGGCAACGCATCCTGAATCGGTTGGGTTGACGTGGTATATGCGCGAAATCAACGGCGCGAAAATCATTCGACACAACGGCGGCACGAACGGACAGGTGACGAGTCTGCAAATCCTTCCCGCGCACAACATGGCATTTGCGATTTTGACCAACGGAGGTCATGGCACGCTGCTCATCAATACCGTCGCGCAAAAAATTCTCGAACAGTACTTGGACATTTCACCAAAACAAGATTCGCCAATGGAAACGAGCGCGGCGCAATTGCAAGCGTACGTTGGGCGCTACCATGCGCGCGCAGACAATGTCGAGGTTTCGGTGCGCGATGGGGCATTGGTTTTGCAGGTGACAGAGAAAGGCGGCTTTCCCACGCCTGCGTCACCGCCATCGCCTACACAGCCGCCGCCCGTCCGCGCCGCGTTTTACGCGCCCGACAAAATTTTTATTCTTGACGACCCATACAAAGACGGACACTGTGAGTTTTTGCGAAATGAAAAAGGTGAAATCGAATGGTTGCGGATTTTTGGGCGGGTGCACAAAAAAACGCAAGTACCCTTGTAGATTCATTTCACCCAACGAAAAAAAAGTCGTGATGTTTTACATCACGACTTTTTTTTCGTTGTAGTCCAAACGCGGACAGCAAAATGAGACGGCTTCTGATTGAATTTCATCCCCGGACCTTTTATCCTGTATCCCGTTGGAGGAGCAGCGTGAAGCGAGCCATTTCCTTTAGCCAAAAAGTTTTATCCGAATGGAATCAAGACAAAGTGACGCGCCTTGCCGCGGCACTTTCGTATTACACCATCTTTTCACTGGCGCCGCTTTTGGTCATTATCATTGCGGTGACAGGTTTGTTTTTGGGCGCAGACAGCGCGCAGCAGCAAATCATCGCGCAAATGCAAGCGCTCGTCGGCGCGGAAGGCGCGGGGCTGATGAACGACTTGCTCACGAATGCGCGCAACATCAACACCAATCTCATTGCTGCGCTCATTGGGATCTTTACCATTCTCTTGGGGGCAACGGGTGTCGTCGGTGAACTCAAAGACGCGCTGAACACGATTTGGAATGTCGCGCCGAAACCGGACCGCGGTCTCTTTGCTACATTTTTTGAACGCGTGCTTTCGTTCGGAATGATTCTGGGCATTGGTTTCATTCTGCTCGTCTCATTAGTTGTGAGCGCCAGTCTTGCCGCGTTGAATATGGCAATTCGCGGCTATTTTGAGCAGTGGGTCATGCTTGCCCAAGTTATTGACCTTTTACTTTCGGTTGGCAGTATCACGCTGCTGTTTGCGTTGCTGTTTAAATTTTTACCGGACGTGCAAGTGGCGTGGCGCGATGTGTGGATCGGCGCGTTCATCACCGCAATTTTGTTCACGCTCGGCAAATACGCATTGGGTTTGTATGTCGGCAACAGCAACGTTGCGAGTCCGTTTGGTGCAGCCGGCGCGCTCGTGATTTTGCTCGTGTGGATTTATTACTCGGCGCAAATTTTTTTCTTGGGCGCGGAAATTACCCAAGTGTATGCGAACGAATTTGGTTCGGGTGTCCGTCCAAATGAAAACGCGTTGCCTTTGAGTGATGCTGCGCGCGTCGCACAAGGTACACGCACTCCGGAACCGATTGAAAAAAAACCAATGGCACCTGTTCCGCAACCGCTGTATATGGAATTGCCGCGCCGCCAAGTGAAAATCTCCGGTCCGTTCAACCCGCTGCGATTGATTGGCGGCGCGTTGGGGGTGCGCTTGTTTGGCTCGCTTGCCAAAATTTTCGCGTGGGGCGATGACCTTGTCCGTCGGATTTCTTGACATGAACAATCGCAATGTACCAACCGAATTCAATTCTCTCCCTGTGACCGCGCCGGAACCCGCCATGCCGGTGTCGCCTCCATTGATTGAAACACACAACGCGAGCGTTACCTTTGGTAAAACAACCGCGCTGCGCGAACTCTCGCTCACTGTTCCGCAAGGAACAATTTTCGGTCTCATCGGTCCGAGCGGCTGCGGCAAAACAACCACCGTGCGCTTGCTCACCGGCTTGTACAAACCGACGGAGGGCGCGGTGCGTGTGATGGATGAAACCCCAACCCAATTCAAAAGCGCAACGCGCGAACGTATCGGTTACATGCCTCAGCAATTCGTGTTGTATCCGCAGTTGAGCGTATGGGAAAACTTGAATTTTGTCGCGTCGTTGTACGGCATGCCGCTTTTCCAACGCAACCAACGCTTGAATGAATTGCTCGAATTTGTGGAACTGCGCGAACACAAACGCAAACTCGGCAGTCAACTTTCCGGTGGAATGCAGAGACGGCTTGCGGTGGCTGCCGCGTTGGTGAACAAGCCGATTTTGATTTTTGCGGATGAACCGACGGCGGGGATTGACCCTGTACTGCGCGCCAAGTTTTGGGAAAATTTTCGCGCGCTGCGCGCACAGGGCTGCACGTTATTTGTCACGACTCAATACGTGGGCGAAGCGTCATACTGTGATTATGTTGGCGTAATGCGCGAAGGTCGTTTGCTCCATCTCGATACGCCGGAAAATCTGCGGCGCAAAGCATTGGGCGGTGAAGTAATTCGATTGGTGGTGGATACGTCGCATCTGCGCGACGCGCTGGTGCGTTTGGACGCGCATCCCGCAGTAAATCAAGTGCGGCGTTCGTACCGCGAACCCGGACAATTGTTTGTGTACACGGAGGATGCGGCGACCACATTGCCGAAACTTATTTCCCATTTGGACGGCGGTTCGGGCATTCAAGTCCAGAGCATTGACAAGTACGAACCGCCGTTCGACGATGTGTTTGTGAATCTTATCAAGACGGAGGATGAAGCATGGGAAAGCGCATAATTCGCCTCTTGGCATTTTTTAGCAAAGAGATGCACGAAGTGCGCCGCCAACCGCGCCTGGTCTTGGCGTTGATCCTCGGACCCTTTTTGATTTTGTTATTGTTCGGCTTGGGTTATCAAGCGACGCCGCCGCGCCCGCGCGCAATGCTCGTTATACCCGAATCGTTGCAGCAGCGTGTGGACGTGAGCGCGATTACGGTTGCCGCGAATTATATGTATGACCTCGTTGGTGTGACAAACGATGAAAGCGCTGCGCTCGCAAAATTACAGGCACGCGAAATTGATTTGGTCCAAGTGCTGCCCGCGGATGCAATCGAACGACTCGAACGCGGTGAAGCGGTGCCGGTGAGCTACCACTATTCCGAAATTAATCCGCTCAACGAAACGTGGCTCCAGTCGTTGGGTTATGCGCAAGTAAATGAAATGAATAAAGCGCTGTTGATGCAAACAACTGCGCGAGTGCAGCAAGACGCGCGCGTGAATCAGGAATGGATTGGTCAAGTGAAAAACGAGCTGGATTCGATTTCGCCGGACTCGCCCGATGCGGCACAGCGTCAAGACTCGATTCGGCGTTTACGTTCGCTCGTGGGCGTGATGGTGGCGAGTCCGTTGCTCGCCGCGCAAGCAACGGCAAACGGGCGAAATCCCGACGAGGTGCGCGCAGAACTGAATGTGTTGGCGAATGACCTCGACGCGCTCGACCAAGCCATCGCAAATCGAACCCTCGCGCAAGAGCAAGCGCGTCTCCAAGAAATTCGCACCCGTTTGGCATCTCTCGAAACGCTGCTGAAAAATTTCAGCCAAATGCCGCCGAACGTCGTCGTTTCGCCATTGGAGCCCGAGTACGTGAATGCGCAAGGGCAAGCATTGACGCTCGCAACATTTTACGCACCGAGCGTATTGGCTCTGATTCTGCAGCACATCGCGGTTACGTTAGGCGCGCTGTCGTTGGTGCGTGAACGACTGCTCGGTGCGATTGAACTCTTTCGCGTTGCGCCGATTTCTTTTCGCCAAGTTTTGTTTGGGAAATATCTCGCGTACATCTTTTTCATCGGCATCATCGCCGCAATGCTCGCGGTGGCAATGACGTGGATGCAAGTGCCGGTGCGCGGCGATATCGGTTCACTGATTGGCGTCCTCGCCCTTTTGGTCATTGGCTCACTCGGCATCGGTTTTTTGATTTCCACATTCAGCAATTCGGACACGCAAGCGGTCCAGCTCTCGATGCTTGTGCTGCTGTTTTCGATTTTCTTTAGCGGATTCTTTTTGCCGCTCGAAAATTTTTGGCTGCCGGTACGGACCGCCGCGTTCGCCATGCCCATTACGCCAAGCATTCTGGCACTGCAAGATGTGATGCTGCGCGGCACAGTGCCTGCCTTGTGGGTGTGGCTTCTGTTGGGCGGCATCGCGCTATTCACATTTGTGATTGTCAATATCTTGGCAGCGCGCCAATTGCGTTTCGCGCAGTAACATCCGGCTCGGCGCGCGCAACAAGAAACGCGCAAGGACATTTTGAATTTGTTTCGAGATGTCCCATCCAAAAAATGAAACATGAACATAGGAGGAAACAAAAAATGAATCTACAAGGAAACATGAAATGGGTGCTGCTCATTGGCGGCATTCTCGTCTGCGCCATTTGTGCCATCGTTGCACGAGGCGGCACGAATCTGTTGGGCGGCAACGCACAGCCATCTGCGCCCATCGGGGGACTGGGCAATGAACCGACGCCCGTCGTGATTAACGACAACCCGAACAGCAATGTGCAATTGAGTCAAATCGTTATGGCGCGCACCATCGGTGAAGGTAACGAACCTGTTGAAGTAACCAATCAGTTTCGTGCCACGGACCGCGCGATTTATGCAGTTGTGCGCGGCGCCATTCCATCGGGCACGCGTTTGTTTGCGCGTTGGAGTCGCAACGGCAGTCCGTTCGAAGATACGAACGAAATTGTCGCCGACCGCGACTATGCCAGCACCAATATCGAGTTTCACATTTCGCCGGATGGACAAGCGTTGACAATCGGAAATTACACGGTTCAAATTTTTGTCAATGGCAATCCGGGACCGCAGGCACAATTCAGTGTGAGTTAACGAATGATGTGCGGTGACACATTAACGAATAATGTGTCACCGCACGCGTCATAAGAAAGAGGTACGCATGGACAATTTATTTTCGTTGATGTGTTTTGGTGCGCTGATTCTGTTTGCACTGTTTGCCTTGATTTCCATGATGGGACTGGGCAGACGCAGCGGCACAGCATCGCCATACCCCAGCGCGGGCAATGATTATCCGCGCTATGATGACCCGAACGTACAAAGTGGCGGAAGTTTCGGCGGCGGCTCGTTTCCGAGCACGGGATTGGGCAGCGCACCGAGTGCAAGTCGCGGCGCAACGCTGAGTGAAGCCCGCCCGCAACACGATGACCCGAATGTTCGCAGCGGCGGAAGTTTTGGGGGATAAAAACAGACACACAAAAATTCCACGTCACTCTTACGACGTGGAATTTTTGTGTGTATTCGATTTCCTTATTCTGCTGGGGTTGGACGAGTTGCAGTGCGTCGTGAACCATTGCCTTCAGGCAATGCCGGACGCTCGGCTTCTCGCTCAAAGCGCGCTCGCCATTCGCGCAAGAGTTGCGCCGCCATTTCGCGTCCGCCCAAACCAAACGCGAGCGCAATCGCTACCGCGATACCGCCCAGCACAAGTCCGAACGCGAGATTGACAATTTCAGGCGCCATTCCCATTTGACGCAACGCCATCGCGCCGGCGAGAACCAGAATCGCAATCCGCGCAGCCGGCGCAAGAATGTTGGACCAGCGCGAACCGGATTCTTCAATCACGCTCGCTGCCACATTCGCCAGCCAGAGACCGACGGCGAAAATAATCAAGCCGAGCAGGACTTGTCCCAGCAGCACGAGGAACGAGAGCGTCAATTCCGCGAGCGCAACAAAACCAAGCAAGCGCAGTGCTTCCACTGCTGCGAACAACATGACCGCGATGGTAACGACATAACCCGCCAATTCCGACGGCGTTTTCTGCGCCACGCTGCGCGCGGCATTTTCGATGCGATTCGTCGTTGGGTACGCGGGCGGCATGTCAATCGTTGCGCGGTCTACTGCTGCTTGGGCGCGTCCCAGCCCGAGCGCGCCCATGAGATTGTTAAAGTCCACCGCCGCGAGCACGTTGCTGACGAGGCCCGCAATTACTTGCGCGACGACATACGCAATCGCGAGCAAGAGGAACGCGGCAAAGATGTTGGGAATCGCGAGCAAGATATTGTTGAGCATCGCGCTCGCGGGCGCGGTAATCGCGTCGAGTTGCAGCGCGTTCAACGCCGCAACCAGCACCGGAATCAGAATGATAAAGTACACAATGGTTGCCAACACGTTCGAAAGGCGTTGGCTGCCAAGCGCTTGATTGATGCCGACGCGCGCCGCCAAACGGTCCACGCCAATTGCATCAAAGATCGTGGTGAGAATACGTTTTACGATAGATGCGACGAACCAACCGATGACAAGAATCAACACGGCGGCGACGATATTAGGCAAGAACGTCAGCGCGGTGTTGACCATGTTTTGTACCGGTACCAGAATGCCGGGGAGATTGAGTGTGCCGAGAATGGCAGGCAAAAAGAAAAGAATCGTGAGCCAAAACACGGCATTGCCAATTGTCTTGGACAATGGCGTCACCGTACGCGGGTCGCCGACATCACGCCCAAAGCGTTCGTCAAAGCGAATCGCGCGCAGCACGCGTTCGGTTACCGCGCGCAAAAGCATGGCGACGAGCCATGCGACCACAATCAACACCAGCGCGCTCAAGATGCTGGGCGCGTAGAGTTGAATGGCGGTTACGGTGTTGTTCCAGATATTTACAATAGGGTCCATATTGTTACCTTGCCCTCTCTTCCATCACCATGGATGGAGAGTGGGCAGCTCCTTTACATGCAAAAATGCATGATGAATACAACATTCATCAATTCAAGCGGCGTGAGATTTTCTCACGCCGCTTGAATTGATACCTGTCTATTAAATTAGTTCCGCAACGTTGTTCGGCGGACGCCGCGCAAACAATTTCACGAGCGCAACGCCGGCAACGAAACCGCCGATGTGGGCAAAGTACGCGACTCCACCTTGATCAGAGCTCAAATTGGCGATGGAGCCAAGCCCGCTAAACAATTGCAAAACGAACCAAAAGCCAATCAACACGAGTGCGCTAATGCGGTTTGAAAGCATCCCGCCGCCGACCATGTTGACGGTGCGAATCGTGTCACGCGGAAAGAGCAAAATGTATCCACCCAACACGCCTGCGACTGCGCCACTTGCGCCGAGATTCGGCACTTGGGAATTCATGTTCACAAAGACTTGAAGAACTGTTGCGGCAACACCGCACACCAAATAAAAGATGCCGAATGGAATCGAGCCCATCACATCTTCGAGCGCCGGTCCAAAGACCCACAAATAAATCATGTTGCTCAAGATGTGCAAAAAGCCCGCGTGCATAAACATCGAAGTCAAAACCGTGAGCAGGGCTTGCCCATGCGACACATTCGCCGGGACAAGCGCGTACTCGAGCGTAAAATTATCACCGAGTGCAAGCTGCAGTACGAACATGATAACGTTCAACGCGATGATGCCGTACGTAACCAGTGGGAACTGTACGCGGCGTGATTCATTTTGAATGGGTAACATGTGGTTCTCCTTTTAGCGGTTGGTTGGGCTCCAGCGATGCGCCCAAACTGAACTTTAATCGTGCTTGCAGGATACATGTTTTGCGTCATGCAAAGTATCGGCAATTGTCTGAAACCCGTGTCGGTACCCGTCTGTGCCAGCTGTCAAACTTTTTCCTACAAGCAATCCATCGAAAGATTCGAGGTTTTGACAAGATAATTCATTTGACATCAGACCTAATTTGGATATACTCGCGCCAATTCAAATGCAAAACCGCTTTGGTTACTTTTATGCGTGGTTTTACTTTACCTTTGCCAACACAAAGGTCGAACAGCCACGCGTGCCGAGCGGAACATAATTCCAAACTAGGTACACCAACAAAGAGCGTGGGGTTTCGACCCCACGCTCTTTTTGTTGCAACCAACGTTGCAGCGGTGTGCATGACGTAGCTCCAACACAAAGCACACCGCCGACGCTGTGCCGCATGACAATTTTGAAAATTGTCATACAAGGAGGTCATCATGCTCACCGCATTACCCACTCCCAAAACCATGCCGCAGCTCATTGTTGCCGATGAGCCGCCAACGCATCCGATGGATGCAAACATAAAGGAGCTCTCTGCAATGGTTATCGTTATGAAACATCACGCGTCGGCGGAAGAAATCGGACGCGTCGTCTCGCACATTGAAGAAATGGGTTTCAAAGCGCATCTCTCGCCCGGCGAAGAACGCACCATCATTGGCGTTATCGGCGACGAACGCGCGGTGGAACCCGAAAATTTTTCCATGCTCGACGGCGTGGAACGCTGTATGCGCATTTTGCATCCGTTCAAACTAGCGAGCCGCGATTTTCATCCCGAAGATTCGGTCATTCGCATCAACGGCGTTTCGTTCGGCACGAAAACAATTCCAATCATCGCGGGACCGTGTTCGATTGAATCGCGCGAGCAATTGTTCGAATCCGCGCACGCGGTCAAAGAGGCGGGCGCGAAACTTTTGCGTGCGGGCGCGTACAAGCCGCGCACGTCGCCATACTCATTTCAAGGACTCGGCTTGAAAGGTCTCGAACTCTTGCGCGAGGCAAAAGAAAAATACGGACTTCCCACCGTCACCGAAGTCATGTCGCCCACCGACGTTTCCCTCGTCGCGCAATACGCGGACGTTTTGCAAATCGGCGCGCGCAACATGCAAAATTTCGCGCTGCTGCACGCAGTTGGTGAAACACAAAAACCTGTGCTGCTCAAACGCGGTTTGATGGCAACCATCGAAGAACTCATCATGGCGGCGGAATATATTTTGTCGCACGGCAATCATCGCGTCCTGTTGTGCGAGCGCGGGATTCGTACGTACGAAACCGCCACGCGCAATACCTTCGACATCAACGCGATTCCCGTTCTCAAACAACTCACGCATCTCCCCGTCATCGCCGACCCGAGTCATGGCACGGGCAAATGGGATTTGGTCACGCCGATTGCGCGCGGCGCCGTCGCAGCAGGCGCGGATGGTTTAATCATCGAAGTACATCCGAATCCCTCCAAAGCATTGAGCGATGGGGGACAATCGCTGAAACCCGAAAAATTCGCGCAGATGGTGAAAGAAGTGAGAAAGATCGCGGAAGCGGTTGGTAGAAATGTGTAGCGTGGAAAGTGGAGCGTCGAGCGAGGAGCCTGCATTTACTCATCCCTCAATCGCCATTGTTGGCTTGGGCTTGATGGGCGGTTCACTTGCCCTCGCACTCAAAGAAAAAAACGCGGCGCAAAAAATTATCGGCATCACGCGCACACGCGCGACACTCGATGCGGCATTGCAGCGCGGCGCGATTGATGTGGCGAGTGATTCACTCGACGCGACGCGCAACGCGGACATCATCATTCTCGCCGCGCCCGTCCGCACAATTATTTCGCACCTTCACAACCTTAAAGAAATCGCGCAAGACGGTGCGTTGATTCTCGACATGGGTTCGACGAAACGAGCAATCGTCAACGCGATGAATCAATTGCCCGAACGATTGCGCGCGGTGGGCGGACATCCGATGTGCGGCAAAGAAGTTGCGGGCTTTGACGCGGCAGAAGCGACGTTGTACCAAAACAAAATTTTTGTCCTCACGCCAACCGAATTGAGTACGCACGACGCGCTCGATGTCGCCCGCGCGCTCGCGCAAACCATCGGCTCGCGCGTCATTGAACTCGACGCCGAACGCCACGATGAAATTGTCGCGGCGGTTTCGCATTTGCCGTACATTGTCGCGTCGAATCTGGCAGGAACGGTGGATGATTTCGCGAATGACGACGAAATGGTGTGGCACATTGCGTCAAGTGGATTCCGCGACACCTCGCGTCTTGCGGCGAGCGACATGCAAATGATGTTGGATATTCTATTGACCAACAGCGAAAACGTCGCGGACTTGATGCGCGCGTATTCGCGGCGTTTCGGGGAATTGGCGGATTTGATTTACGACCAAGATGAAAAAACGCTGCGCGAAATGTTGGAGCGCGCAGCGACAAAGCGGAGAGAGTTGAACAAAAAGTGAACATCATTCGGTCTGGCAAACAATCGGCGCATCGAGTAAAGTGATTGAAAAATAATATGGAGATTGCCATGAAACTGCGCCAATTCACTTTACTTGCTTTTGCGATTTTCGTTTTCGTCGCGTGTGCCAACACACCAACACCGACTCTTGTTCCGCCCACGATTGCGCCGACGATTGTTCCCACAAAAATCCAGCCGACAAGTACACCAACGCTGATTCCTCCATCGCCAACCCCGTCATCCAACGCGCCGTTGCTCACCCCCGCGCCCGCGCCGCGCGAAATCGCGTTTGCGAAATCGTATCTCGGCGTGCATTACTGCACGGATGGCACAACGCCGCTCAAGATGACGATTCTCACGCCGAAAAATCTCACTGCGCCCGCGCCCGTTTTGATTCACGCGAAAATTCAGTACGAATTCATTCGCCCGTTTGTCGAACACGGTTATATTGTCGCGGACGTAGATTGGCGCGAACCGCCGACGAATAAATTGCCCACAGGCGTCGAGGACGTGAAATGCGCGATTCGGTATTTGCGCGCGAACGCGGAAAAATACAATCTCGCCCCAAATCACATCGGCGTTTTCGGTTGCAGTCGCGGCGGACACATGGCGGCGCTCGTCGGCGTCACGGATGAGAGCGCGAATATGGAAGGTGGCGAGTTTGGTTTTGAAAACGAATCGAGTCGCGTCCAAGCCGCTGCGATGTTCGACGGCATTGCCAATTTCAAAACAAATTACGCGGACGCGGCGGGCGAATTGAACGAGGTTCACGGCATCGCTTCATTCGATGACCCAATGGTTGCGCGCCTGAGTCCGATTACGTATGCGTCAAAAGATGACCCGCCGTTTTTTATTCTCGCCTCCGATTCCGAAGGATGGCGCGCCGAGGCGGAACAAATGCAAGCCGCGCTCAAGGCGGTAAATGTTCCCGTGACGTACGTACCGATGGAAGGCGCAACACACTGCAAATTTCCATTCAGCGGCGATTACACGCAAGAAAAAATGGTGGCACGCCTCACGGAATTTTTTGATACAAGTCTCAAATAACCATGTCCGAATTTTCTATCACACCAACAACGAAATCTTTGCGCGGCACAATCCGCGTCCCCGCCGATAAATCTATTACGCATCGCGCGCTCATGCTCACGCCTTTGCTGAATGGCGAAACGCGCATCGAAAATTATTTGGATAGTGAAACGACGCGTGCGACATTGAATTGTATGCGCACGCTGGGCGCGGACATTCAGGAAATTGATTCGAGTACGTTGCGTGTGAATGGACGCGGCTTGCACTCTCTTCAAGAACCGCGCGATGTGTTGTGGTGTCTCGGTAGTGGCACGACAATTCGTTTGCTCTCTGGAATTTGCGCGGGGCAACATTTTCTTTCGGTGTTGGATGGAACACCTGCGTTGAAACGTCGCCCGATGGGACGCATCGTCGAACCATTGAAACAAATGGGCGCAACAATTCTCGCGCGCGACAATGACCGTTTTCCTCCGCTCGTTTTTCGCGGCGGAAATTTACGCGGCATCGAATACGCGTTACCCGTCGCGAGCGCGCAAGTAAAATCCGCAATTCTCCTCTCAGGACTTTTCGCGGATTCACCAACCACGGTTCACGAACCTTCACCGTCGCGCGACCACACGGAACGAATGTTGCGCGCGTTTGGTGTTCCCGTTGAAAATCTTTCTCCAACAACTGTACGCGTAACTCCAACTCCCAATCTCCAACCTCTAACTTCCAACCTCCAACTTCCAAATGATTTTTCCTCCGCCGCGTTTTTTATCGTTGCCGCGCTATTGGTGAAAAATTCCGAACTCGTTTTAGAAAATGTGGGTTTGAATGACGGGCGCACTGGATTGCTTGATCTGTTGACGCGCATGGGAGCGGAATTTCAAATTCAAAATCAGCGAGTTGAAAATGGCGAACCGATTGGCGACATTGTTGTTTCGTCGGCGGATTTGCGCGCAACCGATGTGGGGGGCGGTGAGGTGCCGCGTATGATTGACGAGTTTCCCATTTTTGCTGTTGCTGCAACACAAGCCAATGGCGAAACGCGCGTGCGCGACGCGCAAGAATTACGCATCAAAGAAAGTGACCGCGTAGCCACCGTCGCGCGGGAATTACGCAAGATGGGCGCGCAGATTGAGGAACAAGAAGATGGGTTTGTGATTGTCGGTCCGACAAAATTGCGCGGGGCGCGCGTGAACGCGCACAATGACCATCGGCTCGCGATGTCGCTCGCGGTGGCGGGACTGATTGCAGAAGGCGAAACAATTATCGAAGGATGGGAGTGTGTGGCAGACTCGTTTCCGAATTTTGGAGAATTGTTGCAAACGGTCAGACCTTGAAAACGCAAATCTGCGCGAATCTCGGCGAATCCACGCGAACTTGTTTATTTGATTTTCGTGCAAATTCGTTTTGATTCGCGTAAATTCGCGTTTCAGTCCTCACGCGCGATTACGATTTGACAATGAAATACTTGTACTTGCTTGGCTATCCCCTCGGTCATTCCATTTCGCCCGCGATGCAAAACGCGGCATTGCGCGCGTGCAAAATTCACGCAATAAATTACACCAAAAATCCGATGCCCCCTGAAAAAATGCGCGAAATGATTTTGGCGTTGCGCGCACCACACTGCATTGGTGCAAACGTTACAGTCCCGCACAAGCAAACGATTTTGCCGCATCTCGACGAACTTTCGGAACTCGCGCGCGAAATCGGTGCGGTCAACACCATCATCAAACAGGATGGCAAACTGCTTGGCGACAACACCGACGCGTATGGATTTTTGCAAGCATTGCGCGTGCGGCGCATCAATCCACAAGGCGCGCGCGTTTCGATTTTGGGCGCGGGCGGCGCGGCGGCGGCGGCGGCATACGCGTTGGCGCAAGCGGATGCGGGCGAAATTATTTTGCTAAATCGCACGCTCGCGCGCAGTGTGGAACTCGCAGACCGCTTGAATAAAAAATTTCCGTACCTCGCGCTTGCGATCAACGATTGGGACGCGCTCGCGCAGTCGCAACTCATCATCAACGCTACTTCGGTGGGTATGTCGCCGCGTGTGGACGAATCACCCGCGCCGAAAAATTTTATTTTCCCAAAACACGCGATTGTGTTTGACCTTGTGTATAATCCGCCCGCGACAAAATTTTTGCGCGAGGCAAAGGCGTGCGGCGCGCGCGTCATTGGCGGTTTGGAAATGTTGATTTATCAAGGCGCGCGTTCGTTTGAATTGTGGACGGGACAACGCGCACCAATTCGCGTGATGCGTTCCGCCGCTACCGCCGCGCTGCAAGAAATCATGCGCCAATCTCATTGAGGGTACCACCATGAGCGATGCTGCTCTCGTCGAAACGTGGAACATTCACAATCGCATTCATTTATACATTCTCGATGCGTTGAAACCCGATGCGCTCGCGGGCGTCTCGTCGAGTAAAGGGCGCAGTGTTGGACAACAATTCGCGCACATTCACAATGTGCGACTCGATTGGCTCCAAGCAGCCGCGCCTGAATTGATGCAAGGCGTGAGCAAAATTGAAAAGGAAGCGGCGGAAGACAAAGCGCGTTTGAAAAAAAGTTTAAAAGAGTCAGGCGAAGCGATTGCGGTGTTGATTGAAAAAAGTTTGGCGGCGAACGGCAAAATCAAAGGATTCAAACCACACGTCACCGCGTTCGTCGGCTATCTCATTTCGCACGAATCGTATCATCGCGGGGAAATCGGAATCATTCTCGCGCAGTCGGGAAGTCCATTGGACAAAAAGACCGCGTATGGGATGTGGGAGTGGGGTGTCAGATGAGCGGGTGAAAAGGTGAACGGGTGAAGGACGAGCGAAATTTTGGGCAGAAGCGGCGATTGATATTGAAATTGATTTATGCAATCACGATGCGTAATGAACGTGGAGCAAGGGTATGTCGAAAAATGACGCGTGCGCTTTGTGTGCGTTCGACAATTCATCGAATGATTGGGTTACAACATGGACGCATTGGAAACTCATTGTGAATCATAATCAAAATTATTTGGGCAAAGTAATGTTGGTCTTGAAGCGCCATACCACGGATGTAACCGCTCTCACAGACGCAGAGCAAACAGAATTTTGGCTTGCGCTGGATACAACGCGGGCGGCGTTAACGGATGCGTTTCACCCCGCTCATTTCAACTATGCATTTCTGATGAATCAAGACGCGCACGTGCATCTTCATATCATTCCGCGTTACGCGACATCTTGCGAATTTGCAGGACAAGTTTTTTCTGACGGTCATTTGGGCGAACACTATGCGTTGACCTCACACATTGTTTCGCCCGAAATCCGTTCTGCCGTAGCCAGACTGCTCCAAGCAAAAGGGTTGAATTTATAACATGGCTTTGCGCTTTCTAACTTCAGGTGAATCACACGGACCCGCGCTCTCTTGCATTGTTGAGGGACTGCCTGCGGGTCTGCCGATTTCGATTGACGAAATCAATCGCGATTTATTGCGGCGTCAAACGGGATACGGCGCGGGCGCGCGCATGAAAATCGAACGCGACACCGTACAAATTACGGGCGGCGTGGTGGACGGAAAAACGATTGGCGCGCCCGTTGGGATGCTCGTCGAAAATCTCGATTGGAAAAATTGGAGAGACAAAGTGACGCCGCCGCAAACCATTCCGCGTCCCGGTCACGCGGACCTCGCGGGCGCGACGAAATATGATTTGCAGGATTTACGGATGGTGGGCGAACGCGCGAGCGCGCGCGAAACGACAATGCGCGTCGCGGCTGGTTCGCTCGCGCGACAACTGCTCGCGCAATTCAATATAGTCGTCGGCAGTTACGTCACCGAAATCGGTGGCGAAATTGCAGAACTGACCAACAACATTCCGTACGAGGAGCGTTTTGCGCGCGCGGAGGCGAGCGATGTACGTGTGTACGATGAAGCGAACGCGGAAAAAATTCGCAAACGCATTTATGCAATTATGCAGCAAAAAGAAACGGGGGGGGGTGTCATCGAAACTGTCGCGTTGAATTTGCCCGTTGGTCTCGGCTCGCATGTGCATTGGGATAGAAAATTGGACGGACGTTTGGCGCAAGCCATCATGTCCATCCATTCGGTCAAGGGCGTAGAGATTGGCAACGCGTTTGAGAACGCGCGCAAACTGGGAACGCAAGCGCAAGACGAAATTTTCATTCGTGATGGAAAATTGGTACGCGACACGAATCGCGCGGGCGGACTCGAAGGAGGTTTGACGAATGGCGAACCCCTTGTCATACGCGCGGCGTTCAAACCGATTGCGACAACGTTGACGCCGATTCGTTCGATTGATGTGACGACGCGCGAAGCGGCAATGATGATTTATCAACGCTCTGACCTCGTGCATATTCCGCGCGCGTGTGTGATTACGGAAGCGATGGTCTGCCTCGTTCTCGCCGATGCGATGCTCGAAAAATTCGGCGGCGACAGTTTGCGTGAGATGAAGGCGCACTTTGAAGCATGGAATCCTACATTACCGTCAACATAGTTTAACGCGAATCTGCGCGAATAAAAGCGAATCCACGCGAAATTATTGTTTTCAATTAATTCGCATAGATTCGTGCAAGCCGTAGTTTGGCGAAATTCGCGTGAATTCGCGTTTTCAATGGATGGATCGTCGAAACATTGTACTTACAGGATTCATGGGCACGGGCAAAACGTCCGTCGGTGACGCGTTGGCAAAATTGTTGGGACGCAAACTGATTGACATGGACACATGGATTCAAGCGCGCGAAGGACAAACCGTTGCCGAAATTTTTGCGGAACGCGGGGAAACAGGTTTTCGTGAATTGGAACGCGCGTTGATTTTGGAACTTGCCGCGAGTGAAAATTTGGTGATTGCGACAGGCGGCGGCGCGTTGGTGAATCCCGAAAATCGCGCGGCATTTGCAAACGCACAAGTGATTTGTCTCGACGCGAGCGTGGAAGAAATTTTAGCGCGTGTGAATGGTGCGAATGACCGTCCGCTGTTGCAAGGAGACAAACGCGCGCGTGTGCAAGAATTACTCGACGCGCGACGCGACGCCTACAACGCGATTGAGATACACGTGAACACGAATCAACGCACGCCCGACGAAATCGCGCAAGAGATTGTGAATCGTTTAGAGACGCGCGAAATTTTGGTGAAAACGCCCGACAGCACCTATCCGATTTTTCTCGGCAATGGTCTGCTCGAACGCGTCGGTGAATTTTTGCGCGCAGACAATTTCGCGTCACGCTGCGCGGTGGTGACGAATCCAACTGTTGGCGCGTTGTACGCACAACGCGTTTGCGATGCATTGCGCGCAGAAAATTTTTCACCAACGCTCATCGAAATTCCCGACGGCGAACAATACAAAAATCTCGACACCTTGCGCGATTTGTACGACCAATTCATCGCCGCGAAATTGGAACGGCGCTCGCCAATCATTGCTTTAGGCGGCGGCGTGATTGGCGATACAGTGGGCTTTGCGGCGGCGACGTATTTGCGCGGTGTGCCGTTCGTGCAAATTCCCACCACATTACTTTCGATGGTGGATTCAAGCATCGGCGGAAAAGTGGCAGTGGACCATCCATCGGGCAAAAATTTAATCGGCGCGTTCAAATTTCCCGTGTGCGTGATTGAGGATTTGGATGTTTTGGAAACGCTGCCCGTTGAAGAATTTCGCGCGGGCATGGCGGAAGTGATTAAACATGGGGTGATTGGAGATGCGGGGTTGTTTGTGGAATTAGGGAGACTGGGAAACGGGGAGACAAGTAGTGAACTATTGGAACGCGCGCTGCGTGTGAAAATTGAAATCGTGGAACATGACCCGTTCGAAGAAAACATTCGCGCACATTTGAATTTGGGACATACGTTCGGGCAGGCGATTGAACGCTTGGCGAATTATCAAATGCGTCACGGCTACGCGGTGGCGATGGGCGTTTCCGTCGCGGCGCGTTTGGCAGCGAATATCAATTTTTGTGATGCGAAAACGCGCGATGAAATTATTTCGTTGTTTGAAAAATATGAATTGCCCACGCACATCCCGCGCGAATTTTCTTCCGAACAAATTTTGGACGCGATGGGTACAGACAAGAAAATTCAACACGGCAAGTTACGCCTGATTCTCCCGCGCGAAATCGGACGCGTGGAAATTGTGAACGACGTACCACGCGAGGAAATTTTGCGCGCGTTGGAAGAGTCGTATTGAATTTCCGATTTATGAGCGGCAATTTGCCGATTTGATTTCTGATTTAAGTGCGATGCTGAAATCGAAATCATAAATCACAAATCACAAATCCAAAATCATAAATGAAAATCCTCATTCTTCACGGTCCCAACCTCAACCTGCTCGGTCTGCGCGAACCCGACGTGTACGGCAAAGAGACGCTCGACGACATCAACAACATGCTGCACGCCATCGCGCGCGAAAACGATGTCGAACTCCGCATCGTGCAATCGAATCACGAAGGCGCGTTGATTGATGCGCTGCACGACGCGCGCACGTGGGCAAACGGCGTTCTCATCAACCCCGGCGCGTTCACGCATTATTCCTACGCGTTACGCGACGCGATTGCCGCGATTGAGAAACCGTGTATCGAAGTGCATTTGTCGAACGTACACAAGCGCGAAGAATTTCGCCATCGCTCGGTTTTGGCGGCTGTGTGCGTGGGGCAAATTGTGGGCTTGGGTTGGCAGAGTTATACGTTGGGGTTGACGGGGTTGATTGGGGTCTTGAAGAAAAGTGAATCGTCAAAGTAAAACGCGATTGTCAAGCTGGAGAAACTGGGATAAAATTTTGAAAGTAAAAACTGAAATAACTGGTTTCATGAAACTGCCATGGTTGGAAGAATATTCCAATTTCCGTATTTTGCGGAACTTTAAGCGCATAGAATAGGTGTTTAAGACAGCTCTCTCGTGACCATGCCAGTCTTTTATCCCAAAGAGAATTGCGGACTTTGACGTCTGAAGAAGACAATGGAATCGATTAAATCAAAAATCCTCGTTGACGAGTTTCTACAAAAAGCAAAGGGATTGAAAGCAGACGTTGAGCCAATTCGCGTCTTGCGGGCGCGTGCGTACCAAATTGCGAATGCGAATGTTTTGATTCGCGCCTCTATTCAATCAGCACAAAAGAAATATTTCTTTGGCTTGAACTATATTACCGCAGAGGAGGTAGCCAATCTCGAAAACCCATTTTTTGCATTTATCTGTGATTCGGTTGAGCAAACACTAATCATTCCAGCATCAATTTTGATTCAACAGTTGCCACTAATCAGTCATGACCGGAATGGCGAATTCAAAATAAATATTGATCGTAGTCTCAATATTGTTCTTTCGGGTCACAACAATCGTTTAGATTGCTCAATTTACAGAAATGCGTGGGGGCTATTGTTGGATTCGCGTACATCTGTGACTAAGACTAACACGATAGAACAGAGTCTTCACTCTGTCTATCAAGGTCGTTTACTTGAGATTGGCAGGATTCGGGGTTATCAGACCTATACTCCAAACAAATCAAAGAGATTTAATAACACTCCGCTTGGTGAAATTGCAACGCTGAAAGCATGCCCTGATCTGCAATTTTCGGAATATGATCTCTTGCGACAAATTGATGTGCTTTGGTTTCAGGAAAAGGGAAAGCATCTCCTACCGCAATATGCCTTTGAAGTTGAGCTAACAACAGGTACATGGGCAGGAATGGGGCGTATGGCAACCCTGCTGCCATATTCCGATGTCCGGCTTTACGTCATCTCAGAGGACAGCAAGAGATTTCAGCAAGTCATTTTTTCTTACGATGATTATTTCAGAGACCGTTACAAGCATGTTTCTCTAACTGATGTAGGTGAATTGTATGCTGCGGAAAGAAACCTCCGAGAATTGCGCGAAAAAGTTGATTTATGAAGCAGTCAGGGGGAATTTTTCTCGTGAAGTAACGTTGATGCCACGTCAGAAAAGAGAGAAGCAGAAAACCAAGTACGTCTCTTAACTCCGTGAAGGAGGATAAATTGTCTTACGAAGCAGTCTGGTACAACGGGTGGATCGAACCCCCTGCATATATTCTCTTAGACGAGGTGGAGGGCGATACTCCAGAGCAAGCACTACTGAATAATCTTGATCATCTCACTCAGCGCGTCCGACGCATTTACCAAATTGTCAAAGACGAATGGGATGACGATGATATTCAGGAATCGCTTTACATTTTCAATTATAACGACAATATGAGTGTTTATAAACTAAAACGCGCTGGTCTTTTGTAATGCAACCTGCTTGAGGCAACATTCCTCGCATATAGTCTCTCTTTGATAGCCGAATCAGAGAAATTTTTTGCTGGACCAACAAACTGTCTGCGAAAGCTCACCAACTCGAGCATGATATTATCCAAAGATTCTTTTCGACACTTTTCTCTTACTCCCCTTCCTCATCTCAAAACGGCACATCACCTTCCCCTTCACTTTTTTCCTCAGGCACATCCACACTCAGCTCGCTCGCCTCAACTTTCCCATCATTCACCTTCAAAATTTTCGCGCGCGCCAAAAACTCTTCCGTAAAATCATCCAAATCCGTTGCACTGACGATGGCTTGTTTTGCGTTGAGAATTGTGTGCGAGAGCGCGGCGCGGCGCGGCTTGTCGAGTTCGGACATTACGTCGTCCAACAACAAGACGGGTTCTTCGCCCGTTTCTGCGCGCATCAATTCAATTTCCGCGAGTTTCAACGAAACCGCAATTGTGCGTCCTTGTCCGCGCGACGCGTAGGTGGTCATGTCCACGCCATCAATCGTGAAACGCAAATCGTCGCGGTGCGGACCGACGAGCGTGAGCGCGGCGCCGACTTCTTTTGTCCGCAGTTCAGCGAGTTGTTGCTGGAACGCGAGTGAAATGTTTTCGAGTGGCGCGGTTGGAGGTGCGATGCCCAATCCCAATTGTCTTGTTTCAGGTTGCGTGAATGCCTCAATCGGAATTGTCGGTTGATAATGCAGTTTCAAAACTTTATGTTCTGCTGTGAGACGCGGATGAATTTCGGCGACGAGGTTGTTGTACGAATCAATCGCTTGCGCGCGGCGCGCCATCACGTACGCGCCATTTTCCACCAGTTTGTTATTCCACGGTTCCAATTCCGCCGCGTTGTACGAACGTTCGCGAAATTCTTTTAATAACGCGTTGCGTTGTTCCAACACATTTCCAAACTGCGAAAGCGCGCGCGAATATTTCGGGTCAATTTGCGAAAGCGTTGTGTCGAGATAGCGGCGTCTATCGCCGGGCGAACCAAACACCAAATCCAAATCTTCGGGTAAAAACAAAACGACGTTCAAATTTCCCAAAAGGTCCAACGCGCGTTTGTTAACGCCGTTGACTTTGATGCGCTTGCTCACGCGCGCCGTGCTCAAATCGCGTTCTTCGCCCGTCACCAACACAATTTCTAAATCAATCGTTTGTCCGCTTGCGCGTTCGACTTTTGCTTCGACGCGCGCGAACGGAATAGGTTCATTCGCCGCGCCAAAGTGAATCAATTCGCGCTCCGCGCCCGCGTGCGGCGAACGCGCGGTGGCGAGGAAAAAAATCGCTTCAAGCAAATTCGTTTTGCCTTGCGCGTTATTCCCGTGCAGTAACGTGATGCCCGGCGCGAAATTGATTTCGAGGTGCGGGTAATTGCGAAAGTGCGAGAGGGCGAGATGGGAAATGAGCATTGAGGGATGAGAGATGAGGGATGAGGGATGAGGAGATTGTTTCATCCTTCATCCTTCATCCCTCATCCTTTGTTCAAACATTGAACGCTTTGCGCGTGTCGGGTAACAGCAAATACACAAAGACGATGATGGGCAAGATGCCGTGTGTGCCGATTGCCAAAATGTTGCCTGTGGTGATAACGGCAATGAGCGCGCTGAGTACAGAAGCGCCTGTCGCAATGATGCCGAGGAGCCACGCCCACGAACGTAAATTCCACGCGCCGTACGCAAACACAAGCATCAAGAGTGGACTCGCCGCGAGGATGATGCTGATGATAATGCCAATCACCCCAACGGGCGGCACGAACGCGCCTGCAATCAAACTAATTCCGAATACAGGCAGCGCAAAGCACAAACCGAGCAGTCCGCTCAGGAACGCGAGAATCGCAATGATGGTAATGCCGGTCGGACGAGACATTTTGTTTTCCTCCAAAATGGCGAACGATGGTTTGATTATACCGTCAATTCGCAGATTTTTATGTTAGAATTTCGCGCCTTGTGACGACGCCATTTGTTTTACGTCTCTTGCGATGGAACGGTAACAACTTTTGAAGCGAGGAGAAAATTCGTGAAAGAAAATTTACGCGCGCTGTTGGATTTCGCGATGGAAACCGCGTATCTCGCGGGACGCCTCACGCTCGGTTATTATCAGGTGGGCTTGCAGCCCGATTTCAAAGCCGATGATTCGCCTGTGACGATTGCGGATAAAAAAGCGGAAGAACTGATTCGTTCGCGCATTGAAAAAAATTTTCCGACGCACGAAATTCTAGGAGAAGAATTTGGTCAGGGCGAAAAATTCCAACACGCGTCACATCGTTGGGTGATTGACCCGATTGATGGAACGAAAGCGTTTACGCGTGGCATTCCACTCTATTCAGTTTTGCTCGGTTTGGAAATTGAAAACAATGTCGAGGTTGGTGTCGCGTATTTTCCCGCGTTGGATGAAATGGTTGCCGCTGCGACGGGCGAAGGATGTTGGTGGAATGGACGCCGCACGCGTGTTTCCGAAGTGAGCGATTTGTCACGCGCGTACGTGGCGTTCAGTGACCCGCGTTTGTTTGACCAATACAATCGCCGCGAGGAATGGGAGCGCATCAAAAACGCGACGTATCATCGCGGCGGTTGGGGCGACGCGTATGGTTACGCGTTGATTGCGACAGGTCGCGCAGAATTGATGCTCGACCCAATTATGGATGCGTGGGACTGCGGACCGTTTCCGCCGATTCTCTCTGAAGCGGGCGGATACTTTGGCGATTGGAAAGGGAATCGAACGATTTGGGGAAACGAAGCGTTGGGGACGACGAATGTGTTGTTGCCGCAAGTGATGGAGTTAATTGAAAAGTAGCAAAAAGTATCACGTAGCACGTAGCAAATGGCGAATTATCCTTACTACTTGCTACCTGCTACAAACTCCTCACCATATACAACCCATCCCATTCGAATCCCAATTTTCGATAATACTCGCGCGTACCAATCGCGGAAATAACGGCGATGCGTTTGAAATTTGCATTGCGCGCAATCTGCATCGCGTGCTCTGCCAATTTTCTGCCAAGTCCCGAATGTTGCGCCTGCCCCGAATTTTGTGCGCCGAGTTCTAACGCCTGTCCGTAAATGTGCAATTCGCGCACCATCGCCGCGCCGTACAGCTCGGGCAAAATTTCCTCACGCGGCACGTCGTCATGCGGCAAACTCAAACGCAAGAATCCCGCGAGTTTTCCGCTTGGCGTCACGTACTGCAAGAAATGCTCCGTTGTTGCATCCGTTTCGTACACGTAATCGTCAATCGTCAAACGTGAAACGTCAATCATTTCGTTGCGAACTTCGCGGCAGCGAATACAGTTACATTGCCATCCGCGCTTTTTCATTTCTTGTTGTACGACAACGCGCAGATGCGATTGCGTGCTGCTCGCGGTGATGTATTGCGCGGGAATGTCGCGGATGACGCGATTGATGCGGCAGTAGGGGGGGGTGAAACGTTTTGCTTGTGCGAGTGTTTCAATCAATTCCGCGTCGGTGTACGGACGATATTTTCCCTCTTGCCAGAACTCGTACAGTTTCGTTCCCTCAATCAACATCGTGGGATAAATTTTCAATTCGTCGGGACGCAGCGCAATATCATTCCACAAATTTTCGTAATCATGCACATCGCTTTCAGGCGTCGCGCCGTACAAATTCGGCATCCAATGCAAATGCAATTTGAAACCCGCGAGCCGCAGCAAACGCACCGCACGACGTGTGTCCTCAATCGTGTGGTCACGCTTGTTCAATTCTAAAATTCGATTGTCCGTGCTCTGCGCGCCGAGTTGAATTTTTGTCATGCCGAGCCAACGCAAGCGGCGCACTTCGTCCATGTCAATATAATCGGGACGCGTTTCAATCACCATGCCGACGTTGCGATGTATCGCGGTCTCGTTTTTTATTTGCGCTTCTTCCAACGTCTTGGCTGGCTCGCCCTCGTTCATCGCATCCAAACATCTTCGCACGTACCACTCTTGATATTTTTTCGGATACGCCGACCACGTCGCGCCGATGATGAGAAGTTCAATTTTATCAATCGGATGTCCCATCGCTTCGAGCGCGTCCATCCGCGCTTTGGTAGATTTATACGGGTCGAAACGTGCGCGCATTGCGCGTTGGACTGCGGGTTCATCAGGCAAATAGCTGCGCGGCACACCTTTCGCGTCGGGACAAAAAATGCAATCGGCGGGACATGGATACGGACCCGTCAACACCGCGACAGGCGCGACGCCGCTCATCGTGCGCGTCGGTTTCATCCGCAAACGTTCAAACAATTCGCGCTCGAACGGAATGACGCCTTGCGCGGCGAGTTCTTTGTACGCGGAAACGACTTGCCACTGTGCGACAGAATTGCCATCCGCGCCGTGAACATGTTTGACGAGCAGCGCGTTGAGCTGCGACGGCGAAAGTTTTTCCGACGCGCGTACGGCGTCGAAAAAAGTCAAGAGTTGAGAGGTTTCCATTTACAATTCAATCAGAGTGCCGCGCGTGATATTTTGCAGCGCTGTTTTTAATCTTTCAGTCAAACCCAGAATCACTTTGATTCGCGTTGACGGAAAAACAATAATCGAAATTTCAAATCGTTTTAGATTTTGCTGATGTTTCAAATGCTGGTCAGTGGTCAGCAACACATCAAATTGTTTGTCTGCTCTTTTGAGCAATTCGCCATTCTTGAGTCCCCCCCAGCCCAAATCTTGAACGCGAGTGACTTGATGCTCACTCAAGTTCGTTTTCAGTGCACGCGGCATCCCTTCGTCAAACAAGATTCTCATGCGGGTTGCAAACTCACCAAAATATATGGTACTGCTTGCAAGACTTTGACCGCATCTTGACGTTTAATCGTGGGGAACTCTGCAATAATCTCGTCCAGCGAATAGCCGTCCGCTAGGTTCACAAACAGCGTCTCCACAGGCACGCGTGTCCCGCGAAATACAGGCGTACCACTGTGAATTTCGGGGTCAATGGTGATGGGTAAATCTTTGGGCAAATCCTTTTGATTCATCGCATTGCGCCTCCTGCGTTTATAATCTTAACTGTGGACGCCGAAACCGTCAACCAACTTACAGAACTCAATCGCAAATTTTATTCGCAATTCAGTGCGGATTTTTCGGATTCGCGTTCAAGCGAACGATTCAACATCGAACCGTTCCGAAAATATCTAGCGAACGATATTCGCTTGCTCGACGCGGGTTGCGGAAATGGACGTTTGGCAGGCACGTTGGAACGCGCGGGATTTTCGCTGGATTATGTGGGCATTGACGGTTCGGCGGAATTGATTTCATTCGCGCAGAAAAAGAACGCGGCATTGAAAAATGTGCGCGCGGAATTTCGAGTCGTTGACCTCACAACGCGCGGTTGGCATAATGAATTGCAAGATGCGTCGCCTTTTGACATGAGCGTTTCCCTCGCGGTCTTGCATCACATTCCTAGTTTTGAATTGCGCACGAATGTTTTACAAGAAATTCGCGCGTTATTGAAACCGCGCGGCATCTTCGTCATGAGCAATTGGCAATTTCTCAACAACGAACGCTTGCGAAAAAAAATCGTTCCTTGGGAAATGGTTGCGACTAGCGACTCTCGACTAGAGACCAACGACTATCTCCTCGATTGGAAACGCGGCGGAGTTGGTTATCGTTACGTGCATCTCGTGGATGAAAAGGAAGTTGAACAATTGGCAAACGCAAGCGATTTTCAAGTCGTTGAACAATTTTACGCGGACAATGATTTGAATTTGTATAGCATTTTACAAGCCGTCTGAAAGAACAAGTACGGCGACTGCGGTGTTATGCAACATGGCGGCGGAAAATTTTTCCGCCGCCATTTTTTATACGTGATTATTTTTCAAATGCGCCAATGTCACACCTTGCGCCATTCGTTCCATCGCCGTCCGTCGGTCGCGGCGAACCGCGTTGGTCAACGGCAAGCGTGTTGCCGAGATTGTCCTTGCAACCCGCGTTGTTGCCTGCGTCAATTGCATAGCTGCCAACGGCGATTGAATTTGTCCATGTCGGTCCGCCATTGTCGGCGAGTACGCCAACGTTGCCAATGGGGCTGTACACATTGTTTGTCGTCGTGCCATTGATGGTGCAGCCCGCCGTGTTGGAGAGCATATTATAATCGTTCGAGTTCACCGTTCCCGCGCAGTCCGAAATTGTGGCTGTGCTATCCACCATGTTGAATGAAAAAAGTGTGTTTTGCAGATTGAACGTACCCGTCTGGACATAGATGCCCGCGCCGCTGCCGCCATTGTTGACCGTATTCTGATGCAGTGTTGTGTTGTACAAACTACTCGTCGCGCCGTTGTGATAAATGCCGCCGCCGAGCAAGTTTGCGCTGTTGCTGCTTACGCTGCTGTTGACCAGCACTAAATTATTCCCCGCATCAAAAGTTGTAAAAATTCCGCCGCCCCATTTCGTTGCATGATTAAAGCCAAGCGTGCTGCGAATGAATTTGGATGGCTTGTTGCTCCAAACACCGCCGCCCAGAGTAGCGTTGTTGTAAAGGAGCATACTTTCTGAAACTGTCAGCGCGCCTAGATTCGCAATGCCGCCGCCACTTTCTGCTGAATTGTTTTCGATGCGGCTCGTATTTATCGCAAGCGTGCCGAAATTGAAAATTCCGCCGCCCCCTTGGTCGGTTGAATTGTTGCTCACAATACTGTTGACGAGCTTGACGCGCGGGGCATGGTCCAAATCGCCAATGGTAAGCCCGCCGCCGCGCGCAACAAAATTCGGTAGATTCGACACCGCCTTGCCATTCTTGATGGTAATGGCTTTGAGCGTGACCTTGCCTTCAATCACATGTATCACAGCATCGGACTGATTGCCATCAAGTATTGATTTCGATGCGCCCGCGCCTTTGAGTGTGAGATTGCTGCGAATGTCGAGGTCGCCCGTTTTGCTGTCATCTTCGTTTCTGCCAAACCGCGTCAAGATATACGTGCCTGCGGGTACGTTCACTGTGTTTTTTCCGCCAAGCGCGTTCGTTTCTTGAATCGCCGCACGCAGTGAACATTTGCCTTTTTTGTCCGCGCAAACTCCATCGCCCGGTTTTTTGTCGAGGGTGTCTTGAGTTGTGTTGACAGTGAACGTCGCATGTATTGCTGCGCGTGTGGGCGATGCAAACGTGAGTGTGGCGATGGCGACAAAGAGTGTGATGAGAAAAAATCGAATCATGTTCATTTTGCTTGCTCGCTTTCAGAATCGAAATGAGTTTTTATTTTTCAAATGCGCCGACATCACAGCGTGCGCCGTTCATTCCATCACCATCAGTCGGACGAGATGAATTGCGCTGGTCTTGTGTGAGCAAGGTATCGGTGTTATCCACACAGCCCGCAGGATTGCCCATATCAATCGCGCGACTTCCGTCGAGCAGCGCGTGCGTCATGGTGGAACCACCGTTCTTTTGCAATGGACCGAGTTTCACGTCCGACTCGGTTAGACCGTACTGGTCGGTCATTACGTTCTCTCCGCCTTCCAAAGCGCAGTACATTCCGGCGTAGGTCATCAAGTTGTATCCTTGCGAAGTTACCGTGCCAGTACAATTCTCAATTCCATTTGCATTGGTATTCCCTGCGATGAGCGTATTCTTCCAATTCAGCGTGCTTTCAGATGCATACACGCCGCCGCCGCTGCCGTCGCCACCGCTCGCACGATTGTTCACGACGGTGACATTGTAGAGACTGGTTGTGACCATCACGGAATTCATAAGACCGCCGCCGTATTTCGCTTCGTTGCCGCCGATTGTCGTATTGACAATGTTCATCGTGCCACTGTTCCTTACACCGCCGCCATAAAATTCTGCCTTATTGTTGGCAATGGTGCTGCGTGTAATCCGCATGGTGCCCTGCGCGTTGAGAATACCGCCGCTTCCACCCAAGTCCTTGGTATCATCCACTTGATTGTTCACAATGTTGCTTTGGTCAATCGTCATAGCGCCGGTATTCCCAACGCCGCCTCCCTCCGCGTACTCACCGCTGGCGATGTTGCTGTCTATGCTGCTTTGGAGCATGAGCAGAGTACCCAGATTCATAACTCCGCCGATGGCGCGCGCCATATTGTTTCGGGCGACAACTTTTTTCAGGGTGAGGGCTGCCGTTTTGCGGACCAAGATGCCGCCGCCGAATCCCGAGGACTCTATCTTTTCGTCAAAGTGAACATTGCCGTTCTTGACGGTCAACTTGGAAATCACAACCTTGCCACTTTGAATATCAAAGATGCGGTCCAGTCCCATTGCATCAATCACTGTTTTCTTGGCGCTCGCGCCGTTCAGCGTGAGATTGCTGCGAATGTCGAGGTCGCCCTTTTTGGCAAAATCTTCGTTCTCGCCCTTGAGCTTGAAAGCATAACTGCCCGCAGGCAGTGTGACCGTATTTTTTCCGCCGAGCGCGTTCGTTTCCATGATGGCGGCGCGGAGTGAACATTTGCCGTTTTTGTCCGCGCAAACACCGTCGCCCGGATTTTTGTCAATGGAATCGGTGGTGGTGTTGACGATAAAGGTAGCTGTTCCCGCTGCGCGAAGAGAGGAAGGGGAAATCAATACAAGCGCGACGATGGCGAGAACGAACGTGAGGAACAGACGAAAGTGGTTCATCGGTCAAACTCCTTGCTGAATCTGTTTGAATTTGAGCCGATGATAAGGCGGAGGCGTTAAATAGGTGTTAAATGGATTGGGGTTCCAAGAATTTATTTTGCGTCCAATGCGAGCGCAACCGCTTGCTCGAGCGAAAGTACACTCCCGCTTGACCACTCGGCGGAAAAAATTTGGGGCGCAACGCGCGCACGCAATTCGCGCAAGCGTTCGTCATAGATCGCGCTATCCTCCGGATAAAATCCCATCGTGAATTCCTTGCCCGCCGTTTCAACCGCCGCATACAATTGAATCGCAACGGCGATTTCGCCGCGCATGGTGGCAGTGTGCGCCAATTCAATCAAGTCGTAACAGATAACATGTTTATCTCCCAACGCCGCCACAAGTTGTATGCTCGCTTTCAAGTATCCTTGCGCATCTTGAAACGCGCCCGCTGCATTGGAAGCGATGCCGAGATTATTCAAGATGTATGCCTCGACGCGCGAATCGTGACTAATGCGCGCAATGTCCAGGGCTTCGCGATACGCACTGCGCGCGGTCGCATAATCCTTTTGCAAGCGTGCCACTTCACCCAGGTTGTTCAACGTCGCCGCGATGCGCGTGAGGTCGCCATGCGCGCGGCGCAACGTCAAGGCGCGTCCCAACAATTCGTTCGAGCGCGGCAAGTCCCCGCGCACATACATCGCCGTACCGAGAACGTGCAGCGCATCCCCCAATTCGAGCGGCGCGTCCATCATTTCCAACACATTCACGTTCGGCTCTATCGCGGCGACGGTTTCATCCATTTGCCCGGAACGCCACAAGAGGTCGCCCATTCGGTTCACTGCACGCGCGCGTTGCAGCAGCGGCGCATCGGACGCATGCGCTAACGCGGCATGATACGCCGCAATCCCTTCGGCATAATGATTGTGCAGCACCCAGAAGCGAGCCAAATGAATGGTCAACGCGAGCGTGTCATGCCGCACTTGCGCGGCATCCTGATTCAAACCCCACGCCAGCGCGGCGCGAAAATTGTCGCGCTCGCGCTCAAAGCGATTGACCCATTCCACTTGGACCGCGCCCCAAAGATTGGGTTCACGTTCTGCCGCATACGTTACCCAATAGCGAAAGTGGCGCGCTCGCACAGTTTCTGCTTCCCGTTCGGATTCAAGCCGTTCTGCGGCGTACTCGCGTATCGTTTCCAAAAAGCGATAGCGTCCGTCCGAATCCTGTCCATCAAAAATGACCAGTGACTTGTCCACAAGCCGCGTCAAGAGGTCGAGAACGGCAGATGCTTTTGCAGTTGGTTCACCGCAAATTGTTTCGGCAGCATCCAACGTCCATCCACCGGCAAAGATGCACAAGCGGCGAAACAACGCGCGCTCCGCCTCGTTCAATAAATCATAGCTCCAATCAATCAACGCGCGGAGCGTCTTTTGGCGCGGCAGCGCGGTGCGCGCGCCCTGCGACAACAACGCAAAGCGGTCATCCAAACGCGCCGCGATTTGTTCCGCAGTCAACGCGTTCACGCGCGCGGCGGCTAATTCGATTGCCAACGGAATCCCATCGAGCTGCCGCACAATTTGCGCGACGGCAAACGCGTTTTGTTCGGTCAACGCAAATTGCGCGTTCACACCGCGCGCGCGTTCCACAAACAAACGCACCGCTTCAAATTCCAGCAGCAACGCGGCGAGTGAAACTGTTTCGGTGTGCGGCACTCCAAGCGTCGGCACTTGATACACTGCTTCGCCATGTACGTTCAATGCTTCACGGCTCGTCGCCAAAATTTTCACCTGCGCGCAGTGCGCGAGAATTTCGTCGGTCACGCGCGCACACGCGCCGATGAGATGTTCGCAATTGTCGAGAAGGAGCAGCGCATTGCGTGTGCGCAAAAAATCCAACAACGTTTCCGCGAGCGACTCGCCGCGCGTTTCTCTTACGCCCAACGCGCGCGCTATCGCTTGCAGCACCAGCGCGGAATCATTCAACGCCGCGAGTTCAATCCACCAAATTCCATCGGCGTACTCGCCCAGCAACTCCGTTCCCACTTGAATTGCCAAACGCGTTTTGCCACTGCCGCCCGCGCCGAGCAACGTCAACGCACGTGTCTGCGGCGCGCGCAGCATTTCTTTGACGCGTTGAACTTGGGTTTGGCGTCCGACGAAACTCGAAAGTGGAATTGGCAAATTGGTGATTTGTCCCGTCAGCGAATGTGCGCTTGGAGTTTGACGAATCCATTCCACCAGTGCGCGCGTTTCCGCCGACGGCTCTACCGCCAATTCGTCGCGCAAAGCGCGCTCACACGCGTTGTATTGCGCCAACGCCGCCGCGCGCTTGCCGGTGACAACATACAAAAACATCAAGTGTTGATGCGCCGCTTCGTGCGCGCGGTCAATTTCCAACACGCGTTGTGCGAGCGCAATCGCTTGCGGGTACTCGCTCGCCGCGCGCAAGTCCGCAATCACGCGCGATGCGAGCTCGAGAAATTGGATTCGCAAACGTTCGCGCTCTTGCAAAATCCATTCGTCATAGAAATCGGGAAGCAGAACAAAGGATGATTCGCTTCGCTTAACATGAAGGATGAAGGATGAAAGCTGCATCGGTCTTGATTCATCCTTCATCCTTCCGCCCTCATGCTTCCATTCGCGCGCGTCCACCTCCAGCATTAGCGCGGGATTCAATTGCACTTGGAACGAATCGCCGACGAACGCGTCATCGCCCAATGTTTTACGCAGTGCATTCAACGCAACCCGCAGTGATTGACGCGCGGCGCGGTCCGACGAATCGCCCCACAACAGCGCGGCAAGTTTTTCGCGCGCGTGCGCTTCAGGAAAGAGCGCGAGGTACGCGAGCAGCGATTGCACTTTGCGCGTGGGCAGATTGATTATTTCGACGGCACGTGTATTTCCATGCCGACGCTCAAGGCGGAATGCTCCGAGCAGTTGCAAATGATAGGCGGGGGATTTTTGCGAACGCGTCATTGCTCAAAAATTATACGCCCGCTTGTAAATAGAGGACACCAAAAAATGGCGGCGAAAAAAATTCCGCCACCTTTTTTTTTATTTCATCCCGTTGGTCGTTCGGTCAACGAGAACCCATTGCCGCAGCTCACAAGCCGCGTTCTTTCAAGAATCCCAAAACGTAATCCGCGACCTCTTGCCAGCCGTTTTGCCCAATCAAAAAATGACAGCGCCCCGCAAATTCCTTTAGCGCCACATTCGACGCGCCGCCATATTTCGCAAAGTTCGCGCGATTCAACGACGCGGGAATGATATGGTCATCCGAACCGGCGGTGATGAGCAGCGGCACGCGCGTTTTGGAATAATCCAATTGCGCGACCGGTGTAAAGCCACCGCGTCCCACGCGCCGCGATTCGGGAATGCAATAGCGTTCGTACGCGGCTCGTTGTTCCGCCTCCGGCAGCGCGTTGACAAACGCGTATTGAAATTGTTCAAACGTCATGAACAACGGTTCATCCACTGCTTTCAACGGATTGATAATCGGAAAATTGGATTTCAAAAATGGAAACGACAAGGTGAAAACACCACGCGGCGGCGCAGGGTCAATTGCCGCGCCACCAACGCCTACATCACGATTCAATAAAATTTGTGTGACGAGTCCGCCCATCGAATGACCGATGATGATTGGTTTTTCATTCAGCCCGCGCGCAATTTCGGTACATTGCGCGACGACATCATCGAGCGTTAATTTCCCCAACGCCGCGCTCGGATGCTGCGCGCGCAGCGTTGCCGGTTCGCCACCGTGAAATTTCCACGAAGGCGCAAGGCAGGAATAGCCCGCTTGCTCAAAACGCGGCAGCCATTTTTCCCAACACAACGCGTTCATAAACATGCCGTGAATAAACAAAACTGTTTTTGTCATACCGCCTCGTTTCGTGAATGTGCGATTTCGTTCCGATGATTTTACGCCGCGTCGTCCACTTTGGATTCTAGCACAAAGCCCATGTGCCAAACGCATCCACCATTCGGTGGATATTTTTCTCCACCAAAACGTTCTCTAATTTCACGCCATTCATTGACGCAAAATTGTGCGCGCGGACGCATACTGTGGCGCAATCGAAATAGGAGGCAAAATGAATTCGTTAGGAATCCTTCATCTGATTTTTGCGCTGTTGGCGTTGGGCGTTGGCGCAATCGTCGTGTTGCTGCGTAAAGGTACGCGCTTGCATCGCACATTTGGACACTTGTATTTTACGACGATGCTCGGCGTCAATCTGACCGCGCTGTGGATTTTTGAATTGAGCGGCACAATCAATTTTTTTCACATTTTCGCAATCGCGAGTCTCGCGCTTCTTGTGGTCGGCATCGGTGCTGTCGTCGCGCGCGTGCCGAAACGCAGTTGGCGCGAATTGCACGCGAGCGCATTGAGCGGCTCGTACATCGGTTTGGTCGCCGCCGCGTTTGCCGAAATAGTTTCGCGCGTGCCGGGCATTCACTTTGGGATTGGCGTTGCGTTTGCAACGTTTGTCGTAACAGGTATCGGCTTTTGGATTCTCGCCGCGAGAATGCCGCGCGCGCTCGGCAAATTTGAAAATAATTCTTGAGGAGCAAAAATGAATCCGGTAATTCAAGCAGAACATTTACAAAAAAAATATGGCGCGACCGTCGCCGTCCAAGACGTTTCGCTCCAAGTGCAGCAAGGCGAAATTTTTGGCATCATCGGTCCGAACGGCGCGGGCAAAACAACCACCGTTGAAATGCTCGAAGGATTGCGCCGCGCGGATGACGGCTCTGTGCGCGTACTCGGACTCGACCCGCAGCGCGACGGCGACCAATTGCGCGAACGCATCGGCATTCAATTGCAATCGTCCGAACTCGACGACGCAATCAAGGTGTGGGAGGCGCTCGAATTGTTTGCGTCGTTTTATCGGCGAACAAGCGATTGGAAAAATTTGCTCGCGCAGTGGGGGCTGCAAGAAAAACGGAACGCGTCTTTTAAAAGTTTATCGGGCGGACAGAAACAAAGATTGTTTATCGCGCTCGCGCTCATCAACGACCCCGAAATTGTTTTTCTCGACGAACTCACAACGGGACTCGACCCGCAAGCGCGCCGCGAAACATGGGAACACGTGAATCGTTTGCGCGATGCGGGCAAGACGGTTGTGTTGATTACGCACTTTATGGAAGAAGCCGAAAAACTCGCGGACCGCGTTGCGTTGATTAACCACGGACGCGTCATTGCGCTCGACACACCGCAAAATCTAATTCACAGCATCGGCGCAGGACAGCGCGTGCGTTTCAATACCGCCAACGGTTTCGATGTTACCCAATTGCAAACGCTTCCCAATGTCACACGTGTCGAACGCGTGGGTAAAGATATTGTCGTCTATGGCAATGGCAACGGCGCGCTTTTGGCAAATATCGCCGTCACCCTCGCGCAACAAAACATCACACCAGACGATTTGCGCGCGGAACAAGCAACACTCGAAGATGTGTTTATCAAACTGACAAAAAAAGAGCTTGAAGGTTAGAGACCAAAGCTCTAACCTCCAAGCTCCAATTTCTCGGAGTATCCCAATGAACGCCATTCTCAAACTCACCTACACCGACCTGAAAATTTTACTGCGTAATCCCATCGCGATTTTTTTTACACTTCCGTTTCCGATTCTCGTTCTCGTCGTCTTTGGCAGCATTTTTGGTAATGCGCCGATTCCGCAAGCGGGCAATTTGGGACAAGTGGACATTATGGTACCCGCGCTGTTTGCCATCATCATCGGCACTGCCGCATTGATGAATTTACCGATTGCGCTCGCGTCGCGCCGTGAAAAAGGAATTTTGCGGAGATTCCGCGCGACGCCGCTGCCGCCATTTGCGGTGATTGTATCTGCGATTCTGGTAAATCTGCTCGTCGCTCTCGTCGGCGCGCTCGCCCTCGTCGCGTCGGCAAAATTTTTGTACGCTTTGCAGCTGCCGTCGAACCCATTGGAAATTTTCATGGCGTTTTTGTACAGCGCGGTTGCGTTTTTCGCCATCAGTTTCGTCATCGCTTCGCTCGCACCAAACAGCGACGCGGCGCGTTCGATTGGCATGGCATTGTATTTTCCGATGATGTTTATTTCGGGCGCGGCGTTTCCGCGTTTTCTCTTTCCCGACACCGTGAAACAAGTTTCCGATTTGCTTCCGATGACGCAAATTGTTTTGCTCGTACAAGATTTGTGGTTCGGACAAGACTGGAATGTAACGGCACTTGTGTTTCTCGGTGCGTTGATGGTCGTCGGCGCAATCATCGCTGTGAAAACATTTCGGTGGGAATAACCAAGCGCTGTGGGTCTCAACTCGCGTTATAATGCTTCCAATGAATGTCTCGCGCGATTTTGTCGAACGCATGGTGCCGCTGTGGCACGGTCTTTTTTTTGGAACGCTTGCCGTGTGCGCGGGCATCGCGCTCTTGTTGGAACGCGACCTAGCGCTCCCGCAAAAATTTTTTGTGCTGCTCCTTTCGCTCGCGTTCGCCGCGTGGCACTATGCGCTCAATGTTCGGCTGCCCATGCCGCGCCGTCGCCCGCGCCTCATGCTTTTGTATGTGAGCGGCGCGACCATTTTTACCTTTGCCCTAATCAACCTTCATCCGATTTATTGGTTGATGGTCTTTCCCCTGTTTGGCATCACGTTTGGTGTGCTGCCGCTGCGTTGGGCAATCGCGGCAAGTGTTGGCATTACGGCGGTGATGGCGTGGCAAAGTTTTTTGGCGCGCGGCATCACGACAGAAAATCTCATCGCGGCAATTGTTTTGAGCTGCGCGTCCATCGGCTTTGGCGCGTTCTTTGGGTGGTTCATTGACCGAATCATCAACGAGAGCGCAGAACGCAGACAGTTAATTGAGGAATTGAATGTCACACGCGCAGCGCTCGCACAGCGCGAACGCGAAGCGGGCATCTTGCAGGAACGCCAACGGCTCGCGCGCGAAATTCACGACACGCTCGCGCAAGGTTTTACAAGCATTGTGATGCAGCTCGAAGCGGCGGAACAAGCATTGCAGAGTGAACCCGCGTCCGCACAAAAATTTCTCGACACGGCGCGCCAAACCGCGCGCAATAGTTTGGACGAAGCGCGCCGCGTCGTCGCCGATTTGCGTCCCGAATTGCTCGAACAGGATTCTTTGCCCAATGCGCTGAAACGTACCGCCGAACGTTGGGCGCACGCACACGGCATTGTCGTCCACACCAACATTTCGGGCGAAATTATTTCTCTCGCGCCCGAACTTGAAATCACCTTACTGCGCGCGACGCAAGAAGCATTGAACAACATCGCCAAACACGCGCACGCGAGTCACGTTGAACTTTCGCTCGCGTATCTCGGTGATGTGGTCACGCTCGATGTTCAAGACAACGGCGTTGGCATGAATGGGAATGGCAATCACACAAACGCGGCGAGCGGTTTTGGTTTGATTGCGATGCGCGAACGCGTGGAACAACTTGGCGGCAAAGTAACGCTTGAAAGCGCGAATGACGAAGGAACGACGATTGCGGTTGAGATTCCGATTGTTGTAGAACTTGAGAACCGCAAATCTACGCAAACAAATTAGCGCAGCTTTGCGGTTTCCGATTTTGTATGACGGAACGTATCAAACTTTTGCTGGTTGATGACCATCCTGTGGTGCGCGCGGGTTTGCGCGGGATGCTGGAAGGACAAGCCGATTTTGAAATTGTCGGCGAAGCGCAGGATGGCGCGGAGGCAATCGAACTCGCGTCGAAACTGGGACCGCGCGTCGTGTTGATGGATTTGCGAATGGCGCACGTGGATGGCGTCAGCGCGACGGAACAGATTCGCAAAACGGTGCGCGATTGTTTTGTGTTGGTGTTGACCACCTATGACAGCGACGCGGATATTTTGCGCGCGATAGAAGCGGGTGCAATCGGATATTTATTAAAAGATTCGCCGCGTGAAGAATTATTTCGCGCGATTCGCGCGGCGGCGCGGGGGGAATCCGTGTTGTCGCCAACGATTGCCGCGCGTTTGATGGGACGCATGCGCGCGCCCGCGCAAGAAAATCTAAGCGCGCGCGAAATGGACGTTTTGAAATGGGTGCGGCAAGGCGCGAGCAACAAGGAAATTGCAAAACAACTGCACATCAGTGAAGCGACGGTAAAAACGCACCTACTTCACGCGTTCGCAAAATTGGGTGTGGATGACCGCACTGCCGCTGTGACCGTCGCGTTGGAGCGCGGCATGTTACGTTTGGAGGGTTGATGCCATTCACAACGAGCATCCCAATCGCCACTCACGCGGGCTCCATCACAAAATCATACTGCGCGCGAGATTCACCATCTTGTTGTTCCAAATTAATTACCAGCGATGAACGCACGCCGAACACGGCATCGGAATCAATGTACGGGTCGTCGTTCAAATACAATTCCGTCGTCAACATTTTGTAGCCGTCGGCAGAAATTTGAAAGTGAATGTGTGCGGGGCGATACGGATGGCGTCCCGCCGCGTGCAACATTTTGCCGACGGGTCCATCTTTGGGAATGGGATAGTACAACGGTTTGATGGTGTGAAAAAAGTATTCGCCGTTTTCGTTCGTGCGAAAACGTCCGCGCAAATCCATGTGTGTTGTGTCCATTCCCTCCGCTGTCGGGACAGGTTTTTGTAAATCGTAAAATCCTTCCGCGTCGGATTGCCAAACGTCCAACAGCGCGTTTGCAAGCGGTGCGCCATCGGGCGCGAGGACGCGTCCCGAAACAATCAATGGTTCGCCCGAAACGTGTTGAGCAATGTTTTCACCGAGCGCCAATTCGGGCGCGCCCGCGCGATAAAAAGGTCCGAGGATATTCCACTCGGTCAGACCTTCGGGCTTGCGGTTGTTGATTAAATCTTTCAAAGTGGAAACGCCAAGCGTGTCCGATAACAAAATAAATTCTTGGCGGCGTTCATCGCACATCTTTCCCGTCGCGGTGAGAAATTGAATGCCTGCGAACCATTCGTCTTCGGTGAGGTTCACCTCGCGCACGAACGCGTGAAGATGTTTGACCAGCGCGGTCATGATTTCTTGCAGGCGCGCGTTTTCGGTTTTTGAAAATGTTTCAATCACCGCGTCGGTGATGTTAGCTTCACTCAAGTTCTGCATCACTACACCTCGCCCGGACTGAAAACGCGAATTGTCGCGAACCCAAACGAATCCGCCGCATTCAACTACACAAGACTCTTGTTCCTCGCCGCGCTCAATTCAATGATCGCGTCCGCAATGTGTTTGTCCGCAATCGCGTAATCGCCCGCCGCAACGCGAATATGATGCGCTTTGTTCAATACGTCCGCGTGTGTGTACCCTTCGGGCGGCACGAATTTGTAAGATGCCATTTCGAGCAATTGCCCGTTTGGGTCACGAAAATAAATAGAGTCCATAAAACCACGGTCAATGTTGCCGGTGTTTTTTATGCCGAGCGCGTTGAGGCGTTCAGCGATTTGAGTGTACGTTGCGCGCGAAACCATGAATGCGAGATGATGGAGATTGCCGATGCCTTCGGGATTCGGTGTCGGGTCATTCACGCGCGAGGGACGCACAAAAAAGGTGAGCAGTCGTCCATCACCGGGGTCAAAGTACAAATGATTTTCTTCCGGCACATCGAGATTCGGCTGTTCAAACACGAATGGCATACCGAGAACGCCTTGATAAAAATCAATCGTCGCCTGCCGATTCGAGCCAACCATCGTGATGTGGTGAACACCTTGAGTTTGGAATTTCATTTGAGAGATTGGAGATTGGAGATTAGAGATTTCTCACTTACTTCGAAATGACAAGTCTCTAGTCTCAAGTCTCTATATTTTAGGAAGTTGAAACCGCGCTTTTTCAATCACATAGTCGTGCGATTCTTGCACCATCTTTTTCACCGCGTTCCAATCCGCGTGCAATAATTCCCCATTGCGTTTCATCGGTTTGCCCGCGATAAAAACGGAATCTACGTTGCTCGTGTCCATGCCCATCACGATTGCGCCGATGGGGTCGTTGATGGGCATGACGTTGATGCGGTCTGTTCGCAGCATGATAATGTCCGCGTCTTTGCCCGGGGTGAGCGAACCTGTTCTGTGTGCGAGACCATTCGCGCGCGCTCCTTCCATCGTCGCATACGCGAGAACATCGCGCGTTGTAATGCGACGCGGCGCATGGTTTTCACCTTTAAGAATTTTTTCGTACACGAGCGCGTGCTGCAATGAAATCACCGAACGCATTTGCGTGAACATGTCGCCCGGCACATTCGTCTCCACATCCACGCTCAAACTTGGTGCGAGACCTCTATCCAAAAATTTTTGAATCGGCGGCATGCCGTGTCCCATCATCATTTCGACAGGCGACGCGAGCGAAACGGTTCCGCCCGAATCCACAATCATTTGAATTTCGGTTTCGTTCAACGTCGTGCAATGAATGTATGTCGTGTCGTCGCCGAGCAGTCCCGCTTCGCCCATCGCTTGCACTTTACCTTCTTGTCCATAACTGCCAACGCCAACATGCGTGGTAATGCGCGCGCCGACTTCACGCGCGAGTTTCCAATGGTCACGCGCGATTTCAAATTCCACAAATTCAGGACCGGGCGCGGCGAGCGCGTACGTGATGAGTTGGTCTTTGCTCGAAAAATATCTTTTCGCCGCGCGCACGAACCAACTCGGCTGGCGGTCATTCCAATCGCCCCACCATGGAAAGCCATACGCAAACACCGCGCGCATTCCCGAATCTTGCAATGCTTTAATCACCGCGTCGGTGTGTTCGGGCGAACCTTGAATGTGTGACCAATCGAGCAGCGTTGTGATGCCCGCGTCAATCGCGCCGAGCGCGCTGATGAGATTGCCTGCATACGCGTCTTGCGGACGATACGCGGGCGCGAGTTTGCCAAGCACAAAACGAATGTAACCTTCGCGTCCTTCGAGCGGAACATCGGTGCCAATGTTTCGCAGCAGCCCTTCCCAAATGTGCCGATGCGTATCAATAAAACCCGGCATGACAATCATGTTCGACGCGTCAATCACTTCCGCACCATCAATCGCGATATTCGGACCGACTGCCGCGATTTTTGTTCCTTCCATCAAAACGTCCGCGCTTTTGAAATCGCCCAATGTTGAGTCAAGCGTGATGACTGTGCCGCCTTTGAGCAAAACGCGTTTGTCGGACGCGGGCAGAGTCGTGGGGTCACTCACATAAACTTTTGGAACTTGGAGTTCTTGATTCAATCGCGAACCGCGCACGAGACGCTGGAGCCGTTTGTAATTCAGTTTGACCAATTCTTTGAGGTCACTGACTTGAAAGAGAATGAGTGCCAGCACCATCAAAATTCCAACCGTAATCAAGCCGACGACATTGCTCAAACCGAGTAGTGGCAAGATGTTTGTAATGAGCGAAAGAAAGAGCGCGGCGACGACAGCGCCAATAAATGTGCCGCGTCCGCCCATCAACAACGTTCCGCCCAACACCGCCGCCGTGATGCTGGTCAACGCGTAACTCGAACCCGCGCGCGGGTCGCCGATGCCCACTTGCGCGGCGAGAAAAAATGAAGCAATCGCGGACATGAGTCCCGAAAGCACTAATGCCAAAACAAGAACGCGCGTAGTTGGCGCGCCGACGCGTCGCGCGGCGCGTTGGTCAAAACCAACTGCGCGAAATGTCAGTCCCGCAGGCGTGAGATAAAGCCACGCGTCCCAAACAATCGCGACAAGCAGCACCACAATAAACGCGATAGGAACGAATCCAACGCTCGCGGTAATTGTTTGCAAAAAATCCCCGTTGATGAGACCCGCCGCCGTTGGGCGAAGCGAAAGCGCGATGCCGTCGAGAATGCTCAGTGTTGCGAGTGTGGCGATGATGGAGGGAATTTTCACCCAGCGTACAAGCGTTGCATTGAAAAGACCAACCGCAATTCCAATCGCAAGAATTACTCCGACACCAACAAGAATTGTGAATGGCGTCGCGGCGCCAACAATGATGAACGACATCGCAACGACGCACACGGTCATTATCGAACCAACCGAAATATCGAGATAACCAACCAACAGTGCGTTGACTTGCGCCATCGTCACCAACGCTAACGGAAGTGTCGCGAGCAACAAGCTGTGCAGATTGAATTCAGAAAGAAACGCGGGGGATTGCGATGCGGTGTAACTGCCGACGATAAGTATCAACACCAGTTGCAGTACAACAGGCGTCCATCCGCGCACGCGAAACGTGTGCTTGATTTTTTGCCACAGCATACTGCCATTGCGAATATCGCGAATGACATTGAATACTTTGCGTTGCGCGGTTGCAATCATTTTTCGTAGTTTGACTTGAGTCAGCCGTCCAAGACCTTTCGGGTTTTCGGAAACCCGAAAGGTCTGCAATTAATCTTTATCAAAATTTATCGCCGCGCGCGGACCTGTGCGACGCGGCTGTTTTTTCTTTAGTCCAAAGCCGACACCACCAACAATAGATTGAATAATTCGTTGTTCGCTCAAATCCGCGCGTTGGATTTCATCAATAAGTTGTCCTCGCGACATGACCACGACGCGGTCACACAAACCGCTCAATTCAATCGGGTCACTCGATTTGACAATCACTGCCGCGCCTTCCGCCGCTTTTGCGCGCAATGCTTCGTAAATATCAAAACGCGCGCCCGCGTCAACGCCTTGCGTTGGCTCGTACGCGAGAATGACGTTGACCGTTTCCCGCAAATGTGTGCGCGTCAACGCGACTTTTTGTTGATTGCCGCCCGAAAGAAATTGTACAGGTTGTTCCATTGAAGGTGTTCGCACTTTCAAACGCTGAATCGCATCTACAACACTCTGTTGCTCGCGCCGCCGATTCAGAAAACCGAATTGACTGAATTTGTTCAACACTTGAATCGTAGCGTTGTTGCGTACTCCAAGTACGGGAAAGAGCGATTCATTTTTGCGGTCACCTGCGAGCAACAAAATTCCCGCGCGCACTGCGTCGGATGGTGAAATCAATGTGAGCTCTTGGTCAGCACAAATTACCAAGCCCGCTTTCGGCGGAATCTGTCCGGACAAACATTTGAAAAATTCTGCTTGCCCATTTCCTTCCGCGCCCGCGAGTCCCACAATTTCACCACGACGCATGTTCAAATCAACGGGTCCAAAAAATGGTCCTTGCAATCCGGTAATGCTAAACACATATCCAATTTCAGAAGAAGCTTCCAACGGCGGCGGAAACGCCGATTGAAACGGGCGTCCAATCATCAACGAGACCAAATCGTTCTCGGACATTTCTGCCGCGTTGTACGTACCTTGACTGCGCCCATCGCGCAAAACCGTTATGCGGTCTGAAACGGTCAGCACTTCGGGCAAACGATGACTCACGTACACCACGCCCATGCCGCGCGCCGCGCACGCGCGAATCGTGCGATGCAAAATTTCAACTTCACTTGGACCCAACGCGGTGGTTGGTTCGTCGAGCAACAAAACTTGCGGTTCGCCCATCAACGCTTTCGTCACTTCAAACAATTGACGCTGCGCCAACGTCAAGTGCGCGGTGGGTTCATCGGGAAACAAATCAAGTTCATGTGCGGGCAAAATTTCGCGCGCCCAATTTTTCATTTGCAAATACGGCGGACGTTTTTCGGGCGGCGTCGCCAAATACAAATTTTCTTTGACCGACATCCACAGCACTTGGGAATTGTCTTGATATGCCATCCCCAGACCGAGGCGGCGCGCCTCGGCTGGGGAATCTTTTTTCAAACGCTTGCCGCCAATTCGCGCCACACCACCGTCGGGTTCCACGAAACCGCTCGCGACGCCGAGCAGCGTTGACTTGCCCGAACCATTTTCTCCAACAACGGCATGAATCTCGCCCGCGCGACAATCCAAGCTCACGTCAGAGAGCGCGTGAACCGTGCCGAATTGTTTCGAGATGTGTTCGAGTTCGAGAACGAGATGTGGTGTGGACATTTGGGCAGTAGGGGCGAAGCATTTGCACAAACATCTGCTTGATACAACGCGGACGCGAATGCAAATGCTTCGCCCCTACCTTCACATGATTATTGTCCCATCTGTTTGAAAACGGGAATCGGAATCAGCGACGAGACGGATGCTTCTTGCGGAACATCAGGATTGCAAACACTCGCATCGAGTTGCCGCATGACGGTTGGGAGGATGACACCATCCGCCGGAACATTGTAACCTTTCAGTTTCATCATTGCCGCCGTCAAAGCAATGCGCGATTGATAGTTGCCGCCCGAACCGTAATAGACCTTGAAATTCGGGTTGTTGATTTTCTTCCATTCGCAGAACAAACTCATCTCGTCGGTGCGTAACGTCAACACAATGTCGAGCGGCAGATTCGCCGCTTGATACGCGCGCACGCCGCCGAGGAACGAGTCCGCCGCTTCATAGCTGTACCCTTTGATGTCAGGATTCGCGCTAATCAAACCCGAGACGGCTTCCAACGTGCCTTGTTGCGTCCAACTCGTGTCGGCTTTGCCAACGAGCTTCAAGTCTGGACTCAACACCTTTTCCTCACAACTCTGCCAGTACGCCGAAAGTGGATTGCCCGGCGTGCCACCGAGGAATGCGACTTTGCCTTTGCCCACTTCTTTGTTCAATGTTTCGGCAAAGAGCTGTCCGAGTTTGCAGACATCTTCTGCGACGAACGTTGTGTATTCTTTACCGGGTTCACCGATTTTGCCGTACGAATGTGAAACGGCGGCGATGCCTTGCGCGGTTGCATCACGCACCGCAGGCAGCAATGCTTCGCCCGCATCCGGGAAAAAGACAATGACGTTCACTTTTTGCGCGACGAGACTGCGGAAATCGGAAATGGATTTTTGCGTGTCACCACCGGCAGTCACATAAATAATTTTGCCGATTTCGGGATACGTCAATGCTTGCAAGATGAATTCCATCTTGGTCATTTGCCGCCAGAAATTTTCACCGAAACCATCGGCGAGCGCGACAGTCAATTTTCCACCGGTACCCGTATCGCAAATGTTTTCCTTGAAACATTTGACGGCGAGCGCCATCTTGGCCTCGTCAACGGGCAACCCCGCGCGGTAAAATGCCGCTTGCGCAATCGGCGGAACACCCTCTGTCGTGCCAACGGCTTGTTTCAAAACGGCTGGGTTCGCATCATAGCGTTCGCCGTATTGGTCCAAACCCGCGCCCGTTGCTTGGGTGGGCGCGGGCGCTTGGGTTGGAGCAGGCGCTTGTGTTGGTGGCGCAGGCGTCGGCGCCGGCGCGGCGCACGCGGCGAGCAACACTGCAATCACCACGAGCAAACTGAATGTTACGAATTCATTCGTTACGTACTTGTTCGTCAAATACCGTTTCATCGTTCTTCTCCTCCTCGAGTAATGTTCAACCGAGTTGAACCACTGATTTACGGAATGGGGAATTTTTATTTGCAGTTGTTTAGAAAAGTGATTTCCTCCTTTCGTTGTACAGGGCGCGACAGCCGATTTTACTTTTCGGACGCGGATTTTCGCGGATAAACGCGGATTTATAAATTGGTTTTCACTTTTTTCCGCGTGAACCCGCGTTTATCCGCGTCCAAATCTGTTATGTACTTTGTCATGTCTCACCCTCTGTTCTTGAACCGACAACATTTTCAATCAACGTAATAATTCTGTCTCCCGAAATCACCATACCGCCAATAATCGCGACACCAAAGACAACAAACTGCAACGCGGTGGGCAATCCGAGTACGCGTAACATTTGACTCAATAAAATCAAAAAGAACGCGGCAGCCCAAGTGGAAGTCGCGCTTGCTAATCCGCCCGTGAGTGACGCGCCGCCAATGACCACTGCCGCAATCGGTCCCAACAAATACGGCGCGCCAATCACGAGACTCGGACTTTGCAAAAAGCCCGCGAGCAAAATTCCGCTCAACCCGTACAACATTCCCGCAATCACATAACCAAGCACTTGATACGAATCCACGCGTATTCCCACAATCCACGCCGCGCGCGAATTTGCGCCCACCGCTTGAAATTTCCGTCCCAACTCGGTGTAGCGAAAAAACAGCAGCAGCAGAATTGTTATGAGCAGTGAAATCCAAAAGACCGTGCTGACGCCGAGAAATTGATTGCCAATCCATGCAGAAAGCGCGGGCGGCACACGCGATTCGCGCGCAATGCCCTGCCCATACGCAATTGCAATGCCGTAAATGATTCCGCCAACGGCAAGTGTGACGATGAGCGCGTTGAGTTTTAGCACGCCGATTAATACGCCGTTGAGCAATCCCGCGAGACCTGCAACGGCAAGCGCGATGAAAATTGCCAACACCAATTGTTCATTCGATTGCCGTGCGACGCCGACGACAACCAACGCCGCGAGCGTAATCGTACCGGGAATGGACAAATCAATTCCGCCCGTCATAATCACGAGCATCTCACCCAACGCCGCAATTGCGAGAAACGCGGTCAACGGGAGTACTGCGCTAAACGACGCGCGCGAAAGCGTCGCGGGCGCAACAAAATACGCCGTGAGTACGAGCAACACCAACGCGATCCACACGGAAAGAAACCGCGAGGCGATGACGATGGAGGTAAGGAGGGAGGAAGAAGAGAGTTTATAAGTCATGGGGATGGGGGATGGGGAATGGGGAATGCGGATTAGAGATTGGAGACGCGACGTTCGTTGTCTCCCTATCTCCCAATCCCTAATCCCTAAATCTGTGGCAACTTGAATCCCGAAGTATTCACCACATAATCGCGCGACGCGTATGCCATCTCGCGCAATTTTTTCAAATCCACGCCAAGCAATTCGCCGTTGCGTTTTTTGGGCACGCCTGCAATCCACACCGAATCTACATTGCTCGTGTCCATGCCCCACACCACTGCGCCGATGGGGTCATTGATGGGAAACACATTCGGACGGTCTGTGCGAAGCATAATAATGTCCGCCTCTTTGCCCGGTGTGAGCGAACCTGTTTTGTGTTCGAGACCATTCGCGCGCGCGCCTTCAATCGTTGCAAATTCCAAAAGGTCGCGCGTCGTCAATGGCGCAGGCACGTTGCCCCCGCCCGATAATTTTTTATCAAACAACAGCGCGTGCTGCAACGAAATCACCGAACGCATTTGCGTGAACATATCATTCGGCACATTCGTTTCGACATCAATGCTCAAACTTGGACGCAAACCACGGTCCAAAAATTTTTGCGTCGGCACCATCCCGTGTCCCATCATCATTTCTACCGGCGAAGCGAGCGAGACTGTTCCGCCTGTGTCACAAATCATTTGAATTTCGTCGTCGTTCAACGTCGTGCAGTGAATGTAGGTCGTGTCATTTTTGAGCAAGCCCGCCTTACCCATCTCGCCGAGCTTGCCGTGTTGTCCCGCCGTGCCAACCCCGACGTGAACAGTGATGCGCGCATCGAGTTCGCGCGCGAGTTCCCATTGATGTTTCGCAAATTCAAACGGAATGAATTCGGGACCGGGCGACGCAATGCCGTAGGTGAGCAATTGGTCTTTGCTCGAAAAATATTGTTTTGCCACATCACGAATCCAATCGTCTTGATGTTCGTCGGGATATTTCCACCACGGATAACCGTAAGCAAACACCGCGCGCATTCCTGTTTCTTGCAAGGCGCGAATCACCGCGTCCGCATGTTCGCGCGTCGCTTGAATGTGTGACCAATCGAGAATCGAAGTGATACCCGCGTCAATCGCGCCGTACAGTCCAACGAGGTCACCAACATACGCATCTTCGGGACGATACACGGGCGCGAGCGTATTCAAAATGAACGCGAGATAACTTTCATCGCCTTCGAGCGGAACGTCCGCGCCAATGTTGCGCAAAATGCCTTCCCAAATGTGACGATGCGAATCCACAAAGCCCGGCATCACAATCGTATTCGACGCATCAATGACTTCCGCATCCGCCGCGTTGAGATTCGGTCCCACCGCCGCAATTTTTGAACCCTCTATCAAGACATCGCCCTTTGGGAAATTTCCGACGTTCTTGTCAACAGTGAGAACTGTTCCGTTTTTCAATAACGTTCGTTTCGCTGACATGCTACCATCCATGAGTTGTCATTTCGAGTGGAGCGAGAAATCTCTTTGGCAAAACTGAGATTTCTCGCTCCACTCGAAATGACATTCGTAGGGTGAATTATTTCATCATCCGCCCGCCGTCCACGCGCAAGTTGACGCCGGTAATGCCGCGATTTTCAAAAAGAAAAACCGTCGCGTGAATCACATCTTCAATCGTCACCAATCTGCCCAACGCCGTACGCGATTTCAAATTGTCGAGAACCTCTTTTGGTTTGTTCATCCAATTCGGTGTATCGGCAACCTGTCCGGGATGAATCGCGTTCACACGAATCGGCGCGAGTTCCAACGCGAGCGAATTTATCATTGTCGAAACGCCGCCGTTGACAGTGGTGATGGTGGTGGAACCGGGATACGGCTGCGCGCCCGCGAGTCCTCCGAACAAAACTATCGAAGCATCCTCGCGAAATTTTGGAATGAGCTGATGCACACATTCCGTATAGCCCACCAATTTCAACGTGACGAGTTTGATGGCTTTATCAATGTTGTATTCGCGCACGGTGTTGTCATCGCGATACAACGCGACGAGCGCGAGATGTTGAACATCTTCAATCCCTGCGAGTGCTGACGCGATAGAGTGCGGCTCGAATAAATCAACCGCGATGCCAACCGTATCGCCGCCGATTTCGCGCGCCGCGTCTTGTGCGCGTCCCACATCGCGGCTCGTCAGCACAACGCGATGTCCTTTATTCGCGTAATGCATCGCCAAATGTTTTCCAAGCTCACACGTTCCGCCGACGATGACAACAGTTCCCGGTTTATCCATGATGGTCTTCCTCTTTTTTGAGCGCTTCCTCCAAATATGTCCAATCACGGCGAAAACGGTAGGAATAGCGACGCGGTGGCTGCGGCGCTTGCGTTTCGAGCCAGCGCACGATACCTTGCGTTGGATTGCGAAATTCGTGAATGCAGCCCACGCCTGCCCACGCAATATCGCCCGGCTTGAGCCGATAATGATTTCCGTCGAACCACGAATCTACTTCGCCCTCAACAATCATGTACGTTTCTTCGAGCGGATGGTCATGCGCGCCCGCGACGCCTGCAGGTTCGTACTGCACCATGAACATTGTTGACAGTTGTGCGCCCAAATCGCTGTCCACCATCATCTTGACCGTGATGCCGCTGTACACTAAAAGCGCCGTTCGCATACTCGCGGACACCGCCAACATGTTTTGCGTTTGCTTGCTCGCTTCCATATTCGCGGCGGTAATTTTTCCAAACGAACGCGTGCGCGGGTCACGCGCATCTACGCGTATTGGTTCACTTGTGAGCGCGAGCGGCGCGACAACAAACGTATCGCCTGTACTTTCCAAACGCGGCTGCGGCGCGAGCATTTCTGCCCAACGCGTTGTCACATTGCCGTTGTTACGAAACGAATGTGGCGCGGCGACTTGAATCACACCGTAATTGCCCGGCTCAAGAATGTACGAACCGTCACCGGTTTCGACGACGAGCTCGCCTTCGAGAACGTAAATGCTTTCTTCGAACGAATGAACATGCGCGTTAATCGAACCGCCCGGCGCGAGTTCGCACAGGTTAAACTCTTGATGCACCGAGCCGTTCTCGCCATTCACCACAGACCAACGCCGAAAGCCCTCGCTCATCGAAGCAAAGGCAGCGGGAATTTCATAGACCGCTTGGTCAACCGTACGAATCAAATGCCGCGCAGGCATCGTGTTTCCTTTCTTCAAATCACCGTCACAATTTTTGGCAATAATATCCTTCACACTCCCAATCGTCGTGTTCACCCGTGCGCGGAGCAAAGCAGAGCGCGTCGGGTGCAACACTGTGTTGGGCGGCTACTAGAAGCGTTTCTGCATCTTAGCGTTTTGCTGCTGTTGTGCGAAGGTACTGCTTAATCCGAGGCGCAACCGTACTTTTGTTGATTTGCTTTGCGAAGCAGTAAGGCGATACAAACCAGTCGGCAAGCCGCTTTCTACCTCGACTGGAGTTGCATTGAGCGCAGGCAATGACCAGGTCCTTTTCTTGTAAACCATGCGACCAATAAAAAGGGCCATTACGATTGAGATGCTCAATCGTCGCCTTATCACTTGGACAGCCTATAACGCCGCGGTGCGCTTTCATTCTGCGACCACAGTATGCGCATACTTTGAACTTCCGTCGTAGACGAAACTCGGCTTTCTTTGGAATTTGCCATCGATTTCCCATAAGTATAGTATCCAAGATTCGGGCAGGCGCGAGTCGTGCTTGTACTCCACCGCATCATATGATGCCGCCCAACTATGGATTATGCTCCAATATCGCCGCATAATCCGCACCGATGGGATAAAATACTGCACGCTTAAACGCGCTACGGCTCACTCGGCGTATTTTCCTGCCCAATCTCTCTCAAACCGAAACACCTCTTTCGCTGGCGGCAGCGGCGCTTGCGTTTCAATCCAGCGCACCGGTTCATCGCCGACATTTTCAAAACTGTGAATACAGCCCACACTCGTCCAAATCACATCACCCGCACCGAGCAGATATTCTTCCCCATCTGCTATCGCTTTCACTTGCCCCGCAACAATCAAGTACGATTCTTCAAAGGTGTGGTCATGCGGGTCAATTTTTGCGCCGGGCATGTATTGAATCAAAAACAGCGATTGATGAATCGCGCCGAAAGAACGGTCAACGAACATTTTGATGGCGACACCCGTTGTCGGATTGAATCCCTCCATTTGCATAACACCGCCCGGGCGCGGCAATGTTGCTTCGTCAAAATGTCCGAGCAATTTATTTTCTTCGAGAGAAAAATCGGGAGCGCTCGCGTTTGTTGCCACATCACCCCCGACGAAAAATGTATCGCGTCCATATTCAAACCGACGCGGTTGTGGCGCTTGCATCTCCAACCAACTCGCGGGTTTGTCGATCGCGTTGCGCCACGCGTGTTTCACACCCGTACTAATCAATCCGAAATCGCCGGGCGAAAACAAATGCGCGCGCCCGTCAATTTCGCCAATGACATTTCCTTCCAACACATAAAAACTTTCTTCAAAGGAATGAAGGTGCGGTTCAATCGCGCCTGCCGTGAGCTCGCACACTCCGACGCCCATGTGAACGGAACCCGTGCTGTGGTCAATGAATCCCGCGCGCTTGAAACCGACGCTGTGTGTTGCATACAGCGCGGGCGTGGACATTTTTGATGGGTCAAATCTTGTGGTGTGGTGCATAAGTTAATGCCCGTTCGGACGCGGATGAACGCGGGTTTGCGCGGATTCAATCTGCTTCCTCCGCGTTCATCTGCGTTTATCCGCGTCCAATTTATTTTTCATTCCAACAAACTCAACGGCTCTTCAATCAACTGCGCGAGTGTGTCGAGAAACTGCGCGGCGCGCGCGCCGTCAATGACGCGATGGTCACACGAAAGCGTGAGCGTGAGCATCGGCTGCACGGACGGTTGATGATTGATTGGCACAACGCGTTCGGCGATGCGGCTCACGGCGAGAATTGCCGCTTGCGGTGGATTCACAATCGCGTTGAACGCATCCACGCCGTACATTCCTAAATTGCTAATGGTGAATGTGCCGTCGCGCAAATCGTTCAGCGACAATTTCCCTGCGTGCGCGCGTTCAATCAATTCCGCGCGTCGTTCCGAAATTTGTTTCAATGACAATTCATTCGCGTTGTGAATCACAGGAACTGTTAGTCCTTGTTCAACTGCGACTGCAAGCCCAACATTGATGCTCTTGTGCAAGACAATTTCATTGTTCAACCATGACGCGTTCACGCGCGGATGTTTTTCTAATGCAACAGAAACCAATTTCACCAACAAATCCGTGTAGGTAATTTTCTCGATTTTGCTTTTCGTCACATCGCGCCACGAAATCAAACGACTTGCATTCACATCGCGCGCAAGATAAAAATGTGGAATCGTCGTCCACGCGTTCGACAGGCGTTCTACCATGACGCGCCAGAGGTTGCTAACGGCGAACGTTTCTGCTTTCGGCGTGCTCGTCTCAGTATCCGACGAAGGACGAACGACGAAGGACGAATCTATATTCAAAACATCTGCCGCAATCACCGCGCCTTCGGGTCCACTGCCGCGCAAATTTTTCAAATCAATGCCGCGTTCATTCGCGAGCCGACGTGCTTTAGGAGACGCCAACACGCGCTGTGAACCATTTGATGAAGATGGTTTTTGCGCGGCGATATATTCGAGAACATCTTCTTTTTGAATCACCCCGCGCGCGTTTTTTATTTTTGAAACGTCAACGCCGTGTTCTTGTGCGATGCGTGCGGCGACAGGACTAACTCTTACGGGCGATTCAACAATTGTCTTTGTCTCAGGTGTCGTCTTCTCTGCATCGCTCTTTCGCTCTGTCGCTCCCTCATTACTCGTCACAATCCGCGCAATCACTTGCCCAACGGGAATCACATCACCAGGCTGCGCGCTAATGTCGGTCAAAATGCCAGAAGCAGTTGCCTCGATTTCGACATTCGCCTTGTCAGTTTCCACTTCCATCAGCATTTCGCCTTTGGCGACAGAATCGCCGGGCGATTTCAACCAACGGAGCAGAGTTCCGGTTTCTTGCGCCATACCGAGCGCGGGCATGATGACGTCTTTGGACATTAGTTATTAGTTATTAGTCGTTAGTTATTAGTCGTTAGTTATTGGTCGTCGGTCCGCAGTCCCAACCTTAACTCTTGGCTTTGACCTTTTTACTCTTTACTTTGCCATTCGCGCCGCGTTTGCCGTTCGCGTTCTTTAATATCGGGGACGGTACGGGAATCGCATCGGCAAAAGTTGCGTGACTGTAGTCAATATTCTTGTGCGACTGTGCTTGACGCGTGCCGGAAAGCGGACCCGTCGCGGTGTAATACTTGACGCCGACGGTCAACAATTCTTCTGCAGGAAATCGCGTAATCACCTGGCAGCCGTCTTTGGTAACAACGAGCTGCTCTTCGATGCGCGCGGCGGACCAACCATCCGTCGCGGGCCAATAAGTTTCGAGCGCAAAGACCATGCCCTCTTGAATCACTTCAGGACTTTCAAAGGAAACAAGGCGGCTGAACACTGGCTTTTCCCAAATCGCTAATCCGACGCCATGACCGTATTGGAGCGCAAACGCCATCTCTTCATTTGCCAAACCAAACTCTTGCGCTTGAGGCCAAAGTTCCACTACTTCGGCGGTTGTGACACCGGGCTTGATGGCATCAATCGCCGCGTCGAGATAATAGCGGCAACGTTTGTACGCATCCACTTGTGCTTGCGACGCGCTGCCTACGGCGAGGGTTCGATAATAACAAGTACGATAACCATTGAAACTGTGAAGAATGTCGTAGAACGCGAGGTCGCCGGGGCGCAAGATGCGGTCACTGAAAATGTGCGGATGCGGATTGCAGCGTTCACCGGAAATCGCGTTCACACCTTCGACATGTTCCGAACCCAGACTGTATAAAACATTGTTGACCAAACCCACACATTCGTTTTCGCGGATGCCGGGGCGCATAAAGCGATACAATTCTTCGTATGCCGCATCCACCATCGAACACGCCATACTTAGCAATGTAATTTCGTCTTGCGTTTTAATCACGCGTGCGTCTTGCATCAATTGTTGACCGTCAACGACGTTGATGCCCTCTTTTTGCAGCGCGAACAATACGGGCGGCTCGACAACATCCACACCGAGCGGTTCGTTCGCCAAACCGCGTTCTTCGAGTTCAATACGAATTTTGCGCGCGACATCTTCGGCGCGATGCGCGCCGGGTGGCATGGCGCCCCGTAATGTCGAAATACCCGCGCGCGAATGTCCCTCTTTGAACCATGGGCAATACATTTGATGATGTTTCGCCGCGACGCCAAAATCCCAATTGATGGGTTCGTCGTTTTGCGGCAAGAGACAAAAGCGTCCGAGTTTATCAATTGCCCATGTGCCAATCGTCGTGTTGGTGATGTAGCGAATGTTGTTCATGTCGAAACACAACAACGCGCCGATTTCCGATTGCTGCAAAAGTTTCTTGATGCGCGCGAGGCGTTCGGAACGCAAGCGGTCAAAGTTAACGCGCTCTTCCCAATCAACGCCCATGGTGCCGAATGTACGTATATTGCTCATGGTGAACTCCAAATCGTAGTAGGTATCAGGTAGTAGGTAGCAAGATTTTCCCTACTACTTGCTACCTGCTACTTGCCACACAATACCTTCGCCGTTTCAAAAATCTTTTCCACATTCGGAATCGTCAAATCTTCCAACGCGGGCGAAAATGGAATGGGCACATTCATCGCGCCGATGCGTTTCACCGGCGCGTCGAGATAATAAAATGCACCATCCGCGATCGTTGACGCGATTTCCGCTGTGATGCCGTATTGTTCGTATCCTTCATCAATCACAATCACGCGCGACGTTTTCTTTGCCGATTCAATCAATGTATTTTTATCGAGCGGAACTAAAGTGCGCGGGTCAACGACTTCCGCACTGATGCCGATTTCGTCCAACATTTTCGCGGCGTCGAGCGCGGCGTACACCATGCTGCTCGTCGCGACGAGCGTGATGTCATTCCCTTCGCGTTTCACATCGGCGACGCCGAGCGGAATCGTGTACTCGTCTTCCGGCACAACCCCTTTGACGAGTTTGTACATCATCTTGTCTTCAAAAATCGCGACGGGATTCTCGTCACGAATCGCGCTCTTCATCAGACCTTTTGCATCGTACGGCGTCGAAGGCACAACCACTTTTAACCCGGGAATATGACTGAGCCACGCGTGCAGCGATTGTGAATGTTGCGCGGCGGAACGGCGTCCTGCTCCCATCGTCGTTCGCAACACCATCGGGACTTTGAGTTTGCCCCCGCTCATGTAATGAATTTTCGCGGCTTGATTCACCAGCTGGTCCATCGCGAGCGTGAGAAAATCGCCAAACATCAAGTCCACGACGGGACGCATCCCTGTCATCGCTGCGCCGACGCCGAGACCTGTAATGCCCGGTTCCGAAATCGGCGAATCAATGATACGTTCGGGACCAAATTCCTTTACCAGCCCATCCAACACTTTGAACGTCGTCCCCGCCTCGGCAATATCTTCGCCAATCATAAACACGCGCGGGTCGCGCCGCAGCTCTTCCGCCAATGCTTCGCGGATGGCTTCGCCAAAGGTGAGTTCGCGGGTGCTATTGTTAGTGCTAGTCATTACCAAGTCAGAGCTATACCAGCTACAAAGAGTTGGATTGTTACATCAATCCAACTCTTTCGCCAGGACTTTCACACGCATTCCTTCAATAAGAGCATGAACATAGGACATCATTTCTTCGTCAGGATTGTACCAACCTTGAGCAGTAAACCGCCAGCTTCGCTGAAAGAAGAACAATGCTGTCCGTAGTTCCGTAAGCGTCGTTGGCAGCTGCTTTTTCTCTTTCCATTCCCTTTCACATCGGTTTGCAACTTCGGCACACCTATCAAGCGTTCCCCAGTATTCATAGCCATTGAATGTTATGCAAAACGGGGATATGACCTCCCAGTTCGCATTTGGCGGTGGTAGGTCAGAATCGGAGAGTGCGGAATTCGGAATTGAATTGTCCATGTCACCTCTTTTGCGACGCGTCCACCAATTTGCGAATTGCCGCACTCACATTCTTGTCAATCTGTTCCAAAATCTTGACATGGCGCGGATACAAATAAATTCGTTTCGAGATGAGTTGTTCGGGCGCGGGTTTGCGTCCCGCGTTCGTGCGTGCGCCGCCGTGCGTAAATTTCACTTTGCCCGCGAAACGATAACGTTTCATTTTCTTCGGGTCAAGTGGAACTTCAGCGGGCAATTCATAGTCATCCAACTTGGGAATGTATGCAGTTGTGCGGTATGCGACTTTAGAATCTTTTTCTTTCCTCATAAATTTTTCGTTCTCGGCGTGTCACCAACCGCGCAATTCGCGGTCAGCGGATTAGAGCGGATAAGCGGATAAACGCGCGCCTATTATCCGCTTATCCGCTTTCCCCATCCGCTGGCAGCCTCCCTTACACGTACACATCCTCCGTCACTTCATCCGCTTGTGGAAACGGCGCGTTCAACGCAAACTCGACACCCTCTTGAATTTCTTGCGCGACCTCTTTTTCAATTTGCTCAAAAATTCCCGTATCTGCCATGCCTTCATCCATCAACCACCACGCCAGCAGTTGCAGCGGGTCACGTTCGGTGCGCCACTGCTGTTCTTCTTCTTTCGCGCGATAGTAAGTGCGATTGATGTCGCCGACGTGATGTCCGTAATAGCGATATGTATTGCACAATAAAAACGCAGGACCTTCACCGCGTCGCGCGCGCCCAATCAATCGCTGCGCGGTCTCGAATACGACGCGCACGTCTTGTCCATTTACTTCTTCAGTGTGAATTCCAAACGCTTCGGCGCGCCCTTTCATGCTGCCCGCTGTTGTTTCGGTATGATGTGTGTATTCGTTGTAGAGATTATTTTCGCAAACGTACAGCACGGGCAGTTTCCACAACTGCGCCATGTTCATACTTTCGTACAACAATCCTTGTCCCAATGCGCCTTCGCCGAAAAAACAAACCGCAACGCGATTTTGATTCAAGCGTTTCGAAGAAAATGCCGCGCCCGTCGCAATCGCCGCGCTGCCGCCAACAATCGCGTTTGCGCCGAGATTGCCCGTGTCTTGGTCCGCAATGTGCATCGAGCCGCCCTTGCCGTGACAATAGCCCGCTTCTTTGCCCAACAGTTCCGCGAACATTTTGTCAACGCTCGCGCCTTTGGCGAGACAATGCCCGTGTCCGCGATGCGTACTCGTGATGTAATCGTCTTTGCGTAACGCTTCGCACACCCCAACGGCAACCGCTTCTTCGCCGGAATACAAATGCGCGAGTCCGGGCATTTTCGCGCTCTGGTACAATTCGTTCACTTGCTCTTCAAACAAACGAATTTTGAGCATCTGTTGATATATCGAGAGATATTGTTCAACGTCTTGCATCAAAGTCAAAAGTCAAAAGCTCAAAGTTAAAAACTGACACAGCGTCCACTTTGAGCTTTTAGCTTTGAGCTTTCAACTTGGGTTCTTATTCGCCATTCGTTCAACAACAAAAAACAGCGCCGCAAAATCCGCTTCCCCATATCCCATCGCACGCGCTTGCGTGAGCAATTCGTTCGCGTACGCGACGGTTGGTAATGACATGCCCACTTCGCGTCCGAGTTCGAGCGCGATGAGCAAATCCTTTTGCATCATGTTGATACTGAACCAAACTTCTTCGGGCATTTTCAAAATGAACGGCGCGCGATATTTAGCGAGACCGGAAGCGGCGACGCTGTTGAGCAGCGCGTCGAGCGCCTGTGCGCGGGGGATACCATTTTTTTCTGCGAGGAGCAATGTTTCAAACAGCGTAACGAGCTGCGGCGCGAGATTCGCGTTGATGGCAACTTTCATCGCCATGCCCTGACCTGCTGTACCGACATGAACGATTTTTTGCGCGCACGTTTCCAAAATGGGGCGCACGCGTTCCAACGCGTCCGCGTCGCCGCCGACAAAGGGAACGAGTGTGCCGGCTTGAATCGCGGGGATGCTTCCCGACACAGGCGCTTCGAGCATCTGCGCGCCTTTTTGTTTCACGCGTTCGGCAAGTTCGCGAATCAAACGCGGACTCACCGTACTCATGTCCACATAAATTTTTCCTGCGGACAGCCCCGCGATAATTTCATCCGCGACTTGAGCAAGCGCGTTGGTGTCGCTCACCATCGAAAAAATAATTTCGGAATTTTCTGCAGCCGCGCGCGGCGAGTCTGCCCATTTCATTCCTGCGTCAACGAGCCACTGCGCTTTTTCGGGCGTGCGGTTATAGCCGGTGACGGTGTGACCGGCGTCGAGGAATTTTTTGGCAATGCGGCTTCCCATCAAGCCGAGACCGACGAAACCCAAGTTTGCCATCGCTGCTCACCTTTGAAGCAAAAAATGTTTGTCCGCGTGCACTGCGTGCGAGTTCGATTGTGTTTGGTATGGAGAAAAAAGGTCGAGAAGGGTGTTTATCGAGATTGAACAAATTATAAGGCAGACGCGCGTTTTGTCAAGCATTATTGAACAAAAAGACCAAAAATCGCTTGCAATGTACAATAAAATTGTATTATAATGGGCGAGCCACAATGAAAAAGAAAGTGTCGCCCGCCCGTCTCATTGGTGAAAAACTGCGCACTGCGCGCGAGGAACGCGCGATGAGTTTGCGCGAACTCGCCGCTAAAGCAGACACCAGCGCGAGCATGTTGAGTCAAATCGAAAATGGCAAAGCGTTTCCCTCCGTGCGCTCGATGTACAACATCGCTGCCGCGTTAGGTGTTCCCGTAGATTATTTTTTCCCCGACACCAAAGATGTTCCGTTGGAACGTCTCCCTTCTGCCGAGATGACCGCGAGCGATTTGCGCGAAGCACAGTTGAACGGAGAACGGAGTGCGCGCGTATTTGAAGCCGCGTCTCAATCCGCAAAAACGCCTGTCGTCCATGTCACGTCGCGTCCGACGATTTCGCTCAAGGGGGGGGTGTCATGGGCGCGGTTGACGGCGCAAGCAGAAGAGGACGCCGAATTTTTAGAAATTACCTACGCACCCGGTGCGAGTTCGGGCGCGAGCATGTCGCATCACGTCGGACGCGAATTTGGTTTGATTCTCGAAGGCGAGTTGCTGCTCGAATACGGTTTCGAACAGTACAATCTGAAACAAGGCGACAGTATTATTTTCGATTCTTCGACCCCGCATCGTTTGACCAATGCTTGTTCCGAACAAATGCGCGCGCTCTGGGTGGTGCTGAATCTCGAACGCGCCAACTCGTCGCAATAGAGTCACGCCGTCAAGACATCGCGCGAATCGCGACAGCAGATTTCGTTCGCGACAGTCTCGCCAATTTTTCTCACCGCAATCATTAGCAAAACACGCCGCGCATTCTTTGTTTGCGCGGCGTGTTTTGTGTTTCGCTGTGTGTGCGCGCACGACTGCAATTTCGCGCACGGACAAATTCAGTGTATATCATCTGGCACGCAAGTTATGGCAAAAATTATTTCGGTCTTTCGCGGCGATGGCTTTGACACAATGGACATGTCGGGCATTCGCTGGTTAAAAATTTCCGAAGCATTAGCGCGGCGGGGGCATTTCGTTGATATGGCGATGCGCGGCAACATTGTGCCACTGCCTCCACTCAAGAATCTGCGCGCGGTGAGATTAGAGCAAGTGAAATGGAATGAATACGATGTGGTGAAAACAGTATTTCATCACGGCTTTCAAGTTTTGGAAAAATACGGCGGCACACGTCATCCCTTTATCATTTCCAAATTGGGTTCCGTTGTCGGCGCGCGCGATATGGAAGGAATTTATTTTTACGGACGCATGCGGCGCAATCTATTCGAAACGCAAAAAAAAATCGCGAGCGCGAGTAAATATGTCACCGTTCTCTCAACGCCTGCGCGTGACTTGTGGCGCGAATGTTTTGGCGCGCGCGAAAATGTATTGCTCGTTCCCGGCGGCGTGGACGCGGAAATCCCCCCCCCCTCACGCGACCCGTATCCTGTCCACCGCGCGCCGCGCATTTTGTTTGCAGGCAACGTGTATGACCGTCATTCACAGCCCGAAGCACATCGCATCTTGATTGATAAATTGAATCAACTCGGAAAATTGTTGACCGCGCGCGAAATGCGTTTGTATCTGTTGGGTGTTGGAGACATCTCGCGCTTGGATAAAAAATATGTCACGTACTTGGGTGCGGTGCCGTACGACGCGTCGTGGAATTATTTGTATTTTGCAAACGTGGGCATCGTCGTCAGTGCGGGAAAATTTATGCACAACAACGAGAGCACGAAAATATATCATTACCTGCGCGTCGGTCTGCCCGTCGTGAGCGAGTCCGGTTTTCCAAACGATGATGTGGTGCGGCAGGCGAATTTGGGATTCGTCGTTCCGAGTGGAGATATGATTTTGCTCGCGGAAAAAATTCAAGCCGCGCTGGAACACAAATGGAATCGGGCGCACGCGACCCAGTACATTCTTGAACAGCACACGTGGGACAAGCGTGTGGAAATGTATGACCGGATTATCCGCGCGGGGTGAAATGTCATTCCAACCGAGGGTTTCACTTGTTGTCCCCGCGTACAACGCGCAAGCCACACTGAACGCGTGCCTCACATCGCTTCTCGACCTCACCTATCCGCGCGACAAAATGGAATTGCTTATCGTGGACAACAATTCGCGCGACGAAACGCGCGTTATCATTGAATCGTTCGCACCGCGCGTACGATATCTGTACGAAAAAAAACGCGGACCCGCCGCTGCACGTAATCGTGGCATCGCGCACGCACACGGCGACATCGTTGCGTTCACCGACGCCGATTGCATTGTCGAACACGATTGGCTCACGGAATTGGTTCAACCCTTGGCGAATGAACAGGTCGGCATCGTTGGTGGGGCAATTCGTTCCACTCGTTTGGACACTGCCGTCGAAAAATTTGGCGAGCAGATTAATAATCAAGCAAAGGCGATTTGCGAGTACAAACCCGCGTATGTCGCATCCGCGAATTGGGCATCGTCGCGCGGGGTGTTGCTGGACGCAGGCAAGTTCGACGCAAATTTGCGCGGCGGTGAAGATACCGATTTGGCGTGGCGCATTTTGCAAAGGGGGAAAAAATTGGTGTATCAAGCAACGGCGATTGTGTACCATCGCAACGAAAACACCGTGCGCGGTCTGTTCCTTCAAGGATTTCAGCACGGCTACAATTCCGTGCGCGTGAATCGCAAACACAAAAAATTTTTGGAAACGTTCGGGTATCGGCGCATTCAGCGCGAAGGGTATGTGCAACTCGTCCGCACCCTGCGCGCATATCTTGCCACGCATTCGATGGAAGCGTGGTGCGATTTTGTTTTCAACGGTGGAAAAAAATTAGGCAAACTCGTCGGTTCCATTCGCACCGGTTATTTGGAATTGTGAAACAACATGTTTCGAACAAATTATTGGAACCTGCTCCGCGAACTCACAATTTCGCAAATCAAACTCAAAGACCAGAGCACCTTTTTTGGGTTTGTGTGGAGTTTTTTGAATCCGCTGCTTTTGGTCTTTGTCCTCTATATTTTTTTTCAAACGCGCCTCGCGCAAGATGTTGAAAATTTTCCAATGTATCTGCTCATCGGTGTTGTTCACTATAACCATTTCGCGAATAGCACCAACAGCGCGATGCATGTTCTCCACTCGATGCGGTCACTCACGAGCCAAGTGGTCTTTCCCAAAGAAATCATGGTAGTCGGTTCGGTGCTTGCAAGCAGTTTCGAATTTGTGCTGGAGCTGGTCATCATTCTCCTCCTCGCGCTGCTCGCGCAGCTTCCTTTGAGCGGCGCGTTGCTCTGGCTGCCGTTTGTGGCGCTGATGCAAATCATCTTGGTGCTGTGGGTTTCGCTCGGCTTGGCATGTGTGTATGTGTTTGTGCGCGACATTGAACATCTCTACGGCGTTGCGCTCCGCTTGCTCTTTTTCATGACGCCGGTTTTTTATTCACCCACTTTTTTGGGCGACTCGTTCGCGCGTTGGTTTGTGATTCTCAATCCGCTCGCGCAATTGATGCTGCTGACGCGCGGCATTGTGCTTGACGGCGCTGCACCATCCGTGAATGTGGCGCTCGGAATTTTTGTGTTGAATGGTTTGGCTTTGGTGATAGCGTGGCAGTTTTTTAAATTTATGGAACCGCGCTTTGCCGAACGCGTATGAATGATTCCATCATCCGCGCGCAGGGTCTCGTCAAAACGTTTCCGCTTGCGAACGCGCCGCTGACGTTGTTTCGTCAAATGGAATACTTGGTGCGGCGACGCGCGGAAAAAAAATTGTACGCGCTGTGTGATTTGAATTTTGAAATTCAACGCGGCGAATGGGTTGGCATCGTCGGCAACAACGGCTCCGGCAAGACAACGCTCTTGAAAGTGATTGCCGGTTTGTATCCGCTCACGCGCGGCACACTCCACGTCAAAGGCAGCATCACACTCTTGTCCGGTTTGGGCGTTGGAATGATTGACGAATTGACAGTGCGTGAAAACGTTTTTCTCTATGGCGCGTTACACAACATTTCAGCGCGGCGCATTGAACAACAGTTTGGCGAAATCATTGCGTGGGCGGAACTGCAGGAATTTGTGTATGCGAAATTTCAAACCCTCTCTTCGGGCATGAGAGCGCGGCTCGCGTTTTCCGTGGCGCGCTACAGCGAGAGCGCGATTCATTTACAAGATGAAGCATTGACGGCGGGCGACAAGGATTTTGCCGTCAAGTGTTACGCTTTTTACGCGCAAACGCGCAACAGTGACAAAACGTTTGTAATTGCCGCGCATGATTTGAACTTTATTGAACAGTTCTGCGCGCGCACCCTGTGGCTCGACAAAGGCAAACAAATCGCGTTCGATGAAACCGCTGAGGTTTTAAAAGAATATCGCGCGTATCATGTCTAGAAAAATTCTAATCGGTTGTTACGAAGTTCCCGGTTACGGCGGCGCAAGTACGGTGGCATATCGGATGTTTGAGGATTTGCAAGCGCGGGGTCTCGCTGTTTCATTTGTCAATTTGATTGGTCAGGATGACGCATCCTACTTGAGCGTTGTGTACGGCGACGCGTTGGGGAATCCGCGCAATCTGGCGAACGTTCACAATTTCTTTTTGGAACGCGCGCTGTTTTATCCAACGCCCGCGCACGCGAATTTATCCACGCTCATTGACGCGCTCGCGCCCGATATTTTGATTGGCTTTGATTTCATTGCAACGCTGCTGCTGAAAGCTGCTGCGCCCGACCGGCGCATTATTTTTATTACGGCGGGCTGTGACCAAGCCAAACACGCGCTCCTCGAACGGCGCGCCCCGAGTGTCACCGCCCTCTTGGCACAAATTGCGAAACAGCAGGCGACATCGAAATTTCATTTGCCGCCGCGCCTTGCCGGGGCACGTGAAGCCGAAGCCATCCTCTGCGCTGACCTCATTCTCTGCAATGCGAACATCCTGCGCCCATTGTTTCAGTACTATTTTCCCGCATACACGGTAAAAATTTTCCCCGAAACGTTGTGGCTCACGGAATGGATTTGTCAAGACGCCGCGCCCTACCAACATTACCGCAAAGCGTTCGCCGAACGCGCGGTGGATGTATTGTTTATTGCAAGTTCATGGAAGCGCGTTGAAAAAAATTGGGAATTGGCGCGTACGCTCATTCGGCGTCATTCCCAACTAAACATTCACGTCGTCGGCGAAATATCGGAGCGCGTGGGACATGCAACCTATCACGGACTTGTCACAGACCGCGCGAAATTATTTGGCTTGATGGGCAATGCGCGCGTGGTGGTTTCACCGTCGCGGCTCGATGTCGCGCCGGGCATTTTGTGGGAAGCGGCGATGCTCGGCTGCAATGTGGTCGCGTCAAAAAATTGTGGCAATTGGGAATTGTGTCATCCCGCGCTGTTGGCGGAATCGCTGCGCGTAGAGGAATTTAGTCAACGCATTCAACTCGCACTTGTGCGCGAATATCGTCACAACATGGAAAAATTTTTTCAACCATCCGCGCGCGAAATGTTGTTGGAAATCTTGGAGGTGTTTTAGCCGTCATTTCAAATGCAGTGAGAAAACTCACTTTTCGATATCGAGATTTCTCGCAGACAGCTCGAAATGGTAATTGTATGCAAGATGAATTATTGAAAAATCGCGCCGTCTGCTTGGCGCGCAATGAGGCGCAGTGGTAAATCTTGCATCAGTTCTTGTTCATTCGGTTGAAACCAACGGTCAGGAAACGTATTGAAATATACAATCACCGCGCGTCCCGATGCGAGTCTATTTTTGACTTGCGCCATTTCCGCGAGATACGCTTGGTTGTCAAGCATGTTCATCTTGTCCACTTTGTTCGGCGTGCGCTGCACAGTGCGTCCGGTTAAAAAATAAACCGCGTCCGAACCATTGCTAATAATGACAACATTCGGTGGCAGTGTCTTGATGCGCGCAATCGTCGGCGACGCGTGCCAGGCTTGGCTGTTATATTCCAAACCCTCGACGCGAATACGCTCCACGTAACGCCACGCCTGACCAAACGAATTCCACAGCACGACCAAGAGCAATACTGCCAGCGCAATTCGCAGGACGACGCGCCCCGCGCGGATACAAGTAAAAATCGTTCTCACCATACTAATGAATACAATGAGACTGCTGACAAACACCGGCGACAAGGCGCGTGAGTGGAGTGTGATAGCGGGCGAGAAAAAAACTTTGGCGGTGAGGTGCGCCAAGGGATACAAAATCAAAAAAAGAGTGACGATGTAGAAAAGCGGCGGAATGTGAGAGAGGAGAACTTGCGGTGATGCTTGTCGAGATTTGTAACGCCAGACGTACAGCACACCGAGCGCCAAGAGAATGAGCACTCCTGCAATGAGCCACGGACGCGCCATCACGAGTACAGGATTTGCGCCGGGGAGAACCCAAAGACTCACAGTCTCAAAACCCATTTGAAAATATTCTGGCGGAGGAATTATAAGAGTGAACATTCGGCGCGTTGGTTGATGGGTCATCCACGCGGACAGAGGCAAATAAGCAATTACGGCAAACAAAACCGCCGACGCGATTTTGCGCCGCAGCGAACCCGGTGTCAAAAGAATTAACGCGCCAATTCCTGTAAATGCGAGCGAAATGCCAACGTAGCGATCCATTGCTGCCAGCCCAATGGTCACTGCTGCCACGAGTAATCGCCACACCTGTCGCCGTTCGATATAGCTTGCCAGCGCAATCATCCCGCACATTCCCAAAAACAGAAACGCGGATTCGGACCACGCCATGAAATGAATTTGCAGCATGGTAACCGAGATGAGCATCAACGTCGCGCCAAGTAAAGGCGCGAAAAAAGAATGTGGCAAAATGCGTTTGAGGATCAAGCCAACCAAAAAGATATTGCCGCCGAAAAGCAGCGCGCCGATAAAACGCGCGGCAGTCGCCGGGTCACCGGTGATGGCACCGCCAAACGCCAGCAGCGCGGGATAGAGTGGCGGAAAATCATCGCGTGGTTGGATGGGCAAGCTAAAACCAAACGGGAGCAACATTTCCCGCGCCATACTAATGTACGCTGTCGAGTCGGGTGAAACGCCCGCGCCGCGCGTCGTCGCGCGTAAAACAAATATCACGCCGAGCAAAGCGAGCGCCGCGAGAGCGAGCCACCACACCGCGCGTCCTGTCGTCGCGGTGAAGTGTGGAAAATTGATTTCTTGTCGTTTCGCAAACATGGGTTTGATTCTAAACGCGTGTGCAAGAGAGAGCAAGGAGAATTTGAATGCGCGCCGCACATCTGGTCTATGATATAGGAATGTATCACGGCGAAGACGCTGCCTATTATTTAAAACGCGGGTTCCGCGTCATTGGCATCGAAGCAGACCCCGAACACGCGGCGTACTGTCGCGCGCGTTTTGCGAACGAAATTGCCCAAGACCGCTTGATATTGCTCGAAGGCGCAATTGCGCCGCCTTTTACACAGTCCGTCGCGTTTTACAAAAATATAGAAAATCCCGTGTGGGGTTCGATTGACCCGATGTGGGTGGAGCGCAATGAACGACGCGGCACACGACATCAATTGATTTTCGTCGCGCGTGTAGATTTGGACGAGTGTTTCACGCGATATGGGATGCCGTACTTTATGAAAATTGACATTGAAGGCGCGGATATGCTCTGTGTGCACGCGCTGGAAAATCATATTGTGCGTCCCGCGTATCTTTCACTCGAATCCGACATGAAATCCCTTGCGCGCTTGGAAACCGAAATTCGCTTGCTGGAAACGCTTGGCTACAATGCGTTCCGCGCCGTCCAACAGTCCAACCTTCCGGCGCGCACGCGCGATTTGGCACTGCCCGACGGCGTAACGCATACATTTGCATACGGCTGTTCGGGTCCGCTCCCCGAAGAATTTCCTGCCCCGTGGCAATCGGCGCGCGAAATTCGTCGCACCTATCGCAAGATTTTTTTACTCTATCAGCATTTGGGGACCGAGTCGTGGCTCTGGCGAACCCAATTTGGGCGCGCGTGGATTCGCGCGTTAGGCAAACGCGTACAAGGCGAAGTCCCCGGTTGGTACGATACACACGCGCGTCATGCCGCTGCCACAGTTTGAAAAAATGGTCCAAATCACCGTAGCAATGCCCGCGTGCAATTCTGCGAAATTTATCGGCAAAGCGATTGCCAGCGTCCAGCAACAAACTGAAATGGAGTGGGAATTGATTGTTGTTGATGATGCGTCACAAGATGAAACGGCAAACGTTGTACGCGCGTTCGACGATGCGCGCATTACACTTTTGACGAATGAAACGCGGCGCGGCATCGGGTATTGTCACAATCGGATTGTCGCCGCGAGCAGCGCGCCGTACATCGCCCATCTCGACGCCGACGATTTCATTTTGCGCGGCGCGCTACGCAAAATGGTGAATGCGTTGGAGCGCAATCCGCGCGGGGGACAAGCGCATTGCCAATTCTATGATGTGGACGCGCAAGGCAATTTCTCACGCGACATGTTTGTGGAACGCGTCAAAATGTATCAACGCCGCATGCACGGCTTTGATTATCGCCGCCAGTTGCTTGTGCAAGGAACGGTTACGAGTGGCTTGCGAACATATCCGCGTCGCGTTTTGGATGCAGTTGGCGCGTTCAACGAACACTTGCCGTTTGGTGTGGACTATGAGATGGCGGTTCGCATTGCGGAACATTACGAAATCGCGTTCGTGCCGGAATTTTTGTACGTGCGCCGTTTGCACACGCACAATACCACCGAGTCGTTGTCGTTCAAGCGCCTGCGTTTTTTTTGGCAGCGTTATCAAATTTGCCGCGCGTTGGCGCGCTCACGCCAAGTTACGTATTTTCATCATCCACCATATCAGCTCAATCGTCTCTTGGGGACGAGTCTTGCCGAGACGTTAGCCATTTCGCAAGCACAATCATTCTGGCGCGAAAAAATTTTGACATTGCCTCGCAATCTCCGGGCGTACATGCGCGAAAAAATTTTCACTCTTGCGCAAAACGCGCTCTATGAGTTTGTGGTAAATCACGGTTCGGTGCGGCGTTTGCCTTTGGCGCGCCACAAGGTCAACGCTGCGCCCGCGCGCGTCGGATATTATTTATGGCTTTTTCCTACTTTGAGCGAAACGTTCATCCGCCGCGAAGTGCAGGCATTACGCGAGGCGGGAATTGCTGTTGAGGTGTTTGCCGACGAGCCCGGGGGCTTGAATGACCCGACGTTCACACAAACGACGCATTACCTGCTGCCGCGCGATGCCCAGCGGCTGGCAAGCGCAAAAAATTTTTTCACGCACAAGAATCGGCTGCGCTATTGGAATATCCTGCGGTATGTGGTCTGTCAGCGTTACGGCAGTTACAAAACGTGGCACGAAGATTTGCATGTGTTTGAACGCGCGGTAGATTTGGCGTATGCGCTGCGCGAACACAACATTACACACCTGCACGCGCCGTGGGCAGACCGCACGGCGTTTATTGCGATGCTTGCCGCCGCGCTGCTCGACATTCCGTACAGCGTCGAAGCGCGCGCCCATGAATTGCATCGTGTCAATTTCCGGTACGGACACCGCGAAAAATTTTCCAACGCGCAATTCGTCATTACCAACTCGGACTATAACGCGCGCACCATCGCAACGTATTTCGATTCATCGCCAGCCCGACCGCTGCACGTCATCCGCGAACTGTTTCCATTGGAACAATTTCAAACGCGCGCAAAAGAGAAATCCGAAAGCACCTTTCAAATTCTGTGCGTCGCGCGTTTGATTGAGGAAAAGGGATTAATTTATTTGTTGCAGGCGTGCGCGCAACTGCGCGCACGCGGCAGCGCGTTTCATTGTGAAATCATTGGCGCGCCCGAAGAACCGAGCAATACGAGTTATTGGATTCAAGTCAAACGCTTGCACAAACAATTGTGTTTGGAGGATTGTGTATTGTTTATGGGCGCGCAACCGTTTGAAAAAATTTTGGAGGCATACACGCGCGCGGACTTGTTTGTATTGCCGTGTGTGATTGCCGAAAATGGCGGACGCGATATTTCACCCAACGCGCTGATTGAAGCGATGGCGATGGGACTGCCCGTCATTTCGACGCAGCTCTCGGCGATTCCCGAAATCGTGGAACATGGCGTGAGCGGTGTGCTCGTGCCGCCGAATGATGCGAACGCGTTAGCCGACGCGATGAGGCAATTGATGGAGAACGAACCCTTGCGCCGCGCGTTGGGCGCACGCGCACGCGAACGCGTCGCGGCGCGCTATGACGCGCGGAAAAATGTACAGCCATTTGTCGCGCTGTTTCGGGCGGATGCAAACGGATGAAACGCTTGTTGATGTTGAATCCAACACTCTGCGTCGGTGGGGTGGAACGCAAAATTGCGGACATTGCCCAATACATTTCACAACACGATAATTTGAATCTGCGCGCGGACCTGATTTTAGAAGAACCATTACCGGTCAATTCTCCCGAAGATATTTTTTTGGAACGGGTCGCACAATCGCCGCTGCACATTCATTTCAAACCCGCCACCCGCTTTCTTTCTTTTTTCTTTTATCTGTTTTACCAAGTGCTGCGACTCAAACCCGATATCATCCTCGCGTTTTCGCGTCGTCCCTCTATCCTCGCGCTTACCCTCCGCGAATTGTTGTGGTGGCACAAGCCGCGCGTTGTACTGGGCAATGACAGCATCGCGTCACACGATTTGAACTTGTACGTCCGCAATCCCATCACACAGCGCATTCTGAAAAAACAGATGCAGCTGTTGTACCCGCGCGCCGCGCTGATTCTCGCGCCGAGTACAAGCTCCGAGCGCGACTTGATTGAAAATTTTCGCGTCGCGCCTGAAAAAATTCGCGTGCTCAAAAATTGGACCCTGCACGCGCCGCCGCAAAATACCTCTACAACATTCGATTTGATTTATGTCGGACGCGTCGTGCCGGTAAAACAACTCACGCGCTTGGTCCAAATTGTTCAGCAGGTGCGTCAAACCATGGCGCAACTCCGCGTCGTTATTGTCGGCGATGGCGACGACATGGATAATGTAAAACGCGCGACGCGCGCGTATCAACTCGAAAACCATATCGAGTTTGTGGGCTTTCAAGAAAATATCGGCGCCTATCTCGCGCGGTCAAAAATTTTTTGTTTGACTTCGCAGTTTGAAGGACTGCCGATTGCGGGACTGGAAGCGATGGCATATGGACTGCCCATTGTGACGTTGGCGTATGATGGCGCGTCCGAGCTCGTGCAAAACAATTACAACGGTTTCGTTTGTACGAGTGACCAAGAGTTTTGTGACGCCATCCTGCGCTTGCTTGGCAATGACGAACTGCGCGGACAAATGGGCGCGCACGCGCGCGAATTTGTCCAACGCGTCCACGGCGAAACGGTTCTGGCACAATACATCCATCTGGTTTTGGATTCACCGCAGTAGCGAACATTTCACACACATCGCTCAAGTTTTTCGTTTCACATTTCTTGATTCACGTTTCACGTTTCTCACTTTCCATGTCCACCCGTCCCCTTTCGTTTTGCATGATTACTACTTTTTATCCGCCGTATAATTTTGGCGGTGATGGAATTTTTGTGCAGCGCTTGTCGAACGAATTGGCGCAGCGTGGGCATCACGTCGAAATTGTTCATTGCACGGACGCGTATCACGCGCTCGAATCACAAGCACAGTCGGATGAAATGTTGGAACATCCGAACGTGCTCGTGCATCGTCTCGCCAGCCGCGTCGGACATTTGTCGCCCTTTGTTACCCAACAAACAGGACATCCTTTTTTCAAACGCGCGCAGCTGGAAAAAATTTTGGCAAAAAATTTCGATGTAATTCACTTTCACAACATTTCACTCGTGGGCGGACCGAAAATTTTGGAATATGGGCGCGGCATCAAATTGTACACGATGCACGAGTATTGGTTGATGTGTCCGATGCACCTTTTGCTCCGCGCGAATGGCAAGGTATGTACCAAGCGCGAATGTTTTCGCTGTACGCTCGAACACAAACGTCCGCCGCAGTGGTGGCGCTATTCGGCATTGCTCGAAAAATCATTGCAGCAGCTCGACGCGGTGATTGCGCCGAGTCAATTCAGTAAAGGACAGTACGAAGCGATGGGCGCGCCGATTCCTGCACAGCACATTCCCAATTTTGTGAGCGACCAAGAAATGGCGGCGACTCGTTCCGCAAGCCCCGCACCCTATTTTTTATTTGTCGGGCGGCTCGAAAAAATAAAGGGCTTGCAAACCATTTTGCCATTGTTTTGGGAACGTGCGAACGCGCAATTGTTGATTGCCGGGACAGGCAGCTACGAAACGGAATTGCGTCGGCTTGCGCGCAACACTCCGAACATTCGATTTCTCGGACAACAATCGTTCGCGCAGCTCAAGCCGTTGTATCGCAACGCGCGCGCCGTCATTTTGCCTTCGCTGTGGTACGAAGTGTTTCCGCTCGTCGCGCTCGAAGCGTTTCAGCAGCAAACGCCGCTGCTCGCGCGCAATTTAGGCGCGCTGCGCGAAATTGTGGAAACGAGTGGGGGGGGGTGGACGTACGACACGGACGCGGAATTGGAAGCGCTGCTCGACAGCGTATTGCAAAATCCTGCGGAACGCGCGGCGCGCGGCGCGAACGGATATGCCATGTATCGCCGAGAGTGGACAGCGGACGCGCACTTGAAACGTTATTTTGAATTGCTGGAGCATATCGCGTCACAGCATCGCGCTGCGCGCTTTGTCTAAACAAAAAACTGCTCGCACAAATTCTGCCAAGCGCGTTTCGAAAAAAAAAACGGCTCGGCGATTTTTTTTCGCCGAGCCGTTTTTTTATTTCAGGGCAGTGAAATGGGACCGCGCAGTCCATCCACCACAATCGAATTACTGCCCGAGCTCGCATTGCGCCGCAATTCAATCGTATGTTCGGCATCGGCTAACCCACTATAGTTTTTGGAAAAGGCGACCACTGTGCCATTCAACAAATTGAGTGACTCGATGGTGTTGCCGTCAATCACCACATCCATCCAGCCGAACGTCGGACCTTTGAGTGTCAACACTTCGATACTCGTTCCGGTAAAGGTCAATTTCGCAAACGCGCCCGGCGTTTTACTGAAATGATAATTGCCACCGTTCGCGGCTGCCGCGTCTTTGCCTTTCCAACCGTTCCAATTCCATTTCATCGAGCTGTCTTCGACGGTTGTCGCACCCACCATCACTTTGTCCACCGAGCCGTACGAATCGCTGCTGCCATTGCATGTTTCATTCAAGACGCGGATTTCGAGAGTGTGTTTGCTGTTCGCCAAATTCTTGAACGCTTTACTTTTGTTGGTCGGAGTGGCGGCGTATTGACACAGCGATTTGACTTTGACTTTGTCCAGATACACATCCACTTTGCCCATGTTCGGCGCGGCGCGATAAAAATATTTCGCGCTCGTGCCATTAAATTTGAGCGTGGCTTTGCCATTGGTTGTTTTGCCTTGACGATACGAGCCGCCGCTCGCGCCCCCATCAGCGATGCCTTGCCAGCCATAGTATTCGATGGCGGTGTCGGTGTTTTGAACAGTGATAATAGAAGTGCCACCGCAATCGCCGTGTGTGCGGTCCAATGCCGCAACCTCGCCCGCGGACAATACGTCATCATACAAACGAATCCGCGCCACAGCGCCTGCGGATTCTTCACTGGTCGTTTGTTCATCATCGAGCAAAAAGCGCAGCGTGTTTGCCGCATCAATTACGCCATAGTCGTTGGTATCATCGAACTGAAACTCTTGTGTGCCGTTCACATAGCCGGTGGTCTGTTTGGTTGTGCCATTGCGCGTGAGGACGACCTGAACATAGGTATTGTCCTGAATCGCACCGCCGCTGCCGCCTATAACGGGATAAAAGCGCAGATTGTTGCTCAAATTGTAGAGACCGGCATCCACTGTCCCATTTTTGAAATCCGCGATTTTGCGAAACCCCGATGTGGTTTCAAAACGGAACAAGAGAACGAGCGAATAAGTATCGGATGAAATGACGCCATTCGTCGCCAGCGATAACCCATTGCCTGAAGCAAATGTCAGCACATTGCACGTTGCTGCATCCACCGTTTCGGATGCGAAACTATTGGTACCAATGTCCACCAAAGCGGGCGGGCTGCCCACCGAGCTACTGCGCGAACCATTAAAGCGATAATCGGCAACGAGATTTGCCGCGGCGTGAATTGTTTCATGCGTGTTGACCAAAACGAGCGCGGCGAACAAGAGAATGAACACACTCGCGCGCAAGGCATACTTTACCATCCTGCCCTCCCGTAAAATTATTTCGCCTGACCTAATTCCGTCAGGTCCAGGCGACTTTCTGTCCTTGGGCATCCCAAAAAAGTACAGTTCTTGCGTCGGCTGCCATACTCTTTTCTCGAAATCCCTTTGCCGCATACCATACCAAACAACTATCATCAAACTATCATCACTCGCCCGCGCGTACCTCCGAATCCCGGCGTATTATAATCGTTGCCGGAATTTCCCGCACCTATCGCGCCTGATCAAAAACGTGACAGGTCTTTGAACTGTCACGCTCTGATAAAGTCTATTTTTTTCCGCGCCACCAATTCATTTTGCGCGAACCCGCGTAATTCCACAACCTCGGTTTGCGCGTCGGTGGAAACCGAAAGCGTTGTTTTGCCGTCACCTACGTCGAGACTCGTTTGCGGACGCTCGTCCACGTACACATCGAGCCGCGTGATATTTTTGGTATTGACGGAAATTTTGAGCGAGCCGTTTTCGCCCGCGAGTTCTGCATCCAATTCGCGCGCAGGACTCGCCGCGAGCATTTCACTCGCCCTGCGAATTAAATCTTGATTCTGATTCAACAAATCATTCGCCGTCATGCGATGCACCACATCGGGAATCACACCGAGTCCTTCAAGCGGCACGCCCGAATGTTCGCCGACGCGCGTCGTGCGACGAACTGCGACGCGGAACGACGCGCCGTTCGGTAATTTTTTGAAGGGCGAATTGTCTTCAGGCAACAGCTCGCGCAACAATTCGTGTGTCCACACATTCGCGCCTCCTGCGCCCATGTTGCCCGTCGTGCCCAAAATTTTTCCGATGCGATGGTCTTGAAAACCCGCCGCGAAAATATCTGTCGTGCTGTAACACAACGCGTCCACAATCAACACAACCGGTCCGTAATACGTTTGCCCGATGTCATTGTACGCCGACGACGATTGCAGCGGAAACCCGTACGAAAACACGGAACCTGTTTCGACAGATTGCTCGATAGATTCACGCCAACGCAATAACCATTCAACGCGCGTACTCAAGTCGCGTGTGAGTGGTGAATTGATGAAATGCAAACGACTCGGTTCAATCGCGCGCGGCGTCAACACTTGAAGCAAACGTTCTCCGGCTTGAATCAACCCGCCGCCATTCGCGCGCACGTCGAGAATCAATCCATGCTGCGGCAGCATTTCGAGAATGCGAATAAATTCATTGACGAACGCGACTTCATCACTCACCATGAACGTCCAAATGCGAATGTAAGCGAACGTTCCCGACGGCGTTTCCACCGCGCGGAACGAAAACACATCGGGCATTGTAGAATTTTTCTTTAAATCGCGTTTCGTCGCGTCCGCGCCCAATGTCGCCATGCGTTTTTCGGTTTCCAACGCTTGAGGCGAAAACAAAAATTTTTTCACGCGCCGCGCGGTTTCCGTCAATGCATCATAACCCAACGCGAACGCTGCCATCGCTTCACCGCGATTCGGGTCAATACTGTCGGGCGATGGCGTCGGTTCCAAAACGCGCCAGCGAAATTGAATTTCGTGCGGCTCGTCTTTGGCGAGATAACGCACCATCACCCATTCTTCATCGGGCGGCACAGTCAACATCAGCGGACGAATCGTCATCGCTTCGAGTCCGCGCGCGTGACGCGCTTCGGGATTGCTGCCCATCTGTTGTTCCGCATTCAACGCAACCGCGCGGTCAATCGGCGTACCATTCCAATGTGTAATGATGACGCCCGCTTTGAACCACGTATGACGAAAACCGGTCGCGAGGTGCGAGACCATGTATTGCCGCGTATCGTTTTCGTAAAATTCTTCCATCAAAAACGGCAAGAGCGCTGTCCGACGTTGAAACGGTTCGGGCAATAGATAATTCGTGTGCAAATCGCGCAGCTCGGTAAAAATGGCAAGCATCTCGCGGTTGAATTCCAATTCACTCAAAACCGCAATGCGCCGCCGCAATAATTTCAAACGCTGCAGCGGGTCAACCGCGTGCATCGCGCGTTTCAACGGCAGATGCACATACAGCTGTTCCAGCAGCACGAGCGCCTGCTCGATAATTTGTTCACGGTCGGCGCAATTAAATTTCGACGCGTCTTGTTCTGCGAGAAAATCTTGGAGCATCACTGTCGTACCAAGAATGTTTTGGACAGGACGTTTGCGCGATTTGCGTTTTGCGGGAGCGGGTGTTTCGATGGCGGCTGGTGTTTCGTTGTCCATAAGCGGGGAAATTCTCAAGCCGTCGCGGGTTGCATCGTTGCGAACGGCGAGACAAAAGTGCGCGGTTGATTTGTCGAACGCGCACGCTGTGGCGACGGAACGGCTTCGGCGGCGGTCATGCCTTCGTCGAGTGCGAGACAATTTTCCAACGCGGTGGTGCGTTCGTCCGCGTCCAATGTCACGCGCCCAAGTCCCATCCACGCGTGCAAAAAATTGGGATGCAGCGCGAGGGCACGACGAAACGTTTGCGCGGCGTAATGGTCAAATCCGTGTTCGGTGAGAAAATCACCAAGTTCGCACAACGTTTCAATTTCATGATACGACGCGTGCGTAAGCCAATCGCTCAAACACGTTTCAAAAAATTCCAACGCGGACGCGTTCTGCGGCTGTTCGAGCAAAGACAACACCGCGTAACGAATCGCTTGATTCGGATGCGATGCATTGCGCGCGCGTTCGAGGAACGTCGGCAGAATTTCTTGTACGTTTATCGGCGCGGGCGCGTCGTCTTGCGTTGGCTGCATCACTGCGCGTCCGGGCAAAATAAACAGCGCGGGATTCGGTAAAAGTCGCGGCACATTCGCATTTGTCAATTGTTCCGCAAGTTGATGGAACGCGTGCGCGGCTTGCGACGTCGGCGCGTCGGTCAACACACTCGCGCGACGTTGTTCCGCTTGACGAATTTCATTCGAGTCCGGCAGATACGCGGAAAAACAATTCACCGGACCCAACACACTAAACAACGTCGTCAACATTTCGCGCGCGCGGCGAAAACGCGGCGCATAGCGCGCAAGAAACACGCCGCCAAATTTCAATTGCGGATGTACGGACAACTGCGCGGCAAACATTTCCGCGAGATGTTCCACCGCGTCATGAAATTGCAGTGATTCGGAATCGAGCGGAATTATTACTTCATCCGTCAACGCGAGCGCTTCAAACAACACCGCGCGTTCGTCATTCGAACAATCGAGCAGCACGTAATCGTACGCGTCAAACAACGAGTGCAAATCATCGGCAAGGAATGCATGTGTTGCGCGCGCGAGGGTTTGCGCGTGAAGCGTGGGCAGCGCGACGGAACCGCGCATCAAGTGCCAACCTTCACTCGTCGAAACAATTTTGGCGCTGTGTTCGGAACGCGCGTAACGCGACGGATTCGACAAACGCACGCGCTGTGACAACGTTTCTGTCGGCGAAAGGTCAACGACGAGAACATTGTGTCCGCGTCGCTTGAGCGCGGTTGCCAAATTGAGCGTGGTGGTCGTTTTCCCGCCGCCGTGCTGGAGATTGAGAATCGAGATGACTTGAGTCATGAGATTTTTTCCGATGATAAATAAACTGTGCGGTGTCGAAACGTCCAAAAATCGGTGGCATCGCGCGCCAATAATTTTTCTTCGGTGGGCGTCAGCCAAAAAACAACGCGAGCGCGCAGTTCCGAAAAATATTCGCGGCGCATGTTGAGCGCGCGCAATGTCGCGTCACCGCCCGCGCGCAAATTGCTGACGAAAAAAATCTTTTTGCCGCGTTCTTTTGCATGACGAATCGCCATCGGAATATCGCCGTCGTCAATTTCGCTCGCGTCGAGAAATTCGATCATCTGTGCCATTGCTTGGAGTGCCTCGGACAATTTTTTTTGCGCGCGTTCACGCGTCGCGCGCGATGAGGCAATCACAAACAACAGCGCGGCGCGGTCGAGACGAATCGCCAACGCGAGTTCTTGAACGAGTTCGTCGAGCGGGTCAGCGTTACGCGTCGTTTTGCGCGAGCGCGTTTTCGGTTTCGGGTTCGTTTGCGACATGCCCATTTTCGTGCAGCAGCGGAATCAACGCGGGATGCACATCGCACCACGGTTCGTCGTCCGCATATTCCAACGCGGCTAAAATTTGCAAAAGCGGCGCGATTTTTTCTGGCTCGTCATACGAATTGGTCGCATACACTTTTTGCAGGGTGGTGCGTTGTTCGCCCGACAAAATGCGCCGATATTCACCGCGAATTTCCGCTTCGGCGAGCCGCACATGCTCCAATAAAATTTTTCCGTTCTTGCGTCCGTTCCGCAGCGCGAAACGCATCACGCGCGACAATTCACGGAAAACGCCGCCGCTGATTTGAATCGCATGTTTCAATGCTTGCGGACCAATCAGCGCGAGGTCCATGCGTTTACCCACAAAATCGCGCATTGTTTTGTAACCGCTACGGTCGGCGCGCGTTTGACCGCGCGCGTGGAGCTTGATATTCGGCAAAAAAATCGCGCGGTCACGAATCGCTTCAAATTCGGGGCTGTAAAAAAGCGGACTCGAAACGGTGTACACAATCGCGCAGTGCGGCTGGAGCATCGTCTCGCGATGCGCGTAAAAAATATCTTGCGCGGTTTTCAAATCGGGTTTGTCGAGGTCGTCAATCAAAAGCAATGGCATCCGATTTTCTTGTTCTTGAATTGCGGCGGCGATATTGTCTATCACGTCAATCAATCCGGTAATGTCGCGTTCGATGACTTGACGAATCGTTTTGCGCGTCGCGGGTTCCAATTTCATTTTGAGTCCCGCTTGCGCGAAAAAACCAAACAGTCCGCCTTCGACTTCGATGCCGCGAAAACGACTGCTGTGCACAATTTCTTCTTCAATCGAACCGCGCCACTGTGCTAATGCTTTTTCTAAATTGCCGGAAAGTTTGTTGCCGCGCGCGGTGTATTCGCGATACAAACGTCCGCCCAGCGCGAGCAAGATGTCTTTGAAATCGAGATTGTTGACATCGGCTTCATCGCGAATCGTAAAATGAATCGGATAATAACGTTTGAGAATTTCGGGATTCACCGCGAGGCGGCGCATTTCGGTGGACTTGCCGCAGCCGCGATGTCCCGAAAAGAAAAATTTCGGCGCTTGATAAAACGGCGCGAGCAGCGATTCTTCGAGTTGTCCCACAACGTTGCCCGGACGTTCGACGTAGAACGGATTTGGTTTGCCGTCGGGACACGGATCAAGCGGCAGGTCGAGTTCAAAGTTAAGCCACGCGCGGTCAAAATCATTCGCGCGGAGATATTGGAATTGCATAGGGATTCCTCTGGAGGATGGGGTGATGTACGGCAAATTTGTAATTTGCCCCTGCAATGACAAATTACAAATTTGTCTTACGCTTTAATTCGTAGCGTGGTGATTAATTTCGCCAACGCTTGTTGATAGCGGTTGTCGCTGCGCGTCCAGCCGCGAAAATCGGCGGCGACGCGTTCGACAACCATTCGTTTGTGCGGATGCTGCCAACCGCTGAATAAAAAATCGTCCAACACAATCGGATAAAAAACGTCTTTGTGTTCCATCCGTTCGCGTTTCAAATTTTCGTCAATCTCTTGAACAATCGAACGCGGGTCGAGCGAATGTTTGGAACACACAAAAATTACTTTGTCGAAAATGCGTTGATAGATTTGAATCTCTTGAAAAAATTCTTTGCTGCGTTTGACGTGCTTGGGAAAATACCACGTGCGAATGCCGCGCGCTTGCAAGTCCGCATAAAGGCGGTCACAAAAACGTTGGTCTTTGGTCGCGTAACTGATGGTGCACGCGTACAGTTGATTGCGTTGTCCCGAAAGCGATTTGATGAATGTGATAAAACTTTCCGGCACACCGGCGCCGCGTAAAAACACTTCGGGGATTTCGCCGTTCGATTGATAAATTGTGTCAATGCCGATGTTGGACGGACCTGCGTGTCGCACATTCGAGAGTCCGACGGCTTGACTCAAATCCACGTTGCCAAATTTTGTGTCGGCGACTTGCGCTTCTAAAAAAATCGCGCCGGTTACATTCGCGCCAAAAAAATTTGTGCCGGTTAAATTCGCGCCCGTTAATTTCGCGCCGCCCAAATCCGAACCGCACAGATTCGCGCCGCTCAAATTGGCATCGCTCAGCACCGCGCCGCCCAAGTCCGCGCCCTGTAAATCTGCGCCACGCAAAAATGCCCAATCGAGATTTGCCGCGCGCAAACTCGCGCCGCGCAGTTTTGCATCACTTAAATCCGCTTCACTCAAATCGGCTTCCGTCATGTCCGCGCCCACCAAATCCGCGCCGCGTAAAATCGCGCCGCGCAAATTCGCCCACGTTAGGTCGGCTTCGCGCAAGGTCGCCTCGCTCAAATCGGGACGCGTCACCGATTCTTGCAGACGCCATTCATTCCAACTGTTGACGCCCTCGTACAAGACGTTGAGATGTTCTTGAATCGCCATCGCGCGTCACCCCCCCCTCACCGTTTCGGACATTTCATCACGACGCGAAATTTCCTCAAGCGACGCGTCGGGCGGAATCAACGTGTGGACATGTGCAAAACCGCAATCGGGACACGTGATTTTCAAATCGAGGACAAAGCGATGCTGCTTGCCGATTTTCATTTCGCGCCACTGCGCGGAATACAACGGGCGCGGAGACCGTCCGTGTTTTTCGCGGTGCGCGAGACATTTTCGATTTTGACAAGTAAATTCTTCGGCAGGAGGCGCGACAAATTCGCCGCGCGGGAGAATCGCGGCGGGAGCAGTTTGAATTTCGATTGTGGAATCGTTCGGAGCTTTGCTTGGGCTTGAAGCGTCGGCAGAATCTGGAGGCGTGTCAAGATGCGGCTCTGTCGTGGACGACAAAGCATCGCGGCGCAGGCGCGAAGGCAAAGGGGCGAACTTGCTCCACTCGGAAGTCGAGTCGGGTTGTGAAGCAGAATTCATGGGTCAGGACCCGTAGGTAGGTGTATTCAGTTGTCCGAACACAATATCTTGTGTAGATTTTGTTCGGTAACGCGCATCTTACAGTACCCGCGCGCGGTTGTCAATAGTTTTTCAAGAAATCAAGGCACCAACAACACCTTTGCCACATTCCCCGGCGCGTTCAACAATCGCTCAAACCATTCGCCGCCCTGTTCCAACGGCGCTTGAACAATCCACGGCGCGAGATGAATTTCTTCATTTGCCAAAAGTTGCAGCGCCTCGGCAAAATTTGAGGAGGTGTAGCAAAAGGAACCGCGCAAAATAATCTCGCGGCGAATCGCATCTGCCACCGGCATCATGCCCATTTCTTCGTGCAAGCCCGCGAGAACGACGGTGCCGGTGGAACGCGTCGCCGCAATCGCATTTGCCCTCGTGATGGCAGTGCCAACTGCTTCGATGGACGCAAACACGCCCAAGCCGTTCGTCGCGTCGCGCACCGTTTTCACCACATCCACCTCGCGCGCATTCAACGGTTCGCCGCCGAACGCCGCGCCCATCGCCAAACGTTCCGCGTCCAAATCGGAAATAAACACGCGCGCCGCGCCGCGCAGTTTCAACACTTGCAGCGCGAGCAGACCAATCGGACCCGCGCCGACGACGAGCGCATCTTGCCCGCGCACATCGCCCGCGAGTTCCGCGAGGCGAACCGCCACCGCGACGGGTTCGGTCAACGCGCCCGTTTCGAGCGACATGCCGTCGGGCAATGGCGACACGAGAGATGCAGGCACGCTCACAAATTCCGCGTATGCGCCGGGACGATGCACGCCAATCAATTTGCGCGTGAGGCACAATTGAACTAGACCGCTTGTACAAAATTCACACACGCCGCAGTACTGCAACGGATTCACTGTGACGCGCATTCCCTCTTGCAAATTCGGATTCGCAACACGCGCGTTTTCACCCAACGCCGCAATCTCGCCCGCGAATTCGTGACCCATCACCAACGGCGGCACGCGCAGCGCGTTGTGTCCCAAGTAACCGCTGAGTTCGGAGCCGCAAATGCCTGCATACGCGACGCGCAACAAAATCTCGTTGGCGGCGGGTTTAGGCATTTCCATTTCGCGCATGTTCATTACGCGCGGACCTTCCCAGACCAATGCTTTCAAGGCGGACCTCCAAATGCTTTTCGGACGCGGAAATAATAGAACTCTTTAATCAAACTCGCATGATGGATTTTACGCTTCAGCGGGTTCTTGGCAGTCATCGCATCAATGCTCGAATCCGATTCAGCGGGCTTTATTTGAGTTATCTACAAGAGTTGCTTTTTACCTGTTCCGCGTCCAGTTCTGGCTGTGCTCGATTTTTTTCTTTACGCGGGTTTCAACACAATGCGATGTGTTTCGTTTGCGGGGTCGTGATGATATATCAAAATATGTTGCTGCAATTCGTACGTTCCGTCCGACACTTCTACCTTGACGCCATCTTGATACGCATAGGGCGGGACAAAAATTTCTGTCGGCGCGGCGATTTCCGGGTCGTGACGAAATTCAAATTCAAACACGCGCGTCAACCAATCGTAATTCAACTTGATTGCTTGTCCTGCAATGGCGCGCGGGTACGGACGCGCCACCGCGCGCAATGCGCGTCCGCCCGAATTGATGTCGCTCGCATCTTTTTGTTCCGAACGACTATATATCGAAAGGTCTTCGCCGTTGAACGCATCGCCGCGTCCGTGAATGTTGTCGGGCGAATAGTTCCACAACGTTCCGCTCATGACATTTTTTTCCAACGCGCGAAACGAACGGTCTAGCGCACGCGTCGTGAGCAATTCATCCGCCGCGCGCAGCAAGCGTTGATTATGCAAATCAAACGGAATGCCAAATTCGCCGAGCAGTACCGGAACGCCTCCCATATCGTGGTCCGCTTCGTATTGAAACACATTCAACTGTGCGGCGAACGATTGTTGAATCGCCCCCGCGCCCAAGACGACACGTCGCTTTAACATGTCAACGCCAAAATGATTCATGTACCGACGCACCATCAACGTGATGCCGTCGTACCAATGCGGCGCGTACACCATGTTTGGCAATTGCTCCACATTCAAAATCGGCGCGGGTTCGCCGGGTTCGCCTTGCACAAAAATCATGGTGCGCGGGTCAATCGCGCGAAGGGTATCGGCAAAACGCTGCGCGAAACGCGGATAAAAATCGCGGCGAAAACCCATTTCTTGGTTGCGCACGCGCGTAAAATGTGCGGGACGCAAAATTTGTGGGCGTCCGCGCGCATCTACATCCCACACGCCATTTTGTTTCCAAACATCCTCATAGCCGGGCAGCCACACGCGTTCGCGCTGCGTGTTGGTCATTTTGAGCCACACGCGCTGCGGATAACCCGAACCGAGCAGCATCGCTTGATATGGGCTCGGCGTGGGCCAATATCGAAATTGTCCGGCAGAACGGAGATTTTTCCAGCCGATATAGCCGCGCGATGGTTCGTTCATCACTTCATAACCGACGACGTGCGGCATGTCGCGCATTCGCGTGGCGACTTGAGAAAACGCGTTCAAATAATGCTGCTGCAAAAATTCTTGCGCGGGGACGCCGTTGATTTTGGTCGCGGGCGCAAATTCATTACCTGCCCAAAAGAGCGTGAACATGGTCGCGGGGGCAAGCCGCGCGTAATTCGTCGCCCAAATTAAAAGCGGCGGACGGTTTGCTTTCCAATCGTACAGCATCGCTGCACCCGTTGCGCGCAATTTTGTTAAATCAAAACCGACGGCTTCGAGTGTCCAACCCGGCGCGCCGCTGCCGCCCGTAAAGCGACTCCACACATCTTGATGCGGGTCAATCAAAATTTGAAAACCGTACTCGCCCGCCTTTTGCGCGACATCACAAAGGTAATCGAGAAACGCGGTGTCGTATTCGCCGGGTCCCGCGTGTTCGAGCGCCTCCCACGTCACCACCAAACGCAAAAACGTCAGTCCCCATTCGCGCAAACGTGTAAAATGTTCGTCGGCTTCGTTCAAAGGAAACGGACGCCCGACGAACGACACCTTGCGCTCGTCATAGAAACGCGGGTCATGCAATTCGACGCGCGGCGTGTATGGAATTTTGCTGCTGCCTGCCAAGTTGACGCCGCGCAGCAAACGCGTGCGCCCGTGTTCATCTACAAAATGTGTTCCGCGTACTTGTAACATCACACCACCAACACCACGCGCGTCACCGCTTGTTCAATATCGTACGTCAACGTAAAGCCTGCCTTTTCTGCCAAATGTTTCATGCCGATATTCTCTGGCAAGATTTCGCCAAGTACGCGTTTGATTTTTTCGCCGCGCGCCACCTCAAGCAATTGCGCCAGCAGCGCGGTTCCCAACCCTTGTTTTTGATAATCGTCGCGAATCAACACTGCAAATTCCGCGTCCTCTTCACTGCGTCGCCGCGTCAAACGCGCGACGGCGAGCAACTCGCGCCCCGCCCCCGCTTCTGTGGTGGCAGGAATTTCGCGCTCGACCACCAACGCAATCTCGCGCGCATAATCAATCGAAGCAATGCGCGACAAACGTTCGTGCGCAATGCGCTGTGATAAATTCAACGCGTGAAAGTAGCGCATGTACACACTTTGCTCGGACAATTTTCCGTGAAAGTGTATCAGCAGTGTTTCGTCGTCGGGGCGAATGGGACGCACCACTACCGGGGTTCCATCTTTCAACGTGAATGCGCGGATGTATTGCGAAGGATACGGACGAATCGCCAGACGCGGCAATTCATTTTCATTCAAGGTCGCGTCGTGCACAAGTATGCGCGCATCGAGCGCAAGCACCTGCAGTGTTTCGGTTTCGTCGCGCGGCGGGAGCACCATCAACGGATGAATCTCAATCGCTTTAATCCACGGCTGTTCGACGACGAGCGTACTGAATCGCGTCAACACTTGTTCTAACAGCCCCAAGTCTAAATTGGCTTCTTGGAGAATTTTATAGACGCGCGTGTTTTCCATCATGCGCCGCGCGAGCGTTGTCGTCAACGGCGGCAGCGCGAGCGCGTCATCGCGATAGCGCGCGTCGCGTTCCAACATCGTCGTCGCGTCCGCCGTAATCGGAATGCCGCGCGCATCGGAAGGCGCGGGGCGTTTTTCCGCGCCGAAACGTAACACGGGTCCAAATTGCGCGTCGAGCATACTGCCAATGTGCAGCGCGTAACCGCCTTTGACATTGATCATGCGCTGTAACAACACGCCTTGAAATTTCTCCGCGCCCAATAATTTTGTCACCGTATTTTTCACTGCGCGAAACGTTGCGCGTACATTGTTTGCGCTCGTGATATTCAAAATCACGCCGCCGTATTCTGTTTTGCGAATCAACTTGTCGGTGTTGATTTTCATGACGACGGGATAACCGAGCGCGTCGGAAATTTTTGCGGCTTGTGCGGCAGTCGTCGCCAAATACGTTTCAATAAAGGGAATGTCATAGGCAGTGAGAATCTGTCGCGATTCGTCTTCGGTGAGAATGGTGCGCCCTGCCGCGCGCGCTTGTTCCAACAACGTTTGCACCGCGTCGCGTTTGATAGAATCCATCTGCGTGAGCGAAGGCGCGGGTGTTTCGTACAACGCGTTCAAGTTTTCGCTGTAACGCCACAACATATCAAACATGCGCACGGCTTGGTCGGGATATTGAAAAACGGGAATGGACGCCGCGCGCAAAACATTCGCGCCCACTTCGACTTCCGCGCCACCCATCCACGCGGCGAACAGCGGTTTGCTTTTCATTTGCGCGAACGGTTTGATAGCTTCTGCCGAAGTGGTTGGGTCGGTCATCGCTTGCGGTGTGAGAATGACCAGCACGCCTTCCGTATGCGCGTCGTGCGAAATAATTTCCAACGCCTTGCCGAAATGCGCGGGTTCTGCGTCGCCGAGCATGTCCACCGGATTGGTGTGACTCCAATGCATCGGCAAAATTTCGTCAAGCTGCGCGAGCGTTTCATTGTCCAATTCCGCGAGCGCGCCGCCGTGTGCGACGAGGGAATCGGCGGCAAGCACGCCGGGACCGCCCGCGTTGGTGAGAATGGCGAGATGCGGACCTTTGGGGCGCGGTTGTTTTGCCAGCACTTGCGCCATTTCGAATAAATCGGCAACCGTTTCCACGCGCAGCGCGCCCGCGCGGCGAAATGCCGCGTCCAGCACCGCGTCATTTTCCGGCAGCGCGCCCGTGTGCAATTGCGCGGCGTGCGCGCCTTGCGGCGAGCGTCCGGCTTTTAGAATAATTATCGGTTTGTCGAGCGCAACGTGTCGCGCCGCCGACAAAAATGCACGCGCATCTCCAACGGTTTCGACATACAAAACAATGCTCGCCGTTTTTTCGTCCGTTCCCAAATAATCAATCACTTCGCCCCATGCGAGGTCGAGCATCGAGCCGACCGAAATGAACGTGCTGAATCCAAAATTTTCGCGGATGCTCCAGTCCAACACTGCCGTACCCAACGCGCCGCTCTGACTGACGAACGCAATCTCGCCCGCGCGCGGCATGGTCGTTGCAAACGTTGCATTTAGACCAATGTGCGGGCGCATCAGTCCCAGTGAATTGGGACCGAGCAAACGTATGCCGGAGCCGCGCACATTTCCTAAAATTTGCTTTTCCAATTCTGCGCCCGCGTCGCCGCTTTCGCGGAATCCGACGGATATAATAATCGCGGCGCGCACATTCGCAGCGACACATTCTCGAATGATTTCGGGAACGGTGGTCGCAGGTGTAGCAATGATGGCGAGGTCAAGTGGTTCGGGCAGTGCGCTGATCGTGTTGTACGCTTTGATGCCCAACACTTGCGCTTGCTGTGGATGAATCGGATACACGGTGCCGCCGAACGGCGAGTCCATCAAATTGCGTAACACGGTGCGCCCGACACTGCGCGGTTTATCCGATGCGCCAATCACGGCAACGCTGCGCGGCGCGAAAAACATGTCGAGAGGAGACGGCGATTGCATAATGCTATTTTACCAAAAGAAACCGCGAATCCATGCACGCAAGCGCGCGGATTCGCGGTGAATCTTTTTTTCAAACAGGGGAGGTCCGATTACGGATTACACACGAAACGAATACGTTTGCAAGACGCGCATGTAATTTGCGCGTTCGAATGCGGCGGGCTGCGCGACATTCTTGTAACTCATGCTCCCGCGCATTTGTTGAATGGATTCGTACTCGTGTTCTTCCATCCACGCTTCGACGGCTTGACGTAAGGGTACGAGATATTCAATCCCGCGTTCCAACAACACCGAAGTCATCATCGCAATGTTTGCGCCCGCCATCATACATTTCAAAACATCTTCGGCAGAATGGACACCGCCCGTGACGGCAATGTCCGCTTCAACGCGTCCATACACCATCGCCACCCACTGCAAACGCAAACGCAATTCGTTCGAGTGCGAAAGATTGAGCGAAGACACCACGTCCAATGTTTCGAGGTCAATATCGGGCTGATAAAAACGATTGAACAGCACAAGTCCATCCGCGCCCGCCCACGCGATACGCTGTGCCATATTCGCAAACGCGGTAAAGAAATGCGAAAGTTTCACCGCCACCGGAATGCGAATGCTCTTGACAACTTCGCGCACGAGGTCGAGATACATCTGTTCAATGTCTTGACTCGTTTGCGCGGGGTCAGCAGCGATATAGTACATGTTCAATTCCAACGCGTCCGCGCCTGCTTCTTCGATTTCGCGCGCGTATTGAATCCAGCCGCCCGTCGAAAAACCATTGAGCGACGCGATGACGGGAATGGTTACAGATTCTTTGGCGCGGCGCACATGCTCGAGATAACCCGCCGCGCCACGATTGTAGCCGAGCATTTCAGGAAAGTACGTGAGCGCTTCGGCAAAACTTTCGCTGCCGTAATTCAAATAATGGTCGAGCGCGTGACTCTCGCGCGCGATTTGTTCTTCAAACAGCGAGTGCAACACCACTGCTGCCGCGCCCGCGTCCTCCATGCGTTTGAGATTGTCCAAATGCTGCATCAACGGCGACGCCGAAGGCACAAGTGGATTTTTCAGTGCGAGACCGAGATACGTGGTTGAAAGGTCGGACATGGTGATATGGTAGTAGGTAGCAGGTAGCACGTAGGTTTTTATTGAACCTGCTACCTGCTACTTGCTACTTGGCATCTTTGCCGTTTGCCGATGCTAATTGTTCGTACATTTTCCAACGCTGCGCGACATCTTGTTTTTCCAATTGCAATAATTTTTCAGCCGCGGCTTCGTTGCTCGCTTTCAGCATGGTGTACCGCGTTTCGTTGTACACATATTTTTCGAGCGGCAGTGTCGGCGCTTTGGAATCGAGCTGCAATGGATTCTTATTTTCGAGTACAAGGCGCGGGTCATAACGGAACAGGGGCCAATACCCCGAGGCGACGGCGGCTTTTTGTTGGTCGAGTCCGTGCGCCAAATCGTAACCGTGCGCGATACAGTGCGAATACGCAAGGATGAGCGATGGTCCGTCATAGGCTTCCGCTTCCAAAAATGCTTTGACCGTTTGCGAATCGTTCGCGCCGAACGCAACACGCGCCACATAAATCGAACCGTACGTCATTGCCAACATTGCCAAATCTTTTTTCGCCGTTGGTTTGCCTCCCGCCGCGAATTTTGCCACTGCGCCGCGCGGGGTGGATTTCGACATTTGTCCGCCCGTGTTGGAATACACTTCGGTATCAAGGACGACAACATTTACATTGCGCCCCGATGCAAGCACATGGTCGAGCCCACCATATCCGATGTCATACGCCCAACCGTCGCCGCCGACAATCCACACGGTTTTCTTTACAAAGATGTCCGCGATGGAGAGCAGATGCCGCGCAAGTTCGGTCATTGGCACTTTGGGTGATTCGGTAATGAGCGCTTCCAATTTTTCTTTGAGCGCCTGCACACGTCCGCGTTGTTTCAAAATTTCTGTTTCGTTCGTTTGCGCCGCGTTCAAAATTCCGTCCACCAATGTTTCACCAACCACGGACGCGAATTGCGGCAAGAGTTCGCGCGCAAATTCCAAGCGCTTTTCGAGGGTGAGGCGAAAGCCGAGTCCAAATTCCGCGTTGTCTTCAAAGAGCGAATTCGCCCATGCGGGTCCGCGTCCTTGTTCATTGAACGACCAAGGGGTTGTCGGCAGATTGCCGCCGTAAATCGAAGAGCAGCCCGTTGCGTTCGCCACATACGCGCGGTCGCCAAACAATTGCGTAATGAGTTTGAGATACGGCGTTTCGCCGCAGCCCGCGCACGCGCCCGAAAATTCAAACAACGGTTCGAGCAATTGATTGTCTTTGACGAGATGCGTTGAGAGTTTTTCGCGGTCGGTATTGGGAATCGTTTCAAAGAAATCCCAATTTGCGTTTTCTTGTTCGCGCAATTCCGCTTGCGGCGCCATGTTAATCGCCTTCAAGCGCGTTTCGCTTTTATTTTTCACCGGACACACTTCCACACACAGCGTACAACCCGTGCAATCTTCGGGCGAGACTTGAAGTGTGTATTTCATTCCTTCAAAATCTTTCCACCGCGCAGGCACGCTCTTGAAATTTTCCGGCGCGCCTTGCAAAAATTTTTCGTCATACACTTTGGCGCGAATGACCGCGTGCGGACAAACGAAAACGCATTTGCCGCATTGAATACAAATGTTTTCATCCCACACGGGAATTTCCAACGCGATGTTGCGTTTTTCCCATTTTGCCGTGCCGCTCGGATACGTACCGTCAATCGGCATCGCGCTCACCGGCAAATCATCCCCGCGCCCCGCGATAATTTCCGCCGTCACGCTTTGCACGAACGCAGGTGCGCCTACGGCAACCGGCGGACGCATATCAAAGTCACTGGTCACATGTTCGGGAATTTCGACGCGCGCCAAATGTTGCAGCGTGGAATCCACCGCCGCGAAATTTTTCTGCACCACTGCTTCGCCGCGTTTGCCGTACGTTTTTTCAATCGCATGTTTGATTGCCGCAATCGCTTCGTCGCGCGGCAGCACGCCGCTGATGGCAAAGAAACACGTTTGCATCACCGTATTGATGCGCGCACCCATGCCGTTTTCGCGCGCCACTTTGTACGCATCAATCACGTACAGCTGCAAATGTTTTTTCAAAATGGTTTCTTGCACCGAACGCGGCAAATGTTCCCACACCACATCGGGCGCAAACGGACTATTGAGCAAAAACACTGCGCCGTCCGCCGCCGCGCTCAACATCTCAATCCGTTCCAGAAAACTGAATTGATGGCACGCGATAAAATTCGCCGAGCGAATCAAGTACGAGGAATGAATCGGTTTGGGACCAAAGCGCAAATGCGATGTCGTGGTCGAACCCGATTTTTTGGAATCGTACACAAAATATCCTTGCGCGTACAAATCGGTTTCGTCGCCGATAATTTTGATAGAGTTTTTGTTTGCGCCTACCGTGCCATCCGCGCCCAGTCCATAAAACATCGCGCGAATTGTCGCGGGGTCTTCGGTCGAAAAATTCGCATCATAATCGAGCGAGGTATTCATCACGTCATCGTTGATACCAATCGTGAAATGATTTTTCGGCTGCGCCTTTTTCAGCTCATCAAAGATTCCCTTGACCATCGCGGGCGTAAATTCTTTTGACGAGAGACCATAACGTCCGCCAATCACGCGCGGCATTTTCTCATTCGACTGCCAACCTTCCATCAACGCCGTCACCACATCCATATACAACGGTTCGCCTGCCGCGCCCGGCTCTTTGGTGCGGTCAAGTACCGCGATTGTTTTTACACTCGCAGGCAATGCTTGAATAAAATGCTCGACGCTGAACGGGCGATAGAGATGCACTTGGACGAGTCCAACATTTTCCCCGCGCGCGTTCATATAATCAATCGCTTCGTGCGCGACTTCGGCGCCGGAGCCCATGATGACCATCACGCGTTCTGCATTCGGCGCACCCACATAATCAAACAAATGATATTGGCGTCCCACACGCGCAGCGAATTGGTCCATTGTCTCTTGGACAATTTGCGGCATGCGCGCGTAAAACGGATTCACGGTTTCGCGCGCTTGAAAGTACACGTCAGGATTTTGCGCGGTGCCGCGAATGAATGGATTGTCCGGTGACAAGGCGCGCGCGCGATGCGCGCGGACGAGTTCATCGTCAATCATGGCGCGCAAATCAGTTTCATCCAATTGTTCAATCTTCATTACTTCGTGCGAAGTGCGAAAGCCGTCAAAGAAATGGAGAATCGGCATGCGCGCTTTTAACGTCGCCGCGTGTGCGATGAGTGCGAGGTCCATCACTTGCTGCACGCTGTTGGAACACAATAATGCCCAACCCGTCGGGCGCGCCGCCATCACGTCCTGATGGTCGCCAAAAATCGAAAGCCCTTGCGCGGCAAGTGAACGCGCACTCACATGAAACACTGTCGAAGTCAGTTCACCTGCGATTTTGTACATGTTGGGCAGCATCAACATCAGCCCCTGACTCGCGGTGAACGTTGTCGTGAGCGAACCCGTTTGCAGTGCGCCGTGAACTGCACCCGCCGCGCCGCCTTCGCTTTGCATTTCGACGACGAGCGGTGTCGTGCCCCAGATATTTTTCTTGTTCTCGGCAGACCATTGGTCTGCCCATTCCCCCATCGCCGATGATGGAGTAATCGGATAAATCGCAATCACTTCGGAAAGTTGATGAGCAATATACGCAGCAGCTTCATTGGCGTCGAGCGTCACCATAGAACGTGGCATTTCGGTTCCTCCAAAACAATGCAGGTAAATAAATGCGCGGAATTTCCGCAGTTTTAATTGTCACCGAAAAGCACGCGCGCGGACAGGGACAGATGCCCCGTTTCACGTGTGGCAGAATGACCCTCTGCGTCTTTGGCATATAAACAAAAATCGCCTGCTGACAATTCAGCAAGGCGATTTTTCACCATCGTAAGGGCGAAGCATTGACATTAACATTCGTGCATCGAGTTACAGACGCGTTTGTCAATGCTTCGCCCTTACCTTAATTCAGCGAACGAATAAACTTTTTCAATTCGTCCACTGCCGGATTCCCGGTGGCGACCACATAGCCGTTTATCAAAAAAGTGGGAATCGCAATGACGTTGCGCGGTGGCGTGACTCCCGGCGCGTCAATGTCTATGACATTGATGGTCACGTTTGGTAAATCTTGCCGCAACGCTTCGATCGCGGGAAGAAAAGATTGACAGATAGGACAACGATTGCCTGTTACAATATCGAGTTGGACTGTGCGCGGCTCGAGCGCGGCAGAAGGAGCCGTAAAATTGGGAGGAGAATCGTGAAGATGCGGCAGACCGTTCATCATGTTCGTTGTTCCTTTGGAAACTTTGGGTAATTTGTAGGTACAGTGCGTGCGAACTGGGTATCCTTACCCGCGTCCGTGTTAAAATTTCACAATACTCGACGTGTCAGGTTTTCGAAAATCGGACACGTCTCCGATATTACGTCGTGAATGTTACAATTACATTCTTACAAAAATCTTGCCCCTCTCTCTCGCACCTATGAATTTTCTCAACGGAATCCATATCCTTGACCTTTCGCGCCTTTTGCCCGGTCCCTACGCGACCCAACTTTTGGCGAATCTTGGCGCAGAGGTCATTAAAATCGAACGTCCACCCGAAGGCGATTACGCCCGCGCGATGCCGCCATATCTTGCCTTGAACGAGGAACAATTTGAAGGCGCGGTGTTTGCACAAAACAATCAAGGCAAAGCAAGTGTTGCGCTCGATTTTGACAAACCGCGCGGGCGCGACGTGCTGCTGCGGTTGTGTGAGCGCGCCGACGTTTTCATCGAATCGTTTCGTCCCGGCATGTTGGCGCGGCGCGGACTGGGCTATGAACATGTGCGCGCACACAATCCAAAAATCATTTATTGCGCGTTGAGCGGTTATGGACAAACGGGTCCGCTGCGTGACCGCGCGGGACATGATTTGAATTATCTCGCGCTCGCCGGCGCGTTGCTCCAAAATGGCGCGCGCGGAAATGCACCACATCCGATGCCCGTCCAAGTTGCCGACCTCGCGGGCGGAATGAACGCGGCATTGCAAATTGTCGCCGCACTGTTGGAACGCGAACGCACGGGCGTCGGAACATTTCTCGATGTCGCGTTGTTCGACGCGGCGGTGGAATGGACGCAAACGGTTATCGGCGCAACGTATCGCGCGGAAAACGAATTGCCCGCGCGCGGCGAGACCACGCTCACAGGCGCGTATCCGTGTTACAACGTGTACGCGGCGCGCGACGATGGATTCATCGCGCTCGGCGCGCTCGAACCGATTTTTTGGAAAGCGTTTTGTGTGCATGTGGAACGCGCCGACCTGATTGATTTTCAATTCGACGCAGAGAAAATTTCAGATGTCGCAGACATTTTCAAAACGCGCGCGCGCGCGGAATGGATTGAATTTTCGAAGCGTGTGGATTGTTGCATGGAACCATTGCTCAAAGTGCATGAAACGCTGCAGCATCCGCAAGTCGTCGCGCGCGCATTGATTCGGAATGCTGCGCCCGTGCCGCGCTTTGGTGAGGATACGGAACGTGTGCTGCGCGAATTTGGAATGGACACGGAGGAAATTCGCGCGCTCGCGGCGAGTGGCGTTATCGGAAATGTGTGAACGATGACGCGCCATTTGAAAAATTCTTTGTTATACTGCAATGTAGAATGATTGTATGAACTCTGTTCGGTGGAAAAACCTATGCAAGAACCCACCTCTGCTTTTCACGCCCCCACCGCGTCCCCGGCGGCGGACGACGTCCGCAACATAGAAGTAGATCGCGCCGAAGCCAAGCTGCTCCCAACCGCTTTTATTGCGACCGGAATTTTTTACACGGTCATTGCGGCGGTCTATTGGTTCGCGTCGGCGGTTCCGGTGACTCGTGTCATTGTGTATGTGTCGGTGTTTGTCGCCGCACTTTTTTACGGACTCGGTTTTTATTTTCTGCGCCGGCGTGTACCGCTCGCCTTGATGGACCCGTTGATTACCCTCGTCCTCGTCGTCACCAGCGCATTTTGGTTTCTGCAACAAATCATTCGTGACCCTTTTGTGCAACGCGATACGCTTCTTTTGGTTATGATTGCAGGCGGTATGTTTCTGGTCTCGCGGCGGTGGTACGCGGCATTGCTTTTGTTTCAAATCGGGGGCTTTCTCATTATCACGTTGATAAGTGGTGAAAATGTCACGTGGAGTTTCGTGGGAGTTGCGTTGGGTTCCGGCACGTTTTTCTCGCTGGCAGTTTTTTATGTGCGCCATCTCACGCGCCGCCATTTGGAAGCCCTGCGTGTCGAAACCGAACAACGCGCCGCAGCCCTCGAACGCAATATGCAAGCGCAATTGGAAATTGAAAACGAGTTGCGTCACGAACGTGATTTCGCGCAGCAAGTACTGAATTTGATGGGACAGGCATTGTTGGTCTTGGACAAGACGGGACACATCGAATATGCGAATCCGGCGGGGGCGCGCCTGTTGGGTTTTTCGGCGCAAGAACTCATCGGCAAAACCCCAAACGATTTGACCCCGCCGCAACATCATGCGCTGCTGCAACAAACGCGTACCTTGCGCGAACAAGGCGAGTCTAATACGTACGAAATCGAACTCTTGCGCGCCGATGGACAACTCGTGCCAATCATTGCGACGGGTACGCCGCGCGGTACGGGCGATTCGTATCAGGGCGCAATTGTTGTCGGCACCGATTTGACGAAACAAAAACATTTGGAGCAGCAATTGGAAAAAGCGCGTGATGACGCGCTCGACGCCGCGCGTTCGAAATCCGAATTTCTCGCGACGATGAGTCACGAAATTCGCACGCCGCTCAACAGCGTTATCGGCATGACGGAATTGCTGCTTGAATCGGACTTGGCGGCAGAACAACGCGAACTCGCGTGGACCGCGCATCAGTCGGCGGACGCGCTCTTGACCATCATTGACGACATTTTGGACTTTACCAAAATTGAAGCCAACAAAATCGAATTGGAACGCGCGCCGTTTGACTTGTGCGAAATTGTGCGCGGTGCAATGGAAATTGTGCAGGCGGGCGCCGCGTCCAAAGCGTTGGAGATGCGTTATACGATTGACCCGACCGTGCCCTGTTTTGTACAAGGCGATGCGGGACGCTTGCGCCAAATTTTATTGAACCTCTTGAGCAATGCGGTGAAATTCACCGCGCAAGGTTCTGTGCGCTTGCAAGTGGAAACCGAACAAAGCAGCGTGACAGATTCGTTTGCCACTGTACGCTTTGTGGTGCGCGATACGGGGATTGGCATTTCGGAAGCGGCGCAGCGGCGTTTGTTTCAACCATTCGTGCAGGCAGACGGCGGCATTACACGTCGTTATGGCGGCAGTGGTTTGGGACTTGCCATTTCTAAACGGTTGGTGGAATTGATGGGCGGCGAAATTCATGTAGACAGCACCGAAGGCACAGGTTCGACGTTTTGGTTTTGGGTGCGGCTCCCACTATCCGCCGCACCGTCAGAAAAAGCCAGGCAACTCCGCGAACCTGCGTATGTCAACGTTGCTGCAACGACACGCATCGTTCTGCTCGCCGAAGACAATCTCACCAATCAGAAACTCGCGCAGCTGCAATTAATCAAGTTGGGCTATGCAGTGCAGATTGTGGGAAATGGACTCGCGGCAGTCCAAGCCATGCGCGAAACGACCGAGCGCGGCGAGGCGTACGAAATGATTTTGATGGACTGCCAAATGCCGGAGATGGATGGGTATGCGGCAACGCGTGCGATTCGCGCGTATGAAGCATCACAGCGGCATCACACGCCGATTGTGGCAATGACGGCGAACGCGCTGCAAGGTGACCGCGAAAAATGTCTCGAAGCAGGCATGGATGATTACATTACCAAGCCCGTCACGCTCCAAGTGCTGCGCAGTATCTTGGACCATTGGACGGGCGCTTCACAAACGAATGAATTGCCTGTTGTCGCGCCGCCGACCTTGAGTGACGTCACCTTCGACCCGGACTATTTGGACTCGCTGCGGAGTGAGCAAGCGCCGGACAACACGCTCGCCATCCAAGAAATTGTGCGCGGGTTTATTGCCGAAACCCGCACGCGTTTGCAAAACATGCAGACCGCGCTCGCGGCGCAAGATTATGAAACGGTGCGGCGCTCGGTCCATTCACTGCGCGGCAGCGCGGGAAGTTTGGGCGCACTGCGGTTGACGAAACTCGCGACGGCGATGCTGAAAAATGTGAAACAGGAGCAGCCGACCAACCTCGCGGAACAACTCGACGCCATCGAATCTGAATTTGAACAACTGTGCCGCGCGTTCGCCCAACATGATTTGATTCCCTCTGACGCTCTACCTGTTACCGTGTAAGCAAAAGCGAGACCAACCCCACGAGCGCGCCGCCCAACACCAATCCGCCGAACGCGGTAATGCCGCGTCGCAGAAAAAGTGCAATCACCTCGCGTAGATTCGCGTTCATGACTTGTCGAAAATTTGCGCCAGATATTTTTCGACGCGCTGCGCCGGGACACCCAACGCGCGCGCGACAACAAATTCCGCCGCCGCCAATGCGCGGCGTTCTTGCGCCTGCAATACGAGTCCCGACCAAAAGCGCAAGTAACCATCATTCGGATATGCGTAACGATAACTCAAAATGCCCCCGTCACCATGCGACATGAGAGGTGACGATGCGGCAATGCGCGTTTCCGCCTCTACCAATTCGTCCGCGTCCGTTGAAAACATGCTCGTACGAAAATCGCGTGCGGCGTCGCCCAACGTTTGAACAAAATATTCCGCGCCGGATAAATTTTGCGCGCGGTCAGAGTTCCACTGCCGCACGCGGTTCGGTTCTTGCAGCATTGTTTCAAAAACATCATTCCACTGCTGCGCGGTTTTTTCTGCGCCGAAAAATTTTTGCGCGTGCGCCCGCGCATTGTTGCCCAGACGCGCACGTTCGTCGGGATGCTTGTACAAAAATTCGAGCGCGTTTGTGTATTCCGTTTCGTTTTGTGCGGCGAGTCCCGTGACATTGTGCTGCACCACGCGCGCCGCGCCGCCGTATGGCAATACCACCGGCGGAATCCCCGCGTACATTGCTTCTTGCAGCACCAATTCAGAGGTCGAATAATTTTCCGGACAGAGCGGATAACCAAACACATCGAGCGTTTCCAAAATCCCGCGCACATCTTGCACATAGCCGCGCCATTGAAAACGTTCTGCTGCACCAAGTGCGTGTGCTTGGCGCTGCAACGTTACAAAACCATCGCCACTCCCCGCGACAATAAACTGCACATTCGGAATGTTGGCGCGCGCGCTCATGGAAATGTACTGCGCGTGCATTTTTGCAAAATCTACCGTGCCGATGTAGCCGACATTGAACGTCTCATGCGGCACGGATTGCATTCCTGCCAAACGTTCCCAATCCGCGCCCGAAGCAATCACTTGAATGCGCCCAAGCGCAACATTTAAAAACCGCGCGGCAGTGGATTTGCTTGTCGCCACCGCGCAATCCGCGTAATCAATCAACGCGCGCGTGATAATTTGCGGCGCGTGGTCGCCCGCAATGTGAAACCACAACGCGAGACGCGTCGGTGGAATTTCTGAACGCAACCATTCATACAATTCGGGTGTATTCCAAAAATGCGCGAGTGTTATGTCTGTTGTTTCCAAAACGGCGCGCAGTGTTCTTGCGTCCGGCGTCTCGAGGACATCAATTCCGTCGCGCCGCGCGGCGGCAACCATGAACGGCGCGGCAGGACGCAGTGAAACAACTTGATGCGTGAACTCGCTGATGCGCGTCGAGTATTTCGCCATGCCCAGCAGCGCGCGCGCCGCGCCGCCATGCGCCAAGGACGGAATGATATGCAAAATTTTTTTCATTCGTACACTTCTTGCGTGCTTTTTCTTTTGTTTGCCGTAGTTTTTTAAACTACGGCGCGCATGACCTCATCTACAAACAGTTCATAACTCTCGACATCGTTCCAATGAAATTCAAGCAATAGTTCATCTGCGCCCGCCTGTTCAAATTCGCCGACGCGTTCGACGAGTTGCGCGGGCGTGCCGACGAGGGATTTCCACGCTTCGGGTTTAAATTCGAGCCGTTCCATTTTGGCGCGCAGCGCGTTTTCATCCCGCGCGCACAACACCACATCGAACGTCGTTTTTGCAATCGTCGTTTCGTCGCGTCCTTCCGCTTCGCAATGTTTTTTCAACACTTGGTGTTCGCGCCGAAATTCATCGGGCGGTCCGAACAAGTTGCACGCGTCGCCGCAGCGCGCGAGCGCGCGCAGTAAAATTTTTTCGCCGACGCCGCCGATTAAAATCGGTAATGGTTTCTGAATCGGTTTCGGTTCGCATATCGCATCGTCCACGCGAAAAAATTTACCGTGAAATGTCGCGCGCGGTTCCGTCCACAACAATTTCATCAATGTCACCGCTTCTTCCATTTGCGCGATGCGAACGGACGGTTTGTCGGGAAATTCGTAACCATACGCGTTGTATTCGGGACGATAGCCGCCCGCGCCCAAGCCCAAATACAATCGTCCGTTGCTGAGAGTATCGAACGTCGCGCACATGCGCGCAAGCAGAGCGGGATTGCGATAGCCAACGGGTGTGACGAGTGGACCCAGACGAATTGTTTTCGTCACCATCGCGAGCGCGGGCAGCGTTGTCCATACGTCGAGAAACGGCGCGGTTTCGTCTTTGCCGTGGAAATTGTAAAAATGGTCCATTAACCAAAATGAAGTAAAGCCATCGCGTTCCGCGCGCAGTGCGCACTGTTTCGTAAAGTCCCACGCGTCGAGTTGTGGTTGTTCGAGCGACGTGAACAATTGGTGACGATAGCCGAATTTTATTTTCATGGGGCGCCTTGATATGCGTAGGATAGGGAATCGGTTGCGAAAACTCTGTTGACAGTATCGTTTTACAGTGTTATACGTCACCTTCATCAGCAGACGCCAAGAGGATACATCCATCAGCCCTTGCGCTGCGTATTCTCTGCTAGTGCACACTATATCATTTCTTCAAGGAGAAAAAATGCCTCGTCGTTCCGTTTTAATCTCTGTAATTCTCATTGCGCTCGTTGCGCTCATTGCTGCGGCGTGCGCGCCCGCCCCCGTTGCACAACCAACTTCTGCACCACCGACCGCTGCCCCACAACCCACCGCCGCGCCGCAATTGAAAACATTGCGCATCGGCGCACCCGCCGACGATTATCGCCAAGATCCCAAAGAACCGGGACGCATTACGATTGGTATGGCGACTGTCAACACGAACATTTTTGATACGTTGACGCGTATGGACGACAAGTACCAAGTCCAACCGATGCTCGCGGAATCGTGGGAATTTGTCGCGCCCTCCACGTGGCGTTTCAAATTGCGCAAGGATGTGAAATTTCACAACGGCGCGCCCTTTACCGCGCAAGCGGTTGTGGAAGATTTCAAGCGGCTCACCACCGGCGAGAACGCGTTCTTTGCGGGCATTTTGAAAATCAACGCCGATTCCACCAAAGCAGTAGATGATTACACGGTTGAAATTACCACGACGGGTCCGGTCCTGTTACCGTCGCAGCTCGTTCATCCGATTTTTGGGATTCCCGCGCCCGGTACCGATTTGTTAAAAGAACGCATCGGCACGGGTCCTTTCAAAGAAGTGGAATACGTTGCCAAAGATCACATCACGGTTGCCAAGAATCCCGATTATTGGGGAACGAAAGCGCAAGTGGACCAAATCACATTCCGCTTTTACCCCGACCCGAACGCGCGCGTGTTGGCATTGCAAGCGAACGAAGTGGATTTGATTTACGATGTGCCGCTCGCGTCCGCCGCATTGCTTCAGGGTAAAGCAGGACTCAAACTCATTAACGGTCCAACCTCCGCGTATCAAGCGTTGACGATTATGGCGAATGGCAAAGACCCGTACACGATTGGCGCCGACCCGAAAGTGCGCGAAGCGATTGCGTACGCGTTGGATAGAAAAAATATCAGCGACGCGTCATTCGATGGACGCACGACCACCGACCAAACAATTATTCCCGCTGCGATTCTCGGCAAGTACGCGTCTGAAATCAAGGGCTATACGTTCGACGCGGGTAAAGCAGCAACACTGCTCGACGACGCGGGCTGGAAAGTTGGCAGTGACGGTATTCGCGAAAAAGACGGCAAGAAATTAAAACTCGAACTCGTCTGCTGTTTCCCCGACCCAACCTCAAACGGACGCACGAGCGAATTGATTCAAGCGCAGCTCAAAGCTGTGGGCATTGATGTGAGCATTACCAATATGCCGGACGACATTGCGTACGACAATCGCCTCACGGAACAAAAGGGCGACCTGTGGCTCGAAATCGGCAATCAAAATTCCGCGTATCCATGTTTCTTGCCCTCGTTCTTGTATTACGACGCGGGCAAAGATTCCAACAATTATCAGCTCGCGTTCACGCCAAAAGATTTTCCGCAGTTGAATAAAGATTTGGATGATTGCGCGACGACCACCGATTTGGAACGCGCGGCAAAGGACGCGGCGAACGTGATGAAAATCATGATTGACGATTCCAAAATCGCGCTGCCCATCGTTGGACTGTATCGCATTTGGGGCACAAGCGACAAGGTGCAAGGTTTCGTTCCGCCCGCCGTCTTTATTCAAACGCGTTGGGAAGGCGTTTCACTCGCGCGCTGATTTTAGTATTAGGTAGCAGGTAGTAGGTAGTAGGGAAAGCCCTTGCTATCTGCTACCTACTACTTTTTCCATGTTCCACTATTTCGCGCGCCGCGTTGTTTCCCTCGTCCCCGTTCTCATCGGCGTTTCATTCCTCGCATTTCTGCTTGGCGTTCTTGCGCCCGGCGACCCCGCGCCCGCATTGTATAAACAATTGTACGGTGTGCCTGCCGTTGACCCCGCGACGCTTGAAAAATTTCGCAACGAGTTTGGTTTGAATGACGCGCTGCCCCTTCGTTACGCGCGTTGGGCAATGGACGCCCTGCGCGGTGACCTCGGTTATTCGTATCGCAGTGGGCGTCCGATTGTACAAGAATTGTTTGACGGATTCGTTCCATCCATGCAGCTCGCGGTGGGCGGATTGCTCGTCGCCATTCTCATTGCGTTTCCGCTCGGCATCCTCGCCGCGTTGTGGCAAAACAGCGCGCCCGATTTTTTGATGCGCGTGTTCGCGTTGTTCGCCGCGTCCATGCCTTCCTTCTGGCTCGCCTACATTTTTATTTTATTTTTTTCCGTACAATTGCGTTGGCTGCCCGTACAAGGCACCGGCAGTTGGCAAGCGTTGATATTGCCGTGCGTGACATTGGGCATCGGCGGCGCGGCGACATTGAGTCGTCTGCTGCGTTCAAGTATGCTCGAAGTCTTGAACGAAGATTACATTCGCACCGCGCGCAGCAAAGGATTGCGCCAAGAAACGGTGATGCTGCGTCACGCGTTACGCAACGCGTTGATTCCGGCGGTGACAATTCTCGGCGGCATGTTCGGCAGTTTGCTCGCGGGCGCGGTGATTGTCGAATTTGTTTTCGCGCGTCCCGGCATTGGCTTGCTCATTACGAACGCGATTTCATTCCGCGATTATCCGGTCATTCAAGGTGTCGTGTTACTTGGCGGCACCATTTTTGTTTTTGTGAATCTCGTCGTGGATTTTTCCTACACGCTCATTGACCCGCGCATTCGTCTCGGCGCACAAGGCGGCGCGCGCAGTGGCTGAATCGCAAATGGTTTCGGACAGCGCGCGTTTGTCTTTATTCCGCGCGCCGCAGCCCGAAATCCCGTCACGCGCGGAAATTCTCACCACACACCGCCGTACGCTCGAACGCTTTTGGCGCAATCGCAGCGCGGTGCCGGGATTAATCCTCGTACTTGTCGTTGTCGTGATTGCGCTGCTTGCACACATCATTGCGCCGCACGACCCGAATCAACAATTTGCAGGCAAACGCTTTGCGAAACCGGGCGCGGAATTTCCACTCGGCACTGACGCGTTGGGACGCGACATGTTGAGCCGTCTGGTGTACGGCGCGCGTCCGTCCGTCGGTTCCGCCGCACTCGCCACAATTTTCATTGCGTTGATTGGTGTGACGCTCGGTTCCATCGCGGGTTACGTCGGTGGTTGGGTGGACGATGTGATTATGCGCGTCGTGGAAATTTTGCTCGCGCTCCCAAGTTTGTTGCTCGCGCTCGCGCTCGTTGGTGTTCTCGGACCGAGTTTGGAGAACGTAATTTTCGGCGCGGTGTTGGTTTGGTGGGCGGGCTATGCGCGGCTCGTGCGCGGGCTGGTGTTGGAAGTGCGCGAACGTCCGTACGTCGAAGCCGCCGTCGCCGTTGGCGTCCAAACACCGCGCATCATTGCAAAACACATTTTGCCCAACATCATCGGACCCGTGATTGTTTTGGCATCGCTCGAAATGGGGACGCTGATTTTGATTATCGCGGGTTTGAATTTTTTGGGACTGGGCGTGCAGCCGCCCACCGCCGAATGGGGCGCGATGTTGAATCAAGGACGCGCGTATTTTCAACTCGCGCCGGAGCAAATGTTGTATCCCGGTTTGGCGATTACATTGACCGTGTTGGGTTTCAATTTGCTCGGCGACGGTTTGCGCGATGTGCTAGACCCAAGATACAGCTAGTGATATGTTATACTCGTTCACTGTTTTTAATTCCATTTCACAACGAATCTATTGATGACGGAACGCAACATAATTATTTTGGGCGCAGGTCCCGCCGGTTTGACTGCCGCGTATGAACTGACTCGCAACCACATACCTGTTACCGTGTTGGAACGCGACGGCGTCGTCGGCGGCATCGCGCGCACTTCGTTTTACAAGGGTTATGGCTTTGACATTGGCGGACATCGTTTTTATACCAAAATGAACGAGGTCAATGCGCTGTGGCATGAGGTTCTCGGCGAACAATTTTTGCGTGTCCCGCGTCTCTCGCGCATTCATTACGAAGGAAAATTTTTCTATTACCCATTGCGCTTGTTCAATGTGTTGAGCGCGTTGGGCATCGTGCAAAGCATTTGGATTTTTCTCAGCTTTGTGCGCGCGCGATTGTTTCCACTCGTCCCCGAAGAAAGTTTTGAAGATTACGTGTCCAATCGGTTCGGGCGCAAACTGTATCATCTCTTTTTCAAAACGTACACCGAAAAAGTGTGGGGCATTCCTTGCACCGAAATTCGCGCGGAATGGGCGGCGCAGCGCATTCGCGGACTTTCGTTCACGTCGGTTCTCAAGAGCGCCATTTTCAAAAATGGCAACGGCATCAAATCGCTGATTGAAGAATTTGAATATCCGCTGTACGGTCCCGGTATGATGTGGGAAACGTTTCAACAACGAGTGAAAGCGAACGGCGGCGAGGTGTGGCTCAATTCCCCCATCGTGCGCGTACAGCGCGAGGGTACGCACATTACCAACGTTGTCGTCAAACAAAATGGCGTCGAACGCGCGGTAGCAGGCACACACTTTATTTCCACGCTCGCGCTGCGCGACCTCATCAACGCACTGCAGCCGCCCCCCCCCGCCGATGTCCTGCACGCGGCGAACAGTTTGGGCTATCGCGATTTTCTCACCGTCGTTTTGATTGTGAATGTGCCGGAACTTTTTCCCGACAATTGGATTTACATTCACACGCCGCGCGTTTTTGTCGGGCGCATTCAAAATTTCAAAAATTGGTCCAAGGCGCTGCTGCCGAATGACCACACGACAAGTCTCGGCATGGAATACTTTGTCACCGAAGGCGATGAATTGTGGAACATGCCCGATGAACAATTGATTGAGCTCGCCAAACGCGAATTGGAACTCATCGGCATTGCGCGCGCCGCTCAAGTGATTGACGGCACCGTCGAGCGCATGAAAAAAGCGTATCCTGTGTACGACTCTACCTATCACGAACATCTCGGCATTGTACGCGGCTATCTCGACGCGTTCGACAATTTGCAGACCGTCGGACGCAACGGAATGCACAAGTACAACAATCAAGACCATTCGATGATGACCGCGCTGCTCGCCGCGCGCAATGTTTTGGGCGCAGAGCATGATGTGTGGGCGGTCAACACCGATATGGAATATCAAGAAGAACTCGTGCTGCACAATCCGCATCCGCGTACGCGAGACCGACTGCACAAATTTTGGCGAACGTTGACGGGTACGCGCAAACCGCGTTGGCAAGGCACGCGCTTTGAGGACGAATAATTTGTGTTACGAATGTCATTTCGAACACAGTGAGAAATCTCAATTTGGTCAGAGAGATTTCTCGCACATGCGGCTCGAAATGACAGTTTTGCATCCTATCCGTCAATGATGTTGACCCCTGACGAGCTTTCGGTGATTGTGCCTGTGTACAACGGCGGGAAAAATTGGACGCGCGTCCTCGATGCGTTGAGTGCACTGCAACCCGCGCCGCGCGAGATTATTATTGTGGATGATGGTTCGGACGATGATACGCGCAGCGTTGCGCTCACGCGCGGTTTTCAGATTTTGAGTACGGCAAAACCGCGCAGTGGTCCCGCCGTCGCGCGCAATCTCGGCGCCGCGCGCGCGCAAGGCGAAATTTTATTTTTTCTCGACGCGGATGTTTTGGTGGAACCCGACGCGATTGCGCGCGTGAAGAACGCGTTCAACGATTCAAACGTCAGTGCAATTTTTGGAACGTATGACGACGCGCCCGACGACCCCGCGTTTGTTTCGCAATATAAAAATTTGTCGCATCATTACGTGCATCAAACCTCGAACGAACAAGCCGCAAGTTTTTGGGCGGGCTGTGGCGCGATTCGTCGTGACATGTTTCGGCAACTCGACGGTTTTTCGACCACTTATACGCGCCCGTTGATTGAAGACATTGAATTGGGTACGCGCGTGCAGCGTGCCGGCGGCGCGATTCGCCTACTCAAAGATTTGCAAGTGAAACATCTCAAACGCTGGACACTGCGTTCGCTCATCGTCACCGATATTCGTGACCGCGCGCTGCCGTGGGCGACGCTCATCGCGCAGCAAGGCAACTTGCCGACAGACTTGAATCTCAAAATTTCAAATCGCATCAGCGCGCTGTTGTGTTGGCTCTTGCTCGCGACCTTTGCTGCAACATTTTTCTCGTCATCGTTTTGGTTCGGCGCACTTGCGATTGTTCTGGCATTGGTCGCGTTGAATTTTGACCTGTATCGTTTTTTCTTTCGCAAACGCGGCGTGTGGTTCACCCTGCGCGCGCTTCCATTGCATTGGCTCTATTATTTGTACAGCAGCGCGGCATTCGCGTACGTGATGCTTTTCTCTGCGCGAAATGGAAAACTGCCCGCGCCCACCAATCCAACATCCGAACATCATGCCAAAGCCCACTAGTCGCGTTTTCCTCGCACTCTGCATTTTCGTCGCCTTGACCGCGTGCAGCAGCAACGTCGCGCCCACCGCGCCCCCCCCCCTCGCGCCCGGTACGGAACGTTCACCACAGCGTTCACCCACAGCACCAACCCGCGCGCCCGCGCAGCCAACCGGCGCAACCATTCCAACCATCACACCATCGAGCAATGCCAACACCGCGCCGTCAAACACATGCCCATTTACCGGATTGCCGTTGAATGGTGTGAATCTCGCGGCGCGTCGTCCGCTCTTGGTCAAAATCGGCAACTCGCCGCCCGAACGTCCGCAAGCGGGACTCGCGCAAGCAGACATCGTGGTCGAGCATTTGACCGAAGGCGCGATTACACGGTACGCCGCAATTTTCTATTGCAGTGATGCAAATGAGATTGGTCCGATTCGTTCCGCGCGTTTGATTGACCTCGAACTCGTTCCCATGTTTGGCGCGATTTTCGCGCACGTCGGCGGCAGTGAACCCGTGCGCGCAATGATTGCGGCATCCGAAATCGCCCAAGCCGATTTTGATGATTACGGACGCGCGCCGATATTCCGCGAAATCACCGAACGCAAACGCCCGTTCAATCGTTACACCAGCACGCAAGAAATGTACGACCTCGCGGTGAAAAAGAATTTGATTACGGGCGCGACGGTTCCCGCGTTCAATTTCAACGCGGCAATTCCGAGCGGCGGACGCGCGGCGACAACGGTGACTGTTCCGTATCGCAAAAATCTTTCCGACGCGATTTTTCAATATGACGCGCAACGCAAAGTGTATGTTCGCAGCATCGGCACAACACCGCACCTCGACGCGGCTTCCAATCAAGCATTGACCGCCGTGAATGTTCTCGTGTTGTACGCGCCGCACGAAACGACAGACATTGTGGAAGATTCGCTCGGCTCGCGTTCCATCAAAATTACATTGACGGGTTCGGGCAACGCAACGCTCGTGCGCGATGGACAAGCGTTCGATGTGACATGGATGCGCAGTGATGCCAAAGCACTTTTTTCATTCACCGATGCGAGCGGCAAAACGCTTGCGTTCAAACCGGGCAATATATGGATTGAAGTTGTGCCGCCCCAAATGCAAGTGACGTTCCAATGACCGCTGCCATCGAAACGCGCCAACTCACGAAACAGTATGGCAACACTCTCGCTGTGCATGACATTTCATTCGTCATTCCGCACGGCGAATTGTTTGGACTCTTTGGCACCAACGGCGCGGGCAAAACGACTCTGATTCGCATGTTGACGACGCTGCTCGCGCCCACGCGCGGCGAAGCGTGTGTCAACGGTTTCGATGTCGTCAAACACGCGGCGCACGTGCGCGCGTCGGTGGGCATGGTGTTCTCGAATGAAAATTCGTTTTACGGGCGTTTGAGCGGACGCGAAAATTTAAAATTTTTCGCGGCATTGCAAAATGTGCCGCGTCAAAACATTCGCGCGCGCGTGGATGAGTTACTGACAATGTTCACACTCGAAGCGCACGCGAACAAAATGTTTCAAACCTATTCGACGGGGATGCGGCAAAAAATGAATGTCGCGCGCGCGCTCTTGCACAACCCGCCGCTTTTATTTCTCGACGAACCGACCAAAGGGATGGACGTACAAACGGCTGACGCGGTGCGCGCGTTGTTGAAACAAGAAATTGTTATGCGACAAGGCAAGACAGTTTTTTTGACGACGCACGATTTGTACGAAATGGAACAGCTGTGTGACCGCATCGGCGTTATCGCACACGGCGAAATGCGCGCGTTCGGACGTCCGCGCGATTTATTGCAAACCGCGCAGCGCAAACATTTGTATCAAATCGAATTGGCGCAGCCGATTCCAAATATCGCAGCCATTTTGGAACGCGTCGAAACGATTCGCAATGTGCGCGTGGAGGAAACGCGCATTCAATTTGAAGCGGACGCGGAACATTTTTCGGAACAAGCATTGTGGGATGTGGTATATGCAGCAGGCGGAAAAATTCGTAAATTCGGTCCAAGCGAACAAGGACTACGCGCACTCTTACGCGACGCGGCGGATGAGGAACATTTGGAATAAAGTGTGGGCGTTGACGCGACGCGGCTTTTTGATTTCGAAAAGCTATCGCCTCAATTTCGTCGGCACGTATTTCGGCGGCGCGCTGTATGTTTTTTTCTGGGCGCTGCTCGCGCGTTTCATCGGACAGCAGCCCGCCGCGACGCGCGAGTTTGGCGATTACTTTACATTTCTTTTAATCGGCGGCGTGTTTGCGCGTTACCTTTCGCTCGGCATGAAATTCTTGTCGCGCGAAATTGAAACTGAAATGGTCATCGGCACCGTCGAGCCGTTGATGGTGACGGCGACGAATCCCGCGCTCGCGCTGCTCGGCGCGTCGGCGTGGCTTTTGGTCGAAGGCGTACTCGTGATGGCGCTGCAATTGGGCGTCGGCATTATTTTTTTTGGCGCGGATTTGTCCAACGCGAATTGGTTTGTCGCGCTCGTGACAACGTTTCTCGCATTACTCGCGCTCAACAGCTGGGGCATTTTGTCCGCCGCGTTTCTTTTGATTTTCAAACGCGCCGACCCGTTGAATTGGTTGGTTGACTTGACGACATTTATTTTTTGCGGCGTCTATTTTCCAATTGCACTGCTGCCGTTTCCGTTGCAAATTTTTTCGTACTTGCTGCCGCTCACCTACGCGCTCGAAGCATTGCGCGGCGCGTTGATGCGCGGACAATCGTTTTATGAGTTGCGCGCGCCGTTGTTCGCATTGGTGATTTTCGATGTGGTGTTGATTCCGTTGGGACTGTTTGCGTTTCACCGCGCGCTCGCCTACACCAAACGTACGGGCAATTTGGGACAATACTGATTTGTAAATGAAATCGGTTACGGAAAATTTTGCGCGTGTTGTGGCGCTCGGCACCGCTGCGCTCTTTGCGGGAATGTATTTCTTTACTGCGCTGCCGCGCATTTTTTATCCGTATGACCTCGATTTCATCGAAGACAGCATGTTGTTGCAGGCGTGGCAATTTGCGCGCGGCTTGCCCGTGTTTGTGCCACCGAACGCCGACTTTATGCCGCATCAATACATGCCGCTCTACAGTTGGCTTGGTGGCTTGCTGCTCAACCTGACGGGTCCAACTTTTACGCCGCTCCGCTTGTTTTCTTTTGTCGCTGTTCTCGCAACCGCGGCGCTGATTTTTTATATCGCGCGCCGCGAAAGCAAAACGCGTTGGCTTGGATTCGTGTGCGCGGGATTGTATCTCGCTGGCTTTCGACTCACGGGACAGTGGTACGAATTGGTGCGCGTAGATTCGTTATTTGTTGCGCTATCACTCGCAGGAATGACGGCGGCAATTTACAGCAAGGGACGCGCGGGGTGGTTGGCGGCGAGCGCGTTCGTGCTTGCGCTGTCGTTTTGGACGAAGCAGACCGCGCTGTTGTATGGTGTCGGGTTTATCCTCTGGTTCGCCTACCAATATGGTCGTCGCGCGGTTTGGTTTATCGCCCCGTACGCCATTCTCATCGTCGTCCCGTTTTGGTTATTGAATGCAGCAACGGCGGGATGGTTTTGGTTTCACACCATCACCATTGCGGGCAACGACCCGGTGCGATGGGAACGTATCCTGAATTATGTTTTGTACGAATTCTTTGGCGTGATGGCGGGTGTGAGTTTGCTTGTTCTGATAACCGTCGCATTTTTCTCACAAAAGGAACGCAACCCGTTTGGATGGTTGCGTACCCAACCATGGCTGCTCGCGTTGGGGATGGCGGTGTTTGTAAGCGGCATCGGGCGCGCCTCGGTGGGCGGCAACCTCAATAATCTGATGTCGGCGTACGCACTGTTGTGTCTTGCGCCCGCGCTCGTGCTGCACGCTTCTGCCGGTGCGCACTTGCCGCGATTTCTCTCACCGCGTAGAATCGAACTGGTGATTGTTGCGGCAGTGCTGCTCCAATTTGTGCTTGGCGTTTATAATCCATTGCGCTACATGCCCACTCCCGCGATGCAAGCGGCGGGTGACCGTTTGGTAGCGCGGATTGCTGCCGAGCCGGGCAGCGTGTTGGTCATGATGCATCCGTATTACGCACTGCGCGCGGGCAAACAACCGTCGGCGCAAATTTTGACACTGTGGTATGCGTATGCACTGGGGCATTTGCCACTGCCCGATGATGTTGTGGCGCGGTTTCGCACCAAACACTATTCCGCCATTATTTCCGATGAGAGCATGTTTGAAACGGAACCTGCCATCCGCGCGCTGCTCGACGCGAATTATCAATTGACCGAAACGCTCACGCCTGCCGATGCGCCGCCGACGATGACGGGCGTCGTAACGCGTCCCATTTCGATTTATCGTCCCAAGCCGTAAATGACAATGCCACTCTCTCGACAACGCGAAAACACCATCGCGCTCATTGCTGCGAGTATTCCGCTCGCGCCCGATGCGGAAAAAATTCGCACAGAACTTGTCCGCGCGGAATTGGATTGGGAGGATGTGTTGTATCTCGCGGACGGTCACGGCATCACACCGCTTTTGTACAAATTGTGGGAACGTTTGGATTTGCTCGCACTCGTTCCGCTTGCCGCGCAAACGCGTATGGTGCAAGCGTATGGTGATAACGCGACGCGCAACACAGACGCGCGGCGGGAATTGCATGAACTCGTTGTGATGATGGAAAACGCGCGCGTTGAATTTTTGGTAATGAAGGGATTGCCGTTACTCGCGCAGTTGTATGCGGACCCCGCCGAACGCGTCTTGTACGATTTCGATTTACTTGCGCGTGATGAAATACATGCGCGACGCGGATACGATGCGCTGCTTGCGGCGGGATTTACGCCTGTGCCGACGAAAACGGGCGCGGTCGTACAAAAACATTTGCCATCAGTCTGGCGACTGAATGGGTTTGTACGACGCGGTTATTTGTTTGATGTGATGCAGCCGCGTCCTGTTGAAATGCACGTCGCATTGTGGGATACCGAATGGCGCGGTTTGAATATCTTGCCACTGTCTGATGTGTGGGAAACGTGTGAACGCGCGCGCGTGGATGATTCGTCGGTGCGCGTCTTGTCGCTCGAAAATATGAGCATTCATCTCTGCGTTCATCTCGCCACACATTTGGTCGAACGCGAAGCGCGCGTCGGACAAGCGATTGACATTGCGCGCTTGCTCGCACAGCGCGGCGCGGACATTCATTGGGAGCGCGTCATTGCTTCAAGTGAACGCGCGCACGTCACGCGTTTTGTCTATCTCGCGCTGCGCGCCGTACATACCTTGACGAACGCGCCATTGCCACCACAAAACATTCTCGACACATTGCGCGCAAAGACGCCGGCGCGTCTGCGCGCGTGGGTGGAACAAAACGGCGCGCACGATGTATTGAGCATGGATTATCGCCACACCGATTTGAGTCGCGCGTATGCGTTGACCTTTGCCGCGACGCAATCGTGGCGCGAAAAAATTCGCGTGCTGCGTTTTGCGCTGTTGCCTTCGATGGAAGCACTGCAAGCGGAATATGGCGCGGGCGGCGCGTGGCTTTACGCGCGGCATGTCGAACGACGCGGGCGCGTCTATTTCAACGCGCTACGCCAGCGTCGCGCGAATGGAAATTAAAATGTTGACGCGCGTGTTTCGTTTGTTCGCTCTCCCAATCCTTATCATTTTGTTTGTTTTCAATGTGCGCCGCGTCGTGTTGACGCTGGCGATTTTTTTCGCGCCGCGGCGACGCGTCGCATCAACCACGAATCCGGAACTGCCGACGGTGTTGATTCTCGTGCCGTGCCGTAATGAAGAGCAAGTGGTGGAGGGGCTAGGACGCGCGCTCGCGCATTTGGATTATCCCCAAGAAAAAATTCAAGTGGTGTTTGTGGATGATGGCTCGCGCGACAACACGCGCGCCATTATGCAGCAGCTCGCACGCGCGCACGAAAATTTCCACATGCTCTCGAATCCTGAATCCGTCGGCAAAGCCCGCGCGTTGAATACCGCGCTCGCGCAATTTCCATTCGGCGAAATGATTTATATTTTCGACGCCGACCATCGTCCGCAGCCGAACGCGGTGCGCGTGGCGATGGGTTATTTTTCCGACGCGGCGGTGGCAGGTGTGACAGGGCGCACGATTCCTTTGAACGCGTTCGCAAGCCCCAGCGCGTATTACACCACCGTCGAAAGTTTTGTGAATCAAATGATTACGATGCGCGCCAAAGACCGCCTCGACCTTGCGCCTGCGATGCTCGGTTCGAATTGCGCGTATCGCCGCAGCGCGTTGGAAGAATGCGGCGGTTTTCCCGACGGCGCGTTTTTGGAAGATTCTGAATTGACGATGCGTTTGTGTCGCGCGGGATTTCGTTTGCGCTTTGCCGAAGATTCGATTGCGTATCAACAAGTGCCGCAAACCGCCTCGGGCTATTTGCGGCAACACGCGCGCTGGGGACGCGGTTTCAATGACATTGCGCGCAATCACGCGCTCGCGTTGGTACGCGAAAAAAATGTCAACCCATTGTTGCGCGCGGAGCTGCTGCTCTTTGCACTCGGTTACTTGGACCGTCTCGCGTTGTTAGGCGCGGGAATGTTTTCGCTCTTGTCCGTTTTGTTTCCCCGCGTTGTACGTTTTCCGCGCGCAGTGTTGTATCTCGCACTGCTCACGCCGTTCGCTCAAATCCTCGCGCTGTTTGCCGAACAACGCGTCGGCGTGGCGATGTGGCTGCGCTTTCCGTTCATTCCACTCTTTTTCGCGCTCGACATTTTCGCCGCACTGCGCGCGATGTTTGATTCTGTTTTGAATCGCGCGCGCGTGTGGACGACGACAGAACGCGTGCGCGATGATTCCCCGTAAAAAATGTCCAGTCGCACGTTGGAACGCGTCACGCTCGGCGTCATTCTCGGATTCGCGTTTTTTTTGCGAATGTGGGACTTGGGACGCAATGGGCTGTGGTACGACGAAATTTTGCAAGCGCAAGCGGTTGTCGGCACGTCGCAAGAATTTATTGACCAATTGATTGTGCACGCGGCGATGCCGCTTGATTACGTCATCGAACGCGGTGTCCTGACACTCGGCACAAATGAATTGCTGCTGCGTTTTTCATCCGCCGCGTTCAGTACGCTTGCGGTCGCGGTGATGTATAAACTCGCGCGCGCAATGTTTGGACACACTACAGGAATTTTCGCCGCCGCGTTTCTCGCGGTTTCGAGTTTCGCCGTTTTTTACGCGCACGAAGCGCGTCCGTATTCGCTCTACATGCTGCTCGTTCTTGCCGCGATGCATTGGCTTTATCGCGCGCTGCAAACAAACAAACTGACGCATTGGTTTTATTTTGGCGTGTGCGTCGCGGGCGCAGTGTTGACGCATTTGTTTGCGTTGTTTGTCGTGCTGGCGCTCATTATTTTTCTAGTGCTTGGTTTGGGCGTGCGCGTCATCGCGCCGCGGCGCGCGCAACTTTTTTCGCGCATCACGCGCCGCGCGATTCTCGCGGGCATTTTGGTCGCCGCGCTTTTTCTCGCCGCGTTGTGGCTCACGCCGAACGCGCAATTTGTGTGGGGTTCGTCGCTGCGCTTTTTTGCATTTCTCTTTTCGCCGCAATTTTTGCCGCCCGAAAAATGGTACGGACTCGCGCCGGGCGAAACACCTCCGCTGCTCACGTTCGATTTTTTTTACGCGAAAATTTTGGAAAATTTTAGCGGCGGTGGAATTTTTCCGACAGTTGCCTTTATTGGATTGGGCTTGCTGGGTCTGACAAAATTTCCGCACAAGCCGTGGGAAATTTTTTTATTGACCGTGTGGGCGCTGTTGCCGTCCACATTCATCATTCTTTTTCTCGGCAGTCGCGGCACCTTGTTCGCGACGCGTTATTTGATTGCTTCATTGCCCGCGTGGCTGGTGTTGTGTGCAGTGGGAGTTGTACGTTGCGGTGCGTTATTGCAATTCATCACGCGCAAAGACAATTTTATTCCGCGCGCAGCAATGCTTCTGCTCGCGTTTCTCTTTATCGCGTTTTCGTTGGAGCGCACCAGCGTCGTCATCGCGGCGCCCAAAGAGGAATGGCGCACGGTTGGAAAAATTCTCACGGCGAATGTTCATCCGAACGATGCCGTCATTACGCTCGGCGGCACACCCGTTGTGTATTTTTACGCGCACGCTGTTGCGTCACAAAAATACACGGCAGAACTTGGTCCGCAAATTGCAGAAGCGGAAAATCATTCTGCGCGTGTTTGGCTCGTGTTCAATCGCTATGTGTTTGATCCGGGCGGAGAAATTCAGGCATGGCTTGATACGCGCGGCGCGTTGGCATTGCGCGCGGACAGCGGCATCACGTTGTACTATTGGCGCGCGGGCGCGAACAATGCGGCATTGCGCGCGGACGCACAACATTTTCAATTGCCCGCGTCCGCGTTTGTGTACACCTCGCTCGCGGAACAATTTGCGCGCGACGATGATTGGGCAAGCGCGTCAAATGATTTTGCGCAAGCATTGTCATACGCGCAATCTACACACGAAACGGCGATGGTGAATCTCGCGTGGGGCGAAGCGCTGCGCCGCGCCGAGCAATTGGAAAACGCGGCAGAAAAATATCGCGCCGCGCTCGCTGTGGATGAAAAACAGATCGCTGCGTGGAATGGTTTGGGGCGCGTGTATCTCGAACAATATCAGTTGGACGCCGCGCATGACGCGTTGAGGCGCGCCCTTGCGCTTGACGCGCAATCCTACGCCGCGCTTTATTTTCTGGCGAATTACTATGAACGCATCGGAGATGAAACCAACGCGCAAGTGTATTACGCGCGCGCGGCGGAAATCATTCCCGAATTGGTGACGCCGCCGTGACAAATTTGCATCGCCCGCGCTTTCTTGCGCGGGCAAACACTCGTTAGAGAACGCCCACGACTCGAATTGAAATGAACCGCGCAAAATATCTCGCACGCGTTATTCTTTTTGTTTCATTCCTTCTTTATCTCGCGCTCGCGGTGTGGATGACAAACCATTGGAAACCGCTCGGCGATGAGCCGCATTACTTGGTGGCAGCTCATTCGCTCGTGGTTGACCGCGATTTCGACCTTGCCAACAATTACGCGCAGCGCGATTATCAAAATTTTTTGGACGGCGAAACACTTGACCCGCACGTAAAAATTTTGTCGAACGGCGCGCAATGGCTCAATCACGATTTGGGCTTGCCGATTGCGCTGGCAATTCCTTATGCGTTGGGCAGACGCGCGGGAGTTGAAATTTTTCTGGCGTGCGTCGCCGCGTTGCTCGCGTGGCAAATGTGGAAACTCGCGTTCGAGGTGACGCACAGCGCATTTTGGTCAACGGTGAGTTGGTTCGCCCTCGCGTTCACCCCCCCCCTCGTGTTGTATGCGACGCTGATTTATCCCGAAGCGTTGGGCGCGTTGATTTTTATTTTTTGCGCGCGCACATTTTTATTTCAAAACGCGGCGCAGGTTTCACCACTGCGCGTTGGCGTGCTGGCAATTGCAACTGTTCTGCTGCCATTCTTGAGTGTACGCTTTGTTGTGCTGGCAATGCTGCTCGTTGTGTTTGCATTCGCGCAATGGCACACGCAGCGTTCACGCGCGATTTTTTTCGCTGTCATTGTCGCGCTTGGCATCGGCGCATATTTTTTTGTCAACAACGTTTTGTTGGCGGGAACCGTGCCGCGCGGAAATCCAACCGAATTGGCAGGCGGGAATCTTGCAACGTTTTCGTTGGTATCTCTCGCGCGCGGGATTGTCGGTTGGTGGATTGACCCACAGCGCGGCACACTGATTATGGCGCCAATCTATTTGCTCGCGCTCGCTGGGATTCCGCATCTGTTGCGCGAAAAACCGCGTGGCGAAAATTTTCGCGTTGGGATTTTGCTCGTGTCGCCGCTTTTCATTTTGATTCCACTCGTTGCGCTGCTCGGCGGGTTTTGGATTCCGTTTGAAGTGGGTGCGCGTTATTTTGTCGTCGCGCTCCCTCTGCTTGCCGCGCCGCTCGCATTGGGATTGCGCGCGGTATTCGCCGCACGCGCAGTGTGGAAAAAATTTGCGTTCGGCGCGTTGTTGATTTTACTTTTGGGATTGAGTGTGTGGAATGGCGCGCTAATGATTTCCGATGCGTCGTATGCGTATGGTTCGGTGGTGTCGGCGTACAGTCGCGTCGCGGGGAATGACCTCTCGCCATTTTTCGCAAGTATGGGACGCCGCTTGATGATTGCGCCAACGAACGCACAGGAAAATTCAATTGCAGTGATTGAAGAACGCGAGGGAGAAATTTTTTGGCGCGCACCCGCGGGGCAAGCGGGAACAATTATTCAGAGTTTTGATTTAACGGAACTGACCGTCGGGCATTATGTTTTGAATTTTCGCGCGGGGACACTTGGCGCGACGACGGATGCGGAATTGTTACTGCTCGATGTGTATTCGGCGGAAGGTTTGCCGATTGTTCATGCGAGTTGGCGCGCGAACGAGTTGAAAAATAATTCACTCGAACGCGTTGCAGTGGAATTTGATAATCCGTACTTTGACCGTTGGGGTTTTCCGTTGACGCTTCAAGTGATGACGACAGGCGAGACAGAACTTTTATTGAGCGCGATTGAAATCACTCCCGACAATGCGGCGACGTGGCTGCGCGCGGGAATTTGGCTCGCACTCATTACCGCAATTATTCTCGTACTCAATCTCGATTTGCCAAATCCAAAATCGTTTCGACCAATTGTTGACGGTCCGCGCCGAGAATAATTTTGTAACACGCGCTGTGTTCAATCAAACGTTTCACCACATCGAGCGAACGCTGCATCGCCTCCGGTTCATCCCAAAAAAGTGTATCGGGCAATAATCGCGCAAACGTTTGTGCCGCATCCAAAGGTTCCGCCGTCGTCAACGGCTGCCCATTGCGTTCCGCCAAACACAAAATAATGCGCTGCGGCACAACGGACGTGTCAATCATTTTGTGCGGGGCAAGCGCGCGCAGATTGACGACATGTTTCACTACGCCGTGCGCGGTCAATTCCAATCCTTCGCCATCCCATTCGGGAAACAACGGTTTTGCCGCCGTCGTCAATTTCGCTTCGCCGACGGGATAGCCCATCAATTCAAATTTTCCCGCGCCCAATTCTTTTTCCTCGCGCGCAAACAACAATCCGTCGCCCATCAAACGAAAACCATTGTTCAAAAGATGAAACGCCGTCGTTGATTTTCCCGTACCGTGCGGCGCGATAAACAACAGCGCGGATTCCTCCCGAATCAATGTGGTGGAATGTAACTGTGCGACGCCTTCGCGCACGAGGATGTTGAGTGTCGCGCGGTCAATGATACTGCGGCTCAATTGCCACGGTTCGCGTTCCAATGCTTCTGAAATCACCATCGTACACGTGCGCGTTTTGACATTGGTACACCATTGAAGCCACGGCGTCGCGGCTTGAAACAAGAAATCGCCGACGCCGATGGTTTGCAGCATCGCCGGCAAATTTTCCGGCAGCGGTGTCGCGGGCAGTGTGGGAACGACGAGAATGCGAATTTCAATTTTCGGATTTCCGTCGAGTGGTTTCGCGGGTGAATAACGTCCGGCGGAAATGCGGATTGCGTCCAATACGGCGCGATGATTCGTCACAAATAAAATTTCGTAACCGTAACCGAACGAACGAAATTCAAAAAATTCATCGCCTACGCGCCGATTCCAAAAATCGGGAAACGCGTCCGCGTGTGCGCGCAAAAAATGTTCGTCAATCATCGCGCTCAATATCCTCTACCAATTCTTGTAATGTGTCCAACACATCGTTCAACGCCGCATCATAAAAACGCATATACGGGTCAGGCGAGTCGGGCGCAATGCGTAAATTTTCGCGCATACATTTTTCCCATGCACGATGAATCGCCAGAAATGTTGTGAATGCTGCTTGAATGCGCGCGTATTGAAAAATCGCGCAGCGCGCCTGCCAATCATACGCGTCCCCCGTGAGCTGCGCGCGCTCGTCCCAATAAAAATGGAGCGCCGTCCGCCAATCCAACAAGCGAGCGCTCTTGTACGGCTGTTGAAACAAAAACGCCAAATCAATTTCTGCCATGTCCGCCGTCGCTGCCGCCCAATCAATCAACACCGCGTCGGGCTGCGCGGCATTGCGCGTGAACGCCACGTTCGGCGGATATATGTCGTAATGCACCAACGTTAACGGTTCATTCGCCGCGATGTGTTCCAAACGCGGCAGCGCGTTCAAAACAGAATCCACATGCGAATCCGCGCGTATCATCCGCGCGTGCAGCCATGATGTATTCAATAAATCGGCAAACATTTCGCGCGCGCGTGACGGCGACCAACGTGTACACAAATGCGGCATCAAGTATGCGCGTTCGGACACGCGCAATCGTTCCCCCGCGCTGTGCAATCGTGCCAACGCGCGCAGCATGGCTTGTGCCTCGCTCCATGTCCACGCGTGCGTTTCAGGATAGAAAACAAAATCGCCTGCAAGGTCTTGCATCACAATGTGGGTGTGGTTTCTTTCGTCGCCAAGTTGTGCGAAATAGCGCACCGCTTGCGGAATCGGAATTTGTGATACGAGTTCCGCGTACACACAATACTCGCGTTCACGCCGCGCGGCATCGTCGCCCCACGGCGGACGCGCGCATTTCAAAATCACCGAACGCGGCGTTGATTGATCTGCCGATTCAAATCGCACGCGATACACCGCCGAAGGCAAAAAGCCCTCTTTGATAATTGTTGTCTCGACGCGGGCAAGCGGCGCGCGCAAAATCTCGCGCCAAAACTCGATGGACAAATCACATGGTTCCGCGTGCATAAGGGGTACAAAAAAGTTGCAGCTTGTTGTGGTCACAGCAGGCTGCAAGCGAATGTGCGAGATTATAGCACAGGGGAAATTTTTCGCGGCGTGGCGCTCGGAACTCTTGCAGGCAAATCACTTTGTTTAACAAACTCTAGCCGGCTCTTTTTGCATCGCCCATTCAGGACCCTACGAAAATCTCTCCTCCGTCCACGAATCACGCGGGCGACATGTACAGATAGGTTTCGATTTCACATTCTTTCAAGTCGTCGCTGGGCTTCTAGGAACTTTCACTCCCAGCGCCACGAGGTTGGATTCCAATGACCGCGCGCTTGTCCTGCCAGAATCGGGTCAAGGAATTGGCTGGCTGCTTCGCTCGCATCCCCAATAGTGTCATATCCGAGTTGCACCTCGTCGGCAAGTTTCCTGAAGGTGCGCGCCCAACTTGCAGGTGGCGTGGGCAATTTCTCTGGCAATGGGTGCGCGAACGGATGCGCTTGACCGATGGCGAAATCGTCGCGATTGATGGCAAGAAATTGGGCCGTTCCTATGACCGCACGAGTCACAAAGCGGCGATTCACATGGTCAGTGCGTGGGCGACGGAAAATCATTTGGTGCTGGGACAACGCAAAGTCAATGAAAAATCGAATGAAATCAAAGCGATTCCAGAACTGTTACGCTTGTTAGAAATTCACGGCTGCATCGTCACCGTGGATGCCATCGGGTGCCAGAAAGAAGTCGCCGAAACCATTCGGACACAAGGGGCGGACTATGCCCTCGCCGTAAAACAGAATCAAGGCAAACTGTATGCAGATATCAAAGACCTGTTTGCCGGTGCGGTGGAAGAACACTGGCGCGATTTGCATCACGGCTACGTCCGCGATGTGTATGGCGATCATGGACGCATTGAAATTCGCGAATGTTGGACGATTAGTGCCGGCGACTTTTTAGATTACCTCCGCAACCGCGAGGCATGGAAGGATTTGAAAAGCATTGTGATGTTACGTTGTGAACGCCGTGTGGGACGCAAACGCAGTCGCCAAACCCGCTATTACATTTCGAGTTTACCCAACGATGCACAGGGCATCTTAAAAGCGGTGCGCGGACACTGGGGCATTGAAAACGGTTTGCATTGGGTTCTCGACATTACCTTTCAAAAAGACCAAAGTTGCTTACGCAAAGGGCATGGCGCACACGATTTCGGCATGTTACGTCACATTGCACTGAATCTGTTGAAACAGGAAACGACTGAGAAAATCGGAGTCAAAGCAAAGCGTTTGCGGGCTGCGGTCGACAATAGATATCTGCTCAAGGTCTTGACCAATTAAGACGCGATTGCCCTGTCATCCCCTGAATAAATGCGTCGTCAAGGGCAACGTACTTGCGCGGAACTTTGTCAAACCGTTGTTGTGGCAAATAGTCCTTCGAACATTGCGAAAATGGTCGCTTCAAGACCGCCATAGCATACGACTTGATGTCAATCATTCGCCGCTGAAAGGGGTTTTCATGCGCGAATTGCAGCGTGTACCAATTCACAAAAGTAAAGTCTATACCAATAGGGGACGCGATAAAAATGGCTTCGCCTGGTAGTGACTTTACCCACTCCACATATCTCTTCATCGCAATCTCTGGACTTAGTAGATTTTTCCGACATCCCTTCCATTCATTCGGGTTTTCCTTTCAAAACTCCATTGTCTCAGGGTGCGCTTCGGACTCTGAAAGCATCTCCAAGGTCGCTTCAAAAACGCCAAGGACAGTCTTGTCAGCGCAGTAGGCAACAGAGGCAAAACTCGACATCGAATGCTTCCCCAGAAAGGACCATTCGTTTCGATGTCCGTGCTTACGAAAACTTCTCTCATGTGGCTAGCCCTTTGAATACGGTGCTGCCGAAGGCGCACAAGAAGATCAATGTACGCTGTCGGCATGAATCAAGATATACTGACATAGCGGGCGTAAGTTGGTAACTCATCCCCATTTTCATTTTCAAAACAGAAGGTTGATATGGATGCTGGTTCAGGGTATGGGTCCGGCTTGATGCCCGGAGCAATGGGGGAACCATTTGCCCACAGCAATGTAAAGGCTATAGGGTCTCCGTGTGTGACTGCGATGACGTGACTTCCCGCATATTGCATCCGCATGCTCGAGAGAAACTTTTGCATGCGTGCCAATACATTAGAGGGCTGCTCAAACGGCGGCGAAATCCCCGTATAAACATTCCACTTGCGCGCGACGAGTTCCTGAATCGGATGACCGTCAAAAGAACTATAGACCTCATCAAGCAGTTTGCTGATGTGGATATGCTTGATACCGAGCGCGTCCGCAATAACCCATGCCATCTGCCACGCGCGCAAGCGCGGGCTGCTAAAGATGGCGGCGATGCGTTTGCCGCGAAAATGATGGGCGGCACATTGCGCTTGCTGCAATCCCAATGGACTCAACGGGAATCCGGGTAGCTGACCGTAGTAGATGCCGTGTGGATTATCTACAGTAGCATGACGAACGAGGGTGACGGTTGTATTGTTTAACATGGTATCCTCCGAATTTTCTTGCAATTGATTGTTATAGGATTTGCTTACCGTGCTTGCAACTTGCGTTGAATGCCGCCTGCGCTCCATGGGAATTGTCTCGGCATAGGATTTTCTATTTCCATGAAGCGCAAACGGTTTAGGTAGTTCTTACAAGGTTCCTCCTTTCGTCGCTCTGAACATCTTGCGCTCAGGGGTGAGCCCTGACGACGTTCACCTGGTCGAACAAGATGAACAAGTGCAGTCCAATCGCAACAATCCATATCCCACTGCCTTCGCGCTGCCGTATTTGCGCCCAATCATCTGAAAAATCATTCGAATCCGCGACATCTCTGGTTCCCGCGCCTTGCAAATCGAATTGGGGTGTACTGTTGTTATTATCGCAGCACGCACGACAGCTGTGGGTAATGCGACCGAGTTGAATCAGCTGGAAATCAGAATTCTCGAATCGTGCTTAGAGCCGACAAATTTCACGCTTGCGCTGCGAGCCAGTCATTCATTGAACGATGTTCATAAAGACGGAGATGCCGATGAGCCATTACAGAATTTTCATAATGCCCCCTTCGTTTCTGCCGGTACTCGAATCGCGTCATGCTGCCTTTGGTAAATTGCGCGAATCTCCGCGCGAGGGTCCTTTGATGCCATGTCCGCCATTGTTGGCATGTTCGAGCCGCCACATATGCAGAACATTCAAATTCACTTCCACGTGAGCTAGACGTTTCATGAGCTCGCGCCCGTCCGCGAATTGCGATTCTTGCTCCAGCCCGCAGAGCTGCGTCTGCTGTCTTTGGAGCTGGCGTTCCACTTTGAGAATTTGCGATTGGAGTGCGCGCGCTTCGGCTATCCATTTCGCTTCTTGACGGACCAGGCGCGCTTGCTCAACAAATTTGTACGCGAACGCGCTGGCAACAATGACGGCCGCGAGCGCTGCACCCGTCGCGACAATCCATATGCCCGTTTCTGGGAGGGCTTGCCAACGCTCGTGCGCGTCTTGATTTTGCGCGATTTCTTGGTCGTTCAAACGCTTCTGTTGTTCAATCTGCAAGGCATTCGATTGGGCTTCAAGTTCTACTTGAAGTGCCTGTTGTTGGGCATAAATTTTCGTGTCAATCTCATCGCGCGCCTGCTGCGTGCGGGTTTGCGCTTGGACATGCTGTGCCTCGGCATCTGCTTTAGGTCCGTAATTTCCCGATGCCATCAAGAGCACAACTCCTGCGCCGATAAGGAGGACGACGAGAAACGGGATAAAATATTTCATCCAGTGTGTTAGATAATGGGGTGTCATCGCAATCTCTCTTGAAAATGAACCGTAGTAACGTGCGATGTATTCCATCGCCTTATTCGTTGTATGCGCTCACCCTTTTCATTCGTCGTGGGTGAGCGAACGGCTCGTGGAAAACTCCGCTGTAACTGATGTCATAATGCCACAGCGAAAGGGCGCGATACAATCCCCTTTTTCATGCAAGAATCTTGCGGTTCGCGTGCGCATCCTTGCGCGAGTGCGGGGCGATTCTTGCAAAAATAAAGAGCCGATTCAACGAATCGGCTCTACATGACGTCATGCTGCGAAATTTCAAATTGACTATGCGGCAAGCGGTGCGCGTTCGAGAAATTCTACGAGTCCGCGCTGCTCCAATCCGACGACGACGCGCAAACCGCGTTTGCCAAATTGATTCTCGATTTCGCTCAAGTTGTGCGCGCCGTCGCACGCCATCAATACGGGAACGTCTTGCGACGCCAACGGCACCACTCTATTGCCGCGCATCAAAACCATTCCAAATTCTTCTTGACGCAAATGGCACTGCGCGCGGGGGCGCAGTCCTTCGTACAATGTCACGCGCGATGCAGGTCTTGGCGCAAACGCAATGGGCGCGCCGCGCAATGGGTCGCGCTCTTCGCTGCGAATCTCAATTAATGCTCTGCATGCGCCGTGGCATTTTGAAAATGCCTCACAGGAGCTTTCGCATGCGTCAGGCATGAGCCCGCGCCACGCGTCCATCGCATCCGAATGCCATGCGTCCGTTACGGACTCCGCGAGCAAATTGCCGACGACGCGCGGAGAATGATTGCACGGACGCATTTCGCCCCACGGACTGATGGCGCAGTATGCGACACCCGCGAGACAGCCCGTCGAAGAATTTTCGACAAAGCACTGCGGCACACAATTTCCAAATTTCGCACGCGCGCCATTTTGAATCAAATGGTCAACGTCCAGCACCGCGCGCTTCAACTCCTCTTCCGATGGTTCAATTTCGGGTAACGGTTGCCCCAAATAGCGATTGATGACAGCGTGGTCAGCGCCCAATTGCGCCGAAAGTTGAATCACCGCATCGAGCGTTTGGAAATTTTGGCGTGTCATTACCGTGCTCGTCGCTACGTTCAAACCCGCGGTTGTCGCGCGGCGGATGTTGTCCACCGTTTCATCGAACGAACCGCGCACGCCGCTGTATGCTTCGTGCGTTTCCGCATCGGCGCCATGCAGCGAAATCAGCAAGCCCACACATTGCGGCGTCGCGCATAACAGTTGAATGAGCCGCGCGGGATTGCGCCAGCGCGCATTCGTGAATAACGTGAAAGTCATGCCGCGCGCGCCAATGTGGCGCACGATGCTTTCAAATTCAGGATGCAGCGTGGGTTCTCCGCCTGTGAGTTTGAGACGCGTAGCATACGGTTGAATTTTTTCAAAAATGTTGTCCCACTGTGCGGCAGTCAACGGCGGACGCACGTTATGCATCGGACGCGTTACGGTGTCGTCAATAAACACATTGAAACAACCGGGGCAGCGATTGTTACAGAGGGGTGTCAATTCAAGTGAATAGAGAACCGGAGCATTGAGGGTAAGCTGCATAGTGATGCCTCCGTTCTATCCGCACGCGCAGTCAGTGTCACTGTCGAGTGGGAGTTGCGGAATGAGTGAAGGAGGCGCGAGAGGAATTTCACCGAGCGCAATCTCTTCTTTATACAATTGTACTTCCGACAATCCGGTTTCTGATTGAAAAAAGGAGAGCGATTCGGAGGCATCGGGAAAATCTTCCGGAATGGATTCGGACATGTATATTTTCTCCTACAAGGAACGCAAGCCATCAACCATTACAACTTCATTTCCATCAAAGTTTCAACTACGTACGCGCCGTTGATTTTCGCGTGACGGGCGCGCTTGCCAATGCTGTGCAACCCAACGTTTTCAAAAAGATGCTGCGCCACTCTGCTCGAAGCGTACAAGTGGAGCGTCAATTTTTCAAATCCATTTTCACGTTCCCACGCGATTGCATTCTGCATCAACACTCTACTAATCCCGCGCCCACGAAAATCTTGATGAACACTAATACCCACGTCGGCAACATGACGCGATTTGGTTCCAAAGGTACAAGGGAAAACGCGGCATCAACCCACGGTTCGTTCTTTCGTCACTGCAACCAAAAGTAATGCGCCGCGTTTCTTGGTCAGGATGATGCAAGACCAGTTCCCAATGTAAAGTCGGGGTATAGCGCTCGGTCGCAAACCAAAGCCCTTACGCGTCAACCGCATCAATCAGCGCAATGACCGCAGGCACATCGGACAGCATGGCGCGACGAATGAAACCCCGCGCATTACAGATCCAGAACGAGATGCAGGTCAGACCATACCGAGCTGAAATTGTCGCCCAACGTCGTTGTGCGGTGGGGCCATGGCGACACGAGATATTCCGTTTGAAATTGTTCGACGTGTTGACGGAAATCTTCCAGCTGCTTGGCGGCAAGCCGCGCATCCACCAAATCTTGGTACATGCGAAAGGTGCGTCGCGCTGCCAATTCGCGCGCGCTGGGGTCGCCTTCCAGACGGTCAAAGTACGCGCTTGCCGCCGTATAATGGCGTGCCGCTTGTTCCAAGTCCGCTTCCTTTAGAGCGATACGTGCACGCAAGAGCGCGTTCTTACCCAAGATGATATAGAGTTGAAAACGCGGCTGCTCGGGCTGTTTGTGTTCCTCGATAAAATAATTTTTGCCTTCTGCGCGCACCGCGCGGTCGGATTGATGGGCAAAACTCAGTGCGCGTTCCCTAATGCCTTGCACCCAATACAATTCCGCAAGGTCATTGAGCAGGTCTGCTTGCGTGCCAACATATTTGTCGGTCACAAGTTTCGTCGCCGCATCAAATTTTTCTCTGGACTGCTTGAGCAGCGACCGCACGCTTTGAGGGGAGCCGTTCGCGCGCGTCTTTTCAAAGTGCGCCCATTGCCGATACAAACAGCCGAGCTGCTGCAGCGCTTCCAGTTCGCGCGCGGGTTCGTGCCATTCGCCGCCCTTTTTAAATGTGTCATAGCCGCTTTTCAACGCGTCCTCACTCGCCCCAAAATGGTCGCGCGATTCCTGGACGGAATAGATATCGAGCTGCGCGCGGACGCGATTCGCTTTGCCGACAACGAGGTTTGCCAGACCCATCCCGCGTTTGTCGCCGCCTTGTGCGACGTTGGCAAAAATGTTAAGTGCCGCTTTTGCCAAAGGAACTGCACGATTCGGGTTATCTGCCTGCAATTCCACAATCGCCAACGTATTTACTCCCATTCCACTCAAGTATTCAAGTTTGTTTTCTCGACACAGCCGAATCGCTTCGCGGCACAAAATTTCAGCGGCAAGTAGTTGTCCTGTATTTGTATAGGCGAACGCTAGATTCTTGATTGTGTCAGCTGTTTGATGCGGCAGACCGGTGACACGCAAACGCGGCAGCGCTTGTTGGTAGTCATGAATCGCTTCTTGCCAACGATTGCCACGCGCATGCGCGTAACCGCGATTGTTGTACGCGCGCCCGAGATGGCGCGGGCGCAATTGATTTTTGAGGTCGTCTGGTTTGTTCTCCAGTTTGGCGCGTTCAAACAGCTGGATTGCTTTGTTCAACGCCTTGATGGCTTGGGTCGTGCTGCGGCTGAGGAACGCTTCGCCCTCGTACGTTTTGAGAATGGCGATAAAGAGTGGGTCGTCGGCAACCTTCAATTTGATGTGAATCTGTTTGTCGGTTTGCAAGATGCGTGAGGCGGCTATCGCTTGCGGCGCTTGTCCCTGCGCAATGAATCGCTGCACCCAGCGGATTGCTGCGCCGCGCATGATGCGTTCGGAGCTGAGTTGGCTTTCGGTTACCTTTGCCGCCTCTTTCCAGCGCCAAGTATTAGGATTCGTCAAATCGAAAAAGCGCAGCATTTCATCGCGCAGCATCATATCCAAACCAACTTGGTGATTGATAATGGCGCGGTCTGAAATGCGCGAGTATTCGGCATATCCCTCGAATGGATTGGCAACCAGCTGGTAGTACAAACGTTTCGCGGTGAGATGATTCACTTGAGCGATGAGCTCGTCTTGCTTTTCAAATGCGGATTCATCTTGTGCTTGAGAAGCGCCGCGATTCTTTCTCCATTCTTCTAAAGCTTGTTCTGCATTGGCAATCTCCTGGTCATAATGCTTTACCATGTGGCGGCTTACGAGCTTCCACTGCTCGATGTGTGGCTGAATCTCTTGGTCGCCCATTACATCATACACTTCATCGTGTAGATACATCCGCTCGGTGGGAAGGTTTGGGTCGGATGGATGCGGCTTGGCAAAGGACAATCCGCGCATCGCATCCAGAACCTTTTTGCAGCGTGCCCGCGTCCAGCCTTCCTTTTCTCCCTGCAATGCCCATTGCAAAATATCCGGTGTCACACCTTTGCGAAGCAGCGCGAGATACGGCATCACGAATCCAATCTCTGCGTCAAAATTCATGACGAGATTCATCAACTCGCGTTTGACCTTTGCCTGTAGCGCTTTTACTTTTTCCGGTGTATCCGCGTCGAGCGGTTTGTCGAGTTTGAATTCTTCGGGCAACCCAGCGGTGTTGTGAATCAAATCGGTGGCGAATGCAAGAAGAATGGGCTGCCCGTCGGTCAAGAGATGAACGCGCTCGGCGTGTTCAGTGTACGCGCGGAATTGGCGACCAATCGCTTCTCGCCCGGCATCCTCGTAGGTTTTCGCCATCACTTCAAGATACTCTTGGACGAATTCGGGCGAAAAGCGCTCCAAATTGAATTTTTGAAATTGAACGCGTTTCGACTTGAATGTCTTGCGGAACCAGTTCTCCATCCCCGGTTTTGGACGTCCCGCCATCAAGATGACAACGTTCTGCCATTTGGGCAGTCCCGCCGCGAGCCAACCGAGCGTTTCAATCGCCAGTTTTTCGATTTCCGCGCGTATCGCGGGAGGAAACTGCACGGTATCACTTTCGTGCTGCAAGGTCTCGAGCGTATCAAAACAAAACAACAATTTTTGCTGCGCGCTGATTTCGTTGATGCCCTTGGCAAACAATTCAACCAGCTCGCGCCGCTTCTCTTCTAATTCCGCTGCGGTCGGCGCGATGCGGCGCGCCTCAAGATACTCTGTCCGCTTGGCGCGAAATTCCGCAAAGTATTTCTTGTCATCGCCGGGGTCGAGCGTATCGAGGATGCGCTGTTCGAGGCGACTGTTGGAATGAAGTTCCGTGTCATCAAAATCATAAAATCCCGCAAAGTGACACTGCGCGCTGAACTGTTTGCGTGCTTCACGGAGCAAGCGCGATTTGCCGACGCCTGCGCCGCCGGGGAAATAAAAAACGCGCGGCTTGCCATCTTTCGCTGCAAGCGCCGCGCCAATTGCCTTCATCTCTTCTGTGCGGTTGACCAAACGTTTGGGTTCAAGAGGTCCGAACGAACTAGTCTCAGTGTCAGCCATGACAATCCTCCCAAGGTACGTTCTGAGAAACGGAAATAACCCAGGCGTGATAACGAAACGCGCGAAAATTATACGCTTAAATGGGGGGATTGTAAATTGAAATTTTTTCGGAGAAAAAAAACCGCGCCCGGATAGGCGCGGTATAAAAGCATCAGAATTCTTTCAGTGTGCAAATTCGAATTGTTCTTTCGGCAAAGCTTCATGCACCACGTTCATCATCTCTTGAAACGTTTCGGGGTCAACAACCTCAAGCATGTCTTGGCGCAATTCTTGTAGGTCTTGATCGCTCTCGTCCGTCAAACGCTGCAGCAACGTATTCACATCGTTTTCGCTCAAGTTGAATTCCTTTACCAAGGCTTGCGATTCGTTTGTCGCTCGTTCGCGCAAACTATCGGGCTTCTCTGACTTGATTCGAACGCAATAATGATAGAGCAGTTCGGGCATTTTGTTGGGCGCAGTGCTGGGCGCGTCGCTCAGCGCTTTTCGATACCATTCTTCTGCCGCGTGGTGCCGCTTTAAAAATTCAATTTGTCCATTTCGAATCCGCAGCGCGTTTGCCATAATGCGCCGCACCAATGGTTCGACGCGATAATCATTTAACCCAGCGCGCCATGCCGCAATGTGAGAGCCGACCAAATCGAACGCCGCTTGGCGAAAAAACATGTATGACTTGTTGCGATACTCTTTAGGACCAAACTGAGCCACCATCGCTTGCGTGAGTTCCGGATTGAAAATTCGCAAAACCGAGATGGTCCGGAGGAGTCCTTGTAAATTCATATGTTCGCGCGGAACATCTTGGTTGGGCACATCCCTCAATACAATTTCAGCAATTGCTTCGTTCAAAATCGGTCCAACGATTTCTGTTTCGCGCTCCGGTTCTTGATAGAGGTTCTTAACCTTCTCTAATCCGATCTCCGATGACTGAAAATCCTTGTAAAGTCTCCATGCCAGCCCGGGGTGACCAAACGAATAATGTTCATGAATCCATTCTGGAATTGCTTTCTTGCCCCACTCTTCAAGTGGTCCCAAATGAATCAAATCCGAATAAAAGCGAATTTCCGGTTCGCGCCATTTGACGGCGTGACGTCCCGCGGTGATGACGAGCGCTTGGTTCCCTTGCACAAAGGGGACAAGAATTTCGCGTTCGACCCATGCCAAAAGCGCGGCATCAATTTCCTCCACCGAGTCCAAAAGCAAAATGGGAAAGAACCCATTCCGTAATTCTGTGAACCATTGTTTGAGCAACATCAAAATCTCTTGCAATTCGTCCGGGTCAAGCGGGTCGAGTGGGTCTAGCTTGTGTGTGCGCAAAAATTTTGTGACCGCTGCGGGTTTCGCGCCAAATCCCTCTTCAAGTTTGGGCACAAAACTTTCCAAAAAACGCGTGAACCATTCATACATCTCTCTGTCCGTAACATTCTCTTGTTTAACTTGCTCAAAATCGAAATAGACGATTCGCGCAGGTCGGACACCAACGGTTTGTTTGCTCTCTTGATAACGTTCACGAATTTCATTCAGAAGCCACGTTTTGCCGATTCCCGTCACGCCCACGATTTCAATTAAGGGGCGCGTGAGGTCATTGGCGCGCGCTTTCTCGAGACGCAACCGAGTTTCGTCCAGCGCGTTTCCGCGCGCTTCAAATTCTTGTGGTGAATAAGGATGACGTAGAGTAACTTTTAATTTTTGACCCGCCATCTGCATTTCGTTTCCATTCTTGGAGTTTTGGCGATTGCCGTTACTACCAAATGTAGTCTCAGATGTCTCACGTGTCAACTGTGTTGTGTCTTGCGACCCGGCTTGTGCGGCACGGTCAGGGCGCGCGGAAAAAAAAGGTGCGTTGTTCATCACAATCACCTCTTTTCCTTCGTATAACAAAAATTTCTGTGAGATGGGGGAAAGGACCGCGTGGCAGGGACCGCGGGTTGAGCCAGAGTCAGAGCGACAAAGTGTCTCTGCTTGGCAAAAGGAAATGCTCGGCGCGCAAGGCGCGCCAGAGCGGATGAAAAGAGTTCCATGGTAAACGAGCGGAGGCTTTGCGAGGTGCAGAGCTAACCGTCTTGGGCATCCTACTTCGCTTCCAGCAACTCTTAGAAAAAGCGAGTGAACATAAAAGCCCCCAACAAAATAATAACAGCGAATGTGCGAGTGCCATTATCCAGTACTAGTAGGAGAGTTGCAAGGTACTTTTTCAAGCTGTCTTCTAGCAGATTTCTTGCAGGAATCTTGCAACTCTTATCAACGCTAATCGTCAAGGTCCTGAATGTTGAGTCCCGATTCTTCGGGGACTTGCGCAACATTCCATTTTTGAGCTCTCCGTCTCATCGCCACATCGAGTTGTTGGAGTGCCGCCTGTGGAGTTGGGCTGCGTTCCAGCAGCTCTTGTCGAAAGCTTTTTGACACATTCTCATTGGGATCTGTAAACTCATCCAGCCGCTGTGGACCATCCGTCAGCGCGCAATATTTAATCCGCTTGTCAATTAATTCACTCAACTTCTCGGTCTCCCATGTGATCGGCACTGTCTTGAACAGGGTATTCCATGCAAAAACATTTACGAGTTGGTCGAATGAGACCTTGGAAAGGAAGAGTTTCAGGTTCCATGGTTGGGTATCACCATAGACTTCTTGACGAAAAAATGCAGTCAAAATTGCCGCTAGACGAATGTTATCGCGTCGTACTTCCGGCAAATCATCCACACGGTCTAACATGACGAATACCCTCTCAATGCCAGATGCTTTGAGTTGATTCTTGAGCTCGGACAGTACGCGTTTCCAATCCCCGTCGATATTTGCCTTCAGGAGTTCACCATCGAGGGTCCGCAGCTGCCGCTCAAGCCCACGTGCTTCTAATGGTTCGCGCAGGTCCTTGAGCAATGACCAAATAATTGATGAAACCGTGAAGGTTCCTGTCGTCATCAAGTCACTGGCACTATTCCACCGTACAGGCAAGATAGTTGATGTTGAAGCACTTGACTTGCTTTCAATTTGACGCAACATGAATGTCTTACCAACCCCCAGTTCTCCATATAGAATTGTGGATTCGGGCGTCATTCCATCCTGCACGCCAATGTCCAATGCATAGTCACCCCCAAGCAATTCTTCGGGTTCCTCTTCTGCAACGCCAAAGAAAGCGTCCTCGACCTTTTCTGCATCGAGGCGTTGGTACCGCAGCCAATCGGCAAATGTATCCTCCTTTAGACGACGCCATTTCAGGATAGAATACAAAACTACATCTCTATCATTGCTCCATTCGACATCGCTCGGAATGTTCTTGACCCACTCCCCAATCGCAGTTTTCGCGCTGGGATAGGACCTGATTTTTTTCTTCAAGATGACTTGGTGATGAATCAGAAATGAGGGGCGCAATTTCTCTTCCATTTGCTTTAGACATTCCATGGCTCGTCGGTACTGATTCTCATCCGAAGATGCCAGGTCCCTCGGAAAGTCATAGAGCATTTTCATTTGACTGTGACTGAACCCAAATTTATTCTCCAGCTCATCCATCAACTTGTACGCTTCAGACCAATCTTTGTTCGCACGATATTCAATTACGCGTAAATAGCAGACATTCGAAATCTTTTCTTCAAATCCCTCATCCACCGCGCCAGGGTTATCTTGCGTAAAGTTAAAATAGGCCGCAAGCAGGCCGTCCAATCGTTGGAATTCTCTTCGACGCTCCACTTGTTTCAGTTGGCGCGTGAACCCACGCATTTTCGACCGCTCAGAATCCTGCCGCTTGAGTCGTTCATAGATCAACGCAGCAAACCCACCCAACAAGATTACACTGCATGCCCAACCAAAAAGTTGTTCAATTGTTGTAGAGAGAAATTGACGCTGTGTCGGTTCGAGCGCCCAGCCGTCCAAAATTTTTTGAAAATCGGCGCGAACAAGAGTCCAACCCAAAATTGCCCCAAGCCCAATGAATAGGATTGGGCTTGTTGCCAACGCCGCACATCCGACCAATTTCCAAGATTCCCAAAATTCCCTAAACAATCTGGACAATCGTTCCTGCATAGGCACCTCGCCAAAGAACTATTCCGCCACATTTTCCAAATGAAAGCCGCGCTCGCGGTCCGTCACGAGATACACTGGATGTCTCGTATCGCGTTCCAGTTTTTTACGAAGACGGCTAAAAAACGGGTCTGTCTGCGCGGGCGATGGCTCCGTCACTTGATGCGGATATAATTTTTTCCAAATTTCCTCGCGACTGAGGGTTTCGCCTCTGGCGTGTTTCAAAAGAATTAAACATTCCAACTCTTTGGCTGTGAGGGACAACTCACGTTCGCCAATGGAAACGTGCTCAATCTGTTCATCTATTACCAATGGCGGCACAAGCGAATCGCGTTTCAAACTCGCTTTTTCAGTTTTGAGCGCCGTTTCAAGGTCGAGCTGTGTGAACAAGCCATCGCTCGGCCCGCGATTCGCATAGGCATCAAAAAGCGCGGTGGCGAGTCGAATCAATTGACGCGGCGAACCGTGCGCGTTAGTCACCAACTCGCGGTCAAGACGCTGCGAGAGGGGTGCCACCGATTTCTGATTTTTTCCCTGCGGCGCATGCTCTTCCGCCAATTGCCCCAAACTGGAAATTTTTCCTTCGCTCACACTCTCCAAACGCTGTCGCAGCAGCTCGGTCAACATTTCATCCGACCATACGAGTTCGTAGCGTTTGTATCGGTCAAAACGCACACCTCGTTCGCGCAGCGGCACGGCAAGTTCTTGCGGTAGAAAAAAATGAACGGCGATACGCATTTCTTCGAGCGCTTGCAAACTGTGACACAAGGGGAGAAGCAAATGCAGCGCGTCTTGCGCTTGGTTCTTTTCGACAAATTTGTCCACGCCGTCAACCAACACCAACATTTGCTTCAACCCGCAGCGTTCGAGCAGCATCACGAGCGCGTGCAAACGTTCCACATCGTCCACCGGCAATTCCGCGTCGGACGGCGCGCGCAAGAGTTCCAACAACTCCCATTGCAGTTTCCAACGTGTCGCGTATTGTATGTCTTGGGCTTCGACGGCATCGGCTAACGCGTCATATTTCAATTCGTGCAGCCAATCGGCGAGGACGAGCGGCTGATGCAGAGCCAACTGCTCTTGGAAAAATTTTGCCAAATGCGCGCGGCGCAGCGGGACGAGTGCGAAAAAGGGCTGAGGGTCAATCAACCAATCGCGTGCGAGCGCCAAGAGGAGCGCGTCCTGTAACATACGCCAATGCGATGTTTGGTCATTGGAAGGTTTTGCGGCGCGGCGCCAAGACGACGTATCGGAGTAGTGTGCGGCAAGAATTGGACTGTGGCGCTGTGGAGGACGATAGCGGCGTTCGAGCATCAAGCGATACGCCGTTTTGCCGCTGCCTGGAGGACCAAAAACGAAACGCGTCTCGACCTCTGATTCTTCCCTAAACAGCGCGCCAAAGAGCGGACCGCGCACAAAAAATTCCTTGAGACGCGGTTCTTGCTCTGACGCCCATTTCGCAAAGGGATTGGAGATGTCATCAGGCGAGAGCTGTTTTGGCAAAGCGCCGGGCGTTCGTTTCGGCATAACGTTAGTCGAGTCGAGTGCAATTGAGCCGAATCCATTATACAAGAATCAAGAGGACATTGGTATTGAAATATCTTGCATCCTGCTGGCAATTCTCTTCCGATGCAGACATACCATCAAGCCGCGAAAATCAGTTAATCACTTGGTTTCGTTCCTTACCGCCACGCGCCAAGCAGTGTTTCCAGATATTCGAAGACGGGACCGCGTTGGAGATACTGATGCGCGAATTGATTGCGATAGCTGCGTAAACAGCCATAGCAGCTCGTTTCGTCACCGCAGCCGCAATTACCGCTCACGCGCGCGTGCGCCGTGTTCAGCGTTGCGCGCAAAATCGTTTCATCCTCAAGCCGTGAAACCAAACCCGCGCCGCCGGGCACATTGTCATACAACACAATCGGCCGAATCCGCATCCCCGCGTTATGCGCGACGGTCGCGCTCAAGTCCGTTGGAGGCACATCCAAGGTTTCTGCCGCGCCTTCGACAATCGTATACGCCAAACTGTACGCAAACCAAATGGGGTCTGCGCCGGGCGGCGGGTCGGAGCGAAACTGCAAGCGCAGAATGTCGGTGATAAAACTGTGCCCAAGTGACACGCGTTCAAGAATGCCGCGACATGCTTGTCCAAACGCCGTTTTGTGAAATTTTTCCGCGCTGCGAAATCCCGCACCACATTCCGGGCAAATATAAAAGCCGCTGCCGCGCCGTCCTTCACACAACACCGTCATCAAGCCCGGCGATGCGCGATAGAGTGAAAGCGCGGGCGCGTGCGCGGGGAAGTGCAAAACGCCCGGGTCCGCGACGAGCGCGCGCGTAAAGTACGGACGCGTGGTAAAAACGCGCTGTGGGCGACTGCTCGGCGTTTTCGCCGGTTCGCGATTTGTCGTAAAGCCGAATGATGGAATGATGTACTGTTGCTTGATGGCGCGGTCTCCGCACGGCATCGTTGGTTCGGGTTCGCCCTCGCTCCATTCGAGATAGACGCTGTGTTTCGCGCAGCGTTTGTAATAACGGCGTTCCCATTCTTTTTCTGCCACGCGCTTGAGCGCGTACGATTTCCACAATTTTTTGTTCGCCACCAATTCACCCGTCGGCGCAAATTCCGAAATGGCGATGGCTAAATCGCGCTGGAGTTCGACGGAATACGACGCGCCGCTTTGCTGCGCGTATGCCGCTTCCAACTCTACTACGTCAACTGGGAAACCATATTTGGGAATTACGACTTTGCGCGACAAAAATCCGAGCGCGTCCTGTCCCGCGATGGTGTCCGCGCGCTTGCGCGCCCATTCCGCCGTTCTATAGTCGCGCTGCGCGATGGAATCTTTTTCCACGCGTGCGACATTTTCATAATCGCTCACAATTTCCTGTGCGGCGGACACAAGCCGACTTGGTTCCTCACCTGCAAGTCCCTGCCGCGTTCCCGCGACGCGTTCGACCCACGTTCCATCTTCCAAGCCCATGCGCCCGTGCAGCGGAATTGGTACGATGGCGCGCAGCGATGTTTCCAAACGCGCGCGTTCATGGATGAGAAATTGTTTCACATCGCTCACCGCGCGCGGTGCGTTCCAAGTGCCGATAAAATCCCGGACCGAAATAAAACGTTCCGGTTGCGCGCGAAAGAATGCTGCGAGCGCGACGGCGGTGAGATGGCGCGCAACAATTTTTTCGTTTTGGATGGACAAGACCGGCGGATTCACTTTACCGCTCATCATCCGCTGCGGTTCGGCGAAATGATACAAATCGTGCGGGTTGCGGCGGCAGTACGTGAGCGCGAATCCAGGAAAGCCGCGTCGTCGTCCCGCGCGTCCGACGCGTTGGGCATAGTTGAACGATTCGGGCGGCACGTTCCGCAAGAAAATCGTGTCGAGCGTTCCCAAGTCCACGCCGAGCTCGAACGTCGTCGAACAACTCAAGATGTGAATTTTGCCATCGCGAAATTCGCGTTGGAACGCGCGCGCTTTATCATTTTCCAATTGCGCGGTGTGTTCTTCGACGCGCAGCGCGCCGGGCAAAGTATCTTGATACAACGCGCGATAATGATTTGGTTCGAGTTCGGCTGCCAGAATCGGTACGAGTTTGCCATTGCAATTGCGACGCGGACAAACTTCTTGAACCGAAACGCTTTGCAAACGGTTGCACGTATCGCAGCGATACAATTTGTCATTTGTCACAGACCACACGCGATACCAATTGGGATTCAAGCGGCGTCCATCGCGAATCGTCAACCAGAGCTGTTCCGTTTCACTCGACGCATCGCGATCATGGCGCACAATCGCGCTCCACATTTCGCGCAGCGCGTCTTGCGTGTAACGCGTTGCCGCGTCCGAGCCAAACCCTTTTTGCTCCAAAAGTTTGGCGAGAAATTTCGCGCGTCTGCCGTGTTTGCCGTCCCAGCTCTTGACGTGCTTGCGTTTGTTCGGCGCGCCGATGACAAATTCGCGGGGCGCAATGTGTTCACCCAAATCATCCCAACCCACCGAGACGCCTTCTTCGGCGAGCAATTCTACGGCGTGGTCATAACGCATTGTATCGAGCAGCAGCCACATCAAATCACGCGCTTGTGTTTCGTTCAATTCCCACGGCGAATCGAAAAACACGCGCGGCGTTTCAATCCATTCGGGAAATTGAAGCGTCCAACGAATTGCGCCGACGCCTTCTAACGCCAAACGCAATTCATCGGTCAAAAATTCGCGGTACAAATCGCGCCAGACGCGCCGTTTCAATTCCAAATCGCTCGTCGAAGCAGGTAAAATTTTCGCGGCGCGATATTCGTTGCGTAAATACTGCGCCACATCGCGCGGCGCGAGTCCTTGGCTCGATGTTCCGCCGCGCTGAATGGCTTTTAACAACAGATTGCGCTGCAAGACATCCGCATACGAATCGTCGAGATACCACGCAAAGTACGCGGCTTCTTGTCGTCCATCGGCGAACGCCAACACTTTGCGCCGCTCGGTTGGCAGCATTTGCGCGAGCGTTGTGGCAATGACCGCGTGCGGACCATCTGCGCCGTAAATGATTTCGCGTACGGGGTCGCGTCCCGCGCCGTGATAGCCGCACGCGCCGCATCGCGGCAGTTGGTCGGCGCGGTCTTGGTCTTTGTGACTTGCTTCTTTGACCACGCGCAAAATGTTGGTATGCCCGCACGTCAATTCGGCGCGACTGATTTTGCGGCACTGCGCGCACAGGTAATACATGTCGAGGGATGTTTCCGTGTCCGCCTCATCCTCTTCTTCACTTGCTTCGGCTTCCACAGACAGCGGCCGCAGATACGTTGCGCCAAATTCGTCTTGCGTCGGGTCGCGCACCGCTTCCTCCCATTCGCCGTTCACGATGCGCCCCACGAAATAGTGCTGTCCACATTCGCGGCACAAGGCAACTTCAAATGCCGCACTGCCGTCTACGCGCGTTTGACGGTCCAAGAGAACGCGTTTTGTTGGCGCATACGTCACATACGCGCCTTCCAACGCGCGCAAAAAAAGATGATAACGTGCTGAAAGCAACGGCGCGTTTGTGGTAGGCGATTGCGCAAGCAGCGCGAGTTCAATCAACTGCGTCAGCGCCAAACTGGATTCATTTGCAGGTAGTTCAGGAAAAAGAGTTGCAGCAAGGGCAGAAATATCAAGCGGTTGTGTCGTCGCGAGTGTCCGCAAGCGTTCGGTGCGCGCATCGCGTTCCAGCCATGCGCCGAGCAATGGTTCGCGTTCTTGCGTTGTCGTGTACGGAACGCCAAGCCGCGCGCCAATGTCTGACAAGACCTCTGTGTTGACGATGCCGCGATGAATCCACTCGGACAATTGTTTGTAATCCTGCGCGCGCAATTCGATTGTGCCTGCGGGAGGAACGGCAACCGTTTCGCCCACAATCAAATCGCGCGGCTCGAACGGTTCGTCAAACAAATCTTGCGCGAATTGCGCGACAGCCGCCGCGTCTTGGTCGCCGCCAACCAGCGATGCGCTCGTCGCAATGCAGCGAAACGCGCCGCGGCGTCCGCCCTCGCGCAAACGCTGTTTCAAACGGCGCAGCAGCAGCGCCATTTCAATTCCGCGCGCGCCGCGATATTGATGCGCTTCATCGAGAACGATAAATTTCCAAAATTGCGCGCGTCCGTCGTCAAACAATTTGCAATCGGCAGGACGCAGCAGCAGGTATTCGAGCATCGAATAATTCGTCAGCAAAATATGGGGCGGCGTTTCGCGCATTTCAGAGCGCAGCACCAATTCACCCTTCATGCGTCGTTCGATAAAATCGCGCGCATTGCGCGAATTGTCCCGTTCATCTTCGGGCGTCTCGCCAATGTATTGTCCGAACGTAAAGCGAAACGGCGAACGCGCATCTGCCAACGTCCGCGCGATTTCACCCAAACGTTCGCGTTGGTCATTCGCCAATGCGTTCATTGGGTACAACACGAGCGCGCGTACGCCGGGATGATTCAGCGTGCCTTGTCGAAATTCTTGATAGAGGTGCAATAGAATCGGAAATAAAAACGATTCGGTTTTGCCGCTGCCCGTGCCTGTGGCGACGATGAGGTTTCGTTCGGCGGCGGCGGTTTCGATCGCGCGCGCTTGATGCCGATACAACAGACGTTCGCTTTGCACCGCGCGCAAAAATCCCGTGTCGGGCGTGCTGTCCAACAGTCGCGTAAAAATTTCGCGTGCGGTGCCTGCCGAAGCAAACACGCGCGTCGCTTCGAGAAAAGGTCCTTTTGCCAATGTTCCGCCATCGAGCGCGGTCTCGAACGATGCGCGCAATTCCTTGTCGCGAAAATAAAACATGGTCTTCAAGTAACGCCGATAGCGTCCTTGAACGGTTTGCGCGAGGGTGATTGGGTCAGTGGTCGTGTTCATACGCGGTCAAAGAGGCGCGAGCGATGTTTTTGCAAGAGGTGTTCCCAACGCATTGCATTCGTCGGATGTTTCAAATCGTGTCCGCAGAGTTTGCACTTGTCGGCGTCCAACAAATCGTTAAAGACATGTTTGCGAATTTCAGCAAGGTTTTTGACAATGACGTAGCGCACACTTTTTCCGCGATGCGCCTGCCTATAATGCGCATTTATTGCATCGGATGGATTTTCAAGCGGCGCCAGCGCCGCATACTTGAGGCAATCCTCCTCCAAACATTTGTAAATCTCTCCATGCAAGCGCGGCTCTAGCGTTTTCAATTCTTCAAAAGTCAATTGACGAAAGTATTCGCCCAAATGCTTTGCGCGCACATGTTCCAACGAGTCGTTTTCATTCAACGCCTCATAATCGCATTTTTTACAGCGCGCCGCAATTCGCAGTTCGCCAATCTGTGCTGTGTATAAGTTTCCATCGCGCTGAATTTCGAGTTCCAGCGCACGAGTGCCAAGCGGCAGGGCGTGCGCAACATTTTCAAATTCGCGCAGGGCGCAATATGCGACGGATTCGTTGACACGCGCGTTCAATGTGCGAAACTCGCGCCCAATTCGCAGACGCATGCGCTCCGCCCAACGCGGCGTGGGCAAGCGCGCCCAAAACGTTATGTCCGATGTTGCATCAAAGTCACTCAAGGCAAGTGCAAGCGAACGGTCTCGCCAATTTGGTGACGCGCTTGTTTCAGAGTCAAATGCCCACCACACGCGTTCGATGCGCGTGACAATTTCGAGAGTCCGTCCCGTGTTTTCCTCAACGTTCCAACGCGTCGTATCAAAGCGCGGGTCATTTGGAATGGTGATGCGTGTCATTTCGCCATCGCGTTCGACCGCGAGTTCGCGTGTGAGCGTATCGGAAGGCGTAACAAAGGTTTCTGTGTTGTGATGAATTTTAATCCTCGATGCTGCATATCCGCGCGCATCAGGTACGGGTGCAGATTCGGGCAGGGCGATTTTTTTCAACCCGTGACAAAAACGAAAATCGATCGATTCGACAAGTTCCAGTTGTTCATCATATAAACGCACAAAATACCAACCCGTTCCATGTGTGGCAATCACATCCAGCGATTGTTCGGTTTGGTCGTCGCGCAGGGGAATCAAATGCCGCCATTTATTTTCTCCGCTTCCCTCTTCGCCCACGACAATGGATTTGATGAGGGGCCACTTGAATTCGCGGGCAAGTTGGATTCGCGGCGCGGTCGAACCAAATAGTGGACCATGTTCTGTATCGCCATCGTGGATGCGCTCACCCGTGAGTTGAAAACGCGCGGCGCGTCCTTCCAATGTCACAAGAGTTCCCTGTTCATCCCAGAACGCGATATGCGCCAACTCGCCGCGTTCTATTTCGATAAAGTGCGCAATCCATCCCTCAATCGCAATCTCTTCAGGTTGACGGGTTAAATTGTTCGCAGGCGATTCATAAACGCGCCAAGTCATAGGCACAACAACCATGTATGCGCCATTTGAAAACGCGCGCACGCGTCGCCCTTCTTCACGACGTTTTGCTTGAAGCTTAAAGATAAAGTAGCGTGAATCGCGCAATGCAAGCGAAAGCGGCTCGCCGTTTTCTGACTCATGGATCAAAATGTTTTCGTGCAGCGAAGGCAACACCCAACGCGTTTCGTCGCGAGTATCAGGAATCAGGATTTGTTGGTCTTGAGACAATGTAAGTTGAGGAATGTGCGCGAGTTCTTGGCTCAGCTCAATACCAATTTGCCACAAGCCACTGCGCTGCCAGCATACGAGTTCTGGTTTTGAGGTGCGCGCAACGTTACCCTCAACCGTCCAACGTTTTTCGCGATTGCCGCCGCCGCGCGCCTCGGGCGGAATAGAATGGATTGGTTCTGGAACTGTCCGCTCGATTGGGGCGGCAAGTTCCGTCCTTGGGTTAGCAACGGCACCGCCTTCGCCGCGAAGCGGGTTGCTGCTTTTGTCATTGCCCTCTTTTGTTGGCAATTCGTCGCGCACCGCAATCACCTTCACAGCTGCGGTGTCATTGGGAGCGAACTGTGTGGTGACTTGAGGGGATTCGGGTTCGACAGAAAGAGCAGTGGATTGAATCGCACGCTGCGTTGATGATTCCATTCGATGCAATTTATGGACTGTGCTATCGAATTTCTTTTCCTCGAACCATTCCACAATCGCTTGGTCTTTGGTGAACAATAAAATTTGCGAGTGCGCGGCGAGGTCAGCGAGGAAATCGAGCGCGTGATTCAAACGCGCGCGGTCGTAATTCACGAGCGGGTCGTCGAGAATCAACGGCAGGCGTTCGCGGCGGCTGCTCATTAATTCGGTCAAACCCAAACGCAGCAAGAGATAAATTTGTTCTTGCGCGCCGCGACTCAATTGGTCGGGCGTGACAGGCATTGCGCGTTCGGGAATTTGCAGACGCACCTGAAAATCTTGATGGTCAATACTCACTTGCTGATACCGCCCGTCCGTAACCACGCGCAAACTCTCACTCACAATCTGATTCAGGCGCGGCAAAAAATTACGATGCTGTTCATCCGCTGCCTTTTCAAGATACTCGACTGCGAGATTCAACGCGAGTCCGTGCGCGGTCAATGTCCCAATGCGCTCGCGTAAATACGCCAGCTCTTCTTCGATTTCTGCCACCGTGCGCGTCGTTTCGATAGAAGACAAGCGCGTATCAATCGCAACGAGTTCGCGGTGAACGCTGACACGCTGCTGTTCCAGACGCGCGCGTTCTTGTTCGAGCTGTGCTTGAGTCGCAGTATTTTCAAGTGCTTCAAAGGATGGATAGGTTTGGAGCACATCCGCACACTCACGCGTCAGTGCATCCTGCTGCGCGGTAAGTTGCTCCAAAGATTCCCCCGCCAAATGTGCGCGCAGTTGAGATTGCAGCGCGGCAAGCGTTTCGCCCAATCCGCGTCGTTGCGCTGTGAGTTTGAATCGCGCCTCAAATTCGGCAACGCCTTGCATCAAATCATTCGTTTCAATTCCCGCGCGCGCCAAAAGTTCGCGCAGCGCGTTTTCCGTCGTATCTAGTTCACCGCGCGTGTCGTGTGCCTCTTGAACGAGTTGGTTTTTCGCTTTGATTTGCGCGTCCAACGCGCGCAATTCAGATTCCACGCGTTCCAACGTTTTGCGTTTTTCGCATTGTTCCAAAAATACGCGTGTGTCGCGCGCGAGGTTTTCTCCCTCCAAACCTGCCGCGTGCAACAGCACGCGCAAACCATCTTCCGTCTGACGCACTTTGGCTAACGCGGTCTCGTGTGCGTTCTGACGCTGCGTCCACTCCCCTTGCAGCGCGTCGAGTTGGCGTCGCGCGGCGAGCCACTGCTGCCGCTGTTGCTCCGCTGTCGTTAGCGTTTCGTCGGTCAGCGCGTCTGTGTTCGCGAGGTCGAGGCGCGCGACGATTTCTGCGCGAAGGTTGGCGAATTGCGCGCGGGCATTTGTCAGGTCGTCACAAGCGCTGCGCCAATGTTCCACAATCGGAAGAGCTTCGCGCAGCGCGGCGCGCGTCGTCTCCAATTCTGTGACCTGTGCAGTTGCTTCCAGTGCATCGAATTCAGGATGCTGTGCGACAAGGCGCGTTAATTCCGCTTGCAGAGTTGCGCGCCGCGTTTGCATTTGCGCGGGCGAGTAGGTTTGAGTCAATGCTTGGCGTTCGCGTACCAATGCAAGATGTTCTTGTTCCAGCGCGCGATAGCGCGCGGCAAGTTCCGCGTGCCGATGATATTCATTCAACCCCATGTCCGTTTCTTCGACAACAATTTGCGCGCGTAGGAGAATGGCGCGCAGTTCGTTTTCCAAACGCAGCGCCTCCGCACGCACATTCTCTGCTTGTTCGATGACTTGGTGTTTCGTTTTTAATTGCGAATTCAGAAAACTCAATTGCGCGTCCAAAAATTCCAGCTTGGTGCGTTCGTCGCAGCGCGTCAAAAACGCGCGGGCTGCGCGTTCCAAATCATCGTCACCGCCAAATCCACATTCAGCCAATACATTGCTTAACTGTTTGGCAGCCGTATCGCGCGCGAGTGCGGCATCGCGCCGTCGTTGGTCGCGTTCCACGCGCGTTTTGCCGAGCGCGGCGAGTTCGCTGATTTCCACGCGCCATTGGCGCAAGCGCGTTTCCCACGCGTCAACCATTTCCGCAGAGAGCGCATCAGTAATCGAAAGGTTCAGCAGCGCACCAAGCTCGTTTTCGCGCGGCGTCAGTTCCGCGCGTGCCGTTTCCAGCGCGCGTTCGCTCGCGCGCAATTCCTCGCGCAAGGGACGCGCGGTTTGCAACGCCGCAAACGCGGTTTCCATTTCCTGCAAACTTGAAAAACTGCGTGCCGTGATGCGCGCATCTACCTGTGGTGTGGAATTGGTTTTGTGTCGAATGCGGAAATAGAATGTGACCCCCAAGAACAAGATAGCGATGGCAAGCAGCCCCGCGCCCAAAAACACATTTCCCAAAGCCAGCAGAATCAATCCGCCGATGCCTGCGATTGCGCCCAAGACAAGTAATCCAATTTGCGCGCGCTGTGGTATCGCAGCAAGTTTCTCTGCGGGTCGCGCGTTCAATTCATCCAACAACGCTCTGTCCACACCCGCCAACTGTTCTTGCAAACGCCCGAATTCGGTTTCTCCTATCCCCGCCGCGCGCCATGCTTCCGATGCGGCGTTCAAGCGCGCCTGCGCTTGCGCGGCGCGTTCGTGCGCGCGTTTCCACTGTTCGCACAACGCCGAAAATTTTTCGGACGGTGCCGCGAGCAACTCTTTATATTTTTCCAAAACAGTTTTCAATTCTTGCTTCCGTGCGATTACTGTTTCAATCTCTTGAAATTGCGTGTCTGCGATTGCATACGTATCACGTCGTTCGCTCCAGATTTGTTGCAGCGCGCGAATTTCGTCCGCGCGTTCCATCGGCACAGTCCGCGCGTGTTGGAGCGCATCGCGTTGCGCACGCAAGGGCGCGGCTTGCGCCTCCAGCTCTTGCATTTCTCGGCACGCGGTTGCCGCCAATTCGTCTTGGTGCGCGCATTGGCTCAATTGCGTGCGCCATAATGGTTCAAGGCGCAACAATTCGTCGCGCGTGTCAAGCGGGAATTGCGAAACAAACGCGAGCGTGTCGAGCTGCGATTTGATTTCGTATTGGCGTGTCAGCCATTGTTCGATGGAATCCATTCGCGTCTGAAGCGCGTCGAGTTCTTGCCGTGCGAGCAAATAATTTGCGCGGTCGAGCGCGTGCTGGAACTGGAACGCGGCGCTGGACGATTCAGAAAGGTCGGCGATGGATGCGAGCTCTGGAATTGCCAACGCGCGTGTGCGCCATGTGTTACGCGCGGTGTTCTCACGTTCTTCCGCTTCGACGGCACGCGCGCGCGCGGTTTGCCATGCGACGCGTTGTTTGCCAAGCCATTCCAACTCGCCACGCCAGTGCGCGGCATCGGCTTCGGGCTGTGGAAGCACGGCGCGTTGTTCTTGCATCTTGCGCGCGGTCTCGTCCAAGTGGGTACGCGCAGTATTACACTCGCGCTGTGCCTCGTTCCATTTTCGTTCCAGCTCTTGGACTTGCAGTTGTTGTTCAACGGGAATGGTGCGCGCGGCTTCGAGCTCGCGTACTTGGTCGCGCAGCGGTGCGGCTTGTTGTTCCAACGTGTCCAGCCCTGGGCGCGCTTGTTCTGCCAACGCATCCAAGTCTATCACGCGAGTGAGTTGTGTCTCGCGCGTTTGGGCAAGACGCAAGACGTTGTCGCGTTCGTGATTCGGAAAATCAGCGAGGGCGGCGAGTTCGTCAAATTCCTTTTGCGTTTCGGCTTGACGCGCAAGGAGCGCGCGGATTTGTTCAAGGCGCGCGTTGACGGTGGAAAGTTTTCGACGTGTGTGCAAATAATTCGCGCGTGCGAGCGCGTTTTCGATTTCTTGCAGCTGCGTTTGAAAAGTTTGACGCGCGCGAGAATCGCTTTCGCGTTTTTGGCGCAATTGCAGGACGCGCGCGTATTCTGCCTCTACTTCTTGCAATCTGTTTTTCGCGCGTGCTAATGGTTTGACACGCGCTTGGGCGGAACCTACATGTGTGTCCAGCGCCCTTTCAAGGAGCGCGCGCGCGTTCACCACCGAATGGTCACGGCTGCCCGTGTCGGCGAGATTGATGATGGTTTCCGAAATTTTGGCGGCGACCTCATCCAATTGATGCAAGTCCGCTTGGCGCACAAAGCTGGTGTTGATAAAAACGGGCAGTTCCAAGCCCCAATGTTTTTGCGCGAAATCGAGACGCCCCAATCTGCCTTGTTCAAAATTCTGCGAGAGCTCGCGGTCCGTTGACGCGTCATGCAAATGCGTTTCCAAGTCGCCGCTAAAATCGCGACGGACTCGAAACGCGCGGCTGGTGTTGTTTTCCAATTTGTATTCCAATTGTCCGCCGAACTTGGCGCCGCGCCATGGGCGAAAGCGTTCCAACAAGGCATCGTCCTGTGTGTTCCGCCGATTCTTTGTATAAAACCCATACAATAGCGCGAGGATAGCTTGCTGTAATGTGGACTTGCCAATTTCGTTTGGACCAAAAAAGATATTCATTCCGTCCACAAGCTGATACTTGACATCCATCAAGCAGCCAAAGCCGTCAACCTGTACCAATTGAATCTTCATGGCGTGGGAATCTCCTTGCCTTCCAAAGCCAATAAACCAAAGCGCAGCGCGCGTTCCAAACGTTCCTCCATTTCAAAATTGCCGCTGCGTTGCGCGTTTTCCATTTCTGCCAAAATCATTTTTACAAAAACGCCGCGTGTCGTTGGTTCGTTGGACAACGCGTCGAGGTCGAATGGCGGCAATGTGTGGTCTTGAAATGTCACCTCCGCAAACGCATCACCGACCGCCGCGCGCAGCGCGTTGGCGTCGAGGTCGAGCGTCGTGTGCGGCGCACCTTGTAATTGGACGCGCAGCGCAAATTGTTTGCCCGCGCGTTCTGTTTCGAGCATACCGCGCACGCGTTCGGCAATTTGGTCGCGTGAGGTAAAACCACCGACATCCAGTTCGACTGTTCGATATTCCCACTGGTGAATTTCATGCGGCGTGATTTGCCACGCGCGCCCATCCCACTCTGCCAACAAAACAGAATGTTCATACGCTTCATCAAAACCCAAAGGTTCGGGACTGCCGGGGTAACACAGCAGCGGATGCGATTCAGGATAAAGGATGCGGCGGTGAATATGTCCGAGCAGCGCGAGTGAAAATCCACTGCGCTGAATGTCTGCCACAGAAAAAGGACAGAACGCGCCTTTGCCATTGCCCATCGTGAGACGCGTATCGGTGCCGTGCAAAAGCAAGAGCGCGGGTTTGGAGTCGGATAAACGGAAATCAGTGAGGAGTGATTGAAAGAAAGAGGGTGAATCGTGCGCCGCGCCCCACAAATCCAAATCGTCAGTGAGTGCAGCGCGCGTCAAACGCGGTTTGTGGAAAATGTGAACGTTTTGAGACCACGCGGTGGTGCTGTACGGAGATTGCGGCGTGAACGGGTCGTGATTGCCGGGGGCGATAAAAACGCGCATTGGCGCGAGCTGCGCGAATTGCTGTTGCAGAAAATGGGTGGTGTCGGTTGTGACGCGTTCACTTTCAAAGAGGTCGCCGCCGAGGGTGACGGCATCCACATTCTTGTAGCGCGCCAACTGCAGTGCGCGTTTCAAAACGTCACGCAAACTTTCGCGTCGAACGTTTGCCAAATTAGAATTAAAACTCGAATAGCTAAACGCGGAATCCAGATGCAAGTCTGCCAAGTGCAAGAGTCGAAAAGCCACGCTGCTTGCTCCTTCCCAACGCACGCAAAAAACCGCCATCAAACTTGATAGCGATTATAAAGAAACGGGAACGTGAAAGCAAGCGCGGTTTTCAATAGAGGCGCTATGATGACTGCATTACGAAAATCTCTCCTCCGTCCACGGGTCTCGCAGACGACATTTACAGATAGGTTTCGATTTTACATTCTTTCAACTGGTTGCTGGATTGTTGAATACTGCAAGATCTTGACGCGCGGTTTTGCGTATCACCAAGTGGCTACCGCGAAATTGGACGCAAAAGGATTCACGCACTCCTTATAACCGTTTCAACTGCTCTTGCAATGCGGGACGCCGTTTATATTCCAGTTTTAAATCATTCAAATACGCGCGCCATTGATCAATTGAATGCAACACCGCACATGCGTTTTTCGTCTATTTCCTGAAGCGCCGCTCTTTACTCTATCGGCGCATCCAAATTTAACGCGCGCAGTGCGGCATCGGACAAACCGAGCGCGTTTGCGAGCGCGCGTTGACGACGCCGCGAGCTGGCATAGTCCATACGCCGTGACTGGGCGCGCATCGCCTCGCGCGCAGCATCTGCGGCGCGTGCCGCGTTTTCAAAATCGTTTTGCTGCGCGTACGCCAGCGCGCGAAACCAATGCATCAATTGATGATTCTCGTGCGCGGCGGGGTCAATGTTTTCCAACACCGCCGCGCTATCCCGCAGATGCAAAGACATTTCTCCCCATTCGAACCAACTCCATTCCAATTCTTCCAAGCACTCATCCAATTTCGCCTGCCAAATTTGGCGCGCCTCATCAAAATTGCCGCGCCGCGCCGCGAGGATGCCTGCAAAATAATCGCGCGTTTCTTCGCGTTCGATGTTTTCAATGACAATGCTTGCCTCGTCCAATTCGCTGCACGCGATCAAGAGACGCGCCAAGCCCGCGTAATCGCGTTCGTCGTCATTTAATTTATCATTCTGTTCGTGCCAATATAATTTTCCTTCCGCACATTTTTGAAACGAGTCAAAATGTTCCAAGAGCGTTTCGTACGCGCGTTGTTCTTCTCCGTCATCCTTGGCGACTTGTTCCGCTTTTCGCAGTGTTTCTCCGGCGGCATCGGGCAAGTCCAGTAGCCCTTCCTGCAATTCCGCCAAAAGGATGAGTGACTGAAACGCGGTGTCCTCAGCTTGCGCCAGTGTTTCCAATTCCGCAACCGCTTCTTGAACAGCGATAGGGTCACTGTAAATCGCGCGCTCGATTTCTAATGCTTGACGCTGCGCGAGCGCCCAGTCCCGCGCATCCGCGTCCAGCTTGATGTAATCGTCCAACAGCGCGCGTGCGTCGTCAAATCGTTTTTCGCGCGCGAACAGATTCTCCAATTCCATCACCAATTCGGTTAACATTTCTTCCAAATCCCACACCTGAGCGAACCACAAATCTTGGACACGCTCAATGGGAACGAGCTCGCGGAATTTTTTCCAAGGGTCCCATGCGGTGTCGGTCTGATGCAGAAAGGTCAACTCGGTGAGCACTGACAACATTTCATGGGCGAAATCTTCGATGCGTCCTTCATTCAGAAATTCTTGCTCGCCCAAACCCAATTCACGCGCGACGGCACTCCAATCGAATGCGGCTTGTCCGCGCTGCGCGTTTTCCGCTTCGCGCGCTTCAAAATCTTTTAGCAAACGAATCACTTGCAAACGTCCGCCAAACGATTGCACGGCTTGTCGAGGCGTTTGGTTGTCGAGCAATGGAATCTTTTGGTCGATCCACGCCTGGTTATAGTTTGCGCGATAGCGCGCAATCTGTTCGTGCAATTCCGCAGGCGACGCGGAAAAATCGGGGAGCGCAGGTTCGAATATAGAGAGCTCCGCATCCGAATCATCGTCGTCATCAAAATCCGCGTCCGCTTCAAAATCGTCGTCGGATTCGTCGTCATCTTCAAACGCGTCGACATCCTCAAACTCATCATCCTCAAAATCCTCTGCGTCCTCATTCATCGCCAACGTCTCGGCGAACGATTGAATCTGTTCCTCACGAAATCGAATTGCGTCGCCAAGATTTTTTTCTAACAATGCTTTGCCCGCTTTCAAGCGGCGCCGCGAGAAAACATCCAGCATCAATTCATCCAAAGACAACTTGATAGTTCCCAACGCGCGCACGCCGTTGGGGTCGCCCACGGGCGTTTGCCATTCAAATGGCGCGCCATGCAAGCGCAGCTGTGCCAGTGATTCGCCTGTCTCGTGCCATGCAAACGTGAGCGCGTCCAGTGTATCGGTGTTCATCTCTTCGAATTCGACGCTCGCGCGTAACCGTTCGAGTGCTTGGGCGTGGTCCAAAACGTCATACGTCGCGGCGGCGTATTCCATCAAATCGCGTTCGGGCGTAAGAACGAATGGCAATTGCTGCATTGCCGAACCGATCTCGTCGAGAATGTATTGATTGATAAGATGCGCGTGCGCGCGCAGGAATTCGTGTACCGTCGCCTCCGGATAACGTAGTGCGTACGCGCTGCGCAAATCTTGTACATATGCGAGCAGCATCCCGCGAAAACGCGGCGGAACATTCAACCCCGAACTCCCCAATTCATAATGGTCGTCCGTGTGGAGCACGCGCACAAATGCAATTGTCCAACGCGCCGTCGTTTCCGAACCCGTTTCGTCGCGTATGTCGTAAATCTCGTTCGTGAGCAAATCGCGCGCGTGAACACCCGCGCCACGCTCGATAGAGATGATCTCGAGCAGTGCGGGTGCGCTGTTCAGCCAATTCGTGAGCCACGCGCCCTGTCGCGGCGAAAGCGACCGTCCGCGCTCGGTTGCGAAATGTTCGATGACGCGCGAATTGTCAGGCAAGTGATAGTCGAACAAAAAATAATCGAGCGCGCGTTCGAAATCGGCTTGGTCCTCTGTGTCGCCTTCGGGGTCGGGCGCCTCGTCCGCGTCAAAGAAAAATTTCGCGGCAGTTTTGAAATCAATTTCGTATTTGCGTTGTAAGGCAAATTCGCCGAGTGAGCGCCACAGCGCGTCCTTTTGCAACTTTTCGCTTGCACGTTCCTCATCGGCGCGTTGATGACAGTGTTTATATTTCTTGCCGCTGCCGCACCAACACGGGTCATTGCGCCCCGGCGTTTTTTGATGTTGAAGCATACGCTTTACTCAATAAACAATTTCTTCCGCATAATGGTCTTCATGTTCGCTGACGACATGTTCCGCACACGCGAAAACATCGCGCTCTTGCTCGGTCGAACATTGAATGCAAATCCACGCTGCGATTTCTTGTTTGCCTTCTGCTTTGCAATCGGGACAATAACGATAGCGCGGCTTGTTTTGTTCGGCGACGCGCGGATATTTTACATCGCGTTCGCGCAGACCAATCGCTTCGACTTGCAACACATGCTGAATGTTGTCGCCAAAGTCGTAGGTGTACGAAAGCGTATCGCCCGGTGCCAAACCCAATTCACCAATCAGCCAATCATCGGCAGGACCGTCTTCAAATGGATTGTGCGTTCCCAAACCGCGATGATGCGCTTCCGCATCCGTGCCCAAATAAAATTCGCTCAGGTGATCCATCGCATCGTGACCAAATGCGTCGCGCATGATTTCGTCCAGTTCCCACAACGTTTGGTCACCACAGATTTCGATGCGCCGCCATATCTTTTTATTGTGACGAAACGATGCCAAAAAGCGATACGCTTGTTGGGCGAAATCTTTTTTGAATCCGCGTTTGCGTTTGGGATGTTTTTCTTGCTCTGCAAAAAAATCGAACGTATCGAGTTCGAGTCCGAGCGCCATATATTGATGGTCGGCGCGCGTGGCGATTCTCCAACCGTGTAAATCAATTCGAAAACGCGGGTCCTGTTTGAGAATCTGTTCGAGCGCATCAGGAGGACACGGGTCACGATATAATCCAAGCGCAAGCAAGCGCGCCGCAATGTCCTCTGTGCGCATTCCATTTTGTTTCGGTTTGAGGAATGTGAAAATCGCTTCTGCAAATATGTCGTTGCGTTCATGTACACGAATATTTTTATCGCGCGTGGTCTGGGTTTGAAATGAAAGCAGACAACGCGATGACTCAGCGGAATCCATATGAAACAACAGTACGTCACCTGCCTGCGCGCGTTCTGACTTGAGCCAGTCCCAATAATTTTTTTCGGCGGGTGTGCCCCATGCAGGCATCCACGAGGTCTGCGGAATTTTCTCTGCCTTGAACGCGACGTGCACGCCATTTGGAAGCAAGCAACCACATGACGTCGTTGGTGCATCGTACACATGCATCGGAAATAAACTCGTCACGAGTTCCGGTTCGAACTGCAACGACTGTGTCTTGAGTTCCTCTGCGGTCAGCGTATGTGCCACATGCGCGCCCACGGCAAATTGTGTCAACCATCCATATCGTCCTTCCGAATCCTGTTGCAGTACGCGCCGCGTGACGTAATCGTTGTTGCGAAAATTATCAAGTGCCGCTTTCAGCCCTTTGGCATCCATTGGAAAAATCGCGGACGCGCGCGCATAGAATTCGTCGAACGTGAGTGGCGCCTCGGCATTGTTCAATGTTTGGCGAATCGCTTCTGTACGAGAAGGGGATTTGGGCTTGGGCATATTTCTTTTTCATTCGCAATGTCAGCGCGCATTCTCGACTTGCGGTATTTTTTCATGCACACAAATTCATGCGCGATGCTGCAAGTTATTTGTGCACTACACTATACCCCCAATATCAGACTCAACGGCAGCGCGACAATGTGCTCATCCAACCGTTTGATTTCATTCCCCTGATAAATCACTGCGCCCACTGCGGTCCTCAGATGCTCGGCAAGGAACAGCCGAAGGTTTTCAGCATCCGCGAAATTGACTCTCTCACTCATCTTGATTTCCATCGCCACCATGCGCCGTCCTTGTTCAATCACCACATCCACCTCTTTGCCGTTCATAGTCCGCCAAAACGCAAGATGCGCGCGTGGTGTGACAAGTTCCGCGAGCGCGCGCAGGTTTTGAACAACGAAGGTTTCAAAGAAATTTCCCAATTCGCGTGCGTGTTGCAAACTTGCTACATCAAAATACCCGGCGAGATAAATCGCCAGACCCGAATCTGCCCATTGCACTTTGGGCGATTTCATCAGCCGCGTGGTGCGACTGATTGTGAACGCGGGCAAACGCTGGAGCAAGTATGTTGCTTCCAGCAAATTGATGTACCGATGCGTTGTAGGTTGCGAGAGTGCTGCATCGCGCGCCACTTCGGATTGATTCAAAAGTTGTCCTGTTCGTAATGCCAGTAATTGCATCACGCGGCGGAAATCGGGCAATGATTCGATTTGCGAAATTTGCCGCAGGTCGCGTTCCAGATAAGTGGCGATGTATCCTTCCCACCATTGCAGCACGGCTTGCGGTGTAGTCAAGCGCAAGAGCGCGGGCATCCATCCGCGCAAGAGAAACGGTAAAAGGTCTGGCATACTAGGTACAACGCGTTTTTCAGGGGGCAAATTCCCGGCGAGCAATTCTCTCAAAATGGTTGGAGGCGGTTTGCGAACCGTTTCACCATACGTCATCGGCTGCAAACCAAAATAAACCGCGCGCCCTGCAAGGCTTTCGCTGACATGTTGCATCAAAAGTAGGTTTGCCGAACCCGAAAGGACAAAGCGCATTTTTCCTTTTGACTCATCTACCTCTTTTTTTACAGCGGGTAAAAGGGCAGGGACTTTTTGCACTTCATCCAGAACGATATTGGAAACACCTGACCATAGTGCGCGCGGATCGCGTTCGGCTTGCTGGAGAATATCAAAATCATCGAGGGTGTAATATCTCCACGTTGCAAATGGTTGAGCATGACGGAGCAGTGTACTCTTGCCAACCTGCCGCGCACCGGTCAAAACAACAATGGGATGCTGTTCAACAGCGCTTTGGAGTTGGGGTGTGACCCATCGGGGATAATATTCTGATTCTGTCTCTGAATAATTATTATTCACACACAGAATAATAGTCGCGAATGAAAATCGCGTCAATACTTCCAAAGAGAAGGTTGCCTGCCCTTAACGTGTCGGCATTGTGAAGACCAAAAAAGAGCACCTCAGCATCGAGGTGCTCTCACGGTGATGAGTGAACCGCTACTCATGTCACGGCTTGAAAAGAAAGGAGGCGCAAAAATAGTTTTTTTTTAGGCAAATCTCTCCTGCTTTAGAGGATCCCCATGCATATGGTACCCATACCCCTCCCAAAAACCTGCTCGGTCGTTTGTCATGAATTCGATACCGCGTAACCATTTCGCGCTTTTCCAGAAATAGAGATGCGGCAGGAGAAAGCGTAATGGATAACCGTGGTCGGGTTCAAGGGGGAGGTCGTTGTACATGTACGCCAACATTGTTTTTTCATCACTCAACGCGTCTTCGAGCGGCACGTTCGCGGTGAAACCGTGTTCACTGTGCAGCATGATGAAACGCGCTTCGGGTTTTGGTTTTGCATTTTCCATTACCCAACTCCACGCGACACCTTGCCACTTGGTATCGAATTTGCTCCAGCGTGTGACGCAGTGAATGTCAGTGACCGTTTCGACGGTTGGCAATTTTACAAATTCGTCCCAATTCAAACGAATCGGATTTTCGACAAGTCCCCAGATTTTGAAATCCCATGTTTTTGGATCGAAACGCGGGACGCTGCCGTAATGCAGTACCGGAAACTTTTCCGTCAGATATTGTCCCGGCGGTAAGCGCCCTTCTTTGGAATCAAACGGGCGCGTCGGGTTTGCTTTCTTGAGGCGTAACACCTTACCCAAGGGGTCCCATGTACTCACAATCATTCCTCCTGATACAAATTCATTGCAACTGTTTAGCGGATATGCAACCAACATCAAAATTACACTTGCTATTACGTTTCTTTTGTCTTGGCTCATTCCAAAATGTTACGTGGGTGGCTGCTACAAATTCATTGTTGGATTTAACGGCAGCACAATTCGGACCATCGTACCCTGTGTGGAATTTTCGGCGGGGCTGACAAGTTCAATTTGTCCTTGATGGGTTTTGATGATTTGTTTGGCGGTGAACAACCCCCAGCCCAGCAATGCATTCACTTCGCCCGCTTTGGTTGTAAAACCGGGGTCAAAGACGAATGGCAAATGTTCTGCCTGAATGCCAACGCCCGAATCGGTCATGGTCGCAATGACGCGTCCTACTGCCGCATCGTGCTGCGTCACAAAATGTATTTCTCCGCCTCCCGGCAGCGCTTCGACCGCGTTTTGCAAAAGCATCATCAAGACTTCTTGAATTTGGTCGGGATGCCCATGCAGCGCGGGTAGCGTTTCGTCGAGTAGAGTCTCTGCTACAATGCCCAGACGTTGAAAGCGGTCACTATACATATTGAAAACTTCGCGCGCCACACCATTGAACGAAAATTGAATTCGTTCGCGCGTTGCACTCATCGTCACCTGACGGAACGAAGCCGTCCAGCCCGCAATGCGCCGCGCATGTTCAATAATTTGATTCGTTCGTTCCCCCGTCTCGCGGTCCTTGTCATGCAGCAGCGCGATAATTTGCGCGTTGCCAATAATCGGCGTGAGTGCGTTGTTGATTTCGTGCGCCAGACCGTGTGCCAGACTTGTAACCGCCGCGCGGCGCGCGGCAGCCACCAACTGCAATTGCGTTTCGCGCAATTCATGAATCACGCGTTCCAATTCGCGCAGTTGCACAGTTTGTTCACGCGCGCGTTGTTCTGCATCAGCGCGCCACCGTCGAATTTCCTGCAAGTCCGCAAAACGCGCGACGGCGAGTTCCAACGCGCGTTCCAAATCATCTTCGCGCACGGGCTTGGTCAAAAACCCGCTCGCACCCGCAAAGACCGCTTGCTCCAACGTTTCACGGTCATCAAGCGCACTCACAACGACGATGGGCGTAATCATTTCGCGCGTCAATTCCGACATTGCCGTCCAGCCATCCATCACCGGCATTCGCAAATCCATCACCACCACATCCGGTTCCAATTGACGTGTGAGGGTAATTGCCTCGATGCCATTTTGCGCGGTGCCCACCACAAGATGCCCCAGCCGCATCAACGTTCGTTTGAGCAATTCGGCGGGCAGCGCTTCATCTTCGGCAATCACTACGCGCCACGCGCGGGTATGCGTAGGCGGCGGCGGTTGAGCGCGAAATGCTTTGGGGTCGCCAAGTGTGAAATTCATTCGATATCTTCCTTTGCCGTGCGCGCATGCTCTGGCAGCCAACGAGAGCAAGTTGCTACATATCGGCGAGCTGGAAACGAATCTCGGCACGCGTCCACGGCGCGCGCCGTTCCAAATGAAATCGCCCGTGCAAATCTTTTTCCACCAAAGTCCGAACCAGATTCAAACCCAAACCGGCGCTCGTGTCAACCGCAAATTCATCCGGCAAACCACTGCCATTGTCTTCCATGTAGCATTCAATTTCATGCGCCAAGCCGACGACGGTAAAGCGCAACGTAGGCAAGTCCAACGCATTGATTTGTTCAAAGCCGTGCCGCAATGAATTGGTTGCGAGCTCGTTCAAGACCAACGCCAAGGTTGTTGTCTGACGCGCGCCAACCTGCACCATATCGCCATCCACTTGCACTTGAATTGGCGAACCGGGACGCGCGAGATTCCGCACTGTGTCGTTGAGGACTTGGCGACCCAAATCCACGAGACTGACGCGCGCTTCCGCCGAACGCGCCAACAACGCGTGCGCCAGCGCCATACTTTGGACGCGCCCCAATGTTTCGCCCAAAATTTGTTCGCGGGTATCGGGCGGTTCATCCAATGCCATATACAACAGCGATGTAATTGCCGCGAGATTATTCTTCACCCGATGGGAAAGTTCGCGCAGGAGCGCAGCTTTGACTTCGGCGTCGCGTTTCGTCTGTTCGTACAGGCGCGCATTTTCAATCGCGATTGCAAGTTGATTTGCAAAGACGACCATCAATTCTTCGGCATGTGCGTCAAACGCATTGGGAGCTTTGGCTTCAAGATTCAAAACGCCGATGATACGTTGTCCCGCGCGCAAAGGCACACAAAGTTCCGACATCATATAGGGCGAATTGGTTTGGTAGCGCGGGTCGCGCGTTACATCACCCAGTCGCACCGTCCGTCCGTGCTCAACTACCCAACCGCTTACTCCTTCTCCATGCGGAATGACGAGTTCGCTCAGCGGATAGTCGGTGCCGGAGATGACGAATGGCACGAGCGCCTGGTCTCCCGCGCGAACCAAACTGACCTCGCCAATATCGAAATCGGTGAGACGCGCTGCCGCTTCCAACGCGCGCTTGCCCAACTGTTGAATGTCCAGCGTTCCGCCCAAATCAAGCGCAAAACGGTACAAGGTCTCTGTTTCTTGCAAGCGCATTTCGGCATCACGAAACAAGCGCGCATTTTGAATTGCGAGCGCGGCTTGGTTCGCCAAACTCTCCGCGAGTTGCAATTCATCCGACTCGAACGTGCGCGGGCGTTTGCGTTCGCCCAGCTCGACACAACCAATGATTTCGCCTTTGGCAATCAGCGGCACCAAGACATACGCGCGCCATTGAAAACGTTGTAACAAGGTGTCCATTTCGTTTGGCAAGTCCGGGGCATCGGCGCGAAAGCTGTGGGCGCGCCCGCCGCCTTCAACCGTCAAGGCGCGTTCGGTTGCCGTCAGCGGAAAGTGCATGCCACTCGGCGCCTGTACCGCTACCAACGGATCGCGGTCCAACAGCGTAATCATTTCATGGCGTTCCAAATCCACTTCGGAAATGGTACAACTATCTACATTGAGTGCGGTGATAAATTGGTCTGCCACTTGTGCCAAGACAGCATCCAGTTTCAAATCCGCGTTGACGGCTTGGCTTGCGGCATGCAAAGTGCGGACTTGGACCAAACCCTGTTGAGTTTCTTGAAACAAGCGCGCGTTTTCCATCGCGACGACAAGCTGATTGGCAAAGGTCGTCAAGAGCTGAAGGTCCGACGCAGACAAAATTTCTTTGTGGGAGGTAGCAGCTTCGTTGCGAATGGTTTCGACGTTCAGTACGCCGATGATGCGGTCTCCGGCAATGAGCGGTACCGCGACTTCGGATTGCACATTGTCCATCGCCGGAAGATAGTCGGGGTCGGTGCGCGCATCCGGTAAAAAAATTGTTTCGCGTTGCGTCACAGCGCGCGCGATAATGCCCCGGTCCAGAGGCAGGCGCGTAAACGGTACTGCATAGCCGCGCTGGACTTGCATTTCAAGCTGATTGTTTTCGAGAAAATAAATGCTGACATGCGTATAGCCCAAAATATCGCCCAACGCATTGACACTGTATTCGCAAATTGTGCGGAGGTCGAGTGTGCTGTTAATCAAGCGGCTCGCTTCGTGCAATGCCTGTAGTTCGCGCGTGCGCGTTTGAGCTGCTTGATACAGTTCCGCGTTAATGAGCGCCGCCGCCGCCTGCGACGCCATCGTTTGCACAAAGCGCACATCATCCGCGCTCCAATTGCGCGGTGTGCGTGTTTCCCACAAACTCACATAACCCAATACTTGATTCGCTGCGGTCAATGGCACACGCAAAATCGTATGCACCTGATACTCTTGCATATAGCCGCGCATGTCAGACGAGAGCTCCGGGTCGGATGCGTTCGTAATTCGCACGTCACGCGCAAGCACCTGGCGCACTTCCGGCATTGCTTCCATACTCCATCGGCGGGCGGCGACCATCCGTTCCCGTGCATGAGCGTGTTCGGAAAAGTATTCGTGAGTTTGTTCCAATTCGTGCCGCACATTGTCCGCGCGAATAAAATATGCGCTGGTTAAATCGAGCGCGCGCACCAACTGTTCCAAAAGGCGCGCGACCACTTGGGCGGGGTCAAGCGTCGAAGCGGTCGCGCGATACCCTTCAAACAATAAATTCAATTCGCGGACGCGCCGCTGCACTTGGAGAAAATAGCGCGCGCGTTCCAATGCACTCGCCGTTTGATTTGCCAAGAGCGAGAGCGTTTGAATATCAGTCGTATCAAAATTGTGTTCGTGCAGGGTATTGATGGCGATGACGCCAACGACTTGTTCGCCGACGAGCATCGGCACGGAAATGCCCGCGCGAAATCCAACGCGCTGCGCGAGCGCATTGACATGCCGCAAAGAGGCGGGGTCGGTGTCACTCCAGTGCGCCGGATATTTTGTGACATAGGCAGTGCCGGGCGTGGACATGGTGTCCGGCTCCAGCTGTTGGTTTGTGAGCAGTGGTGGCACATTCCCCGCATACGCGCGCGCCACCAATTCGCCATCGTCATTGGGCAAGAACACGATTGCCGTTTCGCAATTCAACGCGCGGATTGCGGCGGCGGCGGCTTGTTCAAGAATCGCTTGCGGCTCGGTGGTTTCGAGCAGGGTTGCGGAAATCTCACTCAATGTCTTTTGCGCGTTGAGGCGCGTTTGCAATGCGCCGAGCAAGTCCGCATTTTCCATCGCCACTGCCGCTTGGGCTGCGAACAAGCTCGTGAGTCGCAATTCATCTTGATTAAAAATTGGGCGGTCGCGCCGCCGATGCAGATTGATAACGCCCAGCACGCGGTCTTGCCATTTGAGCGGCACACTCAAAATGCCGGCAAAGTTCGCGCTGTCGTCCGACGCGAGTCGTCCTTCCCAGGTGGTGTAATCGGCAACAATCATTGGCATGCCGGTTTGGGCGACGCGTCCTGCCAAGCCCTCGCCCATGCGAAGGCGATAGCCCGAATAATTGCGCGGGAGATTGTATGAAATTCGCACAACCAAATCGCCGCGCAGTTCATCTACAATATCTACCGTGCAGCTGTCCGCTTGAATCAAGTCCACCGCGCTCGAGACAATGGATTGCAGAACGGCATCCAAATCGCGTTCGGCGGTGACTTTGAGCGAAAGCACGCGCACCGCGTCGAGCTGCGCGGCGCGTACTTTTTCCGATTCAAAGAGGCGCGCGTTCTCCAACGCGGCTGCCAATTGGTCTGCCAATGCTTCTAATGCCGTAATGTCGTTCGGCGCAAAGCCATCCAACTCTTCACTTTGAATGTCCAAGACGCCAATGACGGTTTCGCCGCGCCGCAACGGAATAGCCAATTCCGAGCGAACGGGGTCGGCTTGGCGTTGTGCAAAGGGCGAAACGTATCGTACGTCTTTGATGGTGTTAGGACAGAAATAAGTGTTGCCTGTCGCGTTCACATAACCAACAATGCCGTCGGTCAGATACATGGGCTGGGACAATAAGGGTGCAAGTCCGCCGACATTCGCAACGAGGCGTACCCCGGGCTTGTCCTCATCGCGCATCATAATTGCAACATTGTAATAACCGAATTGGGCGCGAATCATTTCCACCGCTTCGCGCATCAATTGTTCGGCGGGCATCAGACGCGCAGTGCGCGAAGCAATGCGATTGACCAACGCCATTTGCGCCGCGCGCCGCCGCTCGGCTTGCAGCGAACGCGCTTTTTCTAACGCAGCTGCCATTTGGTTGGCGAGCGTTTCCATCGCGCCAATGTCATTTGCATCAAACGCGTCGCGGGCTTCACTCTCGACATCCAGGACGCCGATGACATTTCTTCCACTCACGAGCGGAACGCACAACGCCGAGTTGGCAACTTTGTCCGGGTCGGGTGAATACCGCGAGTCGTTTTTCAAGTCCCCACTGTAGAGCGTTTGGCGTGTGCGCGCCGCCAGTCCGATGATTCCTTGTTCGGCGCTCCACCGATTTCCCAAAGGATACAGTGCCGCGTTGGGACCCGCCGCAAAACGCTGTTCCATTTCATTGCGCGTAGCGTCATAGAGCGAAACACACACGTGATGATAGCCAAACCGTTCTTGGACCAATTGCACCATCGTTCGCACAATCGCATCGGGGTCCGAGAACGACGCCGCGCGCGCGGCAATTTCACTGACGAGCGATAACTGTGCGGCGCGTTTTTGTTCCAGCCCCAAGACGCGTGTCTTGGTGAGTGCGGCGGAAACTTGGTTGGCGAGCAAGGTCAAGGCGTCAATGTCGGTTGCATCAAATGCATCGGGTTGCGCGCTTTCCAAATCAAGCACGCCAATGACATTGCTCGGCGCGCGCAATGGAATGACCAGCTCGGAACAAATTGGGTCGCGTTCGGGGTGCGGCGAATAGTAATGCGGGTCGGTGCGCGCATCACGTGCCAGATAGGTTTCGCCGCTCTGTGCCACATAGCCCAAAATTCCGCGCTCGAGCGGTTGGCGCATAATTTTGAAATCTACTTCGCCGAGCGTGTTGTAACTTGCGGCGACATATAATTCGCCCGTCGTTGTGTCCGTCAGCACCACACTGACGACATCGTACCCAAAGCGTTCACCTACTTGGCGCACCAACGGCTGGATGATTTGTTCTGCGTTTTCGGCGGTGCTAACTTGCATGGCGATATTGGTGACGAGCTCTAGTTGCGCGGCGCGTTTGCGCTGTTCCGTCAACAACCGCGCCTTGTCCAATGCAGAAGCCGCTTGTTGCGCGAGCGCAGCAAGCGGCGCGCGGTCATTTTCATCCAGCTCTTTGCCCCAAATCAACAAGACGCCGCTTACTTTTTCTTGCGTGACCATTGGGACATACAACATGGTTTGGGCTTCGGCTTGTTTGAGCAAGAGATGGAGAATGGGACGCGGAACGCTTGGCAAAAGGCGCGCTGAAGATTCCACGACATCGCCAACAAAGGTCGGAAAATGTGTGACGACTGCGCGCGCCAGTTCCCCTTTTTCGTGAAGAAACAGCTGCACGCGGCGCAAGTCAACGTGTGCTTGTTCTTGCGCGAATTCGAGCAACTGATTGCTAAAGGAAAGATGCGCGACTTGAAAGGAAACGCCCGGCTCTGCCCATTCCAATATCGCGCAGTGCAAGGCAACCCGTTCCAGTTCTTCGGCAATTGAACTATAGACTTGTTGGGGCGTGGTGGATTCTTGAATGCGGAGGGCAACGTTATTGATGAGCGCCCAACGCTGTTGTTCGTGTTCGGCGAGGGCGCGTTCCGCTTCGGCAATTTGCTGCGCGTCGCGTGAACGGGCGAGCAGGACGGTTGACATCGAGGCAATCAGATACGCGGCGTAAATGAGCGCCGCGAACATTAATATCTGTCCCGCGCTTTTTACCGCAAACGGGAGTGCGCCGTCGTTTGCGCCGATGCCGAGCGCCGCAAGGGCAAGCTGTCCGAAAAAGAAAATAAAGATGAGTACGGCAATTCGCAAAAAAGCCGCGCGTCCGAGCAATAGAATCGTATTGAGCGCGACGATGATATAGACTGCGGCGAAACCGCTGCCAATCCCGCCCAATAGATGGATGGTGAATGCCGAAGCAACCACGTCCAACCCCAGCGCGAGGTTCAGAATGAGTGTCTCGTCAAAACGCTGCAGAAGGAATGGATACGCAAGACTCTCAAGCAGGTTCAGGGCAATGACGGCGAGCAGCCAAGGAAGCAAACGACTGGGCGCGACCAGCATCAGTCCAAACCCGACGACAAGTCCGAGCGTAAGCGTGACGATACGCCCGCGATTCCACAGCGGAAAGTACTGTTTGCCAAACTCGGTCATTGGTCAGGTGGTCTTGTTACGACAAAAAAACAAGCGCGTTTCGGACGACTCGAGCGTCGAAACGCGCAAAATGCTTTTAGGTAGTATGGTGGTGCCACAGCATCGTGGGTACTGTCCCCAGAGTATGTTAATTACGACGCCGCGTCAATGGGAATGTCGTGTGAGACATTTCGGCGGCGCGTCTCTATACATCCAGTTTCGCATTTTTGGCATGGGTTTGAATAAACCGTTTGCGCGGCGGAACCTCGTTCCCCATCAGCATATCGAACGTGCGGTCCGCTTCGGCGGCATCTTCGACTTCGACTTTAAGCAACGTGCGATTTTCAGGATTCATCGTGGTTTCCCACAATTGCTCCGCGTTCATTTCGCCCAATCCTTTGTAGCGCTGCATTTCGAATTTGCCGTTTTTGTTTTTTTTGCGCAATTCCTCCAACGCGTGGTCATCATAGACGTACTGTTCTTCTTTGCCGATTTTGACTTTGTACAACGGCGGCTGCGCGATATACAAATGTCCGTGTTCGACGAGCGGTGTCATGTAGCGAAAGAAAAAGGTGAGCAGCAAGGTACGAATGTGCGCGCCGTCCACATCCGCGTCGGACATGAGAATGACGCGTCCATAACGCAGATTCGTCATATCAAAGGCATTGCCCACGCCCGTGCCAATCGCGGTGATGAGCGAACGAATTTCTTCGTTCTGCAGCATCTTGTCCAAACGCGATTTTTCCACGTTCATGATTTTTCCGCGCAACGGCAGAATCGCTTGGAACTTGCGGTCACGCGCCCCCTTTGCCGTGCCGCCTGCACTGTTGCCTTCGACAATATACAATTCCGCGTGTTCGGCATCGCGTTCGGAACAGTCCGCGAGTTTGCCCGGTAACGAAAGCGATTCAAGCGCGCTTTTGCGAATGACCAAATCGCGCGCTTGACGCGCGGCTTCACGCGCGCGGGCGGCGGTGATGCCTTTTTGAATTATCTCTTTCGCTTCTTTGGAATGTTCTTCGAGCCATTCGCTGAACGCTTCGCCAACAACCGATTCTACTTGGGTCCGCACTTCGGCGTTGCCGAGTTTCGCTTTGGTCTGCGATTCAAATTGCGGCTCTTGCAATTTCACCGAAACAATCGCGGTGAGTCCTTCGCGCGTGTCTTCGCCGGTGAGCGCGTTCTCGCCTTCTTTCAGAATTTTGTTACGCCGCGCGTAATCGTTCAACGAACGCGTCAGCGCGCTGCGAAAACCAGTGAGATGCGTGCCGCCGTCGCTCGTGTTGATGTTGTTGGCAAATGTGAAAACGGAATCGTTGTAATCGGTGGTGTATTGAATTGCGGCTTCAATGTAATTGCCTTCGACGGGCGCGCTCACATGAAAGGGCGCGTGCAGCGTTTTGCGATTTTTGTTGAGATAACGTACGAACGATGTGATACCGCCTTCAAAATGAAACGTTGCTTGGCGGTCCACGCGTTCGTCTGTGAATTTGATGGTGAGTCCTTTCGTGAGGAACGCCATCTCACGAAAACGCTGTTGCAAGACGTCGAACTTGTAATCAATGTTTTTGAAAATTTGTTTGTCTGGAAAGAACCGTTGAATCGTGCCGGTGCGTTCCTCTGTCGGATATTTACCGACTTGTTTCACATCGGCTTGCGGCACGCCGCGCTTGTACGTTTGCCGGTACAATTTGCCGTCGCGCCGCACTGTGGACTCGAACCATTCCGAAAGCGCGTTCACTGCACTGACGCCGACGCCGTGCAAACCGGACGCGACTTTGTAGCCGCCGCCGCCAAATTTGCCACCCGCGTGCAGTTTCGTCATGACGACTTCGAGCGCGGACTTGCCCGTTTGCGGATGAATGTCAACGGGAATCCCGCGTCCGTTATCCGTGACCGTTACTACATTGTCGCTGTCAATCACAACGGTGATGTAATCGGCGCTGCCCGCGAGCGCTTCATCAATCGCATTGTCAACGACTTCGTACACCAGTTGATGCAAGCCGCGAATATCCGTCGAGCCGATATACATGCCCGGACGTCGCCGCACCGCTTCGAGTCCTTCGAGGACTTGGATTTTATCGGCAGTGTAATTTTCAGTTGGAGTATTTTCGAGTTCGATATCTTTTTGTTTGGGCATGGTTCACCTTGTCATGTCGCTGATGGAACGAATCGAGCAAAAGATTTATTCAACAAGCGAATTGTTTGGCGCGGCAGCTCTACTTGAACAAAATAATTTGCAGGAAATAAATAATCTTCGCCACTCTCGTCAATTACGCGCACATCGCCATCTTGTTCGGCTTGTGGATCCGGCAACACGCGATACAACTTGAGAATTTCCAATGAGGCAGGATACTCGGCATTCTCAATACAAATCGCGTAGCGAACTGGATTACTTCGACGAGTTGTGTTTGATTTTATGTGTCTCATAGTTAATCCACATAGCGCTTCCGCTTAAACTCTTTGCGTCCCATACCATGTGCCTCATACCAGTGAAGCTCTGCACGTCGTATTCGACCATCGCGTAATTGAATCAGTGCAATGCCTTTCAGCTTGCGCCATCTTCCTCTGCCATACATCTTGCGAAGACGATTGATTTCGCGGATGGCGCTACCCACTGCGATAGTTTCGATATCGTTAATCTCACCAATGATTTGAAAGGAAGGCATGATGCAGCGAAAAAATGGTTTATTGTTTCTCCGACAGTTCTTTTAATTTTTCCAACGCCACCTTCGCCACCGGCAGCCGCACGCGATTCAACGCCATCAAATAAAAAATATATTGCCCCAATGATAAATCAAAATTCACCGTTCGTGTTACGCGTGTTCTGTTTTCGATTCTCTCAAGTGTAAAGCGATGCGAAAATTTTCCTGTCTCGTCGCCGCCTGCAAAAGCAAAAACGTTCGGCGGAGAAAATTCGGTGACGGTTAAATCGGCATGAAACTCGCGCCCGCGCGCGTTGGCGAACGAACGATATTTTTTCCCGACGCCAATAGGTGAACTATCAATTGGCTCGACGCGCAATTCATTCCCCGCCCATTCGCCGTGTTTAGATAAATCGGAAACGTAAGCAAACACCGCCTTCGGTTCAGCGCGAATTTCGATGGATACAGAAAACGACGGAGTTGGCATTAACGCGAATTCTCGTTTCTCGTTTCTCGGCGTTATCAAGTGTGGTTTACTTGCGAACGCTTCCTACACCACTATCGCACTATCGCACGATTGCACTACCGCACTATCTCCTGTATTGCTTTATCATTTCATCCGCGAACGGTCTGCCACTCGCGCGATAATTTTCAATCACCCCGTTCACGTCGTACGGCACGCGCCGAAATTCCAACGCAACGCGTTCGCCTTCGACGGTCAACACCGCGTATTCCGCAATGGCGTCGTTATGAAAATCATCGTCGGGTTGATGATGATTGTACGCGCGTCCGACACTGCCCGGATTGAAATGGAACGTATCGCGCACACGGCGCATGAATTGAACGTGCGTGTGTCCGCCGCAATACATAAATCCCGCATCGCCGCCGAGCGCGTTCAAAAAAGTTTCGTACGGTGTGTCGGGCAAGAGAACTTCATCATACGACGCGGGTGTGCCGTGATAACACAATAATTTTTTCGTGTCTGAAAGCGGAATCGTGAGCGTGGGCTGAAACGATTGAATGAACGCGCGGTCTTGGTCCGATAATTTCGAGAGTGACCATTCGCGCACTGCTTGCATTTTGCGAAATTCGGCGGAGGTAATTTGTTCGGGTCCGCGAATCTCTTCATCCCCCGAAAGCAGCCACGCGTCGGCGTTGCCCATCACAATCGGAATGGCAAGCGAGCGCAAACGCATCACCGTTTCGTGCGGTTGGCAGCCGCCCTGAATTGCGTCGCCGAGACACACCATTCCGTCGGCGGGATACTTTTCCAAATCCGCCAACACAATATCGAGCGCGTACGCGTTGCCGTGAATGTCAGAGAGAATGGCGAGTCGCATCGGACACCTCGTTTATTTTTTCGCCGGTTTCACTGCTTGACGCATTCGTTCAAACACGTTCATCCGGTCTTGATAATACACCATCGACGCAGCGATGAGCGCAGTGCCGATAAACGCATTTGCCACAATGCCAATCACCACGCCCAAACTGCTGACCGCAAAGCCATCCCAAATAATTGCCATGCCGCGATCCAAAAAGACCGAGAGCGCCACGAGTCCGAGAGTGGACCAAAAGAACGCGCGGAATAACAGCGTACTCCGTTTCAACGCGTCACGAATTCCAATATCACTCACGGCGGACGCGCTGGGTACAAAGAAAAAATAAATGAAAATCCAAAACAGTCCGACAGTGGTGAGGAGAGTTGCAAAGCCGACGAGCTCGGGCATATTGAACGCCACTTGCAGGAGCAGCAGCACCAATCCCGCCGCGAATAAAAAGCCCGCGAGCAACAAGGAAAACAAGATGAGGCGCAGCCACAAACGCGCGATACGAATCACTGCCGCGTTCGACGCTTGATGTTCGAGTGGGCGCGCGCCTTGCGCAATCCATTCCAAATACACAGCAATCAACAGCAATCCCAATAAAAATAATGGAACGAATAACAACACCATCACCGCCGGGTCGAGCAAGGGAATCGAAAATGCCCACGCGTTAATGGGACTCGTAACATCTGCCGCGTCCACTGCGAGCAGGGATGGGAGGCGCGTCACCGCGTTCAAAGCCGTTGCGACAACTCCCAACAAGTTGAACGATTCGATGAGTTGTTCCAGCGCGCGCCGCGTTTCTTCTGCCGCTTGCGGGTCGGACTGTAACGCGGCAACATTCAGCATTTGATTGGTGTAGGGGCGAAACAATTGGGTCAATGAAAGGCGCGGCAAAACCCAAATCAACACATCGAACAAGATTGGCACCAGCAAGGTCCACGGACGCCGCCACACGAGCGCAAGTCCCGCGCTCACCGATTCAATCACACCAAGCGGCTTTTGTTCCGCCACCGTACGAGTATTCGTTTGTCTCATGATGTCCTTTACATTTACAACGCGCCGATTATACGCGCGCGTTTTTCAGCTGTCAAAGATTCGCAAAAAATAGAACAGATTTTCGTTTTCGCATGTCACATATCGCACAGCGCGCATCGCAAATCACCGAACACGGATTATGCGACACTATCGCACCACCGAGCTCTTGCGCAAGCCCAACGCGAGCCAAAAGCCAATGCCCGACATGATGAACGTGATTACAAACAATGGCGGAAAGCCGAACAAATCAAGCAGCGTGCCGCCGATGATGGGAATAAACGTCGCGATGCCAAGCAGCGTGTTGGTAAAGCCGATGTAGAGCGTGCGTTCGGCGGGCGGCGCGAGATTCAGCAAATAGGTTGGGAACGCAATGTTCGCCGCCGTGCGCGCAATGCCATACACCACAAAGATGATACTGAACGCGAACGCGATTGAATTTCCATTCCCCAATGCGCCAAAGCCGAGCGCGAGAAGTGGAATCACGGGCGTTGCGCCTGCTGCCAACAACAGCACCCAATCCAATTTATGTTTGTCACTCAAGTACGACAAGACGGGTGTGGCGAGCAATGCCGAAAGCGTGGTCAAGCCAATATAGAGACCGACAATTGCATCGGGCGCGCCCAATGCCCGCGTCGCATAAATCGCATAAAACGGTGTAGCTAAATCGCCCGCCGCTAAAACAAAACGCGTGAGCAAATAACGCCGATACGAATGATTCTCGCGCAGAATATTTTGTGCAGCGTGCCACTGCTGCGCGAACGTCATGGCTTCGCCTTGAATAATCTCACGCGGCTCGCGCACTTGGGCAAATAAAAGCAGTCCCGCGCCAATCGCGCCGAATGCCAACACAAACAAAATTCCAAAATTTTCGGGAAAGGCGAAACCGCGTTCGGGGCTCAATGCCACCGCGACCAAATAGCCCGCGAGCAAACCCGTCGCCGTGCCGGAAAATTCGCGCCAGCCAAAAAATGAGCCGCGTCGCTGAATCGGAATCACTTTGGCAACAATTGTCATGAACGCGTTGCCCGCAAACCCCGCCGCGAACGAATAAATCGTAATCAGCACAAAAAAAATCGCGAGCAACAGCGACGGATTGTGCGCGCCAATCGTGTACGCTGCGACGACAATCAACAGCCAACACACAATGCGGACCACCGCCGCACTCGCATACACCGGTTTTTTGAGCGGCAATTGTTGCAAGCGATGCGCGATCAAAAACTGCGGCACAAACCAACCGCCGTTATAGATTGCCGACAACAAACCGACGAGAAAACTCGAACCACCCAACGCAGTGACAAACAACGCGAGCGTCAACGATGGCGCAATCAGCGCGTCCACAAATCCGAAAATCGCGCCATTCAAAAGACCGACGGAATAGTTGTAACGCAGATTTTTTTCAATCAATGACATGACATCACGCAACGCGATAGAATCGAGTCAGGCACACGAATTGTCATTATAAGCCGATATGCAAGTGAAGCAATTTACTCGGAGCCGCACTGTTGCGTTTGTTGTGTCATTCTCTGCCGATGCCGATAGCGACGCGTTGCGCGCAAATTTGAAAGCGTGTACAATCTCGCGCGTTTGAAATTCGATTGAGGATAGGGTCATGTTGCCAACGACGGCAGACATTGTAATCATCGGCGGCGGATGTATGGGCGCGAGCATCGCGTATCATCTTGCCGAACGCAATGCAGGAAAAATTGTTTTACTCGAACGCGAGAAATTTCTAGCGATGGGTTCGACGGGACGCAATGCGGGCGGCGTGCGTTATCAATTTTCCACTCCCGTCAACATTCAACTTTCGAATTATTCCATTGACATCATCCAACGCTTTCAAGAAATTTTTGGCATCTCTGCCGACTATCATCCGCTCGGCTACCTGTTTCTCCTCACCACGCCCGACGAAATCGAATTATTCAAAAGAAATATCGCGCTGCAACAATCGCTCGGAGTGCATGATGTTCGTTTCCTCTCCGTTGATGACATTGCCCAGCTCGCGCCGCATGTAAATTTGGAGGGCGTCCTCGGCGGCAGCATTTGTCCGCGCGATGGGACGGCTGACCCGTACACTATCACGCAAACATTTGCGAGTGAAGCGCGCAAACGCGGCGTCCAGATTGAAACCGAAACAAATGTTGTCGGTATCGAAACGCGAAATGGGCGCGTCGCGCGTGTGAAAACAAGTCGCGGTGACATTGAAACGCGCGTAGTGGTAAATTGTGCAGGACCATGGGCAGCGAAAATCGGCGCGTTGGTCGGGCTCGACATTCCGATTGTTCCACTCCGCCGCCAATTTTTCAACACGGGCGAAATTCCTGAAATCCCGCGCAATCATCCGTTTGTCATTGAATTCGCAACCTCGCTTTATTTTCATCCCGAAGCGACGGGCTTGATTGTGGGCATGTCGAATCATCACGAAACGCCCGGAGAAACGTACGCGATTGACGAAGCATTTCATCTCGAAACATTGGAGCGCGCGTTGTATCGTTTGCCGCTTTTGGAAAATGCGCGCATCGTCAGACAACTCGCGGGTTTGTACGAAGCGACCCCCGACGCGCATCCGATTCTCGGCGAATCGCGCGACGTGCCGGGCTTTTTGATTTGCGCGGGTTTTTCAGGACACGGTTTTCAACATTCCCCGGGCGCGGGCAAGGTGATGAGCGAAATCATTTTGGACGGCGCATCAAAAACGATTGACGTTTCGATGTTGGATTTAGAACGGTTCCGTGAGGGACGACCTATCCCCGAACACAATGTTGTGTGAGGTTCCCCATGCCTTTGTTTCGCGACTTCTTTCTTGCACTCTCTACCAATTCCGCCGCGCGCAATTTCGTCGTCGGCTTTCCACTTTCGCGCAAAGCGACGCGCCGGTTTGTTGCGGGCGAAACATTGGACGATGCAATCAACGCGGTAAAAAAATTAAACAGCGAAGGTTTGCTCGCCACGCTCGACCATTTGGGCGAAAGCGTGGTCAGCGCCAATGACGCGCGGCGCGCCAAAGATGATTATCTCGTCGCGCTCGACGCGATTCAGCAGCACAATTTGCAGTCGCACGTGTCGGTCAAATTGACGCATATGGGGCTGGACATTGACCCCGAATTGTGTCTCGACAATATGCGCCAAATTGTCGGCAAGGCGCAAGCCATCGGCACCAAAACGCGTATTGACATGGAAGATTCCGCGCGGACGCAAATCACGCTCAACATTTTCAAAACGCTGCGCGAAGAATTTGATAATGTCGGTATCGTGATTCAAGCGTACTTGTTTCGCAGTGAAGCCGACATGCACGAATTGTACGCGATGGGCGCGCGCGTACGTTTGTGCAAAGGCGCGTACAAAGAACCGCCCGACATTTCATTCGCGGCGAAAAAAGACACTGACGCGAATTATTTGAAACTGTCGGAAATTTTTCTTGCCACCGCGGACGCGCGAACGAACGGTACAACTCCGCACTTGGCGTTGGCAACGCACGACGCGAAAATTATTGATTGGGCAAAGCAATACATCAAGGAACACAACGTCCCGTACGACCGCTTTGAATTTCAAATGTTGTACGGCATTCGTTCTGATTTGCAGCGGCAGCTCGTGCGAGAAGGATACCCGATGCGCGTGTACGTCCCTTACGGCTCGCAGTGGTATCCGTACTTTATGCGTCGTCTTGCGGAACGTCCGGCGAATGTGGTGTTTTTGGTGAGTAATTTGTTCAAGTGAAAAAAAAGTATCAGGTAGTAAGTAGTAGGGCAGTCTCTACTACTTGCTACCTGATACCTGCTACCCCAATCATGCGCGCAGAAATCATTTCTATCGGCACCGAATTACTTCTCGGTGAAATCATTGACACGAACGCGGCGTGGCTGGCACAACAGCTCGCGGCGATTGGCGTGGACGTTTATTTTCGTACAACGGTTGGCGACAATGTGTTGCGGATTTCATCCGCGATTCAAATTGCGATGAGCCGCGCGGACGTGATTATTACGACGGGCGGTTTGGGTCCCACCGTTGACGACATGACGCGCGAAGGAATCGCGCAGGCGGTTGGCGTGCCGCTTGAATTGAATCATGAACTCGTCGAACAAATTCGCGAACGGTTCGCAAAATGGGGTCGCACGATGAGCGAGAACAATGTCAAACAGGCGTACATTCCACACGGCGCGACGCCCGTCGAAAATCCCGTCGGCACCGCGCCGTGTTTTATCGTTGACCACGAGGGACATTCGATTTTTGTTTTGCCCGGCGTGCCGCGCGAAATGAAACATCTCACCGAAGCGCGCGTGCTGCCATGGCTGCGCGAAAAAATGGGCGACGACTCTATCATTCTCTCCAAAACCTTGCGAACATGCGCGGTGGGCGAAAGTTTGATTGACGAAAAAATCGCGGATTTGGAAACAGAAAGCAATCCGACGGTGGGACTCGCCGCGCATCCCGGGCAAACGGATGTCCGCATCACCGCGAAAGCCGCGACGCGCGCCGACGCCGAAAAATTGATTGCGGACATGGAAGCACGCGTGCGTGAACGTTTGGGCGATTGGATTTATGGGGAAGGGAACGAAACGGTGGAACAAGTGATTGCGCGCCTGTTGACCGCACAGAACAAAACAGTTGCCGTCGCAGAATCGAATACGCTGGGAAAAATTGCCGAACGCTTGCGTTCGACGCCTGAAGGATTGAGCGTCACCGATAATTTGATTCGCGTGAATGATGATGAAGTGAATGAAAAAAACGCGGAGCAGATTGCGAGCATGTTGCGCGCGCAAACGGGCGCGGACATTGCGATAGCGGTGGTGAGTACGATGGGCAATCAAGATATGTATTTAGCGGACACAGGCAAAACGGCGATTGGAATTTCGTCCGACGCGAAAACGCGCAGTTACAGTTATCCTGTTGGCGGAATGGGCGAGATGGCGCAAAACTGGACGGCAGTGCGCGCACTGGATATTTTGCGAAGAGCATTACTTGAAACAGATCAATACAAAAAAATGGTAAAGGATTAGAGACAGTTGAACCGCGACGATATTCTCTTTCTCATCATGTATCACAATCGCGCGAACGCGAAAATTTTTGAAACTGCCGCGTTGCTGACGGATGAACAATTGATGCGCGCGAATGAATTTGACCGTGATTCCGCGTTCGAAACATTGCGTCACATTGTAGATGTGGATTGGAGTTGGCGACAATTTTGCATCGGGAATAACATTGGCAAAACGTACTTGTGGGACATTGTGCGGATGAAGAATTTTGCGGAAACGCGCGCGGCGTGGGTCAAGGACAGCGCGGAATTATTGGCATACGCGCAGACGATTGACAATGAAACTTTGCAGCAAGAAATTGTCATCAACAAGGAACGCGACGAACGGGCGCGCATCTGGCAAATTCTCGCGCACGTCGTCAATCACGGCACGCAGCATCGCAGCGAACTCGCGCGTTATTTTACGTTGTGCGAACATTCGCCGGGCGATTTGGATTTGATTTGAACGATGGACGCGGCAAGTTTTATTTTAGGTGTCATCGTCGGTGTGGCAGTCTCAGGCATCGCGTTCGCGCTGACGATATTTTTATTTCCACGTATCTTTCGAGGTGATTAACAATGGCAGAATCCATGAACTTTTCGACAGTTTGGTGGGACGGCAAATTACAGCCGTGGGAAAACGCCACCATTCACGTAACCCAAATCGGCACGGCGAGTGTGTCGTCGGTGTTTGAAGGAATTCGCGCGTACCAGAATCCAAACACAAACGAGCTGAACATTTTTCAACTCGACGCGCACCTTAAACGATTTTTGCAATCCATTCGTCTCGTGCGGTTGGAATGTGATTACTCGTTACAAGATTTGCACGATGCAGTAGTTTCACTCGTGCGCGACAACAATCCTGACCGCGATGTGTACATTCGTCCGTTCGCCTACGCGGAATCGCGCACGTTCGGCGCGGCGACGAGTACGCTCGCGCATGTGATTATTCACGTCACCGATTGGGATTCGAAATTGAAAACCGATACCGTGAGTCATTCGTGCGTTTCGTCATGGACACGGCTCACGGACAATCAGATGGCGCCGCGCGTCAAGGCGAGCGCGAATTATCTCAATTCGAGATACGCGAACGAAGAGGCAAAACGCAATGGCTATGACCACGCGATTTTGTTGACGCCGCAAGGCAAAGTTGCCGAAGGACCGGGCATGTGTTTGATGCTCGTGCGCGATGGAAAAATTATTACGCCGTCGGTGACGAGTGGAATTTTGGAAAGCATCACGCGCGAAACAATGATTCAACTCGCGCGCGAAACATTGAATCTCCAAGTCGTCGAACGCGAAGTGGACCGCACGGAATTGTATGCGGCGGACGAAGCGTTTTTCTGCGGCACAGGCATCGAAGTCGTACCGATTGTGACGATTGACCGCATGAAACTCGGCGATGGCAACCCGGGCGAAATTTCCAAAAAGATGCAGAGCTGCTATCACGATGTCGTGCGCGGGATTGAAACGCGATATGGAGAATGGAGGACAACAGTCCGCTAGTCGGGTAGTCGGGAAGTCGCGAAGTCTTTCTTGACCACCCGACTACCCGACAATCCGACAATCCGACCTGTCATGCCTCTCGGTATCCTCTTTGGTCTCACCGCCGCATTCATTTGGGCGACGACGAGTTTGTTGGTCAAGCACAATGCGGCGCGTGTGGATACACTTTCGTTCAACGCGTTTCGCGTCGTCATCGGCGCGTTGTTTTTTTATGTACTGCTGCCGTTCTTTGGCGGCGCGTCGCTGCTCGCGCAATTGACGCCGATGGCGATGCTCGCGTTGAGCGTTTCGGTCATTCTCGGTTTTTGCATCGGCGATTCGATTTATTTTTGGAGCATGACAAAAATTGGCGCGTCGCGCGCCATGCCGATTTCGGGTGTGTATCCTGTGTTCACATGGCTGCTCGCGGTTCCCTTGCTCGGCGAAGAAATTACGTGGGAAGCGATTGTTGGTACGGGATTGGTCATCGTCGCGTTGTATTTGCTGGGACGCGAACATCCGAAAGACGCGGCGGAAGCGAATGATATGCTGATTACATCATCAAACGACGATGTAGAACCGCGCGGAATTTCACAACGCACACGTTATGTTGCAGTTGCCGCTGCTGTGTTTGCCGCGTTCACGTGGGCATGTGCGACGACGTTACTGCGTTTGGGAATTCAAATGCAAGCGCCCGTGACGTTGTACGACAATGTGCAGCAAAGTGTTTTGCTCGGCACATTTCGTTTGACGATTGCGGCGCTCGTGTTACTGCCGATTACGCAAGTGTTGAAAGGTTCGCGCGTGTGGGAAATTTATCGCACGCGCGAATTGCCAAAACTGATTGCGTTGGGAATTTACAGTACGGGGATTGGGAGTTTGTTTTTTGTGTTGGGCGTTGCGCTCGCGGGCGCGGCGCGCGCGTCGTTGTTGAATGCGGCGTCGCCATTACTTGGTGTTCTCTTTTCGTGGTTGTTCTTGAAAGAGAAATTGACGCGGCGTGTTTGGATTGGGACCGCGTTGGCGATAGTGGGCGTGTGGTTGGTGTTGATTTAAAAATTTTGGGGGTGAAACGGAACACGCTTCCATTTCACCCCCAAAAATTTTTTTACTGATTCATCCCAACGACGACACAGTTAATACGCTTTATTCGGTTTGTTACTATTGATGAGTTGCGAGAGAAAGTCTCGCGCGCCTGTTCCCATCAACCCCCAGAGCAAAAGTGGTTCGGGTGCGATTTCGAGAAAGAACCCGAGCAGTGCGGGAAACACAATTGCGATGGGATTCGCGGCAATGTCGGGCGAACCTTGCGCTGCCCAAATTCCGAGAATGTTGGTGACGATGCCATACGCATACGAGAGCAGCCCAACGGCGACAACCGTAAGCGAGTGATTCATGCCTTCTTCATTGAACACAAGTTCAATCACCGTAACCGCAATCGCGAGGACATAGCCAACCCACGCATAACGCGGCAGCGCGAATTTGAACCCGTCCGCCGAAAACTGGACGGAAATGAACCACAACACAATGGCGACGCCGATGGCGAGTAGGTGAATCAGTTGTTCGTAACGCTTTTCGTTCATTGTATTTGCTCCTTTTGTCTAGTACAGCGTTACCTGTAAATTAAAGTGCGCTGCGGACGGCAAAGCGTCCGCCACACTTGACGCTTTTGAGTATCGGTTTTGACATAAATCTTACACCAAGACCACCAAGATTGAGAAAATTTGTTCTGATTTTTCAAGCGCGCGCGGCTTGCGAATTTTTGAGAGGCGAAGGATTTCGTTTGAAAAAAAATGCACGAGGCATCCATGTATTTTCAAGATAAAGTCGTTTGGCTCACCGGCGCGTCGTCGGGAATTGGCGAGGGACTTGCGTACGCGCTCGCGCAGCAAAACGCGAAGTTGATTTTGTCCGCGCGGCGTGTGGAGGAATTGGAACGCGTCAAGAAAAATTGCGCGGGCGATTCGGCGCAAGCGAACGTTGCGGCGAACGTTCCTTACGTTTTGCCGCTCGACGTTGCGGATTTGGATTCACTGCCGCAAAAAGCGAAGGAAGCGCGCGAGATTTTTGGACGCATTGATATTCTCGTGAATAACGCGGGCGTTGGTTCACGCGGCTATGTGGTGGACATGGAGATTGCGGTGCAGCAGCGTGTGATGCAAGTGAATTATTTTGGACCCATCGCGTTGACGAAAGCGGTGCTGCCGTACATGATGGAGCAAAAGAGTGGACATATTGTCGTCATCGGTTCGCTCACGGGAAAATTGCCGGTACCCGGACGTTCCGCGTACTGCGCGTCGAAACACGCGCTGCATGGATTTTTTGACGCGCTGCGCGGCGAAGTGCATTCGTACGGAATTCAAGTGACGATGGTGTGTCCGGGCTTTGTGCAAACGCACATTTCGGAAAATTCATTGTTGGCGGATGGAACAACGCGCGGACCAAAAACACATCAAGAACATCGCCGTTCGATGACGATTGAGGCAAGCGCGAAACATATCATGTACGCGATTCGTACGGGCAAAGAGGAATATGATTACGGCGGCATTGAAAAATGGGCGGTGCCGATTCGCAAATTTTTTCCATGGCTTTATTCGCGCGCGATTCGACGCATTCGATTGCCTGCGGCGTGACAAGATTGGAAAACGTAGATTGGAGATTCATGTTGGCACAAATTACAGAAATCACGGATGAACGACGCAATCAACGCGCGCCGAATTTTACGTTACGCGCGACGAATGGACTTGATGTTACGTTGTACAAATTCGCAGGCAAGAAACGCGCGCTGTTGTATTTTCCTGTTTCGCTCGATGATGAACATTCAAAATTGTTTGCGCGCAATATCGCCGCGCTGCGCGACGAATTGAATGAAAGTGACGCGGTGTTTTTGCCGATTGTGAACGGGGATGAAAATGCCGCGCGTGAGTGGGCGAACGAAAACGCGAAAGGGTATTCGGTGTTGCTGGATAAAGCTGCGCGCGTGCGAAAAAAGTATTTCGAGTATTTTGAAGTAGAAGCATCACATTCGTTGTTCGTCTTGCTCGACATTTATTGCGCGCCGTTACTGTATTCGCACGCGGCGAACGCGTTGGAGTTGATGCCACCAAATGAACTGACGAAATGGTTGAATGTGTTGGTGTGCGCGTGTTCGGAATAAAAAAATTCCGCATCGAACGGTGCGGAATTTTTATTTCTACGTGACTTGAGACTTTAGATACGCTTCCATCAACGCATCAAGTTCGCCGTCGAGGACCAAATCCGTTCTTGCCGTTTCATACTCGCTGCGATTGTCTTTGACCATTTGGTAGGGATGCAAGACGTACGAACGAATCGCATTGCCCCAGCCCGCTTCGATGTGTTTGCCTTTGATGCGGGCGCGCTCGGCTTCTTGCTCTTCAATTTTCTTTTCCGCCAACCGCCCGCGCAAAACTTTCCACGCGTTCTCTTTGTTTTGCAATTGCGAACGTTCGTTTTGACACGTCACGACAATGCCCGTGGGAATATGTGTGAGCCGAACGGCGGTAGCAACTTTTTGCACATTCTGTCCGCCGTGTCCTGACGCGTGATAAATATCAATCCGCACTTCGTCGGGATTAATTTCGAGTTCGCCATCCTCTTCGAGTTCGGGTACTACTTCGACCAGTGCGAATGATGTGTGGCGACGATTGTTGGCATCGAATGGCGAAAGCCGCACGAGCCGATGCACGCCGCGTTCCGCTTTCAAACGTCCGTACGCCAAATCGCCCGTCACTTGTACGGTGACGCTTTTGATGCCGGCTTCTTCGCCTTCGGTCTCTTCCAAAATTTCCGTTTTGTAACCGCGTTTTTCCGCCCAACGCAAATACATGCGTAACAGCATCATCGCCCAATCCTGCGCTTCCGTTCCGCCCGCGCCCGCGTGAATCGAAAACGCCGCATTGTTGTGGTCATATTGTCCCGCAAACAGCAAATTGAATTCCAATTCATTCAATTCCTTTTCAAGGACAAGCGTTTCTTGCGCCACTTGCTGCATCGCGTCCGCGTCATTTTCTTCGGCGGCAAGTTCGAACAAACCCAATGCGTCACCCAAACGCATTTGTAAATCTTTCCAATGCGTCACATCGGCTTGACGCGCGGTGAGGTCTTTCATCACCTTTTGCGCGTTCTGTGTATCATTCCAAAAATCGGGCGCGCTCGATTTCTGCTCGAGTTCTGCGACTTGATTTTCTTTGCCCGGCAGGTCAAAGACGCTCCAACAGCGTAGCGAGGCGAGCGTTCATTTCAGTGAGGCGTGATTTTAGGTCTTCCATGAGTGTTGTACTAATTGATTTCAAAAATTTTTCTACGGAAAATTTTTGAAATCAATTTCTTACCCCTCAAACAAATCTTCTACAAATTCTTGCGCGTCAAATTCCGCAAAGTCGTCAATCTTTTCACCGGTGCCGATATATTTAATCGGCAGTTTCAATTCTTGGGCAATCGCGAAAACGATGCCGCCTTTGGCGGTGCCGTCGAGTTTCGCCAAAACAATTCCGGTGAGTGGCACGGTTTTTTTAAATTCGCGCGCTTGGTTCAAACCGTTTTGTCCGGTCACTGCATCGAGGACGAGCAAGGTTTCGTGCGGCGCGGTGGGGTCATTCTTTTGCAACACGCGCGAAATTTTTTCCAACTCTTTCATCAAATTTGTTTTTGATTGCAAACGTCCTGCCGTGTCCACAATCAACACATCCGCGTTGTTGGATTTCGCGGACTGGTACGCATCGAACGCAACCGCGCCGGGGTCTGCACCTTGCTGATGGGCGACAACGTTCACCTTGACGCGTTCGCCCCAAATTTGCAACTGCTCAATCGCCGCCGCGCGAAATGTATCGCCCGCCGCGAGAATGACGCGTTTGTTTTGTTGGCGGAGATATTGCGCGAGTTTGCCGATGCTCGTCGTTTTGCCCGCGCCGTTCACACCGACCATGAGAATCACATGCGGCTTGGCGGTGTATGTTTCTTGATGCGGTGCAGTTTGTCCTGCCTCTTGCAATACTTTGATTAATTCTTCTTTGAGGATGCCTTCCGCTTTTTTCGGACTGACAATGCGTTCCGCATCCGCGCGCTGACGCAAGTTGTCAACGACCTCCATCGTCACTTGCCCACCGAGGTCTGCTTGCACGAGCGTATCTTCAAGCCCCGTCCAAAAATCTTCGGTGATATCGTTATCGAGCCAGATAAGATTTTGTAATTTTGTTTTAAAGGACTCGCGTGTTTTCGTCAGTCCCTCTTTGGTTTTTTCTTTGTCGCGTTTTAGAAAATTGAACAACGGAATTGCTCCACAGTGAATTTATGAGAAATTATATGTGTGTGTGCGCGGCTCACAAAACGCGCGGCGCACACGCATGACGAGGCGACAACATAAATGCTGTCGCCTCGTTGGATGAAAAATCCGCGTCCGTTCTTACGTTCCCGTTTGGGATGTGCCCGTGCCGGAGCCGCTCGGTGCGTCGCCCCGTGTCGTACGATTGGCTATCGTGGAATCGGGTACGACCACCATGCTCGCTTCAGAGCTGCTTTCATTGCCGGCACTTTGAATAAACTGGGTCAGTCCTTGAACGAGATTGGTAAATTCCATCGGGAAAATATATTTCGTCGAAGGACTTGCGCCGAGTTGTTTCAAGGTGTCCATGTATTGCAGCGACATCGTTTTGGAATCAATGCCGCGCGCGACATTGAAAATCGTTTGCAGTGCGAGCGAGTACCCTTCCGCTTGCAAAATGCGCGCTTGGCGTTCGCCTTCGCTGCGGAGAATGACCGCTTGCTTGTCGCCATCCGCCACCGTGATTGCCGCTTGGCGTTTGCCGTCCGCTTCGGTGACAACGGCGCGGCGCGTGCGTTCCGCAGACATTTGTCGCGTCATCGCCTCTTGAATATCGCGCGGCGGGATAATTTCCCTAATTTCGACGGCGGTTACTTTGACGCCCCAGCGTTCCGTAACCTCATCGAGTTTGGTTCGCAGTACGGTGTTGATGTGTTCGCGCTGTGCCAACACATCATCCAAAATAATATCGCCAATCACTGCGCGCAACGTAGTGGTTGCAATGCCTTGCGATGCGCCTGCGAAATTGCCGACTTGAACGACGGAAGAGACCGCGTCAATCACTTTGGAATAAATCAAAAAGTCAACGCTAATCGTCACATTGTCTTTGGTGATACACGTTTGATGCGGAATTTCCTGGAACTGTTCGCGCAAATCTACCTTGACCGGTTGGTCAGCCACCGGAATCAAAAAGACGACCCCGGGACCGCGACTACCAATTGCTTTGCCGAGCCGAAAGACGACGAGTCGTTCGTACTCGCGCACAATGCGAATCGCACTCAAAACCAAAACCAAGAGTACGATGAGCAATCCAACGAAACAGAACAATAAAATTCTGGCGTCCATAGTTGCCTCCTGTGAGAACACTCCGATTATACCAAGTCCTCTCGAAATATGCACCTTGATTTTTGGAACGCACACGAAATTTTCGTGCGAACCGCGTATTGACCCATCCTGCGCGTGATGTTAAAATCTACCCTATTCATTTTTAGGGACACGACATGTCACAGACAGACCAAGCGATTCAGTACGCGCACCAAGAGCGCGAACGTTTTTTGCGCGAGCTGCAAGAATTTGTGGCGATTCCGAGTGTATCTACGTTGTCGGAACATAAAGGCGACATGGAACGCGCGGCAGATTGGGTTGCCAATCAAATGCGCGCGGCGGGGTTGGAGCATGTGGCGATTTTGCCGACGGCGGGACATCCGGTCGCGTTTGGCGAATGGCTGCACGCGCCGGGCAAGCCCACCGTTCTGGTGTACGGACATTACGACGTGCAGCCCGTTGACCCGCTCGACGAATGGCTCACCCCCCCCTTTGATGCGGTGATTCATGGTGACACGATGTACGGGCGCGGCGCGTCCGACATGAAAGGCAATGTTCACGAAACGCTCAAGGCGCTCGAGGCGCTGAAAAACAACGGCGGTATTCCGCTCAACGTCAAAGTACTGATTGAAGGCGAAGAAGAAATCGGCTCGAAAAATCTCGGCGCGTTCATTGACCGGCACAAAGAATTGCTGCAAGCGGACTTGTGCTTGAACGCCGATTCGGGCATTCTCGCTCCAAACATGCCGAGCATCGTGTACGGTTTGCGCGGACTTGCTTATTTTGAATTGTGGGTGTACGGACCCGCGCAAGATTTACATTCGGGAACGTTCGGCGGCGCGATTGCAAATCCCGCCCAAGTGTTGTGTGAACTCGTTGCAGGCATGCACGACGCGCACGGCAGAATTACCCTGCCCGGTTTTTATGACCAAGTGCGCGCGTTGACGGAAGAAGAACGCGCCGATTATGCGCGTTTGCCCATGAGCGATGAAATTTGGAAGGCGATGTCGGGCGTGACGGAATTAACCGGCGAAGAAGGTTTTTCGTCGAACGAACGCACCGGTGCGCGTCCGACGCTTGAAATCAATGGCTTGCTTTCCGGTTTCACCGGCGAAGGCGCGAAAACTGTTTTGCCCGCAAAAGCGATGGCGAAAATTTCGATGCGCCTTGTGCCGTATCAAGATGATATGGCAATCGAAGGCATGTTGAAAAAATATGTTGCCGCACACGCGCCGAACACGGTGCGTTGGGAAGTGAAAAAAGTGACCGCGAGCGCGCCCGGTGTTTTGCTCGACCGCGCGAGTGTGGGCGCACGCGCGGCGAGCGCGGCATTGCGCGAAACATTTGGCGCGGAACCGATTTTTCTCGCGCAAGGCGGCAGCGTGCCGATTGTGACGATGCTCCAAGAAAAATTGAATTTGGATTCGGTGCTGCTGGGTTTCGGTCTGCCCGATGACAAGATTCACGGACCGAATGAAAAATTGCATCTGCCGAATTATTATCGCGGCATCGAAGCATTCATTCGCTTTTTTGAAAATGCAGCAAACTAAAAGGACGGCGTCGCGCAGACGCCGTTTTTTTATACAAGAAATTCTTACGTCGAACGCAAGATGCCAAACGCGGTGCGGAGCAGAATGACCACGCCAAGCAACGCAAAGAATCCACCAATGACCAAGCCGATGCTCAGTCCTTCGGTCAGATTAAACAATACCACCGCGCCGCCAATCATCGTCAGCACCGCGCCGACGATGGCGCCCGCTTCGCCACTGTTTCCATCCGCGCGCGTTTGCAAAAAATCGGTAGGCAGCAGCGCGACGGTCACAATCGTCGTGAGTAAAATAAAAACTTGCGCGTAAAAATACGTCTGCGCTTCCATAGCAAAAAACGATGCTGCGCCGATGATGAGGGGGATTCCGGCAAAACCCCCGCCCCAAATCAGGAAAAAGAGTCCCGAAAAATCGCGGCGCACAAGACCGCGCAGGGCAACGCCCAATGCCGCGCCGCCCAGTACCTCAAAAATGCAAAGGAAAATCAGCATCCCAAATGGGCTGTCCAGATCCATCGTCAGTTCCTCCGCAGGCGGGATTTGAATGCATCCCGTTCAAATCAGATTGTCTGTGAGTACGCTTATCCTATTGTCATTGTTTTGTAATGCGAGTATAGTTTTGCCAGATTCACGGTCACGTTTTATACAGGAGGTTTTTTATGCTTTATCTGCCCCGTCAGGACGAAGAAGGACAAGGTTTGGTGGAATACGCACTCATCCTTGTCTTGGTGGCGATTGTGGTCATCGCGATTCTTGCGATTGTTGGTCCACAAATCGGCAATATCTTTAGCCGCGTCACTAACGGTCTGTCCGGTACCTAATTATTACGGCAACCGATTGTTCGTCTCTCTACGCCCCGCTTGACCGAGCGGGGCGTTTCTTTTTCTCCCGCACCGATTATAAAGCCAAATTTCTCATTTTGTTCGCGGCGCGCGAATGTTACAATTTCCCCATGAAGATTATTCCAAACACCCATCGGCTCTTGCTTGCCCTCGCGAGCGCAGGGGTAAGCGCTCTGCTTTTGCTGGCGACCCTTTGGATTCATCCTGTCATGGCGGATGATTTATCCTTCGGCAATTGCGATGTGTTTCCAGCCGACAGTATTTGGAACACGCGCATTGACTCGCTCGACCCACATCCCAATTCGGACAATTTTGTAAATCGTATCGGCGCGGACGCGAGCCTGCATCCCGATTTCGGGACGGTGTGGAATGGCGCACCAAATGGGATTCCTTACATTGTCGTGCCGACGAATCAGCCACTGCGCGCGGTCACGTTGACACCGTATGGAAATGAAGCCGACACGGGTCCATATCCGATTCCGACGAATGCGCCGGTTGAAGGCGGTCCGAATAGCAGCGGAGACCGCCACGTGTTGATTGTGCGTCAAGGCGATTGCAAATTGTTTGAATTGTATCGCGCGTTTCCAAATGCGAACGGGAGTTGGAAAGCATACGGCGCAATTTTTAATTTGAATTCTAACGCGCTGCGTCAAGATGGTTGGACGAGCGCAGACGCGGCGGGCTTGGCGATTATGCCCGGTCTCGTGAAACGCGATGAGGTGCTTGAAGCGTTGAATGGTGATGGCGTCATTCATCACGCGCTGCGTTTCACTGTACCGCAAACGCATTACAGCTATGTGTGGCCCGCGCGCCACCGCACCAACACGAGCAACAACGTCAACGACCCGCCGATGGGTTTGCGTTTTCGTTTGAAAGCGAATTTTAATATCTCTAGTTTTTCAGAATCGAATCAAGTAATTCTGCGAACGTTGAAACAGTACGGCATGTTCGTCGCGGACAATGGCGGCGCGTGGTACCTTTCAGGCGCACCGAATGAAAATTGGGACGACGATGATTTGCATGCGTTACAAGAAAATGTGCATGGCTACAATTTTGAAGCGGTGGATGAAGCAACGTTGATGGTGAATGTGGATTCGGGACAAGCGCAGCAGGGGGGAACTACCGCGACGCCCACGCGCACGCGTACAAACACGCCGACGCGTACGGCAACCGCAACGCAAACAACAACGCCGCTTCCCACATGGACGCCCGAACCGTGTAACGGCGCGCCGCCCGCGCCAACTCTCATCGCGCCGCCGAACAAAGCAACGTTCGATGTACGCAAAGTGAAATTGCAGTGGACGAATGTTTCGTGCGCGACGCACTATCAAATTGTCGTGCGCCAAGATTCCAAAAACGGCGCGGATTGGAAAAGCGCGAGTGTGGCAAGTTTATCGCTCACGCTAAATAAAGTACCGCGCGGGCATCATTACTTTTGGCGCGCGCAAGCGTGCGATGCGGCGCAATGCAGCGTGTGGACGCGGTGGCGAAATTTTTTCATCAACCCGTAGACGCGAACAGACGCAGAAATCATTTCTGCGTCCGTTCCTTTGTTCCGCCTTGTGCCTTAAAAAACATTTGCACCAAGTGCAGTTCGGGATTCGGCGAGCAAAAATTTGGACCGTCTTGCTATTGACGTGATTCCGCAAAGCGTGTTACTCTGACTCTGCTCTCGTACACGACAACATTCTTGCATTGGTTTTTTGGGAGGACTTATGCAGTTGAAATTTGGTTTGCAGTTTTTGGTTACGTTGATTGCTTTGGCGTTGTTGGCGATTCTTTCCCCTTCTCACGTCACCGCGTCTCCGCCCAGCGAGGAATATCCGTTTGGCGTATGCTGTGCCAGTAACCTTTTCCCCGCAACCATTCCGATAGACATGTTTCAGGATTTAGACGGAAATGGTGTTCGAAATGTCCCTTTTGAACAAGACTACCCGGACTATAACTTTATCCTTCGCGAGAACGCGCTAACCGGACCTTCTTTTCGCTATGTGCATTGGCTCAACCAAGCGGCAGATGTAACAACGCTCGTTCACAACATCCAAGACCCGAGTCGGAGTGATACTTGGTATCTCGGTGACCACCTGTCAGCTACCTCGGCTTCAATGACCAATGCTGCCGTGTTCGCGGCGTGGCAGTTGCAACTGGGTTCGGTTGTTTTGCTTCCCGTCTATGACCTCACCTCAAATGGGAATTCAGAGTACCGTGTTGTCGGATTTTTGCCATTTAAACCGACTGGCATATGCACTCTGAATCAACGATATGGTGAGTGCGATTATCATTACCTCCATCTTGCGCCATTTGTGCAAGGCAAATTTCAAAAACCAATAACTCTGTCCGGCACGCTCATGATGAATCAACTGACGGATGCAGGAACAGTTGATTTGCAACAGACCTCAATAGATGTCGTCAATCTTCTCGACATTTCGAGCAGCATGAATTATTGCATCGGCACAACCACGACGTGCACGAATACGAACGCCAATCAGAAACTGAACATGGCAAAGACCGCGCTCACCGCGTTTAACAATTCATTGCAACCTGCGAATGGTGACCGGATTGGGCTGGCAACCTTCCCGCGCGTGCAAAGTTCTACGTCATACACATTGCCGTGTGGTGGCACATATAACAGTCTCTTGTTTGGGCAAAATCGCAAGAATCTGACCGATGATGTTGCTGCAGTCAACAGCATCATCAATGGCTTGAGTGCAAACAGCGGCACACCTCTCGCAGGCGCGCTCTATGTTGGAAGGCAAATGGTTCTTGATTCCAACTATCACAATTCCACTCATGTCCCCGTCTTGATTGTTGCTTCTGATGGCATCGCTAACATTCGTCTGGATGGCAAATGGACGGGCTTTGGCGGAAGTACCTATAGCGCCCCGCTTTGCAATGCCGATGCAATTCAAGACGCAATTGACCAAGCCAATCTCGCCAAGTCCGACCAGAATGGTGATGGCGTACCCGATGTGATTATTTATGCGATTGCTGTTGGCACGGACTTTAATCCTGCGTCACTTCAAGCGATTGCCTCCGAACCATCATCGGAACATTTTTTTGTCGCGCCGAATGCGCCAACGCTTCAAGCGATTTATCAAGAAATTGCTCAACGGATGGCGAACGCAAGTTGCCAAGTGAACGCGCAAGCTGTTGTTGCGCCGAACGCGTCCATTACGATTCGAAACACGACTGACGGCACTACAATTGAAACGACAACTGATGCCAATGGGAATTTTGCGTTTGTCGGTGTAACGCCGGGAACATGGCAAGTTACCAGCGCAAGTGCTGTGCTTGAAGACATAACGAACAACATTTTGACAGACGGAATTGGCGGACCTGTGCTTGCATCGAATCCAAGCATTGTTGTCAGTGCGGGCACAGATTCGTACACACAAAACCTCGCGCTCAAAGCATCCGACTTTGTCTGTGATTTGCCGGAACCAACCGCCACAGCAGCAGCTCTGCCAACGAACACTCCAACTGACATTCCAACCTCGACTCCACCAAAGACTTGGACACCCACTGCCACAGTGACGGATACGGCGACGGCAACGCGCACCGCGTCATCAACAAACACTGCAACGTCAACCGCGACACACACTGCAACCGCGACCGCAACGAATACAGCAGTACCAACGAACACCGCGACGCGCACCGCAACAAATACATCAACATCAATACCAACATCTACACCAACAGCCACCGCGACGAAAACACAGACGCGCACGGCAACAGTTACGCCATCGTTGACGCGCACCGCGACGAAAACACAGACGCGCACGGCAACAGTTACGCCATCGTTGACGCGCACCGCGACATACACACCATCGCGTACATCAACTACAGCATTCACTAAAACGCCGACCAAAACTGCAACAAAAACCGCAACGCGTACTGCCACGCCAACACTTTCGCGTACGCCAACAAAAACACTGACACGGACGTTAACCTTTACACCAACGGCAATCAAAACCGCAACACGAACTGCGACCAAGACAGCGACACGTACTGTAACCAAAACGGTGACGCGTACACCAACCAAAACGATGACAAGTGTTGCGACTGCAACGCGCACGCCGACCAAGACCATCACGCGCACACCGACCAAGACTCTGACAAGTATCGCAGCTGCGACGCGCACCGCAACCGTGTTGTCAACAGCTACTCGAACGCGAACACGCACACCGACACGCACCGCCACGCGCACGGTTACACCACAAGCGAATGTGTGTGCTGATGTAAAACTCGCGCTCAAACAACCGGCGAGAAATGTGAAACTCGAAACGATGCCCGTTGTTCTCGCATGGACAGGCGATGCGTGCGCAACGTATTATCAACTCCAAGTGCGTCAAGATATGCGGCGCAGTTCAAATTACGTTTTCGTCAAGGAACTTTTAGGAAACGAGTATTCACTGGATGCACCGCGTGAACACATTTACTATTGGCGTGTGCGCGCGTGCGATGCGGCGCAATGCAGCGTGTGGACGCGGTGGCGCAAATTTTCGATAGCGCCATAAACAAAAAAACGGACGAGCAAAATTTTGCTCGTCCGTTTTTTTATCTACAGATTTTTTCTCTTTACTTGTTGGGTTGCGGTGGGGCTGGCGTCGGCACAAAATTTGCCTGAACGCTTTTGTTCCCGTTCATCAGCAAATTCTTGGGATTTTCATTTCCCGTCAGGTCGCCAAACCAATTTTGAAATGCAAAGCCACTGTTTGGAATCGCGCCGAGCATCACGCCCGTTCCCGGCAAATAATTGCTGCCGCAGTTTGGCGGTGGATTCGCTTGCACCGTCCCGCCGGTTGGTGGGTTGTTGGCAATGATTAACTCGTAGCAAAGCATCGTTGCTGTTGCCGTTGGTGTGAATGTGTTGGTCGGTGTTGATGTAAAGGTCGGCGTGAATGTTGGTGTATTTGTTGGCGTAAAGGTCGGCGTGTTGGTCGGTGTTGACGTTGCAGTTGCAGTGTTGGTGCTCGTTGCTGTGCTTGTCGCCGTGCGCGTGTCGGTGGCAGTGCGCGTTGGGGTGAGCGTACGCGTTGGTGTCCGCGTGCGTGTTGGCGTGCGCGTCTTGGTTGGTTTTTTCGTTGCCGTCGGTGGCACCTTTGTTTTCGTCGGCGTCTTGGTCGGCGGCGGCGCAACGCAATGTACTTGCCACTTGAAATCATCGCGGTTCGGTCCCACATGGTCTTGCGCGGGAACTTGGTTGCCGTCCAAATTATTTTTGTAATTGCGTTCCGCTTTCGCATTCGCAGAAACGACGGTGAGTTCCGCCGTGCCCGGTGTTTTGAGAACCAAATCAAAGGTCAATGTGTACGGCGGGTCCCATTGCGGATTTTTGATTTTTGCATTGCAGCCGACAACTTTGATGACGGTGGCGGGGTCAACCGTCGTATCCATTTTGGTATCAAAGATGACAAAGCCCGGTGTGGTGACAGGGACGACAAACGTTTTATCCTTTTTCGGTTTGTGTTCTTTGACTGCGGGTGAAAGTACTGTATCCAGTCCTTCGCGATGTTGAAACGCAAAAATCGCGTTAAAGCCGCCCGCTTCAAATGCTTTGCGCGCGGCGCGATGTTTTCCATCGTCCACGATGCCGTGCATCCGTCCCCATAATTTTTCCGTGTCGGCTTTTACCTGTGGACATTTGCCCGCGGCGGTGTAACCAAAGTACTCGCGCGCGTTAAATTCCTCTTTAAAATTAAAAGAGAAACACGCGGCGACATGGACAATCGTATTGTTATCTGTAAAGTGATTCGTGACGCCTTGCTCGGTGATGCAAATGCCAAAAATTTTATTGCCGTTGTGGTCTTTAAACTTGTCGCATTTTTCCAAATCACCCGCGACGAACGGCGCGCTATACGCGTCAAACGCGGTGTCGCGTTTCGCTTTGGTCTTGTAGCCCTCGACGAGCAAGCGATTGGTTTCGACGGGTTCGGTGTTGGCATTATCCGTCGCGCCGTGCGTGACGATATAGACCAAACCCTTTTGCGTCAGTTTGCGAAAATTCGCGGCGGTCGCGCCTTCGGGGTCGTCATCCACTTGCTCTTTGCTGTCAATGTATTTTGTGACAACGTAATTGTGGTCCTCGACCTTGGCTTGGAAATAGTCCATGCTCGCCTTGTCGTTGGCGTTCGCCGCGCCAAAGGGACTAAAGATGACCGCTTGTTTCGAGCCGGGGGTTTCGGAATCGGGATGGTCGCCGGTGGTTGCGGCAACGGGCGTAAAAGGCATGAGCGCAAAGGCGCAGAGGAGGATGAGGAGCAGGAGAGGTTTCCCGCGAAAGCGCGCGGTGGGAATGAAACGCGCGCGGGTCAGCGCAGTGCGGACGAGTGCGAGGCGTGGAGCGAACATAAGCCCTCCTCTGGGATGAGCGCCGATTTTTAGATGCACCATTATACGCTGGTTTGCCGTATTGCGCGCGAGAAATTTCTCAATGCAAAAAAAAAGACGGACGCGATTTTTTCGCGCCCGTCTTGGAATTCTCCCTTAACCTTGCTTGAGGTCCGTGTACAACGCCATGCGCGTGCCGCCCGGATCCATAAAATGCGCGAACCAGCCAATGCCGGGAATTTCGGTCTTGGGCAGCAGCGTCTTGCCACCTGCCGCTTCAACCTTTTGCAGATAGGCGTCAATGTCATCCACCTCAATATAAGGAACAATCTCTCCGACCTGAGTTCCTTGTTCGCCAACTTTGTTGAATCCGCCGCCGGGTCCGCCTTGAACGCTGAACATGTAATAGTCGAAATTGGAATCATGGCTAATCTTCCAACCAAACACGTCTGCGTAAAATTTGCCGGATGTGGCAGGGTCGTTAGCCGCCAAATCAATATGCACGATGGGGTGCGACATGCGAGACCTCCTTGTGAAATGTGCGCGGTTGGGCGCGTAAAAAAATAGAACACTCGTTCGTGTGCGTACTATACGCCCGAACAAGTGTTCGTGTCAAGAAGTGCGCGCAATTTTTAAGCATGGAGCACCGAGTTGTACCGCAATCTTAAGAATCGCGCGCGCGCTCGTTACAAGTCCCGCGTCCGAAACGACCACAGTCCCCACAACAACACAATCAACGTATAACCCACTGCCCACACAATCATCATATTGCTCGGCACCGACGCGGGCGAGAATGGCGTGAGCGTCATGTCGCGCATCAACGCGGGCTGCATGTTGTATGCCGCGAGCTGCCACAAACTTTCACTCGGCACAATCAAACTGGCAATCACGCCGATATAACGCGCGGTTTCGTTTTGAAACAGTGCGCCGATTTGTTCAATCCAACCGCCGATGAACGCGAGACCAAACAAGCCAAAAACCAAAACACCGTTTGCGAGCGTCGAAAGGCGCGTACCGCCCGCGATGGAAATTGTGAGCAGCAATGTCGCTTCAAGCATCATCAATGCTAAACCAAGCCAAACATTCGGTGGCGTCGTATTTGACACGACACGCGCGACCAACAAAACACCCCCCCCCATCAACAGCAAATAACCCGCGAGAATCACCCAAAAGCCGAGCCATTTACCCAAAACAATTTCCGCGCGGCGCAGTGGTTTCGTCACGAGCGATTGAATCGCACCCGAACGAATTTCGCCGCTCAACGTATCCACCGGCAGCAGCGCCGCCATCATCACCATCAAAAAATTGACCGCATACAATCCCGCCATCGTGAGAAAAATATAAATCAACGCGCGCTGCGCCTGTGTCTCCGGTCCGCGCGTTGTTTCAATCACTTCGCGGTTCATGAAATAAAAGCCGAGCGCGAAAATGACCAGAAACGCGAGTCCGAGCAGCAGCGCCGCGAGCAAGACGCGCTTGCGTAATGCTTCGTGAATCGTGAGCTGAGAAATGGTAAGAATGCCGCGCATGTAATTTGTTTCTAGTAACCCGCCGTAGAGACGAGTTCGCCGCTATCCATTGACATCAATCTGCCTGCGCGGTCCAAAACGATTTGCACCGAATCGGTTGCAAAACCTTCGCGCTGAAATTCGCCGCGCAGCAAAACGACCCACATCGTCGAATCTGCCGCGCACACATCCGGCTTGCCCTGCAAGGGGGAAACAACAACCGAAATCATTGCGCCAATTCTGCCGCAATCGAATTTATGCAATTCCCCCGTCGTCGTCCGTGTGACCTCAACTTGGACGGGCGCGCCGGTGTATTCAATTTTCAACGCGTCCTTGGCAAGCTGTGTAACGTCACTTTCGGACAATCCGACAGGCACAACCGCATCATGTGTTTTCGTTTGCGCCCACGCCAAAGTAATCAACAGCGCGCCAAACAAAACTGCCAATCCCACAATCAAAAACCAAATTCGTTTCGTCTGCATTTTGATGTCCACTTCCTTCAGCCCGCGCGTGCATCTTGTCCCATCACATCCAAAAACATTTTTTCCAATGACGGTTTTGTCGCGCCGATTTTGTACACATCCATGCCTTGCGCGACGAGCCAGCGAACGAGTTCGGGAATCCGCGCATCGTTTTCGGTTTCGAGATGGATGGTACCATTCAACTGCTGCACATTTTTTCCAAACTGTGCAAGTTCGTGCAGCAAGCGCGGCGTCGAATTTTTTACAATCAATTCAACGTCAATAACATTTGACGTTTCTCGTAACGACGTCTCCCGCACCACGCGCCCATTTTTTACAAACGCGACGCGGTCACACGTAATCTCTACTTCGCTCAACAAATGCGAATTGAGAAACACCGCCGTACCTTGCGCGCGCAATTCTTGAATTACGTCGCGCACAATCAAACGTCCGAGGGGGTCGAGTCCCGAAGTCGGTTCGTCGAGAAAAACAAGCTGCGGCTCATTCAACAACGCGGCGGCAAGTCCAACGCGCTGCAACATCCCTTTGCTATACTCTTTGAGTTTGCGATTTCCCGCGTCTTGTAAATCAACACGCGTCAATAATTTTTCGATGGACGTTTGACGTTTCACGTTTGAGATTCCATACAACCGCGCGTGCAAATCCAAAAACTCGCGCCCGCTCAGCCAATCTTGAAAACGAAAATGTTCGGGCAAGAATCCGATTTTCGCGCGCGCGTGAACATCACCCAACGGTGCATCGAGCACGCGCCCATCGCCGCTTGTGCGCGCAACCAGTCCGAGCAGCATTTTGACGCTCGTCGTTTTGCCCGCGCCATTTGGTCCGAGAAAGCCAAAAACCTCACCCCGCTGAACCTTCAGGGTGAGGTCGGCGACAGCCACTTTACTGCCAAATTCTTTGCGCAGCGAAATTGTTTGGATCGCGAGAGGAATCATGGTGAGTGCGATAGTTCGTTAGTGCAATCGTGCGATAGTTGACGAATCATTTTGTAATTCAAACTGTTACACTATCGCACGATTGCACTCGCATATCGTCGCGCTCAATGTGACATGTAACGCGGAGCGCGACGATGTGCGACTATTGAACCGAATTCGCAATCTCCAACAAATCCAGCGCACTGCCGTCGCCGTGCATTCCGTACACCATTCCGTTGTTTGCCCAGAGCAAAACAGTGTCGCCCGTTGCCATTGGACTGCGGTTGTTGCGCGCGGTGCCGTTCGCTGTGAACAGCAAACCGTCTGCGCCGTTCACCGAAACTTGGCGCACTTCGGCAGCATTTGCAGGAATCGGAATGAGGAACGTGCTGCTCCAATCCACTTGAGCGGCAAAATCGTGCGCCTCTTGTTTCGACAAGCCCAACGCGCGCAAACCGATTTCCCCCAATTGTTTCATTTCGACACCTTGCGGCAATTCCACTTCGGGACTCGGCGATTGCATCAGCGAAAAATTGCCGCTGCGCGTTGTGTATTCCAACAACACTGCCGCCGGTTTCCGCACCGTAATTTTTGCACCGTCCAATTGCGCCGGCACTTGGACATCCTTCACGCCGACGAGTTCGAGCAGCTCTTGTAATTTTTGTGTATCGGCAGTGAGGACCATCGCGGCTTCACCTTGCACGGATACTTGGAGTTGCGCATTTTTCGGCAAAGCAGACGGGACAGCCACGGCAAAGCCCGCGCGTTCACTCGCGGCTTGCACCGATTCCACTTGAACGGGTTTGCCCGGCTCTTGCAGAATCTCGACATTGTCCGCCAATAATTTTTCCGTATCGAGTTCGAGGTTATCCAATTGTTTTAGGCGCGCGGGGTCAATCGTAATCGTCGCGAATTTTTTCACACGAAACAGATTGAGAAAATCTTGCGCGAGCGCGCGTGTTGGTGGGAGTGTGAATAGCAATACTGCCGCGAGAATGATGGTCGCGGCAAGGAATGCGGGACTCCAACGCAGTACATTCTGTCGCCAGGTTTTTTTGTTTTGCATTGTTAATTCTCCATTCAACTTGTCTTGCAATTGACGCGCAAATTCCGCGCGTGGTGCCGAACGATACTCTTTTAGAAATTGGTCGTCCATTGTGTCACCTCTTTACCTTGTCACCCGTTCACTCCTTCATCCCAGCTCTTTCTCAATTTGCTCACCACACGATGCAGCGTCGTTCCCACATTTGATTCGCTCATGCCGAGCTGTTGCGCGATTTCGCGGTTGTTTAATTCCGCGCCGTACTTGTACGCAATCAATTCACGTTCGTGTTCATTCAACTGCTCGAGCAGCGCGGCGAGTTGTTCGATGTCGGCTTGGTGTGCGTATGTCGCGTGGGGCGAATCGGGTGCAGGAATTTTTTCCAGCGCGTCGAACGAAACCTGCGCGCGGTGTGTACGGGAGCCGTGTTCTTTACGGCAATGGTCTGTGCCAACATTGCGCGCGATGGTGAAAAGCCACGTCGAAAATGCGGCGAGGTCGCGCTGGTATTTTTCGCGCGCGCGCCATGCTTTCTCGAACGTCGCGGAGGTTAAATCTTCCGCAAGCGCGTTGTCACTAAACCGATAGCGAAAATAGTTGTACACGCGCGGCAATTCGTGGCGATACACTGCGTTCCAATCCACGTCGAATTTCGCCGTCGTCAAATTCACTGCTGCGCGCAAAGAATGGTCGTGTGCAGACATCTATATCCAAACAGAACTCTGTTCACGATATTATACGACGCGCGCGCGAATGTATCACAAATGAAAAAACGGACGCTTTCGCGTCCGCACCTCCACCAATTATGTCACTCGTGGGCAAAACAGTGAAACCTTTTTCATCGTACTTTCATCGGGCTATCCCGTTTGCGATGATACAACGGCTGTTCGTCTCAACATCTCTTCCAAAGTGTCCACTGAAAACTCACGCCCCAACACGGATGCAATTTGCAGAACGTGTCGCGCTTCGTCAGGCAATTGGTCAATGCGCGCCATCAAAATCCCTTGCAGCGTATTTGGCACGTCGAGCATTACACGTTCGCGTGTAAGCATCCATTGCTCGTTTTCGCGTTTCAAATCGCCGCGGTCCAGCAACATGCGAACGAGTTCTTCGACAAACAGCGGATTGCCTTCGGCGTGTGAGAGGACGAGTTGTTGAATTTCTTGAGGCAGTGCGCCGGGAACGAGCGAGGCAAGCAGCGCGTTCGCATCGGACTCGGCGAGCGGTGCGAGATGCAATCGCGTTGCCGCAGCGCCGGGCAATTCTTGGACAACTTGCATCAAACTCCAACCCGGCGTTTCCGAATCAATGCGGGAGGTAAAAGCAATCAACACGCGTGTGTCATGCAATTGTTCCAACGCGCGTTTCAACACGTGCATAGATGCCGCATCCGCCCAATGTACATCTTCGCACACGAGCACCAACGGATTGTTTGCCGCGCGCTGCGAAATCAATTCGCGTAACGCGTTCGTGTATTGCGCTTGCAATGCCGCGCCATCGAGCGCATCCGAATTTTGTGAAACAACATTCGTTCCCAGCAATGCTTGTAACGCGGACGATGTTTCGGTCAAATCATTTTGCGCGCCGCGTAAACCGCGCGCGAGTTCGGTGAGCAATGCATACGCATGCGTCGCGCCATCCGGCGCACAGCCCGCGACGACAAAATGCGGGGGGAGGGCGGCAGCGTGTAAAACCGCATCGCGCCATTCTTGGACGAGCCGCGATTTGCCCAAGCCCGCGTCGCCCAAAATCGAAACCACTTGCAGACCGCTTGCCTGCATTCCAAGTTCGCGCGTGATGCGTTTCAGCAGAGACAATTCGCGTTCGCGTCCGAGCATGGGAGTCGTCGTATAAATGCGACGATGTGCCGGCGCGTTTGTTTTGGCATCGAGCAATTGCCACACGGGTTGCGGTTCACTCTTGCCTTTGAATGGCATTGCGCCGCGCGAGACAAATTCAAATTGGTCACGTGTGAGTTTGTACGTTTCTGCGCCGACGAAAATTTCACCGCGTTCCGCCGCGTCTTGCAACCGCGACGCGAGATTCACCGCATCGCCCAACACAGAATACTGTTGGCGTCCGCGTGAACCGATTCCGCCTGCCAACACCATGCCGCTGTTGATACCGATATGCAAACCGAGTGCGAGTTTGCGCGCGGCATTGATGCTTTCCATCGCGCGCATCATGTCCAACGCGGCGCGACATGCTTGCACGGGGTCGTCCTCATGCGCGACGGGCGCGCCAAACAACGCGACGAGCGCATCGCCGACAAATTGGTCAACGACCCCTTGATGCGTTTCGATGATGGGAACGAGACGGTCAAAACACGCGTTGATGAGTTCGCGCACCGCTTCGGGGTCACGCGTTTCCGAAAGCGCGGTAAATCCCGAAAGGTCGGCAAAGAGAACGGTGACGAAACGTCGTTCGGCTTCGCGGGCGCGCGCGGGAGAATCTTGTAGGCGCAATTTTTCGCGCGCAAGCTCGCGCCCACAATTCGCACAAAAAGTTGCTGCCGCAAGATTTTCAAACAGGCAGTGTGGACAGCTCACCATATCTTTTGCGCGTCGCGCGAAAATTGAAAATGAGGCGCGTTCATGGGCGGCACATGACGATGGGGTCTTGAGGGCGTAAGGTTCGCAGCTTGGCGTACAGTGTTCCACCACCCGACGCATCGAGGACAACGCGCGTTTTCAGACGTTCCCATTTCCAGCCATCGTCGCCGGAATACACCACTGCAAGAGATAATTGTGGAATGCCTTTGGCATCGAGCGTGGTCTTTTTTACATCGGCTTTGGTGAATTGAACGCTCACTTCGAGCGGTGGCTTAAAGTCGTTGACTTCGGTGTCATCGTCCGCGCGCACAACCGGATTCATTACCACTGCAATCACTTGCTCGATGCCTTTTGCGCCATTCGGTTTCACGCGCGACAAATTCGGCAACGGTGCAGCTTGAATCTTCAACGCGCGCTGCGCGCCTTGACGTTCTTGTACGGGCGCGGTAATTGTGACGAGGCGTCCTACGGATGCGGTGTCGGGGTCAAATTGCTGCATGATGTTCTTCTCCGATTTTTTTGGTGTGAGCAAATTTTTATGGGCGGCACATGACAACGGGGTCATTGGGATGGAGTGTTTTCAGATACGCCGTCAAGGTTCCACCGTTGCCATCTGCATCGGGTTGAACGGACGTGTCTAAATGTTCAAAGCGCCATCCTTTGTCGCTCTGATAAACGGTTGCCAATGAAAGCTGCGGCGCGCCATTCTTGAGAGTGGTCGCTTTTTCGTCTTCCGCTTTGTATCGGACGACCAATCTGAGTGGCGGGTCAAAATCAAAAACTTCCGCGTCGTCACCGGCAAAACGCGCGCTCGGATTCAACACATTCACGAGAATTGCGTCAATCCCTTTTTCGGGTGGTGGCGTTGCGCCGACAAGTCCGGGCAATGGCAGCGCGCGAATTTGCAGTTTGCCTTTTGCCGCGCGTTGTGTGGGCGCGACAATTCTGGTTTTGCGGCGCGCGGTGGGGGTCACATTTTCGGAATCTTCTTCAAACTCAAAAGTATCTTCGGACGTGATGGCGTCGCCGGGCGTTGTGCCACCGCGTTGGCTGCGCTGTCCAATTGCAAAAAGGACGAGCAGTACAAAAACGACAATGACGAGCAAAAGAATCGGGTCCATGCGTTATGCTCCTTTCAAGCGTGCGCCGTCAAACGCGGCGGCGCGAATGGCATTGAGAATTTCCAATGCGGTGGTGATTTGGTCATCGAGCGTGAGGCGTTTGGCAATGTTCAATGCGTGTTCCGCATGTTGCGTCGCGCTTGACACGAGCGTTTCAAATTGCGTGCGCGTTTGCGCGGCGAGGGCTTGTTGCCGTTCGGTCTCTGCCAATTGCGCCAGCGCAAAGCAGAGAATGACATCTTGTTTCAGCGGTTCCAAAATAGAAATGGCTTGACGATACGTTTCAGCGGCATGTGTGAGTTCAAGACGTTTGCCAAACAATTCGGCAAGATTGGTCAAGCCGGCAGCCGTGCCGAGTTGGTCGCCCAACGCGCGGCTGGTGTCTAGGGCGCGGCGATAAAAATATTCGGCGCGCGCATCGTCGCCCAATCCGAAATAGCTGGCGCCGAGTAATGACGCGGTGCGCGCGTTGAAAACTTGTACGCCGTTTTGTTCATCGAGCGCGAGCGCGTGTTCTGCCGCGGCGATCGCTTGTTCGTACTCGCCGCGATTGTACAATGCGACGGCGAGATTGGCTTCGGCATTTGCCAACTCTTGGGCGCGTCCGGCTTGAATACTTTTTTCGCGGCTCGCTTGAAAACATTCTGTTGCGCGTTCGTATTTGCCCATGCCCACATACGCCGCGCCCAGTCCACTCAACGCGCGCGCTTGCTGCACAATATCTTGCTCTTGCTGTGCCAAGGCGAGATGCGTTTCTTGAATCTCGATGACGCGCGCGAAATTTCCGAGATGGTATTCGCTCACGCCCATTCCGTGCAACGCGCGCATTCGTTCGGCGAGCGCGCCCGTCGTTTGCAGGACGTGTTCAAATACTTGGCGCGCGGGTTCGTACTCGCCGCGCGCGGCATACGCATCTGCCAACGCCAAATCCATCTCGCGCTGCTGTGACGCGTCTAGATTTTCGCGTTCGAGCCGCGACAGGAGCGCAGTGAGAGAAATGCTGCGTCCGGTGTAAATTAGATTTTGTGCATGCGGCAAAATGGTTTCGAGGACAGAAGCATCTTCGCCGCCGCGCTGCCAATGTTCCGCAATCGTCAACACCATTTCCAAATCGGGTTGGCGGTGCAATGCGGACAAGGTTTCTGCTGCCGCGCGGTGAAGTTCGGCGCGACGCGCTTGGAGCATCGAATTGTACGTCGCTTCGCGCGTGAGCGCGTGCTTGAAACGGACGATGGGTTTTTCGCGTTCACGCGTCGTGCGCACGAGTCCGCGCGTTTCGAGGAGCGCCAGGTCTTGAAGGAGCGTTGGCATGAGAAATCAAAGCGGAAGGAACAGATGCTGATGCACAAGTAAAGCGGAACGACCGAAAGCAAGTGTAATGGATTTACGGTGAAGGGTCAAGGCAATTTCCGGCAAAAGCGATACAAGCGCAAGGTGAATTTTGCGGTGCGTGGGGATGGACAAGAATTTGCGCCGCGCCCATTGACACGCTTTCAAGATTCTGATAAAATCTCGTTAGTTTGTTGCCCAAACAAACTAACCTCTTTCTTTCTTCCCGTTTACACAAAGTCATTTCCTAAAATCGTTGCAATGTTGCAATGCTCGTTCGGCAGTGCTGTTGGTTAGCGCAACACAATGATTGTGGTGTTATCACCGAGACTGTGATATGACACATGCCCGCACGGGTGACCAAGCCCTTATCCGCGAAATCAACCTCTCGATTATTCTCAACGCGCTCCGCGACCATCCCCCTCTTTCGCGTGCGGCGTTGGCGGTTGCCACAGGGCTGAACAAAACCACTGTTTCCAGTCTCGTCCATCAACTCATCAACGCGAGTTTTGTCACAGAAACCGGCGTCGGAAAAAATTTTACAGGACGCCCCGGCATTCTGTTGCAGCTCAATCCGTATGCGGGCGCAATCATCGGCGTCGAGATGGGGGTGGATTTCATTTCCGTTGTGCTTACTGATTTTGCCGCGCGCGTAATTTGGCGGCATCAAGAACGCACGGACCGCCGTGAACAACAAGGCGCGATTCTGCGCCGCGCGTTCGCAAATATCGAAGCCGCCGCGGAACAAGCGCGCGCTCATTCGCTGAATGTGTTGGGGCTCGCGCTCGGCGTGCCGGGTTTGGTGGATGTGGAATCCGGTACGTTATTGTATGCGCCGAATCTGCAATGGGAGAATGTGCCGCTGCGTCAATTGTTTCGCGCGCGTTTTGATTTTCCGGTTTTTGTGGACAATGAAGCTTCGATTGCCGCGTTTGGCGAAACGTATTTTGGTGTGGCACGCGGGGCGCGGAATGTTTTGTACGTGAGCGCGGGTGTGGGCATCGGCGGCGGGCTTGTTCTCGATGGACGAATTTATCCGGGCGGTTCGGGCTTTGCCGGTGAAGTGGGACACATGACATTGGAGCCGGACGGTTTGCCTTGTGCGTGCGGCAACCGCGGTTGTTGGGAAACACTCGCTTCGCAATCGGCAGTGTTCCGCCGCATTCACGAAGGAATTGCGGCGGGAGAAATGTCTTTGCTCGCGCGTTTTCAAAATGGCAAGCGGGAACAATTGACTATTCCGGTTATCGTCCGCGCGGCGCAAGAAGGTGATACAATTGCGCGGCGGGCGCTCCATGACACGGGAAAATATCTCGGCATCGGACTCGCCAACTTGGTGAACGCATTGAATCCTGAAATGGTCGTGTTCGGTGGTATTCTTTCGCTCGCCAAAGAATTTTTGTTGCCGGTCATTCAACAAACCATCAGCGAACGCGCCTTGCGCTGGTCATCGCAGACCGCGCAAATTGTTGTCGCCGCACACGGTTCGGATGCGTGTGTGATGGGTTCGGTTGCGATGGTGTATGACCAAATCTTGCGTCAACCCTTTCAAGCGCCGCGCGCGCCGCGTGTTGCCAGCCGCGCAGCGACTCTGGTAAATCGGATGTCACCCCGCGCGTTGCCGGTGGCGCGTTAGGCACGACGCGGCAAGAGCTTCACAGACAAGGAGGTGTACCGTTCACTGTTGAACCCCCAAAAATTTTTTCCCACTAACCAATTAACACCTGATTCCAATGGAGGAGAGAAGATGTTTTCGCAAATTACGCTTCGACGACTATCGCTGGTTCTCGCATTGCTCGCCGTTTTGGCGATTGTGGTCGCCTGTGCGACGCCTGCGCCCGCGCAACCAACTTCGGCGCCGCCAACCGCCGCTCCCGCACAACCGACTGCTGTCCCCGCACAACCAACCGCAGCTCCCTCAGGCGGTAATGTCAAAGAATTGAAAATCATCTGGGCGCAATGGGACCCCGCCAACTATTTGCAACAGATGGGCAACTTGTACGAAAAAGAGACGGGTATCAAAGTCACCATTATCCAGGAACCCTGGGGCACCTTTGGTGACCGCTTCTTTACGGCAATGGCTGCCAAGTCCACTGAATGGGACGGCGTCGTCGGCGATTCGCAGTGGCTCGGCACGAGCGCGACGTCCGGTTACTATGTGGACATGACCGATTTCATGAACAGCACAGGTATCGCCAAAACGGTCACACCTGCAACGTTGACCTACTATGGTGAATATCCGACCGGTTCCGGCAAGTATTGGGCATATCCGACCGAAGGCGACGCGGACGGTTGGGCATATCGCAAAGACCTGTTCGAAGACCCGAAGGAAAAAGAAGCCTTCAAAGCCAAATACGGCTATGACCTCGCTGTGCCCAAAACCTACAAAGAATTTGAGGACATTGCCAAATTCTTTACCCGCAAGGACGCCGGTTTGTATGGCGTCGGCATCTATACGCAAAAAGATTATGATGCCATGACGATGGGCGTTGAGAACACGATGTTCCCGTATGGCGGCGACTGGAAAGACGCAAACAACAACGTGATGGGCGTTGTGAATTCCGAGCAAAACATCGCTGCAGTGCAGCTCTACAAAGACCTCTATGATTGCTGCCAAGCGCCCGGTCTTTCCAACGCGTTCTTTCAAGAAACGAACGACGCCTTTACCTCCGGCAAAGCCGTGATGATTATGAATTACTTTGCCTTTTTCCCGGCTTTGACGAATCCCCAGACCAATCCGCACGCGGCGGGCACCGGTTTCTTTCCGAATCCGGCAGGACCGAAGGGTGATCGCGGCGCGGCGCTCGGCGGTCAGGGCATGAGCATCATCAATTTCATCAGTGACGAACGCAAAAAAGCCATGTTTGACTTTATCACATGGTTCGCCAAAGAAGAGACGCAAGCGCAATGGGCAGCGTTGGGTGGCTACACCTGCAATATCAAAGTTCTCGGCACCGAGACGTTCCTCAAAGCGCAGCCGTTTAATCCCGCGTTCGCAGAAACCATGACGTTTGTCAAGGATTTCTGGAATATCCCCGAATTTGGCACGCTTTTGCAAGTGACACAAGCGCAGTTGAGCAAGTTTATCGTCGAAGGGCAGGGCACTGCCAAAGAAACGATGGACACGATTGCGGTCGAGCACGAAAAGATTCTCAAGGAAGCGGGCTATATCAAAGGGCAATAAGTTCGGAACATGAAGCAGGGAAGCGGCGTATGCCGCTTCCCTAACCGCCGAAATTGCAAAAAGGGTTGCGTTTTTTTCGTCCGAGCAGCACCGCGCTCACTTGGCAGAGAAAACGCCATTTTTTGTAATTTCGTTCCAACGAGTATGGCATCTGTACCTGTAGGGTCGTCCGTCAAAAAAACGGTTGCGCTGAGCAACACCGCGTCGCGACAGTTGAGTGACCGCGCCATCATGAACCTGTTCATTTGGCCCTCACTCTTGTTGCTCATTGTCTTTAATTTCTTTCCACTTTTTTATTCGCTCTATCTTTCCTTTACCAACTACCGCGCCACGGGGAACACGGCACCGGTTTGGCTGGGGATTCAAAATTACGCCAACGTGCTGACCGACCCCGCGCTGTGGAATGCGTTCACGACATCGGGACGTTATGTGCTATTTTCGGTCGCGCTGCAAACGATTGTGGGCTTTGCGCTGGCAATGCTGGTGCGCGGCAAATTTCGCGGGAGTGGTTTGGTGACGACGCTGATTCTGGTGCCGATGATGTTATCGCCTGTAGTCGTCGGCTTGTTTTGGAAGTTGATGTACAACCCAAATTTTGGCTATTTCAATTATCTGATTGGATTGGGCGGAGCAAGTCAACTGGATATGCTCGCGAGCCGCATCGGGAATCAAGCGGTGCCCGGAGTCGCGTTGGCGGCGGTTATTCTGGTGGATGTTTGGATGTGGAGTCCCTTTGTGATGTTGTTGGTGCTTTCGGGACTGAACGCGATTCCCGATTATTTGTACGAAGCGGCAGCGATTGACCGCGCGAGTTCGTGGTTTCAATTTTGGCGCATCACACTGCCGCAGGTGATGCCGCTATTGCTCATTGCCGTTTTGTTTCGCACGATTGAAGCATTGAAATCATTCGACCTCGTGATGGGTCTGACAGGCGGCGGTCCCGGCAATCAGACCGAATTGATTGCCGTGTATTTGTATCGCGTCGCGTTTCTCGGGCAATTCCGTTCGGGGTATTCGAGCGCGCTGGCGTACATTGTTCTCATCATTGTCATTGCCATCAGCAATTTGTATATTCGCAATTTGAACAAAGCAAAAGGGGAGGGCTAGCCGATGGCGAGTTTTGCAGAAACGGGTCCGCGCCGTCCTGTCGTCGAATCCATTCGCGTGGACAAGGTGAGCCCGGGCGCACGAACGACCGGCGCAGTGCGCGCAGTTGTGGTCCTGATTGTGGCGCTAATCATGCTCATCCCCATCTTTGTGATGTTGGCTACGGCGTTCAAGTCACGTCCTGATGTGAGTGCCAGCCCGCCCAAAGTTTTTTTTCAACCAACGCTGGAAGGGTTTCTCTACCTCTTTACCGACCGCGCCATCATTGCCCCCGGACGGATGGCAGAATTTCAAGCGAAAGCGGATGCCGGACAAATGGGTCCACTCGACCTACTGGCATTTAGTACGGGGCAAGAAATTACCGGACCCAGTGCGTACGTCGGACGGCTGATTAACTCACTCATTGTTGCGGGCGTATCAACGCTCTTGTCTGTGGCACTCGGCACACTCGCCGGTTACGCGTTCAGTCGCTTTAATATGCCCGGCAAAGATGACCTGCTCTTTTTCATTTTGAGCACGCGCATGTTGCCAGCGGTTGTTGTGACCATCCCCCTCTTTTTGATGTATCGGCAAGTGGGATTGTATGACACGCATTTGGGATTGATTCTCCTTTATACCGTGTTCAACCTCTCTTTTTCGGTGTGGTTGATGAAAGGGTTCTTTGACGAAATCCCGCGCGAGTACGAAGAAGCGGCGTTGGTGGACGGCTACAGTCGCATTCAGACCTTTATCAAGATTGTGCTGCCGCAATCGGTTTCGGGGATTGCCGCGACGACGGTGTTTTGTCTCATCTTTGCATGGAATGAATACGCGTTCGCGTTGATGATGACCAGCGAACGGGCGCGGACTGCGCCACCCGCGATTCCGTCTATGCTGGGACGCGGCGGCATTGAGTGGTCTGCGATTGCCGCGGGCTCGCTCTTGTTTTTGATTCCGGTGGTCATTATCACCTTTGCGCTCCGCAAATATCTCTTGCGCGGCGTGACGTTTGGGGCAATCAGACAATAAGCTAAAAGCGAAAAGTTAAAAGCTAAAAGTTTTTCCCTGACTTTTTTTAGCTTTGAGCTTTTTACTTTTTACTTGACTCATGGCAACGATTCAATTAAAGCAGGTTGAAAAAAAATTCGGCGAGGCGTACGCGGTGAAACCGCTCGACATGACGATTGCCGATGGAGAATTTATTGTCTTGCTCGGTCCGTCGGGCTGTGGCAAAACGACGACGCTGCGAATGATTAGCGGACTCGAAACGGTGACGGCGGGACAAATTTTGCTCGACAATAAAAATGTCACGTGGCTGCATCCGAGCGCGCGCGACATTGCGTTCGTGTTTCAATTTTACGCGTTGTATCCGCATATCAACGTGCGTGACAATATCGCGTTTCCGCTGCAAGCGCAAGGCGAGAAAAAAGAATTGATTGACGAACGCGTAAAATCCGTCGTCGAGCTTTTACGCATCGAACATTTGCTAAACAAACGTCCCGGCGGTTTGTCCGGCGGCGACAAACAACGTGTGGCGCTCGCGCGCGCGTTGGTGCGTCGTCCCGCCGCGTTTCTCATGGACGAACCGCTCGGCGCACTCGACGCGGATTTGCGCGAAACGATGCGCGCGGAAATTCGCCAACTGCAATTGCGTTTGAAAGCGACGACGGTGTACGTCACGCACGACCAAATCGAAGCGATGGCAATGGGCGACCGCATTGTGGTCATGTCGGCGGCAGTGGTGCAGCAAGCGGGTACGCCAACTGAAGTCTATTACAACCCCGCGAATTTATTTGTCGCAAAATTTATCGGCAGTCCCGGCATGAATTTGGTGCAAGGGAATTTCACGGACGGCGTGGTGCGCTTGCCCGGCGCGAATCAGTATGCGCTGCCCGACGGTTGGAAAAATTCTATCGCGCGCAATGAAAACGTCATTATCGGTTTTCGACCCGAATCCGCGCATCTGAATCCCAATGGCACCTTGCACGGGGAAGTGTACGCGAGCGATATGCATGGTTCCTACACGATGCTGCATGTGAATATGGAAGGGGATAACGTTGTGCATGTGCGCGCCGACCGCGCCGCGCGTTATCCCATCGGCGCAAACATTCGTTTTGATGTTGACCCGCAAATGGCGCGCTTTTTCAATCCGCAAAATGAAATGGCATTGAGGAAAAACCAGTAGCAGGTAGCAGGTATCAAGTAGTAGGCGGCGAGAGTTTGTATCACATGCTGCCTACTACCTGATACGCCAAGCGATGAGCAACGTTTCTCTCAAAAATATCACCAAGCACTTTCGTTCCGTCACCGCGCTTGACGATGTTTCGTTTCAGGTGAATGACGGCGAATTTTTTGTGCTGCTCGGACCGACGGGCGCGGGCAAGACGACCACGCTGCGCGTGATTGCCGGTTTGGAAAAACAGGACGCGGGCAGTGTCGCCTTTGACGGCAACGCGATAGATATGTTGACCCCCGCCGACCGCGATGTCGCGTTTGTGTTTCAACAATACTCACTCTATCCGACGATGAGCGTGTACGACAATCTTGCGTTCCCGCTGCGTTCCCCCGCGCGCCGCGTTCCCGAAAACGAAATCAAATCCAAAATCAATTCGGTGTCTGACATTTTGCGGATTTCGCATTTGCTCGAACGCAAAACCGCGCGTTTGTCCGGCGGTGAAATGCAGCGCGTTTCGATTGGACGCGCGATTGTGCGTGACCCGCGCGTGTTTCTCATGGATGAGCCGTTGTCGAACCTCGATGCGAAACTGCGTGAATCGTTGCGGGTGGAATTAAAACATTTGCAAAAAACATTGGGCAAAACGATTTTATATGTCACGCACGACCAAATCGAAGCATTGACGATGGCAGACCGCATCGCGGTTTTGCACGACGGGAAAATTATTCAAGAAGGAACGCCAGACGATATTTATGACCGCCCCGCGACAACCTTTGTCGCACAGCTTGTCGGCACACCGCGTATCAATTTGTTTGAAGCAACGCGGCAGAATGGCGCGGTTGCCATCAACAACAGTGTCGTGACCGTAGAAGCAAAACAAAATTTGCCGCACGCGCTCTTGCTCGGCATTCGTCCCGAAGATGTGAAACCGGATGCGAATGGAAAATTTTCGGGGCAAGTAATGTTAAAAGAGCCGCTCGGTGTCGAAACCGTTTTGCACATCAAGTCCGGCGAGCAAACTTTATTGTCGCTCGTACCGGGCATGTCTGACGCAAAAATCGGCGACGCACTCAAGTTCAATGTCAATAGTGACAAATTGCATTTCTTTGATATGGAACGGAAACGGGTGAATGCGTGAAAGGTCATGCGGCAATCGTCAATTCCGTTTCACGTTTAACGCATGAACGGAAACGCCGAACGATTGGGGGGAAACGATATGCGCTTTGGAATTAATGGCTGGGTGTGGACATCGCCGGTCAACACGCAAGAAGTGGAACGGCTCGCGCCGCACGTCAAACAACTCGGCTTTGACCATTTTGAAATTCCGCTCGAAACGATTGGCGATGTGGATTATGCGCGCGCGGCTGAAATTTTGCGCGACCTTGATTTGACGGTCTCGACGACGGCAGCCATGGGACCCGACCGCGACTTGATTCACGACGATGACGCGATTCGGATGAATGGAAAAAATTACATCATGCAGGCGATTGACGCGAGCCGCGCGCTGGGCGCGACGAATTTTGTGGGTCCGCTGTATTCCGCCGTCGGACGCACATGGCAGCAATCGGCAATCGAACGCGCGCGCGATTTGGATTTGCTCACGGCAACCTTGCGTGAACTTGCGAACTACGCGAATGACAATGGTGTGATGCTGTGTGTCGAACCGTTGAATCGTTTCGAAACAAGTTTTGTCAATCTTGCCGCGCAAGCGTGTGAAATTGTTGACCGCGTGGACCATCCCAACGTCGGTGTGCTCCTCGACACCTTTCACATGAATATCGAGGAAAAAAATCTCGGTGACGCGATTCGTTTGACGGGCGGGCGTTTGAAACATTTGCACGCGTGCGAAAATGACCGCGGCGCGCCGGGCACGGGACATGTGCCGTGGCATTCCGTCGCGCAGGCGTTAAAAGAAATTCATTACGATTGTCCCGTCGTGATTGAATCATTCACGCCGCAAGTGAAATCCATCGCGCGCGCGGCAGCGATTTGGCGCGAGTTTGAACCTTCGCCCGACGCGTTGGCGGAAAAGGGCGCGAAATTTTTGAGACAGTTACTTGGTTGACCATCGCGTTCTAAAACTCAATGAAAGGAGTATCTAGTGGAGATAAAAGTCAAGACTCTGACCGGGAAAGAAATTTTGATTCAAACCGAACCGACCAACACGATTGCAGATTTGAAAATCAAGATTGAGGAGCAGTCGGGAGTTCCACCAGCCCAACAACGACTGATATTTCAGGGTAGGCAACAACAGGATGTCCGCACGCTTAACGATTGCAACATTATAGATGGTGCAATCCTGCACTTGGTTCTGGCACTAAGAGGTGGCTAACTAGGGTCGCTGAGAAATGAAAACCATCGCCCTCATCGGCGCGCTCGACACCAAAGGTCCGGAATACGCGTTCGTGAAAAATGAAATCGAACGGCGCGGGCATCGCGCGTTTGTGATTGATACGGGCGTACTCGGTGAACCCGCGTTTGTACCCGACGTGAGCGCGAATGAGGTGGCACACGCGGGCGGCGCAACCTTAAAAGAATTGCGCGATAGCGCAGACCGCGGAAACGCGATGAGTGTGATGACGCGCGGGATTGCGAAACTCGCGCGGGATTTGTACCACGCGCAGAAATTCGATGCCGTTCTCGCGTTGGGCGGCGGCAATGGTACGGTGATTGCGACGAGCGCGATGCGGGCGTTACCGCTCGGTGTGCCAAAAGTGATGGTGAGTACGCTCGCGTCCGGTGATGTGAAAGCGTACGTTGGCACGAGCGATATTGTGATGTTGCACAGCGTCGTAGATGTCGCGGGCGTGAATCGTATCAGCGCGAAAATTTATTCGAATGCAGCGGGCGCAGTGATTGGCATGGTGGAAACCGAAATGCCAATGCTCAAAGCGAAACCGATGCTCGCGGCTTCGATGTTTGGCAACACAACGCCTGCGGTCACACGCGCGCGTGAAACATTTGAAAAAAATGGCTACGAAGTTCTCGTGTTTCACGCGACGGGGACGGGTGGCGCGACGATGGAGCAATTGATTCGCGACGGATATTTTGAGGGTGTCTTTGATATTACGACAACGGAATGGGCGGATGAATTGGTGGGCGGCGTGTTGACGGCGGGCTCGACGCGGCTCGACGCGGCTTCGGAAAAAAATGTCCCACAGGTGATTGCGCCCGGTTGTTTGGACATGGTGAATTTTTGGGCGCGCGGCACCGTGCCGGAAAAATTCTCAGCGCGCCAATTTTACGAATGGAATCCAAACATTACGCTGATGCGAACAACGATTGAGGAAAACGCGCAGCTCGGAAAAATTCTCGCGGAGAAAGCGAATCATTCACACGCGCCCGTCGCGTTTTTTTTGCCCCTGCGCGGCGTTTCGCAACTCGACGCGCCGAACAAGGAGTTTTGGAATCCCGAAGCGGACCGCGCGTTGTATGACGCCATCAAACAAAATGTCCGCGCCGATATTCCTGTGTACGAATTGGACAACAATATCAACGACGACGCGTTTGTGGACGCGATGACGGACAAACTGCTTGAAATGCTTGACAAGTAAAAAGGACAAAGTTAAAAGCTAAAAGTGAAAAATCCGTTGTCTTTACTTTTAGCTTTTAACTTTTCACTTTTCGCTTTCCTATGAGTGCAAGCCGAAAACGATTACTGATTATTCTGTTGGCGATTGCCGTTGTGTTATGGATTGCCGGCGCGATTGCAACTCCAATTGTGGACGGACTGGATGCCAAGACGCGCGCGGACAATACGATTCTGAGCGGCATTCCCTTTATTCTCACATTCATCGGCATCATCATCGCGTTCATTGATTTTATTATTCTCATGGCAACGCGGCTCAATCACAATATATCCGCCAGTGTGTATCGTTCCGTCGAACGCGCATTGATTGCAGGTATCGTGTTGGGCGTCGTAGGAATGTTTCAACCGTTCGCTCTCGTTCTCTATACGTACGGTTTCATTCTTTTGCTCATATCCACACTTGGTTTCATTTTTTGGAGTCACATCGTTCCGCGCGTTCATGCTGACCGCGCGGGTCATGCGCACGATGGACTGGGCAGTGTTTCGATTAGCGAAATCGAACGACATGACATCCAGGGCTAAACACGATGCCATTCATTCCGCGTGAAGAATCTCTAAGAAAATTGCGCGCGCAGGTTGCGTCGGGCAGACCGATTATCGGCGCGGGCGCGGGCACCGGCATTTCCGCGAAATTCGCCGAAAAGGGCGGCGTGGACATTATCATTATTTACAACAGCGGACGCTTTCGCATGGCGGGACGCGGCTCGCTCGCGGGACTGTTGCCGTACGGTGACGCCAACGCGATTACGATGGAAATGGGCGGCGAAGTTTTGCCCGTGGTGAAAAATACGCCGGTGCTCGCGGGCGTGTGCGGCACCGACCCGTTTCGTTTGATGAATGTGTTTTTGCGAAAGGTGCAAGCCGAAGGTTTCGACGGCGTGCAAAATTTTCCCACCGTTGGATTGTTTGAAGGCGTGTTTCGTCAAAATTTAGAAGAGACAGGCATGGGCTATGGGCTCGAAGTCGAAATGATTCGCCAAGCGCGCGAACTCGACTTGCTCACGTGTCCGTATGTGTTCAATCCCGACGAAGCGCGCATGATGGCGGAAGCGGGCGCGGACGTTCTTGTGCCGCACATGGGGCTCACCACCAAAGGCGCAATCGGCGCCCACACCGCGTTGACGTTGGAAGAAAGCGCGCACCGTGTGCAAGCGATGCGCGATGCGGCAGTGGCAATCAATCCCGACATTCTCGTTCTCTGTCACGGTGGACCCATTGCGGAACCGAGCGACGCGCAATTTATTTTCGACCACACGCACGGTATCGCCGGATTTTTCGGCGCGAGCAGCATCGAACGCTTGGCGGTGGAACCGGCGTTGGAAGAGCAGACGCGGAATTTTAAAAATTTGAAATTGAAGGAATAGAAAAACGAGAAACGAGAAACGAGAAATTGATTCCATGTTCTCGTTTCTCGCTTCTCGCTTCTCGATGAATTTCTCTCCTCTCGAATTTGAAATGATTCGCTCGGAACTCGCCGATGTGGTGGGCGACGAGTTTGTTTCGGTTTCGGACGTTGATAAATTGGTGTACGCGACGGATTGGTCGTGGATGCCGCAGATGTGGCTTGACCGCGCGCAAACTCCCGCGTCGCCCGATTTCATCGTCCATCCCGCAAACGCGCAAGAAATTTCGGCGGTGTTGAAAATTGCCAACACATACAAAATTCCTGTGGTGCCGTGGGGGGGGGGGAGTGGTACGCAAGGCGGTACGGTTTCGGTTTTCGGCGGAATTGTGTTGGATGTAAAACGGCTCGATAAAATTTTGGAAATCAATGAAACGAACTTGACAGCGACGGCGCAGTGCGGTGTGAACGGCGCGATTTTTGAACGCGCGTTGAACGAACACAATTTAACATTTCCGCATTATCCGTCGTCCGCCGCTGCTGCAACGGTTGGCGGATATTTGGCAGCGCGCGGCAGTGGTGTCATTTCGACAAAATACGGCAAGGCAGAAGACTTGGTGGTGTCGCTTGAATCCGTTATGCCTGATGGTACATTCGTAAAGATGCCGCCTGTGCCGAATCACGCAACGGGTCCGATGCTGATGAATTTTCTCGTCGGCGCGGAAGGAACGATGGGCGTCATCACCGCCGCGACGTTTCAGATTGAACGAATGCCCGAGCACAGAATTTTTCGCGCAGTGTTGTTTGATGATTTGCACAATGCGCTCGAAGCGGGACGGGAAATTATGCTCGCGCGTTTGCAGCCCACAGTGCTGCGTTTGTACGATGACGCGTCAACGAAATCGCTCGTCAAGCGCGTGCTGAATCTCGACCTCGAAGGCGCGTATCTGATTTTGGTGTTTGACGGATTCAAAGAAATTGCCGAGGCGCAGTACGAACGCGCAATGAAAATTGTTTCGCAGTATGGTGCGCGCGATTTGGGCGAGCATCCGGGCAAAGAATGGTGGGAACACCGCTACGATTTTTATTTTCCGCCGCTCACACTTTCGCTTCCCAAAATGTACGGCACGATTGAAACGGTGACGACGTTTGAAAATATCGAAAAATTGTACTGGGCAAAAAAGAAAGCGATTGAAGAAGGATTCGCAGAATACAAAACGCGGTACATCGCGCATTTCTCGCACTGGTTCCCGTGGGGCGTGATGGTGTACGACCGTTTCATCATTGACGAACCGCCGCAAGACGCGCAGCAAGCGATGCAGCTGCACAATAAAATTTGGACCGTCGCCGCGCGCACATCATTAGCAAACGGCGGCATGTTGAACGAACATCACGGCATCGGTCTGAAACTCGGGCGGTTGATGCGTGAACAGTACGGCGACGCATTTCCGATTTTGGATAAACTGAAGCAGACGCTCGACCCACGCGGGATTATGAATCCGGGGAAATTGGGGTTTAGTTTGTAAATGCCAAACAAAATCGTACTTGGCAATTTGTACAATCTCGACCTCACGGCGAAACCACTCGCGTTTATCAGTTTCGTCGCGGTGTGGATTATTTTGAGCGCAATCGCATTTGTCGTTTTGCGTTTCTCGTTTCTCGATTCTCTCATTGGTGGATTCGTTTGTACGGTCCTACATTATCTTTCCGAATTGATTCATCATTTCGGACACGCGGGCGCGGCGCGGAATACCGGCTATCCAATGCGCGGAGTCAAATTCGTGCATGTGCTTGCCTATTCGCAATATCCGCGCGATGAACCGGAACTGTCGGGCAAGATTCATATTCGGCGCGCGTTGGGTGGACCTGCGATTAGTTTTGTGGTGAGCATCATCGCGTTTTTGATTTTGTTGATTGCGCAAAATTACGGCGGACTGTTTTATTGGATTGCGTTGTGGTTTTTTTTCGATAATTTTCTCGTATTTTTTCTCGGCGCGTTTTTGCCCTTGGGCTTTACGGACGGCAGTTCGATTTACAAATGGTGGGGCAAGCCATGACCCACTGTTAAATCGCACAAAAATTTTGTACAATAGATGCCGCGCGTTGAAATCGGTCAACGCGTAAAAATTTCAAGAGGAGGAGTAGTATGGCAAGACGCGTTATAGCAATCACGTTGTTTCTCGCCGCGTTAGTCGCATTGGGTTTTGCGGCGCAAACGGCGACGGTGCAAGCCGCACCGCCTTCCCAGACCCCAACGGGGAATCCTGCCAAAGGCGCGTATTTGTTCGCGCTAAACGGCGGCTGCGGGTGCCATATGGGTCAAGCGGGTTTCCTCGCTGGCGGGGAACCGTTCGACCTCGGACCGGCTGGCAAAGTCTATGCCAGAAATATCACATCCGATGTCGAGACAGGTGTTGGCAGTTGGAGTGAGGCGGACCTGGTCAAGGTTTTCCACACTGGTGTTCGCCCGGATGGTACGATGTTGTTCCCCGTCATGCCCTACCCGTACTTTAGCGGCATGTCGGAGCAAGACCTGTACGACCTCGCCGCGTTCATCAAGACTGTACCGGCGATAAAAAATCAAGTCCCCGCGCGCGAGCTGGCGATTCCTGTGCCGCCCTTCACGCCACGTCCACAGCCCGCGAACGCGCCCACAAGCGGTGTCGAACGCGGCAGCTATGTCGTGAATACCATCGCGCACTGTAGTGATTGTCACACGCCAACAGGACCCGATGGCGCGCCTGATATGTCGCGATTCCTCGCAGGCAACCCCGATTTCGGTTCGGCGAATATCACGTCCTCCGACGAATTCGGCATCGGCAAATGGTCGCAAGAGCAAATTTATCTTTTGCTCAAGACTGGCAAGCGCCCCGATGGTTCGGAGGTGGGCGGACTGATGAAAGCGGTCATTGATGGTGGATTCAAGGATATGACCGAAAACGATGGATTCGCCATCGCGTCTTATATCAAAACCATTCCCGCGGTGAATGCCGCACCGGCTGCTGCGCCGGCACCTCAAACCTTGCCGACAACAGGCAGCATGAATCAATCCTTGCTGACTGCAATGCTCGCCTTGGCAATGGTGTTGTTTGCCAGTGGCGCATTCGTTTGGCGCAGCGCGCGACGTTCGAAATAGTTTTATAGCACGCTCATGTGGTTCGCATCGCCAGAGATGCGGTGCGAACCACATGAAAAAAATTTGGAGAAACGCGTTTGTCGAAATTTCAAGAATACTTGCCCATTTACGAAGGCGACCGTTTTTGTTTGATGTGCGGTCAAGCCTGTCCCGTGCGCCGCGTGACCAAAAACGAAGCGACCTCGCCGCACGGTTGGGCGTTGCTTGTTTCATCCGTACAGCGCGGCATGTTGCAGTGGAATGCAGAATCCGTTGATGTTTTGTATCACTGTGCGGACTGCGGAAACTGTCAAGGCAATTGCGCCACTGACCGTCCCCTGCCTTATGCGATTCAAGCCGCGCGGGATGAGGTAGTACGTTTGGGACGCGCGCCCGCGAGTGTGGACGCGATGGAAAGAAATTTGCGCGCGTGGGGGAACCCATACGGACAGTCAAGAGTCAACAGTCAACAGTCAACAGTCAAAAATCGTCATTCCGCAGTTATCTTCGTGGGAGATGCTGCCTATTTTCTCAAATCTCAAATTATTGACGCGGCGGAAAAATTGTTGAATGCGATTGGCGTTCAGGCAACGCGTTTCGCGGCGGGACACTCAAGCGGTTATTTACCGTACACGCTTGGCTTGTGGGAAACCGCGCGCGAGTTTGCAAATGAGATGGTGCGCGATTTGAAAGACAGCGGCGCGACGCGCGTGATTACATTGAGTACGCAAGACGCGCATACCTTAAGAAATGTGTACAGTGAACTCGGCGTGAGTTTGCCCGATGGCGTGAATGTCTCGACACTCGTTGATGTTCTCGCCAACGCGGGTGATAAATTAAAAATCAATTCGCGCGCCGCGCAAGCATACACCTATCACGACGCGTCACAATCTATTCGTTTGAAACATCACGCGTTGAACGCGCGCGTCCTCGCAACACAAGCGATGGGCGCAGAACCGCGCGAAATGTTGTTCCGCGAAAATTTAGCCACACCCATTGGCACAAGCGGTGGTTTGCAATATACGCACCCCGGGCTCGCGGAAAATTTAGCGCGCACGCGCATTGCCGAAGCGCGCGCCACAGGCGCGGAAATTATTTTAACTGATGACCCACTCGACACCGCGACATTGGAAAAATACGCGGATGGTTTGCAAGTGATGAATTTGTACGAGGTGTTGGCAGAGCAGTTGCAGTAATCAGTGACTAGTAATCAGTGAGCAGTCTGTAATCTCTATTCTCCAAAGGAGGAGTCAACTATGTTTTTATCAATGCACAACTGGATGCGCGCGGAACCCATTGAAGTAACCATTAAACGTTTGGCGAAATATGGATACGAAAGCATCGAAATCGGCGGGGAGCCGGACAAGTACGACACCAAAGAAGTGAGCAAACTGTTAAAAGCAAATGGCGTGCGCTGCTGGGGCAGTGTGACGCTCATGTTCCCCGGACTCGATTTGATTGCGGCGGACGAGGCGATGCGCGCGAAAACAATTCAGTACTGCAAAGATTGCGTTCGCATGGTGCGCGAATTGGATGGCTGCGAAGTGACAATTGTGCCATCCACCGTCGGCAAAGTCGTGCCACAAGCATCGCCCGAACAAGAATGGGCGTGGTGTGTTGAGGGCTTGAAGGAAGTGTACGCGTACAGCGAGTCCGTCGGCGTCGCCCTCGCGCTCGAACCGCTCAATCGCTTCGAGACCAATTTCCTCAATCGCGCGGAACAAGCAGTGGCGCTCGCGACAGCCGTCGGTCCGAACTGCGGTGTCTGTCTCGACGCGTTCCACATCAACATCGAAGAAGAAGATTTGTTTGAGGCGATATTGAACACGGGCAAACGGCTCGTGGATTTCCACATCGCGGACAACAATCGGATGCACGCGGGCGGTGGCGATTACAATTGGGCGAAACTCGTCAAGACATTGGACGAAGCGGGTTACAAAAACGCGCTCACGGTTGAATTTGTCGCGGCGCTTGACCGCACCCCCGTCAACAAATATCCGCACGCGCTCGCGTCGGCTGACCCGTCGCTCACGCCCGAACAATTGAAATTCATCCAAGACCACGGCTCGGGTGTTTTGTCCGAAGATTTTTATTCGTGGATGGTGGACGAGACCGCCAAGACGATGCGGAAAGCGATAAAGAAAGCGGGCGTTGAAACCACCAAAGTTCCGAAAAAAGTTCAAGTCGGCAAAGCGGGCAAAGCGTTTCAGAATGTGAAGACAGGATTTTGAGTAGCAGGTATCAGGTAGCAAGTGGCAGGGACACATTCATCCCTGCTACTTGCTACTTACCTTATGACCGTTCTCCTCATCGGCACTCTCGACACCAAAGGACGCGAAATCGCGTACTGCCGCGACAAAATTCGCGGACTTGGTTCGGACGCGCTCGTACTCGATTCAGGGATTTTGGGCGAACCGCTCGACATTGAATTGACCGCGCACGATATTTCGCGCGCCGATGTTGCGATTGCGGCGGGAACAACCATTGATGCGTTACGCAACGCGGGTACGCGCGGCGCGGCAGTGGAAACGATGCGCGAAGGTGTTCGCAATGTCACCGTGAAATTGTACGAGCAAGGAAAAATTCACGGCGTCTTGTGTCTCGGCGGCGCGGAAGGCGCAGTGTTGGGCGCGTACGCAATGCGCGCGCTGCCGATTGGTGTGCCAAAAGTGATTGTGACGCCGATTGCGTCGGGGCGACGACATTACGGGCAATTGATGGGCACCAAAGATATTTTCGTCGTCCATTCCGTGATTGACATTCTCGGCATCAATCCCATTTCGCGCGCGGTGTTTGATAATGCGTGTGGGGCAGTCGTTGGCATGGTGAAGGCGAACGCGCAACCAGTCGGCGATACGCGATACGCGATACGCGATACGCGTTATGTTGCAATAACGATGCTCGGCAACACGACGCGCGCGGTGATGCGTATCAAAGAAATTTTGGAACAGCGCGGGTACGAAGCAATTATTTTTCATTCGAACGGCGTCGGCGGTCCCGCAATGGAGGAACTCGCGGCGCAAGGAATGTTCGTCGGCGTGATTGATTACACGACGGACGAATTGAGCGACCAACTCGTCGGCGGATTTCATGCAGGCGGCGAAGAACGTTTGGAAAAAATTGGCGCGCTCGGAATTCCCCAAGTCGTCGTGCCGGGCTGCATTGACTTTAGTGTGAACGGACGCCGCGACGCGATTCCCGAAAAATTTCACGGACGCCCCGCGTATTATCACAATCCTGAATTTACGTTGGTGCGATTGACGCAAGAGGAAGAGGTCCAAGTCGCGCGCATCATGGCAGGAAAATTGAACGGCGCAAACGGACGCGTTATGGTCATTGTGCCGACATTGGGGCTTTCGATTCCAAATGTACCCGATGGCGTCTTTTGGAATCCCGAAGCGGACGCGGCATTCCGCGCGGAACTGCGAAACAATTTGCGCGAGGAAATCCCGTACGTTGAAATCGAGGCGCATGTGAATGACCCCGCGTTCGCGGAAATTGTCGCAAAAGAATTTTTGAAATTGATGGGAGAGAAAATGTAGCAGGTAGCAGGTAACAGGTAGCAGGGAAACCTACTACTTGCTACGTGCTACTTGATACCAAGAGCACTATGAAATTCCGCAGTTACAATCTCGCCGACCTCACGTACGTGGACATTGGCGAGTACCTTAAAGAAAAAGATACGATATTGATTCCGATGGCAAGCACCGAACAACACGGACCGCATTTGCCATTAAAAACGGATACGGTGACTGCCGAAGAAGTCGCGCGGCGCGTAAGCGAACAACTCGAAGTGTTGCATACGCCGTGCATTTGGGCGGGTTATTCTCCACAGCACATGTACGGCGCAGGCATGGGACGCGGCACGATTACTTTGCGCGCGGAAACGTTGCTGAATGTGATGTACGACGTCGCGCGTTCGTGCATTCATCACGGCTTCAATCGAATTATTTTTGTGAATGGTCATGGCTCAAACGTCAAAGTGGTTGACCCCGTGTTACGCAAATTGCGATACGAAACGGGCGCGCTCATCGGATTCGTGAAACCGTACATGGAAAATTATGTCGGCATTCTCGCGGGGCTGATGGAAAATCCGCCCGAAGAGACGCCGGGCTGGCACGCAAGCGAATTGGAAACGTCGCAGATGCTCGCGCATGATGTTGTCGAAAGCACGAGCTATGTACGCATGGACCGCGCGGAAAAAACACTCGCGCACATTCCCGCGTTTTTACCAAAAACATTTGGGAAAAAAGACGGGATGCCTGATGTGGAATTTGAAGGATACAAATATTTCACATTCCCGATGGACCATCACGAATTTATCGAATCGGGAACGATTGGCAATCCGATGCGCGCGACGGCGGATAAAGGCGAAGAGGCATTGCGACGTTTGTCCGAACATTGCGCGAAAGGGATTGCGGAATTGATGAAGGTGCCAGTCACCGTACACAATCGCGAATTCATCAATCGCGTGTAACGCGTTTCGACGCGAATCTTTTTCGCGTCTCCGCGCGTCCTGCTTGACCTCCTCCTGAATGCCCGCTCTCCCTTGCTCTCGCGGGTGAGGGGAGCGGGCTCGTTCATTACCATCGAATGGAATTCGACGGCAAAACAAAGCATTCAAAAAACATTGCGTCCGTTCAATAATGTCGTTTTGTTTTTGCATTTGCTTGGTTCAGTCGTGAGATTCTATTTCATGGAACTTTCAATGAAGAAGGTTATCTATGCAAGTCGGCGTATTCTCTTTTGTTTTTCAACCACTCATTCCATTTGAAAAGGCGCTCGATTGGATTGCGGAAACGGGCGCGACGATGGTGGAAATCGGTTCAGGCGGTTACGTCGCGGAAAATGGCAAGCCGTACTGCGTCCCGCGCGAATTGTTGGACAGTCCCGCGAAACTAAAAAAATTTCGCAAAGCGATAGAATCGCGCAAACTCACCATCAGCGCGTTCTCCGCACACGGCAATCCGCTTCATCCGAATCGCGACATCGCCGCGCTGCATGACCAAGACATTCGCGATTCGATTCTGCTCGCGCGCGAACTCGGCGTAAAAACCGTTGTGACATTTTCAGGATGTCCCGGCGACAGCGACAACGCGCGTTATCCGAATTGGGTGACGTGTCCGTGGCCCCCCGATTTTGGAAAAATTCTCGAATGGCAGTGGAGCGAAATGGTCATTCCGTACTGGCGCGAACTGAGTGATTTCGCCTCACAAAACGGCGGCGTCCAAATCGCGCTTGAACCGCATCCCGGATTCGTCGTGTACAACTGCGAGACCGCGTTGAAATTGCGCGCCGCGGCAGGCGAACTCATAGGCGTTAATTTCGACCCATCGCATTTGTTCTGGCAGCAGATTGACCCCATCGCCGCCGTGCGAAAATTGGGCAGCGCAATTTTTCACGTACACGCGAAAGATACAATCATTGACGCGCAAAATACATCCGTCAACGGTGTCCTCGACACAAAATCGTACAGGGACGAAGCCAATCGTTCGTGGATTTTTCGCACCGTCGGGTACGGACACGACTTGAAATTTTGGCGCGACCTCGTGAGCAACTTACGGCTCGTCGGATACGATGGCGTACTGTCAATGGAACATGAAGATTCGCTGATGAGTTTGCGCGAGGGATTGTTGAAAGGCGTCGCCGCATTGCAGCAAGTGATTCTCACCGACCCAAAAGGGCAGCCGTGGTTTGAAACGGCGCGGGCGCGCAAATAAAAAGTTAAAAGCTAAAAGTAAAAAGCATCAAACCCAAGACGAAACTTTTAGCTTTTAACTTTAAACTTTTAGCTTATGAATATCGTTGACCTCACAACTCCCATCGGACCCGGCACGTTATCGCCGCCATCGGTGAATCAGCAACTCGTCATCAATACAAAATTTCGCGGGCCCGGTTTTTGGCGCGGCTCGACGGTGACGATGGTGTTACATACCGGTTCGCACGTGGATTTTTCTTTGCACGTGAAAGAGAATGGCGAAAGCGCGATTGATGTGCCGCTCGACAAAGTTTCGGGCGACGCGCTCGTGATTGATTTGGGCGAGGTCGAAGCGAGTCATCCGATTTCGATTGAGGACATTGAAAAAAATGACCGCGTGGGAATTCGCGAAGGTGACATTGTGTTGGTGCGTACTGCGTGGACCGACCGCATGTGGGGCAATTTTCCCGATTACTATCTCACTTCGCCGTACTGTACGCCCGAAGCCGCGCGCTTTCTCGTTTCCAAAAATGTGAAAGCGATTGGGTTCGATTGTTTCAGCGAATACTGCGCGCGCTTGCCCGATTTCACGAGCGAAGATTTCATTATTCACAAAATTATTTTGGAATCGGGACGCTATTATTTTCAACAAATGATGAATCTCGGCGCGCTGCCGCGCGATAGACGCTTTACATTTTTCGCGCCGTTCATCAAAATGCGCGAAGCGGAAGGTTCGCCCGCGCGGTTTTTTGCGGTGTTGGAGTAACCGTCGAATAGAATTCGACGGCAGAACAAAGCGTCTGAAAAAACAATGCAAATCGAAACAATGTTTTTTTGCATAGCCATTTTTCAGGCGTTGGTTTCTAACCAATGAATTATGCCCATCGAAAAATTTTTCGCGCCCGAAACGATTGACGGCGCGCTCGAAGTTTTGAATCAGTATGGTTCCGACGCGTTGATTCTCGCGGGCGGGACGATGGTGATGCCGCTTATCAACGAAGCGCTCACATCGCCGCGCGTGGTGTTGAGTTTGCAGCGCGCGGGTTTGAACACTGTGCGCGTCAACGGACAAATCGAAATCGGCGCGACGACAACGCTCACGCGCGTTTCGCAAATCAATGAATTGCCGTTGCTTGCGAATGCAACACGCGACATTGGCAGTTGGGCGATTCGCAACATGGCAACGCTCGGCGGCAACATTTTCGCCCCCCCCCCTTCGGGTGACGCGGCGGTGGGATTGCTCGCGCTCGACGCGCAACTCGTCGCCCAAAGTAAAAACGGCGAACGCAAACTCGCGCTCGACTCGTTTTACGCGGGGCTGTTGCAAACGAATCTCAAACCGAACGAACTCGTCACGCGCATCGTGATTCCAAAACCGCGCGGCAAAACCGCGTGGTTGAAATATGCGCGGCGTGAAAAGAACGCGCCCTCGGTTGTTTCCGTCGCCGCGCGCATCGTCACCGACCCCGAAGGGGTCATCACCGACGCGCGCATTGCGCTCGGCGGCGCGAATGATTTTCCGATGCGCGCGAAAAAAGCGGAAGCCGAACTCGTTGGGCGCGGCTTGAACAAAGAAAGTATCGCGGACGCGGCAAACGCGGCGATGAATGAAGCGAAACCCTTTAGCGACGCACTCGCAAGTGAATGGTATCGGAAAAAGATGGTGGGGGTGTATGTGCGGAGGGTGTTGGAGGGAATCAAGTAGAGAGGGAAACAAGGAAACAAGAAATTGGAGAGAGAGTACTTCGACCTTTGAAATTCATAAAGTGGCGCAAAACGTAACGGTGACCGACGATACGCTCATCGTTGACCTCGATGACGGACGCACGTTAAACGTGCCGCTCGCGTGGTATCCGCGCCTGTTTCATGGTACGCCTTCCGAACGAAATAATTGGCGCTTGATTGGCAAGGGCGAGGGGATTCATTGGCCCGAGCTCGATGAAGATATTAGTGTTGAAGGACTGATTCTAGGAAAGCCATCAGGCGAAAGTGCGCGTTCACTGAAACGGTGGTTGGAGGAACGCGGCGCAAAGTGAACGCGCGGGCGAGTGTGCAGATGAACTTGTTCAATCGGAGGTTGGTATGGATGTTGATATTATCACGGCAATTATAGGAGCAATTGGTGTAATAGTTGGTGGAATTGGAGGAGCTTTGATTGGGGCTCGCGCGAATAACAAGACAAACAGTGAACTGCAACAAGAACTCACCAAGCTACGAAAATCAGCACGCGTGCTACCAATGCTAACTCGTGAAGAATATGGAATCAAAATTGTATCTCCAGCAGAATACGCAAACGTTGGCACATCTTTTGAAGCGAGTGGAACTTACGAAAATCTACCAGATGGCCATGTCATCTATCTTTCGACATTTGGGATTTATGAAGATAAACAAGGTAGAAAAAGAAAGAGATATTGGCCGCAATCGGCGGCAAGAACTACACATGATTCTGATGGAAAGAAGTGGTATTGCAGCATGAACAATATCGGTCAAGACAACGAATCAATGCAAAAAGAATACTTGGTGCTAGTTGTTGGCAGAGAAGGACAGGCACTCTTTAAATATTTTTTGGATGCGGGGTGGGAGAACAAAAGTTGGCCTGCGGTTACACAATTGACCAGTGATGTGGTTGAGTGTGCTACAGGCAAAGTTACTTATGATCCACGATTGAATCGTTAATTGATTCGAAAGGTGATTTCAATGGACCTCGTAACAATCTCATTCAAACTCAACAATCGCCCCGTCGCCGTCGTCGCGTCGCCATTGCAAAATTTGCGCGATGTGTTGCGTGAACAATTGGATGTGTTGGCGGTGAAAGCGGGCTGCGGGCAAGGCGGCTGCGGTTCATGTACTGTTTTGATGAATGGCGAACCTGTGGTGTCGTGTCTCACGCCGATTGTGAATGTGCAAGGGCAAGCGATTACGACGCTCGAAGGCATTGGCACATTCAACAAACTGCATCCGCTGCAGCAAGCGTTCTATGACAATTTCGCCGCACAGTGCGGTTATTGTTCATCGGGCATGATTACGGTGGCGAAAGCGTTGCTCGACCACAATCCGCATCCCACGCGCGAACAAATTGTGGATGCGCTATCGGGCAATGTGTGTCGGTGTACGGGGTATGTGCCGATCATTGAGGCGATTGAAAAGGTGGCAGGTAGCAAGTAGCAAGTAGCAGGGACGTGATACCTGCTACCTACTACCTGATACTTGCGAAGCGAATATGAAACAATTAGGCATTGTTGGAGAATCTGTAAAACGTCGCGACGGCATTGCGCATGTTACGGGACAAACGCGCTATGTGGATGATGTGTCATATCCCGGAATGCTTTGGCTCAAAATGGTGCGCGCACCCGTACATCGCGGCATTCTCAAAAAAGTGGATGTGTCGAAAGCGGAAGCATACCCCGGCGTGCACGCGGTCGTGACGGCAAAAGATGTGCCGAACAATTGGTACACGATTTTGTGTCTCATCGGCGTCGAACCGAATGATGAACCCGTTCTCGCGGACACCGAAATCATGTGGCGCGGCGAACCGATTTGCGCGGTGATTGCGGAATCGGAACAGATTGCACAAGAAGCCGCGCAGCTTGTGGAATTGGACATTGAAGAATTGCCGCCCGTGATGACGATTGACGAAGCGTTGGCGGAAGGCGCGCCCATTATCAAAAAATGGGGCACGAATACGTTCACGTACGAAGGCAAGAATCATCGTCGCGTGTACATTGGCGATGTGGAAGAAGGTTTTGCAAAAGCAGACCACATCATTAAAGGCACGTATCAATTGAATCCGTACGACCACGTTCCCGTTGAAACGCAAACGTGTATTGTGAAACCTGAACCCGATGGACGGCTCACTGTTCATTCCAACACGCAGGCGTTGTATTTCACCAAAGACAACATGGGCATCATTTTGCAAATGCCCGATTACAAAATTCGTCTCGTCGGCGGCACGGTGGGCGGCGGCTTTGGCGGCAAAGTGGATGTGGTGATTGAACCCGTGACCGCGATTGCGGCAATGAAAACAGGGCGTCCCGTGAAATGGCGTTGGACGCGCGCGGAAGAATTTCGCAATTCGTCCACCGTCGGCATGTATCGGATGCATTACAAAGACGGCGTGATGAACGACGGACGCATCATTGCGCGGCAAGTGATTTCGCACCACGACGCGGGCGCGTATCATCGCCACTCGCCGTACGGTGTGCAAAAACACGCGTTCAATCTCGCGGGTCCGTACAACATTCCGAACGTGGACATCAAAGCGCATTGTGTGTACACCAATCGTCAGCCGTCGTCCGCATTGCGCGGTTTCGGCGTCACGCCCGCGTCGTTCGCGATTGAAGTGCAGATGGACAAAATCGCGCGCACGCTCGGCATGGACCCGTGGCAGATTCGTTTTCTCAACGCGTACCGCAACGGACAAATGAAAGCGGTTCGCAAAGAGGTCGAAGACGCGACGTTGATTGAAACGATGCAAGCGGCGGCGAAAATGATTGGACAGGAATTGCCGCAATGGTGTTGGGATGCGCGGAGTGATGAAAAATAGTTCACCGCTAAACGACAATGTCAAGCATCGTCAAAAGAATTGACCATTTTGTTTTTCTGTCGAATCGCCCGGAAGAGTTGCTGCGGACATTGATAGAGACGTTTCAACTGCCGCTCATCTGGTCCCTCAGCGATTTCGGCGGCTATATCAGCGGCGGCGTGAGCGCGGGAAATGCCGCGTTAGAAGTTGGCAAAGTTGGCGCGGCGGACAGACCCGCGTTTGCAGAATTGAGCGGGATTGTGTTTGAACCCGCGCCGTTGAATAAAGGGATTGTGGAACTTGATGCGCGGAAGATTGATTACACCGCGCCGGAACCGTACACGGGTGTCGCACCGAGCGCGCCAGGCATTGAACCGAATTTGCCAATAGGCACACGCTTGTGGACGGCAATGGGAATCAAAGGACTAGAGACAGGCGGCTTTGTCGCACTTTGTGAATACAACTGGGATGTCATCAAACGCGCAAGCGAATTCGAACCTGAACTACGCGCACGCGATGGCGGACCGCTCGGCATTGAATCCATTCGGGAAATTATTCTTGGCACAAGCAATTTGAATCAAGCGATTGCGCGCTGGCAAAATTTGCTCAATCCGTTGCCGCCAAGCGCGGAGGGCTATTGGAAATTTGAAAGCGGAGCTGCGCTGCGGCTCGTCGAATCAGACCGCAATCACATGCAGCGATTGTTGTTCACGGTCAACTCGCTCGACAAGGCGAAAGAATTTTTATCCCAATCGGGGATGGTAGGCAGCGTATCCGCGCACGAAATTGCCATTGCCCCGGAGAGTGTGCAAGGGCTAGAGTTTCGATTGGTCGAGTGAATAAAGCAGATGGAACTCGGTGAAACCCTCTACGTCACCAATCGCAAACAATGGCGCGCGTGGCTGGCGAAACACCACAAAACGAAAAAGGAAATTTGGTTGGTCTATTATCGCAAAGACAGCGGCAAGCCGCGCATTCCGTACAACGACGCGGTAGAAGAAGCATTGTGCTACGGCTGGATTGACAGTACGCAGAAAAAAGTGGGTGACGAGAGTACGGCACAGCGTTTCAGTCCGCGCCGCAAGGGGAGTCCCGTTTCACCGATGAACAAGGAACGGATTCGTCGGCTCATCGCGAGCAAGAAGATGACGAAAGCGGGAATGGAAAGTATCGGGCATGAGTTGACAGAGGATTTGAAAAAAGCATCAGCATCGAAACAGCTCAAGAAATTCCAAATTCCTGACGACATTCTCGAACGACTCAAGCAAGACGAACTTGTTTGGAAACATTTCCAAAAATTTCCTGAATCGTACAAACGCATCCGCATCGGCTGGATTGACGGCGCGCGCAATCGTCCTGAGGAATTTCAAAAACGATTACGATATTTTTTAAAAATGACCCGCGAGAATAAGAGATATGGGATGGTGCAGTGAGATTCTGGATAGGAGAGACAAATGGCTGACTTTGTTTCGCTTTCGTGTCCGTCATGTGGTGGCAAGTTGCAAATTACAAATGACATTGATCGATTTGCTTGTGGCTACTGTGGTCAAGAGCACACGGTAAATCGAAGCGGTGGAATGGTCTTTCTTAAACCAGTTGTAGAAGGACTAAGACAAGTTCAGACTGGTGTGGACAAGACCGCGGCAGAGTTGGCACTAAAAAGACTTGTTACGGAATCTGCTGGGATCAATGCGGAAATATACCGTTTTAATGTCGCGCTAGGTACGCATCGGGATGCTGTCCGTGTCTGTGAAAGGGTAAACAAAAATATCTTGCATTTGGAACGCGAAAGAGATGCGCTTCCTTTCTGGGAAGGAAAGAGAAAAAGGATAATTGAATCGAAACTGACGGAAGAAAAACATACTTTGTCACAATACCAAGGATCCGCGCAATGGGATCCAAGCGACTATGAAAATAAATTAGCGTTACTTGAAAAAGAAAAATCCAGAATTGAGCAAGAGATTGCAAAGAATATGAAAATAGTTGAAGGATAAAACAAGATGTAACAAGTGACTATCAAACGCGGACGCGGCATTCCACAGCGGACAGCGGATTAGTAAAGCGGATGAGCGGATATGAAAGGCAAACTCAAATGAGTGAAACAGTACTCGAACTTGAAGTAACCATTCGCGAGTTGCCGCGCGAAGAACAATTGTGGCTCGTAGAACGAATTATTCACGCGTTGCGCGAGAGTGAGATGCGCGAACGCGCATTATGGGAAGCAGACCTTATCTCAATGGCTGCTGACCCTGCAATTCAAAATGAAATTCGAGAGATTGATCAAGAATTCGCCGTTACGGAAAACGATGGTTTGGAGAATTTGTAATGACTATTCAACGCGGCGAAATTTATTTTGTAAATCTGAATCCCGTCGAAGGACGCGAGCAGGCGGGCACGCGTCCTGTGCTTGTGCTTTCGATTGATGCAATCAATCGTTTGCCTTTGGTGATAACAGGAGTCGTTGGCACGAAAGGCGCGAATGTGCCAAAAGATTATCGAATGAACGTGCGTGTTTCTGCTGCTGAAAGCGGCTTGCCGTATGAAACTGTTTTTCTTGGTTTTCAAATTCGCTCGCTTGACCCAAAACGATTTCCTGATAAACCGGCGGGCAAAGTAGGTGAAGAGGTTATGGCGAAAATTGAAAAAGCCGTGCGCTATACACTTGGACTGTGAAGCATCGGAAAGGTACGAGAATGATTAAACGCGGACGCGGCATTGCCGCACTCAATTATCCGACAGGCATGAATCTTGGCGGTGACCCGTCGCAGGCGCTGATTTACGCGCAGCCGACAGGCGGGTTCGTCATCAAACTCGCGAGCGCTGATTTGGGACAGGGTTTGAAAACCGTCATTCCCCAAATCGCGGCAGAGACGCTTGGCGTGCCGCTCGAATCGGTCAACATTGACGCGGGCGACACGGACAGCTCACCGCACGACATGGGACAGTTTGCGAGTCGCTCGACCCATCGCATGGGCAATGCCGTAATCATGGCGGCGAAAGAGGCAAAGAAACAATTGCTCGATGTTGCCGCCGATGAATTGGAAGCGTCGCCGGAAGATTTGGTCGTGAGCGACGGCGAAATTTTTGTGCGCGGTGTTCCGTCGAAAAAGAAATCGGTGTTTGACGTCGCGCTCGCCGCGCATTTCAAATATGGCAAAACGATTTCAGGACGCGGCATTTTTCTCAAACAAAATCACGGCGTTGACCCCGAAACGGGCGCGTGTGACCCCGATTCCACCGAAGCGCATTGCACCACCGTCGCCGATGTCGAAGTGGACACGGAAACGGGACACGTCAAAGTTTTGAAATTGTCGTCCGCGTACGAAGTCGGACGTGCTATCAATCCCAAAATGGTACAAGGACAAATCATCGGCGGCGCGGTGATGGGAACGGGCATCACGTTGCTCGAATCATCGTTTCCAAATTATCCGCAGTTCGACCCGCATCCCGGTTCATTCGCGGAATACATGATGATGGGCGCGGCGGATGTTCCCGAAATGGAAAGCACGATTTTGGAAATGGGTTCGGTGGACGGACCGTTCGGCGTAAAAGGTGTTGGTGAAATGACGGCGAACTCGCCGCTGCCCGCGATTGTGAACGCGATTTATGATGCAGTCGGTGTTTGGATTACCGATTTGCCGGTGACGCCTGAAAAAGTTTTGCGCGCGCTTGAAGATAAAGAGGGTCAGATAGTCGGATAGTCGGTTCGTCGGATGGTCAACGTATTTGACTGACCGACTATCTGACTATCCGACATTTACAAAAATGCTCAAAGTCATCTCGCTTCTCAAACGTCGCGACGACATGTCGCGCGAGGAATTTTATAATTGGACAAAAGAACATGCCGAGCGCGGCAAAAAAATTCCGACGTTGAAACAGTACCGCATGAACGCCGCGCGTTTGGATGAACCCGAAGCCGCCTTCGACGCGGTGAGTGAAATGTGGTTCGACGATGCTGCCGCGTTCGACGCGGGATTCGCCACGGAAGAAGGTCAAGCCGCGCGCCAAGATGCCATGTCGCACTGTTCGCAGCGCGTGCATGTGAGAGTGGAAGAAAATATTTTGAAATAATTTACGCCGATGCTCACGCTGAAAAAATTTTTCTCAACACGCCGCAACATTTTGTTGACGATGCTCGTGCTGTTGCTTGTGCTCGATGTGGCGCGTTCATTGTACGTGCGTATCGGGTACGCGAGCGCGGGACCCGAATGGCAGCCGCCGCACGATTACGCGGCGGGCATCGCGTATCCGCCCGGTTCCAATTTGCCTGCCGATGCGCCGCTCGGACAAAAAGTGTACATCACGCATTGCGCGTATTGTCACGGTCCCGACGGCAAGGGCAACGGCATGGCAGCGCCGTCAATGATTCCGCGTCCGCGCGATTTCACTCTCGGTTTGTACGAATATAAATCAACGGGCGCGGGACAACCGCCGACGGATGAAGATTTGAAACGCACCGTGCGCGAAGGTTTGAACGCGAGTGCGATGCCGTATTGGCAAGATATTTTGAGCGAACAAGAAATTGACGCGGTTGTTCAGTACATTAAAAATTTTTCCCCGAACACGTTTGCCACAACGCCGCAGCCGTTGACGATTCCCACGCGTGTGGAAGCGAACGCAGCGAGCATTGCGCGCGGACAGCAGTTTTATCAAGAGCAGCAATGCGATGGCTGTCACGGCGACGATGGGCGCGCGATGGTCAAAATGCCTGACAAAAAAGGCAACCCCGTTATCGCGCGTGACCTCACCGCGTCGTGGACATTTCGCGGCGGAAGCGAGCCGAATGAAATTTGGCTGCGGCTTACGCACGGCGGCGCGCCGGGACCGATGCCTGCGTATGAAGACAAACTCACGCCCGAACAACGTTGGGATGTGGTGAATTATGTGTTGTCGTTGTCGCGTATCGCGCCATGGGACGCGGGGGGCGTGCTGAATGGACCCGGGCACAATGTGAATTTGTCTAAACGCGGCGAATACATTGTCCACGCGCAAATGTGCGGGCTTTGTCACACCGAAGTCGGTACGGACGCGATTTATCGCGATGACAAATATCTCGCGGGCGGAATGAGAATCACCGCATATCCGTATGGTGTTTTTACGAGTCGCAATCTCACGTCAGATAAAAATACGGGCGTTGGAAATTGGACGCTGGAACAATTGGCGCACGCAATTCGATTTGGGCAAACACCGACGCGCAGTTTGAATTTTTTTGCAATGCCGTGGACGGTGCTGCATCAATTGAATGATGACGACGCGAACGCGATTGGAACGTACTTGACACAAGATTTGACACCGGTGAATCGCAAAATGCCCGCGCCGGGCGAGTACGGATTCATCGAAACGAATCTCCAAAAAATTATCGGCGGCTTGCCTGTGGCGCTGCCATCGCGTCTAACGTACGCGAGTGGAAATTTTGCGGAACCATTTTTAGGAATGCCGCGCGATGTGCCGCAAACAATTTTGATTGCGCTGCAATGGCTCGTGCTGCTCGCAGGCATTGGCGGCATTGTCTATTTCACTGTTCACAATCGTCAATTTCCAAAACGCGCGCGCGGTTGGATTTTGTTCGCGTTGGGAATTTTCGCGTTGTTGCTTTGCGCGTTGTTTATGTTTCTCATCAGCGCGCTGCCCGGAATTATTCCGCCTGATATGATTGTCCAAAATGCGGCGGGCGCAATCACACAACCAAACACGAACGGTATGACAGCAGAACAAAAAGCGATGGCGGAACGCGGGATGTATTTGTATTCATCGTCGTGCATTTTGTGTCACAACGCGAACGCGGGCGGCGGACAAAAGAACAATGGTGCGGGCGGCGGGACCATGTGGTCGCGCAACATTTCACCTGACACGGCAACGGGTATCGGTTCGTGGAGTGAACAACAAATCGCGCGCGCAATTCGCAGCGGCGTGAGCAAGGATGGTCGCCCATTGTATTGGCAATCTATGCCGTGGGACCATTTTGCAAATTTGGATGAAGAAGATGTCCGTTCGCTCGCGGTGTATTTGAAAGCGATTCCGCCGGTGAATCAAGCAGTGCCGCTCCCACTTCCGCCCGCGCCCGGCGATTGTCCGGAACTTGTTGTGTTTATCGGAGTCAATCTAAAACCGGGATGCCAATAATAAAAGATGAGGGATGAGGGATGAATAAATTACGCGCGCCGCTCATCTCAAGTCGCATCGAGTTTTGAAATACATTCCCGAAACTAAAAACTTTAGCCGTTTCTTCAAAGCTGTCGCGTTCCTCTTCGTGACGGTGGTACTCGTACGGAATACGTGGGTTAGTGACGACGCGTTTATCACGCTGCGCGTGGTGGATAATTTTTTTAACGGCTATGGTTTGGTTTGGAATGTGGGCGAACGGGTGCAGGTGTTCACCTCACCGCTTTGGATGTTCTTGTCAATACTCGGCTATGGAGTGACGCGTGACCCCTACATCGCGATGTATTTTCTTGCGCTGGTCATCTCACTCACGAGTTTTTTTCTCGTCCTTTATTTTTTTTGCAGGAACGATGAGTTGACTCTGCTGGTCACATTGTTGGTTGTTGGCTCGGCGGCGTACATTGATTATTCTTCGTCGGGCTTGGAGAATCCGCTGACCCATTTATTGTTGATTGTCACACTCATTGTTGTATTTCGCTTGCAATTGCCATCTCTCCAAATTCTTTTTTTTGTTTCGTTGTTGGCGTGTCTAGCGGCGCTCACGCGTTTGGATACGTTGCTCTTTTATCTTCCGTTCCTGTTGTATCAACTTTACAAACAACGCCGCGATGTCCGTGCATATTTCGTGCCAGCTTTAGCGTTTCTGCCATTACTTGTCTGGTTCGTTGGCGCGACGTATTACTATGGCTTTCCTTTGCCGAATACTTTTTATGCCAAGCTGCCGTCAAACTATCCGCTGTCCTATTTTGTCGAACATGGCATTGACTATTATTTCAATTCATTGGATTGGGACCCGCTCACGCTTTTGACAATTTTCACGGGGATGCTATTGGTGGGGTTGAACCGTGAACCGCTCAAAATTTTATTTGCCGTCGGCGTGGGCTTGTATCTGCTGTACGGCTTGCGTATCGGCGGTGATTTTATGAGCGGGCGTTTTTTCTCGGCAGCATTCCTTGTCGTTGTGGTTTTGTTGACGCTGCTTGACTATGAAAAAATTTTTGGAACGAAAACGCGATACGCGTACAGCGTTGTTGTGCTGCTCGTACTCGTGCTTGGCATGTCTGCCGGTTCTCCGCCGGTCTTGTTGCCGGATAATGCGGGCAGGTCTCAAGTCGTTAGGGGCATTGCGGATGAAAAACTTTTTTATTTTCGCGAAATGGGAATGTTAAATCGTTTCAAAAACAACGAAACGCCCAAATTTGGTTTGGGTGGACTAAAAATCAAAAAGCGCGGCAAGAGTCCGGTGCTGCGTCCAAATGTAGGCGTGTTTGGTTTTTATGCCGGACCGAGCATCTACATTATTGATGAAAACGCGCTTGCTGACCCTCTGCGCGCGCGTCTCCCTGCCCATAGTGACGCGCGCATTGGACATTTTGCCAGACCTGTTCCTGCGGGCTTTAAGCGGTCCGTTTCCGGAGATTTCAAGAATCAGCTTGAGGACCCTCAGCTCAAGGCGTACTATGACAAGTTGCTTGTTTTGATGCGCGGTCCGCTTTCAGCGCCGGAACGCGTCTCGGAAATTATCGCGTTTAACCTTGGTCAATATGACGGACTGGTTAAAGCGGCTGTTATCGAACTCAAATAACGTTTCATTTCAACATCACAAGGAGGCATTCTATGTCACGTCCCGTTACACTTTTTACAGGACAGTGGGCGGACTTGCCGCTCGAAACGCTCGCGCAAAAAGCGAGCGCGTGGGGATTTGATGGACTCGAACTCGCGTGTTGGGGCGACCACTTTGAAGTGGACCGCGCATTGGCGGAACCCGATTACGTGAGCAAAAAATGGGAGGTGTTACGTAAAAACAATTTGCAGTGCTTTGCGATTTCGACGCATCTCGTCGGACAAGCGGTGTGCGACAACATTGATGCGCGCAATTTGGGAATTTTGCCGCCCGATGTTGTCGGCGACGGCGAACCCGAAGGCGTGAAAAAACGCGCGGCGCAAAAAGTTGCGGATACCGCGCGCGCCGCCGCGAAATTTGGCGTGTCGCAAGTGAATGGGTTTACGGGCTCTTCGATTTGGCACATGTTGTATTCGTTCCCGCCGAACGATTGGAAAGTGGTTGAAAAAGGGTACGAAGATTTTGCGACGCGTTGGAATCCGATAATGGATGTGTTCCAACAAGAAGGCGTCAAGTTTGGACTCGAAGTGCATCCCACCGAAATCGCGTATGACTTTGTGACGACGCGCAAAGCGTTGGACGCGATTGGGCGGCGTCCGGAATTTGGCATCAACTTTGACCCGAGCCATTTCGCACATCAATTCCTCGACAGCGCGGCATTCGTGTTGGAATTTGCCGACCGCATCTATCATGTACATGTCAAAGATTCCAAATTGCGTCTGAATGGACGCCGCAGCATTCTCGGTTCGCACATTGATTTCGGCGAAGATGACCGCGGCTGGACATTCGTTTCGCCCGGACACGGCGATGTGAATTTTGAAGATTTGTTCCGCGCACTCAATCGCATCGGTTATCAAGGTCCGCTTTCGATTGAGTGGGAAGATTCCGGAATGGACCGCGAATGGGGCGCGCGTGACGCGTTGGCATTCGTACGCCGCACCGATTTCGCGCCGAGCAATGTCGCGTTTGACGCGGCGTTTCAGAAAAAATAGTTGGGCGAAGCAGGCAGCAGGTAGGAGGTTTCCGTTACTACTTGTTGCCTGCTACTTGATACCTACAACATGCAATATCGAACTCTGGGACGCACGGGTTGGAATGTCTCCGCTGTCAGTTATGGCACGTGGGCGATTGGCGGCGATTGGGGAACAGTGTCCGATGATGAATCGCTTGCCGCGCTCTATGCCGCGCTCGATAACGGCGTGAATTTTTTTGATACGGCGGACAATTATGGGGACGGGCACAGCGAAGAACTGCTCGGGCGTTTGAAACGTGAGAGTGGCGCGAAATTTTTTGTTGCGACGAAAATGGGACGCCGTTTGCCGAAACAAATTCCCGAAGGATACAACCGCGAAAATATCAACGCATGGGTCGAGCGCAGTTTAAAAAATTTGGAAACGGACGCGTTGGATTTATTGCAATTGCATTGTCCGCCGACGCAAGTGTATTACATGCCCGAATTGTTTGGCGTACTCGACGACCTTGTCGCGCAAGGCAAAGCGCGTCATTACGGCGTGAGCGTGGAAAAAGTGGAAGAAGCGCTCAAGGCAATTGAATATCCGAACGTCGAGACCGTGCAAATCATCTTCAACATTTTCCGCGAACGCCCCGCCGATTTGTTTTTCGCGCAGGCACAAGCGAAACGCATCGGTATTCTCGCGCGCATCCCGTTAGCGTCGGGATTGCTCACGGGAAAAATGTCGCGCGATACAAAATTCGAAGCGAATGACCATCGTCAATACAACGTGCATGGAGAATCATTCGACCGCGGCGAAACGTTTGCTGGTGTTGATTTTGAAACTGCACTCGATGCCGTGGAAGAATTGCGCGCGCTCGTGCCGCAAGGTTGGAGCATGACGCAGTTCGCGTTGCGCTGGATTTTGATGCACGACGCGGTCACGTGCGCGATTCCCGGCGGCAAGCGTCCATCCCAAGTGCAAGAAAATTGCGCAGCAGCCGAATTGCCTGCGCTGTCAGACGAAACCATGATGCGCGTGCGCGAAATTTACGAAACGAAAATTCGAGATTCAGTTCATCATTATTGGTAGTCAATCGCAGCAGGTAGCAAGTAGCAGGGAAATTTCCTTTCTACTTGCTACCTGCTACCTACTACGAGGTTTATCATGGCTGAAACAGGATTCACTACGATGGCAGGCGCGAAAGCGGAAGGCAGCGCGCCGACGATAGGCGTTGGGATGCTCGGTTATGCGTTCATGGGTAAAGCGCACTCGAACGCGTTCAAAAAAATTCCGTACATGATGTATCCGCCGGTTGCAATTCCAAAAATGGTTGCGATTTGCGGACGCAATGAAGATGCGACGCGCACCGCCGCCGAACGATTCGGATACGAAAAATATTACACCGATTGGCGCGCGATGTTGAACGATGATGACGTGCAATTGTTTGACAATGGCGGACCGAACGACGCGCACGCGGAACCGTGCATCGCTGCCGCGCAATTGGGCAAACATATCTTGTGCGAAAAACCATTGGCGCGCACGGCAAGTGAAGCCGCGTCAATGTTGGACGCAGTGACGAAGGCGGGCGTGAAACACGCCGTCGCGTTTAATTATCGTTTCGTGCCTGCGGTTCGGCTCGCGCGCGATTTGATTGACCAAGGACGGCTCGGACAAATTTATCACTATCGCGCAGTGTATTTGCAAGAATGGATTATGCCGCATTACGGCACGCCGCACATCTGGCGTCTCGATAAATCTGTCGCGGGCAGCGGCGCGTTGGGCGACCTTGGCGCGCATATCATTGACCTCGCGCGTTTTCTCGTCGGCGAACCGCGTCGCGTGAGCGCGGCAACGCAAACGTTTATTCCCGAACGCCCCGATGGTTCGGGCGCGATGAAAAAAGTGGACGTGGACGATGCGTTCGTTTCAGTTCTTGAATTTGAAAACGGCGCGCTTGGTTCCGTTGAGGCGACGCGTTTCGCGGGCGGACGAAAAAATTACAACTCGTTCGAAGTGAACGGCGAAAAAGGCAGTATCCGTTTCAATCTCGAACGCATGAACGAACTTGAAGTGTTTTGGGTGGGTGAAGAACCGCGCGAAACACAAGGGTTTCACCAAATCAATGTGAGCGAATCGTACCATCCGTGGTGGTCGAATTGGTGGCCCCAAGGACACATCATCGGTTGGGAACACACCTTTGTTCACGAAATCAATCACCTGCTCGATGCGATTGTGAATAACAAATCCGTTGCCCCATATGGCGCGGATTTCACCGACGGCTATCGCAACGCGGTCATCTGCGACGCAATTTTGCAAAGTGCCGAAAGTGGACAACGCGTCGATATTCGATATTAGGTAGCAGGTAGCAGGTAGCAGGTAGCACGTGATACCTACTACCTGCTACCTGCTACTCCCACAATATGCTCCGCGATTTACGCCCCCAAGCTCTCCGCCGCACGCCCGACGAATTGGTTCAACATCTGAAATCGTTTGAACTCGATTTGAAATTTTCCGCAGGCGTGTGGTTTTTTTCACCGCCGAATTCACGCTTTCACGACAAATACAAACCGCAGATTGATATTCCCGCGCGTTTGGACATTGCCGCATCGCTTGCCGATTACGGTTTGAAAGGCATGGAAGCGCATTACCCGAATGAAATCAATGAAGAGAATCTTGACCTGTGGAAAAAGTTTTCGAAAGATACGGGCATCAAAATTCTCACCGTCATTCCCTTGTTGTTTTGGGATGAACAATTTGAATGGGGTTCGCTGTCGAATCCGAATCCCGATATTCGGCGCAACGCGATTGAACGCACAAAAGGCGCGGCGCGTTTGAATAAGGAACTCGACACCGAATTCATGATTTGCTGGCCCGGCATTGACGGGTACGAAAACGCGTTCGGCGCGGACTTGAGAGCGGCGCGTGACAGATTCGCGGAAGGCATGGCGGAAGCATTGGACGCGGTGCCCGGCGTCCGCGTCGCATTCGAGCCGAAACCGTACGAACCGCGTGGACACATTCTCTACGGCTATACATCCGAAGGAATTTTGCTCGGAGAAAAAGTCGAGCGCATGTTAAAGAATTCGGAAAACAAGAAATTATTGGACGAAGGACACGCCATTGTTTGCATGAACCCGGAAGTCGGACATATGTTGATGGGCTATGAAGATTTGCCGTACGCGTACGGACTTGTGATGGAGTACGCGCGCCTCGCGCACATTCATCTCAATTCGCAGCCGCTCGGCAATTACGACCAAGATTTGAACGTCGGCGTGATTTCGACGGAAGCGAACGAGTCCATGTTGTACGCGTTGAAAATGTACGGCTATGAAGGTTGGTTCGGCATTGACATCAATCCCGAACGGATGCCCGTTGACACCGCGTTGAAAATTTCGATGGACGCGTTACGCGCCGCGAACGACCGCATCAATTCACTCGACCACGAATCGCTCATCTGGGCGAGCGAACATCCCGACAAGGCGCGCGGTTGGATTGAAGCATATCTCGTGCGCGCGCGGGCGATGGATGCGAGCAAGCTGCCGCCGCTCGCGAAGTTGAAATAAGAAAGTTACGCGATGTAATTTTGTAGGGGCGCAGCATGCTGCGCCCCTACGCGTTCATTTAATCGAAGGTTGAATCGCAAATGGTTGATAAGGAAATTTCAAAACCTGGAACAGGTGACCTTGTAGAACTGGGTGCGGAGTCTGCCGCTGGCGCAATTGGTGCTGCCATAGGATACTTTGCAGTAGGGCCAGTAGGTGCAATAGTGGGTGGTGCGGCAAGCCCCCCAATTGCACATGCAATAATTCGCGTTGCAAATGAAATAAAGCAAAGATACCTCAGCCCACGTGAAGTACAAAGAATCGCGACAGCCTTATCCTTTGCTGCCGAGAAAATAAAGGAAAATCAAAGTAAAGGGCAAAACATAAGAGATGATGGATTCTTCACAAGTCCCGCTAATGACCGCTCTATAGCGGAGGAAGTAGCAGAAGGAATCTTGCTTGCTGCTCAGCGTGAATACGAAGAGCGTAAGGTTAGATATGAAGGCAACTTGTTAGCGAATCTGTGCTTTACACAAAGTGTTGATCGCCCAATGGCTAATTTGTTGATCAAGCTTTTTGAGTCTGCAACATATCGTCAGCTCATGTTTCTATCTTTCTTGAAGCGTTTGGACGAAATGAATATTCCCGCTCGAAATGATATAGGTCAGCTGCGCGAAGATTATTCGATAAGAATTGCAAGAGCAGATCTCGTTCAAGAGGCAAAAGATCTTGAAAGACTAGGTCTTGTCAAATTTGATTTCGTTCCTTATGAGACCAACTTCAATCCTCGATATATAAAGCTTACTGATTTGGGCCAACTGCTCTATGAATTGATGGAACTACATAGTGTTGAACGGTCTGAATTAGATGACTTTATTTCTATTTTCGGTACTAAACAGAGATAACAAGCAGCTCTCAGCGTAAAACATTTCACGCATCAATGAACCTCCACCTCCTCCAAACCGGCACCGTTGAAATCAAGCGGGCACAACAACAAGGCAAGGGCGGCGCGCGGTTATTGAATGTTCTTTTCGACAACGAATGGACGCCGCCGCTTCCGATATATGCGTGGGCGATTGAACATGCGGAAGGCGTCATTGTTGTGGACACGGGCATGAGTTCGCGCTATCAACAGCGCGGCTATTTGCCCGCTTGGCATCCGTACTATCGCAACGTGAGTTTTCATGTCGAGTCGCAAGACGAAATCAACGCGCAGATGCAAAACATTGGCATCAAGCCCGATGATGTGCGTACGGTGATTATGACGCATCTGCACAGCGACCATGCGTGCGGCATCGAACATTTTCCTAAAAGCGAAATCTGGATTCATCCGAACGAATACGCGGCGGCGCAAGGTTTTGGCGGACAGGTGAACGGATATTTGTCGCAACATTTTCCCGCGTGGCTGAAACCGAAACTGATTTCGTTTGCACCAGAAAACTTTGGCGCGTTCGATTCATGTTGGCGTGTCACCAACGCGGGCGATGTAATTGTCGTGCCGACGTACGGACATACGCCCGCGCATGTGTCTGTGATTGTTCAGACAAACGACGTCTGCTATTTTCTCGCGGGTGATACAAGTTATTCACAAGAGCTGCTGCGCGCGAAAAAAATAGATGGTGTGAGCCCTAACGCCGCACAAGCATCGCAAACAATGGAAACGATTTTGGAATTTGCGCGCGTATCGCCGACGATATATTTGCCGACACACGACCCGGACAATTCGCGTCGACTTGCCACGCGTGAGATGCTCTGAACTTTTATGGCACAACAAACATTGGTGGTTCGGACGGCTGCATCCGAAATTGATTTGAAAACTGTCATGCCCGCCGGTCTGCTCAACATGTTCACGCTCGGCGCTTCGGCGACGTTGTATGGACCTTCGCTGGTGTACATCGCGCAAGAGACGGGACAATCGGTGGCGAATCTCGGCGCGCTGTTTGTGTTTCATTGGGCGGGATTTTTTGCGAGCGCGTTCGCGGCGAATCGAATTGCGAAAAAATTTGAAATGCGGCGCGGCGCGATGATTGCGGTGTGGATGATTGCAGTTGGCGTGTTGGGCTTGATTACGCTGCCGTTCCCGTTCAATTTGACGATGGCGTTTCTTGTGGGATTAGGAAATGGCACGAGCGAAGTCTTGTTCAATCGTTTGACGGAATTGCTCGCGGGCGATAAACCTGCCGAAGCGTTGACGAAACTACATTCCACGTGGGGTGTCGGCGCGATTGCGATCCCGCTCGTCGTCGCGGGTGTGGTGCTGCTCGGATGGAATTGGCGCGTCGCAGGAATTTTTGTCATTGCTTCCGCGCTGGTGGATATTTATTTGATTGCCCGTTGGAGTGAATTTTCTGTCCCGCACGGCGACGACATTCATTGGCGCACATTGCCTTGGAAATCTATCAGCTTGTTCATCGCGTTGTTTGCCATTTATGTCGGCGTCGAAACGGCGGTGGGCGCGTGGGCGACAACCTTTTTCGCGCAGTTAGGACAAGGCGCGCTGCTCGGTTCGATTGCCACATCCATTTTCTTTTTGACGTTTTCGTTTGGACGAATATTGTTTGCGTCGGCGACAGACCGTTTGGGTTTTGGACGCGCGGTACGAATTGGAACGCTCACGGGCGCGGTGATGTTGCTGCTCACGTTTATTCCGTCACTCGCGATTGTGGGATTCGCGTTGACGGGCATCGCGTTCAGCATCGTATTCCCCACACTGCTCGCGTGGGCGCCGCGACGGCATCCCGAAATGCGCGCGCAGATGATGAGCATTTCGCTCGCGGCAACAGGCATCGGTGGAATTGTTTTGCCGTTCGTGATTGGCTTGAGTGTTGGTGCAATCGGCGCGTGGACATTGACGCCGTTGTTGATTGGCACGACGCTTTTGGTTGCGCTATTGTCGCTGCGCGAACGATAGTGTATGATTGTTGCTCATGTGGGAGTCCATTCCTGAAATTCTGCTGCACGGCATTGCGTTTGTTGTAGGCGCGCTCGTTGTCACTGCTACAATTTATTCTGCCGTCGAAACGTTTGTCGTGCCGCGCAGCGCGAATGATGTGTTGACGCGGTTTGTCTTTCGCCGCATCTTTGCGGTCTTTGCCTTTTTTACGCGCAACGCGCGGGACTATGACGAGCGCGACCGCGCGATGGCATTTTTCGCGCCCGTTGCGTTGTTGGCGCTCCCACCGACATGGATTTTTTTGGTGACGCTCGGTTATACGTTGATGTTTTGGAGCGTAGGTTACGGCGATTGGATAAAATCGTTTGAAGTGAGCGGCTCGTCGGTGTTGACGCTCGGATTCGTCGCCGTGACAAAATTTCCAGAATATCTTTTGACGTTCAGCGAAGCATTGATTGGTTTGAGTCTGATTGCGATTTTGATTGCGTACTTGCCGACGATTTACGGCGCGTTTCAACGCCGCGAACAAATGGTCAATATGCTCGAAGTGCGCGCGGGTTCGCCGCCGACGGCTTGGGAAATGATTGCGCGCTTTCATCGGATTCACAGTTTGGATAATTTGACCGAACAATGGCGCGCGTGGGAACGTTGGTTCGCAGACATTGAAGAAAGTCACACTTCGATTTTCGCCGTGATATTTTTTCGTTCGCAGCAGCCCGACCGTTCATGGATTACCGCAGCAGGCGCGATTCTCGATGCTGCCGCGTTCGCGCGTTCGACGTTGGATATTCCACGCGACGCGCAAGCCGACTTGTGTATTCGCGCGGGCTTTATTACATTGCGCCGCATCTGCGATTTTTTTCGCATCCCGTATAATTCAAATCCAAAACCCGATGACCCGATTAGCATTGCGCGCGTGGAATTTGACAAGGTGTATGATGATTTGCACGCGCAAGGTGTGCCGTTGAAAACAGACCGCGACCAAGCATGGCGCGATTTTGCGGGCTGGCGCGTCAATTATGATGTGCCGCTGCTCGCGTTGTGTGCGTTGACGATGGCGCCCTACGCGCCGTGGTCATCCGACCGTTCGCTGCGCTTGAGCAATCTCGCGCGCCCCGGAACGATTCGGAAATCTACGATAAAAGCAATTGACAAGGAGCTCGCATGAACAATCAATTTATCAATCCCAAAGGCATTGCGCCGCCAACAGGTTACACGCACGTTGTCACTACCGACGCGCGCAAAACAATTTACATCTCAGGACAAATCGGAATTGACCCGCAAGGAAAAATTCAAGAAGGACTGCGCGCACAAACGACTCAAGTATTTGAAAATTTGAAAACCGCGTTGGCGAGTGTTGGCGCAACTTTCGATAATGTGTTAAAGGTCACGTACTTGATAGTGAATTACAAATCCGAAGACCGCGCCATCGTCCGCGAAATTCGCGCGCAATACGTCAACGCGCAGCATCCGCCCGCGAGTACGTTGATTGGCGTGCAAGCGTTGGCAATGCCAGAGTTGTTGATTGAAGTGGAAGCGATTGCGGCGTTAGAGTAATTCGGTAGCAGGTAGTAGGTAGCAGGGAAAACTTGCTACTTGCTACTTGCTACTTGCTACTTTTTATGACCAAACACGAAAAATTCATCGTCCACACAACATCTCCATACAACGCGGAACCGCCACTTGAACTTTTGCGCGAAAATTTCATTACGCCGCGCGAATTGTTTTATGTGCGGAATCACGGCAGCGTTCCTGAAATCGACGCGCAAAAATTTCGTCTCGCCGTGAATGGCATGGTGGAACGCGAATTGGAGTTATCGCTCGACACATTGCTGAACGATTTTCCAAAACGCACCGTGATGGCGACACTGCAATGCGCGGGCAATCGCCGCGACCAATTGATAGCGATTCAAGAAATTCCCGGCGAAGTGCCGTGGGAAGCGGGCGCGATTGGGAACGCGTTTTGGAGCGGCGTGCCGTTAAAAGAAATTTTGAACGCGGCGGGAATCAAAATCGGCGCGCAGTATGTTGCATTCCTCGGCGCGGAAGAGGTGATTCGTCACGACGAAAATGTTGGGTTCGGCGGTTCGATTGCGCTCGACAAAGCATTGAGCAATGAAGTTTTGCTCGCATACGAAATGAATGGCAAGCCGCTCGAACCGATTCACGGATTTCCCTTGCGCGTGATTGCGCCCGGCTATATCGGCGCGCGCAGCGTGAAATGGTTGACGCAAATTTCCGTACAAGCGTTTGCGTCCAAAAATTATTTTCAAGCGCACGCGTATCAATTGTTTCCGCCGCAGACGAATGCGGAAACTGCCGATTGGAACGCGGGATTGCAATTGAGCGAACTCGCGGTGAATTGTGTGATTACGTCGCCGCGCGAAAATGAAAATGTTTTGGGCGAGGTTGTCGTGCAAGGTTATGCGATTACGGGTGGCGGAAGAAAAATCGCGCGCGTGGATGTTTCCAGCGATGGCGGCGAAACGTGGACAACCGCGAACATCACACAAGGCGACCAGAATTGGGCGTGGACGTTTTGGGAAGTGCGACTGAATTTACAGAATGGCGAATATGATGTTATTGCGCGCGCATTTGATTCGGCATCAAACACACAGCCCGAAGACGCACGGCATGTGTGGAATTTCAAAGGGTATATGAACAACGCGTGGCATCGGGTCATAGTGAAAGCAGCGGGTAGCCAATGAATAATTTTTCCCGCCGCCGCTTTCTTGTTGTCGGCGGACAAACCATTTTGCTGTCGCTCGCCGCAAGTTGTGCAAACGCGACGCCAACGTCCGTTCCATCATCGCCCGCGCCAACAGCGGCACCGCCACCACGCGCAACGATTCCAAATCCAACTTTGGTTCCAACAACTATGCCGACTCCAAACCCAACAGCCGCAATTTCCCTCGACGCGAAAATTGGGCAGATGCTCATGCTCGGTTTTCGCGGACTGGAATTAAAACCCGATGACCCAATCGTCCAAGATATCGTCCAACGAAATCTCGGTGCGGTGGTTTTGTTTGGCTATGATGCCGCGTTGAAAAGTTGGACGCGCAACATTCAATCGCCCGCGCAGCTGCAAGCATTGAACACATCGCTGCAAAAATTCGCGCAAACGCCATTGCTCATTAGCACCGACCAAGAGGGCGGCATTATTGCGCGTTTGACAGAACGATTCGGATTTCCTCCAACAGAATCGGAAAAATATTATGGTACGAAAAATGATGCTGCCTTGACGCGTTCCGCTGCTGAATCGCAAGGAAAACTTTTGCGCGAAATGGGCATCAACTTGAATCTCGCGCCCGTCGTTGACCTTGACCTCAATCCGACGAATCCCATTATCGGGAAATATGAGCGCAGTTTTTCCGCCGACCCGAATATCGTCACAACACAAGCGCTGGCTGAAATCGAGGGCTATCATTCACAAAACGTTCTGACCACGCTCAAACATTATCCCGGACACGGCAGCTCTGCCGATGATTCGCATCAAGGTTTCGTGGACGTAACGAATACGTGGCAAGAGATAGAACTGGAACCGTATCGAAACATTGTCAAGGCGGGGCTCGCGGATGCAATTATGACCGCGCACATTTTCAATTCAAACCGTGACGCGCAATATCCCGCAACGCTGTCCAAAAAAATCATCACGGGCATTTTACGCGACCAATTGGGCTATGACGGTGTTGTGATTTCCGATGATATGCAAATGGGCGCGATTCGGCAGTACTTTGGTTTCGAGCAAGCCATCGAATTGGCAATTGACGCAGGCGTAGATATTCTCGCCATCGCAAACAATTTGGTTTATGAGCCGGATGCGGCAATTCGCGCGGTCAGCATCATCAAGCAACTTGTGAACGACGGAAAAATTTCCGAACAACGGATTGACGAATCCTATCAACGCATCATGAAATTAAAAGCGCGACTCTAACTTGAAAGTTGAAGGTTGAAGGTTGAATGTTCAATGTTCAACTTTTAACTTGCAACCGTTTATCGAGGTTTCCATGTCCTATCTTCTTGGCATTGACGTAAGCACGACTGCGACGAAAGCGTTAGTGATTGACGAACGCGGCAATGTTGTCGCCACCGCGAGCGACGAATACGAATTTTTTACGCCGCGTCCGTTGTGGGCGGAACAGAATCCGTCCGATTGGTGGCGCGCGTGTGTGAATGTGATTCGCCGCGTGTTGGAAAAAATTCCCGCAAACGAAATCGCAGGCATCGGTCTCACCGGACAAATGCACGGACTCGTGTTAATGGATACGGATGGAAATGTTTTGCGCCCGTGCATCATGTGGAACGACCAGCGCACCGCGAAGCAATGCGCGGAAATTACGGAAAGCGTCGGCGGCGCGAAAAATTTATTGCAGTTGATTGGTAATCCCGTACTGCCCGGATTCACCGCGCCGAAAATTTTGTGGGTGCGCGAAAACGAACCCGAAGTGTATGCGCGCGCGGCGCACGTTCTATTGCCGAAAGATTATTTGCGCTACAAATTGACTGGCGCATACGCGACGGAACCGAGCGATGCGTCGGGCATGGCACTGCTCGATGTGGCGAAACGCAATTGGTCCGATGAATTGTTGAAAGCGATTGACATTCCGCGCGCGTGGTTGCCCGATGTATTTGAATCGCCTGTGGTGAGCGCGAAAATTTCCGCGAGCGCGGCGAATGAAACAGGATTGCTCGAGGGTACGCCCGTTGTCGGCGGCGGCGGCGACCAAGCCGCGCAAGCTGTCGGTACGGGAATTGTCCAAGAAGGAATTGTCAGCGCAACGCTCGGCACGTCTGGCGTGGTGTTTGCATCGAGCGATTCGTACCGTTTAGAGCCGAATGGTTTATTGCACGCGTTTTGTCATGCCGTCCCAAACAAATGGCATTTGATGGGCGTGATGCTTTCGGCGGCGGGAAGTTTTCGTTGGTTTCGTGATGCGCTGGGGGAGGAAGAGAAGAGAGAGGCGAGAAACGAGAATCGAGATGTGTATGATGTGCTTACGCGCGAGGCAGCTCGTGTTGACGCGGGCTGTGAAGGATTGATTTTCTTGCCGTATCTCACAGGCGAACGCACGCCATATCCTGACCCGCACGCGCGCGGGACATTTTTTGGAATTACGCTGCGACATGGCAAAGACCATTTTGTGCGCGCAGTGTTGGAAGGCGTTGCGTACGGCTTGCGCGATTCATTGGAATTGATGCGCGCGTTGGGGTTGAACATTTCGCAGGTGCGCGCATCGGGCGGCGGCGCGCGCAGTGAATTGTGGCGGCAAATTCTCGCGGACGTTTTCAATTCCGAAATCGCGTTGGTCAACATCACCGAAGGCGCTGCGTATGGCGCGGCATTGCTCGCTGGAGTTGGCGCGGGTGTGTACTCAAGTGTTGAGGACGCGTGCGCGCAGACGATTCGCATTACGGATTCAGTTACACAAGGAAAAAATGTTGGCGTATATGAGGAATATTATGAAGTGTATCGTGGTTTGTATCCCGCGTTAAAAGATTCGTTTGCAAAGGTTAGTGGGATTACAACGAAATAAAAACGGCGCCGAGAAATTTTCTCGGCGCCGTTTTTTTATTGAATCGTAAAAGAACGCGTTATCCCTTTGCCGCACCCCCACGCATTGCACGCGCGAATTGTCCACAGATATGTTTTGCCGTGCTCTAATTTTTTTGTTTTGAGATGGGTGTTGGTGGTCTCTTGGGTGTAGAGCAATTTTTTTCCTATCGCGGTTTTTTCGCGCACGGCGAGTTTGTAACTCGACGCGCACGCGTTCGTGTCCCATGTCAGCGGTACGCGCAACACAGAAATGTTTGCGTCTTGCGCCGGTGAATCTAGAACACTTTTGTTGGGTCTGTTATCGCACGGCGGTGGATTCGATTCGGGCTGCGGCTTCACGATGTATAGTCCTTGCTCGATGCCTGCAATGGTTACAACGCCGCTCGCATAAAAGGGAAATACATTCCACGCACCATTGAAATTGGGCGCGTCGTCAGTGGGAAAAATATCAAAGAACCCGACCTCGCGTAATTTCCCTTCTGCCACATTCGTTAAATCCAAAACGCGCAAGCCCGCGCGATAATTCGCTTGGTACAAGCGATTGCCGATGATGTATTGATTGTGGTCAATCGCGCGCGTTTTGCCTTTGTGCGTGCCAATCAATTTTGGGTCATTCAAATCGCGCACGTCCCAAATGTATGTGTACGTCGGATGGGCATAGTCCATTTCGTCAAACTCGTCGTCCACGACAAAATAATTGTGGTCTTCGGTCAGCCATCCTTGATGGGTATAGCCGAAATCCAAATAACTCTCGCGCGCCAGCTGCGTGAGATTGTTTTTGTTTGTCACATCCACGAGCGTTAGCGTATCTTCATTCGCGTTAAAACAAATTTCGTGTCCGTTGTATGCCGTATCTGCGCCGTGATACGTCACACATTGCGAATCATGTGTGTAACCGTCGCTCGCAAAGCAACTGACGAATTGCGGATGCAGTGGGTCACGCACATCCACCACATGCAAACCACCACTGCACGTGTTTGTGCCATTCACATACGCGTACCCTGTTTCAGGATTCACCGTAATCGTGTGTCCATTGTCGAATCCGTCGTAATGTGCGCTTTCGGAAAAAGTTGCGGGCGGATTTGTCACATTGCGTAATTCGCGCAAATCAAAAATTTGCAAACCGTGCGCGCCATTCACATCGGAAACAATGAGCGCGTAATACCCATACGTTTTTAATTCGCGCCACCACGAAGTTCCCGTATGCGTCGGCAGATTGCCCAAATAAATCGGCGCTTTGGGATTGCTAATGTCAACGAACGAAGTGCCATTACTGCGTCCGAGCAGCGCGTATTCCTTTTGCGTGTCCGGGTCGGTCCAGCCCCAGCTGCTGCTCGCCTGTCCTCCGCCGAGCGCGTCGAGCGAGAGAAAGGAAAGCAAGTCCACATCTTTGCACGGATAAAACGCGGCAAAGCCATTGATGCACGGCTTGTCCACAATGATGCCAAGTTTTTCGGTGGGCAAGCGGTCATGCTCTTTGTGCGCGTCGTAATGTTTTACTTGTTCAATCGGAATTTTTGGCGGAAAGGGGGGGGGGATGGGCGTGGGCTCGGAAGCCGCCACCGACGCGGGGCGCGGTATTTGCAGAATCAAAAGACTGCAAAGGATGGCGAGCAAAGCAAAGACGAGTGCGAACAAGCGGAATGAACGCGGCATGAAAATTCTCCAACAGCGCATTTCAAAAACGGCTCTGCGAGTACAATGTAACAGCAAAGCCTAATGCTTATCTGCATGATGGCAGTTTGCTAAATTCATTTTTGAAATGCGTTGAAACGGAAATGAACGATGCGCAAGATTATATGCCAATCCTACGCGTTATGAAATGCGCGTGTAAAATAGGCGGACGAAAAAAACAATTGAGGAAATGAAATGTTGCGAGTCGCATTATTGCAAATGAATGCGTGCGGAAATGACACGCGCGCGAATTTGGAAAAAGGTGAAATGTTTTGTCGCCGCGCGGCGGAACTCGGCGCGGACATCGCGTTGTTTCCCGAAATGTGGAGCAATGGGTATTCGTTTTTTGATGCAAAAGAAATCGGCGCGCGTGAACGTTGGGCAGCCCAAGCGATTGCGCGCGACAGTGAATTTGTAAAATATTTTCAAAACCTCGCGCGCGAATTGAATATCGCAATCGCGTTGACGTATCTGGAACGCGGAACGATTGCGCCGCGCAATTCCCTCGCGTTGCTGGACCGACGCGGCGAAATTTTATTTACGTACGCCAAAGTGCATACATGCGATTTTGATGTGGAACGCGCGTTGGAAGATGGCAAAGAATTTTTCGTCGCCGATTTGGAAACGCAAAACGGAATAGTACGCGTCGGCGCGATGATTTGTTTTGACCGCGAATTTCCCGAAAGCGCGCGCGTGTTGATGCTGCGCGGCGCGGAATTGATTCTTGTGCCGAACGCGTGTGAAATGGAAATCAATCGCACGACCCAATTGCGCGCACGTGCGTTCGAGAACATGACGGCGATTGCGCTGACGAACTATGCCGCGCCGCAAGAGAACGGGCATTCAATGGCGTTCGATGGCATCGCGTTTGACGAAAACGGTTCGCGCGACATGTGTTTGTTACAAGCGGATGAACACGAAGGAGTTTTTATCGCGGAATTTGATTTGGAAAAATTGCGCACGTATCGCGCGGCAGAGGTGTGGGGCGCGTATCGCAAACCGCACGCGTACGCGAATTTGCTTTCAACGCGTGTGGAAGCGCCGTTTGTGCGCGCGGACGCGCGCCGCGATTGAAAAAGGGTTATTTTTTGTCGGAACGCAAGGGCTTTTTTTTACGTCTCAAGTTTGCATCATTTCCCAACGGGCATATAATTTGCCCTGTCGTTGTGTAAAGCGACAGGAACGGCGGGGAAACTTGCCCGCCGTTTTTTTGTGGACGCGTTTTCGAGTGAAACGCGCGTTCGAAAAAAGGTCTCACACTACCATTCGACGTTGAACGTGTTCGTGCGTTGTGCCTTTTTTTATCAAACAATTTAAAACGGAGGTTGGTTCGTGTACCACAAATTTGCATTTACCGCGCTTGCGCTCTTGACTCTCATCGGGCTAGTTTTCGCAGGCGCACCCCTCGCGCAAGCGCAAGCCGCCTGTGTCGAAACCTATACGGTTGCGGCAGGTGACACACTCGGCAGCATTGCCGAAAAATACTTGGGCGAAATCGGAGCATATTCCCAAATCGTCGCGGCGACGAATGAAGCCGCCAAAACCGATACAAGTTTCAAAACGATTGCCGACGCGAACGTCATCGAAGTCGGACAAAAATTGTGCATTCCCGCCAAGAGTGCAACAACGCCGACAACATCCGGTCCCACCACTGCGCCGGTGAAAACAGCAGGTGCAGCTGCCGGACTTTATACCAACACCGGTCCCGCTGCCGATGCAAGCGCATTGATTTATTTGTTGACACTCGACCCGAACGGCGGCGCGGTGATGACACAATCGTACGTGTCAAAAGGTTCGTTCGTTTCCACAGGTTCGTGGTCGCAGAATGGAAATGCCGTTACGGTGAATTTCACCACGCAAGACGGCAAAGCGAATCCCGCGACAGTTGTTTTGAACGCGGAAGCAGACAAACTCACCACGACAAAGGATGACGCGAAAATTTTTAACGGCACGACCGGTTTTGTTTTGACCAAAACCCCTGCGGATGTTGTCGCACTTTCGGGTGTGTACAACACGACGCTCGCGGCGGCAGGTGACAAACCCGAACGCTTTATCGCGTTTACGTTGACGCCGGATGCGAAAGCCTTGTTTATTCAAAATCCGACGGGGCAAGCTTCGATTGTCGAAACCGGAACGTGGACGGCGAGCGGCGCAAATGTGACCATCAATCTCACCAAACGCGGCGACGCGGACATTCAAGAAAAATTCGTGTTTGCGCTGCAAGGTGAAAATTTTGTCGCCAGCGAATACAACAAAGAGGTGTGGGGCGCAGACGGGCTTACACTGAAACGTGTAGAAGGCATTGGCGCGTCGAACGCACCTGCCGCCGTCGCACCGACGCCAACCGCAGCTGCAACGCCCGCGCCGACGGTTGCTCCATTGACGCTCGCGCAATTGGGCAACTCGACGTACAAGATTCAAGACGCGCCGAATGGCGATGTGGCGCTCAAAGAAGGCAAAGCCGAAGAAGAAATCGCGCCGGGCAGTGCGTCGAAATACACCGCGCAGTTGGGCGACCAACTCGCGAACGGCACGCTCGATGGCAAAGCATATGCCGCGACAATTCTCATCACGAGTGGCGGTGGCAGCGGTACGTTTTACAATGTCGCGGCAGTACCGAATAACAACGGCGCACCCGGCACAGGCATAACGTTTTTCCTCGGCGACCGTATCCAAGTGCAATCGCTCAAGATTGAAAATGGCGCGATTCACGTTTCGTACCTTGACCGCAAAGCGGACGAACCCATGACCGCCGCGCCAACCGTGGCACAAAGCAAGGTGCTGGTCATTGACAATGGCAAACTCGCCGAAGGCGCGACCATTTTGCCCGTGCCTGAAGGCTCGCTCGAAGGCACGTACATCGCGTGGGGTCCTGCGGCGGACGCGTCGGGCTTGTTGTGGAATTTGTTTCTCGGTCCGAATGGCAACGCGTCGTGGCTGAGCAACTATGTCGGCAAAGGCACAATTAACTCTACCGGTGTTTGGGAACAGACAACCGCGACAACCGTCCACTTGACGTTGATTCATCGCGACGGACAAAATATCGGCGAAGAATTTACCTTTGAAGCACAAGGCGACCAACTCGTTGCAACGCAATACAATCAATCGCTATATGGTGCGAACGGTATCACATTCTACAAAGCAAACGGTACCGTCAAAGGCACCGTAGCGTACTTGGAAAAGATTGCACTGCCCAACGATGCGGTGTACGAAGTGTACCTGCTGGATGTAACCGATGCGAATGCGCCCGGCAAATACATTAGCGGCATTTCAAATCGCACGAACGGCGACCAAGTCCCGCTCGCGTTTGAAATTCCCTACGCGCCATCACAAATTTCTCCGAATGGCAAATACATTGTGCAAGCGTTCATTTCGTCGAAGGGCAAACTGTTGTTCAAGAATGACAATGGCGTTGCTGTGATTACAAACGGCGCGCCCACATCGAACGTTCAAGTGGTTGTCGCACCACCCGCACAATAAATATCGTTGTCCCAACGCGCCATCCGTTACATAACGGATGGCGCGTTCTATTCACTATTCGGGCATCCGCTACGCGCTGCCCCTACTCTTTGTTCTCCCGTCCCAAGGAGCTCAAAAATGCCTCGCGTGTTTCACAAAATAATTTCGTTCGCGTTCGTTGCGTTCGTCCTCTCGCTTGCGGTTGTCCCTGCCGCGTCCGCCAAAACCAATTCGCAAACAGCGAATTGCGCGCAAACGTACATTGTCGCACAAGGCGATTGGCTTTCCACCATCGCGCAAAAATTACTCGGCGATGTAAAAGCGTACACCGCGATTCAACAAGCGACGAATGAAGCGGCGTCAAGTGATTCGTCGTTTGCAACAATCACTGACCCGAACAAAATCGAGGTCGGACAAAAACTGTGCATTCCCGAAAAAGCCACCACACCTCTTCCGCCGCAAGGTCCGGGTCCGGTGATTCCATCGGCGGCAGGTTCGTACACACATGTCGGTCCGGCGGCGGACGCGAGCGCGTTGGTCGAAACGATTTTGCTCACGCAAGATTTCAACGCAACATACATTCTCGATTACATTGGCAAAGCGCGCATCACCGAAACGGGAACGTGGACGACGGAAAATTTTCAATACGTTGTCACATTGACCAAGCAAGATGGTAAAACGATTAACGAGCAATTGAAATTTCAACTGGACGCGCAAGGCAATCTCGTTTCCGTTGGCGATTCGCCGATTACGTACACGAAAACATCGCCCGAAGTGATTCGCTATTCCGGTTTGTACACGGCGAATCGTGCGAGCGCGGATGGCAAAGAAAAATTGATTGCGCTCGCGCTGTTGCCGAATGGCGACGCACAACTCACCTCGAGCTCTGAAGCGAACCCATTTATTTTGCAAACAGGTACGTGGCAGCTCGGCACGAATCCCGACACGAACGCGTCTTCCATCACTGTGAATCTTACGAAACAAGGCGATGCAACCATCAACGAAACGTACGTGTTTCAAATTAGCGGTGACAATTTGCGCGGCACGCAATACAACGCAGACAAATGGGGCACCGACTTGACATTCACAAAATTCAACGCGCCATCGGAACCTGAAACGCCCGCGTCGGCTGGTGGACAACTCGCCGCCATCACCGGCAGTTACAGCGCGCAATTGCCTGCGGCGGACGCGATTGGACGCGTGCTCGTTTTGGATTTGACGCCGAAACAAAATGCAACACTAACAACGCAGTTCATTGGCAAAGGCGAACCGATTGTCGAAACGGGTTCGTGGCTTATGGACGCGGGAAATGTTGCGGTCACGCTAGACAAACAAACGCTCACGTTCGCGTTTCAAGACGGCGCGCTCGTTTTGCAAAATTCGGTGGAAGCGGGATATGGCAGCGATGGATTGAAATTGACGCGCGTGGGTTCGGGAAAAATCATCAACGCGGAATTTGGCGGCGTGACTTTAAATTTTGACGAACAGCTTGCAAAATCCGCGCAGGGTGAATTGATGCAAGCAATTCCGGTGACGGAAGGACCCGCGCTCGGCGGCGCGATGCCCGCGTCCATTCGCTTTTTGTTCAATGGTCAAGCCGCGCCCGAATTTGGCGGTTACGGTTTCGCGCAAGTGAATGTGTACAAAACGGACGATTGGACGAAACTCGATGCGGTGACGGCGAAAACGGTAGAGGACTTGCGAACGTTGTTGAAAAATAGACCGGCTGATTTCGCAAAAGAGATTCCGGTACTGCCGCCCGCGAACGCCGCGCAAGTGTTTCACGCGCAAACGAAATATCTCAATTTTGAAAATGGCAGTGGTGTGGGATTCGTCACCTATTACGCGCAAGATGTTTCGCCCGTGACTGCCGATAGAATTTTTTACGCGTTTCAAGGATTGACGAATGATGGCAAATATTACGTCACCGCGTTTTTTCCGGTGACAACTTCACTGCTGCCAAGCGATTACAAGACCGCGCTCGGTGGGATGAGCGATGACGCGTGGGCGAAACAGTACACCCAATATCTTGACAAGCTCGTTCAAGATTTGAATGGCTTGCTGCCCGCCGCGTACACACCCAATCTCACGTTGCTCGAACAATGGATTACATCCATCAATGTCGGTGACAAGACTCTCGAGTAAGAGATACGTTTTTCCAATTGGAGGTCATCATGAAACTCACCCCGCGTATTCTTGTTTCCATTCTGCTCACGCTCGCCGTTGTCGCGTTGTTTGCGCCGTTGACGTTTGCCGCGCCGAACGCGCAACAGGGAAGTCGTCCCGTTGTCATCATTGATAATCCGCCCAGCAATTCGATTTACGATGCAGGCGCGACGATTACTGTCACATCAACGTCCGCGAGTCCCATCGGCATCATCAAAGTGGAATTGTATGTGGACGGCAAACTGGTCGAATCCAATCAAACGCCCGGCGGTTTGCCGCAATCGCCGCAATTCAAAATTGACCAACGTTGGATTGCGGAACCCGGCACGCATACGTTGACGGTGTATGCGTACGATTTGGAAAATCAAAAAAGCGACCCCGCCGCCATCACCGTAATTGTGCGTGGCAATGCACCAACGCCGACGCCAACGCTCGCGCCTGTTACCACAACGCCAACGCCGGGTCCTGAATCGTGTACGTTGAGTTCGCGTTTTGTCGGCGACATTACGATTCCCGATAACACTGTGCTCGCACCGGGCTCGGTGTTCACCAAAACATGGGCACTGCAAAATAATGGTACGTGTCCGTGGGACGCGGGTTTTGTCGCGGTGTTTGTGAGCGGCGAACAAATGGCAGGCGGTTCGCCTTCGCCGATTCCTGCCGCGCTGCCCGGACAAACGGTAAATGTTTCCGTGAATTTTGTCGCGCCGGGCGCGCCGGGCGCGCATCGCAGCAATTGGCAATTGCAATCGGCAACGGGTGTGCGTTTTGGAATTCCGTTTTATGTTTTGATTCAAGTTCCCGGTCCGCCCACGCCTGTCCCACCACCGACGCCCGTGCCACCGTTTGGTTGCCAAGGCGCGCCGCAGATTACTGATTTCTATGTGAATCCCAATTCCATCCAAGCCGGACAGACGACCACTGTGCGCTGGAAAATTGTGTTGAACGCGGATTATGTTTCATTGGAAACGCCGAACGGTACGGGTGGTGTGGCAACGCCGGGCGAACAACAAGTGTCGCCAAGCCAAACGACGACGTACACGCTCGCCGCGTATTGCAAAGGCAATCGCGTACAGGCACAAACCACTGTCTCTGTCTCGAATCCGCCGCCGACGCCACCACCGTCAAAACCAAACCGGATTCTTAAAGTTGAACCCTCGCGTCAAAACAACAATAACATTCGCATTCGGGTCACGTACTACTGGAATGGCAACGAGGCGCCCGCGAGCATGCAAGGATACGGACTACGCAGCGGTGTCCCCAATACCAATACCGACAGCGCGCCGCTCATCGCCAGACAAGAAAAAACAGTTGTCTTGAATGTGACGGGCGGTTTGAAAATCAATTCGGTGAATGTGTGCATGGTCGGACGCGGCGGCAATGAAATAACGTGCGGCAGCGCGCCACTGCAATAAACGAAACGCAGAGTCATTTCGACTCTGCGTTTTTTTTTTCAATTGACCGCGCAAGCGTGAATCGTTATACTATTCTGGACGGTTGAATTCAAGGAGCGCTGGCATGTTCATTGTTCTCGTGTGGTTGGTCGTCCAAGCAGAATATCTCGACGCGTTTATGATTACGACGCTAGAGATGGCGCACGCGTCGTTGCGCGAAGATGGCTGCCGTCGTTATGAAGTCTTGCGCGGCGATGCAAGTTCGCTGCGCTTTGTCTTGTACGCCGCGTTCAATTCGCGGCGCGATGCCGAACTGCATTTTGAAACCGAACACGTCGCGCAATGGAGCGAAACAATTGCTCCAATGTTGAGCGAGCCACCTCAAACCGTAAATTACACGCAACTGTTTTAAGGAGTACTATGCGTCGCCTCGTTATTTCCTTCAGTGCTTTGGTCGGACTGTTTTTTATTTTTGCTTTGAATGCTGCCGCATCCGGCATGTGGGTCTCGCCGTACAATGGCGATTACGATACGACGTACACCGCGCACGCGAGCGGATTTATTCCCGGCGAACGCGTGGATACCTGGGTGAACAAACCGTATCAATGGCGCGTTGGTCAAGGCGAATTTGTTGCCGATGCGAATGGCGCGATAGAGTTTGATTTTCGTCCGGACGTGACGTGGGGCACCGGCGGATTTTTTGCGAGCGCGCTGGGATTGAGCAGCGGACGCGAGTACACTGCATCATTTACAATCGGCAGCGGCGGATTTCCTCTCGCGCCGTGCGCGTGCAATGCGGTGTTTCTCGGCAGTCCCGGCGGCACCGCCGTGAATTACAACGCGCAGGGATACGGTTCAAGTGAAATCGTCGTCGTGTACATGACCGACCCGTCGGCGCAAATTCATCGCTTGCCGAACGCGCAAGCTGACCCGTGGGGCAATCTCGCGTTTCCGGTGTACCTGTCGCAAGAATCATTGTACGGTCCGTACTTGTTCACTGCGCGCGGAATCACCACCGGACGCGAATCGTACAACACGCTCACGTTTTGGGGAGGCATTTTCAATCATCGCTCCAGCAATCCCATCAGTTTTGCCACGCCCGTTTTTGAAATTCATGCGAGCGGATTTACGCCGCAAGAAAGTTTGGTGATTCAATTGCGTTATCTCGCGCACGCGACGAAAACATTGGCAACTGTAAAAGCGGGTGACGACGGCACGATTCATTATTCGTACATCGTTCCGCCCGGCTCCGAATTTGGAACGTACACATTGCAAGCAGTCAACAACGCGAATCTAATTGTCGCGAGCGCGAGTTTTCGGTGGGATGGCGTGGTGACTCCAAATCAATAATATGCTCCACACCTTTTCTTTCAACGGCGTCACTGCCAAAACCGGCGACATCCTTTTTACGCGCGATGGCGAAGAAGGAAGTTTGTTTGGCGAATTTTGGAAACTGATTGGACGCATGTTTCCAAGTGAATTTAGTCACTGCGCGATGTATCTTGGACCCGGCATTCGTTTTATCGAATCGGCGGCGAAAGGTGTTGTCGTCGTCGAAATGGAAGGCAATGAATGGGACGGGATTCGTTACGGCACAGAACGCTTGCTTGTGGATGAACTCATCGGCGTTGGCGACCCGATTGCCGGACGCGGCATTTCACCTGAACGCGAAAACGAAATCCGCGAACATGTGGTCGCGTATTGTTTGGAGCAGGCGCGCGAACAAAAGCCGTACAACCTGAATTTTTTCAATCCCGAAACCAACGGCGCGTTTTATTGCAGCCAACTAGTGTACAAAGCATATCAAACGCAAGGCATCAATCTACACGTCCACATTGGCGAGAGCGCGGATTCGCCGTTCGCGCCACTTGTCTTTCCCGAAGACGTGTGGAACGCGTGCAATAAAAAAGAAAGGGTGACAGGGTGACAAGGTGACCGATGTTGTCATCTTGTCACCCTGTCATCGTGTCACAAATGATTCCTCTCAAAATTATTGAATCCGGTATCAACCCGTATCAAAATCATGTGCAAGGTAAAGCCAACGAACCGATTACCGTTGCGGCATTGTTAGACCGCGCGTATCAAATTCATGGCGTGAAAACCGATTGCACCCTCGCCGCGATTTTTGACCGCCTCGACCAAAATTCACCGCGCATCGCTATCATCGGCGGTTCTTCGGACCATCCCGCGCATGTGATGGATTGGGATACCGTGCTGCGCGCGGCAGTACGCATTTGGGAAAATGGCGGCGTGCCATTTTATTTTGCAATTCCCGTCGTGTGCGACGGCACCGCGCAAAGTACGATGGGCATGTGCTATTCGCTCCAAGCGCGCAATGCCGTCGCGCAAATGGTCGTCAATCAGATGGAGGGACAATGCTATCACGGCGCGTTTGTGATTCAAGGTTGCGATAAAACGCCGATGGCGATTGTCTCCGCGCTCGCGCATTTGGACCGCGTGCGTCAGGAACGCGGCGAAGCAAGTGTGTTTGCCACATTCGCGCCCGCGCATGTTTTGAAAGGCGGAAGCATTCCGCAAGAGACACAAAATGAAATTCGTGCGATTGCCGAGCGTGCTTTTTCGCTCGGCAATCGAGAACTCGCGGAAGATTTGCGCGATGGACTGGATTACATTTTGCAATGTTCCTCGAACGAAATGTTTCTCGCGTTTTTTGAACGCGCGGTGCAAGAAGAAATTATTTCGCCCGCGAGGCACAAGCGATTGGAAAAACAATTGGCAATCAACACCTGCGATGCGAAAGGCGGCATCTGCGCGTTTCATGGCACGGGCAATTCCTCGCGCGATGTGGTCGCCGCGTTGGGTATGGTGCATCCGAGCGTTGAACTTTTGATAGAGCCGCCAAAACAAAGCGAAGTGAATCGTGCGGTGGATGCTTTGTTTGAAATCGCGGACAATCCAAAATTTTCCGTCGGCAATATCGTCGCGCAAAATATCGCGAATGCGATTCGCGTACACGCGGCTGTGGGCGGCTCGACGAATTTGATGATGCACATGGTCGCGGCAATGAAATACGCGGGTTATGCTTTTTCGCTGTACGATGTCGAAGCGATTCATAAAGCCGCGCCGATTCCCGACATTTATGATTATTCATTGACGCAAGGACGGGATGTATTCGCACTCGCGCAGCAATGCTGTGCCGGACAAATTCGCGGAATGGAAACGGTGTTTTATGAAATGACGCGCAACAACGTGCCGCTCGATTTGGACGCGCCGACGGTGACGGGACAAACATGGCGTCAGCGTTTGAGCGACACGACGAATTTAAGCGCGGACGGAGTAAAAGAAAATCCGGTGATTCTTTCCACGCCGCGTCGCGCGATTTCGGGAACGGATGTCTTGCGTAGCAATTGGTTTGAAACGTCTGTCGTCAAAATCAGCGGACTGCCGGATGAGTTGCTCAATAAATTTGATGACAAAGTAGGATTCGTCTTGTACTTTGAAACGGAAGAAGAAGCGAACGACGCGCTCGTTGACCACGCGCTGCTGGAAAAATTCAGCGATGAACTCTATCGCCTGATGCCCGGTGTGACAAATGATGTGTTACGCAAAATGTACGAAAACAACAGCGGTCAATCTTCTGCCGCAATTTCCGATGAGGCATTGTTCGACCACATGGTGAAAACGCACACGCTGCGCATCGCGGTTGTGATTGCGGGTCAAGGACCCGAAGCATTTGGAATGCCCGAAATGGCAGTGCCATCGTTCCGCATCAATTATCATCGCGTGTGGCGGCAAATTGTTTCGCTTATCACGGACGGGCGTTATTCGGGAACAAATTTCGGCGTTTCCGTCGGGCACGTCACGCCCGAAGCCATCAAGGGGGGGGGGATTTTGTATTTGCAAACCGGCGACCTTTTGCATTTGCAATTTCGCGCGGGACGCATTGATTTGATTCAACGTGACGCGTTCGCACGGCGCGGCGAAATTGTCGCGGCAGAAAATAATTTCGCGCAGACGCGCACAGGCATTGGCAAAGAACGACAAATGCTTTTGGAAAAACGCGCGCGCAAAATTGCGCCGTCAAATCGTATGACGCATCACACCGACGCGTCGCACGGCGTCGTTCCCGAAAGTGTAGCAGAGTGGGCAACGTTGCCCCATCAAGTGTACCGCACGCAGAGCTAGCCGCGGACGGTTGTTTGCGCTTGCGCTGCGCGTGCCTCTGGACGACGAGAGCAAGTTTTTTTGCTTATGTTCAAACTGTGGCGTACGTTACGTGATTCGCGCCGCCGCGCGTTGGTTGACCTGTTGTGGCTCAACGCGCTTGCGCTTGTAATCATCGTACTGGCGTTTGCGTTTGACCTGCCGCGCCGCATTTTTCAGGTTTTTATTGCGCTGGGCGCCGGCAACGGCGAAGTTGGTTTTATCTTGGGCGTTATGGCGGGCGCGTTTGCGGTATTCGCGGCGCGCCGTTGGCTCGATCAGCGCCGCGCCCAAGCACAATACAAGAGTTTGTTTGAGAACGCGCCCGTCGGAGTTTTTCGTTCCACTCCGAACGGGCGTTTTTTGATGGCAAACCCCGCGCTGGCAGAGATGCTTGGCTACGACACGCCCGAAGAATTGATTCGCGCCTATTCGGATATTTCAACACAACTGTATGTGCAGCCGCCAACGCGCGCGGACTATTTGCGTACGTTGACGCAGAACGGTGTGGTGCAAAATTTTGAAAATCAGGCGTACCGCAAAGACGGCAGCCGCATTTGGATTTTGGGTAACGCGCGCGCGGAACGGGATGCGAACGGCAATATCGTGTACATCGAAGGCAACGTCCAGGACATTAGCCAGCGCAAAGAGACCGAACAAGTCTATCGTCATTTGGTCGAGCAGTCGCTGCAAGCGATTCTGATTTTTCAAGATGGACATTTTGTGCTTGCCAATCAAGCCGCCGCCGCGTTGTTTGGCTTTTCGGTGCAGCAGCTCGTGACGGTTTCGCCAACGCGTCTCAGTTTGTTGATTCATGCCGATGACCGGCAAATGGTGGCACAACGTATCCGTGCGCGGCTCGCGGGTGAGAATGTGCCGCAAAACTCTGTCTTTCAAATTGTGCGCGCTGACCGTCAAACGCGTTGGGTCGAAAATTCCGCGAGCCGCATCGAATATCAAGGCGCGCCCGCAATTTTGATGGTGATGGCGGATGTGACCGAACGCAAAGTAGCGCACGACAGGATGCAAGAAAATCTGGCGCGCACGCACTTGCGCGAAGAATTGAGTACGTCACTCGCGCGCGGCGGCAACGATTTGCACGCGGTGTTGAACAATCTGGCGCGACTGTTGGTCGGGCTGATAGGTAACGTTTGTATTGTCACTTTGATTTCCGAAGACGGGCGCTGGAATGATGTGGCGGCGTACGCGCACACTCTGCCGGAACGACGCACGAGTCTGCAAACGCTTTTTGAACGTGTCCGCTTGTCGGTTCACGATCCCTTTTTGACGCGTGTGTTCACACAGGGCGAAGCCATTCTGGTTCCTGAAATTTCGCCACACCTTTTACAAGCCATCGGCACGCCGGAATTTGTCGAATACATTGAAAAATTTCACGTCACCGGTTTCGTCGTCGTGCCTTTGCGTTTGGATAGCCGCATTGTGGGAATGTTGATTGTCTCGCGCAGTGATGGTGTGCCGTACAATGTGGACGACCAAATGCTTTTGCAAGAAATTGCCGACCGCGCCGCACAAGCCATCACGAACGCGCAACTGGTCAATCAACTGCAAAACGAATTGCGCGCGCGCCGCGATGCGGAAGAAAAATATCGCGCGCTCGTCGAACAGATACCGGCGGTCACGTACATTGCTTCGAGTGCGCGTGTGGGCGAAACGTTGTTCGTCAGTCCACAAATCGAGGTCCTGGTCGGTTATTCGCCGCAAGAATGGATTGCGACGGACGCGTGGGTTTTGCGTCTGCATCCCGATGACCGCAGTTGGGTGTTGGCGCACGCCGAACGGGCGCGGCATTCCCATTTGCCGTTTGAAGCAGAGTATCGTCTCATCACGCGTGATGGGGCGGTGCGTTGGGTGCGAGACGAAGCGCGGTTTGTGTACGACGCGCTGCATCAGCCGCTGTACCAACAGGGTATCATGGTGGACATTACCTCGTACAAACGGCTGGAACAAAAATTCACCGCAACGATTCAACAGTCATCTCAAGCGCGCGTCGCGTCTGTGCGCCAAGTGAATGCTTTCGATTCAAATGAGAATGTGTCCGGTTCCCTGGACCAAACCGCGCTGAATGCCGTCATTGAAAAGACCATGGAAATGGCAGGGCGCGAACAGCGCGCGTTTGCCGACGCGTTGGGCGAAGCGGCGGCATTGTTGAACCAAGCCACCGATGTGAATCAAGTGTTGGACGGCATCCTCGACGCGCTCGCGCATATTGTGCCGTATGATACGGCAAGCATTTTTATGCGCGAGGGAAACCTTTTGCGCATGGCGCGGGCGCGCGGTTTTGAGCCGCGCGGTCTGGAGCAATGGATTCGCACTGTGATTTTTTCGACAGACCTGCCAAAATTTCAACAGCTCGCGCGCGACGCAACGCCGATTGTGATCGGAGAAACGCGCGGTTTTCCCGGCTGGGTGGAGCTCCCCGAAACGGTTTGGATTCGTTCGCATCTGACTGCGCCGATTCGGATTCAGGCAGAGACGGTGGGAATGTTGGGACTCGACAGTACCACACCTTATTTTTACAACGAAGAACATGCCGCACGTTTGACGGCGTTCGCAGATCTAGCGGCAGCGGCGTTGCGTAACGCGCAGCTCTTGACGGAAACAAAACAGCGCGCCCAAGAGTTTCGCGCGTTGTATGAAACGATTCGCGATTTGAGCGCGCCGATTGAGGTCGCGCCATTGTTGGAAACGATTGTGGTCCGCGCGATGGAGCTGCTGAAAACCACCAACGGTTTTTTGTTTGCGCTCGAAGGGAATGGGCAGAAATTACGTTTGGTGGTGAATCGCGGTTTGGATTTGCCCGGTGGAATTATTTTGCGATTGGGCGAAGGGTTAGCGGGACAGGTCGCGTTGTTGCGGAAACCGTTGTTGGTCAATGATTACAGACATTGGGAACACGCGGCAGAGCAGGCGACAGGGCAAGGGGTACGCGCCGCGCTCGCTGTTCCCATCACATACAGCGGCAATTTGATGGGCGTACTGGGTGTCGCCGAAACCAGTGTGCCGCGCCAATTCAATGACAACGAGTTGTCCGTCCTCGCATTGTTTGCCGGACAAGCAGGCGCGGCGCTAGAGACTGCGCGGCTCTTGGCGGAATCACGTCAGCGCGCGGAACAACTCTCTCTTTTGTATGATGTGGGCTTGACCTTGAATCGCGTTCTCGACGCGCGCACGCAGCTGGAATTTCTGTTCAAGATTGCGCAGCGCGCATTGCGCGCGGACATCATGGCGTATTTTGCTTCGGCAGATGATACCAATGCGGTGGTGTACGAATTGGGTGTTGGAGTACCGTTGGAGATTGAAACCAAATTGCGCGCGGAACGGATTCCCTCCGGTGAAGGCGCCGTAGGTTGGATTGCCGCACATCGTTTGCCTGCGCTCATCCCCGAAGTGAATCAAGATGAACAGTGGCAAAAATTTGACCGCGTGGTTCATTCCGCCGTTGGTGTGCCGGTGGAACATGAACAAGCATTGCGCGGTGTTTTGCTCGCGGTGCGCACGCGCCCTGAAGCATTCACGATTCAAGATGAGCGGTTGCTGATTTTGTTTAGCAATCAAATCGCGGCGGCGATGGAATTGACGCGTTTGTTTCAATTGCAGACGCAGCGTCAACACGAATTGGAAATCTTGCGGCAGGCGAGTTTGGGGTTTGCAACAACGTCCGAGCGTGATGTTCTCACCACATTGATTTTGGAATATGCACTGCGGCTCGTCGCCGCCGACAATGCGTTGTTGTTTTTCTATGAAGATGATGAGTTGCTATTTGGCGCAATCTTGTGGGCAAACGCGAGTCCGATGACGCCGAAACATTGGACGCCGCGCCGCGACGGTTTTACGCACACGGTTGCCAAGACGGGACAACCGATTGTGATTGATGCGGTCAATACGCATCCGCTGTTTGAATCGTGGCAATGGGGCGGCGCGATTGTGGGGCTGCCGTTGCGGGGGGGGGGGCGCGTACGCGCGGTCTTGAATGTGGCGTACGAACATCCGCATCGTTTTACGCCGGAAGAGTTGCGTGCGCTGTCATTGCTCGCCGACCAAGCGGCAGTGGCGTTAGAGAACGCGCGCAATGTTGCCGAGACGGAACGTCAGTTGCGCGACGCGCAGCTTTTGCATCGCGCGGGCAGTGCGTTGAATCGGACGCTTGCGTTTGACGCCGCGATTGAAACGTTGGCGGAATTTTTTTTGGAAGCCGTTGGGGTTCAAGCGTGCAGCATTTCGACGGTGGACGAAGCGGCAGATGAAATTCGCGTTTTGCTGGATCGCGACCCCATTCCCGAAACGCGTGTGGAGACAGGCGCGTTTGGCAAGCTGTCCGATTTTCCACATTTGGTGCAATTGGTGCATGAACAAAAAACCTTGACCTATCGCCGTGACGCGCCGGATTTGAGCGTGCAGCTCCAAAAGAATATGGACGAATATCACTGGTGTTCGCTGCTGGTGCTGCCGCTGTTTATGGGTGAAAAGGTGATTGGCTTTGTGGAAATGGCAGACCAGCACGAGTGTCGTGATTTTTCGCCCGAAGTGATTCGGCTCGCCGAAAGTTTGGCACATCAAGGGGCAAGCGCGTTAGAAAACGCGTCGCTGTTCCAAGAGACGCGTCGCCATGCCGACCAACTCATGGTCTTGAATCGCATCGCGCGCGGCGTCAACGCCGCGACAACCTTGGAGGAAATGGTATTGGTGATTGAAAAGGAAACCGCCACGGTCTTGCATTCTGACGCGTCGTTTATCGCGCTCTATGATGCGGCGACGGAAATGGTGGACTATGTGCGCGTGGTGGACTATGGCGAGGTGCGTCCGCCATTTCAATGGCGCTTGGGTCCGAGTCTCACGCGCCAAGTAATTACGGCAATGCGCGCGGTGCGTATGGATGACCGCATGAGTGATACGTCGGCAGAAAATCCACCGCAATTTTACGGTGACGGCAGCATTTTGCATTCGTGGCTGGGCGTGCCGATTCGCTCCGGCGACCAAGTACTGGGCTTGATTTCATTGCAAGCGATTCGCCGCGCGGCATACAGCGCAGCGGATGAACAATTGCTGCAAACGATTGCCGACCAAGTCGCGCCTGCAATTGAACGCGCACAGCGTTCGGCGTGACACCGTGTATAATTCAATTGCTCTGCACGGAAATGTAAATTGCATGAAGTTTCTCTTTATTCTTTGTCTCGTCCTTGTCGTAGCGTGCAGCTCTGCCCCCCCCCCTTCACCGCTTTCGACAGAAATTCCAAACCCTACCCCAACTGCAAACAGCGCGTCCGAGTTGGTGGTCTTGCTCGCAAACTCGCAGCACCTCGTCGGCGAAAATCGTTTTCCCGTCGGCGTCATTCGCGCCGGTACTTCGGTCAAAGACGCGCAAGTGCATTTGAAATTTTTTGACCTCACGTCGGGCGAACCGATTGAAAAGAATGAAACGGACGCGCCGTACTATGGCGACAATTTGGGCGAGGCGGGCGTTTATGTCGCGCACACCACATTCGATAAAGCGGGTGAGTGGGGTGTCGAAGCAACGGTGATGGAACAGGGACGCGCGCCTGAAAGCAAACGGATTGGCTTTAATGTTTTGCCGCAAGATCCTTCGCCCGGGATTGGCGATGACGCGCCGCGCACAAAAAATCCAACGCTAAAAGATGTGAATGGCGACCGCACAAAAATTTCTTCGGCGACGGAAGATGACAGCATCTTGCATCAAATCAGCATCGCCGACGCGGTGACGAACGGCAAGCCGACGGTGATTCTTTTTGCGACGCCGCGTTTTTGTACCACGCGCACATGCGGTCCGAGTCATCAAGTTGTATTGTCGCTCGCGCGCAATTATGCCGACCGCGTAAATTTCATTCACGTCGAAGTGTATAAAAATTTTGAAACGTTCGAACCGGCGGACGCGATGGCGGAATGGAATTTGCAAACCGAGCCATGGTTATTTTTTGTGGACAAGCAGGGAAAAATTGTGAGCAAGTACGAGGGCGGCATCACAGCCAAAGAAGTCGTACCCGATTTTTTGAAATTTCTGGACGCACAATAAATGTATGGATGAAATCGAAAGCGTGATGCAAGTCGAACGCGCGTGGACGGACGCGCATCAGCGCGGCGATTTTGAAATCATCGCGCGTTTGATGGCGGACGATTATCTCAAAATCGAAAGTGATGGGGCATTGAGTGACCGTGCGTCAACGCTTTCGAAATACAAACCAGAAACGCGGCATTGGGATAAAGCGCAAGGGGATGAATATCTTGTGCGCGTGTACGGTGACGTGGCGCTGGTCTTTGGCAGATGGAGCGCGCGGGGAGTGAATAACGGCGAGCATTTTGATTATGCCGCGCGTTTTTTATCGGTGTATGTGAAACGCAATGGGGAATGGATGATGGTCGCCGAACAAGCAACGGAAATAAAAAGTCAAGAATTTCTCAATACCTAACCAAAAACTCTTCCAACTCGGCGCGTGTCGGCAATGACGGCTGCGCGCCAAGTTTTGTCGCGGCGAGCGCGCCCGCCGCGCTTGCCATTCGCAAACTCGTTTCCCAATCTTGGTCGCGCGACAAAGCGGCTGCCAACGCGCCGACGAACGCATCCCCTGCTGCGGTTGTGTCCACCGCTTGCACTTGAAACGGGAGCACTTGTTTTGCCTCACCGTTTTCGTCCAACCACACCGCGCCTTTTTCGCCCAACGTAACAATCACACGCCGCGCGCCCATTTCTTGCAACGCGCGCGCGGCTTGACCCGCGCTGACAGAATCATTCACGGAAATTCCTGTGAGCTGTGTGGCTTCGATTTCATTCGGCACAAGCACATCCACATCTTGGAAAATTTCGCGCGTCAGAGTTTGCGCGGGTGCGGGATTGAGAATCGTGCGCGCGCCGGAAGCGTGTGCCGCGCGCAGCGCGTACGCGGCGGTTTCGAGCGGAATCTCTAATTGTGCGACGACGACGCGTGTTTCGCGGATGACATCGCGTGCGGCGTCAATATCTTGCAAAGAGACGCGCACGTTTGCGCCCGGCGTGACAATGATGGAATTTTGTCCATTGTCCGCGACGCTGATGAGTGCGACGCCGGTTGCCGCTTCTGCGTCGTCCAAAACAAATTGCGTGTCAACGCCCACCGCGCTCAAGTGCGAACGAAGTGTTTTGCCAAAATCATCCGCGCCGATTCGTCCCAACATTTTCACCGGCGCGCCGAGTTTCGCTGCCGCGACCGCTTGGTTCGCGCCTTTGCCGCCGGCAGCCGTTGAAAAGGAATGTCCCAAAATCGTTTCGCCCGGCGCAGGAATGTGCGGCGTGCGGGCAATCAAATCCATGTTGAGTGAACCGACGACGATGATTGACATGTTGTTTGCCTCAAAAAGAGATGTGGGAATTGTATATCAATTTGGATTGAAAATGGATGTTGAGAAATGGCTCAAGTGATATACAATTTTACAAATGGAACTCACCCTCACCACTCCTGCACTTTTATTCCCTGCCATATCGCTTTTGCTGCTCGCGTATGGGCAGCGTTTTCTCACGCTCGCCGCGTTGATACGCGAATTGTATGCGCGCTATCAAGCACAGCCCGACGCGCGCATCAAAGGACAATTGCATAATTTGCGTTATCGCATCGGTATCATTCGCAATATGCAAATTTTTGGCGTCGCGAGTTTTTTCGCGTGCGTGCTGTCCATGTTTTTTATTTTCGCGGGCTTGCCGATTCCCGGCACGTGGATTTTTGGCGCGGGTTTGATTTTGCTTTTGATTTCACTCGCGTTGTCGCTGCGCGAATTGAGGGTTTCCATTGATGCGTTGATGCTGCAAATTTCCGATTTGGACCAAATCCAAAAATAGAAATGGCTCGCCCCAAATTTGGGCGAGCCATTTTTTATTCCACCTCATCCGCGCCCATGTCAATCGCTCCGCCTTGAATGCGCGCGTCGCCGTCAATGTCCGTGCTGCCCACTTGATTCAAAATCACTCCCGCGTCAATTGCAGGCGAACTATTTTGCAAATGCAAATCGGGCGTCAATAGATTGACGAACAATGGGTCGAGATTTGCGAACGAAGTGAAATCGTTGCCTGTGGCGCTTTGATATGCGGTGAAACTCGTAAAAGTTTTCTTTCTCCACTGCCAAATGGCATTGCCATTTTTCGCATAATAGAAATTAGTCTCTACCCAATTGTCGTACACGCGTTTGCTCCAGCTTCCAATCATCAGACCTTGCGCCCCTGCGTAGAATAGATTGTTGCGAATAAAATTGTTTGACACCTCGTACTGCAAATACAATTCCCCGTTGCCCTGCGCGCGTGTGTCGTTGTCATACAACGTGTTGTTGACGATGAAACTATTTTCCGTGCGCCCGCGCTGTTCATCATAACCGCCGATAGCGATGCCTGCTTCACTGTTTTGATAGATGAAATTGTTGCGGAGCATGATGCCGCTTGTCGCTTTGCCTGCGTGTTCGCTTGCGAGTTCAACGCCGATGTTGCAATGATGCGCGCGATTGCGTTCGATGGTGATATTTTTTCCGCCATCCACATACATGCAGCCCGCGCTGTGTTCGCCTTGATACGCGGGATTGGTGGAGGAATCAATGTTGTACACGTGATTGTCGGCGATGATACCATTGCGCGCTTGGTCGTACGCTTCATCCGGCGCGATGTTTTCAAAACCAATCGCGTCAATCCCGATATTGTTGCTGTCGCGCACGATATTGTGCGTGATGAAAAATTTCTTCACGTTGCCGTTCACCACCAACGCTTCCGACGAACCGAGTTTCAAATTCGACAATTCGTTGCCGTCAATCACAATCTGTTTCAACGCGCGCGGCGCGCGGGTGCCGTACACCGCGATGCCGTGCGCGTCGCCGCCATTCACGCCTTGAAAATTTGTTTCGATGTGATGAATGTAATTGTCGCGCAGTTCAATGTGCGAACCCGCGCCCCATACCAAAATTCCAATGGGGATGCGATTCTTTTTGTCTGTGATGAAATTGCGAATTTCAAATCCTTGCACGCGCACATAATTTGCATCTTGAATCCGCACTAACGCGTCCCAACCGTTTTTGACGACGAGTCCCGTGCCGTCGAGAATCGGCGTCTCATTCGCATACGCCGCGAAGGTGATATAACCGCCGTCTTTGGTCCCCGAAACATTTACGCGCACGCGTTCGCTGTACACACCGCCGCGTACGTACACCGTATCGCCGGACGCGAGCGAATCTGCCGCGTGTTGAATCGTGCGCCACGGTGCGGCAAGTGTGCCGGCATTCGCATCATCACCGTTAGTGGCGACATAAAAAATGTTGGCGCGCGCGGTGAGGGCAGCGGGTGTGAGCAGCAGCGCAGAAAAGATGAAAATGAGAATGGAAAAGGGTTTCATGGCTTTTGGAATTGTATCGCTTGGTCGAGTACCTATTCGCATGAGTTTGGCGTAATATAGAGTAATTCGTGAAATGAGCAAGCGCCGCGCGTTTGACGTACTTGCGTTATGCCGCTACCCTTGCGGAACTCTTTTTCAAGTTTTGGCGTCTATCCGATACCGCAACGCTCATCCGATTTGCCCAGACAATTTTGATTCTCCTTGACAGGGGGGCGCATGGTTGGGTTTGGTTTTCGAAAACGTTCGTTGGTTGTTTTGTGGACCGCATTGGTCCTCCTCGTGTTTTCTCCTTCCCTGCTTGCCGCGCAAAGTGGCGGCATCACGCTCCAAGTCGAACCTTTCTTCAGTGGTCATTATAAATATGGCGAATGGCTGCCCCTGCGCGTCACGGTGACGAATGCGGGCGCGGCAGTATCCGCGCAAGTGCGCGTGGACATGACGCAAACCGGCGGACAGATTGCGTGGCTCGTTCCCGTTGATTTGCCGACGGGCGCGCAAAAACAATTCACGCTGTATGTTCTGCCGCCATCGTTTGCCCAAGTCACGCGCGTGCGCGTTCTGAACGGCGAACAAGAACTCGCCAAAGCCAACGCGCCGCTCACGCTGCATCCGAATCACGATTATCTTGTCGGCGTCATTGCGCCGCGTACTGAAACTTTTAATGTGATGGGCGGACTCGTATTGGATGGCGCTATTCCGCGTACGCTGCGTGTGCTGCCGATTTCGCTCGCGGAAATTCCCGAACGTCCTGAAGGTTTGCGCGCGTTGGATGCGTTGATTGTGACGGATACGGACACGAGCGCGTTGTCGCCCGCACAAGCAAACACTTTGACAAAGTGGGTGCAGCAAGGCGGACGTTTGGTTGTGGGGGGGGGGGCGAGCGCGGCGCGCACATTGGCGGGTTTGCCCGATGGATTGGTCGCGGAGTTTCGCGGACAAAACAATGTCGTTGAGGTAAAACGACTGCCTGCGTTCGAAGAATTTGCTGCGAGTCCCGTGCGCGTGGAAGGTCCGTTCGTCGCGGCAATTTCCAATCAAGGTGAGCCGCTCGTCGCACAAGATGAACGCCGTCTCGTCGTCGAAAAACGCGCGGGCGATGGCTTTGTCACATATTCGGCGCTTGATGTTTCCGCGAGTCCGTTCGACGCGTGGGCGGGCGCGGGACAATTTTGGAAACGCATTCTCGCAGCAGGTTCAGCGTATCCCATCAATACGCCCACGGACGTTTCGCCCAACTTGATTCGGCTGCGTTACATGGCGCTCGCGCTGCAAAATTTACCGGTGCTCGCGCTGCCTTCCATCAATATCCTCACCACCTTGCTCATTGCGTACATTGTGCTTGTCGGTCCCATCAACTTTCTCGTACTGCGGCGTTTGAGAAAATTGGATTGGGGTTGGCTCACGATTCCTGCCTTGACGCTGTTGTTTGCCATCGGCGCGTTCGGTGTGAGCAATCAATTGCGCGGCAGTGATTTGATACTCAATCAAGTGTCGGTCGTAGATTTTTCAACCGAAGGCGCGGCGCGCAAAATGGAAACCGTGATTGGTTTGTATTCGCCGACGCGCGGTTCGTTCAGTTTGGAAATTCCCGACGCAGGGTTGATAGTTCCGGTTTCAAATCAATACGACCCTTTTTCGCGCGGACAAGATACGGGCGGTGCGAATGTGGAAATTGTGCAAAGCACTCCGCTCGTCGTGCGCGGCGTCGAACTCAATCAAGGTGCACTGCAAGGATTCGCGGTGGAATCGCCCGCGCCGAACGATTGGCGCATCGAAGCGAATTTGCAAGTGCAAGGCGAACATGTGACCGGCACGGTAACGAATCGTTTGAATGTGCCATTGAATGATGTGGTCATTGTGAGTGGCGAACGCTATTTGCGCTTGAACGAGTTGCCGCCGAATGCGCCGCGTCAAGTGGACCAAAACTGGCAATTTTACGGGGGCGGTCTTTCGGGACTCGTCACGGGCAATTCACCCAACAGCGAAGCGCGGCGTCAAATTCTCGGCGCGCGTTTTGATAATTGGCGCGGCTTGGATCGCGCGACCGTTGCGCCCATGTTGATTGCGTGGATTGATGCAAGCCCGCTTGACGCGCGCGTGCAAAATACGCTGGCGACGCGTCAACTCAAAACGTTGGCGGTTGTGCCATTGGCGCTCACGTACGCACCGGGCGCACTGCATTTGGGCGCCAACGATTGGCGCATTGAACAAATCGGCAGCTCGGGCGAACGCGCGTATTGCGGTCTCGTCAATTACACCAGCGTCCGCAACGGCGAATTGATTTTGGAATTTACGCCGCCGTCACCGTTGCAGATTGCGAGTGTGCAGACCCTCAAACTCGTCGTGCAAGAAGCTCCGCCGCACACCATTCAATTGCAAGACTCAGATGGAGAGTGGGTGATGCAAACCCTATCGCAGACAGGTGAATACGAAATCGAAAACCCCGAACGTTTTGTCAAACCAAACGGCGCGGTGCGAATGAAAATCAGCAGCAAAGAATTTGTTGACCGCTGCGTGTTGTACGCGTTGGATTTGCGCGCCGAAGCAAAGTAGACCTGCTATAGGAACAATGTCTTGTGCTTGCCCGTTGGAGCGTGAAACGCGGATTTGTCTATGACCGAACCATTCGCGATTGAAACAAAAAATCTGACAAAAAAATACAAAAAAAATCTTGCGGTTGACCATCTCAATTTGCAAGTACCGCGCGGCGCGTTGTTTGGATTCATCGGGCGCAATGGCGCGGGGAAAACGACAACGCTGCGAATGTTGGCGGGACTGCTCGAACCGACGACAGGCGAAGTGTGGGTGAACAACGAACGCGTCGAAAAAAAATCGCGCAACATTCATCGCCTCATCGGATACATGCCCGATTTTTTTGGCGTGTATGATGACATGTTTGTCTGGGAGTATTTGGATTTTTACGCGCGCTGCTACAACTTGCCTGCCGCGCGGCGCAAAAAATTGATTGACGAACTTTTGGAATTGGTGAATCTCGCAGACAAACGCGACGCGAATGTGCAAGCGTTGTCGCGTGGAATGCAGCAGCGGTTGTGCCTTGCACATGCGTTGATTCACGAGCCGCAAATTTTATTGCTCGACGAACCCGCGTCGGGACTCGACCCGCGCGCGCGTATCGAAATGCGCGAACTCCTCAAAGAACTCGCGGCGATGGGCAAAACCATTATTGTCAGCTCGCACATTCTCCCCGAACTCGCGGAAATGTGTACACACATTGGCATTATCGAACACGGCAAACTGGTGGCAAATGGCGACACGAACGCAATTCGACGGCAGTTACAAGCCAACCGGATTTTGCGCGTGCGCGTATTGGCGGAACAGGAACGCGCGCTGGAATTGTTGCGCGGCGCAAAAGCTGTCGGCGAACCGTTGGTCACGGCAATTGGTGAAAACAGTACAACCTTCGAAATGGAATTTGAAGGCGACGACCACGCGGCGGCAATGGTGCTTTCGGAACTCGTCACACGCGGCGCGCCCATTGCCGAATTTAGCGAAGGCGGCAACGCATTGGAAGAAGTGTTTATGCAATTGACCGCGTCCGACAATGCACAATGACCACTGACAAACGACTAGCAACTAACAACTAACAACTATTATGAAACTCGCAACACCCACTCTGACGCTGAATCCGATTCTCGTCAAAGAATTGCGCGGACGGATGCGTGGACCGCGCGCGTTTTTATTTTTGACCGGCGTGCTTGTCCTGTTAGGTTTGGTCGCGTACGGATTGTTTCAGCTTGCCGCGCCACAGTACTATGGGCGTTTCAATCAACCGAACATCGCGGCGGGTGCGATGATTGGGCAAACGGTTTTTGTCGGATTGGTTTTCTTGACGCTCTTGCTCGTGTGCGCGATTGCGCCTTCGCTCACGGCGGGCGCGATTAGCGGGGAGCATCAACGCAAAACATACGATTTGTTGCTCGCGACACCGCTTGCCCCCTTGACCATTCTCGCGGGAAAATTGGGCGCGGCGCTGGGTTTTCTCCTTATTATTTTGCTCGCGGCGTTGCCCATCACCAGTCTCGCGTATGTTTTCGGCGGTGTGACGGTGGCGGATTTACTCAAAGCGTTCGTGGTGATGCTTGGGTTCGGCATTGTGTTTAGTGTGATGGGACTATTTTTTTCCGCGTTGTACGGACGCACCGGGCTTGCCGTCGGCACGAGTTATTTTTTGTTGGGCTTTGCCGTATTGGGAACTTTTTTTCTGTACGCGGTGATTGGCGTCATGCGCGGTGAACAACCGCAGAGTTGGCTGCTTTGCTTGAACCCTTTTAGTGCAATGGCATCGGCGTTGGTGGATGGCGTTATCACCGACCCCAATTCCGTGTACAGCAGCGGTTCCCCGATGACGCCGCTCTTGTGGGGCTTGGCAGGCGGACGCTTTGACGGCAATGTCATCAATACGCCGCCGTTGTGGCAATACACTGTCGCCGTGTACGGCGCACTCACGCTCGTTCTCTTTTTGTTGGCAACGCAGTTTATCAAACCGGTGCATCGTTTTCGGTTTGGGCGAATGGGCTGGCTGATTTTGTTTTTCATCATTGCTTTGCTGATTGCCGCTGTCGCCGCAATTTTTTTGCCGATGATTATTCCACCGCTGCGCGACGCGTGGATTTGGAACAATTCGACGCAGCGCAATGTGGTGCCGAATGGAACGTTCATCGAGCCGCCCGGCTGGAATTGGCAAATCGCGGCAGCGGATACACCGGCGAAACCACAAACGGAATGGCAGCGCACGACAGGCAGCAAAGGAATTCTACGCGTCTGGAATCCTGAAACACAGACCGCGACATTGACGGTTACGCAACCGTTGAATTTGGAATTGCCGCCCATCGCGTTGATGCGCGTGCGTTTCGTTATGCAAATTCGTAATCAAACTTCTTTGGTTTGTGGAGCGAGTGGCGAAGATTGTCCCGTCTCGATTCGGGTGAATTACACGGATGTGAGCGGTAAAACTCACAATTGGGCGCAAGGATTTTTTGCGAACGGCAGTCGAAATATGGGAATGCCGATGGTGTGTGCGCGCTGTGAAAATCAAGCGCCGCATAAACAGATCGCAATGGCGAATTGGGTGACATACGAATCGAATGATTTTTTTGACGTAGCGACGCCCGAAGAAATGCCGCGCATGCTCAATTCCGTTACGGTAGAATTTTCGGGCAACGCGTATGATGTCTTGATTACGCGTGTGAATGTGTTTTTGCGCGAAGGCAGACCGTTGGATTATCAATCGCGTTTTGTTCGGCGTCCGCGTTGGGATTTTCGTCAAGTCGTTCCCTATTGGTTGACGGCATTTTTGGAGGGAAGGAATGGCGGAATCAATATCGGTGGACCGATACCGATGCCCATACCGCCGCGTCGCGGACCGATTATCATCCAACCAATTCCCATGCCGCAGCCAACGCTCGCGCCCGCGCCGCCGCCCAAGCAAGCACCATAGGAAAAATTTATGTACGGTCAATTGCTTCAAGGTTTGAAACCTCTCGCGTCGCGTTTGCGTTTGCGCGCGAGTGTACGAATGTTGACGCGCAGCGCGTGGATTGCGTTGGCGCTCGCCGCGTTATTTCTTGTCCTCGCGCGTCTCGTACCGATTGAAAATTATTTGTACATCGCGAGCGCGCTTGTTCTCGCATGGTTCATTGGTTGGCTCGCGTACAGCATTTTTCATCGGCGCACATTATTCGATGTCGCGCGCATTGCCGATAATGAACTCGCGCTGCGCGACCGAATCGCCAGCGCGCTCGCGTTTGCCAAACCCGACGCGCAAATTGCCGCGAGCATTGACGCCGAACTTGTGACGCGTCAAGAAAACGATGCACTCGCGCATTTACAAAATATCGAACCGCGCGCCGCGTTTCCTTTGGAATGGAATCGTCGTCGCGTTCTCGCCGCCTGCGTTGCGGTTATCGCCATCATCGCGCTGTTGTTCATTCCCAATCCGATGGATGCGGTGATTCGCGAACGCCGCGAAATTGTGCAAGCCGCGCAAGCGCAAGCGAAAAAAATCGAGGAGATTGCAAAACAAGTTGAACAGAATCAAGATCTGAACCCAAAAGACCAAGCCGAGTTGTTGAAAAAATTGCGCGAGCTCGCAGAAAAATTGAAATCGAATCCCGGCGACGCGAAACAAGCGCTCGCGGATATTGCGAAATTGCAAGATATTTTGAACAACAGTTTGGACTTGAGCAAGCAAGGACAAGCCGCCGCGCTCGACACGCTCGCCCAACAAATCGCCCAAGTCGCCAAAGCGAGCGACACGCCACAAGACGCGGATGAACTCGCAAAACTTTTGGAACAACTTGCATCACAACCCGAACAATTGTCGCAAGAACAACGCGCGGGTTTGGCGCAGGCATTGAATCAAGCCGCGTCGCAAGTTGCTGCCAGTGACCCGACACTGGCGAACGCGCTCACCGACCTCGCGCAAGCATTATCAAACAACGCGTCGAGTACCGATTTGCAGCGCGCGGCGCAACAAGCATCAAACGCACTACAAAACGCATCGCAGCAACAAGCATTGCAACAAGCGCTCGCACAAGCATTGAATCAAGCGGACGCGTCGCAACGCGCAATGGCGAACGCGTCAAATGCAAATCAGGGACAACAAGCAAACGCAGGACAGCAGGGAAATCAAGGACAACAAGGAAATCAAGGACAGGGACAAGGGCAAGGACAGGGTCAAGGGCAAGGACAGGGTCAGGGTCAAGGACAAGGACAAGGGCAAGGACAAGGACAGGGACAAGGACAGGGTCAAGGGCAAGGACAGGGACAAGGACAGGGTCAAGGGCAAGGACAGGGACAAGGTGCGGGACAAGGGACAGGTCAGATTGGCGGTGGTGTGATTGGTGGTGGCGGTGGCGGTACGAGGGGAACGGTCGGCGGACCGAATGGACAAAACAAAAATTTTGAAACAGAGGATGCGAACACTGTCTATTCACCATTCACTGCGGGACAGGGCAAACAAGAAAATGTGAACGGGCAAGACACCGGCGGCGGACAAACGACGACGCAAAATACAAAAACGTCACCCCAGCCCGGCGCGAACAATTCATCACTCGTTCCCTACTCGCAAGTCTTTCAACAATACAATCAAATCGCCGGACAAGCGATGCAAAATTCTTACATTCCGGCGGGATTGAAAGAGTATGTGAAGGATTATTTTAGTTCGTTAGAACCGTGAAGGGGTGAGGGGGTGACAGGGTGAAAGGGTGACACGTCAAATGTGAAACATCAAACGTGTGTAGGTAGAAAAAAAATGAGACTTGTTTTTCTGTTTTGTTTTTCGCTTTTTCTTTTTGGATGTCAATCTATTGCCATCGGAGCTCCTGCCGCAGCGACTCCCGAACAAGCAGTTGAACGCGCAAATCCTCCTGCTGTGGGAGAACAACGTGTATATGCGACGACATTCACTGCCAATGGCGCGTTGGTTTTATTTCGCACGCTCAACGCCAAGCCAGATGAATTTGAACTTGGTCATGCGTACGTTACGCGAACTCCATTGGGTTGGCAAGCGAATGAGATGGGCGGCATGGGAGGACCGGCAGCGCGTGCAACACCATTCTCTCTTTCCATCGGGTCTCCAATCACTCCGCCAAATCGGAATATTGTGTCTGCAATGATTCACGATGCGCGCATTACGGTGATGCGTGTTACATTCGCGAATGGTGAAACTTTGACGAGTCCCGTGAATAACAACATGGTTGGCGTCGTAGCCGAAGCGAAAACAGCTGCCTGCCGCATTGAATTTACAGACGCGCAAAATCAAAGTCTGTACGCGTATCAAGTTGCAACGAATCCTGAAGGAATGACATTCACAGACACAGAAGTCGAGTGGGCGAAAAAGGAATGTAAATGACCCCCGAACAATTCAACGAAACCGCAAACGCAATCGAATCGCAAGTGAGTCGCGTCATCGTCGGACAGCGCGACATTGTACGCCAAACGCTCATTACGCTTTTAGCAGGCGGCAACGCGCTGCTCGAAGGCGTACCGGGCTTGGGCAAGACAATGTTGGTGCGAACGCTCGCCCAGGTTTTGGATTGCAAATTTTCGCGCATCCAGTTCACGCCCGACCTTATGCCCGCCGATATTGTCGGCACAAACATTTTGGTCGAAGACGAAAATGGCGCGCGGCGTTTTCAATTTGAAGCAGGACCCGTTTTTTCCAATCTCGTCCTCGCCGACGAAATCAATCGCGCGACGCCGAAAACCCAAAGCGCGTTACTCGAAGCGATGCAAGAACACAGCGTTACGATTGCGAAAACAACGCATCGCATGAGCGAACCGTTTTTCGTACTCGCCACACAAAATCCGCTCGAAATGGAAGGAACGTACCCATTGCCCGAAGCGCAGCTCGACCGTTTCTTTTTCAAACTCAACGTCACGTTTCCAACAACGGATGAGCTTGTAACAATTGCTGACCGCACCACCGGACAAGAGACCGCGCATCTGCAACCGGTTGCGAACGGCACAACGATTTGCGAAATGCAAAATCTCGCGCGCGGCGTTCCCATCGCCCCGCACATCACCACCGCCGCCGCGCGTTTAGTTCGCGCGACACATCCCGACGATGCCGACGCGCCCGATATGGTGAAACGCTACGTGAAATGGGGTTCGAGTCCGCGCGGAATGCAAGCGCTCATTCTCGCGGGAAAAATCACCGCGCTCCTCGACGGACGCTACAACGTCGCGCTCGACGATTTACGCGCGGTTGCGCCGCCGACATTGCGACATCGCTTGATTCTAAATTTTGAAGCACAAGCGGAAGGGGTGACAACGGATAAGGTGGTGGAGGAATTGCTCAAGTCGTTAGTCGTTAGTCAATAGTCGTTAGTCGTTAGTCGTTCGTCCTCCTTGACACTTGGCACATGACACTGTTATCACCCTCCTTCCTCGCCACGCTCGACCAACTCGTTTTGGTCACGCGTCGCGCGCGCGTGGGAACATTCAAGGGTGAACGCAAGAGTCTGCGACGCGGCGGAAGCGTAGAGTTCGCGGATTATCGCGAGTACGCGCCGGGCGATGATTTTCGCCAAATTGATTGGAACGCGTACGCGCGGATGGAAAAATTATTTTTGCGTTTGTTTGTCGAAGAAGAAGACGCGACGGTTCACTTAATTTTGGACGCGAGCGAAAGCATGAAGTGGGCGGACAAGTGGCAGTACGCGCAAAAACTCGCGGCGGCGTTGGGATATATCGCGTTGTTGGGAATGGATAGACTAAGTGGGGCGGCGATTTCTGCATCGTCACGCGAGTTGACATTGATGCGTCCACTGCGTGGCAAAGCATACGCGCTGCAATTTTTCGATTGGCTCACCGCGTTGGAATGTGGCGGCAGCGCGTCACCACAAAACGCGCTCGCGCGGTACGCGGCAAATGTGCGGCGCGCGGGTCCACTCTTGCTCATCAGCGATCTAATGGATGATGGTTGGCAAAGCGCGATTCAAAAGTTGAGCGAACGCAATTATGAAATCACGTTGTTACACATTCTCGCGCCCGACGAACTCGAACCCGCGCTCGAAGGCGATTTGAAATTGCTCGACAGTGAAACCAATTCCAGCATCGAAATCACCGCCGATTACGATTTGCTCGAACGCTATCGCACGCGCGTACGCGATTGGCAAAGTGAATGGCAACGTTTCAGCAGCGCGCGCGGAATCAACTATTTGCCAATCACAACATCCCAATCGTTTGAAGAATTGGTGTTGAATTATTTGCGACGACAACAAATTTTGAAATGACGCCGACCATCGAATGGAATTCGACGGCAAAAGAAGGAACGAAAGAAAACAAAGAGTGAAAGAAAATAAAGCATAGGTTGACGTTTAACTGCTTACTGTTGACTGTTGACTCTCGACTCTCGACTATTTACTCCCACATGCAATTCCTCACCCCCCTCGCTTTCGCCCTCGCCGCGCTCCTTCCCATCATCATCGCGTTGTACTTTTTGAAACTGCGGCGCACGGAGCAACGCGTGTCTTCGACGTACCTGTGGCGAACGCTCGTGCGCGATACCGCTGCGAACGCGCCGTGGCAAAAATTAAAGCCGAACCTTTTGCTCTTGTTGCAATTGCTGTTTTTGATTGCGCTCATCGTCGCGCTCGCGCGTCCGTTTGTGTGGGGCGACACCGCCGCGAGCTCGCACTTGATTTTGGTGTTCGATACATCGGCGAGTATGCGCGCGACAGATGTTGCACCAACGCGTTTGAATGAAGCAATTTCTCAAGCGCGGGGCTTGCTTCAAAATTTGCCGAATGACGCGCGCGTGACGGTGATTGACGCGGGCGCGTCCGTGCGCGTACCTGTTTCGGGCGCGACGGATAAAAACGCGGCGTACAGCGCGTTGGAAAATTTGCGCGCGGGCTTGGGCGAAACCGACATGGCTTCTGCGTTGACGCTCGCCGCGACGATTGCGGAAAATGAACCCGACGCGGAACTCGTGATTTTGTCCGATGGACATTTTTCATTGCCCGAAAACATTTCAGTTCCATCGCGCGCACAATTCATTCCCGTCGGTAACGCGCGCAACAATCAAGCGTTCGGCGCGTTCAGTTTGTCGGGCGAGGGGGGGGGGCAAGCGCTCACCGCGTTTTTGCAACTCGTAAATTATTCCGACCAACCCGTCACGCGGCGCCTCGTACTCCGAAATGAAAAGGGACAACTTGTCACTGCGCGGGATGTCACACTCGCGCCGATGAAAGCGCAAGCAGTCACAATTTCCGATTTGCCTGCTGACGCAGGAGTGGACTTTACTCCATCGTTCACCGCGAATTTGGAAGGCAACGATTTTCTCGCGCTCGACGACCGCGCGTTTGCTGTCGTTCCCTTGCGCGACAGAGTGAACGTGCGCGTGGTGACGGAAGGGAATCGCTTTCTCGAAACCGCGCTCTCGTTGATGCCGAATGTGGCGATGACGACGGTTAAAGCGAGTGATGTGATTACGGAAACGTCAAACGTGAAACGTGAAACGTCATTAACGCTTCTTGATTCGGCGATTCCGACGGCGACATTGCCGAGTGGAAATTTATTGTTTATCGCGCCGCCGCGCGCGACGGAATTTTTTTCGGTGACGGGAAGAATCGAAGCGCCTGTTGCCGTCGCGGTGAATCCTGATGATGCGATTACGCGTTACGTGGATTTGCGCGACGTAGCGATTCAGGACGCGTCGAAAATCGAATTGCCGAAATGGGGACGCGCGGTTTTGGCAGACCGCGCAACGGGCGCGCCGCTGTTGATTGTTGGTGAAAGTGACGGACGACGAATTGGGATTCTCGCATTTGATATTCGTCACAGCGATTTACCATTGCGCGTCGCGTTTCCCTTGCTCATGGCGAATTTGCTTGACGCGTTAATCCCCGGCGGCGCGAGCGGCATTGCTGCAAATGTCGAGCCGAATCACGCGCTTGCCGTTACTGTTTCGCCCGAAACAAACGCGGTGATTATTCGCGCGCCGGATGGAAATGAATTCGCGCATATTCCATCGCAAGGACGCGTCGTGTTCAATGAAACAACGCAGCTCGGTGTGTACGAAATTTTTTCGCGCGATGCAGAAAATAAAACAGAACGCATCGGACGATTTGCGGTGAACGCGTTGAACGCGAACGAATCGGACATTACACCGCGCGCGGATTTGCAGTTAAGGGGGGGTGAAACGAAAACCAATGTTGAACTGCCCCGCGCGCGCAATGAATGGTGGACGCCGCTCGCGTGGCTTGCGTTGGTGGTGTTGATTACCGAATGGCTCTTGGCGTACAGAGGACAACTCGCGCGTGTGTTGCAAGGTTTGCAGCATCGCGTAAAAATCGGTTAGAGGTTTCGCATCATGTCGCGCACTTGTGACTCGAAAAATTTTTTTATCTCGCGCCAATTGTACGGCGTAAGCATTTTCAAACGCGGGTCATTTTCTGCATCATCAAAATAGACCAGCGCGCGGAGCAAGTGATACGAAGGATAGGTCATTGCTAGAAATTTTTGGGGGATTTGTTCGAGCAATGCCGGAATTGAAAAACCATTTTGGCAAATGAAATACAAGTCCACAAAATCGCGCCGTCGTCCGCGTTGACTAATCGCTGTGATCTTCATGAGCGCAATATCGAGCAAAGACGCGACTTGAATTCTTTTGTATTGGCTTGGCGTTTCAAGCAATGGATATGGATATTGAAAAAAACTGATTTGCGTTTTTGCCAACAGCCCGACAAATGTACCCGCGCTTTGTTGTTGAATCGTGAGCGCACCGATTTTTTGTAGACTGACCAACAGCGACGGAGGGTCAAAAGAATTGGACGTGAAAAAATCGAGGTCAACCGAAATACGATGACCCATATGCAATGCCGCAGCAGACCCGCCTGCTAAATAAAATGGTGCAATGGCAGATTCTTTGCCTAATTGTGTGAAAAGGCGCTGTGCGGAAGTAGGGAGGGTTTTGAGAAACATTGAACTTCGCTTCGGGGGATTTCAAAAATCAATGCCCACAAATTGGCGGTGTTCGGCGAAAGGACACGGCTCGTTCGTACAACACGCCCAATTTGTGCGGGGGAATAATTTTTTCGCAGCCAACGAATCGCGCGGTCGTCACCATATTCCAACACACGCTCGATGATGTATTTTGTGTGGCGTCTTGAATCAACCCACGCGAGTTCCGTTTCCCAAAAATAGGGTTTCAGAAATTTTGGCAATGTTTGTTTGGGTGAACGCGTCGCCATGATGCAATTATAACATTTGTTTCACGCATGTCTCTGTCTTTTCTAAACCCCACCGCGTTATTCGCACTCCTTTTGGTACCGCTTCTCATCGCGATACCTTTATACGGACGCGCCCGCGCATCAAACAATTTTCAATTCTTGCTTGGACTCGTTTTACGCGCGTTGATTTTGCTTGCGCTAATTCTCGGACTCGCGGGCGCGCAAGTGGTGCTGCCGGTGAATCACACAAACGTTGTGTTTGTCGTTGACCACTCGGACAGCGTGACGACGGCAGAACAACAGCGCGCGGAAAACTTTATTCGAGAAGCGTTGACACAGATGCGCGCAGAGGACCGCGCGGCGATTGTGGTGTTTGGGGAAAACGCGTTGGTGGAACGACTCGCGTCAGAGGAACATTCGCTCGCGCCGATTACTTCGATTCCACGCACGGCGCGTACGAATTTCGCATCGGCACTGCGGCTCGCGCTCGCGCTCTTGACCGATGACGCCAACAAACGCATTGCGATTTTGTCGGATGGTTTGGAAAATGCGGGACGCGCAGAAGAGTTAAAGGAACTCGCTGCCGCGCGCAGTGTGCAAATAGATTTTGTCTCGCTGCATCCAGCGCAGGGCGCGAATGAAATCGTTCTAGATTCACTTGACGCGCCCGCGTCGGTGCGACAAGGGCAAGCGTTTGAGATTACCGCGTTGATTTCGAGTACAACCAATGGCGCGGCGACGGTGAGATTGTTTGGCGATGGAAAATTGTTGGCGACGCAAAATGTGAATTTGCAAATTGGCACGACGCGTGTCGCGTTTTCATTGAAAGCAGAGGACGCGGGTTTCAAGCGATACACAGCGGAACTTGATGCAACGAATGATACCTTGAAACAAAACAATACCGCCGCCGCGTTCACAGTGGTTCAAGGTCCACCGCACGTGTTGATTGTCGAAAATAAAAATGGCGAAGCGGACAATTTTGTGAACGCGTTGCAGTCCGCGCAAGTGGTTGTCGAACGCGTTGCGCCTTCAAGCGTTCCCGTCGAACTCGCGGCGCTGGCGAATTATGACGCGGTGTTTTTGGTAAATGTTCCCGCGCGTGCGCTGCCCGATGGCGCGATGAAAAATTTGCCGTCGTTCGTGCGCGACTTGGGACGCGGGTTGGTGATGATTGGCGGAACGGATGCGTATGGCGCGGGCGGCTATTTGCGAAGCGAAATTGAAAAAGCACTGCCCGTTGATATGGACGTTCCCGCGCGCGAACAAAAACCGAATCTCGCGATTGCATTCGTGCTTGATAAATCGGGTTCGATGGGACAGTGCCACTGCAACAATCCGAGCGCGCAGCCCGGCGGATATGCGCGCGTCGAGAGTGGTTTGGCAAAAGTGGAACTCGCCAAAGACGCGGTGCTGCAAGCATCGCGCGCATTGGGGCGCGCGGATTATGCGGGCGTTGTGTTGTTCGACTCGAACGCGCTGTGGGCAATGCACATGCAGCAATTCACCGACGCGAGTGTGATGCAAGAAAAAATTGGCGGCACGAGCGCGAGCGGCGGCACAAACATTTTCGCGGGCTTGAGTGAAGCGGTGAACGCGTTGAAAGGCGTGTCCGCAAAATTCAAGCACGTGATTTTGTTGACCGACGGCTGGAGCAATTCGGGCAATTACGACGCGCTGATTGCGGACATGAACAAAGAAGGCATCACGCTTTCGATTATCGCGGCGGGCGAAGGTTCGGCAACGTATCTCGCGGAACTCGCGCAGAGGGGGGGGGGCAGATATTTCGCGGCGGTCTCGATGAGCGATGTGCCAGACTTATTTTTTCAAGAGACCGTGCGCGCGACGGGACAATACATTATCGAAGAAAATTTTCAACCGAGTCCTGCGAGCACCACGCCAATTTTGCAAGGTCTCGACGTGACGCGTTTGCCCGCGCTGCGCGGTTACAACGGCACAACGCCGAAAGCCACCGCGCGCGTTTCGCTCGTGTCCGCACGCGGCGACCCGATTTTGGCAACGTGGCAATTTGGTTTGGGACGCGCGGCGGTGTGGACGAGTGATTTCAAAGGACAATGGGCGACGGACTGGCTCGCGTGGAATGGATTCAACACATTCGTCGCGCAATTGACGAATTGGATTTTGCCGCAACAAGATAGCGGAGGAATTCAGACAACGTTCGCGAATGATGGTGAGCAAACGACATTGCAAATTGTTTCGACGGATGCGAATGGACGCCCGCGCGATGTGTTGGAAACGAACGCGCAAATCGTCGCGCCGGATGGTTCAACCCAAAGCATCACACTCAATCCGAACGCGCCCGGTACATACAGCGCGCCCGTGAACGCATCAACGCCCGGCATTTACCTCGCGCAGGTTACACAAAAAGACGCAAGTGGAAATCCGATTGCGAGCGCAACGAGTGGACTCGTAATTCCGTATTCGCCCGAATACAAAATGACAAATTCCAACGCAACAGTTTTGCCAACACTCGCGAATGCAACAAACGGACGCCAACTCACCGAACCCGCGCAAGCGTTCGAGCCGTTCACGATTCCCACTGCGCGTACGCAACCGATTTGGGAATATCTGCTTCTCGCCGCCGCGTTGCTCTTTCCACTCGACGTTGCCGCACGTCGCTTGCGTCTCGCGCGTTCGGATTGGGAACGAGTACGAAATGCGCTGCGCGTTCCCTCGCGCGCCCAAACACAAACCGCCGCCCCGCGCGCATTGGAAGGATTATTTAACGCGCGTGAACGTGCACAAGCGCGTCCGAGTGTGACGCGCGCGACGCCGCCTACCGTTTCCCAAAAAGAAAATGGCGGTGCAGCCCCTTCGTCTGTTGTGACCCAAAGAGAAATGCCTCCTGCTGTTCCACACGCAGAATCCACGAGCGAAGAAGATATGAACAGGCGTTTGAAACGCGCGCGTGACCGTGCACGGCAGTCGAAAAAATAACTCTGCTATAATCTCCGCGTCATGCGCGAATTTGTAAATCCGTATATTGCTGGCAATCCCGTCACCAGCGCCGAAATGTTTTTTGGGCGCGCGGATGTGTTTGCGTTCGTCCAACAAGCGCTGATTGGAAAACATCGCGACAACGTCATCATTTTGTATGGACAGCGGCGCACGGGCAAAACGTCTGTCTTGTATCAAATGAGTCGGCATCTCGGCGCGCGTTATGTGTGCGTGCTGCTCGATTTGCACGGACTTGCGCTCGAAGGACTCGACGGCTTTTTGTGGGAAATGGCAAACTCGATTGCGCGCACCTTACGGCGTGACCAGCGCATCGAAATTTCACCCCCCCCTCGCGCGGCATTTCAATCGAGTCCGCGCAGTCAATTTGAAAATGTGTTTTTGAACCAAGTGTGGAACGCGTTGGGCGAACGACATTTATTGTTAATGCTCGACGAAGCGATTCGATTGCAAGAGCAAGTGCAAGCGGGCAAACTCGAACCCGAAGTGTTTGAATACTTGAGATACTTGATGCAGCATTTTCCGCGCTTGAATTTTTTGTTTGCGCTCGGCGATGGATTGGAAGTGTTGACGAAAGAGTACGCGTTTTTGTTTAGCGTCGGTTTGTATAAAAAGATTTCGTTTCTCGAACGCGACGCCGCGTTGAAACTAATCACGCAGCCCGTTCAAAATTTGTACGCCGTCGAACCCGCCGCGCAAGAACGCATTTTGCAAATCACGGGCGCGCAGCCGTATTACACACAGTTGTTGTGTCACAGTTTATTTGCGCGTTGGCAGCGGACGCGGGCGGAAGCCGTACAAGTCGCGGATGTAGACGCAGTGATTGAAGAAGCGGTGGAACGCGGTCTCGCCGTTCTCAAGCATACGTGGGAAGAATCGTCGCCTGCGGAAAAAGCAATTCTCGCGGGCGCGGCGGCGGCGATGCGACAGAACAATGCGCGCGTGAGTGAAGATGAAATCGCACGCGTGTTGAAACAAAACGACGTTGTGATTCCGCCCGAAGAAGCGGGACAAGCGTACAAGTCTTTGCTCGCGCGTGACCTTTTGAGCGGCGCGGAAAAATTTTCGTTTGCCGTTGATTTGCAGAGATTGTGGATTAACAAGTACGAACGCGTCGAATGGGTTCGTGATGAAATTACCGAAGCGATCAAACAATGGAACGCCGCCGCGCCGCGCGCAGTTCCCGCAATGCCATCGTCGCGTTTTTCAATGCCCGAATATCCGACGATTAAAAATGCGGGCGCGCGCCGCGCACCGAACAATGCGTGGTTATGGGGGGGGGGGATAGTTGCGGCAGTGTTGCTCGCCGTTCTCGCATTCGTGTTTGCGCCGCGCGTGTTTTCACCTGCGCCGTTGACCCCAACACAGATTGCGATTGTCCCCACCGCAACAGAAACGCGCGCGTTGCCCACCGCGACAAACATTCCGCCTACAAAAACTGCAACGCGCGCTGCGCCGACAACCGATGCCGTCGTTCCACCCGCGACGGTTTCACCCGAACCCACTGCTGCATTTGGGCAAGGCGTGAAAATTGTTTTTACGCGCGGCACGCCCGGTTGTTCCACCGTTGGCTTGATGAATTTGGATGACCAAAAAATCAATATCTATAAACCCGCGCCGAACAATGAAGAACCCACGTGGTCTCCCGATGGGCGTTTGTTTGTCGCCAGCACAGGCGAATGTGACAACAAGGAATATCGCCTCACGATTTTTGACGCGGAAACATCGGACACGCTGCCATTGGAAACAAATTGCGCGACAGCGATTGACCCGTTTTGGGGCGACGATGACCGCATTTATTTCGCGTGCGGTCCGCGCAACAACAACGGCGAATTGTTTTCCGTAAATTCTGACGGCAGTGATTTGCGCGCGTTGGGCGTCAGCGCGCGGCGTCCGACGCTTTCGCCGAATGGAAAACAAATCGCCTACATGCAATTGGAAAATGAAGTGTGGCGCATTTGGGTTGGCGAATTGGACGCGGATGGAAAAATTGTGAATCCGAAACAAATGCCGTTCCCCGAAGTGTTGGGCGGCGTGTTTGCGCGTCAACCGAAATGGAACAGCGACGGCACGCGTTTGTATTTCAACGTCACGGACAAATCATCGCTGCAGGCGATGGCGATGGCGAGCGTCGAACTCGCAACGGGCAGCACCAATGTTTCGTTCATTAGTGCGGATACGAATACGCCGTTCGTGCGTCCCGTGTGCGGAAAAAATAATGTGTGCATCGCCAGCGGCGCGAACGGCGGCTTGTGGCTTTTGGAAGATGTCGGCGGCGCGTTGATGCCCAAACGTCAACTCACGTTTGGTGAAGAATACGGCGCGGATGTGTTTCCGTAAAATGCAATTGGACGCGGATGAACGCAGATGTACGCGGATAAAAATTTTTCCTTCCGCGTTTTTCCGCGTTTTTCCGCGTCCAAATTCTGGTTTTCCTGTTTGTTAATGATTGTCAATCCCTTCACCTACGGCAATCCGATTTCCGATGCGGCGCGCTTTGTGGGACGCGAGCGGCAGGTGGAACAAATTTTTTCGCGCCTGCGGAATGTGGAATTTGAATCGAGTTCCATCGTCGGCGAACGACGCATCGGCAAAACATCGCTGCTCTATTACATCGCGGACACGCAGGTGCGACGCGCGCATGGACTCGAACCCGACGCGTTTATTTTCGTGTACGCCGATTTGGCATTGCTCGACGCGACGACGACGCCGACGCGCTTGTGGCAATACCTTTTGCGCCAAATGCTTTCGCATCTGTCCGAAGACGATGCGGCGTTTGTCCGCGATGCAATGCGCGACGCGGACACGCTCGACAATTTCACGCTCGCCGAAGTTTTTGATTATCTCGACGCGCAGAAAAAACACGTCGTCTTGCTGCTCGACGAATTTGAAAATGTGACGCGCAATGAAAATTTTTCGCCCGACTTTTTTTACAGCTTGCGTTCGCTCGCGATTCATCATCGGCTCGCGCTCATCACATCGAGCCGCCGCGAATTGATTGAACTTACGCACTCGGAGGAAATTCGCTCGTCGCCCTTTTTCAATATCTTTGCAAATATCAACGTGCGCTTGTTGAATCCAGACGACGCGCGCGCGTTGCTCGAAAACGCGTTGAGCGAAACGGAGGTGCGTTTTACGCAAACGGAAATCGAAAATGTTTTACGTATCGCAGGCACACACCCGTTCTTTATACAAACCGCGTGTCATTTTCTTTTTCACGCGCACGCGGAAAAATGGAACGCCGCCGCGCGCGAGGAATACTGGCAGCGTAAATTTCGCGCCGAAGCATTGCCGCATGTGAGCGAATACTGGCGACACTGCGACGAACGCGAAAAAAATGTTCTCGCCGCGCTCGCGTTATTGCACGCGAACGATGCCGCCTTTTCCAAAACGCAATTGCAAGATTTTCTCGCGCGTTCTGAACGCGTGATTTCGCAATTGGACAAACGCGCGCTCGTCGTCGCCCAAAATGATTCCTTTGCGCCATTCAATGAACTGTTCCGCGATTTCATTCTCGACGAATTGAACGACGAATCGTTTGCTGAACTCGTTCGCTCCTCGCTCCATCCTCCACGCTCCACCGTTGAATCTTTCAATTTATCTCCTCGTGAAGTCGAAGTCCTCCAACTCGTCGCGACAGGTTTAACCGACGCTCAAGTCGCAAAAAAACTCGTGCTTTCCACGCGCACCGTTAGTACGCATCTCCAATCCATATATAACAAACTCGGTGTCAACTCGCGCGCGGCGGCGACGCGGTTCGCGACAGAAAACAATTTGGTTTCATAGGGCATGGAAATGGGGTAGCAACGGAACCTGGTTCCGTTGCTACCCCATTTCTCCGTTGCTACCCAATTTCCTAAGGATTACGTACCCCAATACGTAATTCTACCGATGCCACCGCGCGGAAAATGAATTATTCTGCGTGCGATGTTGAATCTCGCCGCTTCCACTCGTTCGCATACCGCTTCGCCAAAAGAATTGGATTTGATTACTGCCGCGCAGCGCGGTGACATTTCCGCGTTTAATCAACTCGTGCGCGCGCATCAAGACATTGCATATCGGTTTGCGTTTCATGTGTTGGAAAACGCGTCGGCGGCGGAACGCGCAACGCAAAACGCGTTCGAATCCGCATATCGCCAAATTCGCCGGTGGAAGGGCGAGACGTTTCGCGTGTGGTTATTGCGTTTGGTGATGCAGGAATGTAGGCAACTGCGTCCGCGTACGCACACAGCTCATTCGTTTGCATCGTTACCGATTGAAATTGGGCTGGCGGCATTGAATTGGGACGAGCGCATCATTTGTATTTTGGCAGACGTGTTGGGTTTGGACGATAACGATATTTCGGAAATTACAAACGCGTCGGTCAATTCCGTGCGTGCCGCGCGCAGCCGCGCCCGTCGCCAAATCCGCGATGTGCTGCAAATTCACAGCGCGGCGGTGCGTGACCCGGTTTTGTTGGCACAATGAATACATTTAACCGCGCGCTCTGAAGCGTTCGATTTCAGACCGCAAAGTTACGCGGGTCTCTGCGAAAACTCCTCCTCCATTCGCACAGGTCCGTGTAACTTTGCGGTCTGCCTTTTGCGGGGGCAAAATGTTTGACACCAAAAATTTTTACGTCGCCTTGTTTGTCATTCTTTTGTTGGGCTGCACCGCGCCTCCGGCGCCTACCGTCACCTTTGCTACCGTAACGCCGACGACAGAATCAACCTCAACCTCCACCGCAACACCCCCCCCCGCTTCGACTTTAGTCAGCACTGTCACGCCACAGCCAACGAGCGTGCCGCCACCCACCGCGCAACTCGAACCACCGGAAATGGTGTACGCGATGGAACCACTTGAAATTTTAGAGGTGGAACCAGCGAATGGCACAACCGAAATTGATATTTCCAATAAACAAACACGCATCACCGCGCGTTTCAATTTTCCCGTTGTGCCATTGTCGGAAGTGAATCTGCCGAACGCGCGTCAGCAGCCGTTGACGATTGAACCAAACATTGATTTTCAAGGACGCTGGATCAATTCATTCACGTACGCGATTTCGCCGACGCACGATTTGGAAATTGGCACGACGTACACGGTGACCGCGCAAACGGTGACGGATGAAACGGGACGCGTTTCGAAACCGCGCACGTGGAACTTTACGACGATGATGCCGCGCGTGATTGCGACAGAACCGCAGGGCAAAGGACGAATGCGCGTGCGCGGCGTTTCGCAGCCGATTACGGTCACGTTCAATGCCGCGATGGACCGCGCATCGGTGGAAACACGTTTCCGTGTAATGAAAAAAGACAATCGCTGGACTGCGCTCGGTGAATTTTCGTGGCGCGACAACGCGCTGGGTTTCACGCCGACGTATCCGCTCGAATACGACACCACGTATCTCGTGCAAATGCTGCCCGGCGCGCAGGACATCAAGCATCGCAGCACGGTGGGCGGACTGGGAGTCGAGTTTGTTACGGTGAAAAAATTCGCGCTTGTATCGAGTTCACCAAAAGACGGCGAAAAAGATTCAACAGCGATTCGTGATGAACACGCGGGTTTGATTTTGAAATTCACGCAGCCGATGAATGCAAACGATTTGCGCGTCAGCATCGCGCCGACGATTACGAATCAAGTTGTCGAAGGCATGGGACAAAACATCGCCGAGCGCACATTTCATTATCGCGTCAGCGGTGGTTGGCAAGCGTCCACCGCGTACACGGTGACGATTCACAGCGACACGCGCAGTACGTTCGGTGAATTGTTGGGACGCGATACAATTTTGCATTTCACCACCGCGCCGCTCGAACCATACATTTGGGTGCATCTGCCCGCAATTGGTTTGTACGACGCGAATGGTCCGCAAACCGTGTACACCTCGTGGACGAATGTGACGCGCATCGAATACGAATTATATCGCGTGCCGCGCGAAAAATTATTTAAATTGCTCAGTGACGATTCGTGGAATTTGCAAGAGCGCGTTTCAAACTATGAGCCATTGCCGTCAAACCTCGCGCGTTTTTGGGCGCAAAGTTTTCCAAATCGAATCAACGCGGGCGGAATTGTTTCGACGACGTTGAATGATGCGGTAGGCAAACGCGCGGACGCGGGCGCGTATTTGTTGCGCGCCACGTCGCCGAATTTGGACTGCGTAGATTCTTCGCTCGTGTTGGTCTCGCCGTACAATCTTGCGCTCAAATTTACCGACAGCGAAGCGTTGGTGTGGCTCACCGATTTGTCGAACGGCAAACCGGTGGCGAATCAGCCGATTACAATTTATGCACATTGGGGCAAAGAACTCGCGTCGGGCAAAACGGACGGCGATGGAATTTTTCGCGCGCAGAATCTTTTTGAAAATGACGCGTACGCGTACGAAGCCGCTGTGCCGCATTTGTTTGCCGTGAGCGAAGTGAACGGCGCGATTGTTGCCATGACCGCGAGCGATTGGGACGAAGGGATTGCGAAATGGGACTATAACATTTCGACGGGCGGTTATCAGGGTTATGACCGCTATCATGTGAATATGTACACTGACCGCGCCGTGTATCGTACGGGACAAACGGTGTATTTCAAAGGCATCTTGCGTCGCAATCTCGACCCGCGTCCCGATGTGCCGCACGCTTGGCAAACGACGACGCGGAAAGATGAACAAGTGGCTGCGCGCGTCGGCGTCGAGTCGGTACATCTCACTGTGTACAACAGTCAGTATGAAACAATTTTGGAACAGGACGCGCCGCTCAATGATTTTGGAACGTTCAACGGCGAAATTGTTTTGGACGAAAACGCGCCGACGGGTGAATATCGCATCGAGACGGACTATGGCACATTGCTTTTCAACGTGGACCAATATCGCCGTCCCGAATTTCAAGTTGCCGTACACGCCGACCAAGCGGAATATCGAAACGGCGACACGATTCATGTGAATATAAATTCGACGTACTTTTTCGGCGGACCCGTTGCGGACGCGCAAGTGAATTGGCGCGTGTTTGCCGAACAGTACGACGCGCGTCCGAATGTGGAAGGTTGGTGGGATTTTTTCGATAACACGCAAGAAAATTATTCGTACGCGCGCAATTCCGATGCCGCGCAAATTTCCGAAGGCGAAGCGCGCACGGACGCGCAAGGAAATTTTGAATTTGACATCACGGCTGACCTTAAAGAATTCGCGCAGTCGCAAACGTTCACGCTCGAAGCCGAAATCGTTGACATGAATCATCAAAGCGTTTCGAATCGCGTCACCGTTCCCGTACACAAAGGCGCGTTTTATATCGGCTTGAAACCGCAATCGTACATCGGTGGAATTGATAAGGAAGAAACGATTGATGTGTTGACGGTCAACGCGATTGTGAACCAAGACCAAGCACTCGAACGCGCCCAACAGCGCGTTGCGATTTCGATGTATCAAGGCGAATGGAATTATGCGCGCGAATGGGTGGACGGTTATTGGCAGTGGAACAGCACGTACAGCGAAACGTTGTTGTCGAAAATGGATGTGGTGACGGATGAGCAAGGCAAAGCGTTTGTGAAATTCACGCCGACGCGCGGCGGACAATATCGCATCGCGGCAGAAGGGACGGACGAACGCGGTAACGTCATCAAGAGCGCGACATGGTTGTATGTGTGGGGCGATGGTTACGTCGGTTGGAAAATTGACAATACGAATCGGCTCGAACTCGTCACCGACAAAAAAGAATATGTGCCGGGCGATGTCGCGGAAATTCTAGTGCCTGCGCCATTCGCGGATGCCGAAGCATTGTTCACAATTGAACGCGGCGGAATTTGGCATGTGGAACGTGTTCCCATTCAAGGCAACACCGCGCAGTATCGCGTGCCGATTGTAGAAGAATACGTGCCAAACATTTTTGTTTCGGTGATGCTCGTACATGGACGCGGTGCGGGGAATGAAATTCCGCAGTTCAAAATGGGTTACGCGACGCTGCAAGTGAAACCCGTCGCGCAAGCGTTGAACGTCAGCGTGCGTGCATCGTGTACACAAGCGCTCGTGTTGGCATCGAACGTCTCGCGCGCGCCCGAGCCTATGGAAAAAAATGTAGCGCAAGATTCCGCGCCGACGCGCACGTGTCAACCGAACGATACCGCGACGTTCGACATTGACGCGCGCGACGCGCACGACAAACCGGTGCGCGCGGAATTTTCCGTCGCGCTCGTTGACAAGGCAATTCAAACGCTGATGAGTGACAATTCGTCGCCGCTGCTTTCGACGTTTTATCAAGCGCGCGGGCTCGCAGTGAATACCGCGACGACGTTGATTCAATCCATCGAGCAAGACAATGTCACCGTGCGCGCGCAAACGAAAGGCGGCGGCGGTGGTGGCGGCGGTGAAATTTTTCAGGTGCGCCGCGATTTCCGCGACACCGCGTATTGGAATCCCGTCGTCCGTACCGATGAAAACGGACACGCCCAAGTGCAAACGAAATTGCCGGACAATTTGACGACGTGGAATGTGACGGTCAAAGGTGTGACGCTCGACACGCGCGTCGGTGAAGCGCGCGCGGATATGGTTTCCACGCGCCCGTTATTGATTCGTCCCGTGACGCCGCGCTTTTTTGTCGTCGGCGATAAAACGATTATCGAAGCGGTGGTGCATAACAATACCGACAAACGCGAATTTACAACCGTTCTCCTTGACGCTAACGGCTTGACACTCAACAGTCCTGCCGCGCGCACGTTTGCAATTCCCGCGCACGACAAAATTTCGATGCAGTGGGAGACGACGACGAACGTGACCGACCACGCGAAATTGTTGTTTAGCGCGACGGCGAATCACATGAACGATGCGGTGGAATTGACGCTGCCCGTGCAATATCCGATTACGGTGGAAACCCTCGCGAGTGTGGAACCTGTTGACGCGCGTTTGGTGAAATTGGTGGAATTGAATGACGCGTCATTATTGCCCAATCAATTTGACCAACTGCAAATCGAATTGACTCCCTCGCTCGCGGCGGCGAGTCGCGAGTCGTTGAAATATCTCGAATCGTATCCGTGGGAATGTTCGGAACAAACGACGAGCAAATTTTTGCCAAACATTGCAACCTATCTCGCGCTCGAACGTTTGCATTTGGAACGGCAAGATTTGTATTACGCGCTGCAAACGAATGTGTCACGCGAAATTCAACGCTTGTACTTTTTGCAAAACGCGGACGGCGGTTGGGGCTGGTGGCGCAATCACTCGAGTCGTCCCGTGTTGACTGCGTACGCGTTGTACGCGTTAACACAAGCAGAACAAGTTGGCTTTGCAGTGGATAAAGAAGTGGTGAAACGCGCGCAAACATTTTTGCTCGATTCGTTGAATGAGCCGCGCGACGATTCGCACTATAACATGTTGAACGAACGCGCGTTCACGATTTTTGTTTTGGCAGAACGCGGGCTTGACATGAAAGGACGCGCGCTCAATTTATTTGAACTGCGCGCGAATCTCGATAATTATGCGAAAGCATTTTTGCTCATGGCGCTCGCGCAGCAACGCTTGACCCAAGCGAAAACACTAAAACAAGAATTGGTGAACGCGGCGCATGTAACGGACGAGTACGTGTATTGGCAGGAAAAGCAAAACGACGCGTGGTTGATGAATACGAATGTACGGACACAAGCGATTGTGGTAATGGCGCTCGCGCGCGTGGATTCAAGTAATTCGTTATTGCCCAAAGCGGTGAAATGGTTGATGAACGCGCGCAAACTCGGTGAACGCTTTGTGCATTGGGAGACGACGCAAGAGACGACGTGGAGCGTAATGGCGTTGACGGAATGGATGGCGGCGTCGGGGGAATTGGAAAGCAACTATGCGTATCAAGTGACGGTGAATGGGAAATTGATTGGCGATGGGCAAGTGAACGCGGAAAATTTGGACGAGGCGCGTACACTGCGCGTTTCGATTCAAGAGACGTTGACGAACCTCGCGAACGAAATCATCATCACGCGCGATTCCACTAAAGGCACGCTGTACTATTCCGCGTACTTGCGCCGCTACTTGAACGCGCAAAACATTCCGCCCGTGACGCGCGGAATTGTCGTACAACGAACGTACTATGCCGTTGACCCGCGCACGTTGAATGCGACGACGCGCGCGATTGATTCCGCGAAAATTGGGGATTACGTCCAAGTGAAATTGACGATTGTGCTGACGAACCACATCAGTTATCTCGCCGTCGAAGATATGCTGCCCGCCGGTTTTGAAGCGGTGGACACTTCACTGCTCACTTCCTCACGCGCGGCGAGTGGACCCGAACGCGTTTCGGAACGCGGCGCATATCATCCGTACTGGTGGTACTGGGGACACGACGAATTGCGCGATGACCGCGTGGGACTTTTTTCGCAATGGATGGCGCGCGGGACGTACGAATACACGTACTTGATACGCGCGAGTATTGCGGGAACATTTCACGCGCTGCCAACACGCGCGTACGCGATGTACGACCCGACGGTGATGGGGCAGGGTGGAGGGAGTGTGTTCACGATACAAAAATAATTTGTGCGTTAAAAAAACGTCCGCCGAAATTTCGGCGGACGTTTTTTATCAACTAAACCTCGTCAAATCTCCTGTCACCACCAGCACCGGACATTCGGCGCGTTGCAAAATTTCTGTAGTTAAATCGCTGCCGCCGAAACGCGCGGCTGTTCCTTCTAAATGTCTGCCGATGACGATGAGGTCGTGTTCGCCTTCGTGTTGCTCGCGCAAAATTTCTTCAATCACAGCGCCTTGTCGTTCTTTGACCTCGACGTGAATCCCTTGATTGCGAAGCGTGAGCGCGCCTTCTTCCAAGTGATTTACAATCCACGGGCGCGATGGACGCGCGAAGGATTGCGCGCGTGCGTTGGGAATTGCCCCGACGGGTTCGGAATCCACATATAGCAACGTGGTGGATGCGCCGGTGCGTCGCGCCAAACGTCCGCCATAAATAATATCGCGTTTGCCCGGTTCGCCGCCGGCGGTGCAAAAAAGAATGCGTCGCACGGACGGACGCGCGCCTTTGACGATGAGAATGGGAATACGCGAACGACGCGTGAGCTCGCGCCACATGCTTTCACCGCGCGGCGTTGCTTTGCGCGGTTCTGCGACAACCAAAAGGTCAAACGCGCTTTCGGCAACATGTTTCAAAATTTCGTCGGGCGCGCGCCCGCTGCGCGAATGAAAATGGATATTGGTAATGTGCGGCGTCAATGTTTCGCGCGCGTGCAGCAACAATTGTTCCGCGTCGGCTTTGTCTTCGGCGGCGGTGAGAACCGTGACAGGTCCGCTCGTCGCGCGCGCAAGCGTCACACCAAAATTATAAAGTGCGTCGAGGTTCGAATGTTCGTCCACGCCGAGCAAGAGGCGCATCGGAATACGCGGCAAGATGTGAAAATTGTTGATGCCCACCCACACTTGCTGCCCGACTTGAAAGTCCAAATGTCCGTCACTGCGCGGCACGCGCGAAACTTGAATCGGCACGCCCGTTTCGCCAAATTCTGCAGGCAGACGCCACGTGTTGGGCAGTGGTTGCAGCCGCAAACGCAATCGCTGCAACGTTCCCAAAAATTGCACTTGCTCGACGACGCCTTGCCCCAACACCGGAATCGTCAATTCTTCGCGGCTCGTCGCGAGCGTCAAATCTTCGGGGCGAAACAAAACTTCCAAACGTCCTTCGGGGTCAACCGTCGTGTACGACGCGGCTTCCGACAATTGCATCGAGCCGAGATTCACGCGCCCATCTTTGACTTGACCCGCGAGCAAATTCGCGCCGCCCAAAAACGTCGCGACAAATTCTTGCTGCGGACTGCGATACAGCGCGGTGGGTGGACCCACTTCCAAAAGTTTTCCTCTATCAATGACGCCAATCCGGTCCGCGAGTTCGAACGCTTCCTCCTGGTCATGCGTCACCAAAATTGTTGTGACCTTGACGCGCTGTTGAATTTCTTTGAGCGCTTGCCGCAATTGCCCGCGAATTTTTACATCGAGTGCGCCAAACGGTTCGTCGAGTAAAAGCACCGATGGTTCAAACGCCAACGCGCGCGCAACCGCAACGCGCTGTTGTTGTCCGCCCGACAATTGTTTCGGATAGCGTCCACCCAAACCGCCCAGTCCCACCAATGCCAAAAGTTCATCCCGTTTCGCGGCGCGTTTTTCCTTTGGCACTTTGCGCGCGGCGAGACCAAATTCGATATTGTCCGCGACGGTCATGTGTCGAAAGAGCGAATAATTTTGAAACACGAATCCCGTGTTGCGTTCTTGCGGCGACAAGTTTGTCACCTCGCGTCCGTGTAACCACACGCGTCCTTGGTCGGCGGGAATGAGACCCGCGATAATTCGCAGAATCGTACTCTTGCCGCTGCCGCTCGGACCGAGCAGCACCATCATTTCGCCGTCGTGAATTTCCAACGAAACGTGGTCAACGACGGTGTGCGTGCCGAATTGTTTTACGAGGTCTTGAAGAACAATGCTCATTTGCTTGGTTTGTCATTAGTATAATGAAGGCGGCATGGTAGATCGATTGTCATTAGGTCTGC
>CAYXXF010000002.1:0-538041 GCA_964469005.1 uncultured Anaerolineales bacterium
AGCGACGACTCCGAAAATTGTAAGTCGAAAAGTTATTTCAGATAAAGTCTACTACGTATTCTCTCTCTCCCTCTCGAAAAGGTGCTTTCTCCCTTTCGTACTAATTTCCCAAACCCCTCTCTGCGAATCCGATACTAATAGACCTTCTCTCGCCATAGAATTGCGCGCCCACTGAGCTGTTTTTCGCCAACGTTCCTCTTGTGGATATGATGATAGGCGCTCTTGATCATACGAATTCAGTAATTCCTTCATTGAGGTTTCCACTTTGTCCAATATTTCAGACGCAGGCGCGGAGCCACCTAATTCCACAATCGCCCGAAGGATTGGTTCACGAAAATCGTCAATAGGGGTTCGTAACCCACGTTTGAGTCGTGTTCTCGCCTTTTTGCTTCGCTTGACCTTTCTGCCAAGTTTCTGATTTTTTCTTCGCCCAAATTTTGCAAAGATATTAACCCACTCTTTCTGCAAGTCACTTACTTTTTCGCGAAAGGTGGTAAGTTGGTATCCTTTGTCAAGCAAGTCTTTGTAAACATCATACTTCTCGCTTTGCAACGCGTGTGCGCCCTCTTTGTTTAGTTCTTCAATAATATCTTCAATTTCTTCAAGCACAATATCGAACGCAACAGCTACCTCATTCTGATTCATTTTATAGATTCCTCATTTCTTGGAGGATATACACTCATTGGCATTTCAAATTTGATGTGACGATTAGTCTTACTCTTCTACGACACCTTCTGAATCCTCACCATCCAGTTCTACCCATGCAAATTTCTTTTGGAGCGAGCCTGTGTATAGTTTCCTCCAATCATATCCCACTCTTTTTCCCCAAATTTGATACACACGCGGGTCAATGTAATTCTTCAGCGAGGTGTTGAGCGCGTAATCTTTGGTCTCGCGTACGAGTTTGAGACCGAGTTCCGCTTTTTGCACGCGTTCACGATAACTCGACTCGGCGCGCTTGCGTGCGTCTTGTGCGGCGACGAGCGCCTTGTGCGCGGCGGTGACGCGTTCCTTGTAGCGTTTCGTTTTCTGCTTGAATGTTTTTTCCGCGTCACGCGCGGCTTTTTGCGCGGCTTTTAATTTCTTGGTGTACTCTTTTAATTTTTTCTCATCGGTTGGCGCGCCTTGATTTTCCAGCGCGACTTGCGCGGCAAATTTCTTGCGCCATTGCTCCGGCGCTTTCGCGTCAAATTCTTTTTGGTCGGCAACAAGTTTGTCGAGCGCGGCTTGCCGCGTTTTAATTTGCTCATCCAGTTTTTGCAAATCGGGTTTTGCTGCGCGCAATTTTGCCACACTCTCTGCGCGTTTCTCGACACTCTCTGCCCACGTTTTCGGCGGCGTGCGTTTGTGATTGCATTTGATGGCGGCTTGCAGGTTTGCCATTTTCGCAACAAATTCTTTTTCCGCGTCGGGCGCGTCTTGCTTCAATTTTCCATTCTGCTTCAAGTAATTTCCGACGGTGGTCGTCGCATGAAACGTCCGAAACACTTTGGCAGACAGCCCGGACATCACGCTTTTGAGAAAATCGTTGACGCGCGCGGATGTAATGTCGGGAAAAATTTGGTCGCCCGCCTTTTTATTTTTGGAAAATTCGATGAGATTGCGCGCCAATGCTTTGTCGTGACTCGATTCGATGGGCAATGATTTTTCCCAACGAACGCTGTCTTTGCCGAGAAAATCGAAATCAATTTTTTCATCGCCGACGTTGATATGTTCGACGCGCAAAGTGGATGCGCCTACCGTGTCCGCTTCATCTTCATCTTTTTCGTCGCCGACGCGCATTGCCAAACGGTCAATCAAATACGCGACGGTTGCGACTTGGCGTCGTTTCGCATCACGCGGGTCGCGCATTCCTTCACGAATCGCGTCGCGCACCTCGTTCAAATTTTCTTCGAGTTTCCACGCCTTGTCATATTTGGCGCGTTCGCGTTCTTGCCGCAGATGCGATGTTTCGGCGAGCCACACGTATTTTATTTTGTCGGTGAGTGTTTCCGTCCAGCGCGCAATCCATAACGAATCGTGTTCGTGAACAATCGCGTCCCATTTGCCATGCGGCGCGTAGGGTGTCTCCGCGTCCTCGTCCAAATTCAACGTCACTTGGTACGAAAAGACGCGCGGTTTCCAACGTCCGCGCAACGGATGCGCGCCGCGTCCCATGAAAATTCCCGGGGGCTCGATGAGATACGCGCCGATTTCGACTTGATGGTCGTCCACGCGCGCATGACCGAATTTTTCTTTCAATTCCTCGCGCAACATTTTTCGCTGTGCAGAAAGTTCTTTGCGTTTCTCTTCGGGCAGGTTCGCCAATTTTTCCGCTTGCGCGATGGCAGTCATTTCGCGCCAATCAATGTCATCAATTTTTACATTCGCAAAAAGTTCAGCCCACTGTTCGCGCAGCGAAAACAAAAAGTTTTCTTTAAACACTGGGTCGTCCACATACGGCGTGCCGATTTTTTTCGCCCACGCCATCAACATTTCTTCTTGCAGTGGTTCGAGTTGGACGAGTTCATCCTTGATAATGGCAATCAAGCCGCGCGGTTCATATTCGGGTGGAAACGCCACGCCGTTATGCCGCAAAATTTTCCATTTGATAGTCGTAACTCCTTACACAAGAATCGCGGACAAAAATTGCCCGCAACGGATGCCGAGTATTATACGCGAGTTGTCAAGCGGATTCAAAGAAGGCAGAACTGAAGAAGGAAAGAGAGGGAAATAAGGCAAATTTGCGTTGACAGTGCAAATTGTATGACCTATACTTGCTTTGTATGTCCGCCCGTCCACCTTTTGGCAAAATCTATTTTCGCGTGCGATCGGTGTTGGGCGTTGATGTTCGGATTACGGAAGAGTATTGGGAATTTTTGATTACGGTCAAACATCCACCAATGCGTGGACGCGAGGAAGATGTCAAAACTGTATTGCAGGGAGCAGAAGAAGTGAGGGTTAGTAAAGTTGATTCAAAGGTTTATCTCTATTACAAGAAGTTCGACAAACGATTTCTCTGCGTAGTTGTGCGACATTTGAATGGAGAAGGATTTATCATCTCGGCGTATCCGACTGATGCGATGAAAGAAGGAACAGTAAAATGGAAAAAGTAACTATCATTTATACCCGCTTTGCGAACACGCTCGACGTATGGTGGGGCAATCCTAAAGATGAAGAAATAGCGGAAGAGACGGGCGAAGAAGTGATTTTGAAAAAAGACAAAGATGGGCGAGTAATTGGATTTGAAAAATTGAATTACTTGCCGCCAGATGCAATGTCGCACGATACATTGGAGACGCGATTGCCTGTGGAAGTGGTGATGGCGTGAAGGGGAAATGCCAACGGATTGGAGCGGATAAGCGGATGTGACGCGCACTGTAATCCGCTTATCCGCTATTTATCCGTTGACCGCGACTTGCTGACCGAAGATCTTTTTCAAGATTCTACGCTTGGAGGTGAGCGATGTTTTGTATGAATTGCGGAACGCAATTGCCTGATGGTGCCAAGTTTTGTTTCAAATGTGGCAAGCCTATGATCTCCTCAATGCAGCCCGCAAGTCATCCTGAACGCGATGACAATCCCAATTCTGAATGGGATTCGCTCGTAAAGAGCACGGAGCTATGGGCGCTAAAAAGAAAAGCTGACCGATTGCATCTAAAGAAACTATTACCTACGGAAATACGAGAAGTAGGAATTGGTTTTTTGGGTTCTCCCCAACCTACGCAGGGGCACAAGTGGACTGGCGGAGAAGCACTTCGAAAAGTATTCCTTTTTTTTCAATTGATTGACTCCTCTGGTGCGCCTACAGCTGCCAACGGAACAGCTCAAATAAAATTCGAATACTGGGATCCATGGTCAGCAGGATGGATCACTTCTGCCAAATGTGATGTTTCTGTGGACGTAAGGCGAAATGATTTTGTGCATGTAATTTGGCGTTATCGAAAATTTACGAACCCGCCTCTCTGCTTTGTTTATCCTTTTCCAGAGCCAATAAAAACATTTGCGGATGGTGGTGGGGGGAGGTACGGATTAGAAGTAAGATTTACTCCGATCAATTCATCAGACGAGATTTACCGATCTGATGGCGGAGCCGTATACTCCTCGTATGAAGTAGATCGTATTGAAGCTGCTCCATAAGAAGGACGTGGTGTCGCCTATGAATCTTAATCTTACCATCAATAACGAACCTATCACTCTCGAATCCCCTGCCAACGAATCGCTCCTCCGCGCGCTGCGTCGTCACGGCTATTTCGGCGTCAAGCATGGCTGCGAAAATGGCGAATGTGGCGCGTGCGCGGTGCTTGTGAATGGCGTGCCGATGAATTCGTGCGTGATGCTCGCCGCGCAGGCGGAAGGAAAAAATATCACAACGATTGAAGCGGTGGGTCAAGTAGAAAATCAAGGTTGGAAAACAACCGAAGGGCTCGCCCCATTGCAAACCGCGTTCGTCGAAACGGGCGCGATTCAATGCGGCTATTGCACGCCCGCAATGATTCTGGCGGCGAAAGCGCTGCTTGAAAAAAATTCGCAACCGAGTGAAGTTGAGGTGCGCGAATCGTTAGGCGGTGTGTTGTGCCGCTGTACGGGATATTTGAAACCAGTGCAAGCAATTCTGCGTGTGGCGCGCGGTGAAACAACATTGGAACAAGAAGGCATTCCCGTACCGCTCGACGCGTTCATGCCGCGTACACAACCATCTGACGATTTCCCCGCGTCACCCAATCACCCAATCACGGGAATCGTAACCGATTCCAAATCACCCACACGCACCGTGATGCCCCAAATGGTCGTCACGCCGACAATTCCCCAAACAAGCGTCGTCGGCAAGCCCGAGAAAAAAGTGGACGCACAAAAATTAGTCCAAGGCAAACCCGCGTTCACCGACGACATTGAACTGCGCGGAATGTTGTACGCCAAAGTTTTGTTTTCGCCCGTCGCGCACGCGCGCATCAAACACATTGAGCCGTCGAAGGCGCGCTCGCTGCCGGGCGTTCATGCGGTCCTCACATACAAGGATATTCCGCGCGTTGTGTACTCGACGGCGGGACAATCAGACCCAATTCCCGGACCACTCGATATGTTTTCGTTGGACGATAAAGTGCGCTATGTCGGAGACCGCGTCGCATTTGTCGCGGCGGAGTCGGACGAAATCGCGGAACGTGCATTGGAACTCATCAAGGTCGAGTACGAAGAATTGCCCGCGATTATTGATTCGCGCGAGGCGATGAACGCGGACGCGATTCGTATTCACGATGAAGCCGAGTACGTGAATTTCGGTGAAAGCAATCCGTCCAGAAATATCGCGGCGGAAATTGAATTTGAATTGGGGAATGTGGAAGAAGGATTCAAGCGCGCGGATTTTGTTTTGGAAGAAGAGTACGCGGTGCCAAAAGTGCAGCAGGTGAGCATCGAGCCGCATGTTGTTGTGACGTATTGGGATGAAGATGACCGTTTGGTGATTCGCACGTCAACGCAGGTGCCATTTCACGCGCGTAGAATTCTCGCGCCCGTTTTGCAATTGCCGCCGAAACGCATTCGCGTGATTAAGCCGCGCATCGGCGGCGGATTCGGCGGCAAGCAAGAAGTGTTGGTTGAGGATGTTGCCGCACATCTCACGATTGCGACGGGACGTCCTGTGCGTTACGAGTACACGCGCCCTGAAGAATTTGTAAATGCGCGTTCGCGTCACCCGATGCGCGTGCGAATGAAAACGGGCGTGATGCGCGACGGCACGATGATTGCAAATGAAATGTACGCGCTCTCGGACACGGGCGCGTACGGCTGTCACGCCGTCACCGTCACAGGCAACACGGGACAAAAATGTATGGGACTGTACAACGCGCCCAACATTAAATTTCACGCGCATATTGTGTACACCAACACGCCACCCGCAGGCGCATTTCGCGGCTATGGCGTGCCGCAAGGATTTTTTCCGCTTGAAGTTCACATGGAAAAAATCGCGCGCAAATTAAATTTGGACCCGTTGGAATTTCGATTAAAGAACGCGGTAAAAGCAGGCGATGAACTTCCGACATCGAAAGCATGGAGCGAAGGACGCGAGCCGCATCCCGAAGTGATTGAAACGTGCGGACTCGCGGAATGTGTGGAAGAGGGAGCAAAAGCAATTGGTTGGAGAGGTTCAAGTAGTAGGTATCAGGTAGCAAGGACGGAACCTACTACTCAAAACCTACTACCTGCTACTCTGAAACGCGGTCAAGGTGTCGCGTGCGTCATGCAAGGCACGGCGATTCCGTATCTCGACATGGGCGGCGCGTCCATCAAAATCAATGACGATGGTTCGTTTAATTTGCTCGTCGGCGCGACGGATTTGGGAACGGGTTCGGATACGGTGTTGGCGCAGCTCGCGGCGGAAATTCTCGGTGTGCCATTGGATGACATTATTGTTTATTCGAGCGACACCGATTTCACGCCGTTCGACAAAGGCGCGTACGCGTCGTCCACAACATACATTTCGGGCGGCGCAGTGGTAAAAGCGGCGGAGCAAGTCGCGCAGCAAATCAAGACGCGCGCCGCGCAAATTCTTTCCGATTGGGCGGAAAAGCATGGCGAGACGGATATTCCGCGTACCGAGTTCGAGCAACCCGAAACATTTCCTTCTGCATCACTCCACGCTTCACACTCTACGCTCCACGCCGACCAAATCATTTTGCGCGAAAAACGCGCGTGGGCGCCCGACGGACGTTCGCTTTCTCTTTCCGAAATCGCGCTCTCGTCACTGCATCATCGCGACCAACACCAAATCATGGCAGTCGCCTCGTACGTCTCGCCAAAATCCCCCCCCCCCTTTGCCGCGCAATTCGCGCAAGTGTTGGTGGATACGGAAACGGGACAAATCACTGTCGAGAAATTGGTGATGGCAGTGGACAGCGGCGTGATTGTGAATCCCGTAACCGCGTCGGGACAAATCGAAGGCGGCATGACGCAAGCGTTGGGGTACGCGGTGTGCGAGGAAATGTTGTACGACGAAAAAGGGAATTCGATTGTTCAACAATTAGGGGATTACAAAATTTTCGCCGCCGATGAAATGCCCGAGCTGCAAACCATTTTTGTGCAAACGTTCGAACCGTCGCATCCGTTCGGATTAAAAGCTGTCGCGGAAATTCCGATGGACGGCGTCGCGCCCGCCGTCGCGAACGCCGTGTACGACGCGTGCGGGGTGTGGGTGAATGAAATTCCAATGACGCCGGAGCGGGTTTGGCGCGCGTTGAGATAGTCATAATCCCATATCTCTTGTAAAATAGATATTGTCGCTCTAATTCACACGTGGCGGACCCCCACACATTAGACAGAGGCATTGCAATGATTCGAAATCGTCTTGGTTGGTTTTTTATCGCCGCACTTGCGGTCACCCTCATCGGCGTCGCGACGCTGCTCGTTTCCAGTGTTGTCGCGAATCCGATGGAAACGGGTCCGCGCGCCGCGTGGCTCATTTTGAACGCGCGTGCGTTGGGCAAACTCGACGTGGCGTGGGATGACGCGACGGGGGTGCCGAGTTTTATTTCGAGCAACGATGCGAATGCGCGCATTCCGTACACGGTGAAGCCGCACGAACGCGGCAATCCCGAATTGATTGCGCGCGGCTTTTTGAACGAAAACGCCTTGCTGTACAAACTCGGCGTCAATGATTCGTTCACGTTACGGCGTATTGAACCCGACGCGCAGTTGAATTATTCGCACGTGCGTTTGGACCAAACGTTTAAAAACATTCCCGTACACAACAAACAATTGATTGTACATATTGACCCGCAAGAAAATATCGTCGCGGTCAACGGACATTTTGTGCCAAACATCAACGTCATGACGGACCCGTTGGTCACCGCGCACGACGCGGAACAAATTGCGCGCGATGATTTATTGAACAATCAATTACGCAGCGATGAACGCGCGCGCGTTACGACAAAAATTTTGTCCGACAAAACGCAGCTCGTGATTTATCTCGACGATGGCAACGAAAATCACGCGACGTTGACGTGGTACGTCACCATTATGACGAGTTCGCCGCTCGGACAATGGCGATACTATATCAACGCGCGACGCGGCGCGGTCACACATTTTTACGATGACGCGGAACACATCAAACTACGCAAGACGTACAGTGCCGAAAACGACACCGACATTCCGGGTCGTTTGTTGATTAATGAAGGCGAACGCTCGCGCGATGCTGTCGCCCAAGCCGCGCACGACGGCGCAGGCAAAGTATATGATTACTATTTCAATACGTTCAAGCGCGACAGCGTGGATGGACAAGGCGGCGAGCTCACGTCAACAGTGCACTATGGCAGTGACCCCGCCGACGCCGAAAACGCCGCGTGGATTGGCGAATATCAACAGATGATTTATGGAGACGGCGGACGCATTTTCAAACCGCTGCCATACGGACTTGATGTGGTCGGTCATGAATTTACGCATGGGGTCATTGGTTCGACGGCGGGACTTGAATACAAATCGCAGTCGGGCGCGCTAAATGAATCGTACGCGGATGTGTTTGGCGCATTGATTGATAGAGGCAATTGGACGATTGGCGAAGCCGTTATCAAATCACCGCCGTTCCCGCTTCCGTTTCTGCGTTCGCTGGAAGACCCGAACATGCGCGGCGCATTCGACCCGCGCAATCCGCTCGGCGGCGTGGGACAACCGAAACACGTGAACGAATACGCGCGCTTGCCCGTCAGTCGTCGCGGTGACAATGGCGGAGTGCATATCAACAGCGGCATTCCAAATCACGCCGCGTATTTGATTGGACGCGCGCTGGGTCCTGAAAAATTGGAACAGATCTATTACCGCACGCTCACCCAATATCTCGGACCCGATTCAGAATTTCTTGATGCCGCAAAAGCAACCGTGCGCGCCGCGCAAGATTTGTATCAAAACGGCGCCGAGGTTCAAGCGGTGCAAGGTGGCTTTAACGGCGTTGGCTTGAACGTCGGCGGTTCCGACAATGTTCCCGCGCCGCCGCCAACCACGCCATCCTCCAACAACAACGCGCCCCCCCCCCCTTCCAATCAACAACAACAGGGCTGCACCAATCTCGTCGTGAACGGCACGTTTGAAAATGACGAGGGCTGGCGCGACATTTCCGGCGAGCGCAGTGAATTGATTGATACGGAACTGCCGCGCACCGGTAAGCGCAGCGCGTGGCTCGGCGGTCAAGACAAAGAACCGATTCAAACGATTTATCAAGACATTGCCATTCCCGCGAATGCGACGCGCGTGCAATTGGAATACTATCGCTTTCTGCACGAAGAGTTCAGCGGCTTTGCCGGACTCTTGGCGGGCGACGCACAATTCGGCGCGGTGATTGCCAACACGCAAGGAAAAATTATCGGCGCGGTCGAAAAATTAACTTCCACTCAAGCGGATGACGAATGGGTCGGTAAACAATTCGACCTTTCGCAGATGGCGGGCAAAACAATTCGGCTCGCGTTCACATCCGAAAATCCGCGCGGCAATGTGAGCTCGATGTTCGTGGATGATGTCGCGCTCGTCGCTTGCACGACCGGCAATGGACCAACCGCACCGCAAACCGCCGCAAACACCGTGTATCTCACCGGCACGATTGAAGATTCGGATACGGGACGCGGAGTGCAAGGCGCGCAAGTGTTTATTATGAAACCCGGTTTGTCGGCGTCACAAGCCGCGGCGGACGACCAAGTTACGCGCAGCGAAATTATTGCGTCCGCGCTTTCGGATGCGAATGGTGTGTACCAAACTGATGTGGCATTGCCCGTCGGACGCGCATACAGTGTGATTATCATTGCGCGCGGTTATCGCCCCATCGTCGCCGATGACGGGATTGAAATTCCACAAGGCGCGAGCAATCCATTTCAAGTGGATGCGACGTTACGTAGGAGTCGTTAATGGCTGAACCACAACAATACTGTTGCATTGACCACGAACCCGTTTCGCCGCCGTACAATATCCTCGGCGGACGAATTTATTGCGCGCGGCATTTCGCGATGGTCAATAAACCGCATCCGGGTTTTTGGAAATCCGCCGTCATTATGATTTTGGCGATGGGCATTGCGAGCGGCGTCCTCGCGTTTCTTTTGCGCGACGTCCAAGATTTGAATCGCATGACGCTCATCATTGTGGGAATCATTTTGGCGATTGTGCCCACGGCGGCGTGGTTGATTTATTTTTATCAACAAGACCGCCTCGAACCCGAGCCCAAAGAACGCATCGGCTCGGTGTTGATTACGGCGATGATTCTCACCGATTTCATCGGCTTGAGAGTGATTCAAGATTGGTTCGATGTCGCGGGTTGGGCATCGTACAACAATTGGACTTCGCTGGGCGCATCCATTTTGATAAATGGTTTCGTTTTTGCCGCCATCATGTATGTCGCGATTCGCGTTTGGGTGTACAAAACTGCCGAATACGATGAACGTATGGACGGCATTGTTTATGGCACGGTCGCGGGTCTTGGCGTCGCGACGATGTTGAACTTGCATTACATCATTGACAATCAAGGCGTCGCGCTCGCACCCGGTATTATCAATGTCGTCACCACCGCGCTCGCACAAGCATCGTTCGGCGGCGTGTTGGGATATTTCATGGCGCAAGCGAAATTTGAGCATAAACCAGGGTGGTGGGTCCCGTTTGGACTCGTCGTTTCTGCTGTGTTGAATGGTCTATTCAGTTGGCTGATTGATGAAGTGAGCGCGACCGGACTCACCGTCGAACCATGGCGTTCGCTCGCGTTTGGGCTGGTCGTCGCGTTGGTGACCTTTGGCGCACTGGTGTATTTGATGCAGCGCGCCCACGCGTTCACAATGCGTCAGGCGAAAACATAAACTATGTCAGTCTCTACTCCTTCGATTCACGATTTTCGTACGTGGAACAAAGATTTGGGCGTCGCCATTGTCGTCCTCGTCGCGCTTGCGCTTGGTTTGGTGATGAGCCAACTGGTCGTCAATCGTACCAAGACGTATCAAGAACCCGATTCACCGTTTCGCCTGGACTATCCCGCGCAATGGAGCAATGCCGAATCATTGCAAGAAGTGTTGTTAAAAGTCGAAAACCCGGCAGCCGAATCGGCGTTCAAAACATCGCTCACTGTGGAAACGCGCGAACTCGACCCTTCTGCGCCGCCGACGATGCAGCAATTGGTTGACCGCCGCGTGGAACAACGCAGCGCGCTCACAGCATATCATTTCATTTCCGAGCGTGACACCACTGTCGCCGGAGCGACCGCCAAAGAATTGCAATACACCTATGTTGTGCAACCGATTGATACGCCGCGTCGCGCGTCCCTGCCTGTCGTTGTGATTGCGCGCGACTATATTGTTTTAACGCCCACGCGTTCGTACTATCTCACGCTCGCCGCGTCCGAAGCGGATTTCGAGCGCGCGAGTCAACGCATGGACGCGATTCTCGCCTCGGTGAAACTACAATGAACAAAAAATCTCGTACGACGAAACCTGCTTCAGAAAAAAAATCTGCGCCGAAAGAATCCGCGCCCATCGAAACGTCCGGTATCACGGACGCGCCCATGCTTGGAACGAGCGAGCCGGCACTCGGAACCTTGTCCGGCAAGGCGGAACAAAAAGTTGACGCGCCCATCGACGCGCCGAAACGTTCGTTCAAGAAAAAAACGCGGGGGGAACAGACCGAAACGCCACCGCCAACCGAGGCGCCTCCAACAACCCCCGCGCCGACAACAACACCTGCGCCAACGGTATTGAGCGCCGAAGCGGAACCCCAACCCGAGCCATTGAAACTGCCGCGCGGCGGATTCATTGCATTTCGCAAAAGCGGCGGTTTGAATTTTTCCACACGCGAAGTGGTGGTGTATCCGGATGGACGCGTCGCGTATGACGCGCGCGGCGTGCCGCAAAAAGAATACAATCGCTTGCGCCGCGTTTTGAATGACGGACAAATTATTGCGCTGCGAAAACTTTTGGACCAAACGAATTTCTGGAAAGCCGAAACGAGTGGCACACAAAATCCCGACGCGTTCGCGTACGAAATCGCCGCGCGGATTGGGCAGCGTTCCAATGAACTCGAGGTGTTTGACGGAAGTGTGCCCGAAAATGTAAAGCCGTTGATTCAACAATTGACAAAATTGTTGCCCGCGTAAAAAACGAAACCGTCATCCATACGATGACGGTTTTTGTTTGCGCCCGAAAACGCGCTGTGCGTACACTTGCGCGCTTGTATTTTTTGTCTAGCCCTCATTCGAATCAAGCGCCGCTAAAAATTCTTCCCGCGTACTGAATTCATCTTCCATTGCTTGGGGTGGCACCAACATACTCTCTTGCAATTGCGCCAATAAAATTTCGAGCGCCGCGCGTTCACGTTCGTTGGGTCGCGCGTTGAGATTGAATTGTTTGGCGCAGACCTCGACCGCGCGCGCCGTTTGACTCACCTGAACAAAACCATACGTCGCGCCCGAACCCGCCAACCTGTGCGCCAACCGCGTAAAGAGCTCGAACGCCTCGACATCCCACGCGTCCTCGCACAACCCCCGCCAAAGTTCGTTTAGCTGTTGAATTTTGGCAGGCAAGTTGGATTGATACTCGTCGCGCAGCGCATTCAACGCGACTAGAAAATCAGCTTGCTTCATATTCTTGGTAAAATAATTTTCGCTTCAAGCTACGTGGCTCGATGCAAAGTTGCATTTGTCAAGCGTGTGCCCAAATCTCACATATCGCTTCCGATAACGTCATTGGGTCAAATGGTTTCGAAATGACATCCAGCGCGCCCAATTGTTTGTAATACACGATTTCGTGCGCCTGTACTTTGGCGGTAATGAAAACCACCGGCGGGGTTGCGTCAGACATTTGTGCGCGAAGCGCCATGAGCGTCGTCGGACCATCCATCCCCGGCATCATCACATCCAACAAAATCAAATCCGGCGCAAAGGTCGAAACGCGTTCCAGCGCCTCTTGCCCGGAGCCGCAAACCTGCACAGTGAATCCACCCACCGCTTCGAGCGCGAGTTGCCCTACCGCTTGAATGTCCGCATCATCCTCAATGAGCAGAATGCGCTCCAAACGTCCCATCATGGCTCTCCTCGAATCCGCGCGGGTTCAATCAATTGCGCGATGGTTTTCAGCAGCTGTTCATTGGAAGTCCGCGATTTCACAAGCGCGGCGTTCACATGATTCAAGATATTTTGGTCTTGCTCGCGTGCGGAAAAAATCACGATAGGGATTTGCATCCCCCCGCGCCGCAACAGCGGAAACAATTCCGTTCCCGAACCATCCGGCAACATCGGGTCAAGAATCACCAAATCAAACATATTTCGTTCCAACAGCGCGCGCGCATGTTGAAAATCCATCGCCGCCGACACATCCGCGATATCATGCAAAATCGCTTTGACGACTTGCAACACATCGGCATCATCTTCGATATGCAAGATATGCGGTTTGCCTTTGCGCAAATGCGCAGTGGCATGCGCCACTGCGCGCACGAGTTCCTGCAAGTCAATCGGTTTTTGCAGCCAGTCCGCCACCCACATTGCATCGCCGTTCAATTGCCGTTTGCCTTGTTCTGCCTTTGCCGAAACTACTACTATCGGCAAATTGCGCGTTGCTTCCAGCGAACGAAATTCGCGAATGACGGAAAGCCCGTCACGGTCAGGCAGCATTAAATCGAGTGTCACCGCCGCATACGAACGCGTTTGCGCCAACTCTAGCGCTTGCGCCGCGTTGAACGCCACATCGGCGTCAAAACCGCCTTGCTTGAGCATCGAGTACAAAATCATTGCCACGTCGCGGTCATCATCCACTACGAGAATGCGCGGCTTGACAGCTTCTTGCAACGGCATTGGCTGATATTCGGGCAGTTGAAAATAAAAAGTGGTCCCATGCCCATCTACCGAATCAAAGCCAATCGTGCCGCCATGTTTTTCTACAATTGCCTTGGCAATGGAAAGCCCCAGTCCCGTGCCACCTTTTTGACGCGTGTCAGACGAATCAGCTTGCGCGAATTTTTGAAAAATTTGATTTTTGAATTCTTCGGGAATCCCCGCGCCATCATCGTGTACCGCCACGCGGACAACCTTTTCATTCTGCGTCACGCGAATTTCGACCTGACTGTGCGGCGGCGAAAACTTTGCCGCATTCGATAACAAATTTGTCATCACTTGGGTAATGCGGTCCGGGTCCGCGTTGATTTGGACATCGCCCGGCGCTTGTATAATTTCAAACGTAACATGATATTGCGCGCCGAACGCGCGATTGGCTTCCACCGCTTGTTCGAGTAATGGCACCAGCTCGATGGGGCGGAGTTGAAACGCCATTTTGCCCGATTCGATTTTTTCAATGTCGAGAATGTCATTGATTAAACGCACGAGCCGTTCGCTGTTTTTGTACGCAATGTCAATCATGCTCTTGGCGCGTTCCGGCATGGGTCCGGCAACGCCACCTGCAATCAGTCCAAGCGATCCGCGAATCGAAGTCAAGGGCGTTCGCAACTCATGGCTCACCGTCGAAATAAATTCATTTTTCAAACGGTCCACTTGCTTGCGCTGTGTAATATCCTGACCAAAGGCAAGCGTCATACCTTGCAGCAATGGCTTGTACATCCACGATGTATCCACCGTCCGCCCATCGCGCACCACCGTTTTGAAATCGTGCCAGCCGGGCGTTGGCGAAAACATGAAATTCCGCGCTGCGCGTTGTTGTTCGGCATCGGGATACATTGCCGCGAGGACATCGCCGTCATTCATCTCGTCCAGCGTATATCCGAGTGTGCGTTCCCATTCGTGATTGATGAGCGTGTAATGTCCATTCGCATCTATCATGCCAATCATCACCGGACAATTGTCGAAAATCGTTTGCAACAATTCCCTGCTTTCGCGTAAATCATTTTCCACGCGTTTGCGTTCCGTCACATTGCGGTCAATACCCAACACCAATTCGTGGTCGCCCACCTTGAGCAGCGAAGTGGAAGTTTCAATTGTGAAAGGATGTCCGTCCTTGTGGCGATGTTCCGATTCGACGTGCATGACCCCGGCGCGCCGCACCTCTTCCAGATATTTCGCGCGTTCTTGCGGGGTGTCGCGCGCGATATTCAAGAGGTCAATTGGCTGTCCAATCAACTCGTCGCGCGAATAGCCATTCATTTCACACGCGACCTGATTGCAATCCACAATGCGCCATTCGGGGTCCGCCGGGTCGAGCAAAAGAATGGCATCGGGTGAAGCGGCAAAAAGGCGGCGAAAGCGTTCTTCGGCTTGCGTGCGCTCGGCGAGTTCTTGCCGCGCCGCCGCATACAAACGCGCATTGTCCAACGCAATCGAAGCCAGATGGGCAAAGCGCGTCAAAATTTGAATTGCCGCCGCGTCGAATTTTTTATTTTCGTCCGTGTACGCCACGCCAAAGACTCCAACCACTTTGTCTTCGGACTTGAGCGGGATGCTCACTAGACCGCGCACATCCGTTGTGCCGGGTTTGTTCAAACGATTGCCCCACGTGCGGTAATCATCCACGACAAACAACTCGCCCGTTTCCCAAACGATGCCTGTCGCGCCGATGCCCCGCCGCGCCATACTGCCAACCATTTGACTAAAGATGCCAATGCCCACACTCATCTGCATCTCTTCCGAACCCAACTCGTTGAGATAAATATATCCGTTCTCGGTGCCAACGAGATTCGCCGCGCGCTGCGTGATGGCTTGCAGCAAATCATTCAATTGCAATCGTCCCATCAAATTAATAGTCGTCTCGTGCAGCGCATCCAGATATTCATTTTGGCGGCGAAGTTCGTCTTCCGCGCGGCGACGTCGCGTTATGTCGCGCGCAATCACCGACGAACCAATCATTGCGCCCGCTTCATCATACATGGGGGATAACGTCAGCGCGACCTCCACGCGCGTGCCGTTCTTGTGAAAGCGTTGGGTCTCAAGATGCACAATTTGTCCGCCCTGCACCAGTCGTTCTTGCGCGGCAAGCGACTCGGCAATTCGTTCGGGCGGAATAATTTTCGATATCGGTTGTCCAATCATTTCGCTCGCCGTATAACCATGCAAGCGTTCTGCCCCGCGATTCCAACTCGTCACAATGCCCTCAAGGGTTTTGCTGACAATTGCATCATCAGAAGATTCTACAATCGCGGCGAGTTGCTGTTGTGCCGCTTGCGCGCGTTTGCGTTCGGTAATGTCTTGGACGACGCCGACCATCGAAAGCGGATTGCCATTCGCGTCGCGTAAAAATTCGCCCTCTGCCCAAACAACGCGTTCCTGTCCGTCGGGATGCACCACGCGATACTCGAGCGGCGTCAAGGTGCCTTGCCGCGCTTGTTCATTCGCCATTTCCAAACGCGCGCGGTCATCGGGATGGACTGCGTTCGCAATCACACTTGCGGAGGTACCCTCAAACTGCATCGGCTCGATACCATAAATGCGGTACATCTCTTCTGACCATTCCACCGCATCGCTCTGCGGGTCCCAGCGCCACGAACCAACGTGCGCGATCTCTTGTGCTTTGGCAAGCATACTTTCGCGCTCGCGCAATTTTTCGCTCTGACGCCGGACTTGGGTCACATCGCGTCCCACGCCCACCAAGCCAATCAAATTTCCCTGCGGGTCACGCAGCGGCACTTTGTTGGTCGAATTCCAACCTTCCCGTCCGTCTCGCGTGAGATAGCGTTCCAATTTGCCAATGAGCGGCACGCCGCTTTGCATCACCTGAATTTCATCGGCGCGAAATTGTTCCGCCAACTCGCGTGAAAAAAAATCAAAATCGGATTTGCCCAACAGTTCTTCGGCATTGTGAAAACCAAACATTTGGGCGACGGCATTGTTGGCAACGACAAATTTGGAATTGCTATCTTTGGCGTAAATGAGGTCGGGGACATTATCAATCAAGGTTCGCAACAAATTGCGTTCATATCCCAACTGGGCAGTGCGGTCTTGAATTTTCTTTTCGAGTTCAGCATTCATCCGTTCCGCAGTCCGACGATTGTGCAGTTGAACCAACGCCAATCCGATGAACATTGCAATCACCAACAAAATCAACGCCGCCGAAAAACGCAGCAGCAGCTCGCGGTCGCGCATCAATGCGTCCCACACCGCGACATCGGTAAGGACGGCAGGCGTTTGGACATTTTCAAACGTCGCCTGAATTAACAACATTTCCCAAACAACCAGACCAATTAAAATCAGTCCCGTTGCAACAATGAGAAATTCGGGTTTGACCCCGACCTGTTTTTGTTCCACCATGCTGACTCCATTTCCCAACGCGCACTGGCGTGTGCAAAAATTATAACTCAATCTGCAAACAAATTTCATAGCTGTTTTTTCCCATGCCCGGAGCGCCATGCCAAGCCGCGTGCGCGCAGAACGCGTCCGCAGCTGTATAATCGGTTTGCGCCGCGCGTGTGCCGGCATCCATTGCATTCTGCCGGACGCAAGGACCTGTCGTGCTGGAACAAATCTTTTCACAGCTGCAATACGGTTTTGCCCTGCATGAAACAGTTTGTGATGAGGCGGGCGAACCAATCGAATACCGCGTCCTCCGCATCAACGCGGTTCTGGAACAAATGCTCGCGCAAAATGCGCGCGAGAGCATTGGCAAACCTGCGCGCGCTGTACTACCGCCTCTCGCCCACGATTGGCACGACATTTTTCGACGGGTCGCACAAAATCCCGAACCATTACATTTTGAATCCTATTCAGAATTACTGGAGCGGCATTTTCACGTGACGGTATTCTGTCCCCAAATGGGACAGGTCGCCGTTTTGTTTCAAGATATTTCCGCGCGCAAACAGGTCGAAAGTGCGGAACAGGAACAACGCCGGCTGGTGCAAGCGCTTGGCGATACGGCAGCCCTCTTGAACAGCACCCTGAATTTGGAACAAGTCATCGAACGCATTCTGGGGCATGTCGGACGCGTTGTCCCGCACGACGCGGCAAATGTGATGTTGATTGAAGGCAATACGATGCGCGTCGTCGGCGCACATGGCTATGACCCGCAGCTGCCCATCATGGACATGCGTTTCCAATTTGGGCAATTCTCACACCTTCAAAAACTTGTCGAAACCGGAATGCCCCTCCGCATCGCCAACACACGCCTCGAACCAAATTGGGTTTATATTCCCGAAACCGCGTGGATTCATTCGTATGTCGCCGCGCCGATTCGCGCGCGACACAAGGTCATTGGTTTTTTGAATTTGGACAGCTCGATTCCAAATTTTTTTGACGCTGCCGCGCCGCAGCGCTTGCTTGCGTTCGCTGACCAAGCCGCCATCGCACTCGAAAACGCGCGCCTCTTGAACGAGACCGCCCGCCGCGCGGCACAATTGGAAACGCTGAACCGCGCCGCCATTCGTATTCAACAGTTGCGCGACTCTGCAGAAATTTATCGCATCGCGTGTGACGAGCTCAAAGAGTTGGGTACATTCGCCCAAGTGTTTGAAAATGTGACCGAAGGGTATCGTCATGTTCACACGTTGATGCGCGACCCCCGCGCGCAAGAATTTATCCATACCTTTGCCGCGCATCCAAACGATTCCATTCTCCCCGCGCAGTTGTGGAGCGAGGCGCGCCAAGGGTTGGAAAAAGGCAATACCGTCCTGCAACCTCCGCTCGCTGCAACAGAATGGTTGAGCGTATCTTCCAAAACATCCCCCTTGGTCAAATGGCTCGCGGAGCAATTGCAGCAAAACGAAGCGCTGCTCGCTCCACTCTTTACCCAAGGAAAAATGACGGGCATCTTGACCGTCGTCGGCAATACACTGCGTTCTTCGGATACCGAAGCGGTTGCGCTTTTTGCGCATCATGTATCCGCCGCGTTAGAAAACGCGCGCCTGTGGAATGAAACCCAACGTCGCTTGCGCGAGCTCGATGCCATCAATCGCATCTCGACAGTCCTGCGTCAAGCTTCGACGCAAGCCGAAATGGCAGCACGCGCGCTCGATGAAACGTTGGCGGCGCTCAATGCGCGCGATGGACAGATTGCGTTTTACAGTCCCAACAAACGCGAATTGATTGTCCATGCGACACGCGGTTGGTTTGTTGAAACGCCTCGCCGCGCGCCCGCAAATGACGGCATTGCCGGCTGGGTCTTGCAATCGAACCAACCCTATGCGACGCGTAATTTTTCAAACGACGCGTTGACGAGCGAACTCGCACGCGAAAAAATTCCTGCCGCGCACGGCGGCGCGCTTGTACCGGTCCGCAATATGCACGAACCGATTGGGGTGCTTGCGGTTTCGGTGCCATTACCGCGCGAAATTCAAGCGGATGAAGTCGCGTTGTTGACCATCATTGCTGAAATTGCGGGCAACGCGTTTGCGCGCGCCGCTTCGTTTTCGCAAACGGAACAACGCGTGCAACAGCTCGCCGCGCTGCGCGCGATTGATACTGCCATCAGCGCCAGCACCGACCTCCGCGTCACGTTGGACATTTTGCTCACCCACGCACTTTCGCAGTTGAATATGGACGCGGGCGCCGTGCTTAATTTTGAACCATCGTCGCAAACGTTATTGTTTAGCGCGGCGCGCGGGTTTCGCACCAGCGCGCTGCAGCACACGCAACTTGCGCTCGGCAAAGGATACGCGGGCACGGCGGCGCGCGAACGACGCATCATTATCGTTCCCGATTTGAATCAGGCGATGAATGGTTTGGGACACGCGCCGCTTTTGCCGTACGAAGATTTTACGAGTTATGTCGCCGTGCCTTTAATTACCAAAGGCGCGCTGCAAGGCGTTTTAGAATTGTTCAGTCGCACGCCGTTTCAATCTGACCCCGACTGGCTCGATTTTTGCAGCGCCATCGCCGCGCAAGCCGCGCTCACGATAGACAACGCGAAACTCGTCACCAATCTGGAACGCAGCAATCAGGACTTGAAACTCGCGTACGATTCGACGATTGAGGGCTGGTCGCGTGCGCTCGATTTGCGCGACCACGAAACCGAAGGACACACGCAGCGCGTGACGGAATTGACGGTGCGGTTGGCGCGCGCGCTCGGTATGAGCGAAGAGGAATTGATTCATTTGAAACGCGGCGCGCTCTTGCATGACATTGGCAAGATGGGGATTCCCGACAGCATTCTTTTGAAACCCGGCGAGTTGACCCATCAAGAATGGGACACGATGCGCCGACATCCCCAGCTTGCGTATGAAATGCTTGCCCCCATTCCGTATTTGAATCGCGCGCTGGAAATTCCGTACTCGCATCATGAACACTGGGATGGGAGCGGCTATCCGCGCGGACTCAAGGGCGAAGAGATTCCGTTCGGCGCGCGCATTTTCGCCGTCGTGGATACATGGGATGCACTGCGTTCCGACCGTCCCTATCGTCAAGCGTGGATGGAAATTCAAGTGCGCGCGTATCTGCAAGACCAAGCCGGCAAAGCATTTGACCCGCGCGTCGTGCAAGCATTTTTACAAATGATATAAAAAAATCTCTGCCGAATTTGGCAGAGATTTTTTTTCAAACGCGCACGCCCGCTGGAGCGAAACGCGCGTTTCTTTTAAGGTTGACATCTTTTTTGCCGCAAATACCGACGAAAAAAACTTTCACAACGGGATTTCACACGTTCCGTGTCACGCACTCAAGTGCATGACAAACCGCCAAATTTTGCTATGATGGACTCGCGTGGACGCGGAACACATGCACCCGTTTCGTCGTCTTTTGAACGCATCCGATTCTCTTTCCACTGATGCTCCCACCACGTAATTTTTCGCTTCCAACGTTCGCTTCCGCATTGCGCGTCCATGCGCCGCAAATTGCGTGGAATCTTTTGCTCCTCGCGCTGTGGTTTTGGTTATACCGCGCGCTCTTTGATTATCTCGGCATCGTTGCCTTGCGCGAAGATTTTCGCACGAATCAACTCGTCCTCATCAGCATTGTCGCGCTCATCGGCTGGCAAATTTACAACGGCAATTTCCAACTTCATTTTCACACTGCGCCGCGCGCGTATCCGATTCCGCTCGCACTCGCACTCGGTGGTTCGGCGTCGTATCTCATCACTGAACGCGTCCTCGACATCAACACGTTGTCCGCGACCTTGTTCGGTATTGCCAGTTATGGATTTGTTGGCTTGTGGATGTCGCCGCGCAGTTGGCGCGCAGGTCTGCCTGCCGCGTTATTGTTGATTGGCGTACTCCCCTTTGGCGAACACATGCAAACATTCATCGGTTATCCGATGCGAATTTTTACAGCCGAGATTGTGCGCGACGCGCTCGCCGCTTTGCACATCACCTCAACGGGTGTGGACACAATTCTGATTCTGGAAAATGGTGTGTCGCAAATTGATTTGCCATGCAGTGGTGTAAAAAGTTTATGGACGGGCGCGTTATTTTTTCTCGCCGTGACGTGGCTCGAACGGCGCGCGTTGAATGTGCGTTGGCTGCTCGTTGCTTGTGGGTTCGTACTGCTTTTGTTTCTTGCGAACGTGGTGCGCGTTGCAGCCCTCGTCGTTACCGCGCAAGCGTTGAATCTGCCGCTTGTGGCGGAAATGCTGCATGTGCCGTTGGGCGTAATGGGTTTCGTCGGCGCGTGCGCGGCGGCAGTAGGATTATTGAGAATGAGAAATCAAAATCGCAAGGAGGTTTTGATTTCTCGTTCAAAAGAATTTTTCTTTTCGATTCCGCAATTTTCGCTTGCGCTCGCAATTGTGATTGGCGCGATGGCAATTGTCTATGCCCCATACATCGAAACCGGACTTGCCCACACCGCGCCCACATGGAATTTTCCAAATGAATTGCATACACAGGCGTTACCGCTCAAGCCGGATGAAAGCGCCGGGCTCACGCGCGACGGTGCAGAATCGGCGACGCGGTTGCGGTTCAATTGGCAAGGCATCACAGGTTCGCTCATTCTCGTGCCGAGCCGCACATGGCGCGCCCATCATCGCCCCGAACGTTGTTTTGAAGTTTTCGGTTTGCAGTTGAATGATTCGCGCGCGCAGCTCATCGCCGAAAATTTTCCATTGCGCGCCGTGACGTTACGCGACCAAAAAAGTGACGCGCGTCTCGATGCCGCGTATTGGTTTCAATCCGCGTCGCGCACAACCGACGATTACGGCACGCGCATTTGGGCGGACACAACCGCGCCTGCCGAACGCTGGGTCCTCGTTTCGATTTTGTTCGACCAACCGCGCGCATCAAATGACACGCGCGTGAGCGAGTTGTATCGCGCGCTGCACGAATCGGTCGCGCAGCAATTGGCAACCCGGTAAACGATTCTCGAATGGAGTCTGTATGAAAAAACTTTTCTCCAACCTCATCCACTCGCCCGCGTGGGGTTACGGGCTGTTTTGGATATGGAATCTCATTTTTCTGGCGTTCATTCTGCTCGGCTTTGCGCCGTTGTTGCTGCCAACGATATTTCTCGGTGCGCAAGCCAACATCATCCCTGTCAGCTTTCTCATCAACGCGCTGCTGTTGATTGTGATTCCACTGCTTGCGGTTGGCATCGGCATTTATTTACAGCGCACTGCGCCGCGCAAATTGTTTGCGTTCGGATACGCCGTTGAAGGTCCGTTGATGCTCCTCGTAGCGTTTCGCTTGTTTATCATTCGCGAATTGACGACGACGCTGGCGTTTGTTTTGGCAATCGCCGCGTTGGGCATGTTGGCGTTCTTGTGGCAATTGCTCGACCAAAAAATTGATTCCCGCAACGCGTTCCTCACACATGTGCGCGTATTGGGCGTGACTCTCTTTGCACTCGTCGCGGTGTATGTTGGCATTTGGCTCGCTTTTTACGCGCTGCCCATCGGCGCGCTTTTGGTGCGGAGTGTAGTCGAATTGTTTTTGCATCTCGGCGATTTCTTTCGCAACATCTGGAACGCAATCCTCGATTTTCCGCGAAACTTGGTGTGGATTCCATTCATGGTCTTTGGCATGATGACGTTCGCGTTTAGCGCGACGCTCTTTGTGTTGATGCCCATTGCGGTGCCGCTGCTGGTTGTGCGCGGGTGGTGGCACGCCATCAAAAATTATGGGACGCGTTTTGGCGCGGTGCCTGCCGCGCTATTCACCACCGCAATCGCGGCGGTGTGCGCGTTTCTTTTTGTCTTTTTGAATCAACAGCCGCAATCCACTGCCTTTGCGCTGCTGCGCGCGACGCCGACCAACGCGCTCGAAGCACAACAGCTCGCCGCGCAAGAAAATACAATTCGCGCGGGGCTGCTGAACGCCTATCTCGCGCCACAGCGGTACATCAGTTCCGTCGGCGAAGTGCAGCACATTCGCGATTTGTATGCTACTGCGTTCGGATGGCGCCCCGAAAATTTTGTCGGCGTCGAAAGCGCGTATCAGGTCGTTGCCGCGCCCTTGTTGTATCAACCGGCGGATAAGCCCATTGAAACCACGCGCTGGAATGACGGCGCCATATTCCGCGAATCGAATCAAGCCGCGACGTTGTACGAAAATTATTTTGACGAAACGATTTTCGATGGCGAACGCGCGACGGTGTTGGCAGCGCTCGGTTCGACATGGGATGCTGGCGGCGCGCAGCAGCGCATTCAAGATGCGTCCGACCATGAAGTGCATTTGAACAAACAAGAAATTACATTTGTCGAACACGGCGATTGGGCAGATTTTGAATTGCACGAAGAATATCAAAATGAATCCGGCACGCGCCAAGAAGTGGTGTATTACGTCACGCTGCCCGAATCGGCAGTGGTGACCGGCGTGTGGTTGGGCAATTCAGAAAATCGCGCGGAGCGTTTCGCGTATCGCGTTTCCCCGCGCGGCGCGGCGCAACAAGTGTATCGGCAAGAGGTTCGCAGCAACGTTGACCCCGCGCTCGTGGAACAAATCGGTCCGCGTCAATATCGCGTGCGCGTCTTTCCCGTTGAACCGAAAACATTGGGCTATGACCACAGCGAATTTGGTTTCCAAACTTCGTTCGTGCGATTCGGTCCGCCAATGCACTTGTGGTTGACGTGGCGCGTGTTTGCAACTGAAAACAGTTGGACGCTGCCGTACCTCGCCGAAAAACGCAACGTGTATTGGGATGAAAAAACAACGCGCACGGTGAATGGACAACGATTCGCTGTAAATGCAAACGATTGGCTCGCCCCTTCGATTCCAACCTCATCCGCCATGACACCGACAACACATCGCTTTGATTTGCCCGAAGGACAAACGATTATCGCGCAGCCGATTGCAAATTCAGCATTGCCACAATTGCCCAACAATGCGCGCGTTGCCGTTGTCGTTGACCGTTCGCGCAGTATGCAGCCGCTCGCGCAAGATGTACAAAACGCGCTGGCACAATTCAAAACAATTTCCGAACGCGGGAATACGGTGGATGTGTATCTCACCGCGCCGCGCTATCGCGGCGAAAGCGCAACGCGCGTTTCCATCAACGCGCTTGACGCGAACGCACTCACGTACATCGGCGGACAAAATCCTGCGGACCTGTTGCAGCAATTTAGCAATTTGCGCGGCGCAGACAAGTATGACGCGATTTTTGTTTTGACCGACGGCACGGGTTACGCGCTCGGCGCGAATGATGCAAAACCCGTGCGCATTGACATTCCATTGTGGTTCGTACATCTCGGCGGAAAATTTCCGCTCGGCTACGATGATGCAACTTTGCAAGAAATTCAATCCACCGGCGGCGGCGTGACGGGAAATGTTCAGGACGCGTTGAATCGTTTCGCGGTTGTGCGCGCGTTGCAGCGCGGCGAAACGTTTGTCAATGCGCCAAGCGATGCTGTCGTCGAATACACTGACAATTATGTTTGGCTCACCCTGCCGACAACCGAAGCGCAAACGCGATTCGCCGAAACAGCATCGGATGAAAATTTCGCACCGTTCGCCGCGCGCCGTTTGATTCTCACGAATGTTCAACGTGAACGCGCGTCGCTCGGACAATTGAATACGCTCGATTCACTGCACGCGCTCGCCAAACAATACAGCATCGTCACACCTTATTCGTCCATGATTGTTCTCGTCAACGCGGTGCAACAAAAAACGCTCGACGAATTGGAAAAGCAAGGTGACCGCTTCCAGCGCGAAGTGGAAGAAGTGGGACAAACACAAAATCCGTTCGACATTACTGCTGTTCCCGAACCACATGAATACTTGTTGATGGCGTTGGGCTTGATTTTGTTTGTGTGGTACGCACGGAAAAAACGCAAAGAACAACTGCACGCGTTGTGAACAAAGAATGCCGCCGAAATTCGGCGGCATTCTTGTTTGCGTGTTACAGCAAGAACCTTGCATGACTTGCCGGTGTGATGTCTCTACGACGATTTCGCAGGAACAGTGGCAACGCGCGGCAGAGCTTGCGCGCGCGGAGTGAGATAGGTTTGAAACATGCGCGCGAAACGCGCGTCCAATTCTTGTTCGGTCAGCGGAGGATTGCCATTGTGCGCGGCGTCCTCTGCGATTTTTTTCAGAATCGCCTGTCCCAACACCGATACTTTTAAATCATACAAATCGCTTTCGAGTTCACTGTGCAGTGGGACATCGCTCAAAATTTTTCCATCGCGCAACGTGATGACGCGCTGCGTCACGCGCGCCACTTCATGGTTGTGCGTGACGATGATGAACGTCGTCTGCCGCGTGCGATTCAACTCGGTCAACAGTTTCATCGTCTCGGCGGTATTTTTGGAATCGAGATTGCCCGTCGGCTCGTCGGCAAGAATTAACGCGGGTTCATTCGCCAACGCGCGCGCAATGGCAACGCGCTGACGTTCGCCGCCCGAAAGCATGTTGGGCAAATGGTTCGCACGTTTTTCCAAGTCCACCAACGCGAGCAATTCGCGCGCGCGGCGATTGCGTTTGCCGCCATGCAAGCCCATCTCGTACATCGGAATCGTCACATTTTCGAGCGCGGTCAAGGTCGGAATGAGATTGTGCGTTTGAAACACAAATCCCACCGTGCGACTGCGAAATTGGTCCAAATCGTGAACGCGCGACAACGACGTGCCGTTGATAAAAATTTCGCCGCTCGTCGGACGGTCAAGCGCCCCCAACACATTCAAGAGCGTAGATTTGCCCGAACCCGAAGGACCGACAATCGAAACAAATTCGCCTTTGCGGACGACGAGATTTACGCCATCCAACGCGCGCACGAGCGCGCCGTCCCCGTACACTTTAACAAGCGCGCGCGTTTCTACGACAATCGGTTGTTCATTCATAACGCAACGCCTCAATCGGACGCAAATTTGCCGCGCGCCATGCCGGCAGTAATCCGCCAACTGCGCCCAACACGAGCGCGACCACAAAAATTTGGACAAGCATCGGCGCGGTATAGACGGGCAGCAAGAACGAGCCAAACAGCGGCGCGAGCGTAAAGAGATACGCAATGCCCGCGCCGAACGCGATGCCCACGAACGTCGCAAGCAAACTCAACGCCAACGCTTCACCCAGCACATTCCACAAGATGCGTCGCTTGCGCCAACCCAACGCGCGCAGGACGCCGATTTCTTGTGTGCGTTCAAACACACTCATCAACATCACATTCATCATCACAATACCGCCGACGACAAGTGTCAATACAATCAGCGCGTCCAACACCACATACATCGTTTGCATGTCTTGCATGCGGTCTGTGAACTCGCTCGGCTTGGAGAGAATAATTTCGGGATATGTGCGCTCCAACCGCGCAGCAATTTCATCGAGGCGCGACGGGTCATGCACATTCACGCCCAAAAAAGAAACTTGGCGCGGTTTGCCAAATTGTTCTTGCGCGTCGCGCAGCAGCAACACACCGCCCGTATCTTCAAACGCGGAACCGTTTTCGTAAATGCCGACGAGTTCGTACGTCGTACCGCCAATGCGAATTTTCTCGCCAATCTTTTTTTCCAAAGCATTCGCGGCGAAACGCCCCACCATAATTTCGCGCGCGGATTGAATGAGGCGTCCCTCGCGCACACGATAATGCTTGATATATTCTTCGCGCGGGTCGAGTCCAAAAATGATAAAGTACGGCAAGCCCTGTGTCGAAGTAAAACCCAACAACATGCGCGAGACGGATTTCACATCGGGGTCGCGCACAAGATGTTCGACGGTATGTTCGTCAATTGTCGAAAGCGATGCGTCTGAAACACCTGCTTGCTCCGCCATCAATTCCACTTGCCCCGCGCCGCCGAGCTGCGCAAACAACACAGTGAATCCTTCCGTCACCGCCAACAACGCGACCAAGAAACCGATACCGATACCGATGCCCGCAAGCGTAAAGAATGTACGCAACGGACGCCGAAAAAGATTTCGGAGCGGACTGTTGCCCGCGATGCGCGCGAGCAAACGCGACACGCGTCCCAGTTGTACACTCGCGCCGCCTTCCGCGCGCATCGCCTCCACAGGCGCGAGCTGTGCCGCGCGCAGGGCAGGCAGTACGCCGCCGACAACGCCAAGCACGAGCGCGATGAACAGCGCTTGCGCAAACATCATCGGCGTCAATACGCCTTTCAACAAGGTTTCGACGGCGGGAACAAATTGCGTTACTTGAACCAACGCGAGTCCCAGCGCGATACCCAATACACCGCCGAGTAACGCCAACACCAAGGACTCGCCCAAAATCATCAACACGATGCGTCGTCGTTTCCAACCCAACGCGCGCAAGACCCCAATTTCGCGCGTGCGTTCCAACACACTCATCAGCATCGTGTTCATCATGCCGAGTCCACCGACGAGGACCGCGAAGATTCCCAAGAACCAGCCGAACGAGCGATAGAGCTGCAAACTTTCGCTTTGCATTGTCGCATCGCCCGAACGCGTCGCGCTCAAATCTTTCCAGCGCGTTTCGATTTTGGTTTTGATTTCGTCAATCCGCCGCGTGTCCTGCAATTTCAAGCTGTAATAGCTGACCTGCTTTTTCTTGTCAAACGCGCGCTGCGCGGCATCCAGCGTGATCACCGCGCCGCCGTCTTCCATGCTCACGCCTGTTTCATAAACTCCCACTACATCATAATCAACGTTGGCGATGCGAAACGATTCGCCGATTTCTTTTTTGAAATTTTTCGCGGCGATTTTTCCGAGCAGAATTTCTTTTTTGCTCGTCAGCGGAGTGCCTTGGACGAGACGAAAATGTTGAATCGCAAAACCGCGCGGCTCGTGTCCCATGACCACCATATACGGCGAATTCGGCAGCGTGACAAAGCCAAGCACAGTTCCGTTCACTTGTTCCACGCCCGACATTTGTTTCAACTCTTTGCCGACCGTATCATCTACATTGCTCAAGAGCAGCATCATCGCGTCTTTTTGTCCGATGATGAGGTCTGCTTCTGCCGTCGTAAAAGTCTGTTCAAAGCCCGATGCCATGCCTTCGCCGAACGCGGAAAAAGCCAGCACCGCCGCGACCCCTACGGCGATGCCGAGCAATGTCAAGAGTGTGCGCGCTTTACGCCGCCACAACGTTTTTAAAATCATTGTCGGAATACATCATGCGCGCGTTCAAAAGCGCAAGACTGCCGCGAGCGCCGCGTCGTTAGGCATTTCTGCCGACGGCAACGTGTACACTGCGCCACCGTTTTCGAGCGTATAGAGCGCGGCAAGATTCATCAAATCTTGGTCGCCGTGTTTGTCGGGATGCAAGTGCAGCGTCCTCGCTTTTTCGTCAAAGCTGCCACAACGCTGTGTATCTGCTTGAACAAACAACAACTCGATGCGTCCCTGATGTGCCGCCGGCAGAATTTTTTCAAGGTCGTTCGTGGCGCGCTTGGCAGCAACCGCCCGCGCATAACGCGTCTGCGCTTGCCGCTTGCCCTGTTCAAAATACGGCTGCAGCAATTTGGTCGCGCGTGCGACAAGTTCCGTTGGCGCGGCTTTGTCGGGACTGCCCACGATGAAATCTTCCAAGAGATGGTTATATGTGTTCACTTGCCGGTACAACGGATACAAATAATTTACGCACGCGACCACCAGCGGCGCGTTCTCGTTATGCAACGCGTGTGCGACGCCCGTTTCTACTTGGCGCACATACGGCAGCAGTTCTTGTTTCAAATCTTCCGCGCCGCCGCCCTGTCCATACGAGATTGCTTGTCTGCCGCCGCCGCCAACCGAACGCGGCAACGGACGCAGATTTCTCACTTTGCCAAATTCCTTGTCTGATACTGCTTGTGCGAGGTTCGCAGGTACGCCCTCCATTTCGATTGGCTCAATCGTATCCTCGACACGCCATAAGCTGTTTTGATTTTGACTGAGCGCCAGCACAAAAAAGCGCGCGCTGCGTTCGAGCAAAGGCAACAACGGGGTAATATGCAAGCGCGGCGCAACCACAACCAATTCTTGGACCGGGTACGGCAGAAAAAAAGTGTGGAACTGCGCGGGCGTTGTCAATAACGCCAACGCGTCCAGCGGACTCTTTTCAAACCACAGACTATCAAAAAACTCTTGCGCCGGTTTCAAGAGCTTGTCTGCCTCCGCCGGACGGACATCGTACGCGTGCAATTTTTTTTGCGCCTCTTGCATGAGATGCCGCGAGCGGATTTGGTCTTGCCGGGAATCCGAATCGGGGTGCTGCAACGGCAAGTACATTGAAATACACCACCCTTGTTTTTGAAACGCTTCGGCAAGCACTTGATTCAAATTTCTCATCACTGCCTCCTGAACTTGACTCCTATTGATAATTTGCTTGTCCTTGCGCGCCGTGCGGACAGATTTGCATATCCCCGATTCAATTTAGCAGACGCGAGTCCAAACTGTGTCCAAATCAAGTCCAAACCCCTTTTCCAAATCATTCTGTGCGCACAGGACTGTGTAAATATGCTATCATTCCGCGCAGACACATACATCCAAGGAATTTGTACTTGAAACCGGCAACCATTCTCATCACCGGCGCGACGGACGGCATCGGCAAACAAGCTGCTTTGGACCTCGCGCGCCTGGGACACACAATTCTCGTACACGGGCGCAACGAACCGCGCGCGCAAAATGTGGTCGCGGAAATTCGACGCGCCAGCAAAAATTCGAACGTCGAATTTGTAATCGCCGATTTCGCCTCGCTCGACGCGGTGCGCCAACTCGCCAGCCAAATTAAAACAAAGTTTCCGCGCCTCGATATTCTCATCAACAACGCGGGCGTGTTTATGCAAACGCGCACCTTGACGCGCGACGGATTCGAGACGACGTTTCAAGTCAAACATCTCGCGCATTTTCTACTCACAATTCTTTTGCTCGAAACGTTGAAACAAAACGCACCTGCGCGCATCATTCATGTCAGTTCCGGGGTCCATCGCAGCGGGAGTATGCAATGGGATAATTTGCAGGCTGAAAAAAATTTCAGTGGGTATGACGCGTATGCGCGTTCCAAACTGGCAAACGTGTTGTTTGCCTACGCGTTGGCGGAGCGAATGAATGGCATACGCGTCACCTCGAACGCGCTGCATCCCGGTGTGATTGCGACGAAATTATTGCACGCGGGTTGGGGCGGCGGCAACGCGTTGGCGCGCGGCGCCGAGACCATTGTGCATTGCGCCACCGCACTCGAATTGGAGAATGTGACCGGACGCTTTTTCGATAACAAACGCGAAACAACGTCGTCCGCGCTGTCGCACGACAAAAACTTGCAGCGCACGTTGTGGGACATGAGCGCGCAAATGGTGGGCTTGGCGGAAGCGTAACGCAGGGTGCTACGCAATTTTGACTGAACGTTGACTAACTCGATGTACGTTCTCAGAAAAGGAGGTCAATATGTCATGGCGAATGTTTTGGGCAATTGTTTTAATCATCATGGGTGTTTTATTTTTGTTGAGTAATTTCGGCATCCTGCCGGGCAACGCGTGGAATTATTTTTTTCCGGTATTGCTCGTCCTCATTGGCGTACTGCTGCTCATCGGCTGGCGCGGCAGTGAACGCGCGGTGGAGATTGTGAATGATTCCGCGCCGTTGGATGGCGCAACGCGCGCGGCAATCAATTTGAAACATGGCGCGGGGCGTTTGCAAGTTGGCGCGGGCAACGACGCGGCACTGTTGTTTTCCGGCGCGTTCGGCGGCGGCGTCGCGAAAAAAATTTCACACACCAACGGCACCGCGTTTGTAGAATTGAAATCGCCGGACTCGATGTGGGAGAATATGCAATTTCTCAATCCGCGCGGGTTGGAATGGAATGTGGCGCTTAACCCAACCGTTCCCACCATGCTCAAGTACGAAGGCGGCGCGGCGGAAACAAAAATGGATTTGAGCGGCATTCAGCTCACGGAATTGGAAATCAACACGGGCGCAAGTTCGACGGATGTGGTACTGCCACAACCCAAAGGCACAATGCGCGTCGTCGTCCATTCCGGCGCGGCATCGGTCAAATTGCGCGTGCCGCCAAATGCACCCGCGACCATTCGCGGCACAATGGGACTCGGCGCGATTGATGCGGACTTGACGCGTTTTCCCGATAGAGGGTTCGGCGTGCATCAATCCGACAATTACGCAGAGGCAACAGACAAAATCGAAATGACGATTGAGGGTGGAGTGGGTGCGGTAGAGATTCGATAGCGGATTGCCAACGGATTGGGAAAGCGGCGACGCGTCAGGGCGCATGTTGCTGGGGTGACGCGTTGTGCGTGCTGACGTGTCGGGATAAGGGGATGGACGCGTGCCATCCGCTTATCTTTTTTTTGTGGACAACTTCCCGCGCAAATAGGAATGCGCCCCCATGACAACGGGAAGGTGCGCGTGGCATACTCTTTTCACACCTTAAAAGGAGCAGCCATGAAAAAATTTCTCGTACTCGTTTCGTTGAGCGTTACCGTCGCCGTCTTTATCGCCGCGTGCGCGACGCCATCTCCCCAAGTGAATTTCACCGCACCGCAAAACAACGCGACCGTTTCCAATCCCGTTCAGGTGAAATGGGCGGCACAAAATTTTCGCGTGGAACCTGCGGGCGCGGTGAACGCGGGCGCAGGACATTTGCACGTAATGATTGATACGCCGTGTGTCGCCGCAGGACAAGTCATTCCGAACGACGACACGCACAAGCATTTCGGCAAGGCGCAAATGGAAACAGAACTGACGCTCGCACCGGGCAAGCACACGCTCTGTTTGCAGGCGGCTGACGGGACACATGTCGCGCTATCGGGCGCGGGCATGACGCAACAACTTTCGATTACGGTTCAATAATTGAGACCTTCGAGGTTTTTGCGATGAACTCCATCGCCGAAACCTCGAAGGTCTTGACAAGAAAGGAAATCAACATGAACACCACTCTCACACAAAACAAAACAACTTCGCTTGGCTGGCTTGCCGCGTGGGCGATTGCGTCAGCTCTCGGAGTCATCGTTGCGATGGTCGGCGTCTTGCCGTTGATGTGGACGTATGGCGAAGGGGTTGAACGCGCGTTGGGACAATGGGGCGCGCAAATTGTGGGCGGCATCGTCTTTGGCTTGGGCATCGGCGCAGCAGTCGGCATCGCGCAATGGCTTGTGTTGCGCGGACGTTCGGTTGACGCAACGCGCTGGCTCGTTGGCAGCATTATCGGTGGCATCGTCGCGGGCATCGTTGCGATATTGATTAGTATTTTCAATGACCAAGGCGAAAACATGCCTGTGATGCTGCTCGCGTTTGCGTCGCTTGGCGGAATTCTCGGATTGGGACAATTTCTCGCGGCGCGTTCGATTGCACGCAATGCGTTGTGGATTGTGGCAAGCGCGTTTGGGTTAATGGTCGGCTGGCTCATTCCATCTTTGATGCAAACCTTTGAACCAGTTGGAGTGATTACAGGCGCGCTCATCTATGGCATCTCGACGTCTGCCGCGTTGTGGTGGTTTGCAAAACAATGAAACGTTTGGTGTTGTGCGTACTCGTACTCATTGTTGGCTGTGGCACTGCGCCACAGCCAACACCTATTTCAATTCCACTCGCGTCCACACCGCGTAACGTGATTGTGGATACGGACATGTCAGTGGATGACATTCTCGCGTTGTTGTATCTCTTGGCGCGTCCCGATGTGAATGTACAAGCCATTACTATTTCAGGAACAGGAATCACACGCTGTGATGCAGGTATTCGTAATGCGCGCGCAATTTTAGAAGTGGTAGAACGTACAAACATTCCGATTGCATGTGGACGCGATATACCCTTGCGCGGTAATAACGTATTTCCAAACGAATGGCGCGACGCGGCAGAAAATTTTTTCGGCGTGAATTTACAGCCCGCGCAATTTGTTACGCCAAATGAAAACGCGGTTGCCTTGTTCACACGCATTGTTCAAACGTCAAATGTCAAAACGTCAATTGTTGCCCTTGGACCTTTGACCAATCTCGCCGAAGCGTTTGCACAAAATCCCGCGCTGACACGAAAAATTGAAATGGTGTACAGCATGGGCGGTGCGGTGAATGTCAAAGGCAACGTTGACGCCGCGCCGCAAGTGGAATGGAATTTTTACGCCGATCCTCTTGCTGCGCTAAACGTTTTCGCAAGCGACGTGCCAATTACACTCATACCGCTCGACGCGACGAACCACATCGTCTTGACACGCGATTTTCTGACGCGGTTTGCGAATTTCAAACAGACTCCTGCGGCGAAACTCGCAGAACGTTTATTGCAAGCACAGCGCAGCGAAATCGAACACAGCACGTACTATGTGTGGGATTTGGTCGGCGCAGTGATTTTCACCGACGAAACCCTTGGCACGATTCAGGAAATGAATATCGCTATCGAAAACGACACCGGACGCTCGAAACAAGACGCGCAGGGAAAACGCATGCGCGTTGTGACGAATATGGACGCGCCGCGTTTTGAAGCAACGTTTTTGCAAACGCTGAATGGGCAATTCAAATAATCGCTGTGAGGAGTTTTCCAAAATGAACTCAAATCAAAAACTCTATCAATGGGGCGGCATCGCCTTTATGCTCGGCAACCTGCTCTTTATCGTGAACAAGGTTGACGAAATGAGCCGCCATTTTCTCGGACGTCCAATGCGCGATGTAATTTCAGGCGAAGACATTTTGCTCATTCTGATTGGACAAGTCGCATTGATAATTGGATATGTCGCGTTTTACAAATTTTACGTCGAACGAGTTGGACGACAAGCCAAAATTGCTTTGCGCCTGTTTTGCATTGGCGGCGTCGTGTTGGCAATTGGACATGTTACGTTCATGTCAGGACTCGCGCCCTATTTGCCGCCTGCAATTCTGCCATATGCAGAGTATCTATTTCTACTCGTCGTCATTGGACTACTTTTATTGCTCATGGGCTTGATTTGGTTTGGCGTACTCAATTTGCGCCAACCGATGCTGAGCGGTTGGAAATGGCTGCCTCTCGCAACGGGACTCATGGGCTTTATCGGCTTTTTCTTTTTTCGCGGCGCAGATATCACTCCCACCTTTCTCGTGTTCCGCACGTTGTTTGCGTTGGGACTGATTGGATTGGGTTTCACGTTGTGGAATGAAAAAACGGTTCACACGGAGTTTGCCCGATGAAAAATCTGGTCGCGCTCTCTGCCATCATCGGCGGAATTTTTTGGCTGGCGTTGAACATCGCACTCGTCGGCGCGTGGGAACGCGGCAACAATTTTCCGACGTACGAATTTCTGAACGCGCTTCGTCCATTGCCGCTTGCATTATTCGCGTTCGCGTTGTACGGTTTGTATCGTTTGGTGAAAGTTGGGCGCGTCGGATTTATTATTTCGCTCGCGGGATTCGGATTGCTTGCAGCGGGCGCAGCGATTGAATTTTGGATTGGCGGCGGCGTGCGTGATGGGGATGTTGACACCCTTTCGTTGGTGGGATGGTTGACGTATCTCGTCGGTTATTTGGTGTTGAGCATAGGACTAAATGCGTTTGGCGTCGCGTTCTATCGCACGCGAGTGTGGGGCGCAAACAGCGTCGTTCCACTCATCACAGGAATAGTTTGGGCATTCTGGTTTTTCTTTATCATGCTCGACAATGTGATGCAAAATAATTTGGCGGACCTCGCGCAATACATTTTCGCGCTGTTGTGGATTGTGATAGGCGTGCTGATGCTGCAACAACAAACGCGTGTTGCGGTGAGTAAAAATTAGATGGCAACTCTAACTACTGCAATGCCACAAAGAAACGAAAGCGAAAACAACGCGCGCACCACGTTACGCGGGGTGTGGTTGTGGCTGGCGCGCGCGGCATGGGTTTTCACGTGTGCGGCATCGTTTGGCATGATTGCTGCGCTCTTGCCGTTGATTCTGCGCGCGAATGATTACGGCGACTGGATGATTGAACGCACCGCGCTCTTGTTTGACATTCGCTATTTTTCAGACGCCTTTGAGGCATACGCGCTTTTTCTTTTGGGCTTGAAATATCTTGCCGCCGCCGTCTTTATCGTTGTCGCACTGTATATTTTTTGGAGCAAATCGGATGATTGGATGGCAATCCTCGTCTCCATCATGCTTTTGGTAGTCCCGCATACCTTTAACTTGGTTGGGTACACCGATAATTGGTATTTGTATCCTTCGCCGCTGGATAAATTTCTGTATGCGCTCGACGCGTTTTTCAACAGCATCGGTTTTGCATTTCTCTTTCTCGTCTTCTTTTTATTTCCCGACGGACGCTTTGTGCCGCGTTGGACGCGTTGGTTTGCGCTGTTGTCCTTTCTCCTCGTCATGACACTTTGGGTGAACCAAATCTTTCGCCCGCAAAGTGTTTGGGATGACAACCTTACATGGGCAACCGCAATTCTCACTTTTTTAGGTTTGCTGCTCTTGGTGACATGGAGCCAAATTTATCGCTATCGTAAAATTTCAACACCCGCGCAGCGCGCGCAAACGCGGCTCGTTGTGTTGAGTCTGGTTACAATTGTAACGATGTATCTCCTTTTGATTCCGCCTGCGCTTGGTTTGATAAATTTTTTCGATACACCCTTGGGCGCGTTGGTGTCATTTGTAACGGGTACCTTTGCGCTTACGCTCCTTCCACTCGCGTTTGGCGTCGCCATGCTGCGTGACCAATTATGGCAAAGCGAACGCGTCTTGAATCGCGCGTTTGTTTATTTTGCGCTCACTGCAATTTTGGTCATCATCTATGTTTTCATCATCGGCGGTTTGGGTGAAATTTTTCGCGCGACGAACAATTTTTTGATTGCGGCGATTGCGACCGGCATTGTCGCATTATTATTTCAACCCTTACGCGAACGGTTACAGCGCAATATCAATCGTTTTTTGTACGGACAGCGCGACGAACCGTTCACCGTTTTGAATCAACTCGGCGCGCAATTGGAAAACACACTCGCGCCCGATACTGCATTACCCTTGATTGTCGAAACGATTGCGCGCACGTTGCGCGTGCCGTATGTGGGGATTGCGTTGAGTAACGAGGAACGAGGACTGAGGACTGAGTACGGTCATCTCAATCCTCAGTCCTCAGTCCTCACAACTTTTCCCTTGCGTTATCAAAACGAAACTGTCGGCGAATTGAAAATCGCGCGGCGCGCGCCGAACGAAAATTTTTCCGCCGCCGATTTGCAACTGCTGGAAAATCTCGCGCGGCAGGCAGGCGCGGTGGCGTACACGGCGCGGCTGAACGCGCAATTGCAGCAATCGCGAGAAAAAATTATTGCCGAACGCGAAAATGAACGCAAACGTTTGCGCCGCGATTTGCATGATGGGTTGGGTCCAACGTTGGCAAGCCAAACATTAAAGTTGGACGCGGCGCTCGAGTTGCTGGATGACGAGAAACTGCCTGTCCCGAATGGAATGAGGGAAGAAACGCGACAGGCGCGTAAAATTTTGCAGGATGTAAAATCGCAAACACAAAACACCGTCGCGGACATTCGCCGCATCGTGTACGAATTGCGTCCGCCCGCGCTCGACGATTTGGGACTCGTCGGCGCATTACGCGCGCATCTCGCGCAATACAACGCAGTGAACGGTTTGCAAATCACGTTCGACGCGCCGAACGAATTACCGCAACTTTCCGCCGCCGTTCAACTCAACGCGTATCGCATTGTTCTGGAAGCGGTGAACAATGTGGTGAAACATGCGGGCGCAAAGAATTGTATGGTGACGCTCGAGACGAATGACGAACGACGAACGACGAATGACCGTGTGTTGTTGATAGAAATTAGAGATGATGGTGTTGGTCTCACTGAAAATTTTCGCGCAGGCGTTGGTGTGACTTTGATGCGCGAACGCGCGGAGGAATTGGGCGGAACGTTTCGGATTGAACCGAACGAACCGCACGGAACACATGTCATTGCAACACTGCCAATAGCAAATGACTGTTAACTATCGAACTATTGCACTATCGCACTAACGCACTATCCACATGATTCGTCTCCTCATCGCCGACGACCACACTCTTTTCCGCGAAGGATTGCGCGCGATTCTTGGCGCGCAGTCCGAGATTGAAATTGTGGGCGAAGCGTCGAACGGCACCCAAGCGGTGCAACTCGCGGCGTCGCAATTGCCCGACCTGATTTTGATGGATATTCAAATGCCCGAAATGAACGGCATCGCGGCGACGGAAAAAATTCTCGACGCGAATCCGCACATTGGAATTATTGTATTGACGATGCTCGAAGATGATGATTCCGTTTTCGCCGCGATGCGCGCGGGCGCGCGCGGTTATGTCTTGAAAGGGGCGGATAAAGCAGAAATGCTGCGCGCGATTCATGCCGTCGCGAAGGGCGAAGCACTGTTCGGACCTGCCATTGCAAAACGTCTCGTCAATTTTTTCCAAGACGTACGCGGTATGAAAAATCTCGCGCCGCCGCGCGCATTTCCCGAATTGACGGAACGCGAAGTTGAAGTATTGGCGTTTATCGCCCAGGGATACAACAATTCTGAAATCGCAGAGAAACTCGTATTGAGTCCAAAAACCATCAGCAATCACATCTCCAACATTTTTTCAAAACTCCAAGTCGCAGACCGCGCACAAGCGATTGTGCGGGCGCGACAGGCGGGATTGGGGTAAAAAAAACGGCGCAACAGAATGCGCCGTTTTTTTTAACTTGGGTTTCGCTTGTTCCATAGAGTCAATGCGTTCCGATGCGTTTCGAACGCGAGTGGAAACTCTATTGCACGTTCGAATGTCACCCATTCCGCGTTTGTAGAATCACTTGCGATTTGTAGTTCCCCACTCACGACGCGCGTTTTGTACACCAGTGCAACTCCCGCGATTTTTTTCGCATCATTGAAAAAAGACCACACGCCAATCAATTCACCAATTTCAATTTCATAACCCGTCTCTTCCAAAATTTCCCGCGTCAGCGCGTCGTACACCGTTTCGCCCATTTCGACGAAACCACCAGGCAGCCCCCACAATCCTTTGCCCGGGTCTTCGCCGCGCTGCACAAGCAAAAATTTTTCATCGTCCGCGCGCGTCACAATTGCCACCGCCGCGACTTGGGGCGGAAAATAATGTACGTAACCGCAGCGCGGACACACGGGACGCGCGCGTTCCGATTCCTCACGCAATTCCATCGCGTGTCCACAGCGCGTGCAAAATTTTATGGTCTCAATCGGGAGCATTTTCAAAATGAAAAAACGGACGACGAAAAAATTTTCCGTCGTCCGTTGGCATCAAGATAAATAACTGGTTACGGTACGCCTGACAAACTTTGCACGGTCAGAATCACCACCACAGCAACAATCGTCGCCAACACGACAAACAACACAACGGCTTGGAACATGAATCCATACGGCGCGGGCGGAACAACTTCCACAGGCACGGGCGCGACGCGCGATTCGATTTCGCCTGCAAAAATTTTCGCGCCTTGGTCTATAAATGACCTGCCCACTGTATCCACGAGCCGCTGACCCAAACTTGCGAGCGGACCATTCAGGTTGCCCGTGCCTTTGTATGCCATCTCGGTAATGCCCTCCGCACCGTCGAGCAAATCCAACGTCACATCGCCGCTCGTAAAATTCCCCCCCCCCTTGCCTTCGCCTTTGATTTTCACATGCGTCGGTGCAATTTTTTCGAGGACGGTAATTTTGCCATCGTACTTGCCTTTGATGGCAGCAACGCCAACGACGGCGGTCAATTCGTACGTCAATTCATCGGTTTGTTCCAGACGTTCGAGCGTAATGCCCGGTACGCGCCCGATGACGTTTTTCATCGTTTCCACATCAAAAATGCTCTCCCACACTTGGTCGCGAGGCGCACGAACATCAACCTTACCGCCGATATTGATTGGCATACCCGTCTCCTAAATTAGAGTGGCGTGATTATACTCGGAATTATTACGAAATGATACAAGCGCGTTTATTCATTCTTGTACACGACTTGAAAGCGTTCGCACACGACAGGCATGTGTTCACTCGGCTCGCGCCCAATCACTTCACAGCGGCGCGAAAAATAATTCCAATGCACATCGCGCCAATAATCGAGTGAACGGTCGCCTTCCCCTTCCGCGTATGCTTGTTCCTCATCCACCATATTGTACGGTTCAATATACACGCGCGTCGTTTCGATAATGCACATTGGGTCGCCATTCCCGTCCAACACGATGGAATGTTCCCCCGCGCGCGGCAGTGGTTCGCCGTCGTAATTGTATTCCCACGCGAGCGACGCGGTCCCTGTTTTCACTCCATCCACAACGAGCTTGCCCAATTCATCTGCCATTTCGGGAGTATCGCCAAAACCCGACGCGTAGTATGAATCGGGTTTTTCCGCGTCAACATCCAACGAATCGAGATATGCTTGCCAAAATTCTTCGACAGTCATTTATGTCCCCCTGATTTTCATTCCCGCTTTTTCGTAGATGGAATCAATCACGCGCATATTTTTGACGCCATCGTGTCCATCCGTAATGTTTGTATTTTCGCCGCGCGTCGCCGCGAGAAACGCGCGCAGTTGAAAATTGTACGTCGGCTCGTGTGTGAAATGTTCGCGGCGTGTGCCGTGTTTTGTTTCGACGCGTACACCATTGAAGCGATGCGGCACGAACGGATTGGAAATATGCAATTCGCCCGCGTCGCCGATAACGCGCCCTGAAATTTTCACGGGCGGAAATGCCGCGAGCGAACACGCCAACTTTGCGCGCACGCCATTTTCAAAAATCATTTCCGCAAACATCAAACGGTCAATATGCGGCGAGGTTTTGCGTGCGCGCGCCGAAACGATGCGCGGTTCACTCTTGCCCAACCACCGTAACAAATTGACACAATAACATCCCGTGTCCATCAGCCCGCCGCCCGCGAGTTCGTACTTGAAACGAATGTCGTTCGGACGCAAAAAAAGTGGAATAAAAAAATCCGCCTCGAGTTCGCGCACCGCGCCAATTTCGCCGCTTGTAATAATTTCTTGGACGCGCTGCGCGAGCGGATGATAACGATAGTGAAACGCTTCGAACAACACGCGTCCCGTTTCGTCCGCGACGCGCGTCATTTCTTCTGCCTCACGCGCGTTCGACGCCAACGGTTTTTCACACAAAACATGTTTCCCCGCGCGCAGTGCTTTAATTGTCCATTCGTAATGCAAAGAATTCGGCAGTGGATTGTAAATCGCGTCCACGTTTGGGTCATTGACCAACGCGTCATACGAATCGAGAATGCGCGGAATGTTGTGTTGTTGTGCGAACGCAGATGCTTTGTTTTTATCACGCGCGGCGACGGCGACGACTTGTACATCAGGAATAACACGCGCAGGTTTCGTTAACGCGTTCGGCGCAATGCGCGCAGCCCCGAGAATCCCGAAACGGAGGGATGCGGTCACGAATCGCCCAAAATTTCTCGCAACGCGCGCGCCGTCAACACGCGCACCATTTCCATTCGATATTCCGTACTGCCGCGAAAATCTCCGCGCGGCATCAACGCACTCGTCGCCGCCATCGCCGCGCGTTGAATCACATCGTCGGTTAAACCTTGATTCAAAATTTCGCGTTCGGCATCGCGCGCGCGCCATGCCGTCTCTGAAACACCGCCCAATGCAAGCGCGCCCGCGCGTACAATGCCGCGTTCCATTTCCAATGCGGCGCAGACGGACACAATCGCTTTATCGCGCGGTGTGCGTGCGACAGTTTCGATTTGGGCGCGACGTGAACGCGCGGATGCGGGAATCGTAATTTCGGTGACGATGTTGTTTTTCAAACGCATTGCGCGTTGTGCGAAAAAATCGGCAAGGGAAACGTCCATATTTTCAACGCGCGAATCTTTTAAGGTGGCAAGCGTCAGACGCGCGTCGAGCGCGGACAGCGCGACGGAAAAAATTCCATCGGGTTCGGAAAGAATTGTTCCGACAGCGCTCGCCTGATTTCGCAAAATGCTTGCGTGCGTTTGCTGCGCGGCTTGCGCGACGATTCCATCCGCAATCCTGCGCAACAATTCCGAATCAACAATATTTGCCAGCGGCGTCGTCGCACCAATCACAATATCATTGCCGCGCGTTTCGATGAACGCTAATTCCAACGCGCCCAAATCAATCACTGCGCGCACATCGCGGCGTTTTTCCGAATTTAAATTTGTGCCACCCGCCATAATCGCAGTATCTTGTTCACGCGCGAGTTGCAATGCCTCGGAGAGTGTCTTGGGTTTGTGGATGATTTGGAGATTAAGCATAGTCGAGAGTCAACAGCCAACAGTCGTTAGCCAAAAGTTTCCTTACTGGCGACTGGCGACTGGCTACTGTTGACTGAATGTATCAATCATCAATTTCACGTCGTCCGCCATCGGATACAAAATCGGACAGGTGCAACCGTTGTTCTCGTATTCCTTTACTTTTTTCCGAACTTCGTCGGGCGTGCCGCTTGCGGAAATGCGTTCAATCAGTTCGTCAGGAACAAATTGCATCGCCTCGTGAATTTGTTCGCGCGTTGCGGGCCAGCCGAGAATGCTTTGAATTTTTTTCACTGTCTCTTCAGGCGTGCCGCTCGCTTTGGCAATGTGCGGCTGCTGCGCGAGATATTGCGTCAACAATTCTTTTGCCGCTTGCACTGCTTTTTTGTGGTCATGGTCAACAGAACAGACGACGAGTTGCGGACGGTCAATGTCGTCAATGTTGCGTCCCGCTTTCTTTGCACCCTTTTCCAACAAGTCCATTGCTTTGAGATTGTATTCGGGCGGCACACAATAATTCAAAACACAGCCATCGGCAATCTCGCCCGTCATTTCCATCATCGCATCGCCCGTCGCACCAATGTAAATCGGCACGTTGCGCGGTTCGCGGCGTCCATGTACCACGTCCAATTCAATGCCGTCAACGTGATGAAATTCGCCGTGAAACGTGACGCGTTCCATGTTCAATAATTTTCTCATCACGGTAATCGTTTCGCGCATCGCGAGCAATGGTTTGCGGCGTTCAATGCCGACATTTTTTGCGAGCGGGTCCCACCATGCGCCAATGCCGCAAATGATTCGATTCGGCGCGAGGTCGTCGAGCGTGAGAAATGTCGCGGCGAGCAAACCGATGTTGCGCGTCCAATTGTTGATGACGCCGCTGCCGACTTTTAATTTCGTCGTCACTGCCGCGAACGCCGCCATCGGGACAATCGCATCGCGCACGAGACGCGATTCCGCTTGCCACACGGCTTCAAAACCGCGCTGTTCTGCATATTGCGCGTATGCCATGCCTTGACGGATTTCATGTTTGTCTTGGAGATAAAGTGCTACGCGTGACATGATGACCTCCCTTAAGATGCTAGAATTGCCATGAATAGAATACGATTTATTTTAATTCCGCCTATCAGTCACTTTCATTTTGCCTAACAACTCTATTTGTCGTGCTTTTAGCTGCTTGTAGGAATCAGTCGCATACACCTCGAGTTCTTTAGGAAAATCAATTATTGAATCAATATCGCGAAAATCCCCGTTTCTCCATTTCTCAGTAATGGCTTTATAAGCTGAAACGTGAACGATAAATTGAAGAAGACATTCGGGCATTTCCTTCTCTTGGATAAGATAGGCATTGTTGAGAATCAAGTCTTCAATATGTTCATTTATTGGCATAAAAACATTCTCTACCCAGAGTCTCCATTCCAGTAGCTCTGCTTCAGTTGGAGCTCTGTGTCTATCTACCAATCTTGATTCTGGATTTCGTCGCAATTTCGAAAGAAATGCCTTATAAGCTCTATTGCTTGACTGTGTAGCAATGTATAAAGGACCGTAAAAATCTCCAAGTCTCTTATTAATTAACTCTAATTGATCATTCCTCCTGGCGATCAAAAGACTGTTCCAATAGGTAGCAAGATATCCAATGATTGCAAGAAGAATGGTTATCGTAATAGATAAGATCTCTATACTCACATTGATGAGTCCTTTCCTGAATATGTTCTATTAGCCAAGTCTTCCGGAAGATCCAAATCAAACGTCACCGTGTCCGAATCATATATTTCTATCTGCTGATTCTTATTTTTCGCTTCTGCAACATGTGCATTAAAACTATTTTCGCCAAATTGAAAAACAAAATCGTGCGCGGGATTCAATAGCAGCGCGTTCGTGCCGCCATCCCGCGCGGCAGGCGCAATCACGATGCGCGGCGCGGGTTCGCCCAACGCAATCATTTTTTCAATATCGCGCACGCGCAGTTTCGGCAAATCGGCGGGAACAATCAACAACGCACGCGCGCCATTCGCAATACAAACACGGCGTGCTTGCTCCAACGCGTCGTTCAAATTCGCGTTGGTTTCCAAAATTCCGAACGCGCCAAATTTACGCGCAATTTTCAAAACATTCTCATCGCGCGAAATCACCACCACGCGCGCGATTCCCCGCGCGCGCGTCAGTTTCAACAGCGTACGTTCCAACAAACGACGCGACAACTCTGCGCGTTCGTTTTCATTCAAAACTCCCGCCAACCGCGATTTACTTTCCGCCAACGGTTTCACGGGAACGATTGCCATTAAAGCATCCATATCAAGTAGCAGGTAGTAGGTAGCAAATTACAATAACCCAATCACCCAAACACCCAATCACCTCTTCACCTCGTCACCCACTCACAAATCTCCCGCGCGAATCTCTCGCGCCCAATCTCATCGCGCATAATTGTATCCGTCACCCACACTCTCATTCCCAAATCTTTGATGAGCGGTGCCTGTGCTTCGTCAATTCGGTCCAATACAAAACGGTCAACTGTCTCGCGTAATAATTTCGCCACTTGGAACGCCGACGCTTCCATGCCGAGTTCCTGAAACATTTTCGCGGCAGGACCTTTTAACGCTTCACCGCCGACAATTGGCGAAACCGCAATTTTTGGGACACGCGCTTTTTGAATCAGTTCGCGCATTCCTTTCACACTCAAAATCGGTTCGATGCTGACGAATGGATTCGACGGACAAAAAATTATCGCGTGCGCGTTTTCAAGTGCATTTGAAATTTCGGGAGTAATACGCGCTTTTTCGATTCCATGAAAGCGGTACGATTTCAAAACGGGCTGCCAACGGCGATGCACAAAATATTCTTGAAATGCGAGTTCGCCCGCGTTCGTGTTCACAATCGTCGCAACAGGTTCATTGCACATTGGTAAAATGTTTGCGCGCACGCCCAACGCTTTTGATAAATTTTGCGTCACTTGCGTCAACGTATAACCGCCGCGCAACATTTGCGAACGAAGCAGATGCGTCGCCAAATCGCGGTCCCCCAGTCGAAACCAATCTTCGCCCCCGTACTGCGAAATCATTTCGAGGTTGTTGTACGTATCACCTTCGATGCCCCAGCCATTCGCGCGATTCGCGATGCCCGCGAGCGTGTACATGACCGTATCCAAATCGGGCGCGATGTGTAAATCGTGCAAATGAAAATCATCGCCTGTGTTGACGACAACCGTTAAATTTTCACCGACGACGCGCTGCAACCCATCTGCCAGTTTCGCGCCGCCGACGCCACCTGCCAATGCGAGAATGTTCATTTTTTATTTGGACGCGGATAAACGCGGATCGACGCGGAAAAATTCATTTGGAATCGGTTGCAAGCCATTCGAACGAACCTTTGTTTTCATTGTCGAATGCTTTGCGCTCAAAACGCGGGCGTTTGCCAAAATTCATAAGCAAACCTACCTCGTATTTTGTTGCTTTTAGATAGTTCAACAATTGCGCTTCGTGTTCGTCACTCAAGTCACGCCCAGCCTTTAATTCAACAATTACACAGTCTTCCACCAACAAATCTGCATAGTACTCGCCAACCATTTCGCCTTCATAGTAGACATTGATTTCCGCTTGTGTCACCACACTCAAGCCCATTTTTCGTAAGGCGATGCGCATCGAATTCGCGTACACTTTTTCTTGAAAGCCATATCCCATTTTGTTGTACACTTGGAAAAATGCGTCAATGATTTTTCCCGTAACCTGATTATGTTTGAGTTCCATTGTGCCTCCTTTTTGGTTATTTCCGCGTTTATCCGCGTTCATCCGCGTCCAAAAATCTTGTCTTTAATTCAATTGTCACTCGCTCCTTAATTTTCTCCTCCGCCGCATATCCTACAGTAATCAACGCTTGCGGTTCCCAATCGTTTTCCAATTTCAAAACATCGCGCACGGTTTCGGGAACAAACAACGGCGCGCACATCCAACATGCGCCGAGTCCCAAAGCGTGCGCGGCGAGCAAAAGATTTTGCGTTGCCATCGCCACCGATTGCGTCGCCATCAAGTATTCTGCTTTTTTCCGTCGCGTATCGGAATACACATCCATGTCGCGCATCGTCACACAGACAACAATCACCACTGGCGCGCTTGTGATGCGTTGATACGAACGCGCTGCATCTTTTTCGATGATGTCATGCGCCGCCCCATCGCGTTCCAAATCCGCGCGCAATTTTTTCCCCATTGCGGACGCAAGCGCGTGTTTTGTTTCGGAAGATTCGATGACGGCAAAACGCCACGGCTGGCGATTGTGCGCGGACGGCGCCCACCGCGCGGCATCCAAAATTTTTTCAATCATTTCGCGCGATACAGGTTTATCCAAATACCGCCGAATCGAACGCCGTGCGCGAATCGTTTCAAGTACATCATTCGTCGTTCGTCGTTCGTCGTTCGTCATCATGGAAACAAATCCATCTCTTTCGGGCGCACCAATGTTCGCGCGTTGTTCGGTTCGCCGTGCCATACCGCACCGCGCACATGCACAATCGGCGTACCTTCGCGCGCTTGTCCAAACAAAAGCGTTGCTGCCGACGCGAGCATATCCGCTAAACCAATGTCCGTGTATTTCAATTCGTAGCCGAACAAATCTTGTCGTCCGCGCCAATCTTCCAGCGCAGGCAATCCCGCGACACCAATTGCAACGCCGATGGTTCCCAACCGATGCGGTCTGCCATGCGAATCCGCAATAATCACCGCCACCTGTTTCCCTATTTCCCTATTTACCTTCTCCCGAATTTCCTCCGCACTCGCATCAGGGTCAAGCGGCAGCAACAAAACAAAATCCTCCGCGCCCTCTTGCACGTTAGAATGGTCAATGCCCGCGTTCGCACTCACAAAGCCGAGACGATGCCGCGTGACAATCAAACCCTTTCGAACGCGCACAATGTCGGAGGATTCTTGCAGCATCAATTCAATCTCGCGCGCATCCTTGTCCGTTTCGCGCGCGAGTTCCATCGCGCGTTCGCTCGGTATCACATCCTTTAATCGCGCCACGCGCCCTTCCGCTTTAGAAACAATTTTCGACGCGACAACAATCACATCTCCATCGCGCAATTCAATTTCCGCCGCGCGTAATCCATCCAAAACAATTCGCGCAATATCATCTCCCTTTTTCACCAACGGGATGTTCGGCAGTGTAGTGAGAATCAGTTGTGACATTGGTTACTGGAAATTCGTCGTTCGTCATTCGTCATTCGTCTTGCGTCGCACGGCGTGGAACTGACGTAAGCCGAATCCCCGCGCCTTTGACTTTATATTTCACATTCACTGCAATCAACACCGCCGTTAAGGTTTCCACCGCCACCGCGTTCGCCAACATGCCAACGTCAAACGCATCAATGCCTGCTTGCGCGCACAACGCAATCACTTTTTCGCGCGCATCTTTATCACCACCGCAAACCAAAACATCCGAATCAATATTCGCGTCTTCGCTTTCCAATTTTTCGGGCGAGATGTTTTGAAATGCCGCGATGACGCGCGTGCGTTCGCCAAAAAAATTTTGCACTTGGGACGTAATTGAACCTTCAGCAGGAATTTTCGCGCGCGTCTTTTTTTCGGGGTCGAGCGATGAGGCGATGTTAATGACAATTTTTTCTTGGACTGCCTCTTGCAAATCTTCCAGAATCGGCTGCATTCCATCATACGGCACAGACAATAGCACAATATCGCCCTGTTGTGCCGCGTCGCGATTTGACGTTCCCGACACACTTGACAAATTCAAACGCGCGTTCAACGCGTTCGCCGCGTCCGCGCCGCGCTGTGCATCACGCGAGCCGATTATGACCGACACGCCCGCTTTGGCAAAACGCGCGGCTAATGCTGTTCCCTGTTTGCCCGTGCCGCCGATAATAGAGAGGATAGATGATTGGGTGATTGGGTGATTGGGTAATTCAGGCATTTTTCTTTTGTGCCTTTTTGCTTTTGATATACGCGTTCAACATCGGTGCGAGTCGAGCCAAGTCAGAAATCATTTCATTAAAAGTGGTCTCATCCACAAGTTTTCGCTTTCGCGCGCGTCGGGCAAAAAATTTGGCTTCGTACAGTGAGCCGCGCGAGTAATACAAGTGATTTATTTTTTCGCCAAAATGATAGCGCCCATAACTTTCCGCGATGTTCGCTCCAATCGAATCCACCGCGCGAATCAATTGTTTGCCAACCGTATCTTGGGCGAACGGAGACCATTCACTTACAATTTTCCACCATTTGTCCGCAATCGCTTCCGCAAGTTGAAAAATCGCAATCTCCTCTAGTGTTTGGACAGGCACAACAAACCTCCTAATTCTAAATCTCCTAATCACCTAATAACCTAATCACCTAATCACCCAATTCCCGCATTCTCGCCCACACACCTCGCGACAACTCCAACGCCTTTGCCGCAATCGCCTCTTCGTCCAACGTCAACAATTCTCTATCCTTCATCAACAATTCGCCGCCGCAAATTGTGTGTGTGACGTTCGAGCCATCAACACCAAAAATCACGTGCCATGGAAAATTGCCAGCGGTCAATTCGGTGAATGGCGCATAATCGAGCAACACGATGTCCGCATACGCGCCGACGCTCAATTCGCCGACGGGCGCGTTCCAAAAATTCGCGCAAATCTTTGCATTGTTCGCGTATGCCATTTGAAAGACTTGGTCTGCGCCCATCACGCGGGGGTCGCGTAGATGCGATTTGTGTACGAGATACGCCGTTTTCATCTCCGAAAACATGTTATTGGAAAAACCGTCATTGCCCAAACCGACGGTGATGCCGTGCCGCATCATGCCCAACACATTCGCAACGCCGACGGCATTGTTCATGTTCGAACGCGGCTGATGTGAAACTTTGGTCTGCGTGCGTTTGAACAAATCAATCTCGCCTACGTCAACGTGAACGCAATGCGCCGCAATCGTTTTCGCGCCAAGTATCCCGCGCGCGTTCAAGCGTTCACCGACGCGCATTCCGAAATGTTGCATCGCATCATCTTCATCGGAACTATCTTCCGCGACGTGAACATGAAAACCCGAATCTATTCCATCGAGTTCCGTTAAACATTTTTCAAGCGTTTTGTCAGAGACGGTAAATGAAGCATGTAAGCCGAATGTCGCGCGAATGTGATTCGTCGTTCGTCGTTCGTCGTTCGTCTTTTTCAAAAACCTCACATTCTCTCGAATCCCTGCGTTCGCGCCTTCCACACCATTTCTATCGGTGACCTCATAACACAAACACGCGCGCAGTCCTGATTCATTCACTGCGTCAGCAATCGCATCGAGCGAGCCATCAATCGCGTTCGGACTCGCGTGATGGTCAATCAGGGTTGTGGTGCCGTGTTTAACTGCATCAATCAAACAAACAAGCGCGCTGTATTTGGAATCTTCCAGTGTCAACGCGCGGTCAATGCGCCACCATAATTTTTGGAGAATCTCTGGAAAAGTTTTCGGCGGCGGTCCTGGGGGTAACGACATGCCGCGCGCAAACGCGCCGTAGAAATGTGTATGCGCGCAGATATTGCCGGGCATGACGATTTTGCCGCGTGCGTCCAAAATTTCTTGATTTGGAAATTGGGCGATTAGGTGATTGGTGTCGCCGATGGCAATAATTTTGTCGCCTTTAATGTAAACCGCGCCATTCGGAATGATTTGATTTTGCACGCCAAGCGTAACAAGCGTTCCATTTGTAATCAGCATCGCATTACCTCCACGGCAGGGGCACTTCCCATTTCCACCCGAGCGCGCCGCTTTGCGAATCGCGCGTGGGATGCGTTGGCGGCGGCACATAACGCCACGGTTGCCGCGCGCCCTGGTACGTTGAAAAAAGCGAGAGCGCGAGGGCAAGAATAAAGAACGGTGTGGTCAACCACGTCCACAAGTTTTGTGCGGACACGCGCGCGAGAGGTGGTGCAAACAACAGGAACATCATCAGCAGTGGAATTGTATGCACATAGAATCGTTCGCCGTATGCTTCACCACCAAGATTCCCGGTTTGTGTGACCAGATAAAATGTCAGAACCGCAAAACTTGTACCCAAACTGATGGCAGCGATTCGCAAAGGGTGCTTTGTTCTTAGCGCCACCAAGAGCAGCCCAGCGAGCGCAAACAGCAAGAGCGGATTGTAAGCGTACAAGCCCTGTGCGCCGAACAACATTTTGAAACCGTATTGCGGCACGTCGTCGGGCTTGCCTAAACCGCCGATGGTGTCTGCCCATTCAGAGCCGGGATACGCATAGCCACCGGGAATCATATAGGGCGGCAGTACGGTTTGCGCAATTTGATAGTCCAGCCAAAGAGTCACAAGCAGTGGGGGTAACGCACCGATGAGAATAAAGACGACATTCCCGCGCACCCAAAGCGCGGCTGCCACAAACAATCCGAGCGCCATAATGGCAGAGGCGGGTTCGAACATCACCGCCAAGCTCAATACAAGTCCGGCGGCGCCCAAATAAAGCCGCGCGTACTTTACATTTTCGCGGGCTGAATGGACGAGGTAAAAACTTGCGAACAAGCACACTGCCGCAGGCAAGTGATGATTGAGAACGAGGCTGTACGGCAAGACCATTGTAGCAAGCCCAAGCGTTAGTGTTGCCACTGTCGCGCGCCACATTGACATGCCAATGCGAAACGCGAACCGATAAAAGAGCCAAATCATTATCGAAGCGGGCAGTCCGATAAGGATGAGTGTGACCCAATAGTATCCGCAAACTTTTCCCGATGTCGCGCAATCCGGCGCAAGCGAACCGATTCCACTCGCATATAACGGTGCGTAGACGCCCGCGCCAAACCATGATAACAGCGGCATCTTTTCGGAATAAAATTTGCCGTTCAACAAAACTTTGTCTTTGGTCTGTCCGCCCCAAAAGGTTTCGTCAATCGCCCACGTCCTTTGTTCGACGAGCGCCTCGACGGCGGCGATTCGCGACATGTCGTTCCACGACGCGGGCGCGGTTCTTGTGCCGATGATGCACAACACAAAATAAACGAGCGCAAGCGCGATGCCGATGCCGCGCGAAAACTTATCCGCGCGCGGCGGCGAGTTTTGCATCTATTTCACTCACACGTTGTTGATGTGCCAACCACCAATCCGGGTCCAGCTGTGCGTTCAATTCTTCCACGCTTTTGCCCTGCTGCTCCACCCACGTGTAATATTTTAAATTGTGCCACTGCTTGCGCGTGTCCACAGTGCCCTCTTTTACCCAATCCGTCTTTTGGTCGAGGAAAATGTGTGCGCGTGCTGTCGCTTCGGCTTCGTCCATTGCGCCGTAACATTCCGTCATTGACGCCATCACAGAGTAATAGCGGTCCATCCAATCCGTCGCAATTGTCACAATCGTATCGCGCGAATTCATCCCGTAAAATTTCGCGGTCTTGATTGCGCCCAACACATTGCAGATACCGCTGATGCCAAAGAGGTTCGACATCATTTCCACATCGCCTTGCGGCACGCCGAAACGTTTGTGCAAGGTTTCCATGCCCGCTTCTTCGCTCAACAGCTGCAATCCTTTTTTGCACTCGATGTCGTCGAGGCACATGATGGCATCTTGATTCATCACATTGTGAATCCACGTCACGTGTTTGTCGCCAATGCCTTGAATGTCATGCGTGCCATAACCGTTATTGAATAACGTCGGACATTCAATCGGTTCGAGTCCGATAATTTTCGTGCCAAACACTTGCTTGAGTCTGTCGCCCGCGGCGATGGTTCCCGCGCTGCCCATTGCGGAACAATACGCGGAAATGTTTCCATTACCAATACCGCGCGTTTTCAATTCGTTCGCGAGTTCCACAATCGTGTTGCCAGTGACGTGATAGTGAAAGCGATAGTTGCCCATCTCGCTGAATTGATTCAAGATGCGGACTTGCGGATTGCGCGCGAGTTCGTGTGTCTTGTCGTAAATTTCTTTGACGTTCGATTCCGAACCGACCGTTTTAATCACGCGCGCGCCATACGATTCGATGCGCTGAAATCGTTCCGCGCTCATTCCTTCGGGCAAAACGACGAGCGAATCGAAACCCATGCGACACCCCACCCACGCGCCGCCAATACCGTAATTGCCTGTCGAGGGCCACACGAGCGTATGTGTGCGCGGGTCAACCTCGCCAAACAATTCTTTTTCAATCAACACCGAATACGCCGCGCCCACTTTGTGCGCGCCCGTCGGGAATTGTTTCCCGTACAGGACGACGATATTCGCATCAACGCCCGTCAACTGTTTCGGCATCACGAAATAGTAAATTTGATTGTTTCCATCGCGCCACGTGATGTTGAATAAATTGATGGGGTCGAGCGGGTCTTGCGTTTTCATCGCCAACGCTTGCGCGCGAATATCCGGCGCGATTTTTTGGGGATGAAGCATTTCTTCAAAAGTTGGACCGAGAATAGCAGACATTGATTTACTCCTTGGTTGACTTCATCATTTAAAGCGTAGATTACTCTGTAACACTCTTGGCGCACCGAATCCCAATATAATGTTCTCGCGTTTCCGGCTCCCAGTAGCCGCGAAAAAAAGTCAACGCACTAAAGCGATACGCGCCCCACGAACCGCCGCGCACCATACGGAATTGTCCTGAATCAGGTCCTTGCGGATTCTTTTGCGGCGAGTTGGCATAGTAATCGGCAACGTACCAATCCGCCACCCATTCCCGCACATCGCTGCCCATATCCATCACGCCGTACGGACTCGTGTCGTCTGGGTAATTTCCAACCGACGCCGTATCTCTGATTCTTTCCTCGATATTGATTTGAACATCCGACCAACTCTCGCCCCATGGATAATTTCTGCCATCCGTCCCGCGCGCGGCTTTTTCCCATTCTGCTTCCGTCGGCAAACGTTTGCTTGCCCATTCGCAAAACGTTTTGGCTTCCTGCCATGAAACGTAAAGCACGGGAAAGTTATCATAATCCGAATTGCCAAAATAACTTTGGCGCGTGTTCGATGTGAGCACCGATGGCGCTTGGCATTTTCCCGCGTCAACACATTTTTTGTATTGCGCGTTTGTCACTTCGAATTTATCTATCCAGAACACATCAAGAAAAATGGTGTGCTGCGGTTTGAGGTCATCCAACGCGTCTGCTTGACAGACGGAGCATACCTCCAGCAGCTGCACAAGTGCGGCTTGCGCCTGGATATCACTCGCGCCCATTAAAAATTCGCCCTCGGGAACAAAGACCATCGGCGCGCCGCCGATGACGCGTTCATCGCCTGCTTTCGGCATGGGTGTCGGCGTATTTTGAATTTGCTGCAATGCACATGCGTCAAGCAATGTGAGCAGCGCAATTGCAAAAATTATTTGGCGCGCAATCATCGAATTTTATTCCATACGATACAATCGTCGCGAACATTCGTAAGGCAAATCCCGAATCTCGTTTCCCGTTTCTCTCATCTCGTACTCACCTAACCACTGCGGCAATCTCTCACTCGCGTCGCCCGCACAATTCCAATCGCCCAACAAAAACACGGCGCGGTTTTCATTTTTCAGCTCTTGTAAAAATTGTGGAAACTCGCGCGCGGGGTCCAGAAAATTGTTTGGGCGAAAAATTTCGCGCTGTGCATACAACAACGTCGCACCTGCCATTTGGTCCGAGACGCCAATCACGGAATCACGCGGCAATTGCCCATTCAACGCATTCAAATCATTGCGTGCCGTTTCACTCAACCAACCGTACGCGCGTGCCGCAAAACGTTCGGGACTGACGAGCGCGCGCACAGACAATGCGAGTGAAATGAGGATGAACCCCGCGCCGAAATATGCCAGCCAACCGAGCGCACTATATCGCGTTCTTTGCTCCGCGTATTGCTTCCACACAAATTCAGCAATCCAGACAACCGCATACGCGATAGCAAGTACAATCGCAGGATACGCGGGAAGCAAGTAGCGCAAATTATTTTCAAACGCGCCCGTTAATGCAAGCGGCGCGTGAAAAAGCATGAATGCCAAAATCCAAGAACTCAAAATCGCCGCTGCAAATTTGTTTTTCTCACGCCACAAAAGCCACCACGCGAGCAACACCAGCAACACAATCGGTCCGAATCCTGTTACCGAAAACAATGCGGCGAGCATTTGCAAAATTTGACGCGGCGCGGCAGAAACATTCACTTGCGCACTTTCGGGAGATTCGACCGCGAACGGGCTGCCCAACACCTGCGCGCGATAAATAAAATCGGGCGCAACCGTGATTGCAAAAATGAGCAGCGTGACAAAAATCAGAAACAATTTTTCGCGTCGCGTGTTACCCCAACGCGATGCAACAATCGCCAACGGAATAATCATCACCAACGCGGAATGACGAATCAGGTACGCGATGCCGAGCGACAATCCGCACAGCGTAGCGAAAAGAATCGAGGTCGTCATTGCGAGGAACGAACTGTGTGACGAAGCAATCCCATCGCGCGAGTCAAGAGATTGCTTCCTCGTAGAACCCACTCCTCGCAATGACAAACGCCATACGCGCAGCGCGCACCACACCGCGCAAACGCAAAACAACTGCGTCGGCACATCCGACATTGGCACGAGTGTAAGTTGAATCTGTTTCGGCGTCGTTGCCAGAAGCAGAACGGCAAACGCGCCAATCCAATAACGCCGCGTCGGTGAAACATCACGAAACAATTCATTCGCTAACACGAACGTCATCACGAGCGATAACGCGCCGAGCAGCGGCGTCGTCCAATACAACGCGTTTTCGCCGAACACGCGGTATGCGAACGCGAGCAGCATCGGAAAGCCGAACGCAAAATTGGGCGCGACGAATCCCGTTTCGCGGACGATGTGATAGCCAGGCGTGATGAACGCGTCCCAACTGAAACCTTGCTCGAATAATTTTGTAAAGAGCGGAAATTCGTGTACGACGCTGCCGCGTTGTGCAAGGTCAAGCGCCATCTGTACGTACGTCGCGGGGTCATCACCAATCGCGCCGTGCGCGGGATAACGGAATACGAGCGCGCCGTACCAAAACAGCGTCAACACAAAGAGAACAATCGGAAGCCCGCGCGCGACTCGTGCAAATCGAAACTCGAAAATCAAAAATCAAAAATTCCCTTCACCGCTTCCAATGTCGGCTCAATCACTATCGCCTCGCCCGCCGCCTTGATCGCGCTTTTCACATCCTTTAATCCGTTGCCTGTAATCATCACCACAATCGTTTCATCGCGGTCAACTTTTTGTTCGCGCACTGCCTTCAATAATCCTGCATAAGCGGCGGAGGCGGCAGGTTCTGCAAACACCGCTTCGCCGCGCGCGAGTTCGCGCATTGCGTCTAAAATTTCCTCATCGCTGACGGTGATAAATTCGCCGTTCGTTTCGCGCACCGCGCGCACGGCGCGGCGTCCATCGCGCGGGAATCCCACATCAATCGAGTCCGCTATCGTATGCGCGTCAATCGGCGTAATTTCGTCCGTTCCTGCTTTCCATGCGTTGAAACACGCCGCGCTGCCTTCGGCTTGAATGCCCATTAGCTTTGGCAGCTTGTCAATCCAGCCCAATGCTTTCAAATCACGCAGCCCTTTCCAAATGCCGCCGATAATGTTTCCATCGCCGACGCTGACGAAAATTCTATCAGGGGCAGACCAAGCGGTGATGGGTGACGGGTGACGGGTGACGGATAACTGTTCGCAAATTTCCAACGCACCCGTTTTTTTTCCTTCCGTCGTGTACGGATTGTACGAAGTATTGCGACAGTACCAACCAAATTCCTTTGACGCGGCGAGACACAAATCACTCGCCTGGTCGTACGTACCGCGCACGAGCAACACACGCGCGCCGTAAATCAACAGCTGGGTAATTTTTGCCTGCGGCGCGGATTCGGGAACAAAGATGACGGCAGGAAGATGCGCGCTCGCTGCCATACCAGCTAACGCCGCGCCCGCGTTCCCACTTGACGCAGTGGTGATGACGCGTTCGCCCAATTCGCGCGCTTTGGCAACGGCAACCGCGCTTGGACGGTCCTTGTACGACGCGGTGGGATTGCGCCCGTCATCTTTGATAAACAAATTGTTTAGCCCCAACTGCGCGCCCAAAACTTTCGCGGGATACATCGGCGTCCAACCAACTTGCAACGTTGGAACGACGTCGCGATTTTTTAGCGGCAGCAAATCCCAGTAACGCCAAATGGAATTTTCGCGTGACGCGGAAATTTTTTCAGGCGATGTATTGCGATTGATTTCGGCGTAATCGTACACAACATCGAGAATGCCGTCGTCGCCATGTTCGGGGCAAACGTATTTGAGTGAATCGGGCGGATAAGTTTTGCCGCAGAGGGTGCATTGAAGATGAGATACAAACATTTCGAGCCATGAGCAATGAGCGTTGAGAAAATGAGATTCTTACACAATGCTCAACGCTCATCGCTCAGTCCTTTGTAATGCGCGTTCCTGTTTCGCCGTTCAGCGCGCGTTCGAGATTTTCGGGGTTCGTAATCAACGCTTCGGCGTTTTTACCCGAACCTTCAAGGAACCAAATCGCCGCTTGAATTTTCGGACCCATCGAACCTTTGTGAAAGTGTCCTTCGGCGAGATATTTTTTTGCTTCGTCGAGTGTGAGACGGTCGAGCCACTGTTGATTCGGTTTGTTGAAATTGAGCGCAACCTTTTCGACGGCGGTGGAAATTAAAAACATGTCGGCGTGGATACTTTGCGCCAGGAGCGAGCCCGCAAAATCTTTGTCAATCACCGCTTCGACGCCGACGAGTTCGCCATTCTCATTTTCGGCAACGGGAATGCCGCCGCCGCCTGAACAAATCACGACAAACCCCGCGTGAATCAATTCGTGAATCGCGTCGCGTTCGACAATGGCTTTTGGTAATGGTGAAGGCACCACGCGCCGCCAACCGCGTCCCGCGTCTTCGACCATCTGCCAATTTTCTTCGTTGCGTTTGCGCGCCGCTTGTTCGGCATTCATGAACGAGCCAATCGGTTTGGACGGATTTTGAAACGCGGGGTCATTCTTGTCCACCAACACTTGGGTCACAATCGTCGCGGCTTGTTTGTTGATACCGCGCTTGTGAAATTCATTATGCAGCGCGCGTTGAAACATGTAACCAATCGCGCCTTGTGTGTCCGCGCCGCAGTAATCGAGCGGCACGGGATGAAGTTCGTGGACGGATAATTCAGAGCGCCGCAGAATAAATCCAACTTGCGGTCCGTTGCCATGCGTGAGGACAACATCCCAACCTTTTTCAATCATGCCCGCAACATGTTTGGATGTTTCCACCGTTGCGGCATATTGGTCAGGAATCGTTTTGTGCTTTTCGTCGAGGATAAGCGAATTGCCACCGACGGCGATGACGGCGACGTTTGACATGAAGTGGTAGTAGGTAGCAGGTAGCACGTATTAGGTGCAATCGCTACGCTTGCCTTTCTGATTCTACTTGATAGTTTTCTTCATTCTCGCGTAATGTGCGATTGCCAAAGATTTCTTGTCCATCTTTGCGCTTGTTCACATACGCAATATAACCGTTCAGCGCGCGTTCGCACTGACGCGCGAGTTGATACAATTCCTCAAACAATCTTTGCTCAACATATTCGAGCGTGCGCGCGGTAATGAAATGATTGATTGTTTCATTGAGCGAACCCCGCGCGATATAGTAAAAGCGCAGTGCATCGAGCCAATGATGTCGTCCATATCCTTCCGCGATGTTCGCGGGAGTACTTTTCGATGCGCGACGCATTTGGTCCGCAAGGTCAAACTTTTCGTGAGGCGGTAATTTGTTTGCAACGTCATGCACATTCACCATGAGCTGCAAACTCAACTTGTAGCAGTCAAGGTCTTCAAACCCACCTTTTTGCATCGCACTGCCAACTGAATATTCCGCCTTGCGAATTGCCATGACACTCCTTGCTACCTACTACTTGCTACCCGCTACTTACTACTTGCTACCTGCTACCTACGACATCGTTAACGCCATCACCGCTTTTTGCGCGTGAAGGCGATTTTCGGCTTCGTCGTACACGACGGAATGTGGACCATCAATCACTTCGTCGGTCACTTCCAAATTTCTATCGGCGGGCAGACAGTGCATATAAATCGCATCTTCTTTCGCGAGTTTCATGCGACGCCCATCGGTAATCCACGATTTGTATTTTTCCGTCAGCGCCTTGCCTTCGTTCTTGTCCGTCGTCGTCACGAGCGGACCCCACGATTTGGGATACACAATGTCCGCGTCCTTGAACGCCTCGTCCATATCATGAACAATTTCAAAACCCGTGCCGTACTTTTTCGCATTGTCTTGCGCTTGCTGCACAATGTCGGGCATGAGTTTGAATTCGGGCGGATGCGCGAGGACAACGTCCAACCCAAAGCGCGTCATTTGCAAAATCAATGATTGCGGTACGGAAATCGGCTTCGAGTACGACGCGGCGTATGCCCAACTCACCACCATTTTCTTGCGGCGCAAGTCGCGTCCCTTCTTTTCAAAAATGGTCATCAAGTCCGCGAGACATTGGAACGGATGATAAATGTCGCACTGCATATTGAGAATCGGGACACGCGACGCGGCGGCAACTTCGTTCTCGTACTGGTTGCCGAATTGCCAATCGCATTGGCGAATCGCGATGCCGTCGAAATAGCGCCCAAAAATTTCGCCGATTTCTTTGGCGGTATCGCCGTGCGAAATTTGCGTCGTCTCGGAATCAATGAACGCGGCGTGTCCGCCCAACTGCGCCATGCCCGCTTCGAATGAACCGCGCGTGCGCGTGGACGTGAAAAAGAAAAGCATGGCGAGTACTTTGTCGCGCAAATACGCGTGTGGTTCAAATAACGCGCGTTTGCGTTTCAAATCGAACGCCACGTCCATTACCGTTTCTACTTCTTCTTTGGAAAAATCTAGGTCACTAATAAAATCGCGACCGCGAAAGTTGGTTTGCATTGTTTGCTCCTTGATTTGGGTATCAGGTATCAGGTAGTAGGTAGCAGGTAGCAAGGGTTTCCCCTACTACTTGCTACCTGCTACTCGTTACTTCTAACTACAACCACTCCTTCAACCGCGCCAAATCCACATTCCCACCACTCAACACCGAGACCACGCGCGCGTTTTGGGGTAACGGAATTTTTTTCGTAATGATTGCTGCCGTTGCTGCCGCGCCCGCGCCTTCCACCATCACTTTGCAGCGCTCCAACAACAAACGAATTGCAATTTTGATTTCATCGTCGTTCACCAGCACCACATCGTCAACAAATTCCTGCATCATCGGATAATTGTTTTCGCCAATCATCGGACACACAATGCCGCCCGCAATCGTTGGTGTACACACCACGCGCGTATTTCTCCCCGCGCGCACGCTGGCGAAATACGCGCCGCCCGCGTTCGATTCGACGCCGATGATTTTTACTTTCGGATTGTTCCATTTCAACGCGGCAGCAATTCCGCTAATCAAGCCACCACCGCCAATCGGCACGAAAACATATTCCGCGTCGGGAACATCTTCAAAAATTTCCAAACCCATCGTTCCCTGTCCCGCAATCACGTACGGGTCATCGAACGGATGCGCGAGGGTGTAATTGTGTTCGCGTTGCAGTTCGAGCATTTTGTCGAACATGGTGTTGACCGATTCCGCGAAAACAATTTCGCCGCCATAGCCGCGCACCGCGTCAATTTTTGCTTGCGGCGCGTCTTGCGGCATCACAATCGTCGCGTGTGCGCCAAATGCGCGCGCCGCGTAGGACAGCCCTTGCGCGTGATTCCCCGCGCTCGCGCTCACCAGTCCGCGCGCGCGTTCTTGTTCCGAAAGATGCGCGAGTTTGTTTAACGCGCCGCGCGGTTTGAACGAACCCGTTTTTTGAAACATCTCGCATTTCAAAAACAGATTCACGCGAGCGATTTCGCCGAGCGCGGAGGCGGAGATGGTGGGAGTGCGGTGGAGTTTCCCCGCGATGATGGTGCGGGCGTCGTTTATGTCGGTTTGTGTAATCATGCAACAGGTAGCAGGTATTAGGTAGTAGGTAGCACGGCATCACCCTGCTACTTGATACCTACTACTTGATACTCGTTATTCCATCGCTCCCAAAACCAACGCCAACAATGCCATCCGTATCACGACGCCGCTGAACGCTTCTTGCCAATAGCGTGACCAGCGCGTGATGTCAACATCAGTTGGAATTTCGTCCATGCGCGGGAGCGAGTGCAAAAGAATCGCGTCCGATTTTGCTTTGGTCATCAAAAGTTCGCGCGTGATTTTGTAATTCGCGGGCGTCATGCCAACGTCTTTGCCCGCGCGTTCGTCGCGCGATTTTGTATAGTCGGGCTGTACGACAGGTTCTACCAAAATCACATCCGCGTCCGCGATGGCTTGTTCGACATGTTCGACTTCGCGGAAATTCAAACTGTACTGATTCAATTCGTTTTTGAATTCTTGCGTGAGCGCCATATCGGGCGGCGAAACAAAAGTAATCGGACAATCGAATTGCGTGAGCGCGTAGCCGAGCGAATGCATTGTCCTCATTCGCATATCGCCGACTGCGAGCCATTTCAATCCATCAATGCGTCCTTTTTCTTGCAGCACCGTGTACAAATCGGTGAGAATCTGCGTCGGATGTTCGCCCCAACCGTCGCCGCCGTTAATGATGGGAATGCTCGCCCATTTCGCAGCTTCGTGCGGCGCGCCTTGCTGAAAATGCCGCATCACAATCACGTCGCCATAATACTCGAGCATCTTTACCGTGTCTTTGATGGACTCTTGATAAAAATCGCCCGCGCGCGTCATCTTGGCATCGGAAAATCCCGTGACGTGTCCGCCGAGCCGATGCATTGCCGCTTCGTGCGCGAGGCGTGTGCGCGTGCTCGGTTGATAAAACGCGGTGACGAGCGTTTTCTCTTTCAGCATGTCACCATTGCGCCGATTGCGCGCGAACGGCTCTAATGTCTTGCCCGTTTCAAACACGCGAAAAAATTCTTCGCGTTCAAACTCTTTCAGCGACAAAATGTCGCGTCCCATGAAACTACGCATTGTGTTGCCTCCGTAATAGTTCGTCGTGGCAAAAAAATTTTGCCGCGTCAGACAAACCTTAACGGCGCGCAGTCAAAATAGAGTGACAATTTGGTGAATGACAGGTCGCGCGTAGTTACGTGCGATGTATTCCATCGCCTGAATCGTTCTAGTCGCGAAATGTCGCGTGGAACGAATGAATTCTTTACTACATTCTCCCCACGCGTGATTTATTTGTTTGGGCTCGTGTGTTGCTTGAGCAATCGCGGAAACAGCGCGTACCATTCCGTCGCTTGCACGACCTCGTTCAAACTCACATGTTCATCGTGACGATGCGCATAGATTTCGTCACCAGGTCCAAAACCAACGGAAGGAATTCCCGCTTTGCCTGCCCAATATGTTCCGTTCGTCGAAAAACCCCACTTGCCCGTTGGTCGCGTTTCATTCCATAACGCGTGAATTGTTTCTTGTCCTGCTTGCACGAGCGGATGCTCTTCTTCCAACACCCAGGGCGGAAAGTATTTGTCAACAGGAAACACAAAGCCCGTATAACTCGGCGTATCGTAAAACAAATCTTCGACGCGAATTTCATCCTGCAAATAATCGGGAATCAGTCCGCGAATTTGCGCGAGCGTTTTTTCCTTTGTCTCGCCCAAAATCAAACGGCGGTCGAGGAAAATGGTGAATTGGTCGGGGACAGCATTCAATGACGCGGTGCGCGTGTGCGCATCGGTGACAGCGACGGTGGCTTTGCCCAAGAACGGGTCGGTAGGCAAACGACGGTCCAATTCGCGGACAGCCGTAATAATGTTTGCCATCTTGTACACCGCGTTGTCGCCGAGATAATGATGCGCCGCGTGCGCGGAACGTCCGTCCGCAACTATTTTCAATTCGAGGCGTCCTTTGTGCCCGCGATAAATTTGCAGCTTGGTCGGCTCACCGATTACCACAAAATCGGGACGCACCTGCGGGTCGGTGACGACGAACGAATTGGGCGCGATGCCGTCGCACCATTCTTCCATGTTGCCAAAATAGTACGCGGTGAAACCGTCGAGCAATCCCAAATCGCGCGCCATTGCCAAACCGTACACCATGCCGGGCGTCGAACCTTTTTCGTCGCACGCGCCGCGCGCGTACAAAATATCATTTTCCACTTTGCCGACGAACGGGTCCCATTCCCACGTACTGCGCTCGCCGATGCCGACAGTGTCAATGTGTGAATCGTACAAAATTGTGCGCGCCCCGTTGCCAATTCTGCCCAAGATGTTGCCCATCTTGTCAAAGCGCACCTCGTCGAATTTTAGTTTTTTCATTTCATCGCCGATGCGCGCGCCGACTTCGCCGATTTGTGATTCCATCGAAGGAATCGCGCAAATGTCGCGCATGAATTCAATGATCCAATCGCGTTTGTCCACGACGCGTTTTTGAATTTCGGGAACAACGTTGTCCATTGTGACTCCTCGTGTGATTTTTTACCAATACGCATATTCGCCCGCGTCATCGCCCGGTTGGGGGTGATAATGTGCGGGCATCTCAATCCACCACTCGTTAAAAAAAGTGTCGCGCCACGTTCGGTCATTTTTCCAGCGCGCGCCTTTGACCCCAAAAATCAATTGCAAATGTCCGCCGAGCACAATGCCAATTTTGCCCAAACGTTTTACAAACGCAGCCAGAGGAATGCTGATGCCGCCCGCGCCAATCAGCGCGACATCGAAGTCTCGCCGCGCCAATTCGTTTTGAATCTCATCCACTAAATCCAAACACGTCGCATAGCGCGCCCACGTTTCGCGCGCAAAGCCGTATGGAAATTCCAAACCCTCGACGTGCGCGGGTTCAAAAAATTTTTTGCCGCTAGCACGCCACACGCCCTCAAAAATCTCGCGCGTCGCACGCGACGCCAACAAATTGCCGAACGGGGTCACAATCAAAATTTTTTTATCGCGCAGCAACGGCAAATAACAATTTGATGGGTCATCGGGAATCGAACGGTCGGGATGCAAATTCTGAAAGCGTGTGAGCGGAGTGTCGAATTGAAAATGATTAAGGAGCATCAACTCGGAAGCGGCTTGTTTCGCACGAAACAAGCCAATGACATCCAATTGATGCAGCGCCTCCACATATACCTGACCGAAACGCAAATAAAAATCATTCTCGGCGGGAAAAATTCCGGAATGTGACCGCACTTGATTTTTCAAGAACATCGCAAGCAAGTTTTTTTTCGCCGACGGCGCATTCTGCTGTTGCAGCATGAGCCAGACCAGCAGCTGCTGTTCCGTTACGCCGATTTTTCCGCCGGCGAAACCGCGCCGCTCTGCCAACGCCTTACGCAACATTTCCAAAAACACTGTTTTGGGAATGAGCGTGTTCTCTACTTTGGTTTGGTCCGCAAAACGGGGCACAAGGGTTTGCGTAAGCATTGCGAAAAAAAGTTGTGGGATGGCGCGCCCGCGCACATCCCACATTGTACAGGATTTTATTGAATTGTGTGCAACGAAAAACACTACCCCTGTTCTTGGGCAAGGCGCGGCGCGGGCGTAACACTGCGTTGGCTCCACCACTTTTCCAATTCGATGGCAACGAGAACGAGCGAACCAAGCGCGAGACAAATTGCCAAATCGAGCAGTGACAATGGTGTGGTGTTAAAGAACGCTTGCAAGAACGGAACGTACAACACCAACATTTGCGAAACGAACACGATGCTCACCATGAGCAGCATCAATGGATTCGAAAATAAATTCATGCGAAAAACGGATGTATCAGTGGAACGGACCGCGAGCGCTTGAAAAATTTGTGCGAACGCGAGCGTGGTAAAAATCATCGTCTGCCACTGCGGGACATTGGTGAAAATATCGTAATAGTATCCCACCCCTAACGAGAGCGCGGCAATGAGCAAACCAACCCAAGTAATATGCACAACCGTCCGACGACTCAAGACCGGCGCTTTGGGCGAATACGGTGCACGCGTCATAATGCCGCGTTCCGCTTGTTCGACGCCGAGACCCAAACCGAGCAAACCATCGGTCAATACATTGAGCCACAACAATTGCAGCGGCAGTAGCGGAACGGCTGTGCCGATGAACGGGGCGAGTAACATCACTCCCACTTTACCAATGTTGCCCGCGATGCTGAATTTGATGAACTTGCGAAGGTTATCAAAAATGACGCGTCCTTCTTCCACCGCCGCCACAATCGTCGCGAAATTGTCGTTGAGCAAAACAATGTCGGACGCTTCTTTTGCGACATCGGTTCCCGTGATGCCCATTGCAACACCGACATCCGCGCGGCGCAACGCGGGCGCATCATTCACGCCGTCGCCCGTCATCGAAACAATGTTGCCGCGATTTTGTAACGCCTGCACAATTTTCAATTTGTGTTCGGGTGAAACGCGCGCATATACGGAAACGGAATCCACGATATTCTCCAATTCCGCGACGGACATTTTTTCCAATTCTTGTCCCGTCAGCGCGCGCGAATTTTCTTGCGCGATTCCGAGTTGCTTGGCAATTTGAAGCGCGGTGAGAGGATGGTCACCTGTAATCATTACGGGACGAATGCCTGCCGTTTTGCATGTCGTCACCGCGTCGCGCACTTCTAAACGCGGCGGGTCAATCATTCCGAACAGTCCGACGAAAATCAAATCGTTTTCGTTCGCCTCCATCGTCTCGCTTGGACGAAACGCTGCACCGAGAACGCGAATGCCGCGCATTGCCAATTCTTGATTCGCATTCAAAATTTTCGCGCGCGTTGCGTCGTCCAGTGTATTCAAGCGCCCATTCATCCAGTAACGATTCGACAACGCGATTAAACCATCCACACTACCTTTGGTAAATTGCACGAACGGTTTATTTTCAAAAACATGCGCGACAATTTCAGACGCTTGTTTTGCGTACTCGGTTGTCGCGTGAACCGTCGTCATGCGTTTGCGTTCGGAATCGAATGGCAACTCGGCAACACGCGGCAGCACAACATCCAAATCAGGTTTCCACAAACCGAACTGCGCAGCGGCAATTACTAGTGCGCCTTCCGTCGGGTCGCCCAACGCGCGAAATGTTTTCGATTCCGCGTTTTCGGTGGTCAACGCTGCATCATTGCACAACGCGCCGCCCGCAAGGAGCAACGTCAACGCTTGTCCTTGCTGAATGCCTTCATCCGCCGAAACCGATTGAGTGTACGAAACAAGCGATGGCGCATTTCGTACCAACTCTTGGTCGAGTTCGACGCGGTGTCCCGCAACATCGAGCGCAATTACTGTCATTCGATTTTCGGTGAGCGTTCCCGTTTTGTCCGAACAAATCACCGTGACCGAACCGAGTGTTTCAACCGCAGGCAATTTACGAATCAATGCTTGACGTTTCAACATGCGCTGCGCGCCGAGCGCGAGTGTAATTGTGACGACAGCAGGCAAACCTTCAGGGACTACCGCAACCGCTACACTCACCGCCGTCAATAACAGATGCGTCAATGAATCCCCGCGCAAGAGTCCGAGTGCAACAATCAACGCCGCAACGACGAGACCGACAACTGCCAACATGCGTCCTAGTTGGTCGAGTTTCTTTTGCAACGGCGTTTGTTCGCCGCGCACATCGGAAATCAGTTTTGCGATTTTGCCGAGTTCGGTGTTCATTCCCGTGTTTGTCACAATCGCTTTGCCGCGTCCGTACGTGACAACCGTTCCCATGTAAAGCATGTTGCGTCTGTCACCGAGCGCGAGGTCGGGCGTCGTCAGCGCGCTCGCCGTTTTTTCAATCGGTTCGCTTTCGCCTGTCAGCGCGGCTTCTTGCACGCGCAGATTCACGCTTTCAATCACACGCGCGTCGGCAGGAATCAAATTCCCCGTTTCGAGCAAAATCACATCGCCCGGCACCAACTGCGGCGAAGACATTTCGCGCACGTGTCCGCCGCGCAACGCGCGCACCAACGGCACCGCGAGTTTTTTCAATGCCGCAATCGCCTGCTCTGCGCGATATTCCTGCACGAAACCAACAATGGCGAACAAAATGACGATGACGCCAATCGCAATCGTATCTTTGACCGAACCGAGCAGTCCCGCAACCACCGCCGCGCCGATGAGAATGAGCACCATCGTCGCTTTGAATTGTTCGAGAAACATCAGCACGGGATGCCGCGCACCCGTTTCTTGCGTGGCGTTCGGTCCGTATTGCACCAAACGTTTTTCGGCTTCTTGTTCCGATAAACCCGTTTGCGCGTCACTATTCAATTGTAAAAGAACGGTTTTTGTGTCGAGTTGATACAGTTGTTGATTCATGTTCCATCGTCCGTCGAATTTTTGTATAACGAATCTACGTGATGAGAGAGGCGATGGTATGTTGGAAAATCGTTAAAAATTATGTGGTCTGCCCTATCTGCCTTGCCCCGCGCACATTTCGATTCAGCATCGTTGCAATTGCCCACGCGAAATACCAGACGGTAAAAAACGCGATAGCGACGTACACATCAAAGCGTTCAATCAAAATGCCCGCGATGGCTGCGCCTGCAGGTTGAAAGCCGAACGCGAGCAAACGAAATACGCTGTTCACGCGTCCTTGCAGTGCATCGGGAATGAGCGCGACGCGATAACTGAATTGCACCACGTTGTAAATGGGTCCCGTCATCCATGACAAGCCCATGATGAGACCGAGAATGTAAAAATGCGGGGCGAATGCGAGCAGCGGAAACAACAGCGCGGTAATCCACACTGTTGTAATAATCACTTGCCCAAAACGAAATTTTTTCTGAATCTGTCCGCCGATAATCGAACCGATGATTGCGCCCACCGCGCTCAAGGAAAAAATCAAGCCGATTTCTGCTTCCGTTGCGCCCGAATTTTTCGCGAGAACAATGATGATGAGTGTGACTGGCACATTCACAAAATTCAGCGCGCCCGTGAGCAACGCCATGTAGCGAATCAAGTGTTGATGCCACAGCCAACTCATGCCTTCGCGAATTTCTTGAACGATATGCGCTTCTGTTTTGGGATTCGCTCCGCGAATCAAGCGCTCCGTCTGAAATTCTTTGCGGATGAACAGCAGTGAGACGACGGACGCAAGATACGATACCGTGTCAAACAAAAACGGAAATGCCCTGCCGAGTTGAAACATCGCGGCACCGAGCGACGGCGCAACAATGTTTGCAATTGAAAACGCGACATCGTTCTGTGCGACGGCTTGCGGCAATTGTTGTTTTTCGACCACACGCGACAACGCGGCAACTTCGGCGATGTTGAAAAAAACAAACAATGAACCTTCCAACAGCGCGGCGATGTAAATTTGCCAAATCGTCAGCGCGTTGAAATACAATGCAATCGGAATCGTCGCCAACACCGCCGCGCGTCCGATGTCACAATAAATCATTACGCGTTTGCGGTCCCATCTGTCCACCAGCGCACCCGCAGGCAAACTGAACAGAATGTACGGAATCGAACCGAGCGCGGCGGCGAAGCCTGCCGCTTGCGGCGAATTGGTTAACGCGAGAATCAACAGCGGATAAACAATTTGCGTCGCGCCGGTGCCAATAACAGAAACCACCTGCCCCGACCACAACAGCATGTAATCGCGATTGCGCCAGAGCGGTGGTAAATTTTTTTGTGTCTCTTGCGGCGGGCTTGTTGGTTCCGCCGCGCGCACCACATCAAATTCGCCGAGAACGGGAGTGGGTTCGAGTTCGGTGTTGTTGAGGTCCAAGAGTTTGAACGTGAAAAATTTTGATGGTTACCAAGTAACCATCAAAATTTTTCACAGAGCGATTTCCTTTTTCACGACGCCCGCGCGTTCGTGTCTCGCAACAATTTTCAATACACCGCCCTTTGGCGCGTGAATCGTCCATTCGCATTTTGCGCGGTCTTGCGTCGGGTCTTCATCCCAGACGCTCACGGCAGGACCTTTGTATGCGCGTCCTTCGAGTTGTCCAATGTCCTCGCGGACTTTGCCCGTTTCGAGCGTCGCACCTTCGGGCAATTCCAATTCCACAATCACACCGCGCACCGCTTTTTTCTCCAACGCTTTTTTCGTAATGTAGGTTGGCAGCCAACCCGCGTTTTGCGCGACGACGCGCACGCGATAAATTTCCTGCGACGCATCAGCACGCATTGTGCCACTCGATTCGCGGGTGCGTGCTGATGCGTCGTCTCCCAAAATTTTCACGCTCGCGTCGTGCAATTCCAATTGCGGCGAAATGAGCGCGTGCCACAGCAGCCATTTTGGAAACAGCGCGAGTTCGCTTTCCAATTGTTCGGGCGGCGGATTACGCCAACAGTACGCGTTGTCCCAGCCGCCGAGTTCCACCTCGCCCAATTGCGGATGATTGAATTTGTACCAATTTACGTACCCCTTGCCGCCGAGTTTTTCGTCATTCCATTTCAACAATTTCAAATCGTCCTCGACGGGATGTTCGCGGTACCAATCAATGTATTTGTATTTCTCGATGCCCGCGCGCATTTGCGGACTCCAAATTTCCACCGTCCACGCATAGACCCCCATGTGTTCGTACATCCACGTGTCGAACGAACCCGTAATCACTTGCTTGGGGTGATATTTAAATTCGTGAAACACCGAAATGTTTGGATATCCCGAAAGCTGCGTTCCCTTTTCTCCAATTTTCTTGAACGTCCATAAATCTTCGGCGGGCATCTCGTCATCGGAACGGTCATCGTACGGACGCAGCAGCACGCCGCTAAAGGTATGAAACGCGACGCCGCCTGTGATATTCGGATGCGCGGCGATAAACGAAACGAGATTGCGCACTTCGGGTTCGCTCGTCGGAAATGGACCCGCGCCTGGCTGTTCGCCCTCTTGTCTCCACCCCATTGGAAAATTGCGGTTGAGGTCGAGTCCTTCTTTGTCGCGCGGCACGGTAATCGTCACGCCATCAAAATTTTTCAATGGACCTTCAGGAAGGATGCGATAGTACGTGCCGCCCGTTTCCGTCGGTTCGCGCTGTATCATCAAGCGCGGTTCTTCGGGATGCAATTTCCACGGACCATTGGGGTCAACAATTCGCATCGAAAGCGCGCGCCCATCGCCATCAATGTCTTGATACGTGAGACCATCTATCGGCTCTTCATCATACGGATATGGGCGCGTGGACGAACGAATAATTTTTGGATTGTCCGCGAGCGCGAGTTCTGCGCCGTCAGGATTTACGCGCGGGCAAATGTAAAACGCGCGCGTGTCCAATGCGCGCGTCACATCGGCATCCTTGCCATAGTTCGTCAACAAAAAGTTGATGAAATAAATGCACGCGGACGCGGGCGACACTTCGGACGCGTGAATGTTGCCGTCCACCCAAAACGCGGGTTTCTCTTTGTCCGAACCCGTCGCGGTATTGGTCAGCGTCAACACCCACACATCGCGCCCTTCGTAACTTTTGCCGATGCTTTCGATGCGCGCAAGGTTTGGATATTCCGTTGCGAATCCATTGAGAATCCGCGTGAGTTCGTCGTATTTGTAATAGTGGTCAAAGGTCGGCATAGGTATCAGGTATTATGTAGCAGGTAGCACGGAAGTTGTTCCCTGCTACCTGCTACTTGCTACTTGCTCACTCCTTCAAAAAATCGAATATAACTCTCGATGCCGCGATAAAAATTCGGCAGATAAAAATGTTCGTTCGGTCCGTGCGTGCCGTCATCCGCAAGACCAAAACCCATCACCACCACATCCACACCCAATTCATCATTCAGCGAGTTGGTGATAGGGACGCTCCATCCAAGCAACTGGAAAACGGGCGCGACACCGAATGTTTCTTGCAGCGCCTCGCTCGCGGCGCGCACAAAACGCGAATCGCGATTGAGCAGCACGGGTTCGCCCGACGCGAGTTGTTTTATTTCCCACGTCACCGTATTCGGCGCGTGTGCGCGCAGATAGGCTTCGAGTTGCCCTCTAATTTTTTCGGGGCGTTGATTCGGCACGAGCCGCGTCGAAATTTTTGCCATCGCTTTCGCGGGCAGTACGGTTTTGGAACCTTCACCGATAAAGCCCGCGTACAAACCATTCACTTCTAACGTTGGACGCGCGCCCGTGCGTTCCACCACCGAAAAATTTTTCTCGCCCCACAATTCGCTCACGCCCGCCGCGTTCGCCCATGATTCATTCGTGACAGGAAAACGCGCGAGCTCCGCGCGTTCGTCGTCGGACAATGCGCGTACGTCGTCATAAAAATTCGGCAGCGTCACGCGTCCGTCCGCGTCATGCATGCCCGAAATCAAATCGCACAACACTTGCGCGGGATTGTGAATCGAACCGCCGAACAAGCCCGAATGTAAATCTTGCGCGGGACCGTGAATCCAAATTTCAAAATAGCACAAGCCGCGCAAGCCATACACGATGCTCGGCAAATCCTTGGACGCCATTTGTGAATCGCAATTCAGCGCGACGTCGCATTTCAGCAATTCTTTATGCTCGCGCAAGAACCACGCAAAGTTTGGCGAACCCACTTCTTCTTCGCCTTCGACAATCACTTTGACATTCACGCGCAGCGAATTTGTTTTCAATAACGCTTCCAACGCTTTCATCACCGCGAGCGTTTGCGCTTTCATGTCCGACGCGCCGCGCGCATAAATCGTCTCGTCAATAATTGTCGGCTCAAACGGCGGCGTCCGCCATTCATTCAACGGGTCAACGGGCTGCACGTCGAAATGTCCATACACCAAAATGGTCGGCGCGTCGCCCGCGTGCAGCCAATCGGCGTACACCAGTGGTTGCCCTTTGCCCTCACCTGTCGGCATGATGGCGATATGCTCCATCCCCATCGCGCGCAAATTATCCGCCACCCATTCCGCGCCGCGCTGTACGTCGGCGCGATGTTCGGAGAGGGTGGAGATGGTGGGGAGGGAGAGGAAGGTTTTGAGTTCGTTTAGCTCTTGGGTTTTCCTTAACCCTACATAGTCCAACGCGAGTGATTGACTCATCCATACTCCATGTAACTCTATTCATGAAACATTTGTAGGTCTGTTTGAAACCGATACTTGTCTAGAAAATCATTGCGTTTGAGTTCGTTCTTGTGAAATCTCCGAACGAATGATTCCGGCACCACAAAAATTTCTGACGGGTACATATTATCGAAAAATACAAAAGCATAATGTGTCGCACCCGTTTTCGGATTATTCAGGCGATCTTTTTTTGCATCAATAAAGTAGCCCGCTCGGTTCGTCGGACTCTTGGCATGGCTTTTGACTTGAATTTTCTTTTTACCAGCGACAACATCATAGAAAGGATTCACGCGGTTATCTACAAGTTGACCGTCCAGTAATGTGGCAACGAGCCATTCAGCTAGTTCGGATTCCGCAGATTTAAATGACCGCGCTATCCGATTTTCGATCAATGCTCGGCGCGCACTCACGTAGCTCGACCATAATTTTGCGGCCTGTGATAGTTTTGCTTTCTTTCCTCGCATAAGTACCTCACATGCTTTTTAGTTTCAAAACCTCAACTCCATCGGCTCGACATTATTTTCGCGACAATATGTGTAATAGCGTTCCATCTTGGAAAAAATATCATCTTGATATTTTATTGTGTCGTCGTCATTCAAATACTGCACGACGCCTTCCAATACAAACAACGTCGTCATGCCTTCGGGGTCATCCACGACGAGCGTGTGAATGTCGCCGGGCGGTTCATAAATCAATGTGCCGGGACGCGCAACCCATTCGCGTTCGGCATAATGCCAACCGCCTTGCAAACAAAATCCCAGCACTTGTCCGCCGCTGTGACGATGCCGACTTACAACACCGCCGCCCGACACTTTTAATAAGTTTATCCAGCGTCCGCTCGATAAATCAAAACGCAGCGGTTTGAACCAAACGCGCTCCGCTTGCGGAATCCACGGAATTTTTTCCGAATCAATCGCGTGGTCCGACACGCCAAATTCCAAAATCGTTTGTATCGCCACATTCATCATTTTATTATTCCTCACGTTGAATTTTATTGCGCGCGCAATGCATAGATTGTCCAACTATCAACCATTGCGCGTTTTTCGTACAGCGCCAAAAATTCTTTTACCTTGCCGCGTGTGCTTGCCGATTGCACAGGAAATTCAAAAAACGGACGACTCGTCGAAGGAATGTCAATCAACAAACGCGGCGGCTGACGCAAGAGCGTATCCAAAAATTCGTCAACGTGGTGTGTGTTGGCATAATTTCTTCGCACCAATGGACTCACATACAAAAATCGCGTGGGCGCGCGTCGCCGCGTTTCAAAATTGATTCGCGATTCGCCACCCCAAATGTAAAGTGTCTCGTTGGGGTTCGTGTTTTCGCGAATGTATTGGATGATGACCTCATGTTCGCGTCCCCGCAGACGTTGATAGATAGATTGGATATTTTCGGCGGCAAACATCGTCGCGATGAGAATAAAACCAAACACAAACACGACGCGCGCCGATGTTGTGATTTGAACGCGTTCCAAGCCGAGCAGGATGAGATTGAAAAAGAACCCTGCCAGAATTGAAAATGTCGGAAGCAGCGCCAAAAAATAATGGTCGAATCCGTTGTCTGAAATGGAAACAAACATCAATTCCAACGGCAGCGCGAGCAAAGCGAATACCAACAATCGTGAAACTTGCGCGGTGGTGAACGCGTCGCGATGTGGAGATACATTCGTCCCGCGCAGCAAAGCAATTTTTTCCTGCCAAACTACAAAGCGTGAACTGCGTTCCCGTCCACTAGACGCAAACAGCAAAGCGCCTGTCAACCATCCCATCATCGCCAACAAAACCAAGCCCAAGGCAGGCAAAGCGAACGCCGCAAAACGCAGCGAGAGAAAACGGTCCAACCATGTTTCATCAATATACACAAAATTGAACGCGAACGCGGCATCCCAAAATTCAGCCAACGCGTTTTGCAATGCGAACGGCAAAATCACAATTGCCGACAGTCCGAGTATGCCAACGAGCATCGCGCCAATGGCTTGAATGACCTGTCGTTTTTCAGTCAAGAAAATGAGTTGGAGCAGCAAAAACAAACCGAGCGCAACGGGAATTCCAATGTCATTTTGTTTCAACCAAAAAAGCAGCGCACTCAGAATTCCCAAAACAAACGCGCGCCGCGCCGAAAACATTTCGCGCGGCGCAGCGGCAATCAACCACAACATTGCGAATTGCAAGGGCAGCGCGTATTCGGTTGTATAGTTGCCGCCGTCCATTGCCAAAAACGCATTGACAATGAACGCCACAATGGCGTACCACGCGACGAGTGCGCCAAACGCGCGTTGCACAACATGAAACCCAATCCAACTCGCGAACGTCAACGAAACAACTTCAAGCGCCCACACGCCCCACCGCGAACCGCCGCTCAAAAGCAATCCCAACGCGTTAATCACAAAAATCAACGGCGGCTTGTGGTCCCACACATCGCGGTACGGCAACGCGCCTTCGGTGATGCGCCAACCCGTGTATAAAAAAACGCCCGAATCCCACGACGGCAATTTTTGGACAAGTGGACTCGCGGGGAGCAAGACCACAAGCACGAGAACGCACAGTACCAAAAACTCCAACGCGCGTTGCCAACGTAGCGTGAACATGGTTCGGAAGCAAGAACTATTTCATTCAGGCAGGCACTGCTTGGCGCGCGGCGCGCGCTTGCGCGGCTATATTTTCAATTTGCTTTAAATGCGAATCGTCATGCACCAGTCCCGCGACGAAACGCGAAATACAATTGTGCATCAGCCCTGCGCGCGGTTCGTACGTATTTTCCAAATGCGGTGGTTGGGTCCACATCTCGAGCGATGCCAAACGCATTCGGCGCGATTCTTCCAAACGTTTGCGGCATTGTTGAATCGTCGTCACATGCTGCCAAGGAATCTCGTACCGCGAGCGTCCCCCGCGCCATTTCACGCCGCGCGCAAGTTCGGCGGCAAAGAACGCGGATTCTTCAGCAGATGCCGTCGTATGAACAATGACGTGTCCGAGCGTCCACGCCAAAGCTACTTCGTCGGGATTTTCTGCGTACGTATCATGCGCTTGAGGGTCGCGCGGCACAAGAGTTACATCCGCGTCCTCACAACTTGCAATCAACGCGAGCATCGCATCAATCATTTCATTCGTCAGTTTTGGTAAATCATAAGGCGAAACATTTTCGCGTTCCACCAATTGTTTTGTCGTGAGTTGTCCATTGTGGATAGGGGAAAAATCAAGCATGTGTTTTTACGTGTTCACCTTTTTCAAAAGTTCATTCGCCCACGCCGCGTCCGCTTCGTTCAACGGCGGCACAGGCGGCTCGGCATAATTGAGGATTAAATCATAACCCGCGCGTTCGTACACCCCTGCAAGCAATTCGTTCAAGTCCACAAGCGGTTCTTGGTCATCAGGCAAAAGCGGCAGAGGAAAAATCGGACTGGCTTGCTGTACGCCGAATGGATAAATGCGCGCGTGATTCAAACGCGAACGATGGCGTACCAAGATGCAATACGCGGAATCAATTTCATTCGCGTAGGGCATTGGTGGATGTGCGCGCAGTAAATCTATTTCTACCAAATTCACTTCGGTCTCCAAAAGTTCTTCGCGTTTCTGAATATAAGTTTCGCGGTCACGCCCGGGCTGTTTATTTGCATGCGATAAAATTTCAATCACCGTAACGATTTCACCAGCCGGCACAAGCCGCACCACCAAATAGTTTTCAATCAGTGGGTCGTCGCGCAACACAACTTCTGTAAAAGGTGCGGGTGCAATTGCAGCAGAGGTTCTAACGGGCGCACCACCGCGATCAATAATGGTCACATCCGGGTAACGCGTTTTCCTCTTTTCATCAGGAATTGAAACGTAGGTGTGCGTTTCAACTCCCACAAAATAACGCGGGCGCAGACGCGTCGCCAAATCATCACGTAGAGCGATGCTCAAACTCTGATGAACATCATGCCACAGCAGCGGATTTTCCAACCACGGATTCATTCCCGGAAATGGATATGCCATATCGTACCTTCTTTCCAATCTCCAATCGCGCACGAAGCGCTATACTACAATATCTCTCCCCGCGCGCATCGCCAATAACAACGCGTCTTGGTCAACGGGCAATCGTTTCACACGCACGCCGCACGCGTTGTAAATCGCGTTCGTAATCGCGGGCGTTGTGGGAATCGAAGAAATTTCGCCCACGCCTTTCGCACCGTACGGTCCTGATGAAATTTCATCCTCGACGAGGAACGAAACAATTTCGGGCGTGTGTTTGATGCTCGGCATTTTATATTTTGCCAGCAAATCTGTCCACACCTTGCCGTGTTCGACAATGTATTCTTCGGTGAGCGCATTGCCAAGACACATCATAATGCCGCCCTCGACTTGCCCTTGCAGCGCGAGCGGATTCAACGCGCGTCCAATGTCCGTCGCCGTCACAATTTTCAAAACATGCACTTCGCCCGTATTCGTATCGAGTTCAATCAACGCCGCTTGCGCCGCATACGAAAAACCAAAGTGCATGTCGCCTTCGACGCCGAGTGGTTTCGTCGCGGGCGCGAGATATTCGTGCAAATAACGCGTCGGGCGATTTTCCTCGCGCGCGCGTTTCACGATTTCGGCAAATGGCAATTTGTTTCCGTTTTGGCTCACAAAGCCGTCTTTGAAAATCAATTGTTCGGGCGCCGTATCCAGATATTCACTCGCGGTCTCTGCTAAAATTTCGCGCATCCCTTTTGCGGCATACCGCGCGGCATTTCCCGTGACGAACGTTTGACGCGACGCGGTGGTCGGTCCGCCATCGGGCGTCAAATCGGTATCGCTCAATAACACGCGCACACGTTCGTACGGCAAACCCAATTCTTCTGCCGTAATCATTGCGAGAATTGTCGGAAGCCCCTGTCCAATTTCTGCCGCGCTCGTTCGCACCTCTGCCGTACCATCTTCAAACACTTCGACTTCTGCCGCGCTCTTGTCCGGCGCGCCGCCGCCGAGCCCGGTGTTCTTGTACGCGCAAGCGAAACCCCAGGCGCGGAGGCGCGAAGGATGAGGGATGAGGGATGAAGGATGAATTGAGGATTTGGAAATTTCATCCTTCATCCTTCCGCCTTCATCCTTGATGTTTTGTTCAACAAGACGAATACATTCGAGTAGTCCCGCACTCTCTTTCACCACTTGCCCCGTACTCGTCGTGCTGCCAATCGTCAACGCGTTTTTTCTTCGCAACTCGAATGGGTCCATGTTCAATTTGCGCGCGAGTTCGTCCATGTTCGATTCGACGGCGAACGCGGATTGCGTGACGCCAAATCCGCGAAATGCGCCTGCAGGTGGATTGTTGGTGTACATCGCGTAACAATCAATTTTCACATTTTCGATATTGTACGGTCCTGCCGCGTGCGTTGCCGCACGGGTCATCACTTTGTCGCCGAGCGAAGCATACGCGCCGCTGTCGCCGTAAATTGTCGCGTGTGATGCAACTATCGTTCCATCGTTGCGCGCGCCCGTTTTTAACTTGATGATTGTCGCGTGACGTTTCGGATGAAACACCAAACTTTCGTGCCGCGAGTACAACATCTTCACAGGACGCCCCGTCGCTTTCGCCAACAACGCGACATGAATTTGCGCCGCAATGTCTTCTTTGCCGCCAAACCCGCCGCCGATGAGTGCGCCGCGCACGCGCACGGATGATTCAGGAATATCCAACGCCGCCGCAATTTGCCGACGGTCTTCGTACGGAATTTGCGAACCGACGATGACTTCAATTCGGTTGTCTTCTGTCACGCGCCCAATTGCACATTCGGGTTCGAGAAATGCTTGTTCGTAAAACGGCGAATGATATTCGTTTTCGACAATCACATCGGCTTCGGCGAAACCTTTCTCTACATCACCCTTTTCGACGTGAATGTGTTTCAGCAAATTGCCGTGTCCCGTGCCATCATTCACAATAATTGTTTCGGGTTTCAACGCGTCCACAGGATTGTCAACGACGGGCAATTCCTCGTATTCAACCTCAATCAAATCCAACGCGCGCTGTGCGATTTCGCGCGTGTCTGCTGCGACGATTGCAACCGCGTCACCTTGATACCGCACCTTGTCGTAACACAACACGGGCCAATCGTTGTAAATCAAACCGTGATGTTTGGAACCGGGAACATCGTGACGCGTCAGCACCGCGCGGACTCCATCCAACGCTTTTGCTTTTGACGTATCAATGTTCAAAATATTCGCGTGCGGAAATTTCGCGCGCAGCGTCGCGCCGTGCAGCATGTTTGGAAAAACGTAATCGTCCGTATATTTCGCCGCCCCCGTCACTTTAGCGACAGCATCGGGACGCGGCATTGGTTTGCCAATCACAGCAAGAGGTGATTTGGTGATTGGGAGATTGGGGATTGGATGTTGGATGTTGGATATTGGATGTTGGATTTCGGCGGCCGCGAATTTAATTGCGTTCATAATCGAAACATAGCAACCGCATCTGCAAAATGTATCTTTGAGCGCGACCTTGATGTCGTCATCTGTCGGATTTGCATTTTGGTCGAGCAGCGCTTTCGACTGCATCAAAATTCCCGGCGTGCAAAAGCCGCACTGCGTCGCGCCTTGATGAATAAATTGTTCTTGAAGCGGATGCAATTCATCACGTTTGACGTTTGCCGTATCACGGTTCCCGTCTGTTGTCTGTTGTCTGTCGTCTGTCGTCCGTTCCCACGTTCCCGCCAACCCTTCAATTGTCAACACCTCTGCGCCTTGCGCTTTCAACGCGGGATAAATGCACGAATCCACTGACGTCCCATTCACGATAACGGTGCACGCGCCGCACTCGGCTTCATCGCAGCCGATTTTCGTTCCCGTCAAACCGAGCTTGTATCTCAAAACATACGCAAGATATTCATTTGATTCAATCTCGACCGAAACGGGTACGCCGTTGACGACAAAATTTAAGGTTGGCATAAAAACCTCCTACACCAATTCCAACTCCATTCGCACGGGTAAATGGTCCGACGCGCGGTGAACACTTGAAGGCGAAACAACAACATCACACGCGCGCAGATTTTGACGCAGCGCGTCATTCACAAAAAAATAATCGAGGCGTGTATTCGGTTGTGTTGCGGGCAAGGTGTAACCATTTACGTTGGGATGCAGCGCGCGGAAAACATCCGTCAAGCCATGTGCGCGGATTTTTGCAATCGCCTGCCGCGCAATATAGCCGCCGTGCAAAAAAATCGAGAGCCGCAGTGAAAGCGGTAAATGACTGAAATCCGGTCTATCGCCCGGGGCAATCGCGTTGCAATCTCCTGCTACAATAATTTTTTCCGCGCCACTTTGGGCAACCCGTTTCAAAATCAGGTTCAATTCGCGCAACCGATACATTTCGACAAGAATGGTATACGCGGGCGCGCACAAGTGAATTCCAAAAACCGAAAATGTTTTTTGCGGCGCGTATTCTAGCGTCGCTTGCAAACACGTATGCCGCAAAATACGCGGATGAAAGCTCGACGCGTCACGAATCGGCAAAGGCGACAAAAGCGCAATTGTGCGCCAACTGTTGCTCTCGGCAATAAAATAATTTGCGTTCAAACGCGCGGCGAGTTCGACAACAAAATCTTTTTCTGCAACCTCTTGTAGCAAAATCACGTCCGCGTTCTGCGCGGCAATGATTTCAAACAATTCCTTTTCGCGTCCGCGTCCGCCGTCAAGAATGTTGAAAGTGAGAAAAGTCAACTGGCGCGCTCCACCGCTTTCCGCAGCGTTTGCTCCAACAACATCGGCAGTAATTCCACGCGATATTCTTTGGTCGCGCGATGCGCGGATGTGCGCGGCGATGCCTCTTGCAGCAAAATTTGCGTGGCTCGTTTCAAAATCTCGTCGTCAAAAATTTTCCCGCGCAAAAATTCTTCCGTTCGTTTCGCGCGAAACGGAATCGGCGCAACAGGTCCTGCGCTAATCGCGACATCCGCTATTCGTCGTTCGTCATTCGTCATTCGTCGGAGCTTCACCGCCATTCCCAAAATCGGCAGCGCGACCCCTTGCGGACGCATCACGCGCGCAAACGCGCTTGCCTCGAATTCGCCGCACGGACGAAAACGAATCGCGCTAATCATTTCGCGCGTCGAATCCACCGCGCTCTTGCCCGGTCCTTTGAAAATAGCGCCAAGCGGTCTCCATTCGACGCGACTGGCGACTGACGACTGGCGCCCGGCGACTAATACTTCCGCGTCCAACGCCATCAACGCCACTGTTCCGTCCGCCGCGGGCAGCGCGTGCGCGACATTGCCACACAGGGTTGCCACATTTCGCACTTGCGGTCCGCCGACGACGAACGATGCTTCGGAGAGTGCGCTTGCGCGTTGTTGAATCAATTTGGAATTGACGATTTGCGTGTGGGTGACACCGCAGCCGATTTCGATAAAGCCCTCGCGCTCGATGATTTCATTTGCGCCCGCGATTTGCGTCACATCAATCAGCGCGTCGAAATGCGGGCGATGCCCTTCGTGATATTCCGCTTGCGTGTCCACCAACAAATCGGTGCCGCCCGCGACGATGCGCGCGCGTCCCTCGTACTGTGCCAACAAGGCGAGCGCTTCATTCACCGTCGTCGGCAAATGATAATTGTCAAAAACTTTCATGGTGGAAAAATTGTTGTTGGAGCAAAATTGATTGCTGAACAACAAAGGTGAAAAAATCAATGGCACTTTCCGAGCGGGGATGCCCGAACGCCGCGCGAAATTGTATCACATCGCAACGACCATTGATTGAAGTGGAATGATTGTAGCACAGAAAAACGGCGACAGGGAAACAAAGATTCCCTGCTACGTGCTACCTGCTACTTTTTTACCTGCCCCCGCCATCATCAGCCCCAATTTTTCAACCGATGTATCCGACGGGACGATGCCGACGATTTCGCCTTCGTACATGACGGCGATGCGGTCAGACAACGCGCGCACTTCTTCCAAATCTTCGCTAATCAAAAGAATTGCCGTGCCGTTCGCGCGCTGTTCGAGCAATTTTTTGTGAATGTATTCCGTCGCGCCAATGTCCACCCCGCGCGTCGGCTGCGCGGCGAGGAGCAAGCGCGGCGCGCGGTCCAATTCGCGCGCAAGAATCAATTTTTGAATGTTGCCGCCCGACAAACTTTTCACGGGCGTATCGAGCGAAGGAGTTTTCACATCGTACTCGCGCACGAGGTTTGTGCAATGTGAATTGATTTGCGCGAAATTGAAAACGCCGCGCAGTGCTAACGGCGGCTGCGCGTGCGTTTCCAAAATCGCATTTTCGGCGACAGAAAATTCGCGCACGACGCCCATCGCCATCCGTTCTTCGGGAATGAACGCAACGCCTGACGAAATAATTTGCGCGGGGGATTGATTCGTCACATTTTTTTCGCCCACGCGAATGGTGCCTGATGAAACGCGCCTCATTCCCGCAATCGCTTCGGCGAGTTCGCGCTGTCCATTCCCCGAAACCCCCGCGATGCCGAGAATTTCGCCTGCGCGCACTTGCAGTGAAAAATTTTTTACCGCGTTCAATCCTTTGTCATTGGCGACGCCAAGATTTTGAATGTCGAGCACCACATCGCCTTGTGTTGTCGGCGGCTTGTCCCAATGCGTAATCACATCGCGCCCAACCATCATGCGCGCGAGTTCTTGTTGATTTGTTTCGTTCGTATTCACGCGTCCGACGACACGCCCATCGCGCAGAACCGTCACGCGGTCACTAATTGCCATCACTTCGTACAATTTGTGGCTGATGAAAATGAGCGCGTTGCCCGCGTCGCGCAAACGCCGCAAGATGTCGAAAAATTCCGTGACCTCTTGCGGCGTCAACACTGCCGTCGGTTCGTCGAGAATCAAGAGCGACGCATCACGATACAACGCTTTGATAATTTCGACGCGCTGCTGCTGCCCCACCGCGAGCTGCCACACCAACGCGTTGGGTTCCACATTCAAGCCGTACTGCGCGGCGAGTTCGCGCATTCGTTTGCTCACCACGTCGAGGTCAGTGAGCGGACCACGCGACGATTTCAAACCGAGCGCGACATTTTCAACGACGGTGAAACCCGGCACAAGTTGAAAGTGTTGATGAATCATGCCGATGCCGTGCGCGAGCGCATCGGCGGGTGAACGCAAGTCCGCGCGTGTGCCATTGATGAAAATTTCGCCCTCGCTCGCGCGATACATGCCGTACAAAATTTTCATCAATGTCGTTTTGCCCGCGCCGTTTTCGCCGAGCAGCGCGTGAATTTCGCCCGCGCGCACATCGAGATTCACGCGGTCATTCGCCAACACGCCGGGAAAGCGTTTGGTGATATTCCGAAGTTCGACTGTTTGAATTGGCATTTCGGTCGGATAGTCGGATAGTCGGATGGTCGGATGGTCAAATACAACACTCGACCATCCGACCAACAGACCATCCGACCAGCAGACTATTTGATTCCTGTTTGAATACTTCCATCTTTCAAACCCGCGATGGTCTTATCCGCGAGTGCTTTGACATCGGCATTCAAGCTGTACGCGGAATTGTATTGCATCACGAGTCCGTTATTTTGAAACGTCATCGTGTACACTTCGCCGCCGCGTGTGCCTGCGCCGATTTTGTCCATCATACTTTTCAGCGCGACTGTCCAATCATACACTTGACTCGCGACGACAATGTTCGGCGCGAGGGATGCTTGGTCGGACTGATTGCCGAACCACAAAACATTTTTGTCTTTGGCAACGCTCACCGCGCCGACAACACTTTGCGATGTTCCCGTCAACGCGTCCGCGCCCGAAGCGATTTGCGTTTGCGCGGCTTGCGACATCAACGCGACATCGCTGAACGAATTGGTGAACGTCGTTTGCACTTTGATATTCGGGTCGGTAGCTTTCGCGCCTGCTTCAAAACCTTTGATGGTCAATTGTCCATCGCCTGCGGGAATGGGACCGAGCGCGCCGAGAATTTTCGATTTGGACAATTTCGCCGCCATCACGCCTTCCACGTAGCCGCCTTGGTCGGATGCGACGGTGTACGCGAATACATTTTTAATTCCTTTGCTCGTGAACGTATCAACGGCGGTGCCCCACGCAAACGCGGTGTTTGGAAAATCGGGCGCGATGTCTTGCAGCGGCGCGCCATATTGCGAACCATGCGCGATCACAAGGTCATAACCCTTGGTCGCGTAATCACGGAGCGCGGTTGCCGCGTCGGTCACGTTAAACATATTTTCAGAATAGACAAAATCAAATTTGTCTTTGCCCATCGTCGTCTGCATTTTTTTCAACGCGTCCACCATGCTCTGACTGAACGCGAGGTCATTCGCCGCGCTGGGCATCACGACAGCGACGCGAAATTGTTTTGCCGCTGCAGTCGGTTGCACGGCAGGCGTCTGCGCGCACGCGACGAGCGCAAAAATCGCGACGAGCGCGATGGTTAAAATAAAATAACGAGCCTTCATCTTTTTCTCCTCCTTGAGAAATGTGGGGATTATTCCCCTCTTTCAAACGGTTTCGTCAGCGCGGTCGGTTGAGTTACGATTTGCCGCGCCGCGAAAATTAACGCGATGATAGTTAAGAGATACGGCAACATTCCAGCAATATCCGATGGCAGCGCGATGCCGAGTGTTTGAATCCACAGTTGAAGCGAATTCACCATACTGAATAACAACGCGCCGAGCATCACGCGAAACGGACGCCATCCGCCAAAGTACACCAACGCGACGGCGATGAATCCCAAGCCGCTCGTCAAATTTTGTTGAAAGATGTTGAGCAGCGCGATGGAAAGCGACGCGCCCGCGATGCCCGCCATCATTCCCGCGATAGTGACAGTGATGTAACGCACACGCGCGACGCTGATGCCGAGCGAGTCTGCCGCTTCGGGCGTTTGTCCCACCGCGCGAATTTTCAAGCCGAGCGTTGTTTTATTCAGAATGAACCACGCGAGCGGCACACACGCGAACGCGCCGTACACCAAAAAATTTTGGCTGAACAAAATTTGTCCAACGACAGGCAGATTGCTCAACGCGGGAATATCCAAACGCGGCACGCCGTTAATCGCTTTCGGCGTTCCCACAAAAACCAAAAATAACAAATCGCTCAACCCCAATCCAAATAAATAAATGCCGATGCCGCTAATCCCTTGTTCCGCTTTCAACGTCACACTAATTACTGCTGTAATCAATCCCATCAACGCGCCAACGAACGCGGCAACTACAAGCGCGAGTACGACATTGTTTGTCGTCAACGCGATATAGTACGCGGCGAACGCCGCAATGAGCATCACACCTTCGACACCCAAATTCAACACGCCGCTGACTTGGCTAAACATTTCGCCGATGGACGCGTAGAGGTACGGCGTCGCGAGTTGAATCCCCGACGCGAGTATGCCGATGATGACGGCGGGAGCGAGGAGTTGCTCGAGCATGGCAAGTCAGTGGTCAGTGCACAGTAATCATTTGACGTTTCACGTTTCACGTTTCCATTTTCGGTGTTGCTTCAAGTAGAACGCGCTGCGTCGCGCGTCGCCGCGCCCAAATTTGCGAAGCGACTACAAAAATTACAACCAAGCCGTCGAGTGTTGTAACGAACGCGCCCGGTACTTGGACCGTTCGCTGCAAACTATTCGCGCCCGTGAGTAACGCGCCAAATAAAAACGACGCGGGAATGACGCCGAGCGGATGCAGTCCGCCAAACAGCGCGGCGACAATTCCATTAAACCCCGCGCTGCCGGTGAAACCCGTTGCCGAGCCGTCGGTGAACAAACGATGATTGACGCCCAACACTTCCACCGCGCCGCCCATTCCCGAAAGCGCGCCGCTCAACGTAATCGCGAGAATCTGATAGCGATTCACCGCGATGCCCGCGTATTTCGACGCGACGACATTGAATCCCACCGCGCGAATGCGATACCCAATCGTTGTGCGCCATAACAAAAAATAAACCAACACCGCGACAATGACGCCGAGCAAAATTCCCAAATGCAAACGCGTCGGCACGAGACGCGGCAAGTCTGCCCACAATGGAAAACGCTGTGTTTGCGGAATACGAATTGCATTGTCGAGCGTCGTGGGGTCCATCAAAACGCCGTTCAACATGAACGTCATAATTTGAACAGCGATAGCATTGAGCATCACCGTACTCAATACTTCGTTCACATGAAAGCGCGCTTTAAGAAAGCCAGCGATACCGCCCCAAAATCCGCCGCCGATAAATCCCGCAAGCAGACCCAGGGGAATCAAAAGAAACGATGGAAGAGACGAGAGCGAGAGAACGGTGAGCGTGGTCGCGAGCGCGCCGATAACGATTTGTCCTTCGCCGCCGATGTTGATGACGCCACCGCGATATGCGATGCAAATGCCGACGCCGACAAACAAAAGCGGACCCGCTTTGACAAGCGAATCGGCAATCGCGTTCGGACTGCCGAACGCGCCTTGCACCATGCCAACGTACGCTTCGAGGGGATTCGCGCCAAGCGCAAAAATAATCAGCGCGCCGACGAACAACGCCGCCGCGCCCGCGCCAAGTGGAACGAGAATGTAATTGAAACGTCCGAAATCAAATCGTCGCAGAAACGAATCGAGCGCCGTATTTTTCACCACAGTACACTTACACCAAAACACGCGCGCTTGTCAATGACATTTGTCCTGTCACGCAGGAGACGAATTGGGAAACAAAAAACGACAGGAGTTAGTTTGCCTGTCGTTTTTCGTCACACAATTTTCCACTCATGCAATATCGTCAATGGGTCGGGCAGCCGTTCCTGCTCAAGCCATTCCTCGAGTAATAAAAACCCATCAACAACTCGTGAATGATACGCGCCATCTTGCAAAGGAATTAACACGTATTGTGCATCCTGCAAAGAATACCATTCCGAATATCCTGATTGTGGGTCAAACACCCAATACTCGCGCACACCCGCGTTTTGATATTCCAGATATTTCTCGCGCCAATCGCGTGACATGCTGTCGGCAGAAACAATCTCAATTGCCAAATCGGGCGCGCCTTGCACAAAACGTTCTTGAACAATGTCCATTCGTTCTTTGGAAACGAAAATCAAATCAGGCACGCGCCTCAAGCCGGGGCGCAAACGAATTGCGTACTGCGAGCCAACCACAATGCCCAAATCACGCGCGCGTACAAAACCACTCAAGAGCATGAGTAGGAATTGGAAAAGCAATTCATGTCTCAACAATGCAGGCATTTTTGTAATCACCTCACCGTCTTTGAATTCCGCCCACACGTCTTGATCTATCGACGCGTCGAATTCTTTTTCCGTCATCTTACGCGGAATGGTATGACCTTTTTCCAAAGTTACTTCCATCATCTCAACTTTCTCCAACATGTCTAATCTCCAATCTCTACAACAACCCGCGTTCCCCCCGCACAAACGGAATCCCCAACGCGGCGGGCGCGCCCAAACGTTTTCGAATCGCCGCGCGTGAACCCAGAATCAACACTACCACCGTCAACGCGTACGGGAGCATTTCCAAAAAGAATTGCAGATTGCGGTCAAAGAAAAATGGATTCGCAATCCCGAGCACATCTTGAACGCCTTGCACATCGAGTGTAAAGCGGCGCAGTGAACCAAACAAGTACGAACCAATTGCCGCGCGCACCGGGTCCCACTGCGCGAAAATGACGAGCGCAATTGCAATCCATCCAAAACCTGATGTCGTAAATTCGCTGAACCAACCGGGCGTAATCGCAAGCGAAATCGCGCCGCCTGCGAATCCCGCCATGATTCCGCCAATCAGCACATAAAAATAGCGCCACAGATAAACATCAATGCCCAACGAATCTGCCGCCGCAGGATATTCGCCAATCGCGCGCAAATGCAAACCCGCGCGCGTGCGATAAATGTAAAACCACACGGCAGGAATCAAGAGATACCCGAGATACACCAGCACACTTTTGTTGTCGAAAAAAATCGGACCGAGAAATGGAATCTGCGCGAGCAGTGGAATCGAAATCGCGGGAATGGTCGGCACGCCGCGCGCACTCGCGAGTCCTTCACCAAACACAAGCGAAAGACCAATTCCCAAAAATGTTAATGACAAACCACTGACCACTTGGTCGGCGCGCAAGGTGATGACGACGAACGCATGGAGCAAACTTAACAGCCCGCCCGCAATCATCCCCGCGAGCAATCCAATCCACGGGTCGCCCGTCGCGAACGCGGTGCTGTATGCGGTAACTGCGCCGACGAGCATCATGCCTTCGACGCCCAAATTTAGAACCCCTGCGCGTTCCGCGAGCAATTCGCCCATCGTCGCAAACAACAGCGCGGTACCATTGGAAACTCCGGCGGAGAATACGTTGATCCAAAAGTTCATGGCGTGATGTAGCAAGTAGTAAGTAGCAAGTAGCAAGGCAAAACGTTTCACCTGCTACCTGCTACCTACTACATCTTTACCCGTTCAATTTTTACTCGATACCGATTCAACACTTCACTGCTAATCAACGTGAACAACAAAATGCCTTGCAACAAACGCGCGAGACCGCTTGGTTGAATTTCGCGGCTGCCGATGAGCAAGCCCCCAAAAAGAATCGCAACGGGAATCACCGCCCACGGATTCAATTTCGCAAGCCACGCGATAATAATCGCGGTGAAACCGTAACCGGGCGAAATGCGGTCTTGGAGACGATGCACGACGCCGGTCACTTCGGACATCCCCGCGATCCCCGCTAGCCCTCCGGAAAACATGAAAACAAAAATTGTCATTGCCGCGATATTGACGCCCGCGTATTTGGCTGCGTTCGGATTGTCGCCAATCAAACGAATCTCGTACCCGAAACGCGTGCGCGTTAAAATGTACCAGACCGCGACAACCGCGAGAATCGCAAACACGAATCCGAGATGCAAGGTGAGTCCCGAAAAAATTTTGATGGACGACGCGTAATCGGTGAGGCGCGGCAGCCACGCTTGGCGCGGAAACATTGGCGTCATTTGAAAGCCGCGTTCGCTCCACGAACCAAAGACCCAATACGCCACCCAATACAACGAAATGTAATTGAGCATCAGTGTTGTGATAATTTCATTCACATTAAAACGCGCTTTGAGAATTCCGGGAATAAACCCCCACAGTGCGCCAAATGCAAAACCCGAAATCACCATCAACGGGATGAAAACCCAACCCGGCGCGTCACTGCCCAACACCGCTTCGATAATGAGCGTGGCGCCCCACGCGCCCAAATAAAATTGTCCCTCCGCGCCGATATTCCACAAGCGCATCCGAAACGCAATCAAACACGCGAGTCCCGTGAGGATAAGCGGCGTCGCTTTCACCAACGTATCGGAGAAAACGCCGAGATTGCCAAACGCGGCGAGATAAATCGCGCGAAACGAACGAATCGGGTCTGCGCCCACTGCCAACAAAACAATCGCGGTAATGAGCAATGCCAACGCGACAGAACCCACCGTTGTCGCCCACGGCAGCCAGCGGGGCGTTTCGAGACGCGGTTCCAATTTTATCGAAAACGGCAAGCGCAAGCCGCGTGCTTTGGGAGTCGTCGTTTGAACTGCCATAACAAATTTCCCCTGTGCAGCAAAAGCTATTCCGCGAAAAAACACATGCCCACAGTCCCGGGTCCTGAATGAACCGCGAGCGCAGGCGATAACGGCGTTGTCATTTCCTCAATACAATTCAATTCTCGAAAATACAACTCGCGCAAAACTTCTGCTTGCCTCTCTGCGCCGCAATGGGTGAACGCCAGATGCACCTGCCGCGCACCATCAACGCGAACCCGCGCAATTTCAACCATGCGTTTGTAGGCACGCAGACGCGAACGCGCGGTGCCGAGCGCGCTGATTTCACCATTCACCAATCCGATGAGCGGCTTGATGTCGAGCAGCGTGCCCATCAAATGCTGTGCGTGTCCAATGCGCCCGCCCATAAGCAAATAACGCAGCGTATCGGCTGTTTGCACCATCATCGCTTTGTTTGCTACATCCTGCGCCCGCTGTTGCACTTGCGCGAGCGTGCCATGTTTCGACGCGACGCGCGCCGCTTCAATCGCTGCCCAACCGTGCGCCATCGCCACTTGCAGCGTATCCACGATTTGAATATTGATGTCCGCGATTTCTTCGCGCACCATTTTCGCCGCCGTCAGACAGGATTGAAACGCGCCACTGCCTTTTGAGGTCATCGTCAACGCAACAATTTCGCGCGTGCGTTCCGCCAGATTCATGAATCCTTGCACATATTCGCCGGGGCTCGGAAATGAAGTGGTCGGCAATTTCGCATCATTTTTCAAGGACAACAGATAATTTGCAAATGCCGCCGGTTTTACGTCTATGGCGTCGCGCAAATTTTCCGCGCCGCGCATCACATGGTACGGCACAATTTCGATATGCAATTCATCCACCAGATATTGCGGAATGGATGCGGTAGTGTCTGTGAGAATGCCGACCCGATTCATCTTAACGCAGCGTTGCTAAATTCTGGTACAGTTTGATGCCCAAACGCGGATGCGCTTCACACACGGCATCGAGTTCCGCTTTGCTCAAAGCAAACACACGCGAATTTTCTATCGCCACCGCGCCTGTGTCCAACGCGGCGCCGAACGCAATGTTCGCGCCGAGCACTCCCCCTTGCCCGATAACGCGCTCGCCTTGTTTGAACGCGCCGCTGATGACAAGATACATCTTGTTGGGTTCGAGGACTGCGCCTTGCGCAACATCGAACGCGTTTCCGGCGCGATTGACGAGATATGCTTCGAGCGGCGTGATATTTTTCAGCGCGAGGGAATGGAGCGCGCGCAAACGATTTTCGTGTTCTTGCGCGGCTTGAATGAATGGCGGCGCAACCAAATCAAAGTACTCTTGCGACGATTCGGTGAGCTCAAACGGACCGAGTTCCCAAGGCGTATTCAGCTTGGCAAATTTCACCACATCATATCGCGCGGTCTGATGAAAGACCATGCCCGGTACATAACTCGTCGGCAAGAAACCCATACTGTACAGCGTTTGCTGCATGCGCGGCGAATACGCGCTCGCGTCTACTTCAATCACTTGTGCGGCATATTCATCTTGCGCATGGTCCACCGCCCAACGCAGCAGCGAACCTTTCACCGCGCTGTCTTGGGCGATGAGTTCGATGATGCGAATGCTGTCGTGACGCGCATGATGAATGAAACCGAGCGCGCCGAGTGTGCGTTCACCTTCCGACGCGACAACATATTTTGCTTTGCGCGCTTGCAGCTGCGTCAGTCCTTCGTCAATACTGCCGCCCCCAAAAATTTCCGGCTCGGTCAAACGCCCCTGTTCAATTTTCAAAACGCGAATGAGCGACGACGCGGTAAGCGGTTGAATATCAATCTGTTGGTCAACGGGATACGGATGCAAACCCGCGCGCACATGAACGGTTTCTTCGAGTTCCAAATTCTTCAGCGAAAGTTTTGCGAGCGGTTCAATCGCGGGAATCACTTCGGCTTGTCCGATGCGACGCAGCGCGCGTCCATTCCCAAACAATTGCCCGCTGAAAACCAAACTTTCGCGCCATGCCATCATGTAGTGCAATGGTAAAAAACCTAACGGCACAAGTCCGATGCGGTCATTGATTTTTTGCGTCTTGGGATGCACGGTGCGCGCTTCGGCAAAAACAAATTCCGCGTGTTCATCCGACGCGTCCACCAATGCTTCCAACATCGCACGCCCCAGCCCTTTGCCCGCGACATCCGGGTCAACGACGAGCCGCCCGATTTCACCGATTTGGTCATTGTAATCGCCAAAATTCAAAATGATGGCGCCCGACGCGACAATTTTCCCTTCGTCTTCAAGAACAAGCCAAACGATGTTGTCGGAATACACGCCGCGCTTGACCCACTGCGGGTCATAAAATTCGGGCATGGCATAATCATCGCCATAGTTTTTGCGGAATAAATTGATGACAGTCTCGATGTCAGATTCTTGAATGGGACGAACGTTCATGGCACCTCTGGAAATTAAAAGTTAGATGTTGGAAGTTGGACAGTACAGATTTTCGATTTTTGAATTTCGATTGGCGATTGGCGATACGCCATACGCTATCCGCTAACATTTTGGCATTGATGAATTATTTTGGCAAGCGCAAATTTTCTGTTACGTGAAGCAGCGCGCGTAAATTTTCGGCGGGCGTTTGCAAGTACAGGTCGCAGCCGGGCATGATGGCATCTACGAACGGCGCGCACTGTTCCACCGCAGCATGAATTTTTTCCGCGTCCCCATTGGCAATCACGCGCACGGGGTCGAGATTGCCAAACAGCAAAACATCGTGTCCGAGAATTTCACGCGAACGCTGTAAGTTGTTGGTGTGTTCGACATGGAGCGCGTTCGCGCCGGACTGTGCGAGCAATTCCATCGCGTTATTGGTGTTGCCGCAGACGCTCAAAATCGTCGGCACGGGAATCGCGGAAATGATTTTTTGCAATCGCGGCAGAATCAACTCCGCAAACGCGCGCGGTCCCAACACACCGGGCGAGCCGCCCATTTCGTGAATCGTGATGAAATCCGCGCCCGCGTTTTCATACGCGTTCGCGGTGGCAATCAACGCGTCGGCGAAAATGTCCAACGCCTGTGCGACATCTTGCGGCGCGCGTTTCACGTCGAGCAAAAGAGTCGTGAGGTCAATTGCGTACGAACCGAGCGTAAAGGGTCCCGCAATCCACGCGCCGACCACGATTTCATTTCCGACGCGATGTTTCAATTGACGCAGCGCGTCACAGACGAGAGGAATGTTGCCGCGTTGTGCGAAATCGCCTTGCGGTACAAGTACGTCTTGTGGTGTTGCGAACGGGGCATGGGGCACGAGGGGCCACATCGCTTCGGGCATATTGACGCCGACATACTCGGCGTCTCGATAGTCCACCATTGCGCCGAACGCTTCGGCTTCCACAATCAAACTTGTGGGCAGCATCGCGGATTGCCAGCCGTACAATTCATACGCGGACGCGGCAGCCGTGACCATTTTTTCTACGTCGCGATGAATTTCGTGAAAATGTAACACGCGCGTTTCGAGCGCGGGTTCGATAATCGTCGAGAGCGCGCTAAAGCACGGGATTGTGTTGTCGCGATTCCCGCGCAAGAGATTGAGAATCGCTGCGCGCGACGAGTTAGGGGACATTGCCAAGTATTTTGTAAATTTCGATTCGTTTGCTCAATTGCAACGCTTGACGTTCGCCGCAATTACCGCTCGCAGGAGTTTCGCCCATCGCGCACGGTTGAATTGTGTGTAAGCCGCCGGGTCCGTTCAGTTCGATGAACGAGCGCGCGTCAACGGTTTTGGCAAAAATTCCATCCATGAAAATTTCTTGCGACGTGGATGATTGATTGAGAACGAGCAGCTTTAACCTACTTTGTGGCGGGATGGACGAATTCGTTTCAAACATTTCCCAATAGTCCACCGCGTTATTAAAGACCGCAGAGGTCGCAAGACAATTGTTGGGGTTGTTCGTGTCACTCCCAAACAAACATTGTTTCAATTCGCGCGTGCCGCGCGCGATTGGCACGACTTGATACGCGCCACTGTCAATGGATGTGACGGAAACACCGTCCACAAAAAATTCCATCGCGTTCGGCAAATTGTTGACGAGGACTAGTGTAACGATGTTGTTCGGCGTTGGGGATGGGGGACGCGGTGTCGTGCTTGCGACGCGTAATGCAATGGTCGGTGAAATTTCAAGCGTGGGTTGAACGATTGTTGCCGTTGGTTCTCGCGTTGCGGTAGGTGGAATGGATGTTGCTTGCGAAACCGCAGTAGTTGGAGGTGTCACCGTGATGACAATGGGTGTTGGTGAGGATTCGAATCCGCGCAAAACAATTGGCGCAACGATGCTGGAAATTACGGCGGTGACAATGACCGCGCCAGCGCCAATCAGCGCCGTCGTAACAGCACTGCGGTCTTTTGATTCCGGTTTTTTTTCGCTCATTGCAATCGCAACAAATCAACTGCCCCGCAGCAAACGCGCGACCTCTTCCGAACGCGGCAGCGCGGGAATCACACCCAATTTCGTACACGCGAGCGCGCCTGCGGCTGCCGCGTGACGCACTGCGGGTTCGAGTGGCATTCCACTTCCGAGATACGTTGCAAGTGTGCCATTGAACGCGTCGCCCGCGCCCGTTGTATCTACAACATCTACAGAGAACGCGGGAATGTTGAGATAGCCCTCGCGCGTCACAATCATTGCACCGCGTGCACCGCGCGTGAGAATGATGCGCTGTACGCCCATCTGCAAAAGTTCATCGCACAAATCAATCGCATTCACTTTGGCATCCGGCGCGCGTCCCAGCAAAATTCGTAATTCGGTTTCGTTCGGCGTCACAATGTCTGCATTTCTCAAAATGTCGGGTGCGACGCGACGCGCAGGCGCGGGATTCAAAATGCTGATGACATCGGCTTCACGCGCGAGTTTCAATGCGTAGCCCGCTGTTTCAACGGGAATCTCCAATTGCGTAATCATTACATGCGATGTTTGAATCCGTTGACGCGCACGTTCCACATCGTCGGGAGAAAACAATCCATTCGCGCCGGGGTCGAGAATTATAAAGTTATCACCGTGTGCGTCCAGAACGATAAAGCCAACACCGGTGTTGTGCGCATCCGTTTCCAAGAGAAACCCTGTGCCGACATTTTCTTGCGCGTATAAATTTTTTCCAATCGCGCCGAAATTATCGTTCCCGATGCGCCCAACAAATTCAACATCCGCCCCCAGCCGCGCGGCTTGCACTGCTTGATTGCTGCCCTTGCCGCCGGGTCCCATGTCGAAATCACGTCCGAGCAACGTTTCACCTTTGACGGGAAAACGGTCTGCGCGCAAGGTGAGACCCACGGCGAAACTGCCGACGACGGTGACAATGGGTTTTTGATTTTTGATTGCAGATGGTTGATTTTCGAGCATCAGGCATCGTGAACTTTATTCGGCGGTTGGATTGATGGGCAGCACGTCGAGTGGAATTTGCGCGGGAATTGTTTCGCCGTCCACTTCAATCACAAATTCGTAATTGCCAAAATGCGGGAACGTTACGTTTTGCAAAACGAGAATTTGGTTCACAATCACGGGGTCGGGAGAACCGGACTGTGGTAAGGCGAGGTGCCCTTCCATCGCCAGTAGTTCGTTGCCATCTTCATCTTGCAGCACAATGCGAATGGTTTTGTCGCCCGTCTCGATTGGTTCGAACGCGAACTGTACGACGAACTGCATGAGCGGATGCACCGCCGGAACACTCGCCGCGTGAATTTGCGAAAAGATTCCGAGTATGTTGAGTTTGCCGTTATCGGTGATGTTGGTGTAATCGGCAAGCGCGGCGATACGGAGTTGCATGTTAGGTATAAACGTGACAGGTTTTCGAAAACCTGTCACGTTTGACAACTACACTTTCCACTTGCGAAGCGAGTCCAAAACATACGAGTAGAATTTATTCAAATCCACCGTATCCATTGCGCGAATTTTCCTGCCGCCGGGTTTCACCAAAGTACGTCCTTGACTTTTTCCGGTCGTGATGATTTCTGTTTCGTACTCTTTCAATGTGAAATATTCGGGATGCCCGATGTACGCGGTGGTGAGTACGTCCCAGAAAAAATAATCTTGATGCACCACGAGCGCGTAACATTGTCCCGCAAAATCAGAAAGGGGATATTTGTACTGTTTCCCCAATTGTTTCAAAAACGCGGACGTGACGGGAACATGATTCGTCAAATCGAGCGGGCACATGATGATGGGAATTTTTGTTGCCCATACACGCGCGGCGGCAGGTGGGTCCCAATACACATTCCATTCCGCCGTGCGGTCTTGTCCGCCTTCCATGATGGGGTCAACGTTCCCCATTACATTCAGCGCGCCGCCCATCCAAACGAGTTCTTTGATTTTCGTTTCAATGTCTGGAGCAATATCGAGCGCGGCAGCCACAGTTGTTAGCGGACCCGTTTCTAAAATCGTGACAGGTTCTTTTTGCGCGCGCAAAATTTTTACAATAAAGTCCGGCGCGTTTTCCGGCGCAAGCGGCGTGCGAATTTCATCCTTTTGATTCAGAATCGGCAAATGGTCAATCGTGAATGAATCTCGGCGAAAGATGCGTGGAAATGGATTTACGCCGCGCACATCGCTCTGTGCAACGCTCACGCCTTTGATGTCCATCAAGTCCAAAATTTTTCGCGTCGCGCTTACTGCGGGTTCGATATAACAATCGGCGGGTGTGACCGCAATGCCCAGCACGTTCACATGCGCCATCGTGAACAACAAGACGGTGGATAAATAATCGTCCACCCCACCATCATGCACCATCAAGACAGGTTGTTTCGCCATATCCAAAGCTCCATTGCGGATTTCAACGCGCCGAGCAGTATAACAAAGCCGAAAAGGTGTGTCAACGAAATAGAGTATGCTATAATCGTTTGTGATTATCGTAATCGCAAGCGAATAGCATAATCGCACACGACTATCGTAATCCTATCGAGTCGCAGCACTTGATTTTCGTCGGAGATGACCCCACATGGAGACGCTCCTCGTTCAGCATGCGCTCGTCCTCGCCACCTTTGATTCGCAGCGCCGCGAAATTCCTGACGGCGGATTGTTTGTACGCGACAATGTGATCGAGCAAGTCGGCGCAACTGAAACTCTTCCCCAAACCGCCGATACCATTATCAACGCGCGCAACATGGTGATATTGCCCGGTCTCGTCAACACGCATCACCATCTCTATCAAACGCTCACGCGCGCTGTGCCGAAAGCGCAAAATGCCGTTTTATTCGATTGGCTCAAAACGTTGTATCCGATATGGGCAAACCTCACTCCCGACGCGGTGTACACGAGCGCGCTCGTCGGACTCGCGGAATTGATGCTTTCGGGCTGCACCACTGCCGCCGACCATTTGTATCTTGTGCCGAATGGTTCTTCGCACGATGACGAAATTCGCGCGGCGCAAGAACTCGGCATTCGTTTTCATCCCACGCGCGGCTCGATGAGTTTGGGCGAATCGCAAGGCGGACTGCCGCCTGACCGCGTGGTCCAAGACCACGGAACGATATTGCGCGATTCGCGGCGCGTGATTGAATCGTTTCACGACGCGAAACCGTACTCGATGTGCCGCGTGGGACTCGCGCCCTGTTCGCCATTTTCGGTGACGCCCGAATTGATGCTCGAATCGGCGCGGCTCGCGCGTGCATACAACGTGCGTTTGCACACGCATCTCGCGGAAACAATGCACGAAGAAGATTTTTGCATTCAACGTTTCGGCAAACGTCCTGTCGAGTACGCAGAATCGTTGGAATGGCTCGGTGATGATGTATGGTTCGCACACAGCGTTTGGGTGAATGATTCCGAAATCGCGCAATACGCACAAACAGGCACGGGCATCGCGCATTGTCCATCTTCAAACATGTTGCTCGCATCCGGCATCGCGCCGATTCGCAAAATGGTGAACGCGGGCGTGCAGGTAGGACTCGGTGTTGACGGCAGCGCAAGCAATGACGCGTCGCACATGCTCCACGAACCGCGTCAAGCAATGCTCCTTGCGCGTGTAGGCGGCGATGTACAAGCGATGAGCGCGCGCGACGCGTTGGAACTTGCAACAGTTGGTGGGGCAAAGGTTTTGGGACGCGACGATATTGGTTCGTTGGAAGTCGGCAAAGCGGCGGATTTTATTGGCATCAATCTCAATCGTTTGAATTACGCGGGGATGCACGACCCTGTTGCAGCAATTTTGTACGGCGATACGCCGCGCGTTGATATTTCCGTTATCAACGGACGCGTCGTGGTGCAAGATGGAAATTTATTGACTCTCGATTTACCGCCTGTCGTAGAACGACACAACAAAATTGCGCGGGAGATGGTGAACGGATGAATTTCGAAACAGAACGTTTGCTGCTGCGAAAATTTGAACCGAACGACCTCGACGCGTACACCACGCGCATTTTTGGCGATGCACAAGTGTTGCGCTATCTGCCAAAACGCGATACGCCCGCGCGTGAACGCGCACAGCGCACGATGGATTTTTTCAACGCCCATTGGGAACAATTTCCGTACGCGCCGTGGGCGGTTGTTGAAAAAGCAAGCGGCGAATTGATTGGACATTGCGGCTTGAGATTCATCACCGAAATTCAAGAGACCGAAGTGTTGTACGCGTTGGGGCAAGATTATTGGAACAAGGGATATGCGACGGAAGCCGCACGCGCGAGTGTAGAGTTTGGATTTAATAAAGTCGGACTCGAACGCATCATCGCGCTCGCCGTTCCCGAAAACATCGCGTCGCGCAAGGTGATGGAGCATTGCGGATTGAAATACGAAAAAGATTTGCAGTTGTTTGGATTGAATTGTGTGTATTACGCGTTGAATCGCGTAAAGAATGGAGAAACCGCGAATCTACGCGAATCGGCGCGAATAAAAAACTAAAGGTCACCTCAAATAAAGTTCGCAGTATGGACTCGAGCATTTATGCGGTGACTGTCAATAACCCGCTAAAGCGTAGAATCCACGATACGATTTTTATTTGGGAGCTCAATAAATTCGCGTAGATTCGCGGTTACAAAAATATGATACTCGGAATTGACCACATTCTCATCGCAGTGGAAGACCTTGAGCTTGCAACGGAAGTGTACGAGCAACTTGGGTTTCAAGTGTTGCAAGGCGGCGAACATCCCAAAATGGGTACGCACAACGCGCTTGTGCCGCTCGCCGATGGAACGTATCTTGAACTCATTGGCGTTTGGGATGAATCACTTGCGCAACAATTTTCGCATCCCGTTCTCGCTGCATTGCATCACGAAAATCGTCTCGCGGCGTTTGCGCTCGCGTCCGATGACCTCGACGCGGATGTCGCGGCAATTCGCGCGCGCGGTTTTGAAATCGGAGACCCGCGTGAAGGTGAACGCACGCGTCCTGATGGACAACGCGTCGCGTGGCGCAGCGCGCATCCAGTTGATTCGCGTTTTCCATTCATCCTCCAAGATGTTACACCACGCGAGGTCCGCATTCCCGCGCCGACAGAAGGCATTGGACAAACGCTGCGAATAGGTGACGTGAACGTTGGTGTCACAGACCTCGCTGCGGCGAGTGAGCAATATCAAAAATTGTTAGGCGTGAATGGCGAGGACGGTTGGTTTGAACTGCAACGCGGCGCGATTATTCTAAAAGATGTGGACACGGAACGCGTGCTGCAACTCGTTCTCGAAGCGGACAATCCACTCGAAATTGTGAGTGAGTGGCAAGACGAAAACGTGGCGTTCGAACAAGAAATTATCGGCGGCATGGGCATCACGCTCGAACCCGAAAACACGTTAGGCGCGCCGATTCAGATTACGGGACGCGTTAGTTAAAAATGGAACTCTCTACCCTCATCCAATCCGCGCGCGGGAACATTCCCGCTGACCTGTTGTTAAAAAACGGGCGCGTGGTGAATGTTTTTACCGGCGAAATCGAAGAAACGTCTGTTGCGATTTCGGGTTCGCGCATCGTCGGTCTCGGCGACTATGACGCGAAAAAAGTGACGGATGTCGAAGGCGCGTACATTTGTCCGGGCTTTATTGACGCGCACGTGCATATCGAAAGCGCGCTGGTGCCGCCGTACGAATTTGCGCGCGCCGTCGTACCGCATGGCGTGACGACCGTCGTCATTGACCCGCACGAAATCGCGAATGTGTTGGGCAATGAAGGCATTCAGTACATGCTCGACGCGTCCAAGTACACCCCGTTCAGTGTTTTTGTGATGGCATCGTCATGCGTGCCTGCGACGCATTTGGAAACGAGCGGCGCAAAATTGCGGTGGAGCGATTTAACGGAATTCAAAAAAGACCCGTGGGTGTTGGGACTTGCCGAAGTGATGAATTATCCCGGCGTCATCAACGGCGATTTAGAAGTGCTAGATAAATTGCGCGCGTTTTCAGACAAACGCATGGACGGACATGCGCCGGGTCTTACGGGACGCGATTTGGAAGCGTATGTTGCGTCAGGCATCGCAAGTGACCACGAATGTACGACCGTTGAAGAAGCGAATGAAAAATTGCGTCGCGGAATGTACGTCATCATTCGGGAGGCGTCGAACGCGCACAATCTCTTGACACTGCTCCCCATCATTAACGCGCGAACGTCTCGCCGCGTTTTGTTTTGCACCGATGACCGTTTGCCCGATGATTTGATTGACAAGGGCAGCATTGATTACATCGTTCGCACGGCGATTCAACACGGACTCGACCCCATCACCGCGCTGACAATTGCGACGTTGAACGCAGCGGAATATTTTGGACTGACGGATCGCGGCGCGCTCGCGCCGGGAAAACGCGCGGACATTTGTGTATTCAACAATTTCGAGGAAATGAAAATTGAGCGCGTGTACTATGGCGGCAAACGCGTCGTGTATCGCGGCAAACTCGAACCCGACGACCACGAACGTTCGCGTCCACCGATTCGCAATACGATGAATGTGGATTGGTCCAAAGTGGATTTGCACGTGCGCGCTGAACCGAACGCCAACACCTTACGCATCATCGGCTTGATTCCCGGACAACTTACCACGCGCGAAGAATTTGACCGCGCGCTGATTCAAAACGACCAAGTGGTTTCCGACTCCTCGCGCGATATTTTGAAAATGGCGGTCATCGAACGGCATCACGCGACGGGCAACGTCGGTTTAGGTTTCGTGCGCGGATTCAAACTAAAGCATGGCGCGATTGGTTCTTCCGTTGGACACGATTCGCATAACATTCTCGTCGTCGGCACGAATGACGACGACATGTTGAGCGCGGCGCGTGCGATTGCTTCGATGCAAGGCGGATTTGTCGCGGTGGACAAAGGACAAGTTCTCGGACGCGTGCCGCTGCCGATTGGGGGTTTGATGAGCGAGCAGCCGATTGAACGCGTACGCGCGGAATTGGACCATTTGAACGCCGCGACGCGCAAGCTCGGCTGTGATTTGGAAACGCCGTTCATGGCGTTATCCTTTCTCGCACTGCCAGTGATTCCTGACCTAAAATTGACCGATAAAGGACTGGTTGATGTACGCAAGTTTGATTTTGTACCAGTAATTGCCGATTAAGCAAGGTCGCTTACCAAGAGCTGTGAAGCCACAAGGTAGTGCAATCGTGCAATCGTGCGATAGTGCGTTAGTGACGTGACTGCCAATACACTATCGCACTAACCCACTATCGCACTAACGCACTAACGAAGGGGGTGGTGGACAAACGCGAACTGGTTGTGCAATTCCACAGCGACAAGTTTTCACAATAACTAGGAGGAGAAGAAAGTATGTTTCGCAACAAAATTTTCACCATTAGCGCGTTGGCATTGATCGTGGTCTTGATGCTCGCTGCGTGTGCGACGCCTGCGCCCGCGCAGCCGACTGCCGCGCCGCCCACAGCGGCTCCGGCGCAACCGACGGCGCTGCCGCCCGCGCCGACCAATCCGCCCGCCAACACCAGCGGATTCCAAATTCCCGAAATCGAACAAGGCAAGTACAACGTCGCGTTTGTGTACATTGGTCCGCATGACGACGGCGGTTGGACGCAAGCGCACGACATCGGACGCCAATACGTGGACAAGAACATGCCCGACGTTCACACCGCGTACATCGAGCTTGTACCGGAAGGCGCGGAAGCGGAACAAGTGATTCGTTCGCTCGCCCGCAAAGGGTTCAACGCCATCATCGCTACGTCGTTCGGATACATGGACCCGATGCTGGCAGTGGCAGAAGAATTCCCGGACATTAAATTTTTGCACGTCTCGGGCTACAAATCGAACGGCAAAAATTTTGGCAACATGTTCGGCGGCATGGAAACGATTAAATACATGGCGGGTATGATTGCCGGGGCGCGCGCCAAAGCCGATAACAATCCAAAAATCGGTTACATGGCAACGTTCCCCATTCCTGAGGAATTCCGTCTCGGCAACGCGTTCGCGCTTGGCGTCCAAAAGACGTGTCCCGAATGTAAAGTGGACGTGCGTTGGATTAACACATGGCACGACCCTGTCAAAGAAAAAGATGCGGCAGCATCGCTCTTTGACGGCGGCGCGCAAGTTGTCATGACCGGCGCAGATACCCCAGCCAACGCCGAAGCCGCCAAAGAACGCGGCAAGTACGCCATCACGTACGATTACGAGGGCAACTGCAAACTCGAATCATGCTTGACCACAATGTATTGGAATTGGGGTCCCATCTACGCCGCCGACATCAAAGCAATGAAAGACGGAACGTGGAAAGCAGGTTCCGAATACTTTGATGTCAAAGACGGTGGTCTCGGCTTGTATGGTTTCATGGAAGGACAAACACCGCAGCCCGGCGTTCCCGCCGACGTGATTCCTCAAGTCAAAGCAGTCTTGGCGGATGCGCTTGCAGGCAAGTTCGACCGCTTTTCCGTCTTTAGTGGTCCTATCAAAGACAACAAAGGCAACACGGTCATTCCCGCCGGCGAAAAATTCGCACAGAGCGATATTGACCAATTCAAACCCGGCGCGCCCGGTTTTGAAGCCAAGTACGGAATGTACTGGTGGAACGAAAATTTCGTCGCCGAACTGCCAAAACTGTCACAATAAAAAATTCGTAGGGGCGTTCTCGAATCAAAGATTCGCTTGAACGCCCCTACACAACCCACATGACCGAACCAATCAATGTTGTTGAAATGAAACAAATCGTCAAACGCTTTCCCGGCGTTTTGGCGAATGACCATGTGGATTTTGATTTGCGGCAGGGTGAAATTCACGCGCTGCTCGGTGAAAATGGCGCGGGCAAATCTACCTTGACCAACATTCTCGCGGGCTTGTATCGCGCGGACAAAGGCGAAATTTTTGTGAACGGACAACGCGCCGAGATTGGCTCGCCACGCGATGCGATTGCGTACGGCATCGGCATGATTTATCAACACTTTATGTTGGTGCCATCGCAGACGGTCACTGAAAATATCATTCTCGGTTTGCATGAACCGCGTTTCTTTTTAAATTTGCCGCACGCGGAAAAACGCGTGGCGGAACTTTCAAAGCAATTTGGTTTAAAAGTGGACCCACGCGCGCATGTGTGGCAGTTATCCGTCGGCGAACAGCAGCGCGTGGAAATTTTGAAAATGTTGTATCGCGGTGCGAACGTTTTAATTTTGGATGAACCGACGGCGGTACTGACGCCACAAGAAGCGCATGAATTATTTCAAACGCTGCACAGCATGACCGCGCAAGGACGTTCGATTATTTTTATTAGTCACCATTTGGATGAAATTCTAGAAATCGCCGACCGCGTGACCGTAATGCAAAAAGGACGCGTCACTGCCGCGGGTGTTTCGCCGCAGGGCATGACCAAAAATGATTTGGCGCGTTTGATGGTTGGACGCGAAGTGGTGTTTGCCCTCGACAAAAAGAAAATGGAACCGGGCGATGTTGTTTTGGATATTGACAAAGTGCGCGCGTTGAATGACCGCGGTTTGCCCGCGCTGCAAAATCTTTCGCTCCAAGTGCGCGCCAATGAAATTCTCGGCGTCGCGGGAGTTGCAGGCAATGGACAGCGCGAACTTTCGCAAGTGATTACGGGCTTGCGTCCGATAGTGAGTGGGCGCATCCATTTGGGTTCGTACGATTTGACAGACCGTTCGCCCGGCGAAATATTCAACATTGGCGTCGGTCATATTCCCGAAGACCGTTTGGGTTCGGGTCTCGCGTCGGGACTCGACGTAATGCACAATTTGATTTTGCGGCGATACAAAGAACCGCCAATTGCGCGCGGGATTTCGATCAATTGGAATGTGGCGAATAAAGTGAGTCAAAATTTGGTGGCGACGTTTGATATTTCAACGCCCGGCGTGAATACGCGCGTCGGCACATTGTCCGGCGGCAACACACAAAAAGTAATTCTCGCGCGCGAAATTTCCACGCGTCCCGATTTGCTCGTCGCCGTGCATCCCACGCGCGGACTCGACGTTGGCGCAACCGAAGCCGTACACAAATTATTGTTGCAGCAGCGCGAACAAGGCGCGGCGATTCTTGCAATTTCCGAAGACTTGGACGAACTGCTCGCGATTTCGGACCGCATCGCCGTGATATTCGATGGACAAATTGTAGGCGAGATGCCGGCAGAGAACGCGGATATCGAAAAGATTGGGCTGATGATGGCAGGGACAACGTGACGTTACATTTGCGGCGTTTTTGCACGCTACATCCAAACGTTGCAGTTCTGGCGCTTGTCGCGTTTGTTACCTTTCTTGCTCACTTTTTTTATTTTCAAGAATTGGGGTTGTACGCGGATGACTATTTTTATATTACGCCCGGATTCAATTCGGATTGGCAAACCATCGTCAACCGAGTCCTTGATTACTTTTTTACCCTCCCGCAAGGGCGACCAATTGGTTGGAGTCTTCCGCCGATACTCGCCGGTCTTGCGATTCCACTCGGTGGTTTGCCAATGGCTTACCTAGCCGCGTGGGGAATCGCGACTTTGAATGCATTTCTTTGTTACAAGTTTTTTAAAGGAATTGGTTCCTCTTTGTTGGCGCTTTTCGGTGCGCTGGCGTTTGCCCTCTTCCCGGCAGATACAACACACCCATTTTTGATGCATGCGTTTGGGCTGCACACATCATTGACTTTATTACTATTTGCTAGCTTGGTCTATTTTTCACGTTGGCGACCACTTTCCTATTTGCTCATCTTGGGCGCGCTCTTGACGTACGAGTCTGGCTTTCTGCCGTTTGTCGGGCTGCCTCTGCTTGAGCGGCAGTGGGATCGCCGCTGGGCGAAACAGGCGCTCCTGCACTTGATGATTTTAGGCGGGTTGCTCCTTACGGTGCTCATTGTTCGACAATGGGTGGGTGAAGTGCGCGTTACGAGCGAATTAGCAAACCCGCTTGATGTATTTGGCAAAACCATAATCTCTCTTTTTCTTGGACCCGTAGTTGCGCTGCTTGCATTTCCAATGCGCGCATTCTTGCCATGGACGGCACTCTTTTGGGGGTTGGCAGCATGGGTGGGGATGTTTTTTATAGTATTTGTCGCTAGCTTTGCTTCGGTCGCACCGGAACCGGATTCACGTTTCTCAATACAGAAACCTGCCGCGCAGTTCTTTGGGGGCATCAAGCCACCTCGCTTTAGGGAGCTCGCGCGAAAAACTGAGCTTTGGCTCGGATTTGGCGCCCTCGTCCTTATGGCATTGGGGTACGGCTTGTCATTCACTCACTTTCCACCTATAACATTGGAAGGACAATATACCTCGGTGCACTTGGGGGCAACCTTGGGCGCGGCATTATTTGTCGGCTGGTTGGCTGCATTGGTGTTAGCCGCATCGGCGCGGCATGGACTGGAGAGAGTGGCAATCATTTTGCTCGCCCTTTTCTATGCCAGTCTCGGCGGCTTTAGCTATATTGTTCAGCGCGAGTACCGACAGAGTTGGATTTTTCAACGCGACTTTTGGAGCCAAGTTGTAATGCTCGCGCCTGACATACAAGACAAAACAGTTTTGCTACTTGAATGGAAACATATCAAAGCTACGCGCTACGTATCAACCCACAACCCGCATTTTGACTGGGGCATGCTGGGCAATCTGTATGATTTTCCCGACGAGTGGGCGCGTGAACCTTCTCTCGCTATCATTCCCCTTGATGGGAAACCCCACCTTCGGAGCGAACCAACCGGCGTTTATTACTACCCGACGGATTCGGATACGGTAAAGATACTGCTCGAGCCGAACAATGTGATTTGGCTCGAGACGGATGAAGCAGGAAACCTCTTTCGACGCGAGGGGATTCTAGAACTGCCTGACAATCACTTTCCCCTCAAGCCAAAGCAAGGGAACACGCAACTCGCGCACCGTCCCCTTTACTCGATTATGGTCAAGCCGTAGCCCACAGAGGATTCTCATTTGGGAAATTCCCAATCATTTTCACTTTCGACTTGAAACACCAACGTTCTCTGTAATTTACTATTTGCCCAAGTCAAACATGAACTTTCGCACCCGTTTATTAAATCACGAACGCCTCATCGGCACGTTATTGACGTTGCCGCTGTCATCCATCGCGGAAATGTGCGCGGACGCGGGATTCGATTGGCTGTTTCTCGATATGGAACATGGCGCGTTGGATTTGCATGATGTGCAACGCATCGCGCAAGCAGTAAATGACAAATGTCCGTGTGTCGTGCGCGTCCCGATAAACGATAGAATGTGGATTGGCAAAGTGTTGGATTTGGGTGTCGCAGGAATTATTATTCCGCAAGTGAATTCGGCAGAGGACGCGCAACGCGCGGTGTTTGCCGCAAAATATCCGCCGCAAGGCGGGCGCGGCGTCGGCGTCGGACGCGCGTCGCGGTACGGCGCGAATTTGCAAAATTATTTGCACGACGCGAATGACGAGACCGCCGTTATCGCGCAAATTGAACATCGCGACGCGGTGGAAAATGTGGAAGCGATTGCTGGCGTCAACGGAGTTGACGCCCTGATGATTGGTCCCCTCGATTTGTCGGGAAGTTTCGGCAAACCCGCGCAGATTGACGCGCCCGAAGTGCAGGCGGCGATTGCGCGTGTGCGAGAATTTGGTATGGCGCGTAAAATTCCCATGAGCTTGTTTTGCCCCGACGCGGAACGCGCGCAGCGCGCGCTGCGTGAAGGATATACGCTCGTGCCAATTGCGGCAGACAGCTTGATGTTTGTGCGCGCGGCGACAAGTTTGATTCAAACGGTAAAGGGCGAGGGACACGAAAAATAAATTCGCAGGAGTCTGTATGGCAAACGTAGATTTAATCAAACGCGAACGCAATACCAAAACATTCGCCAACGGTGAAACCATCTTTGCCGAAGGCGACCCCGCCAGCGAGTGCTTTTATGTTTTGGAAGAGGGTCAAGTAGAAATCGCCAACCGCAAAAAATTTCTAGAAACGATTCAGCCCGGCGGATTTTTTGGCGAAATGGGTCTGGTCAACAACAAACCGCGCAGCGCCACCGCGACGGCAAAAACAAATTGTCGCATCGTCGAAATCAACAAGGGCGATTTTTATTTTCTCATTCAGCACTCGCCTTTTTTCGCGATTGAGGTGATGCAGGTGTTGTCGGAACGCGTACGACGCAATACGGACGCCTGAGGAAAAATTATGCTAAAGAAAAAAACTGCCATCGTAACAGGTTCGACCAGCGGCATCGGTCTCTCGATTGCACGCGCACTTGCCGCGCAAGGCGCCAAGATAATGCTCAATGGATTTGGCGAACGCGGTGACATTGACCGCATCCAACAGGAAATCGAAACGCAGCACAATGTTCGCGTGATGCACCACCCTGCGAACTTGCAGCACGCGAACGAAATTTATGAAATGGTGGAATGGACCTGCGCGCAATTGGGTCCGGTGGATATTCTGGTGAATAACGCGGGCATTCAGTACACCTCGCCCATTGACGAATTTCCGCGCGATAAATGGGATGCAATCATCGCCACAAATCTTTCTGCTGCCTTTCACGCGACGCATGACGCGCTGCCGTTTATGAAACGCAACGGCTGGGGACGCATCCTCAACATCGCGTCGGTGCATGGTCTCGTCGCGTCAGTGAACAAGGCGGCGTATGTTGCCGCGAAACACGGACTTGTCGGTCTCACACAAGTGACCGCGTTGGAAACGGCAGGCAGTGGCATTACAGCCAATGCGATTTGTCCCGGCTGGGTTCGCACTGCATTGGTTGAAAAACAAATCGAAGCGCGTGCGACGAGTTCCGGCGTTGACGTTGAAACTGCCGCGCGTCAACTGTTGTTGGAAAAACAACCGTCTCAACAATTCGTCACCGTCGAGCAAGTTGCAGAGCTCGCCGTCTTTTTGTGTTCCGACGCCGCGTCACAAATTACCGGCGCGGCAATTACGATGGATGGCGGGTGGACCGCACAGTGATATAGTGCGATGGTGCGATAATGCGATGGCGCAAGAGTGCCGTGTAGCAAGCGTTCTCTAACGCGCCGCAATAATCAGCTATCAGTTAATAGTTTTTGCGATTCGCCATCCGTGATCTGCAAAAGGATTTTGCTATGTTTTTGCGAACACTATTTATCGGAATCATTCTGTTGACGCTCGGCGCGCTCGCGGCGTGCGGCAGCGTGAACGCAACCCCACTGCCGCCCTTGCCCATCAAAATTATTGTGCGCGATGATAAATTCGAGCCGAATCTTTTAACGGGCAAAGTGAATCAACCCATCGAACTCACGGTAGAGAATCAAGGCACCAAGCCGCATTCGTTTGTGATTGATGAACTGAAAGTGAAAATCGCGGACATTGCCCCCGGGCAGAGTGGCACCGCCACATTCACCTCCAAACAAATTCGCACCTACACCAACGGCGGCGCGTACATTTTCTACTCCGATGTGGCGGGCGATAAAGACGCCGGCTTGACGGGGAACGTCTCAATCAACCCATGACCGAACACAAAACATTGAACGCGGATGACATTCGCATTTTCAGTGGCAGATCGAACAACGCGCTCGCCTCTGAAATTGCGCGCTGTATTGGCGTGCCCTTGAGCGAAACGAAAATTGAGCATTTCAAAAATGACAATCTTGAAATCCAACTGGGCACAAGTGTGCGTTCGAGGAATGTCTTTATCATTCAATCGCTCACGCCGCCGGTCAACGACAACTTGATGGAATTGTTGATGATGCTCGACATTGCGCGCTCGGCATCCGCCAATCAAGTCCACGCGGTCATTCCGTATTATTCGTTCGCGCGTTCCGATAAAAAAAATAAACCGCGCATTTCCATCACGGCGCGTCTCGTCGCCGATTTGTTGGCAACCGCAGGCGCAACGCATGTAATGACGATGATGCTGCATTCGCCGCAAGTGCATGGTTTTTTCAGCGTGCCAACTGACCCGCTCACGAGTCGCCCCGTGTTTCAAGAATTTTTCGCGCGCCAAGATTTGTCGAATACCATCGTCGTCGCGCCCGATATTGGCAGCGCAAAATCTGCCGCGCGCTTTGCCAAAGATTTGGGGGGACTGCCCGTCGCCGCAGGCAACAAAGAACGCATCTCTGATACAGAAGTCATCATCAGTGGAATTATCGGCGGGCAGTTGCACGGCTGTACGCGCGCACTGATTTATGACGACGAAATTGCAACAGGCGGCTCGATGTTGGAATTGTCGCGGCAATTGATTCGCGAAGGCATCCGCGAAATTCAACTCGTTTGCACACACGGACTTTTTGCCAACAACGCGTTGGAACGCTTGGGCGCGATCCCCGAAATTACCGGCATCGTCACCACCGACACCATTTATCATCCGCCCAGCCAACGTCATGCGAAATTGCATGTCGTTTCCGTCGCGCACGTTTTCGCTGAAGCGATGCGAAAAAATTATTTGGGCGAATCCATCGGCGACCTGTTTGTCTTTGGACACGACGACGATTGAATCCCGCAAACGCAACAAACTAACTGCCCAAGAAAGACCGAACGCAAGCATGAATTTCGCTCTCACTGAAAAATACCACGCCACCGAAAAGCTTGACGCGCTGCGCGCAACGGAATACGCGCGCCTCGACGCGCAAAAGCACGTGTATCTCGATTACACGGGCGGCGGACTGTACGCGGAATCACAACTGCGCGCGCACATGGACGTTTTGCGCGCGCACGTTTTCGGGAATCCTCATTCGTCGAACCCAACCTCGCAGGCGATGACCGATTTGGTCGAACACACGCGCCAATTCATCCTCGAATTTTTCAACGCCGACCCGAACGAGTACGTCGCGATTTTTACGCAAAACGCGAGCGGAGCATTAAAGCTCATCGGGGAATCGTACCCCTTTGCGCCGCACGACCGTTATCTGTTGACGTTTGACAATCACAATTCCGTCAACGGCATCCGCGAGTTTGCGCGACACAAAGGCGCGGATGTGATGTACATTCCCGTGATGCTTCCCGATATGCGTGTGGATACCGACGCGCTGATGGAGGAATTGGAACGACCGAATCCGAATGGGAATAATCTTTTCGCGTTCCCCGCGCAATCGAATTTTTCCGGTGTGCAGCATCCGCTCGAATTTATTGAATGGGCTCATGCGCGCGGTTGGGATGTGTTGCTCGACGCCGCCGCGTTCACGCCGACGAATCGTTTGGATTTATCCAAACACAAACCGGAATTTGTCTCGCAGTCGTTTTACAAAATTTTTGGTTATCCGACGGGTGTTGGCGCGTTGATTGCCAAACGCGACGCGCTAAAAAAATTGCATCGTCCGTGGTTCGCAGGCGGAACGATTACCGTCGCGTCGGTTCAGGGCGACAAGTTTTTCATGAGCGAAGGCGAAGCGGCGTTTGAAGACGGCACGCTGAATTATTTGACAATTCCCGCCGTCGAAATTGGTCTCAAGCATATCCAAGCCATCGGCTACGACACAATTCATGAGCGCGTGATGCTCCTCGCGGAATCTCTTCTCGACGAATTGAACGCGCTCAAGCACGCGAACGGCGCAACGCTCGCGCGGGTGTACGGACCAATGGATACGCACATGCGCGGCGCGACCATCACGCTGAATTTCTATGACGCGCACGGACGCGCAATGGACCACCGCGAAATCGAACGCCGCGCGAACGCGCAAAATATTTCATTACGCACGGGATGTTTCTGCAATCCGGGCGGCGGCGAAATCGCGCTCGGCATTACGGGGACGGAACTCTCGCAATGCTTTCGTCAACCCGGTCACGAATCACGTTTTACGATTGACGATTTTCGCATGTGTGTTGACGGCAAAAGCAGCGGCGCGGTGCGCGTATCGTTGGGATTGGTGAGTAATGAAAAAGATGTAGAGACGTTTTTGGAGTTTGGGCGGAAATTGTTGAATTAGGATGACCACTGTCTCGATTCAACGCACTCGCTTGAGCGGATTCAAATTGTGGTTTGCGCGAGCAGCATTCATTTTTCTGCTGCTCGTTTTTGTCGCGCTGTTTATCGCCGGTCTCTCTTCACAGTACGAATTTGCTTCGGGCGGCTATGTTGGTGTCCGCATTTCGTACAACGCAACGGGCGAGCCCGTTCTCGCGCCAATGCCCGGACTCGCGGCAGCAGAGGCAGGCATACAGAATGGTGATGTGCTGCTGCGCGTGGATGGTGCGCCTGTCGCCCTATTTGTGCCGCGCGCAGAAATTCAACGCGAATTGTTTGGTCCGTTGAACGAACCCGTTCAATTCGAGATTCGTCAAGCGGATGGTACTGTGCGTACGGTATCGGTGAATCGCGACGCGCGTCTTTTGGAGCAGCTGGGGCTGACGCCCGATTCGTACGCGACTTATTTTATTTTGCTTGATATTTTGGTTGCGTTCGGGCTTTTGATTCCCGCGCTCATTATCTTTTTTCAAAAGTCGGATGATTGGTTCGCAGTGTATCTTGCAGCAACTCTCATCATCGTTGCGGCGGGAAATACGGATGAAGTCATTGCGTTTGGACTCTTGAACCCCGCGTGGCGATTTATTATTCCGGTTCATGCCGTTCTTTACAATATCTTGGTGTTGATGCTGCTTTTTGTTTTCCCCAATGGCATCTTTGTGCCGCGCTGGACGCGTTACGCGTTCGGAGTTGGAGTCCTCTGGGGTTTTCTCAAGCAATTGCCCGCGCCGTACAATCCACTCTATCAACCGTTTTATCTCGGCAACATTTTTGACTTGAGCATTTTCGGCTTGGGCATCTATGCGCAAATTTGTCGCTACAATCATGTCGCAACACCGATTGAGCGTCAGCAGACCAAATGGATTGTTTTCGGGATGGCGGTTGCATTCGTTGGACTCTATGGCTATAATTTTCCGCCGTTTGTCATTCCGATGCTGCAAGAGCCGATGGTTGGCACATTTGCGTTTCGCATCGTCGGTCATGCGCTGGCAAGCATTGCGCTCCTCGTCTTGTCCGCAAGTTTTCTTTTTTCCATTCAACGCTATCGTCTCTACGACATTGATTTAATTATCAATCGCACGCTCGTCTATGTGCCCCTCACTGCAATCCTCGCAGGAATTTTTGCCGTCACGAGCGATGTGTCGAAACGATTCTTTTTGCAAATCATCGGCGGCAATTCGGAAGCATCCGGACTCTTTGCTACGCTTGTAATTGTGATTGCGTTCGAGCCCATCAAAGACGCGATTCAAAAACGTGTAGATAAATTGTTCAAGCGTTTGCCTGACCCCGAAAAAAATATTGATGCATTTATCGAAAGCGTCGAGACGCGCGTGTATCCTGCGGAATTGCAATCGCTCACACGCAATCTGTTGGAAGAAGCGGTGCAAGGTTTTCAAACGCAAGGCGGCGCGGTTTTTTTGGGTGACAGCACAACGCCCGTTCATGCCGCGCGCGGTTGGAATGGAAACAAAGCGCTCGAAATTCCGCTTCGCAGCGGCGCGCAAAGTTCCAGTTTCGGCACGCTCGCGATGGGCGCGCGGCGCGATGGGCAAGGATATTCCAAACGCGACCGCGCCTTGCTCGAACGCGCCGCGCAAATTGTTGCCCAAGCGATTGAGCAAGACCGTGATAAAAAATGAGGAGAACAAGTTTGAGTACCGTACAAAACGAAAAAATCACAAAGAATTCCAAACCACCGCGCGGACTGTGGATTCGATTAGGGATTGCGGGTATTTTGATTTTACTCGCCATTGCTGCCGTCGCATGTTCGATGATGCAGATGGGCGAGGTGCCCGCGAATCTCGATTACTCGACCACGCGCAGTTCCGCGCAAAATATGTATCGTGTCACCATCAAGCCCGATGCAAATCCGATTCCCATCAATCAAATGCACACCTGGATTCTGCATGTCGAAACGCCGGACGGCAAGCCCGTCGAGAACGCGCAGATTACGGTGAACGGCGATATGCCGCAGCACGGGCACGGACTCCCGACAAAACCGCAAGTGACCGAATATCTCGGCAACGGCGATTACCGCGTCGAAGGGATGAAATTTCAAATGGGCGGTTGGTGGGTGATGGATTTCACCGTCAATCACAACGGCGCGAGCGATAAAGTCAGTTTCAATTTGAATTTGAAATAAGATGCGTGCACCTTTTATTACCCTCGTTCTTGGCGCGATTGTTCTGCTCATCAGCGGCTGCGGTACAAGTGAGCAATGGACACAAGCGGACAAGGAAAAATTGCGCGCGTTAGCGCTAACGAGTTTGTCACCGCTGCGTCCTGACCCGAGCAACCAATATGCGAACGATGAACGCGCAGCCAAGTTGGGACACCAATTATTTTTCGACACGCGCTTTAGTTCGAATGGCAAGGTGGCGTGCGGCACCTGCCATTTGCCGAATCAAGAATTTCAAGATGGGAAACCATTGGCAAACGGCGTTGGCACAACCACGCGGCGCACCATGACAATTGTCGGCACGGCATACAGCCCGTGGTTGTTTTGGGATGGGCGCAAAGACAGCCAATGGGCACAAGCATTGGGTCCGATGGAAAGTCCCGTTGAACACGGCGGCAATCGGACGCAATACGCGCACTTGATTGCACAGTACTATCGCGCCGAATATGAAACCCTGTTCGGCGCGCTGCCCGACTTGTCGCAATTGCCCGCGAGCGCGGGACCCGTTCCCGATGCAAACGCGCAAAGCGCGTGGAATGCAATGACACCGGAGCAGCGCGACAACGTCAATCGAATTTATGCGAACATGGGCAAAGCCATTGCCGCATACGAACGCAAAATCATGCCGGGCGTCTCGCGCTTTGATAAATACGCGGAAGCGGTATTGAACAATGATATTGCCACCGCGCAAACGTTACTCACTCCCGACGAAATCGCCGGACTGCGCTTGTTCATCGGCAAAGCGAACTGCACAAACTGTCACAATGGCGCGTTGTTCACCAACAATGATTTTCACAACACGGGCGTACCCGCCGTCTCAACCTTGCCTGAGGACAAAGGACGCGCAGTGGGCGCGGCGCAAGTGATTCAAGACGAATTCAATTGTCTCGGTCCTTACAGCGATGCGAAACCCGAACAATGCGCGGAACTGCGTTATATCAAAGTGGACGCGCACGAAATGGAACGGCAATTCAAACCGCCGTCACTGCGCGGTGTCGCCGAACGTGCGCCGTACATGCACGCAGGGCAATTCCAAACGCTGCAAGAGGTCTTGAATCATTACAACACTGCGCCACAAGCGCCCGCCGGTCACAGCGAACTCAAGCCGCTGAATTTGAGCGCAACAGAAATGGCACAAATCATCGCGTTTCTCAAAACGTTGAGCGCGCCTCTCTCTACCGCGCCCGAATGGTTGGAGCGCCCCGCACTCTCCGAGACTCCATAAACTTGTCAACAACTCTCTATGACACAAATTCAAATCCGCCGCGCGTCGCCGAATGACGCGCAAGCATTCGTCGAAATTTTTTCTTCGCCTCAAGTGGTGTGGGGTACGCTTCAAGTGTTGTATCCGAGCCTTGACGAGTGGCGCAAAAAGTTAGAGCCGCAGCCCGACATTTACTCACTTGTCGCGTGTGTTCCCGACGCGTCGGGGAATGACAAAGTTGTCGGGAGCATCTCACTGCATCTCAATCCAAATCGCGCGCGTCGCAAACACGCCGCCGGGCTTGGCATGGCAGTACATCAAGATTGGCAAGGCAAAGGTATTGGTACCGCAATGATGCAAGCGGCAGTCGAGCTTGCGGAGAAATGGTTGAACATTTCGCGCCTCGAATTGGAAGTGTATGTGGACAACGAACCCGCGATTGCGTTGTATAAAAAGTTTGGTTTTGAAATCGAAGGCAGGATGAAAAACGATTCGTTCCGCGACGGGGAATTCGTGGATGTGTACTATATGGCGCGTTTGCGAAAATGAAGACGGGCGACACCTTTACGTGGGAGCGTACTTTTTCCGAAGAGGACATTCGCGCGTTTGCGCGTGTGTCGGGCGATGAAGGCGCGCATCATGTCACACCCGATGCGCAAGGACGCTTGATGGCGCACGGTTTATTGACCGCAACGCTCCCCACAAAAATCGGCGGCGACTTGAATTACATTGCGCGCGAAATGCATTTTGATTTTCACCGTCCCGTGTATGCGGGGGACACGATTCGGATTGTGTTGACCGCGACGGACATCGAGGAACAAACGCAACTGACGCGCGTAGATGTGGAATGGGTTTGCACGAATCAGCGTGAACAAATTGTAATGACGGGGTCATCACGCGGCGTGATTCGCAAAGCATAAAAAATTTCAACGCACAGGCAGTGCTATCGCGTTCGAGTCCACGCGAAAATACAAATACTGTCGGTCTGACGACAATCCGCTTTTCGGCATATCCACCATATAGTTTCCGTCCAACAATGACGCGTGCGGCGAAAAAATAATTTTCGTCGCACGCGTTTCCGCGTCAAAGGAAACCGTTGAATTGTCGTCGAGGCGAAAGAGATGATAGCGTGAAGCGTCGTCAATGCCGCGCTGACTGATGATTAGCGCGGTGATGTGTGAGGAATTGAAAACGGGCGCGTCTGGAGGAAATTCATTGAGGCGGAAATTCCACGCGTACAATTTTACAACACCGCTGCGGGTCCCGTCATGCACTTGCAAATACGCGCCGTCGCCGCGTTCGGGAACCTCGCGCATCAAAACATATTGCGGCACATCATTCAACGCGCCGGTAGCAATCGCCACGATGGGGAGACTAACCAGTAACGCGAGAACGAACCCAAAACCCAACAGCGCGCGGCGCGAAATCTTTTTTCCGTTCGACATTATTCGCTTGGACGAACCGCGACAGTTTGCACCACTTTTTCCTCTTGCTTTTTCGTAACCTGTACCGCGCGTTTGAATTGCACATACGCGGCGAGGAATGTTGTACTCAATAACGCCGTTCCGCCGAGCCACGCAAACAATAGATTGATGCCGTACGGTTGAAAAATCGTGTCCGCGAACGGCGATGTCAACAACGGAATCAACGCCCACGCAACGGCAGGTCCGGCGCACATCAACGCCACTCCCAACAACGCTTGCCCCGCATACAACCAACCGAGTCCCGGAAACCCAAACAGCGCGCCGAAAAACTCCATCGCCAAAATGAACGGCAGCGGAATTTTTTGCACACGCGGCGGCAGCGGTCCTGTGTACGTCGCCAAATTTTCGCGCCAGCGCGCGAGCCATTCTGCACGATACGCGCGCGTCGTTTGCCAAATCGCCGCGCCGAACGCGAGATAACCAATCAACATGGGCAACGCGGTAACGAACATCAATGTCGGTGCAGCCCAGCCCAATTGCGCTGCGGCTTGTGCGTCGTTCATGCCTTGCCGCAAATGCATCCCGCGCGCCAGCCCACTCGTCAACACCACCGCATAGTACGCGGCAATGCCCGACGCAACGCCGTACAGATTTACGCGCATCCATTTTTGTGAGGCGTGCGCGTTTGTCAATTCGGGCAGCAACGCGTACGTCACGCCCATCAGTGCGAGCATGATGCCGCCAATCATGTTCAACTGCGCGTGAATGTTTGGCACTTCTTGCGCGACGACGAGCAGCTGCGCGGTCGCAGGAATCACTTGCAACATTCCTTGCAATGTGCCGACGAACAAAGCGATGGCGGACACAAACCAAAACGCGCGCGGTGATGCCTCGCGCAGCACCTTAAAGAAATCGCGCATATTTAGATTTTTCGCGACGAGATAAAAATAATACCAAAAGCCCAACAGCATCAACGTTCCGCCGAGTGCGAGCCAAAAGCGGCTTGATGCGGAAAAGAACGGGACAAGCTGCGGCAGTTCCAAGCCGCCGAAACCCACTGTCGCGTAACCGAGAATCAATCCGCTCAACAAAAATGCAAAATAAAAAATCAACGAACCCGGCACGAGAATCCAAAAGAATTGATTCGCTGTTCTTTGGGAAATCAATTCACCATTCATTCGCGGCGCGAAATAAATCAAAAACGCGCCGAGCGAAACCATCATGCCCGTTACCAGATTGATGTGTGCGTGACTGATGGGGTCAATGTATTCGCCAAACTTGTGTGCGTTCAAAAGCCACGCCGCGTTGTCGGGCAGCACTTGCAGCACACCTTGCACTGTTCCGACAAACAACGCAAGCGCGGACACGAGCGCGAATTTCACCAAGTAACTATCCGGTTTATTTTTTACAAAACGCGCGACGTAAATCGTCAGCACCACATTCAACACATACGTCCAATAGCCAATGCCCATGATGCCCGATGTGATGCCTGTAGGAATGCGATGCCACGCGCCGATATATTCTTTTGCCGCCGCGTATTGCCAACCTTGCCGCACCATTTCGCCTTCAACCAAGCCCAACACGAGCCACGCAAAATAAAAACCGTACACGCCGATTACGGTGAACCAGAGAGAAAGCGACGCGAGCGTGTTGCTGTAAAGCGGACGATTCAGCCAACGCGGCAAAACGTACCACGTAATTCCTGTGAGCAGCACAGTGCCGCCGCCGACAATCACAATGTGCGAGTTCGACAAATCGCGAAACAAGTGTCCGCCGTAACCTGCTTCCCACAACCAATTGTAAAAACCGGGAACACTCTTGATGACGGTATGCGCGCCGCCGACAATCAGCGCGAGCGCGGCAAACAAAAAATAACGCGGCACCTCGCGGTCATACGCCGTGCTTTGTGCGCGCGTAAACTCCTGTTCGCGATGAATCGCTGCGCCCGGGGTGATTTTGAAAACGACGATGGCGCTAATCACAATGCCGAGCGCGATGAGGATTAAATCAGGCGTATTCCACTGAAGCAGAAACATGATGATTCGCTCCGAATCAACGAATCCCCGGTTCCAACAAAAACACCGTGCCTGTCCACACCAAATAAAGAATAATCAACGCCGCGATAATGAGCCAATCGCGCCGCGCGTTTTTCAAGTCCCAACGATTGTCGGCGCGTTCATAGGTTGAATGAACATCATCGGTGTCGGGTTTCGGCGCGAGGTTTGGTATTTGTGCGGACATGACAATCCTCCTGTAGGGCAATTTTGAAAATTGTCTTACGAGATTTTTTCGTAAAACGAAACATCCAAATGCAGCGGCGGCGGCGTCAATGCTTTCAACACACCTTCGACAGTCAAATCGCTGTCGAGCCACGCTTCCATCTGGTCGAGCGTGCCCCAATTTGTGACCACGCGCAATTGCACCGTATTGTCGGGTTGATTGTTTGCCATGATGTCGAGCCGCTTCCAACCGGGGACTCCGGCGAGCGCGTGCTTGAGCGACAACAAGGAAAAGTATGCTTCGTCCCACGCTTCGGGCGCAAGCAGAGCAGAGACTTGCTGGGTGAATTGAATGTACGCAATCATGCGAAATCCTTTTTCAATACAACTGCCCTTGCGTCAAATTCGACACGGTAATGTACAACAGCCACAGGACCACAAGCGCGAAAAAGATTGCGAGAAAAACACCGGTCCCGCCGTTGCTTTCGCTGATATAGCCATTGTATGTTTCCACCGGATACAATCTGCTCGGCTTTTCATTTCGCACGCGGCGGAAATAAATGAAAAAGAGTCCGGTGATAATCGCCACCCATCCCAACGTCACGCCGACGAGAAAATAATTCGTCGCGATGTTTTGCATCGTCGGGTTGATGTAATGGGCAAGCAAGTACTGATAGTACGCTTGCACCTGTTCGGGAGTGTTGCCAGATGGAACCATGTTGGCGTATCGCCTATCGCCTATCGCGAATCGCAATAAAAGAATCATGTGCGATGTGCGATAAGCGATGAGTGATTTTCTATCCGTGCATCCGTCTTTCAGGATGAGTAATAGTCCGGCTCATCAATTGTCAATATCTGATATTTTGCGTCCTCAAGGTTCGAGAGCAAACCCATTTTCAACGCCGCGACGAACGCAATCAACGCGCCGCCCGCAAACACGGCAAAGGTAATAAAAATCCAATCTGCCATCACCCATTCCGCACCTTCCGGTCCATCGTGCGCGAACGCGGGGGTAATAAAAAACGCGGTGATTAACAACGCAGCGCACAATGCGAACAGCAACACTCTCAAAAATTTCATTTTGAATTTTCCTTTGCGCCTTTGCGCCTTTGCGTGAGACTTAGACTGTAAATGCCCACTCGCCCGCGCGCATCACCGGCTCGCGCGTCCCATCTTGAAAAATTCCATCAATGTCCATGTTGCTCGAACCGAGCATCGTATCTTCGTGAATAATGCTGTCGTTACCGCCCGCCGCAGTAAAATCCGCATCCGACATTTGCGCGCCGCCATCCAATGTAAAGCGATACGCGCGTCCCATTGCAATATGACTCGCCGCGTTTTCATCGAACAAGCCGTCGTAAAAAATCGTGTTCATGCGCGCAATCGGGTTCGACGCGGGAACGAGCGCCACTTCGCCCAAGTGCGCCGCGCCTTCATCGCTCTCAATCAATTTTTCCAAAACGTCTTGCCCGTTCGAGGCGTCGACACGCGTGATGCGTCCGTTCTCGAATGTCAACGCAAAATTTTGAATCAACACGCCGTTGATGCTCAAAGGACGCGTCATGGTCACATAGCCGTCCGCGCGTTCACGATGCGGCAAGGTGAAAACTTCTTCGGAAGGGATATTCGCGGCAAAAGGAATGCCGCGCGCAGAGGCGGAATCGCCGCCGAACCAAATGTGTCCGGGCGGCAAGCCAAGCGTGAAATCAGTGACCGGCGATTTGTAATGCAGCGCGGCGTATTGTTTTGCGGTCAATGCCTCGCGCCGTTTTCTTAAGGTTGCGATATGTTCGCGCCATGCCGCGATGGGGTCACTCGTATTCACGCGACACATTTCAAAAATCGCGTTCCATAATTTTTCGCGCGCGTTCAGAGCATTCGGATACACGCGCGCCGCCCATGCGTCATTCGGCGCGCGGCAGACGCTCCATTGAAATTCATTGCGCGATTGTGCGAGCAACATTACGCGAACCGCATGTAGCCGCGCTTTGCGAAATGCGTCCGCGCGTTCCGCATCCACATTCGCAAACAATTCGGAATCCTGTGAATGAATCAACAAAAACGCGTCACCGCGTTCCGCCGCGCCGACGAACGCTCGCGCATACACATCACTAAAAATATCCAACGAATCGCGCGGCGCTTCTTGCACACGAATCAAATCGAGCGCGTCGTCTTCCCACAACACATCCACCAACGCCGCGCCCGCGCGATACGCTGCCCGCGCAACACGATGCACAAATTTCGGTTCGCCGCGCGTTCCGCGTACAAACACGCGCTGCCCGGGCTGTACATTCATCCCCACGCGCACCGCGAGCTCGGCATATTTTTCTAACGCGCTCTCAAAATCTGAAATCATTCATTCCACATTTCAATTTTGCCATTTGAAATTTTACATTTGGCATTTATTGCGTCGGCATCGGTATCTTCCAAACATCCGTGAGCCATCCGTCGCCATACTCCTTGGCGGGAATGAGGTCTGCCGGAATAAATTGCAGTTGCGAAGAACCCATGCGCGCATAATTTTCCGTCGGACGATTTGCCGCCGCGTTCACAATGTTTAACGCGCTCATGTTGGGGTCTTCGGCGCCGCACGGAATTTTTTGATTTTCTATCATGTACAAAACCACCGCGTATTCGGGATTCACCGCGTCCGGCGCGACCATTGCCGCGACATCGCCGATACCTTCCGGTGAATTGCCTGCATACGCGAGCGCGGGATTTGTCGCCTCTTGTTCGGGATAAAAACAATTCGCCCACGTATAAAGCTGCGGATACCCCACCCATTCAATATACATGTCCGGCGTAGGCGTTTTGGTCAAACCGCCATTGGGAATCGTTTTCACAAACATCACCACGCGCCAAATATCTTCCACCGAAAGACGCGTGCCAAAATTTTCCATCGCCGTTCCCGGCACCCCGCGCAAAATGCGCCAATAGTACGTTCCCGGCGAAGTATCCGAACCCATTTTCGCGTCGTCCGCTTCATTGAATCCGGCAGGCGGCGGATTCAAATAACGCCACGCCACCCCCGCGCCGTCACCTGTGACATTGTGACAACCGATGCAGCGTTCTCTATAAATTTCGCGACCGCGAATCAAATTTTCCTGCGTCACCGGTAGCGGATTCGACTCGAACCAATAGCCGCGATCCATCATCATTAAATTCGTCACATTGTCCGCGCCCGGAAAACCAATTTTGTAATCGGCTTGCAGGGTGTTGCTCAAATTATTTTCCGCAACAATCAACTGCTTCATATTCAATTGATGCTGCGTACGAATCTGCGCGAGTTTGCCGGTGCGGGCTTGCGTGAATGAAATCAACGCGCCGGCTTGCTCCGTCGTCAAAAATTCAAACGAAGGCATCACCGAAAGCGGCGTCACACTGCGCGGATTTTTGTAATGCGCGATGTGCCAATCGTCGGGATGAAAACCGCCGCTGTTGGACAAATCGGGTCCGGTACGTTCGGTGCCAAATGCATTCGGCGATTGGTCGGGCGCAACGTAATCGCCCGGTTCCGAAATGCGCGGATACAAATAATGCAAACCCGCCGCGATGTCTTGCGGACGCGTGAAACCGCTGTGACAATAAATGCAGCCGTTCGATAAATACAAACGGCGACCTTGTTCTTGAGTTTCAGTGAGGGGTAAATTGTTCGGCGAGGGGGGGGGGTCAAATGTCGTCGTCGGCAAAATCACCACCATTGCGACAACAGTAAAATACGCGAGCAAACCGCCGAGTGCAATGACGAGCGGCGTCATAACCATTTTTTTGCGCGGATGCGGCGCCCATGAATCGGGGTGACGCGGTTCTGCCGGAATGTAATCTATCTTGGGAGGACGGTCTTGCGCGCTCATGCGGTAACCTCCGGTGACGCCCATTCCGCGGTATTGTTTGCCAATTCCGCGCGCGTGTTGGTGCGAATGGTCATGATGAGATTAAACATTTGCACAAAACCGGAAACCACAATCAGCGCGCCGGAAATTGCGCGAATCACAAACCACGGCTGTAACATTGGCAAAACATTTTCTTCGGGAATGCCGCGCTGCCACGATTGCCCTTGCAAAATTCCTGCAATCGTCAACGCCCAAAAGAATCCCGAAAACCCGATGAGAATTAACCAGTACTGCCATTCTTCCGCTTTGCGCGAGTACAATGGTTTTTTCAAAACTTGGGGCACGATGTAATCAATGATGCCCATGCCCAAAAATGTGAACGCGCCGAGTAACGCGAGATGCGCGTGCGCGACGACAAAATTTGTAAAGTGCGTCATTTGATTGAACGCTTGCGTCGCTTCAAACGAACCTTGAATGTTGACGAGAATGTAAAAAATAAATCCCGTCAATGCAAAACGCAGTGGGATATTTGTAAAAAATTTATCCCAGTTGCCGCGCATCGTCATCATGATGTTGACCATGAACGCGAATACGGGAATCAACAACGCGACACTCGAAAGAATCGCAATTGTTTTCAACCAACCGGGACTCGGCGTTTGCAAAAGGTGATGATGTCCAACGCCCGTGTACAAAAACGCCATCCCCCAAAACGAAATCAAACTCAATGTGTGCGAATACAACGGCGTCGAAGTAATACGCGGAATTAAGTAATAACAGCCCGCGAGCAGCATTGGCGTCAGCCACAAACCGAACAGATTGTGCGCGTACCACCAATTGACCATGCCGTCCGCCATGCCCGAAGCGAGATTCCCCGTCGCGCCGCCAAGCACGCCGTAAATTCCAAACGCGACGCCGGGATTCCACATCACATTGCCGATGATGTACGTAATCCCCAACCACAACGGCGATGCGAGAATCCACCACGTCACGACATACAATGGTTTCACGCGCCGCTGCAACACCGTCATCACGACATTGATAACGTTCGATGTCCACAAAATGACGACGAGCAAATCAATGGGCCAAATAAATTCTGCGTACTCGCGTCCTTGCGTGATGCCGTTTGCAATCGTGACGATGCCCAACACAAAAAATAAATTCCAGCCCCACGCGGTCAAAACACCGAGTCGTTCGCTCCACATTCCTTTTGTACCCGAAAGACGCGGCAGCGCATAAAACGCAAAGCCCCAATACATCATCGAGAGCCAAGCGAAAATGACGCCGTTGACGTGCAGCGGACGCACTCGCGAAAACGTGAGCCATGGAATTCCCGCAAACAAATTCGGTGAAATAAATTCGAGCGCGAGAACCAGCCCGAACAAGTCCACCACCGTCAGCCAAAAGACGGAACTGTACAGCCAAATCATTGCAGCGCGGTCTGTATAGACGCGTTGCGATAACCCGACATTCGTCACTCGGTCTTCAGAAGACCCAAAACGCCCAACGAGCCGATTCCATGTATTGTTTCCAACCGCCATGTGCGTCTCCGTTTTCGTGTTCGTGCAGAAAAATGTGTGGGATGATGGAATGTCAAACCAATGCGCGTGAGGAAACCATAGCGCAAGGAGTGGGGCGAATTATAGGAAAAAATTTTACGCGCGACAAGGGGGGTGCATTATGCTACAATTTCAAGTATGAATCCTGCCCACTTCACCCTCGCATCCGCGCGCGCCGCGCTCGCCGCGCGCGAAATCTCGTCTGTCGAACTCACCGATTTTTTTCTGGAACGCATCGCGCAGTACGATTCAAAACTCAATACGTTCATCACCATCACTGCGGAACGCGCGCGGGAACAGGCGCGACGCGTTAATAAAGCGCGGGCGCGCGGCGAGGCACACGGCGCATTGGCAGGCATTCCGCTTGCGATAAAAGATTTGTTCGATTGGCGCGGGCTTGCCACCACCGCCGGTTCAAAAGTTATGCGCGACAACATTGCCCAAGACGACGCACATGTAGTAAGTGACTTGCTGACTCAACACGCGGTGCTGCTCGGCAAAAACAACATGCACGAATTTGCGTTCGGCGTGACGAATGAGAATCCGCATTTCGGCGCGGTGCATAATCCGTGGAACTTGGAACATCTTCCGGGAGGTTCATCGGGGGGGGGAGCGGCGGCGGTTGCCGCGCGGTTGTGTCTCGGCGCGCTCGGTTCCGATACCGGCGGCTCAATTCGCATTCCTGCCGCGTTGTGCGGCATTACGGGATTGAAGCCAACGTACGGGCGCGTAAGTTTGCGCGGCGTTGTGCCGTTGAGCTGGAGCAATGACCACGCGGGTCCGCTCGCGCAAACGGCAGAGGATTGCGCGCTGATTCTCCAGGCGATTGCGGGTTATGATGAACATGACCCCGTTTCAGCGAATGTTCCTGTGCCAAATTTTTCCGCGACGTTGAATGATTCATTGCGCGGATTGCGTTTCGCCACGCCGCGCGCATACTTTGAGCAAGAGGTGGACGAAGAAATTTTACGCGCAGTCCGCGATGCCGAACGCGTGTTTGAGGAGTTGGGCGCGGTGCGGATTGAAAAAAATTTGTCGCGCGCGCAGGAAATGTTTGAAATGAATCGCGTCACGTTACGCGTTGAAGCCGCGACGTTTCATCGCAAGTGGTTGGAAACGCGCGAACAAGATTATGGGGCGGATGTGTACACACGGCTCAAAAGTTTCCAAACGATTCGCGCCGACGAATACGCGCTCGCAAAACGACGCCAAGTCGATTTGACGCGCGCGCTCGATTTATTTTTCGACGACATTGATTTTTTCATCACGCCTACGACGCGCATTCCCGCGCCGCGCATTGGCAGTGATGCACTCAATCTCGCGCAGCATCTCACCGCGTTCACCGCGCCGTTCGATGTGACGGGCGTTCCTGCGATTTCGATTCCATGTGGTTTCACGCGTGAGGGATTGCCGATTGGATTGCAAATCGTCGGACGCGCATGGAATGAAACGCGCATTCTCCAAGTCGCACATCAATTTCAACAGGTGACGGATTGGCATAGGCGAATGCCTTTGCTGTGAGAAAGATGGCAAGAAAAAGAGAGGGCGAGATTTCAAATATCTCTCCCTCTCTCCATCACTCACTCGCTATTTACTGCACCACATCACCCTATCGCGCCCCGCGTGATAATTCCATTCTTTGCCCGCCGCTTGAAACACAATCAAATAACCCGGCGTAATCACTTGGGCGTACATCATTCCTTCCATCGGACAACCGAGTGACGAGTCGCGCCATTCGACGGCTTGCGCGCTCTTGAGCGTAATCGCGTCGCGCGCAACATTTGCGCGCGTGGTCAAGTCATCTTTTGCTTGCTCGATTAATTTCAACAAGGTTTCGTCCGTAATCACAACGTTCCTTTCCGGCGTCGGCGAAATTTCGCGCGTGGGTGGGGGTGATGGCTGCGCTGTTGGCGCTGCTGTTGGCGCGGATGTAGGCAGCACTGTTGGTAATACAGTTGGCGCCGATGTTGGTAGGGATGTTTGTGGCGTGAATGTTTGTGTTGTGCCGATGCAGCCAATGAGCGCGCTTGCAATCAGAATCATGAATGTGAAAAATAAAGTTCGTTTCATTGTTACCTCTGATTGCAAGACGCAAAAATTTTCGCGCGTGTTCCATCAATACAGACGTGACAGGTCTCCAAAGACCTGTCACGTCTGTTCAATGTACGCGCCGCGCGCGCTCAATTTCAAAATTTTTGTTTCGCCTTTTAATTGCAGTTTGCGCGCGGTTTCGGCAAAGGCGTTGCGGATTTGTTTCGCTTGCGCTTCTGTTGTAGCAAACGCGATGAGACTAGGACCCGCGCCGCTCAATGCCGCGCCGTTCGCGCCGGCGCGGCACGCCGCGTCCAACATTTCGGGCATTCCTTTGACCAATGGCACGCGATACGGTTGATGCAAACGGTCTTGCGTGCCAATTTTCAAAAAATGCGCGCGCTGTGTCGTGAACGCGTACGCAACCAACGCCGCGCGCCCGATATTGAAAATCGCATCACTGCGCGAAATTTCTGTGGGCAAAATTTTGCGCGCGGTTTTCGTCGAGAGCGCGTGGTCAGGAATATAAACGACGGCGCGCCACTGTTCCGACGGCTCGACGCTCGCGCACACAACGCGTTCGCCGTCGAATGCGGAAATGGTAAATCCGCCGAAAATCGCCGCGCTCACATTATCGGGATGACCCTCGAGTTCGTTCGCCAATTCCAAAATTTCTTGCGCGGTCAATGGCGTTCCCGCGAGCGCGTTGCCCACGAGCAAGCCGCCAACGAGAGCCGCCGCGCTCGAACCAAACCCCTTGCCAATCGGAATGCGATTTGTCATGGTCACGCGCAGCGTCGGCATTCGCGCGCCGAGGTGTTCAAAGAAAATGCGGATATGGTCAATGACCATGTTCGATTCATCCGCAGGCAGCCCATTGGAATCGCCGCGCAGAATGACTTGGAATTTTCGCGCGGGTTGTACGGTAATGGTATTCCACCAATCGAGCGCGAGTCCGAGACAATCAAAGCCGGGTCCGAGATTCGCGGTGGTGGCGGGAACGTGGATGGTGAGTTTGGACATGTTGGAAGTTGGAAGTTGGATGTTGGAGACTGTCATTGCGAGGGACGAAGCAATCTCATAGGTTGGGTGATTGGGTGATTAGATGATTGGGTGAATTTTGAATTTCATTTGACGTTTCACGTATTCACTCTACAATTCTTGCAATGAACACAGCCCTCGACAATCTCATTCGCTTGAAACAGAATTCGGATTTTTCGTACATTTATGATGTGGAATTAAACAACATTCCCGCGTTAAAACAGTACGAGTCCGTTGAAGTGCATTTGGTGCTGTATCCGTTCGCGCGGCAAATTCTTTCGGACAATTATCGCTTTACGCCGTTTCAAGAATACGCGAATGATATTTCGACGCGGCGGCGTTCGTTGTATACGCGCGTGCCGCATCCTGCGAACAGCATCTTTGGAATTTTTCTCGGCATCTTTATCATTCTGATTTTTCTTGCGCTGAAATCCTCCGAAGTGTATTCGCTGCAATCCATCGTCGCGATTCTGGGCGCGTATTTCATCGGCAAAGATTTATGGAATGATATTGAAGCGGCATTGGTGAATGTTTCCAAAGATTGGCAGCTGCGCTATCAAACCACGTATTACGAATACCAAGTCGAAAAAAATACGACGCTCACCAATTATTCCGCGCTTGCGCGGGAACATCGTTACGGCAAAGCGTCGCTGCTGCCCGAACAAATGGAATTTATTTCGAACGCCAATTCCAAAACAATTCGGATGAGATTTTCACAAGGCGATTTGCGCGCCTTTCAAGAAAATACCGCGCACATTCTCGGCATTCGGCTCGACCCCGACCTCGCAGACGAATTTGCGCGCGCGGGATTCATGTTCAGCGTAAAAATCAGTTTGAACCAACGCGTTTTGTTTTTTCGGCGCGCGCAAGAATTTTTTCAATCGCTCAATGGCGGCGAACGCGGCTGCTTGAATTTTCAAAACAATTGGATGCGCGATGCGGCGTTGGCGCGTGACGCGTATTTTCTGAGCAACCTGCGGTATCTCGCAGGCAAACGCATTGTGCCTGCGGCGGCGTTGATTGTTCAAACGTGACAGGTTTTTCGCGTTGTAACCAACGCACAAACCTGTCACGTTTGTAATGATTTCCGTCGCGCGTTTTTCTTTTCCCTCGCAATCATCTTCTCGTACGCTGCAATCCCATATTCGATTCGTTCACGCGTTTGCCCGGCACGTTCCCAGCCGTATGTTTTCACGTGCGCGCCTTCTAAATCTTTGTACGTGGAAAAAAAGTGCGCGCACTCGGCGAGAAAGTGCTGCGGAATATCGCCGATGTCGTGATAGTCGCGAAAAAATGGGTCGCCCACATTCACCGCGAGAATTTTGTCATCGGGTTCGCCTTTGTCCTTCATGCGAAAGAGCCCGATGGGACGCGCGGGAATGATGCAGCCGGGAAATGTCGGCTCGTTGTTCATGACAAAAATATCCAACGGGTCGCCGTCGTCGTACATCGTCTGCGGCACAAAGCCGTAATCGCCCGGATAGACCATTGACGAATACAACACGCGGTCAATCCGAATCGCGCCAAGTTTTTTATCAAACTCGTACTTGTTGCGCGAACCTTTTGGAATTTCGACGACGACGTACACCACATTCGGCGCGTCGGGACCGGGAGGAATATCTCGCCAGAGATTCATAGGATGGTGATTGCGAAAATAATTTTCTCCGAAAATTATTTTCGCAAATCTTAAATTTCTAACGCGTTTGCGAGGGCGCTCGCTTCCGCGCGTAATGTTTTGATTTCAAATCCCGACGACATGCTAAAGTCAACATCTTTTAATCCGTTTCCCGTCAACACACACACAATTGTTTGTCCGCGTTCCAATTTTCCATTACGCAACTTTTTCAAAATCCCCGCGACGCTCGCCGCCGACGCGGGTTCCACAAAAATTCCTTCGCGCGCCGCGAGATAGGAATGTGCCGCGCGAATTTCCTCATCGCTCACTGCAGAAATTTCGCCGCCCGATTCATCGCGCGCGCGAATCGCGCCTTGCCAACTCGCGGGATTCCCAATTTTAATCGCGGTTGCAATTGTATGCGGTTCGGCGACGGGTTTCCCACTCACCAAGGGGGCGGCGCCTTCTGCCTGAAAACCCCACATCTTGGGGCGCGCATTTTTGTTAAGGTTTGCATATTCGACAAATCCCTTCCAGTACGCGGTGATGTTGCCCGCGTTGCCGACGGGTAATGCGAGAATATCGGGTGCGCGTCCGAGCGTATCAACGACTTCAAACGCCGCCGTCTTTTGTCCTTCGAGCCGATGCGGGTTGATGGAATTGACGATGGCGAAATTGAATTGCTCTGCGAGTTCGCGCGTGAGTTCCAATGCGCGGTCAAAGTTTCCATCAATCGCCAAAATTTTCGCGCCATACACGAACGCTTGCGCGAGTTTGCCGCGCGCAATTTGTCCCGATGGAATCAACACCGCGCATTTCAAGCCCGCGCGCGCCGCGTAGGCAGCCGCGCTCGCGGACGTGTTGCCCGTTGACGCGCACACGACAGTTTGCGCGCCACTCTCTGCCGCTTTGGCAACGGCAACCACCATCCCTCGGTCTTTGAACGAACCTGTCGGATTGCACCCTTCGAGTTTGAAAAAAATTTCGCAGCCGCTCTCTTGCGAGAGCGCGATGGATTGCACAAGGGGCGTATCGCCTTCGCCAAGAGAGAGGTGTGGAGTTTTGTCTGTGATTGGTAAAAATTTTTTATAGTGTGAGAGAACGCCTTGAGCTGACATGGAAATTTTGTCTGACGATGGTGTGAACTATTTCATTGTGCAAACGAAATGATTCTGTCACAATAACAGTGAAAGGAATTTTTCAATGGATGATACATTCACACTAAAGTTCTGGGGCGTGCGCGGCAGTTATCCCGTCGCGCAGCGCGAAATGTTGGGCGTCGGCGGCAACACGGCGAGCGTTGAACTTGACACACCCTACGCGCGCATTTTATTTGATGCAGGCACGGGCATTATTCCGTTGGGACAAGAAATTGTTCGTTACGCGCAGGCGCCGTTGATTTTGTTGTTGAGTCACTGGCACCACGACCATTTGCAAGGGCTGCCCTTTTTCGCGCCGTTGTATCGTCCGCATACACAGCTGACGATTGCCGCACCGGCGCGCGATGAAAATGATTTGGCGGAAAAATTACGCAATGTCATGAGTCCGCCGCAATTTCCCATCGAGTGGAACGCGACCCGCGCAGCGAAAACATTGCTGCCGCTTGGACAGCACCGCGCACTTTATCTTGGAACCAACGGCGCAATCACAACCGTATCGCGCGGCGGCATCACCATTCGCGTATTTCATTCCGACGCGCATCCGAACGGCAGCACATTGTATCGGGTGGAATATCGCGGTTTCGCGTTGGTGCATGCGACGGACGTTGAAAGCGATGCAAGCCACGCGGCAGAAATTGTCGAATTTGCGCGCGGGGCGACGATACTTATTCACGACGCCCAATATCAACGCGCGCATTATTTGGGACAGCCGCCGTTTGCGATGTCCACGCACGGCTTTGGACATTCGACAAATGAGATGGCGGCGGAAATTGCGCGCGCCGCGCATGTTAAACAACTGGTCTTGTTTCATCACGACCCAAATTATAGTGATGATACCATCGCTCGGATTCAAACCCAAACACGCGCGTTGTTTGGCAAAACCATCGCCGCGCGTGAAGGCATGGCAATTACATTTTCGTCCAACCCAAAAGGAGCGTCGCATGTCACCTTTGCTCCGCTTGACGCTTCCGCCGCGTGAAACTTATAATCGCGCGACCATGCGCCACGCCTCCCTCTCGATAACCGAACAAGCACAACTCGCGGCATCTGATTTGTTACGCGGTGCATCGGCAGAATTGCGTGCGCGCGTCAACGCGCAGTGGAAACGTAAAACCCTGCGCGCGGGGGAAACTTTGATGACTGCGCAGCAGCCCGGTAATGCGCTTTATTTTATTGTGAACGGCACGGTGAAAATTCATGTCGAGCAAGTGGATGGGGGGGACGTCTTTATTGATATTGCGGGCGCGGGCGACATTGTGGGCGAAATGAGCATCATTGATAACGCGACGCGTTCGGCTTCGGCGACGGCGATGGAAGAAACGCAAACCTTGTGGCTCGAACGCGCAGCATTGGAACAATTGTTGAGTACGACGCCGCTGCTGGCGCAAAATATCGCGCGGATTCTTTCACATCGCTTGCGTCATGCGAGTACGCGGATTCAAGTGATGGCAAAGCGCGATACGTTCGGACGCGTCGCGTTTCAATTGTTGTTTTTGATGGACAAGTATGGCAAACCAAACGCGATGGGGATTTTGATTCCGATTCGGTTAACGCAAGCGGATTTGGCAGACCTCGTGGGCGCTACACGGGAACGTGTAAATCGGGTCATGGTGGATTTACGGCGCGAAAACATTTTACAAACCGATTCGGCGAATCATATTACGATTCTCGATGCGGACGCACTGCGCGAGTACGCCAAACGATAGTTTTCCAAAAACAGACCCGCTCAAAATTCGAGCGGGTCATTTTTCTTGCGGCACATGCAGAGTATCGTTCATCAAGAGCGCGGGGTCAAGCGGCGGCGCTTCATGCACAAATCCCGTGCCGCCTTTGTAAATGCCGCCATCCACATCAATCGCCAAACCGCTGCAATAGGTGTACGCGCGCGTGATGCGTCCCAGCGGTTCTTTGCTCAATTTATCAATTGGCGTGTGACCATGCACAATTTGTCTGCCGCCAAAATACGCGAGCATTTGTGACGCGCGCATCACCCCACCCGCTTTGCGTTCGTCAAACGCCAAACGCTCTCCGGCAAAACCCAACAGCTCATCCCACGCCTCCGTATCGTCCGAATGCAGTAACGCTGTCGTTGCCGCATTTACTTTGCCCAAGGTGTCGCCATAGTGCAAGTAAAACATTGCATCGGCGTGCAAGAGCAAACGATTTTGGACCACTGCCATTGCAGGCAAGTTACGCAGCCAATCAATGTGGCGCGATTCCAATTTTTCCAAATCAGAAATGGTGCCGCCGTACTCCACCCAGTCCGCGTAAAATCTGCCTTTGGGTCCGCTCGTCCGCGCATCGGGAAAAAGTTTCGCGGTCAGAATCGCGACGTCATGATTGCCCAAGAGGGCGCCAACGTGTCCGCCGTGCTGCGCGGCATTTTGCTGCAAGCGCATAACAAACTCAATGACGCCAACGCCATTGGGTCCGCGATCGGTAAAGTCGCCCATGAACCACAATTGCGCGTTGCCACCTGTCCATTGCGCCTGCGAATTTGCCAAACCCGCATACCGTAAATGTCGAACCAAGATGTCGAGGTGACCGTGAATGTCGCCGATGAGAAAGAGAGGGGCTTCGGTAGGTATCATGGAAAAAAAACGCTGCGGAGAGAAATCCGCTAGAGAGCAATTGTAGCCGATGTGCCACTAGATGCAAAACATTTCAAATCCGACAGACTGTGTTCATGAATAATTTTGGGGCAAGCAAATTTTTCATCGAATTGAAAAAAGGACAAATGTCGCTTGACAAATCTATCCTGCGCGGAGTACAATGTGGTTCGTTTTACTCACGCCAGTTTTTCGGTGTGAGGTTTTATCAATGGCGATAAAGCCCATACAGATGATTTACACTGGTTTTTGTGTTTCCCACCGCTTTGTTCAATTCAATACGATTCACCGTACCCCTAATTGGTCCGCGACGCACAGCGAACATCTCGCATAGATGACGCGCGCGCCCGAAAGGAGCCCCTCAGCAAATTTTTCAGACGCGATCGTTACTTTAGCTTTTGGTCACAATCCCTAACCACCCGAAATGGAGGAGCCATGTCAGCACGAAAAACTTTGGTGCTGTTCACATTACTAATTGCACTCGGCGTTTTGTTTGTGCTTCCGAGCTCGTTGTATGCGGCGGAAGGTCGCCCGGTGCATCCCCAAAAAACTATCCTCGCAGTACCACCTGCTGCCGAGGGTGATGTTGTTGCCGGTAAAGTCCAACGCAAACCCGTCGTTGGCGAAGAAGAAGGCGAAGAATTCCTGCTCGAACGCAATGAAGATTTTCTCTCCAAGCGTCTTGCGGGAGATGAGCCATTGAATGAAGCGGAAGCATCCGGCTTGCTTTTGCAGGCGGAACAAACCGCTGAACGCATGCGCCAAGGCGCGGCGGAAAAAATTCCCAGCGCCTTTGGTGGCGCATGGGCAGCTTGGGGTCCGAACCCAATCATCCAAGTTCAACGCTCAGACAATTCCTTTGCGGCTGTCTCGGGGCGCATCGGCGCGGCGTTGATTTTGCCAAGCGGGCGTCGCATTATCGGCGGCGCGCAAGGCGGTATCTGGGTCTGGGAAGAGGGCACGGGAACGTGGAATCCTCGCACCGACTCGATGGGCTCGCTGGCAATCGGCGCGTTGGCGTATGCGCCATCGAATCCGAATATCGTGTATGCCGGCAAAGGCGAAGGGCATCTTTCCGGTGACAGCTATGCCGGTAACGGCATTTTGAAATCTCCCGACGGCGGCTATTCGTGGTATCACGCGAGTGGAAATTCGCTGCTCGGCGTTTCGATTTCCAAGCTCGTCGTTGACCCGGCGGATGAAAATCATTTGTACGCCGCGGTCCTACGCGGGCGCGGCGGTTCCCGTCGCGTAACGCGCCCCGCCAACACCCAGTACGGCATCTATGAATCGACCGACGGTGCGGCGACGTGGAATCTGAAAAAGGGTTCTTTTGACCCAATTCTCGGCAGTGCCACCGACCTCGCGGTGGACCCGCAGAATTTCGATATTCTCTACGCTTCGTTCTGGGGCGACAAGATTTACAAAAGCACTGATGGGGGCAATTCATGGGCACCCATCATGAATGGCTTTCCCGGAGATGCGGACTATGGCTCGGGATTGACGCGCTTTGCGCTGACGATTTCGCATCCTGATGGACAAGACCCGGTGCTTTACGCCGGTTTCGATTACAACACAACGGGCGGCACTCATGTACCATCGCGTGTGTGGAAATCAACCGACGAAGGCGCATCGTGGAGCATTCTCCCCGCAGGCACACTGCCAAACAAAGTCGAAGATTACTGCGGCGGTCAATGTTTCTATGACAACGTCGTCGCGGCTGCGCCGGATGACCCTGATGTTGTTTTCGCATTGGGGCAATTCGATTACGCGCTTGGTTCGGGCGGTATCTTTCGTTCGGATGACGGCGGCTTGACCTGGAAGAATCTCGGTTGGAATCAACATCCCGACTTTCAGGCAATTGCGTACAATCCATCCAATACATGGGAAGTAATGTACGGCAGCGATGGCGGCGTCTGGGTCTCCAGTGACCGCGGTGGTCGCCCGAGCATCACAGACCCACTAAGCGATGTAACGTGGGAAAATCTGAACGGTGATGTAGATCCAGATACAGCTGTAGTGTATCACCAGACCGGTCTGCAAATCACGCAGTTCACGAGCATCGCAACGGTTCCCACCGCTCCAACCCGCTTCTGGGGCGGCAGTCAGGACAATGGTACAGAACGCAAATTCGGCGCAACCACTTCATACTACGACTTTGGTAGTGGTGACGGTGGTCAAGTTTTGGTTGACCCGCGCACACATCAATATGTGTATGGGACGTACTATGGAATTTCGCCATACCGTTGGGACGACTTTGGCAATTTCTTTTCCAATCAAGGCATTACCAACGGCATTGACTTGAGCGACCGCGCCGAGTTCTATATCCCGATGGCGATGAACAAGGGCAATCCTGACCAGCTCTTTCTCGGCACGTATCGCCTCTATCGCACGAACAATGCGACAGCGGCGAGCGCAGGGGATGTCTTGTGGGAACCCATCAGCGGCGACTTGACTTCCGGTTGTCTCGGCACGGCTCCCAACGGCGCACGCGGTTGTTTCATCAGCGCCATCGGCATCTCGCAAGCCGGCAAAGGTGTTTGGGTTGGCACCGATGACGGTTACGTTCAGTTCTCGCGCAATGGTGTTGGCGGCGCGAATCCCGGTTGGAAGCGCAAGGATAAACTTCCGCTCCCCAATCGCCCTGTTACTTCCATTGCAGTTGACCAATCGAACAGCGCTCTCGCCGTTGTCGCATACGGCGGCTTTAATTCGGCAACACCGACCACGCCCGGTCACTTGTTCCGCACCAAGAACGGCGGCAAGAAATGGGTGGACATTAGCGGCAACCTGCCCAATGTCCCGGTCAACTCGGTGGTTATGGACCCGAGCTTTTCCGACACACTCTATGTCGGCACAGATGTGGGTCCGTTCGTGACCAATGATGGTGGCGCAAATTGGGCACCGCTTGGTACCGACCATCCCGTCGTCGCCATTTGGCAGCTCGACCTCGACCCGGGCAATCGCATCCTCGCGTCAGGCACACACGGACGCGGCGCATGGCGGCTTGATGATGCAGGGACCGAAATTCCCGCGCTCATCATCGAAAAAACGTACTATGACCAGCCCATCGGTCCTGATACGGACGTCAGTTTCACAATCTCTGTGAAAAACATCGGCAATGGCGATGCAACCGGTGTGCAAATTCGCGATACGTTACCCACCAAGACCACGTTTGTGTCAGCGTCTGACGGCGGTTTCGTGAAAAAGGGTGACATCGTTTGGAACAATCTGACGGTTCCCGCAGGTGATTCCATCACGGTGACAGCCACAGTGCACATCAATTCAGACGCGCAGAACCGTATCAAAAATGTAAAATACTCGGTCACATCGTCCGAAGGTGTGGGCGCAAAAGGCACAATGCGTCCCATCAAGCTTTCGCCCCCGAACAAAACGATGCTGTCGCCCAAGGCGCAATCGGACGGCGGACGCGCGGGTGAAGATGTCAGCTACGCGCTCACTGTTACCAACTTGGGCTTCCAGACCGATACGTTCGACCTCGCTACCAGTGGCAACACGTACCCGACTCAAATTCTGGATGCCTCGTGCACCACGCCAATCACCAGCACGGGGAGCTTGCCGCCCGGACAAAGTGAAGACATCTGTGTCCAGGTGACTGTTCCCGGCATCGTGAACAATGGGGACGAGGATACGGCAACCATCAAAGCGAAATCGCAAGGTGACGCCAGCGTCAAAGACACCGCGACGGTTACGACCATCGCCGTCACTAACGATATTCTCTTGTTGGATGCCGACGGCAATATCCCGGATACGCGCTCGTACTATACGACAGCGTTGGACACGTACGGACAACCGTACAGCGTTTGGGACTTGAACGCGAATCCCGAACTGCCCAGCGGTTTCCTCAATGCCCACAAGTACGTCATCTTTTACACGGGCAATGTGTATCCCGGTCCGATGCTTCCGTATGAAGCAGAGTTCGCTGAATTCCTTGACAATGGTGGCAACTTGTTCATCAGTGGTCAAGACATTCTGGACCAAGCGGCAGGCACAACCGATTTCGTGCATGACTATCTCAAGATTGACTGGGATGGTTCCGAAGACCAGAATGACAAGGCATATGCTGAAGTCTTTGGCGTAAGTGGCAATCCTGTCACCGATGCCATTGGCGGCATCACCGTTGATAACAGCGTGTTGGGCAATAGCTATATGGACTGGATCACGCCCATCTCGCCTGCAGCATCGGCGCTCGAAACCAGTGACAACGACATTACCGCTCAAACCTACGATTCAGGCACATACAAGATCATGTTCCTCGCGTTCGGGTTTGAAGAATATGGCACCGCCGCTGAAAAAGCGACGCTGCTTGGAAATGCGTTGGACTGGTTCGCCACCGCGGGACCCATCACGAATCCCAAACCTGACAATGCTGCACCTGCCCAAGACGGCAAAAAGAACAACAAAAACAACAACAAAAAGAATAACAAGACACAGCAAGGCAGTCAGGGCAACGGACAATAAGGAATAAAACAGAAGCGGAGACAGAAATTGTCTCCGCTTCTCCTTTTTGGAATGAGGGAACTTTGGACGCGCCGCCAACGTTTTTTTTGTGTGCCGCGCGAAAAAATTATTCTGTTTTCAAAAATGACGCGCTACGTCGTATGTGTGATTGCGCTTGTCACAATCGTGCGATGCGCGCCGTCCGACGCACAATTTTCCACATCAACATCACCCGTTTCCACAAGCACGCCGCCAATTTCAGCAACAACGCCCTCACCCATTCTAACAACAATCATGCCAACTGCGACACTATCTCCAAACAAAAATCCTATCGCCGCGCAATTGGTGAGTACATTGGATCTGGCGGCGAATGAAATGCGCGCGGCAGAATCTGCAACAACGTTTGACGATGCAAAATTGCATGCCGAAGCGGCGGTCAACATTCTCGTTGGAAAATATGGACGATGGTACGGTGACCAAAACGGTGACAATCAAGTCACCGACCCATCGGACAAACGCGGCGTACTGCCCGGTGAAAAACTTGCCGTGTCCGGTGGTGCAGACATTGATACGAACGCGCAATTTCCGTACGGACTCGCGCTGATGGCAGTCGGCACCCAAACCAATTCACCCGCGTTACAAAATATATTGGGCGATGTTGTATTGTGGCGCACACGCGCGCGCGGCGGTTACGATTCCATTGAAAGCGCCATTACACAAAACAATCTTGCCGCGTTGCAAGGCACTGTGCCGCGCAGTGTTGCGTATGCGCGTTTGATTCTCACCACCGCGCGAACGCTTGACGAGGCGCATCAACTCGCAACCTTTGGAGTGAATGAACTCGATAGTGCGATGCAAGTTGCGCGCACACTCGCACAATAAAAAAACCGCGCTCGAACGAGTGCGGTTCATTTTTAGTCATCGTGCGAAAATAAATTCTATCCAAAAAAACTGCCCGCGTTGTTTATCACAACGCGGGCAGTCCTCGTATCTCGTTTCTCGTCGTGTCAATTCAACGATGGGGCGACCTCTGACAATTCCTCTAGCGTTTTTTCAATCGTCATCGCATCATCGCCGGTCAGTTTCACCTGTCCTTCAATCACATCGGCAATCACTTTGCTGTTGTCTTTGAATTCACCACTCAACACGCCTTCGGACAGCGGGTCTTCGATCAGTTGTTGAATTTTTCGTTTCAACGGACGCGCTCCGAATTGTTGGTCATATCCTTCACGTCCGAGTTGTTCTTTGGCGGCGGGTGTGATTTCGAGTTCAATGTTGTGTTCGCCGAGACGCGGCTGCAACAAACGCAACTGCACATCCACGATTTGCATAATGTCGTCGCGGGTTAACGCGCGGAACACCACTACACCGTCAATGCGATTGAGAAATTCCGGGCGGAACAGTTTTTTCAGTTCGCCCATCAAACGCTCGCGCATTTTGCCGTACGCGTCTTCATTCGCTTTCACTTCATCTTTTTTCACCGCGAATCCGAGTGAACTGTCACGCTGAATCGCTTCCGCGCCAATGTTCGAAGTCATGATGATGATGGTGTTGCGGAAATCTACTTTGCGACCTTTCGCATCCGCCAGATGTCCTTCTTCCAAAATCTGCAAAAGCATATTGAATGCTTCGGGATGCGCTTTTTCAATTTCGTCGAGCAGCACCACCGAATACGGGCGGCGGCGAATCGCTTCGGTCAATTGTCCGCCATCTTCGTAACCGATGTATCCGGGCGGCGCACCGACCAAACGCGCAATGCTGTGTCGTTCCATGAATTCCGACATGTCAATCTGAATCAGCGAATCTTCTTTGCCGAACATGAACTCGGCGAGCGTTTTCGCCAATTCCGTTTTGCCTACGCCGGTCGGTCCCAAGAAAATAAAAGAACCAATCGGACGTTTCGGGTCTTTGAAGCCCGCCCGCGCGCGGCGCACGGCTTTCGAGATGATATTAATAGCATCTTCTTGACCGACGATGCGTTCGTGGAGCGCGCTCTCCATTTTCAAGAGCCGCGTTGTTTCCGCTTCGGAAATTTGCGTCAGCGGCACACCCGTCCACATAGAAACCACTTCGGCAATATCTTCCGCGCCGACAATCGGCATCGCTGTATCGGGATATTCGGTGAAATTGAGCTGCGCCTGTTTCAATTTTTCTTTGACTTGGCGTTCACGATTTTGCAATTCAATCGCTTGCTCAAATTCTTCTTCGTTCACCGCTTCTTCTTTGCGCGCTTGAATTTCTTTTAAATCGTCGCTCAATTCTTCCCACGATGGCGGTTTCGGCACTTTGTACATGCGCACGCGTGAAGACGCTTCGTCAATCAAGTCAATCGCCTTATCAGGCAAAAAGCGGTCCGTCACGTAACGCGCCGCGAGATTCGCCGCGCTGGTCAACGCATCATCGCCGATTTTCAACGCGTGATGCTGCTCGTAACGTTCGCGCACACCTTTCAAAATCGCTATCGTTTCTTCGACGCTTGGTTCTTCGACTTTGACCGGTTGGAAACGGCGCTCGAGCGCGGCATCAGACTCGATGTGTTTGCGATATTCTTCCATCGTCGTCGCGCCAACACACTGCAATTCGCCGCGCGCCAACGCGGGTTTCAAGATATTTGCGGCATCCACTGCACTGCCCGCCGCGCCTGCGCCGACGACCATGTGCAATTCGTCAATGAACAAAATACTTTTGCTGCCCTTGACTTCATCAATCACGCGCTTCATGCGTTCTTCAAATTGACCGCGATAAATGGTACCTGCGACCAATGAACCGACATCCAGTTGCAGCACGCGCTTGTTCAACAATTGCGGCGGCACTTGTCCGTTCAGAATTTTTTGTGCAAGTCCTTCGACGATGGCGGTTTTGCCAACGCCCGGTTCGCCAATCAACGCGGGATTATTTTTGGTGCGGCGCGAAAGAATTTGGATTACGCGCTCAATTTCTTTTTGACGTCCAACGACGGGGTCAAGTTTGTTGTCTTCGGCAAGTTGGGTGAGGTCAACGGCAAGTTGGTCGAGCAACGGCGTTTTGGATTCGCCGCGCTTTTTGGATTTCTCGGACGATTTTCCTTCTTCCGTTTGCGACGGCGACGCGTTCATCACTTCTTTGGCAAGATTAGAACGCACTTTGTCAGGCGAGACGCCGAGTGATTTCAGAACATTGACCGCGATACCATCGCCTTCGCGAATGAGCCCGAGCAATAAATGTTCGGTGCCGATGTAATGATGCCCCATGCGACGCGCTTCATCCACCGCGAGTTCAATGACGCGTTTCGTGCGCGGGGTTAAAGAAAGACGGGTGCCGGGCGCGGCTTGCCCGCGTCCGACAATCTCTTCAATCACTTGGCGCACGCGCGTTTGGTCCAAGCCCAAATCGCGCAGTACTTTGGCGGCAAGTCCCTCTTCTTCGCGAATGAGTCCTAACAGAATATGTTCCGTGCCTATATAATTGTGATTCAAGCGCTGTGCTTCTTCTTGCGCGAACGTGAGAACACGTCGCGCGCGCTTGGTAAATTTGTCGAATTTGTCGGACATCACGGTATCACCTCGATCAGTTCGTTACATCAAATGTCGTGTGCTTGCATCACAACGCGTGACCAACACGACAGCCATCTATTTTATTTCGTTCGCGTTACGCTTCCTCATCTTTTCAATTTTAGGGAACGAGCTCGCGCTTGGTTCACACGGGCGAGTCCCCTGCTGTTGGAGAGGAATCAACACCATATCTTACGGGTGAACAAGAATGAATCAGCATTGCGGCAAAGGTTGTTTTAGAAAAAAACCGATTGTACTTACAAGACGCTCGCGCGCAAAAATGTGTTTCACATTCGCTTTCGAATCCATCCATGCATCACGCTGCCATCATTCTAAAACAAACGCGCCGTTCGCGCCATAGACCACTTGGACAATGCGCGTTCGACGCGATAGTTCTCGGCGATGAATTGTGCGCGCGTTCTTAATGAACAGCGCTTGCCACATCCAACGTGGCGAGCGATACCTAAAGGTTATACGCTCCAACCCGTTCCAAGCATCTTGATCCAGAGACACAAAAGGCGTCCGCGTTCACTTGCTTGGACGCCTTGAATTTTTATTCGTTACGATTCTGCTTCCGTTTCGGCGGTTAATTCGGGTTCGCCTTCTACGGCATCTTCGTTCCACTCTTCGGCGTCGGTCTGTTCGTAATCACCCAAGTCTTCATCATTCACCCGTTTCAACGACAACCCTAAACGTCGTTTTGCGGAATCAATCTTGATGACGCGCAATTGATACGTTTCGCCTTCTTTGACGATTTCTTTCGGGTGGTTAACTCGCTTGTCAGACAATTCTGAAACGTGAATCAAACCTTCAATCCCATCATCCACGCGCGCAAACGCGCCGAACGAAGCCAATTTTGTAATCGTGCCATTCACCAATTGCCCAATTTGATATCGTTCTTCAATCGTCGTCCACGGTTCGGGCGAAAGCCGCTTCATTGAAAGCGCAATGCGATTCTTGTTGCGGTCCACACCCAGCACTTGTACCTGAACCGTATCTCCTACCTTGACCAATTCACTCGGATTCTGAATTTTCGACCATGAAAGCTCGGAAACGTGAATCAATCCATCCAAACCGCCGAGGTCAACAAACACACCAAAATCGGCGACGCTCGTTACGGTGCCGGTGCGGACATCGCCTTCTTTGATTTCTTCGAGCAAACGTGCTTTGGCGTCGCGGCGCACTTCACGCATCGCAACGCGTTCGGAAAGAATCAAGCGGTTGCGCGCGCGGTCAATTTCAATAATCTTGAGCTTTAATTTTTTGCCAGTCTGCGCGGACAAATCTGCTTCGGTCAATTCGCGCTCGCCGCGCCCGCGCGCCGCGATTTCCAATTGCGACGCGGGCACAAAGCCGCGAATTTTTCCGACGCGCACAATCAAGCCGCCTTTGTTGTATCCTGCAACCGGCGCTTCAATGACTGCGTCCGCTTTTTGTGAAACTTCGGCATCGCGCCAATCGCGTTCTTCTTGGGCGCGCGCAACGGACAAGACGGTGAGTCCATCTTGGTCTTCGGACTTTATTACGAACGCCAAAATTTCGTCCCCGAGTTTGGGACGTTTGCCTTCGCGCGCCAACTCTTCCACTTCTTTGGGCGCGATAATGGCTTCGGATTTTGTGCCAATATCAACGAGGACTTCGTGCGGCGCTGCGCGGACGACAATACCCGAAACAATGTCGCCAAATTGCGGGCGCTTGTATGTGTAATCCGCTTCGGACAAGGATGCCATAAAATTGTTGGCATCTTTGTTATTTGTCGCTTTGGGCGCGGTTTTTTTCAGCGAAGATTTCGCCACACCGCTTGGTTTTTGAGAAGATTCTCCTTGGGGCGCCTGGCTCCCTTGAACCGGATCCATCAAATTAACTCCGACGTACAGTGGTGACGTAGCAGGTGTGTTCATGTAAAATGAACATGTTCATCCATGATGAACAAATTTCCTTTCATGGGACACAAAACATTATAGACGAATTGATTGATTTGGCAACTGACCGAAAGAGTGTGTCATGTGACATGTTTCAAGTGACATTCACATTCGACCAAGTGGCACCTGTCCCTTATCACTTGGTTACCGCGATGGCTTCAATTTCCACCAACGCCCCTGCCGGTAATTTCGCAGCTTGAATGGTGGAACGCGCGGGCGGCTGCTCACCGAAAAATTCCGCATAGACCGCGTTCATTGCAGCAAAATCATTGAAATCCGCGAGAAAGACTGTCGTTTTCAAAACGCGACTCAACGAACTTCCCGCGGCTTCCAACACGTTACTCAAATTCGTCAACGCGCGACGCGTCTGTACAGTAATATCGCCTTCGACCAGTTTCATGGTCGCGGGGTCCAGCGGAATTTGTCCCGCAGTAAAAATAAATTCGCCGGTGCGAACCGCTTGCGAATATGGACCAATTGCTTTCGGCGCGTTATCAGTGTGAATAATTCGGCGTTCCATTTTTTAATGTTGCAAGTCGCAGGTAGCAAGTATCACGTTCCCTTACTAGATGCTGACTGCTATCTACTCCTTTAGTGTGGACAATCTGCAAACGTATTGTCTTGCACCACGATATTGCTTGAATGTTCCGCGCGGCAATCCATCACGCGATTCCCATTTGTATAATTTCCGCTCACCAATGCCCATGACGCATAACCGAGCCAGAACGCGTAATTGTTGCGCTGCAATTCATTGCCGATGAAACGGTTGTCGTGCGAAAACGTGGCTTCGACGCCATTCGCCACATTGTCGTTCAACGTGTTCCAATAAAACGAATTGTTGTGACTCGCGCGCGCGGGCGTGTTGCCTTGATAGATTCCGTCGCCCGAAAAATTCGCCGTGTTGCCAATGACGATGCTGTTGTCGCTGTTGACGAGAACAATCCCCGCGGATTCACAGCCCGCGTCGTGTCCCCATTCGGGGCAGCTGCGATTGTTGTAATTTGCCAAATTGTCTTCGACGCGATTGCCCGCCGATTCGAGCAAGCGAATGCCCCACCCGCGATTTTTGCTCGCGTCATTTCCGCGCAGCGTATTCCCCCCCCCCTTGACGACTTGAATCCCCTGCACATTGTTTGACGCGGTGACATTTTGTATCACAGAATTTGTCACATTGTGAAACATCATGCCGCCTTTGGGCAGCCACGCGCCAAGGTCGAGAATAGAATTATCGTCCACATAGTTGCTACTGAAATCGGAATTGCGCACAATCACATTCGACGAATCCGCGACAAGCAAACCCAGTTCAAATCCTTTGACGGTACAGTTCTGGATAATCACACCGGACTTGCCTTGCACGACAATGCCCGTATCGGTGCCACTGCCAACAAGCACTCCCCTGCCCTCTGCTTGGCAGTCAATCACTTGATTGTCTTGTTGAACAACAATCGGTTGTGTGGTGAAGGGAAGGAGAAAGGTGAGAAGGAGAAAGAGTTGGGACATAAAAAGGGATGCGCCGCGCAAGGGCTTTGCGCGGCGCATCTGTTATAGCATAGAATCACATTCTTGCAATTTGTTATGCGCTATTATCTGTGCCACGTTCGCGTTTGGGGAGAGGGCCCTTTAGTGCATCAATCAAACGGGAGACCTCGCGCTCTGCGCGGTGCGGGTTGGTAAAATAAATTGGTTCAAGCATTCCCAAGTGCGGCGGGATATCTGCCTCTGCCATGCGCGCGATAACCAAGGGCAACAGTCGATAGGTGCCACGCTGAATATCCAGAGTGCGCGTTAATTCATCCGTGAACGATGCAATGGGGTCACGCAAGTAACGCGGCGAGAGCAAAATTAGAACGCGTTTGACGTTTTGGACAATTTCTCCGATGCTTGTAATTTGGGTTACGCCAGGTGTTTCGGCATGATGTGCTACTGCCACGCGCAATCCGTCCTTTGTCAAACGCGGCACTAAAAATTCCCATACATAATCTTCGTCTATCGTGTTCTCTGCGTACGCGACATAGACATCGTAGGTGAAATCGGACTGGGAATTTTGCATGCTTTTGTTCTCCGATTCAAAGGTGAAACCTGATGCGCTTGTGGTGGATTTCAACGCCAACCCCAAATGCCTCCATAATAAACTCCCCACCCTCCTCCGGGAGGATAATAATACGAAGTCATGATTTGATCCCACGGCGTATCGCCGCTTCCCTCGAAGCGGACCAAGTTCCAAATTCGATATTCATTCGCATTGCCTGTTGTTGAAGGAAAGAGCGCAGACACCAACTCGCCAGGGCTCGAATAGCACTCACCCGCTTGTGTAATATCACGCGCAACTTTGAGCCCACTAATCGAAAGCAGCTGCCGCATCCCGTACCTGTCTTCCAAAGCTGCCGTTATCGTCGCGTCATTCTTTGGGTCTGTCATGCCGAATGCCTGTTTCAACGGTGTTGCATCACATGTTTCTGTCACCGGCACATTCAGCGTCAAGAGGTTGTCCCATGCGCCGGGATTTGATGGGTCACACGCTGTCCGTGGCAATTCAAAATCCCCGGTGGTTGGCTGCAAGTAGCCGAGACACCGCAAGAGTTTACGGTTCGCCTCACCAATCACAACCACATCAAATTTTCCTGGATTCGCTTCGGAACGGACGAGCAACAAGACTGGCGGCGGGTTTTCGGTCAAGGTAAATGGCATCTCGTCGCGATTCTTTATGGCTTTGACTCCATCTTTCGCTTGTGCAGGATAGACCACGCGTTTGCCAACCTGAAGCGTGGTTGCCGGATTCTCGGTTGGCGCAATGAAATCAAGTTCTACGGGCTGTACGGGATAAGTATAGGTTGCCTCCAATGCCAACTTGAGATTTGAAGTGCCGTCTGTTTCTGGTAATTGGTTTTGTTGTCTTACCTGTTGGTACGAAATACACAATTGTTGACCCGGAAAAATCAAGTCCGGGTGATACGCAACTCTTGGATTTAGTCGAATCAATTCCCACACACTCATATTCAACTTACGCGCAATCGCGTAGAGATGGTCACCATAACGAACGATATAGGTCACCGTGCAACCGCCCTGTGCAGCCAATGAGTTGGGCAATGCAAGCCATATTCCAAATACGGCCAACATCATAATGAGAACCAAGAGCCAAACTTGACGCGCTCGGCGCTGGATAAAGGCCTTTGACGCAGGCTGAGAAAAAATATTCATTAGTGTTTCATGAGGAGGCACGACAAATTTGCAAAATTGTCCTACCCTCTCTATCCTTTGTGTATCCGCAGTAAATGTAATCAGACAATAGGACCGCCAATCGCAATGTTTTGCCACCCGTTGTTCTCAAAAACAAACAGACCCTTATTGAGAGTCCCCACAATTAATTTGCCCTTCCCCCAGATACAAGTTACGATTGCAGTTTGCGGAATACCCTGTACGTTTTCCAAAGTGTTAGTTTGCAGATTTAACCGTGCAAGGCCCGCTGTAGTCCCAACCAACAGCTGGGATTGGTTTTGATTGGTCACCTCATCCAAAGCGATGCAGTATAGACCAACCCCAGCTCCCAAAGCAGAACTAACATCCTCCCAATGAGGTTGACCTAGCGGAGGTATCACCAACCGCATCAATCCATTACCAACAGTTGCGGTATAAAGCTCGTCTCCGAACTTGGCAATAGCAGTCCCGCGAACTCCAAAGGGCAAGGACGGGAAAACATCAGTTACTAAAAGAGCCCCATTTGCCATAAACTTGACGCGAAGCATTGTATTCCCCAGAGTGCTAATGTAGAGAGTGTTGTTTGGAGTATCTGCGAATATCGTGTACGCCATCCTGCTCGCGTCGCTTGCGGGAAAAACATCTTTCCAATTCGAATTCTCCAAGCCAACCAGTCCTTGAGAGGTACCGACAAGAGGCGTATTGTTCATTACTTGCAATGAGAGTGGCAAACGGTCCGCGGGCCAATTTCCATTCCGTCCCCACGCATTCGCGCCAGCAACATCGCGAACAAAAATGCCATGTTCTGTTGCAGCAATCACATCTGTTCCTTTTATTGCAAGCGCCACCACGTCGCTCACATGTCTGTCTGGTTGGATGACATCGCCACTCCAATCCTGCCATGCGCTAGCAGGATTGCCATCCCATCGCCATACGCCCTTATCGCTTCCTATGAAAAAGACCGGCGCGTTCCCGGTGGTCGCAGTAACCGTTTGCACGCCGCGTTCTGCATAAATCCCCCGATCCTTTAGCGCTCCTTGAATAAGAATGAACTGATTGGGAGACAGCGTAATCGCGCCATCAATAATCGCTTCGCTCACAGCTTCAAAATTTGCAATCCAACCATGCATTGAAAAGTACGCATTGAGAACGAGGCGCTCCGAAAGCTCTAACCCGTTGTGAAAATCATTTTGATTTGGAATTGCATCATACTTGAGCGGATCGGTAAAAGGCGTTGACAATACGCGCCCCACCACATCCCACAACGCGCGCGCCAGAATCATTCCTACATCATAACCCTGCATCCCTTCTGTTTCTGGATTGGGATACAAGTTCGGCGCACGCAATCTGTCCGCGCCATCTCGCCAGTCCTTTGCCGGACGCGCAATTGCCCATGTATTTTTCCACTCGGCTTCCCGACTCGCGCCCCGCGCCCACAACAAGCGCTGATTGTCTTGCCTGTCAAAGTCATTGCGCGCAGCCAGCGTGCGCGCTAAAAAAGTAGCGTACCCTTCAATCAACGCAAACGCAAATGGTTGTTGTCCTTGATTCGGGCGATAGATTTCTTGGTTCAGCTTGCACATGAAAGCATGAGCAAATTCATGATAAACCACTTCCCGGTCAAAACTGGGGTTGAATGAACGGAGATTGTTGAGTTGAAACGGTGGGGGACGGTTGTCGGTAGATGGAATCCCTGTCCCGGAGTCATGGCGAAATGTCATCGTGTCCGACACAGTTCCATTGGACCGAAAGAATCCTGTCTGGAAATTCGTGCCCATTCCCACCTGTACCTGTAATTTCGGTGCCGCTTCAAGTGGACTGGCAACATCCACGGGAACATTGAGATAACGATGAAAACGTCTCCACATATCGCGCCCATGGAACGCCACACTAATCGCTTCCCAATACAACCCCTGGTCAAGATTCTGATTAACAATATCAAGAGGAACAATCGTTCCGCCACTGGGCCCAAGTAAATCCATAAACTTGGCAATGTCGGTTTTCAAAGCAGCCAAGTCCGGCGGCTGTAGGTCAACTCGATTCCTATTTGCGAGAATAGCACCTGAAGTTTCATAATACTGAGGCAGCGCATGTGCGATGGGGCTACTCGGCTCTCCCAAGATAGTATCGGAATGAGCATCCACAAAGACACTCCAAAATGCGGCACCATTTGGCGCGACAAGGTCAACTTGATATGCCAAATAGTATTTGCCAGCGAAGGGCAAAATGAACAATTCACTCTGGGCTAACGGTGCGAACTCAACTTGCCAGCGATGCTCTTCCAGTTCGTTGCCTACCTTGCGAAGCCGTATTATCAACTGCTCTGTGTTCAGATTACCAGATTGCCTAAGTATCTCGATTTCCAAAACGAGATCTCTACCCCATGCTTCCACAAGGCGGTACCCAATGTCCGATTCAAAATCAGTCCACTCCCCTTTCGGTTCATCTGTTGCAAGTAGCCAAGGACGAAGCAGCTCATAATACAAGCCTATCACATTTTCTTTTTCAAGCGATGCGACTGCTTGAACCGCGAGCCGCTTTGCGCGCAGTCCATCCACTTTTGGTTCCTTGGGACGCACAAAGTTGACCTCATCCACTATTGGAAAATACGAATTGCTACAATACATGCGCTCATCGTTCACACGCAAATGAGCCACCAGATTCCCCCCCAACACAGGGAATTCTCCATAGAATTGCTGATAGCGCGAATGAGCGATGATCTGATTTTGCGCGAGTTTTTCGTCTATGAGGTCTGCTGCAGGAATAGGAATGAACACTGTATCTGTCCATTCAAATCGCGTTTTTTGTTTTTGCGGTTCCGTTTCAAACAACGCAGCGTACTCCTTGCCAAAAAGCGCGGGTGCCACGACCCCTTGTTGGAACCACATTCGTCCTATATCGTCTGCTGCTTTGGGGCTTTCAAAATCGGTATGACCAGTAAGATGCCCGGTAAGAAACGAAGGCATTCCCGTATGCCGAGCCAAATGGTGACGCAACGGATATGGGCGATCAGGATCTTCCAGTTTGGCATATGCGGCGCGGTATTCAAGGATATTTGCTTGAGACACTGTCACAGCTTTTAAATCGTGTCGTGGGTCATTTTGGAAAAGTGTTCCCAAGTCATACTGACTCGGTGGCAATGCCGTAAGAATTTCGACACGTTTGTCTTGCGCGGGTTTCTCTTGCTCGTTTGGCTTTTCCTCGGCAGGTTTCTCCTCCACATTAGGCTCTTCCTCAGAAGGATTCTCTAGGGGTCCTGTTGGCTCGGGTGCAGTTACAAGCAGCTTCTCAACAACATTAGCCAATGGCCTCTCAAAAATCGAGGCTAGGCGTCGCTTGACAAGAAAATTTTCACCCGAGTTTGCCATGTGAGGACTCCCTTCAAAAAAATCTATTGTGGTAATAAACGTTGAAGCCACCCAAACTGTGCAACACCTTTTAGCCAAGAAATTGGCATCCAACGATAAAGACGGCTATTCATGAGAATCATCGGCGAATGACCATCCGTATCCGCCAGAACAAGGGGAGGAAAACACGATAGAAAGCACTCATCCAAAAATGGCATGGACTCGATGTCTTGCAAATTTTTTAGCGAGCCGCGCACAACTCGCGCGCCGCTCGTCGCGACATACCAATGCGGCTCAGAACCTTGTTCTATGTAAGCTCGCCGCACTGGCTGTTGTGTTCCCCAATTGATGGGCGTTTCCTCATGTGTGTTCTGATCAATTAATGATAGCAGGATGCTATTTTTACCTTCGGGTGTTTGAAAATCATACATGAGCGCCAAGACTTGCTCCGGGTTAACAGGGTTTTGTACTAGATCTCGATAATTATAGCGTCCCATCGCGTCGTGAATCCGTTCCCAGCACATTCCACCATCGCGGCTAAAATAGAGTCCCGCGCTTGCCTTTGGCACTTCATTGGCAAGATATCCGGTGCCAACAAAAAACCCTCTGTCCGTTGCCAAAAGCGAAAATCCTCTCAGCCCCAATTCCAGGCGTTGGCTCGGATCCTTGCACAACGTAGAACCGTCAATGCGTTCCCATGTCAAACCGGCATCTTCAGTACGATACAGTCCACCTTCGAGTCCCGCCACCAGCACGCGCGCTGGCTCATTCGGCGCGACTGCAATTGCAATCAAACGCTTTTCTTGCAACGTCTTTTCCCCCACACGTTGCCAATGATTGCCATAATCTGTGCTTTGCAGTACGCCGACTTCTGAAGTAGAAACAAAGATGCGCTCGGGCATTTGGCCCGAGTAACCAAAGCCGCTTATCGCCGCCAGCTCATAATCACCGTTTTGTTTTTGATAGCGCAAGGGGGGCTTCAATTGCACCCAACTGGACTCACCATCGATTTTACGATAGAGTCCCGTTTCGTCTCCTTGGCTGCCCACGAAATCGGTTGTTGTGCTGACAAACACAACGTTCCCTGCGCGAAAAGCCAAGAAGGGACGGATGTTATCCCAAATTTTGTCTTGTACTTGCCACCCCATTACCTGAGGATAACCAAGCAGCCCACTGGCAACAATTAACAACCCCAAGCCAATCAACACAACTCTCCATGGATGGCGCCATGTGAAGCCGATGATCTTTTGCCCAATCGCTATTGGAATTTCTTTAACTGTTTGTGGAGGTCGTAGGTCCCAGATTAGAATTCGACATTCACGTTCAAAACGCTCCGCCCTCCGAAAATCGCGTTTTTGTCGAAACTCGATCCACTGTGGGGGTGTGCAATCTTTCAAAAGCAACGGAATGATCTTGCGCCGCTCCGCCGCGGGATCTTGTGATGCCGCGACTGCGCCCGTGAAATTCTGCCATTCGCCTGCGACCCATTGAGGCGAAAGAACAATGATGACATAAGTGCTGTTACGAATCGCTTGGCTAATATTTTCAAGAATGACGCCACCGGCGCGCAGCCCATAGCTGACTTGAATTTCAAGTTTCTCCTTTTCCAGGCGCGGTCGAAGCTTTTCTTCGACCCAATCTACATCATCGGGGCTACAAGAGATGAAAGCATCGTAACGAGGAACTACTGAAATCGCCATGGCGCGAGTTTACCTTTCTGTTCCAATACTTTACACCCATTTCGCGTTTTTGTACGTCATCAAAATGACAAAACCGATAAAAAAAGCGATACAATTTTCTTGGGTAACCATTGACGACTAGGAAAGGGAAAAAACGTACAGAGTTACTTACGGGGAATTGAAAAAATACGCGGGATAAAACAGCGCTATGCTGCGCGCAGTTTGTGCAGCTGGCGCGCCAACTCTTCGAGCGAAGAAAAATTATGCGCGGGCAGAAATTCATCCACATACGGCAGCGCCGCTTGCAAGCCGAGGGTGAGCGGTTCATAGTCTGCGGACGCGATTAATGGATTCAGCCAAATGATACGATGCACATTGCGTTTCAAGCGCGCCATTTCACGCGCCAATAATTTTGGCTCGCCGCGGTCCCACCCATCGCTGATAATCAACACCACCGCGCCGGGACGCAGCACGCGACGCGCCCATACAAAATTAAACTGCTTGATGGCTTCGCCGATGCGCGTGCCGCCCGACCAATCTACTACGGAATCCGCGACAACGCGCAGCGCGCGCTCGACACTGCGCGTGCGGAGTTGACGCGTGATGCGCGTGAGCCGTGTGCCAAACACAAAACATTCCGCTTGCATGGCGCTGTAATGAGCGCGGCGCTCGAGCAACGCGTGTACAAAATGCAACAACATGCGCGAATAATTTTCCATCGAACCGCTAATGTCACACAACACCACAAGTGGACGCGGTTTGTAGCGCGTCTGCTTCCACGCGGGGTCAAGCAACTCGCCGCCGTATTTCAAATTGCGTCGCATCGTCGCGCGCGCGTCAAAAAATTCATCGCCGCCGCGCACCGTGCGTCGCGTCGCGCGTTCGCCGAGACGCCATGGCAACAAACGCATCCAATGTTTCGCTTCTTCAATTTCGCTGCGCGTGAACACGCCGAAATCTTTGCGCCGCAACGTCTCTTGCTGGGAGTAGGTTTGAATCGAAACGATTTTCCCTTTTTGAGGCACGCTGTCGTTTTCGAGCGGCGCGAGTTCTGTGGTCAAAAATTTTGCGGGGGGAGGTGGCTTGACAAACGCGGGGGTGATTGCGGCTGCGGCGCGCCGCGCATTGACTGAATAATCGCGGCGTTTCCAAAACCAATCGAATGCTTGGTCAAATAAATTCAAATCTTCGCGGCGCGTGACAAACAAACAGCGCGCAGCATCTTTTACTTCCGAACGCTGTTGCAAATCAATCACGCTCAACGCGTGAAAAAAATCATGCACTTGCGTCGCACTGATGTTGATACCGAGGTGTCGCAACAACCGCGCAAAGATAACAATGTTGTGCGCAAGATTTCCGCCCGCAACATATTCGCCCAAATCCACGCGCCATTGATTGGGAGTGTAACGCGCATTCTGCAAGTCAGTCGAGGACATTGAAAAAAAATGAAACTGCAAATCTTTGCCGAAAAAAAATGCGCGCGCCGATTCGCGGTTTCTACCAAACTAACGCGTCGCGCGTTCGTAGCCGAGCTCGGCGTAATTTTTTGCACGCGTCGTCAATTCATTCGCGACACCGCCGCGCACCTGCTCCACATCGTCTTGATATTTCAAAATCACGCCGAGGGTTTCATTCACCGTCTGTTCGTCGAGCGCGGTTTGGTCCAATGCCGCAAGTGCGCTTGCCCAATCGAGCGTTTCAGCAACGCCCGGCATTTTGTACAAATCGCGCGCGCGCAATTCCTGAATGAACGCGACGACTTGTTCCGCAAGCTGTGCTTGCGCGTGGGGCACTTTGGCGCGCACAATCGCAAGCTCTTTATTGAAATTCGGATAATCAATCCAGTAATAAATGCAGCGGCGTTTCAACGCATCGTGCAGTTCACGCGTGCGATTCGAAGTGATGACGACGACAGGCGGATAGGTCGCCTTTAACGTTCCCAATTCAGGAATCGTGATTTGCCAATCGCTCAACAATTCCAACAAGTACGCTTCAAATTCGGTATCACTGCGGTCCACTTCGTCAATTAACAATACGGGCGCCCGTTCGCGCGATTCTTCAATCGCTTGCAGCAGCGGGCGCTTGATTAAATACTCCGCGCCAAAGATATTTGGATGAGCATGTTGTGTACCGTCACTATCGTGCGCGCGCAATTCCAAAAGTTGCCGCGCATAATTCCATTCATACACCGCGTGATTAATGTCGAGACCTTCGTAGCACTGCAAGCGAATCAATTCGGTGTCCAAAATATACGCGAGAACTTTGGCGATTTCCGTTTTCCCGACACCGGCTTCGCCTTCAAGAAACAGCGGCTTGTTTAATTTCAACGCGAGAAATGCGGCAGTGACAAGCCCGCGATCCGCAACATAATTGCGTGCCGTTAATTGCTGTTCGAGTGCTTGAATGGATTGAGGAATCATTTGAAAGTTGGAGGTCGGAAGTTGGAAATTGGAAATTGGATAGACGATTTGCAGTTTGCACTTGGAATTATCCTACGCGCAGTATGATTCGTCAACTCTATTTTTGCTCCAACACCTTTTGTATCTCTGCACGCGTGTTCATGATGCGACACCCCACATAGTCATTCGGAATTGCGAATAGGTTGCCTCACACACGCGCATGGCGTTGCGTTGCGCTTTGCGCGGCGGCGCCAGCGAGCAGAATTCATGCTATCGCATCAATCTCGCCAATCCGTCAGAGGTTCACTGACCCCATCAGTGCAACGTTATGCGGATTCCTCAACAACCCATTGACATCTGCAGATTTCACTTTATAATTCAAACTATGGAAAACGTTTTCCTGAAATCTCTCCCATTTCGCATTTTTCGATTGCGAATAGAGTGCGCCCGACATTCCATCCACGCAGAGTCATAAACCCTATGGCTGTCACCCTGACGGAACTTGCCAAAGCTGCGGGTGTCTCGATTGCCACTGTTTCGCGCGCCCTCACCGACAGCGCGCACCCCATGAATAAAGACACCAAACAGCGCATTCTCACGCTCGCCAAAGAATTGGGGTATCGTCCCAACCTGATGGCGCGCAGTTTGAAAACCGAACGCACCTTTGCCATCGGTATCATCGTGGACAATATCGCGGGTCCTTTTGCGCCGATTATAATTCGCGGGATTCAAGATTTTTTGAACGAGCATCATTACTTTAGCGTCGTCATCAACGCCGACTGGAATCCCGAAAACGAAACCGAAGCGATTCACAATCTGATCAGTCGCTCGATTGACGGCATCATCTTTGTCGAATCGTGGCTCCGCGACGCGCAGCCCGCGCTTGATACGGCAAACAAACCGTACGTCTTTGTGCATCGCTTGTTCGGCGACTCGAAAATCAATTCGGTGAATGTGGACGATGTGGCGGGTGGTAGAACGGCAACGGAGCATCTCATCATTTTGCAGCATCGGCGCATCGGTTTCATTACGGGACGCAAAGGATGGAACGCGAGCGAAGCCCGCCTCGTCGGTTATCGCGCAGCATTGAAATACGCGCACATTCCGTATGACCACGCGTTGGTGATGGAAGGCGATTGGGAAATGCCAAGCGGTTATCCCGCCGCAAAAAAATTTTTGCAAATGTCCGAACCTCCCACCGCGATTTTTGCCGCGAATGATTTGATGGCACTGGGCGCGATGTATGCGATTCAAGAAGCTGGACTGCGCGTGCCGGAAGATATCGCGGTGGTTGGATACGACGACCGCGAAATTGCAAGCCTCGCGCGCCCTTCGATTACGACGGTTAGTTTGCCGTGTTACGAATTGGGACAGCGTTCAGCGGAACTCGTCTTGCAATTGTTGGAAAAGAAAATCGAAGCGGCAGAGCCGATACGCATTCAAGGCAAGCTTATCGTGCGCGAATCATCCGGCGCCTTGCGCGCAAAAATGCCATGGGAGCAGTACGTCACGTACACCAACCCACGTCGTTTGGCAATGCCGGACAAACCAAAACGCAAATAGAGAGAAAGGCAGGGACCCTATTATGCGCGTCGTCATCATTGGTGGAAGTGGACACGTGGGAACGTATCTCGTGCCGCGTCTCGTCGCGCAAGAACATGAGGTCATCAATGTTTCGCGTTCACAGCGCGATCCGTATCAACCGCATCGCGCGTGGGAACGCGTCAAACAAATTGTGGCAGACCGCGACGCGGAAGATGTGCGCGGGGTTTTTGGCGAACGCATTCGCGCGCTCGAACCCGATGTGGTGATTGATATGATTTGTTTCGATGTTGCCAGCGCGCAGCAAATTGTAGAAGCGTTGCGCGGACGCGTGCAGCATTTTTTGCATTGCGGCACGATTTGGGTGATGGGTCACAGCGTCGAGGTGCCAGCGACGGAAGAAACGCCACGTCATCCGTTCGGTGAGTATGGAATTAACAAATCCGCGATTCAAGATTATTTGTTGAACGAGGCGCGTCGCAATAATTTTCCCGCGACAATTTTACAGCCCGGTCACATTGTCGGACCCGGTTGGATGCCGATAAATCCCGCAGGGAATTTGGATCCGAACGTTTTTTCAAAACTCGCGCGTGGTGAGCAACTCACGCTGCCGAATTTGGGAATGGAAACGTTGCATCACGTTCACGCGGACGATGTGGCGCAAGCGTTTATGCAAGCGATGGCAAACCGCAGTGTCGCGTTGGGCGAAGCGTTTCACGTCGTCTCACCCGCCGCGCTTACACTACGCGGTTATGCCGAAAGTGTCGCGCGTTGGTTTGGTCAAATTGCAAATCTGACGTACCTGCCGTGGGAAGAATGGAAGCAAACGGTTTCGGAAGAATACGCCGCGCAAACGTGGGACCACATCGCGCACAGCCCGAACGCGAGCATTGCCAAAGCGCAGCGTATGTTGAATTATCAACCTCGTTATAGTTCATTACAAGCAATTCGTGAAGCAGTGGATTGGTTGGTGGAAAATCAAAAGATATAAAGAGGGCTTGCGTCACGGCGACAGTGAACGCAAGCCCAAAGGGAGGAGAAGAACGAACGCGAGTAATGGCAATCGAGATTGCCCTCTACACGCGCCGTCGTCGTCGCACGTAATCAAATGTAATCGCGAGTAACAGCACAAGACTAATCACAATCTTGTGCCAGTACGGATTGATGTTGAGCATAATCATTTCGTTTTGCAGCGTGCCAATCAACAGCGCGCCGACGAGTACGCCCAACACACTGCCTTCGCCGCCTTTGAAACTGATGCCGCCCAAAATGCACGCGGCAATCGCTTGCAATTCAAAGCCTTCACCCGCCGCAGGGTGTCCCAAACTCAAACGCGCGGCGGTGATGATTCCCACAATCGCCGCGCACACCACCGAAAGCACATAACACAAAATAATGCGCGCATCCACGTTGACGCCCGAAAGACGCGCGGCTTCCATGTTTCCCCCCGCCGCGTAAATTTGGCGTCCCACAAATGTAAAGCGCAGCAAGTAATAGGCGATGGCAACCACAACCGCGCAAATGACGACGGGAATGGGAATCAGATTCGCGATATAACCCTGCCCAATCGCGGTGAACTCGGGGGGCAGCCCGGTGATGGGAAAGCCGTTGGTGAGTACGAGAATTCCGCCACGCGCGAGACCAAAGGTGACGAGCGTAATCAAAAAGCCGTGCATTTTCAATTTCGTCACAAAGAGTCCGTGCCCCATTCCAATCGCGAGCGCGAGTAGCAGCGTCAACGGAATCGCAACCCAAATCGGCAAGAGCCACACCATCACAAAATACGCGACGACGACACCGCCAAGTCCCACAATGGAACCGACGGACAAATCAATGCCCGCGACGAGAATGGTAAACGCCACGCCGACTGCCGCAATTGCCAACATCGCAGAGTCGCGCGTCAAAATTTTAAGGTTCTCGATTTGCAAAAAGCGCGGGTTGATGGAGCCGCCGATGATGAACAAAATGACGACGATGAGGAAAATGACAAATTCGGTATTGCGGAACCAGCTCTTGACGAGTTCACCGATGTTGATGCCGGTGCGTGTTTGGGCAGGTGTAGAGATACTGCTCATGAATGATTGTGTTGGAATCAAGACTTTAGCCGGAACATCGCCTAAAGGTTTGATTCCGAAATGAAAATTTACACAGTGTTTTCTGCGGTTGCGGGCAGCGCGTCGAGCGCCAGAAATTTTGTCGCGCTTGTCATGATGGCTTCTTGAGAAAAATTCGCGCGGTCAAATTCGCCGGTCACGCGTCCTTGACACATTACAATCACGCGGTCGCTCATCCCCATAATCTCCGGGAGTTCGGAGGAAATCATCAGAATCCCGATGCCTTGCTGCGCGAGCCGACTCATTAACGCGTGAAACTCTGCCTTCGCTCCGACGTCAATCCCGCGCGTCGGTTCGTCCATAATCAACACTTGAGGTTTCGTGCTCAACCATTTTGCCAACACCACTTTTTGTTGATTGCCGCCAGAAAGATTGCCGACTTTTTGTGAAATGCTCGGCGTCGCAATCGAAAGCGTTTTGACGTACTCGCTCGCGATTTCTTTTTCCGAATCCGCGCGGACGGTGCCAACCGCGTTCGAAATGCGTTTGAGAATCGCGAGCGTGGTGTTTTGTTTTACATCCATGCCCAACACGAGACCCTGATTTTTGCGGTCTTCGGGAATCCAGCCAATGCCCGCGCGCACCGCGTCGCTTGGATTTTTGATCGCAACGGGTTTGCCTTGAATCAACACTTGCCCCGCATCCAATTTGTCCGCGCCGCAAATCAAGCGCGCCACTTCAGTGCGTCCCGCGCCAATCAAACCTGCAAGTCCAACAATTTCGCCCGCGCGCACCGTCAAACTAACATTGCGGACCCCATTGCTGCCCGAAAGATTTTGCACTTGCAAGACGGGTTCGCCGATTTTCGCATCCTGTTTTGGAAAGAGTCCCACTTCGCGCCCCACCATGAGGCGAATAATTTTTTCTTCCGTTGCTTCCGCACCCGATAATTCGCCCACGCGTTTTCCGTCGCGAAAGACGACGAGGCGTTCCACCACTTGCAGCACTTCTTCCAAACGATGACTCACAAACACAACCGAGACATCTTTTTCTTTTAACCGCCGCATCAAGTCGAACAGCGCGACAACTTCTTTGGACGATAATGCGGACGTTGGTTCGTCCATCAAAATCAAACGTGCGTTGCGCGAAATCGCTTTGGCAATCTCAACCATCTGCTGCGCGGCGACGGGAAGCTCTTGCACTTTTTTCGCGCCGTCGAGTTCGACGCCCAAGTCCGCGAGAATTTCTTCGGCTTGACGTTTCATGCGCGCGAAATCTACGAGCCCGGCGGCGCGCACACGGCGCGGTTCGCGATTTAAAAAGATATTTTCCGCGACGCTCAATTGCGGCACGAGCGCGAGTTCTTGATAAATTGTCGTGATGCCGAGAATTTGCGCGTGATGCGGACTGTGAATTTCGACAGGCGCGCCTTGCCACAAAATAGTACCCGCGTCTTTGGCATATACGCCCGATAAAATTTTGATAAGCGTAGATTTGCCTGCGCCATTTTCGCCGAGCAGTCCCAAAATTTCACCGGGGTACACTTGAAAATCTACCGCGTCGAGCGCTTGCACGCCGGGAAATTGTTTCGATAATTTTTCAATTTGCAAAAGCGGTTCGCGCGACATATACTCGATTGTGAACCCGGCAAAGCCAGCGTGTCAGCGCGTAACTTTGCCAGGTTCGAGTGAACTGCCAGACAGGTTCGGTGCATCCGACTTGTCTGGTTTTTTTATTGCGATGGAATGCCGATGCTGTTCAGATATTCTTTGTACTGCGGGAACGAATCCGCATAGATGACATCAATGCCCGTGTTGAGACGGAATTTGTTGTCGCCATCGCGATACGGTTCGAGCATTTTCAAAACTTGGTCTTTGCCGAGAATCGTCATGGCGTGCATCACGTAACCGCTCAAGTAACCGTAAAAGTACACGCGCTGACCAATCATGGCTTGCGCAACGCCTTCTGCCATGCAGCGCTGCGTTTCGGGTTCGGCGTCAAACGCGACCAGTTTGATGGTTCCTGTTTTGCCCGCTTGCTTGATGGCTTGGCACGCGGCAGGACCATCGTACGAGTAGAACGTGATGAATCCCGCGAGGTCCGGGTATTTTTGCATTGCGGTTTGTGCGTTGCTCAATGCGACATCGGGTTTCACATCGTCGAGCAGCACTTCGACGAGTTCAAGGTCTGTGCCTTTGAATACGTCCTTTACGCCCGCGATGCGGTCTTGCGCGTTTTGGGCAGTGGCGAAACCGACGAGCCCAACGACTTTGCCTTTGCCGATGATTTTCTTGGCGGCTTCGGCGGCGGCTTTGCCCGCGTCATAATCGGACATCCCGATATAGAGCGCGCGTTCGCTGCCTGTCGCGTCCGAATCCATCGTCAACATGAGCGTACCTTGCTCCAAACCTTTTTTGATAATGGGCGCGGGCGCGTTGCGGTCAATCGCGGAAAACGTGATGGCGTTGTACTTGTCGTTAATCATGCCTTCGAGCATAGACAACTGCTGTGACAAAAAGTCGGGACCGGTCGGCGCTTGGAAAACGACGGGGACGCCGATTTCAGCCGACGAGCGTTGAACGCCAATCGCTGCCGCTGTCCAGAAGGGCGAGAGGTTGTTGGTGACGAAAGCATAGCGCGCACCTGCGGGCGGACTCTTGCCTTTAAGCGCTTCTTGCAGTTTGCCCACGATTTCGATGAGGGTGGTTGGGCGGTACGGATTTGGTGCCACTGCGGCGGGGGTCGGGGTGATGACGACCTCTTTTTCTACAATCTTGGTCGCTTCGACGAGTTTGGTCGCTTCGACGACGACGGTTTGGACGACGGGTGCTGCAGGGGTTGGTGGCGCGCCGCACGCGATCAAGACACCCACGATGGTGGCGAGCGCAGCAAGCACAATGACCAATTTCACATTCTTCATCTGAGAATCCTCCTCTTGTGAAAAGGGAAATGGAAAGAATTTTTTTCTCCAGCACAACGTTGTGCCGTCGTGTGCTTTGTTCACCTCCTTTGTGATATTTTCGTTCGTCGGCGTTGACGTTTAGCCCGGATACCAAACGATGCGCGGGTCATCGGATGCGCGTTGATAGCCCCACGCAGCATCAATCAAATTTTTTAAATCGTATTGCGGACGCCAGTCCAACAAAAATTTTGCTTTGGTATTGTCGAGCCATGTGGAATGATACGGGGTGCGAAGGTCAACGGAGGGCAAACCGCGCGCTGCGGCAAGATAATTTGCGACCGCGCGATAATCAACGGGTTCGTCCATGCATATATTGAATGTTTGTTGGCGCGCGCGGGGATTGTCGAGCGCGCGTAAGATGGATTCCACCAAATCATTCACGTGCACAAAATTGCGTTTTACCGGTTCACCATTCGCGTCGAGCATTACGGGAATCGTTTGCGTCTTGACAAATTCGTCTGCGCGTGCCGCGCCGACGAGTTCGCGCCAACGCGGTCCGCCAAACACATCGTCGGCGAACGAAAGCGAAAATTTGAAATCGTCTTTTTCCATAATCCACGGCGCGCGCAAGCAGCAGCCGTTCAAGTCGTACTGTATGTAATACTGTTCGAGCATCACTTCTTCCAAAACTTTGGAAAGCGCGTAACACCCTTGATACGCGGTATGCTTTTGCGTTTCGGCGACAGGAATGGGATGTGGATAAAAAAAATGTCCCACCGCGCAATCGCCGCCGAGGAGAATGAATTGTTGAAACGTTGGACTTGTGCGCGCGGTCTCGAGGAGCCAGAACATGCCTTTGATTGCCACGTCCATGATTTGTTCGGGTGTCTCTTTGACGGTGGCGAGATGAAGCACATGCGTCACACCCTCCATCGCGCGTTCTACGGTGGCGCGCTTTTCAATCGAGCCGCGCACAATTTCGAGACGCGGGTGCGGTTCGAGGATTCGATTGTGACACAGGGCGCGCAGCTTGAGAGACGCATGCAAGGGGTCATTCATGATTCGTTGAATGAATGTTTGTCCCACCTTGCCGGTGGCACCCGTGACGAGGATGAGCTTTTCAAGCATGGGTTTATTGTTATGCAATTCTGAACGGTAATGCGCGATGTGCTGCGCGAACATCAAGGACGACGGCGATTCATCATCAAGTGCGTGAGCGTGGTATGCGAACGCGGCTGCGCCCAATGGCGCTTGGTGCGGTCCGAAGATTCACGCACAATCAATTCGCCCGGAATCTTGATGGGCTCTTGAGTTTGGAAATAATCTGCGGCGGACGAACCACTAGACGCGCGCGGCGTGTCAAGCATGTTCAAAACAAGTTTTGCTGCCGCTTGTCCCATTTCGTAACAAGGCATCCGCACTGTCGTGATGGTCGGACGCGCAAAACTTGCAATGTCGCGGTCATCGTATCCGACTACGGCAATGTCTTCCGGCACACCGAGTCCCGCTTCTTGAATCGCATACATCGCGCCGAGCGCCATGAGGTCGTTCGCAGCAAAAATAGCAGTGGGGCGTTCGGATAGATGGAGGAACTGTTCTGTGGCGCGGTAACCATCTTGCACGCCCCAATCGCCTTCGAGGACGATTTCGGGGTCAAACGGAATCTCATGTGCCGCCAACGTCTCACGATAGCCCATCAGACGCTGTTCCGAAGCGTACCAACCGGGCAGCCCGTTGATAAAAGCAATGCGGCGATGTCCGAGCGCGATGAGATGTTCAATCACCAAACGCGCGCCATACTGCTCGTCCACACAGACCGAGTTGCGCGGAATCCGTCCGAACAAGCGATGCACAAAGACATACGGTTTGTTTTCGACTTCGAGGATGGGATGTGCATCGGGCATCCACGACTCGACAAAAATGATTCCATCAATCGAACGGCTGATGAGGTCATAGACCGCGTGTGATTCTACTTCCGGATTCGAATCGGTATTGATGACGATACTAAAGTAATTGAACTCTTTGAGATGGTCTTGAATACCGTGAATGATTAACGGACTGAAGGGGCTAAGAATACTGTCCAGAATGAGACCGATGGTGTACGTGCGCTCGGTCTTGAGACTGCGCGCCATTAGATTTGGTCGATACCCTAACTGTTCGGCGAGCGTCAAGATGCGCTTACGAGTTTCCGGATTGACGGCGTGATGGCTTTTGCTGAGCGCGCGCGAGGCGGTTGAGACGGAAACGCCGGCAACTTGAGCAAGTTGTTCGAGTGTAATCGGCATGAGCGAATCGCTTTGGAGATAGGGGCAAAAACATTGAGTTCGTTGGGTCAGACAATAAACTCGAGCCAAAGCCGTCTGCAAACGTTTTCAGAAAAGACGAAAACGTTTGCAGAGGATTATAAGGGCAATCGTTTGCAATGTCAATAGGTTTTTGCTTTTTCAAGTTATAAATTACGAGAATATGAATGAGAACGTTTGCATCCGCCCTCGCTGCACACATTTGACAGCCGATTTTATATTGTAACCAAGTTTCGGCACCGTGTTACGACGGCGCAAAATGGCAAGATTCTTTGCCACTTGGGAAAACGTTTTCCTTAAATTATACAATGTGTGTGCTAAGGATTTGGAGAGCAGGCATCCCTTTTGCCAAGTCAGTAGGGTGAAGGTTCTTGCGCGCGATTCTGCATTCGGGGGCGCATGCTTTGCGCAACTGTCAAGTGGTATTTTCGGTCAGAGATTTTTTCGTACGAAGAGTCGCAGACTCACCAATAAAGTTTTCGGGGGACGGGTAACTTCCGAATCAGGCGACGCATCCTGAATGCTCCCTCTAACATTGGTGTGCAAGCGCGTTGGCTAATCGTCAACTCAAACAAGGCTCGGGGTATGGACTTGAGCATTTACACGATGACTGTCAATGACCCGCGAAAGCGTGGAATCCATCATACGACTTTAATTCGCGAGCTCCATGAGAAGGTAACGAACACGACAATTCGCTATTTCTCCGCCAGCGCACGTTTCACCGCCGCGTACGCGTCCACAATTCCATAACCGACAAAATCATTCGGCGTCGCGTTCGGGTCACCGCACACAATTTTTTCCGTCTGTGTATCGGCGCGCTGCGCGGTCTCGCGCAAAATTTGTTCCGTCGCATCAAGGTCGCCAATCAATTTCGGATTCGCTGACCACAGCAGCGCGACGACGCCGACGATGTGCGGACCTGCCATCGAAGTTCCCGAATTTGCGCCATACGTTCCACCCGGCAGCGCGGACAAAACATCCACGCCCGGTGCGCCGATATCCGGTTTCACGCGTCCGCTGTCATCCGCCATCACCGGACCGCGACTCGAAAAATTGGCAACTTGTTTTTCACGATTCACCGCCGCGACCGAAAACACATCATCATACAAAGACAATGGTGAATTGATGGAACTGCACGCAGGTCCGTCGTTCCCCGCCGACGCAACGATGAATACGCCCGCATCACGCAACGCGCGCACCGCGTTCAGCAACGCGTTCGGGTCACAGCCCTCGACATCGGGACAGCCCCACGAATTATTCAAAACCATTGCGCCAAGATTTGGTTTGCCGTCGCGCAGCGGATTTCCATTTTGCGGAAACGGCGCAAAATGGAATTGCATGCAATCGAGATACAGCGCGGGATTGCCCAAATTGCGCGCGAGATTGACGCAAGCAATCCATGTTGCATCGGGCGCGACGCCAACCGATTTTCCGAGAATCGAACCGAGCGTGTGCGTGCCATGTCCGCCGAAATCTTGCGGACTCGCAGAATGATTCCACGGGTCGAACCAATTGTAATTATTGTCCCCATCTAAACCGCGATAGTGCGCGGACAATTCGGGATGCGTACCATCCACACCCGAATCGGATTGTCCAACAATCACGCCCGCGCCACGCACGCCCAATTCGTTCCACACGCGGTCAGCGCCAATCAACGTGAGATTCCATTCAGGGGATAATGGGGCGGACGTTCGCGCGCCGCGCGAGACGGGAATTTGTTCGGGCAGCGGACGCATACGCGGTGAAGGCAGCACGCGGTCCACTTCCGGACGCGTTGCCAGCCACCATTGCACAGGCAAGTCCGCGCTCACTTCCAACGCGTTCACCAAATAGTACGGTGTGTACGCGATGCCAAAACTATCGAACGTCGCGCGCAATTCCACTTGCGTTTCGTTCGCGTGTTGCGTCAACGTGTTGTACACAAACGCGCGCCGCGCTTGATAGTCCGCCATCGTTTTCGCCGACGATACATCCGCCTGATTTTTCAAAATCACAAATACGCGGTCACCAAAAAATCCGGGTTGTCCCAGAAAAAAATAAGCCGCGCCTGCAAGCATGACACAAACCAACGCGCCGCCCCACGCGAACGACGCGCGTTGCCATGCCGCAATTTGTTTTCGTACCAGAAAAAGCAGCAAGCCCAAAACCCACGCGCCGAGAATGACCACGCCCGTCGCGCGAAACGCATAACCCAACGCATCGCCATCACTCGCCGAGGCAATCAAAATTCCGGTATCGGGGTCAATCAACAACATCGGCGCAGCGATGAGACAAGTCATCATCACGAATAACGCAATATCATTCCAACCATTCGTCGCGCGAAAATTGATTTGCGTCACATCCATCAACAACCAACCAAACGCAGACAATGCAAGCATAAACAAAACTTGTGTGCCATTGAAACCAATCGCGCTGCCGATAATCAACAACAGTCCGCCGCTTACAAAACCGCCGAGTGTAATATCCCAGCCTGCGCCGCGCGAGTCCTGCGCCATTCCGCGCAGCCATACGCGTGTCACCATCAATGTCGCCGCCAACGCGATTGCACCCGCGTTCAAAATTCCCAACAGCACATCACCGAGCGAACCAAGCGCGCCCCATGCGAGCCACGGTAGCGCGAGCAAGAATCCCAACGCGAAACACAACGCTATTGCATTTCCCGCCGCGCGTTCCAAAAATTTTCCGCGTCCGGTAATGAACCACAGCGCGAGCGAAAAAATCAACGCGAACGCGGCTTGCGCCAACATGGTGTATTGCGGAAAGGTGGAAGGAATGAGACGCGGCGCGGCGAGCAAAATCAAAAAAATGGTTGCAGTGAACCACGCACGAAACGCGGCGCGATAACGCGCGGCGCGCCACATGAACGCCAACGGCAGCAATAACAGCAACAATGCGACAGCTTGCACCAGCGCGGCGTTGAAATAAATCTGCGGCGCGCCAATATCCACGCGCTGTAAAAAATCGGCGGGCGATGCGGACACAACCCACGCGGTCAATTGGGCAAACAACGTGACACCGATAATCCACGCCAACGCAAAAATTGTGACAAGGATGCTCAACCCATCGGTCTTGTTCACACGCGGTGCTTCAACTGGATTCACTTTAATTTCCTTTTTCGCAAAATCAATCGAACGGGATTGTACATGAAAACGCGTTCCTCTGAAACGAGGAACGCGCGCAACCATTCCAAAACATTTTCTACAGCGTCACGCCGAAATGTTCCAACAACAACGCGTCATAGCTTTCGGGCGTTGCGATTTCACTCACCTCACGCGCGCCGTCCTGTGTCAAAATCAACCGCGTATCGTCCAACGAAACGCGTCCGCGCGGCGTGGCACGCGAAATAATGCGCTTGCGCGTGAATGACGATTGCGGCGAGGTTTGATGATATTCGCACATGGCTTCAAATTCCGAAAATGCGCGCGGCTGCAACGTGAACCGATATTGTTTTTCCCACGTGCCGTCATAATTTTTTTGCCACAAAAATAAATAGCGCCCGGCATTCTCGATGCGATACGCGCGCAGACCTTGTGGTTGCTCCGTCACAAGGTCGAGGCGCAATGGTTCGGCAAAATTGTCGCCAAAGCCCACATCGGCAAGCCACGGTGTTGACGGACTCGTATCAGCAGGAGCAAGTACGCGTAGGGTGAGATGGTCGTATTCCGCTCCGAATGTCCCATCCGCTTTAGTGACGTTCGCGGAAAGCATCGTCACATCAAAACCCAATTCGTTGAGCAGCCACGCAAACATGCCGTTCACTTCATAACAAAAGCCGCCGCGTTTGCGCGTGACAATTTTTTCAAACGGCGCTTCATGCTCCAAAACGATTTTGCGTTTGAGGGGAATGTCGAGATTCTCAAACGGTACATGATAGAGGTGTGTGAGATGCAGCGCGCGCAAGGTAGAGGCGGTTGGTTCACGCGAACCGTCATATTCAATCCGTTGCAAATACTTTTCGAGATTCATTTTTTGTGAGACGCAAAATTTGCAAGTCGTTTTCTGCATTACGAAATTGAAAAACGGAACTGCCCGAATCGCTGATGTGAGTGATACTTGAAGGAATCGCGTTCCATTCGCGCGCGATGAGTTGGGCGTCAGCGAGGGTGGCGTAATGAAGCATCTGTTACGCGCGTCAAGCAAAACTTGCAACGGCAACCGGGCGCTCTTGCGCAAAACTTGCGCGATGTAATTTGATTCGCTCAATTTCATGCAAAGTCTCGGCAGTGAAATAACTTTCCCCGCAATGTGGGCATGTCACTAACGGGATATTTTCGATGACAAGCAAATCTTTGCCCTTGCCATAGCTGCGTGAGATATAACGAATCCGCGCGCCTTTTTTGCCGCAATTGTCACAAATCATCTGTTCGCTCCTGTTAGGATTCAACATAGACAGTAATAATAACCATTTTGCCCGTGGGACTCAATTTCACAACAACTGTAAGCAACGCTCCATCTATTGTCTTGCCACTGACAAGATATTTCCATTCAGCAGTTGCTTGGTCTTTTTGACGCTCGGCAATTTCGCCTGTAAGAATTGCGCGCTCGACATCAAAGATGGTCAGCTCATCGTCGTTCATTTCCTCTTCGGCATGTAATGTCATCACGTATTGCCGATTGCGGATTTTGCCGCGCAATTGTTTCAGGATGCGTTCAAACACAGATTCTCTCCAATGCTGAGTAACGCTCTTTGGTCTCTTGCCTGACGACTATTGTACGCGACAGTTTCAATTTGTCGAGAGGACTTGCAAAGAAAAAGTAGCCGTAGATTTCTCCACGACTACTCACCATACGCTTTATTGGCTTTCACGCACATCTGTAATCTCTCGCAGAAATTCTCCAATCAAATCCATAAAACTCCGCTGCTGACCTGTTTTCACTTCCACATTGCGACGTGCAAGATTTCTTGTACCCATATCGGTCGCGGCAATTGCCATTGCTACGTCAAACAATCCCGCCCCCGAAGTTTTGATTTCCCATTTCAAAAACTCGCCCTTGGTTGTTTTCAAAGACACTCTGCCTTGAGAATCCCATTCGGTAGAAGCAATTTCTGTATATGGAATGACGGTACTGTTCATTTCTTTCCCGTCGAGAATTGCAAGACAACAGCGCGTCGCCATGACATAACTGTCGCCTCTGCCCGTCGATTGAATATATTGGCGCCCCATGGTCACAAGACGCGGCTTCCAATCACTGCCATCTATGTTGCAAAACATCACCCATGGGTCATAGCGCGCGTCGGTATCGGAGATTTGCTTTTGTTCAGTCAATGATTTCACGAGTGCAGTACCTTTTTCTTTGGGCGTGTCCCACCAATTCATTCTGCGAAACTGCTCACGCCATGCCAGCGCGCGGTCAAGGTACAATCCAACTTGCGCCGTCGAAAATTGTGCGCCGCAATTGCGGCAAAACTTGGCACCAAGCAAATTGTCTTCGCCACAGACTTTGCATCGTGTTGTAAGCGAATTTCCGCAGTTCGAGCAATAAAGTCCAAACAATGGGCTCTCGAAATCGCAGTTAGTACAGCGAATGCTATTTGACATTGTAACCTCCACCCTCAATAAAGCGGCAGCCGCGCATTTCTCCGCGCCTGCTTTTTCCTTCTCTACGTCAGTGAGGAAATTACGGCACCACTACATGCCCTTCCACAATTTCTGGCGGACCTTTGACCAAATGCGCGATGCTGTGTTTCACCCAATCGGCGGCGAGCGCGTTTGATTCGCGCGCCTCTTCTTGCGTTTCAAAAATGGTGATGGATGCCATCACGTCGTCGGCTTCGTCGAGAACATAATACGCCACATAGCCCGCGTGCGAACGGAGCATTGGCGCGAACTCGGCGTTCACTTTGTCAATCAATTCTTGTTTGTTGCTCACATGATATTTGCGAATTTCGGCGTACATCATTTGCTCCTTGTGAAAAAAACTTAGGGGCGACCACAAGGGCTTTGCCGTGAGCTCAGCCGAACGGGTCGCCCCTACTTGAACTTTTCGCTTTTAACTTTTTGCTTGCCCTCTACCACCCGTGCGCGCGGTGATGTGCTTTGTTCAATGCGTCTAACGCTAACGCTTGGACGAGATGCGCGCGATAGTCGGCAGAGGCATAGATGTCGCCCATCGTTGTGAGACCGTCGGACGCGAGTTTCGCCGCCGCTTCGATATTGTCATCGTGCATGGGTTTGCCTTTGAGCGCTTCTTCGGCAACGCGGGCGCGCTGCGCGTGGTCTGCTGCGCCCGTGACGCCGATGCGAATATCCGTCACGATGTCATTATCAATTTTCACCCACACGGCAACGCCCGCGACAGCATAGCGCGACGCGGGATGCGGAAATTTTGCATACGCGACGCCGCTGCCTTTTACATCCGTTTTCGGCACATGAACGGCGGTGATGAGTTCATTCGCATTCAGCGCAGTGGAAAACAGTCCCGTGAAAAGGTCGTCGGCGTTGATACTGCGATTGCCGTTTGGACCTTGGGCGAGAATCACCGCGCCGAGCGTGAGCATCGCGGCGGGATAATCGGCGGCGGGGTCCGCGTGTGCGAGCGAACCGCCGATGGTGCCGCGATTCCGCACTTGACGGTCACCGATTTGCGACGCGACTTCGGGGAGCAGTGAGCAATTGTTTCGCAAGAGCGCGGAATGTTCCACGTCGTGATGCGTGGTCAACGCGCCGAGCGAAATTTTATCGCCCATGTCTTGAATGCCGCGCAGGTCTGCGATTTTGCCAATGTCAATCAACGCGGGCGGCGTAGCGAGGCGTAATTTCATCGCGGGCAAGAGCGAATGTCCGCCCGCAATAATTTTCGCGTCCGTATTTTGCGCCATCAACGCGAGCGCTTCGCTCACCGACGCGGGCGCAAAGTATTCAAAAGGTGCTGGATACATTATGCCTGCCCTCCGTTCTGTCCGGCGGACATTGCCTTCCACACTTTTTCGGGCGTGAGCGGCATGTCAATGTGTTTTACGCCGAATGGTTTCAACGCGTCCATCACCGCGTTCACCACCGCAGGCGTTGAAGCAATCGTTCCCGTTTCGCCCGCGCCTTTGACGCCGAGCGGATTCACAGGCGATGGTGTAACAGTGCGCGCGGTTTCGTATGAGGGCAACATTCCCGCTGTCGGCACAGCATAGTCCATCAAGGAACCACTGACGAGCGTTCCATTGTCATCATAGACCGCGCCTTCGTACAATGCTTGCGCGACGCCTTGCGCGATGCCGCCGTGAACTTGTCCATCCACAATCATCGGATTGATAACATTGCCCACATCATCGCACGCGATATAACGCACAATTTTTGTTTGTCCTGTTTTCGCATCCACTTCGACAATGCAAATGTGCGTACCAAAAGGATATGTGCAGTTGGGCGGGTCATAGTACGACGTTTCATCCAAGAACGGCTCCATGCCTTCGGGCAGTGAATAACCGACCGCCGCTTGCAGCGCGATTTCTTGAATTGTTTTCGCGGACGCGGGCGTGCCTTTGACCATCACCTTGCCGTCTTGGTACACCAAATCTTCAATGTTCGCTTCGAGCATGTGTGCGGCGAGACGTTTCGCTTTTTCTTTGATGCGCTGCGCCGCGCGATACACCGCGACGCCGCCCACCGCGCCCGAACGCGAACCATACGAACCATAACCGAACGGTGTGCCATTCGTATCGCTGTGCTGCACAATCACATCATCAACGCCTATGCCCAATTCGTCCGCGATGATTTGCGCCATCGTCGTCTCGTGACCTTGCCCATGCGATTGCGAACCGGTGGTCACAACAACTTTGCCCGTGAGGTGCATGCGGATATTCGCGCTTTCCCAAAGTCCTGCGCCCCAACCTTGACTCGGCAGCCCAATCCACGCGCTCGGCGCAACGCCGCACAATTCAATGTACGTCGAAAAACCAACGCCGAGATATTTTCCTTTTTTCCGCAACTCGGCTTGTTCTTCGCGGAATTCGGAATAGTTCAACATGTCTAACGCTTTGTCGAGCGTTTTGTCGTAATCGCCGCTGTCGTACGAGAGACCCGCAAGAATGTTATCGGCGGGCGTGTACGGAAATTCATTCGACGGAATGAAATTTTTGCGGCGCACGTCAACGGGGTCCATGTTCAATTTGTCCGCGACCCAATCCATCGCGCGCTCTAAAACATACGTCGCTTCGGGGCGACCCGCGCCGCGATACGCGTCCACCATCGCGGTGTTGGTGTACACATTCCACACTTTGCAATAGATGTGCGGAATTTTGTACGGACCCGAAAGCAAACGTCCATACAACGTTGTCGGAATACCGGGCGCAATCGTGGAAAGAATGCCGCCCATATTCGCGTACGTGTGTACGCGCAAGCCCGTGATGGTGCCGTCATTGTTGGCGCCGATTTCAATGTGCGTGATGTGGTCGCGCCCGTGCGTCGTCGCGATATAATTTTCGCGGCGCGTTTCACTCCATTTCACCGGGCGTCCGACTTTTTTCGAGAGCGCGGTCATTAACACATATTCGGGATACAAATAAATTTTCGCGCCGAACCCGCCGCCGACTTGCGGCGAAATGACGCGCATTTTTGTTTCGGGAATGCCAAACACAAACGCGGTCATCAACAAACGCATCACGTGCGGCGCTTGCGAAGTCATCCACACCGTATATTCGTCCGCCGCCGGATTGTATTGCGCCGCACAGCCGCGCGTTTCCATCATCGTCGGAATCAAGCGTTGATTGATAATATCTTGCTTGATAACCACATCGGATTTGTGGAATGCTGCCGCAACTTCGCTATCGTCGCCACATTCCCATTCACACTCGATGTTGTTTGGCGCGTTTTCGTGCAATTGCGGCGCGCCTGCTTCTGTCGCTTTTTTCGCGTCGGTTACGGCGGGCAATGGTTCCCAATCCACTTCAATCAACGCGAGCGCGTCTTCTGCCGTGTAACGGTCTTCGGCGACGACCACTGCGACACCCATGCCCGTATGTGTGACGCGTTCGGGTTCCAAACAGCGCGGTGTGTTGAGATTATTTTTCACACCGCCCGCCGCCCACGCGCACGGCAGTGGATTGAGGTCCATAAAATCTTTGCCGGTGAAAACGCCAATGACACCGGGATGCGCTTTCGCTTTGTCGGTGTTGATGCTTTTGATTTTCGCGTGCGCGTACGGCGAGCGCAAAATCGCCGCGTGCGCCATGCCCGCGAGTTGAATATCGTCGAGATATTTCGCTTCGCCCGTAATCAAGCGCGGGTCCTCGCGTCGTTTAATAGATTGTCCGAGAACTCCCATAGTTGCCTCCGAGTTCGCGTATCGCGTATAGCAAATCGCGTATCGCAAAAATTTTGTTTTGTCTTTGCGATAAGCAATAAGCGATAAGCGACTCGCTACATCTTGTCCGCCGCGTCGCGAATCGCGCGCACGATATTTTCGTAACCGGTGCAGCGACAGAGATTGCCTTCGATGCCGTGTCGAATCGTCGCATAGTTCGGCTGTGCTTCGTGTTTGAGCAAGTCCACCGCCGTCAAAATCATGCCCGGGGTGCAAAAGCCGCACTGCAAACCGTGATTGTCCCAAAACGCTTGTTGCAGCGGATGATACGCGCCATCCGTTTTGAGTCCTTCAATCGTCGTGATTTCCGCGCCATCGGCTTGGACGGCGAGAACGTTGCACGCTTTGACTGCCATGCCATTCATCAACACGGTACACGCGCCGCACTGCGAAGTATCACAGCCGACATTTGTTCCCGTCAATCCCATCTTTTCACGTAATACATGCACGAGCAGCCAGCGGGGTTCGACATCGGCTTCGCGCATTTGTCCATTGACCTTCATGCTCACTTTCATAGCTTCACCTCCAAAGATTCGTCGTGTGCTTGGTTCAAACAAAAAGATGTGGGCGCTCGTCGCCTCCTTTCGTGATGGAAAATAAAAACGACGCGGATAGAGACGTTCGCTGCGACAAATTCGCAATCACGTCTCTACCCGCGTCGTATGACGCCGGGATTGGATTGTGTCTTACAACAAGCGCAATGCGGAATACGTTCGACAGTCATTGTCTGATTCCGAACGAGAACACGTCAACGTGTAAGCATCAACGAGTGATGTGCATCAGCGAGTGATGTGCATCAACGAGTGATGGTATTGTACAAAAAATGGGGAACGGGAACGCAGGAAATTATATACAGTACGGCGATGCAAAACAAGGGGGGGTTAATACATTTTTTAGGTTTGGTTGTATCGGTTTTCCATTGCATCGCAGTACGAGTTCTGCTAGAATCCCTGCGGATTGCATTGGAGAGAGCATTTATTTCTGGAAGAGCGCGTGTTTGTTACGGCATCATGATTCATTCTAAACATTTGCGAAACATTTGCATCATCGGCAACATCGGTTCAGGCAAAAGCACCCTCGCCACCCTCCTCGCTCAAGCCATTCCCAACAGCGTCGCCATCCCCGAAGTTTTCAGCGACAATCCATTTCTCGAATGGTACGTCGCCGACCCGCCGCGCTGGGCATTTACGAATGCGGTGCGCTATTTTTATGATTACGTGCGCGTTTATTATGAATTGACGACGGGGCGCGTATACGAACATTGTTTCATTGACGCGGGCGGCGCGACGAATCGTTTTGTGTACGGGCGTTATCTGCGCGATGAAAAAATCATGACCGCGCAAGAAAATGATTTTTACGAATTGGTGTGCCGCATCATCGAACGCGCCTACGCGTATCCCGAACCGGACGCGTACATCTTTTTACAATCCGTTCCCGAAAAATGTTTTGAACGAATGATTGCGCGCGGTTGGGACTATCAAAAAGATTTTTTGAAATTAGACTATTTGCGGCAAATCGAAAAATATCATCGCGCGTTCCGGCAAGAAATTCACGCGCAACATTTGCGCGCGCTCGACCTCGACAGCGACGCGTTGGATTTCACGCGTGAACAAGAACGCGCGGAAACCATACAACGCGTGCGCGAATTTTTGGAATCCTAACCCACAAACCCGCGCACTTTATCCACCACGGCGCGCGCACGCGCGGCATCCACAGGATTTTCCACGCGCCCATCTGCTTTTAGCGATGTTCCCACCAACACGCCATCCACAATCGGCATAAAGTCCAAAACATTTTCAACGGTGACGCCGCTGCCAATCAACAACGGCGCGTTCGGCACACCTTTGCGCGCAGCAATCACATCGCCCAAATCGGTTGCGTAGCCCGTCGCTTTGCCGCTAATCACCAACGCGTCCGCACCGCCGCGTTCCCACGTATCGAGCGCGACCCATTCCATTTGCTGCGGCGCTAAAGGCACCGCGTGTTTCGTCAAACAATCGGTGAAAATCAAAACGTTCGCGCCGAGCATTTTGCGATAGCGCGCAATTTCCGCCGCGCGTCCTTCAATGATGCCTTGGTCGGCGAGCATCGCCCACGAAATAATGTTGATGCGAACGAATTGGCAGTCACAGGCACTTGCAATCGCCAACGCGCTGATGCCGTCGTTACGCAGAACATTCACGCCCAACGGAATTTTTGTTTTTTGGCGAATGGTGGAAATGACGCGCGCCATACTCGCGACGGTTTCGGGCGGCACGTGTTCTTTGAAGAACGGGGCATCAAAAAAATTTTCAATCATGATGCCGTCCACGCCGCCTTGTTCGAGCGCGTTGGCGTCTGCTAATGCCGCGTCAATCACCGCGTTCAAATTATTTTCGTAACGCGGCGCGCCGGGCAATGCTTTCAGATGCACCATCCCGATTACGATTTTTTTCTTGCCAAAGAGTTGGTCAAACGGTCCACGCGTTGACATAGCTGTCGGTTTCCTTTGTTTGCAATTTTTTCAAGGTCATATTTCCTCGCGTTCTAAATGTCCGGTATAGCACGTGAACGCGACCACACCTTGTTTGACAACCCACACATCACTGTGTTTTTCGATTTCCCATTGCGGCTCGATAAAACCGAAACCGCGATTGAAATATGCGTCGCCGCGTTTTTCAAACACCGAGCCGTATTCATACGCCAACGGCGCGCTGTGGAAAAAACGCGGCGGTTCCGCCAAATGCTGCGGCACAATCAAATTGATCAGTTTCGCGCGTGATGGGAGAGTTGGCAAAATTTCGTTCAAGAAAATTCTTGTCACACGCGCGGCGGGTTCAAACAATTTTACATGTTCATCGTTCCATTCGTCGTGCAGCGCACGTTCACTCGCTTGGTCGAGCGCGAGATTCACTGCGAGTCCGCGCACGTTATGCAATGCCGCTTCGAGCGCCGCGCCGATGGTGCCGCTCGCCAACGCGAGCGACGCGGTAAAATTCGAACCGAGATTGATTCCCGAAATCACCACATCGGGAAATTCGGAACAGAGATGAAAGAGCGCGAGGTTCACACAATCGGCGGGCGTGCCGTCATTCACCGCGAAAACATTTTTTGCGCCAACGCTTTTTTCTTGAACCGTCAACGCTCCCGGATTCGACAATGCTTTGCCAATCCAACTTTTTTGGCGCGCGGGTGCAACAACCATGGTTTCAAATTCCGCGTCCAATTCCTGCCACAACGCGCGCAGTCCCGGCGATGTGTAACCGTCGTCATTCGTCAACAATAATTTCTTCATGGCGCGCGCGTAATTCGTTCTTTGTACAAATCCAACACCCCTTGCGGGTCAACTTCTGTGCAAATGTTTGTCATTACGCCATCGTACCAACGCTCTTGCCGGTCCACGATGATTTGTCCGACGCCGTGACTCGAAGTATCCACGCGCACGCGGCACGCAATCGTTTTAAATAATTCGGGACGAATCAAGTATGCAATCGCTGTTGGGTCGTGCGTGTGCATTGCGCCGTCGGTTTGGTACGCCGCCGCGTGAAATGCTTGATAGTGCGGCACGATGCGCGCAATCAATTCGGCGTAGGATGTTTTCGACGCGGCGAGTTCAGAAATATATTGCCGATGCATCACCACCGGCAACGTCACATCCAAACCGACCATCGTCACCTCCCAATTCGCGCCAAACACAATCGCCGCCGCTTCGGGGTCATTCCAAATGTTGGCTTCGGCAACGGGCGACACATTTCCCGGCGCGAACGCAGTGCCGCCCATCAACACCACGCGCTTGGTCGCTTGCACAATTCGCGGTTCCAATTTCAACGCCATCGCGATATTGGTGAGCGGACCGATTGGCACGAGCGTAATTTCACCGGGGCGCGACATGACCGCTTCGACAATGAATTGCGCGGCGCGCGTATGCGCGGCTTCGCTGTCGGGTTCGCCTGCCAAGCCCGCGTCGCCCAAACCATCCTCGCCATGCACAAATATCGGCGGGTCACGAAATTCGCGCACGAGCGGTGAATACGCGCCGCGCGCAACGGGAATATCATCGCGCCCGGCGAGTTCCAACAATTTCAGCGCATTGCGCGTGGTGACTTCGACAAAGTGATTTCCGAAAACGGTGGTTAACGCGACAACATCGAGTTCCGGCGATTTGAGCGCAAACAGAATCGCCATAAAATCGTCAATGCCGGGGTCGGTATCAATGATGATGGATTCGGGCATATAATTTAGAGGTTGGAGGTTGGAAGTTGGAGATTAGAAATTGGATAACGGAATCGAACATCCAACTTCTAACTTCTAATTTCCAGAACATATGGAAAAGACTTTTTTCATCATCGGCGCGTTATCGGGAGGAGTGTCGGTCGCGCTCGGCGCATTCGGGGCGCATGGGTTACGGGAACGTTTGACGCCGCAGTTGCTCGACACGTTCGAGACAGGCGTACGATACGAAATATATCACGCTTTTGCGATTTTGGTTGTAGCATTCGCGCTCACGCGTTGGCAATCGAATTTGCTGCCGCTGGCGGGCTGGGCATTCGTGATTGGCACAATTTTATTTTCGGGGAGTTTGTACATTCTCGCGCTGACAGGAATCCGTTGGCTCGGCGCGATTACACCATTGGGCGGTGTCGCGTTTATCGCGGGGTGGATTTTGTTGGCGGTGGGCGTGTGGCAGAGCAAGTAGATTGAAACGCGAATTTCCGCGAATGGCAACGAATCGGCGCGAAAAATTCTATTTATTGTTCGTGTAAATTCGTTTGGATTCGTGTAGATTCGCGTTTTCTGCACATGGCTGAAATCGAAATTCCACGCGAACTAATTGACGCACTGCGTAATGCTCAACACATCGCGGTATTGACCGGCGCGGGCGTTTCGGCGGAAAGCGGTGTGCCGACGTTCCGCGATGCGCAAACGGGACTCTGGTCGAAATTCAATCCGCAAGAATTGGCAACACGCGAAGCATTTGCACGCAATCCAAAATTGGTGTGGGAATGGTACGCGCATCGCCGCGAACTCGTTGCGCGCGCGAAACCGAACGCGGGACATTATGCGTTGGCAGAATTGGAACGACGCGCGAAAAAATTTACACTCATTACACAAAACATTGACGGGTTGCACGAACGCGCGGGAAGTAAAAATATCATCGAACTGCACGGCAATATCTTTCGCACAAAATGTTTTCGTGAAGATACGCGTGCGGCGAATTGGTTTCCGACGGATGAAATTCCGCCACGCTGTCCGCGCTGTGGTTCGTACCTGCGTCCCGATGTTGTCTGGTTCGGCGAAACACTCCCGCGCCGCGCGCTCGATGAATCCTTTCGCGCCGCAGAAAGTTGCGACATCTTTTTTTCCATCGGCACATCGGGTGTCGTCGAACCCGCTGCGTCGTTGCCATTCATCGCGTTACAAAATGGCGCGATGGTGATTGAAGTGAATCCTGAAGAGACGCCGTTGAGTGAGAGCGCGACATTTGTTTTACGCGGAGGGGCGGGGCAAGTAATGCCGCGAGTACTTGCAATCACAGAGAGCGAATAGCAAATGGCGAATCGCTTATTGCGTAACGCATATCGAAATTCCCAATCAACAAACCCCAAACCTTTAATCCCCTACTTCCAACTCCGCCACACTCTCCACTACGCGCGTCGGACGGTACGGAAATTGTTCAATCATCTCGCGCGTCGTCATGCCCGTAAGCACCAGTACCGTTTCTAAACCACTTTCGATACCGACGCGCACGTCGGTCAACATATTGTCGCCAACCATCACCGCGTTTTCCGAATGTTCATCAAGAAAGCGCAATGCTTGACGCATCATCAGCGGATTTGGTTTGCCGACAAAATATGGCGCGACGCCCGTCGCCGCTTGAATCAACGCCGCCACCGCGCCGCACGCGGGAACGAGTCCGCTTTCGCTCGGACCTGCTGTATCGGGATTCGTCGCGATAAAACGAGAACCATTTTTGATGAGCCGTACCGCTTGCGTGATATGTCCGTACGAATACGCGTTCGTTTCGCCGAGAACGACGTAATCGGGATTGTGGTCGGTGAGAATAAAGCCCGCGTCGTGTAACGCTTCGGTCAAACCACTTTCGCCAATTGCAAAGCAAGTGGCGTTGGGAATTTGCGCGCGCAGAAACGATGCCGTTGCGAGCGCGGACGTGTACAAATGGTCGGGCGTCACATCAAAGCCAATGCGCTGCAAACGATGATGCAAATCGCGCGGCGTGTAAATTGGATTGTTGGTGAGAATGAGAAACTTGATACTGCGTTGATGGAGCCGACGGATAAATTCATCTGCGCCGGGAATGAGTTCACTCCCGCGCACGATGACGCCGTCCATGTCAATGAGATAGGATTTGGGCATTGTGTTTGGAGATTAGAGATTGGAAGTTAGATGTTGGATGTTGGATGTTGGATAGTCATTGTGCATTGTGCCATTCGTGGAGTTGAGTATCCCGCCATCGCGCATGGCGAGCATTTGGCATCATTGACTCAACACATCAGGAAAAAAGACCGCATCGCGTTCGCCTTGCGCGCTGTGACAAGCAGCGCAGTGTTCGAGTTGTTTTTGGTCGCGCGTGATTGTACCGGTTTCGTCCACATACGCATATTGCCAACCGCTTTTTTCCTTGAGCATGATACCAAGTCCAGCAGGTTTTGTGGCGTTGACATTTTTCAAAAAGCGTTCGTCGCGCGCCCATTTTTCTTTGACGATGATTGTGCCTTCGGGAAACGTGCGCGCGCCTTGTTGCATCATCATCCCCGAACCGATGGGATTCACAAACAATTGGACAAAATACTGCGCGTGTTCGCTTTGCAAATAGGCTTCCTCATTAGGTGTTTGCAACCGACACAACGCCATGAGAAAAAACGAAACATTACGCGGCGTTTCAAACAAGGGTGTCCACTTGTCATACTCGCGCACAATTTTTTCCAGCGAGTCAGAATTGTTTTGCGGCGCATAGTTCGTCAATGGTGACGCGCATGCAACCGCAAAAAAAATCACACACAAGAAAACAACGACTCGTTTCAATTTGTACTCTCCGTTCGATATTCTGCCCGCGTACGCGGCTTTACTTTTTCCATCATCCGTCGTTGCAAGCCCTTTTCCGGCGAATCATCCGTCATCAGCCGCATTGCCAACCGCGTATTCCGCTGTGCGATTTTATTATTCCGCACCGCCATTCCTATCGCTTTTTTGTTTCCCACAATAACCACCAATTGTTTCGCGCGCGTGACGGCGGTGTAAAGCAGATTGCGTTGCAAGAGCATGTAATGTTGCGTAAGAATCGGCAGCACCACCGCGCGATATTCGCTCCCTTGCGATTTATGCACACTCATTGCGAACGCGTGCACCAATTCATCGAGTTCGCTAAATTCGTACAAAACGCGCGTACCGTCAAAATCAATGTCCACCGTTTGTTCTTCAAAATCAATTTCGATTACGCGTCCCAAATCGCCGTTGAAAACAAGTTTGTCGTAATTGTTGCGCGTTTGCAATACTTTGTCGCCGACGCGGAACGTGCGCGAGCCGTGTCGCGTTTCGCGTTTGCCTTGTGCGACTGGATTGAGCGCGGTTTGTAAAACATTGTTCAATTCGCCAACACCTGCTTGTCCGCGATGCATCGGCGAAAGAACCTGTACATCAAGGACGCCGTTCAAGCCAAAACGTTTCGGAATGCGCGTCGTCACCAATTCTACAATACGAGCCGCCGCTTTTTCCGCGTCCTCTTCCGCAAACAAAAAGAAATCGCGCGCATCATCGCGGAACAACGGCATTTCGCCGTGATTGATACGATGCGCGTTCGTGACTATGAGCGACGTTTCATCTTGGCGAAAAATCACGTCGAGCGCGACAACCGGAATCACTTGCGACGCCAACATATCTTTCAACACATTTCCCGCGCCCACGCTCGGCAGTTGGTCAGGGTCGCCGACAAACAACACATGACTCGTCAAATCAATCGCCTTGAGCAGCGCGTTCATCAACAACAAATCAATCATTGACGTTTCATCCACAATAATCAAGTCCGCGTCGAGCGGATTGTCGCGGTCACGCAGAAATTTCTTGTGTTCAAACGGTTTGAATTCCAGCAAGCGATGTAACGTCTGCGCTTGTTCGCCCGTTGCTTCGCTCAAGCGTTTCGCGGCGCGTCCCGTCGGTGCGGCGAGTTTGAACGTTTTGTGTTTCGCTTTGAGCAATTGAATAATCGCGCGCACCGTCGTCGTTTTTCCGGTGCCGGGTCCGCCGGTGAGAATCGCAACTTTTTCGGTCAAGGCAATTCGCACGGCATCCAATTGTTTTTCGGTCAGCGTAATTGTATTTTTTTCAGCGAGCCACGTCGCGGCTTTTTCCCAACTCACCTTTTGAAAATCGGCGAGACGCGTCGAACGATTGTTTTTCAATTCGAGCAAACGCTTTGCCGTATTTTTTTCTGCGATGTGGAACGGCGTTAAATAGACCGCATCATCTTCAACAACAATTTGTTCTTGCAACGCAAGGCGGTCAATCGCGGAATTTACTTGAACATCATTCGCGCCCAACGACTCGCGCGCTTCGTTCACCAACGCGCCACGTTCCGCAAACACATGTCCATCGTCAATGAATTTTGCCATTACATATTCGACGCCCGCTTCAATACGCGCGGGGTCATCTTCTTTCATTCCCAACGCGCGCGCAATTTTGTCTGCCGTCAAAAAGCCGATGCCGTAAATATCGCGCGCGAGGCGATACGGTTCATTTTTCAAAACGTTCAACGCGCCATCGCCGTACTGCTTGTAAATTTTCACCGCGAGCGCGGTGCTGACGCCGTGCGATGACAGAAACATCATCACCTCTTTGATTTGTTTCTGTTCCGCCCAACCTTTTTGAATAATCTCGATGCGTTTGCCGCCAACGCCGTCCACTTGATTCAAGCGCGCAATATCATTCTCAATCACATCAAGCGTATCGAGTCCAAAAAAATCTACGATGCGTTTCGCGGTGACTGGACCAATGCCTTTGATGAGACCACTGCCGAGATATTTGCGAATGCCCTCAATCGTCGCGGGGAGTTGAATCGTAAATTTTTTGATTTCGAATTGGCGTCCGTGCGCGGGATGATTCGTCCAGATACCTTGAAGCGCGAGCGATTCGCCTACACTCGCGCCCATGAGATTTCCAATCACGGTGACGGTGTACGATTTTCCTTCGGGGACAAACCGCGCGACGGTATAGCCGTTTTCTTCATTGTAAAACGTAATGCGTTCGATGACACCGGTGAGAGGTTGAAGAGCAAGATTCGTGGGGACGTTCACGCGAGAGAGTATAAATCAGTTTTGGAAATTGAATGAAAAATAGAACAGACAAACGTACTTGGCATAAAAATGCTAAATCGGCAAGGCAAACCAAATCCTTGTCCCCTTCCCCACTTCACTCTCCGCGCCCATTGCGCCGCCGTGCGCTTCGACCAAACTTTTGGCGATGGCGAGTCCGAGTCCGGTGCCGCGTGAATCGCGCGCTTTATAAAAGCGTTCAAAGATATGTGGGATTTCATCCCGCGAAATTCCGCGCCCCGTATCTTTTACCGCGACTTGAACGTCTTGAACTGTGTGTCTGTCGCACGTCACGCGAATTTCACCGCCGCGCGGCGTATAGCGCAACGCGTTCGCAATTAAATTTTCCAGCACCTGCCGAATGCGCGCGGGGTCGAGTTCGATGTTCGGCAAAACAGCTTCCGTTTCAACATGGAGCGTGACGCCATTGGTTTGTGCTTGCGCGCGGAATGAGGCGACGGTCTCGTTGATGAGAATCACGAGGTCGGTGGATTCTTTTTGCAAATGCAGCGCGCCGCTTTCTGCCAACGCGAGCGTGCGTAAATCTTCAATCAAACGCGACAATTGCCGCGTTTCGTCCAACACCGGTTCCAAATGCGCGCGGTCCATGGGATACACGCCATCTAACATTCCTTCCAAGTTGCCTTGAATTACCGTGAGCGGTGTGCGTAATTCGTGGGAAACATCCGCGAGCATCGCGCGCCGCTGCGCGTCATTTGCTTCCAAACGCGTTGTCATTTCATTAAAGGCGCGCGTAAGTCCACGCACTTCGCGCGGTCCGCGTTCTTGAACGCGCGTTGCATAATCGCCATCCGCCACGCGCTGCGCTGCATCAATCACATCAATCACGGGATTGATGGCGCGACGCACCACGCGAAACGTAAAAGCGAGGACCACAATCGCGACGAGGAACGCGCCAAAACCGAGCGGGCGCAATATGAGATTGATACTGTCGGGAATGTTTGCCTGTGTGAACGAGATGGCGAGGAACCAAAACAAAAACGTGAACACGCCGCAGCCGATGAATGCAAGCAACAGAAAAACAAGTCCAAACCGCCACACAAAACGTCGGCGCATTGGATACCAATTTTGGGAATGTGGCGGAAACGGCGTGTCAGGATTCCACCAAGGGGGACGACGCATCGTGTAAGGATGAAGGCAGAGGGATGAGGGATGAAGGATGGATTTGTACCTTATTCATCCCTCATCCTTCATCCCTCATCATTGAATTTGTAACCCACTCCATACACTGTCAACACATAACGCGGCTCGCGCGGGTCGGGTTCAATTTTGCGGCGGAGATTTTTGATGTGCGCGTCAATCGCGCGTTCGTACGATTCAAACGCAATCCCGCGCACGGCGTCGAGCAATTGCGCGCGTGTAAAAATTCTGCCGGGTTGGCGCGCGAGTGCGGCAAGCAATTGAAATTCTGTCGGCGTGACCTCGATATTTTTTCCGTCAACCGTCACGCGCATGCGCGGCGCGTCCAATGTTAAATTTCCGACTCGAATCATTTCGCCGCCTTCACTCGCGTGTTCCATGCGTCGCAGCACCGCGCGCACTCGCGCCACCAATTCTTTGGGCGAAAACGGTTTGACCATGTAATCATCCGCGCCGAGTTCAAGCCCCACGAGCTTGTCCGATTCATCACTGCGCGCGGTGAGCATGATAATGGGCGTATTCTGTGAACCGGGTTCGCGGCGCAGGGTGCGCGTTACATCGAGACCATCCATATTCGGCAAACCCAAATCGAGAACGATTAAAGCCGGTTTTGCGGAACGCCACACGGCGAGCGCGCTTTTGCCATCGTTCGCGGACAAGACGTTGAAACCCGCGTGTTCCAAATAATCGCGCGCAAGTTGAATGATTTTCGGTTCGTCATCAACGAGGAGGATGGTTTTCATTTCGAGATGGAGAGATTGTGAGAAAGAGAGAAGGAGAGATGGAGCGTGTTGTCACTCTCTACCACTCCATCTTTCCATCACTCGTTCATCGTTACGCCGCTTCAGTTTTCGTCGCGCTCTCCTGTTCGTGAAGCTTGCGATGCCATTCTTTTACGCGGTCAGGCATATCACCATTTGACGGGTCCCAACCGCCGCGCATCCATGGACCTCCGCCCCAACGCGGTCGAAACGCAAAACGAAACAGCGCGAACAAGAGAAACACAAAAAACAATGGGGCGAGACATCCGAGAATGCCGAAACCGAATGGATGACGAAAACCGTACGCGCCGTAAAAACGAAATGGCGCATACATCGGCGCGGCAGGTGCAACATTGCCTTCACCGCTTGGCACCACGAGCTTGCCACTTTCGAGAACGCCTTGCGTGACGCCTGCATTGTACGCCGTCCAGCCCACGCCTGCAACCAATCCGACGAGCAACAATGTCAACACGATGCCGAACAAGACTCTACTGTTGCGCATTGAAAGTCCTCCTGAATCAAAATGTATCTCGAAATGTATCTGCCGGGCGACGCTTTGACGCAACCAAATGACCGACCAAACCGTCTGCTAGGAGTTGTTCGAGATGTGATTATTTGAGACAAGAATGCCAGAGAATTGTGAAGAAAGTTTGAAGAGGGTCGCGACTAGGTATGGAGAACCGCGTGTAAAAAAAGGTTCGATGATAGAATCGCGCAAATGCGAAAACCTATCTTGTCATACCCGCAGTTGGTCCTGCTGATAGTTGGGATTTGCGCGATTGCTGTCGCACAAGGAATTTATGCGCTGGGTTGGGACAATGCCTTTGTCTCGGATGATTGGTTCTTTTTATACGGCGTTGCTCAAGTCAACAATGTCGCGCAACTGCTCACGCTCGCATCGTTTCAAACCGATTGGTTTGTGCGTCCGACGCAATGGTTTGTCACGTTCGCGCTGTATCGCTTGTTTGGTTTGACGCCGCAGCCGTACCACATTCTCGCGCAAGCGCTTGATTTACTGAACGCGTTGTTGGTCGGTTCTCTCGTTTTCCAATTGCTGTCGCTTTCAAAACAATTTGAAAAATCGCGCAACATCGTTTTGAGCGCGCTGGTCGTCGGACTGTTTCTCTTGAACGTGCGACATCACGAAGTAGTGTTTTGGTATTCAGCGTTCAATGAGCTGCTCACTGCTTTTTTCAAATTGTCCGCGCTCAACGCGGTGTTGTGGTGGCTGGCGCACAAGCAACAGTATTGGCTTGTGTTGAGTGTTGCGATGTTGGCGATGGGACTCGCTATCCTTTCCAAAGAAAGCGCGCTGCTGCTGCCCATCGAAACATTGCTCTTGGTCATTTACGCCGCGGTCGCGCAGCGCCAAGGTTCACCGCAATGGAAACGCGGACTATTTATCGTCGGCGCACAATTTTTGGTCGTAGGCATTTGGGCATATTTCTATGTCCAGTACAGCCGCCCCGATTCCGAAAGCGTCGCGCGCGGCGGGTTGCAACTGCTCAATGCCGCGCCCGTTGATTGGTTGTTACGCTTGGCGCAATTTCTCAACGCGAATTACATCGGCACCGATTTTGTCGCGCGTAATGCCTTTGTGCTTGGCGCGGAATTATTTCTGCTCGGCGCGTTGTGCGGCGTTGCTATCTTGCGCAAACAATGGCTCTGGTTCGTCGCTGTCGTCTGGACAATTCTCGCTGTTGCGCCGTATGTTGCTTTGACGAGCGAGAATGCCGTGCGCGCAGTGTTGGCGCGCGGCATCGGCGGTGACCGCTACTTGTACTACAGCGCGGCTGCCGCAGGTTTGCTACTGATTGCAACCTTCGTTTGGATGCGTGATGAGCTGGCGCATCGTACGGGGACAATCAAACTTGTTCCATTCTTGCTCGGGCTCGCTACACTCGGTTTTGTCAGCTTGAGCAGTGTCCAAGCGTACACACTCTACAACATGGAACAGGAATGGGATGCAGCAGGTAAAATTTCCACGCGCGTTTTGGCACAGGTACAAAAATTTGTGCCGTCGCCCACCGCGAAAGATGTGTTCTGTTTCATTGACTTGCCGACGCAGGTCAAGAAAAAGTATGTGTTTCAGAATGGCATATCGCAAGCGCTTTATCTTGCCTATGCCAGAAATGATTTTCGGGTCGAAACGTTTCGTGCGACCAAAGATGTTCCCACGCCCGTGCTTCCGGCTGGTTGTACGGCAGTTTTGAAATACCGCGTTCAGCAAAACGGGCTCGAACGAATCGAGTGATTCTTACAATTTGCTTACAGCGTTGGCGAAATGGGACTGCTATGCCATATTTCCCATTCAGTCGCGCCAATTGGAGCTGTTATAGTGAGTGCGTAATCGGGGGGATAGAGATAGGAAGTCACAGTTATGAATTTCAAAAAAGCAAGTGCAGTGATTTTGTTGCTGGCGTTTGGCTTGGCGCTTACATTGACGAATGCGTATGCCTTTAACGCAAAACCAAAAATTGTTCATCCGTTGACGGGACAAGCGCCCGTCAATACCTTTGTCGTCACCAAAACAACCGATTCCGGTGATAATAACCATCCCGGCACCGGCACGTTGCGCCGCGCCATTTTGGACGCGAACGCGAGTCCCGGCTTTGACCTGATTGTGTTTGACATTCCCGGCAGCGGCACAAAAACGATTACGCCGCCTCTGCCCATGACATGGCTGCTCGATGAAGCGGGCGTGATGATTGACGGCACGACGAGCGATGACCGCATCGAAATTGATGCGTCGCAAACCTCCGGCAATTTCACCTTTTACATCACCGGCGATAACAACGTCATCAAAGGTTTGACGTTCACAAACAATCCCAACGCGGCAGCGATGGGTTTATACGGCTCGCACAATAACGTCATCATCGGCAACTATATTGGGACGAACACAGCAGGCACAGCGGCGAAACCGAATTTCGCGGGGATTCTTTTGAATGGCTCCAACAACAATCGAATCGGCGGGACCGATGGCGTTTCCCCCGGCGGCGCGTGCACCGGCGACTGCAATTTGATTTCGGGCAATGGTCTGCACGGCGTTCTCCTTGATAATCACAGTCGCAATAACCGCATTATCGGAAATTTTATTGGCGTCAATAAAAATGGCACCGCCGGAATGCCCAACAAAGACGAAGGCGTTATGATTGCCAACAGCCCAAACAATATCGTGGGCGGACCGACACCGCAAGAGCGCAATGTGATCAGCGCAAATAGTGTCGGCGGCGTCGAGTTGGCGTTGGAAGATGCGCGTAACAATCTCGTGCAAGGCAACTACATCGGCACAAATAGCGCAGGGAATGCGGTTATCGGCGGCGGCACCGGCGTGTTTGGACATGCGTACGCTCACGATAATGTGATTGACGGCAATTTGATTTCGGGCATGCAAAAATTTGGCTTGCTCGTCTTTAACGATGCGCACAGTTTTGAAATCAAAAACAACCGTATCGGACTCGCCGCTACCAGCGATGCCAATTTGGGCAATGGGCAAAAAGGCATTGAACTCCAAAGCTACAACAATTACATTCACCACAACCGCGTGGCGAATAACGGCAGCGATGGCGTGCGCGTGAAAACAGGCGTCAACAATCGCATCAGCCAAAACGCCATTTTCGACAATCGCACCTTTGGCATTAATTTGGGTACCGATGCGTTTTCGCCGAATGACAATGGCGACGGCGATGGCGGCGCTAACGGTCTGCAAAACTTTCCGATCCTTAATTCAGCCGAACACGACGGCACAACGTTAACCATCAAAGGCAATCTCAACAGCCGTCCCAACGCGCGCTTTACGTTAGAGTTTTTCCAGAATCCCGCGTGTGACAACGCGTTTGGCAATGCTGTCGGCGAGGGCAAAGTCTATCTCGGTTCTATCCAAGTTACGACCAACGGCGGTGGCAACGCGAGCTTTACGGCGCCACTTTCGAATGCGCCCAACACCGGCGTTGTCACCGGCACCGCAACGGACAGCCAAAACAATACGTCGGAATTTTCGTACTGTCGCAGCGTTGTCATCGTAACACCGCCCGACGGCGAACCAACGAGACCGGAATTGCTCTCGCCGCAAAACGACCAGAGCATTGTGGAAAATCCGCCAACGCTCGATTGGTCCGCATCGGAAAATGCAGCCTCGTACAAAATCGTCATTCGCACAGATTCCACCAAAGGTCCCAAAGTGCATGTGGGCAGAACATCGAATGACTCGTACGTTCCACCATTCCTTGAAAGCGGCAAGACCTATTACTGGCGCGTGTTTGCATGCAACTCTATCAAATGTGTAAAATCTGCCATGTTCAGTTTTCACATTCCATAAAAAAAACGGACGGGGTGCTTAACCCCGTCCGTTTTTTTGTTTCACCATTTGTTGAAACAACCTTTCGTATTCATCCGTCACCGCATCCCACGTAAAATATATTCGCACCCGTTCTTGCGCGCGACCGCGATATTCTTGTACACGCGGCGGATTGTCAATCAACTCTTGCAGCACTTGCGCGAGATGTTCTGCGCCTTGCGCGCCGCTGTACATCAAGCCCGCTTCGCCAATCGTTTCCAAATTTTCGCGCGTATCATTCACCACCACACAATTGCCAAACGCCATCGCTTCGAGCAATGCCGGATGCGTACCGCCCACCTCGGACGTTTCCACAAAAGCATACGCGTGCGATGAAAGTTCGCGGTATCCTTCCCCAAACAAATAGCCGGTGAAAATTACATTGTCCCCCGCCGACGCTTTCAATTCGTGAATGTACTCTGCCGCATACGGTGCATCACCGACAATCACACACTTGAGTTCCGTATTCAATTGTTTGAACGCGCTCACCAAATGATGCGCGCAATTTTCCGGCACCAAGCGTCCGACAAATAAAATATATTTGCGCGGCGTCAAACCAAATTTTTCGAGATACGCGCCCGGCGGCTTGAATTGCGCATCCGCTCCATACGCAATGTACGTTGTCTCGGCGTTCCACCGTTCGCGATAATATTCCTGCACGCGCCGCGAATCGGTCACGACGCGATTTGGCATTTTCGTCGCAAGCCATTCGGCAAGTTGAATATATTTTTTCGCGAGCGGGGGCCATTTTTGCCGTTTCCAATCCAAGCCATCTACATTCAACGCGACTTGTTGTCCCACCAGACGCGGCAAAAAAGCAACCGGACCGTTGCCCGCGATAAACATCAGCACCACATCATAGCCCTGCCCCAACGCGTGCAGCGACGACAGCGTGGTGTGTATGATGGTGTCAAGATATTTGTTGGGAATCGTCGGCAGGCGCACCAAACGAATCCCGCGATAGTACGGTTCGGTGTACGCAATGTGATGCGTGCGACAATATACCGTCACCGTGTGACCGCGTTCGACCAAACGCGCGCCCAATTCTTCCGCGCACGTTTCAAAGCCCGAGTAACTCGCGGGAATCCCGCGCGTGCCGATGAGTGCGATCTTCACGCGTCCTCCCGCGAAAATACATAAAACGATTTCGTCAGACCAAACGCGCGTTCATGCAAAATGCGCGCGTCGGGAAAAAGCGCGCGCAGCTCTGCTTCCGTCAAATACCGTACTGACATTAAATAATCCCACGATGCGCCCGCCGCGCGACACATCCACAATTGCAGTGTGCGCGGCAGCGCGCGAAAAAAAGGCAGCGGCACTTGCGAATGACTTTCCAACGGAAACTTTGCGTTGGGCGTTTGTACAAAAAAATGCCGCCCGGTGCGACGAATCTCGGCGGCTAACGCGTCAGGATGAGCCACATGCTCAATGACCGAATTACAAAACACCAAATCGAACGTATCCGAAGCAAACGGCAAATGTTCGCCATCCGCACACACACATTGCACCTTCGGAAAACGCGTTTGTGCGTCACGCAATTCCGCTTCCCCCGTATCCAACAAAATTACGGCTGGGGCAGCGTCGCGGTGGAGCGTTTCCAATTGCGTGAGCAAATAACTGCCGGGACCTCCGCCCAAATCGAGCCAGCGGCGTATGCCAACATGACGACCCAATGTATTCCAAAAAAAATCAAAACGCCGTTGCCGAAAGCCGCCCGTCATTTGATAGCGCCAGCGAATCAAGGGGTCAAAAAAACGCATACCAATCCGTTTCAAAAAATTTTTCTCTAACGCCGCAATGGTTTTTCGACTATCAGATTTTTACGCATACGCGCGCCGCTTGCCGCGTGTTGATACACTTGCTCGGTTTGCTGCGCGGTGCGTTCCCATGAAAACAAACGCGCGCGGGCGAGCCCTTTTTCGCGCAACTGCGCGCGCAGCGTCGCGTTGGTCAATGTTTCATGCAGCGCGTTTACAATTTCATCCACCGCGTATGGATTCACCAACAACGCCGCATCGCCCGCCACTTCCGGCAGCGACGATGTATTTGACGTAATCACGGCTGTCCCACACGCCATCGCTTCCAACACGGGCAATCCGAATCCTTCATACAACGACGGATAACAAAATACGTCTGCCGCATTATACAACAGCGGCAAATCTGCATCGGGGACATAGCCGGTCAAAATTACGTCGTCGCCGAGCCGTCGCGCCTGTGCCAACACATCGTCCGTCAGCCACAACTGTTGTCCCACCAACACCAACTTGTGCGGAATCACATCCGCGCGTTTCACTTGCGCGAAGGCTTGCATCAACCGCGCCAAATTTTTGCGCGGCTGCATGTTGCCCACCGCCAACACAAAATGGTCGGACGTTTTGTATTTCCCGCGAATCGCAGATAACGCGCGTGCGTCGGCAATCGGATGAAAACGCGCGTCCGCCGCATAAGGCGTTACGGTAATTTTTTCCGGCGGCAAACGATACAAGCGCACCAAATCCGCGCGCGCACATTCCGTATCCGTGAGAATCGCGCGCGCCATCTGCGCGGAACGCCGCACACTCCATTTCAAAAACGCGCGCAGTTTGCGCGGAAACCACTCGGGATGTTCTTCAAACGAAATATCGTGAATCGTCAACACCAACGCGCACGACGCGGGCAGCGTCAACGGCGCATTGTACGAAAGGTGCAGTACATCAATTTGGTCACGCGCGGCGCGTCCCGGCAATTCACGCAACAGCCGCGTCACACTCGAACGCGTTTTGTATTGTACGACACGCATGTGCGGCGTGTCATGCACCTCATGCGGCAGCGCGTCGAGTTGTTCCGTGTACACAAAAAAAGTGTCGTCCGTTTTTTGCTGCGCGAGCGCGCGCACGAGTTCGAGAATGTACGTTTCATTTCCCGTCTCGTTGTGTCCCAACATGTGCGCGTCAATCCCAATGTTCATGAAATGCGTAGGGACGAAGCATTGGCAGGAGCGTATCCGAAACACGAAATAGCTGTGAATGCCAATGCTTCGCCCTTACTCTGCATACCGTACCTGAATCTCTTGTACGCGCGCGCCGGTTTTTGGCACATTAAAGAGTTCGACCAAAAATGTTTCGCCGACATTTTCAGGCAGCGCAAATTCTACCTCGCGCCACACCCGCGAATCATTTTTCGGTCGAAAGCGTCCAAGCGCTTGTCCATCAATCGAAACTTGGAGCGCGCCGCCCGCGCGTTCTTGTACGGTCATTCGCAACACACGCGGGCGCGTCGGCGCCAAACGCAAACGCACTGCATAGCGCGTGTATTCTGAAATTTCCGCAAAGCTCTTGTCACTTGACGCGTCGGGTGGAAAATCTTGGAACACAATCTGCGAAGGGACTTGCGGCGTTTCAAAATACCACAAACGCGCCACGCGTTCCGCTTGCAAAAATGTGAAATCGCCGCTCGACGCCGCGGCAGCCAAATCGCCCTTGCCCCACACATTGCGCGGCACCAACGCAAAATTTTTTTCGAGCCACGCCGCCTCCGTTCCGCCCGCTATATTCAAAAACCAGATGTTTAATCCGCGCTGCGTCAATGATTCCAACGGCACGCGATTGCCGTCAATCATCGGCATCGTATTTGGTTCGGGATAACACCACATCATCAAACCAATAAAGTAACCGTCACCCGCCACCGCATCGCCCGGTTTCGCGTTGCGATGCAAATACTCGCACATGGTTCCCCAATCGTTGATGCGTTCCACCCAATAACTCGCCCACGTCGGCGGAATCAACGCAACGATTGCAACCGCGCCGAGCAAAACATTTCCCAAAACATTCCACGAAACGCGCGGAGCAATTTGCGCGCGCGTAAATTTTTCAAAACGTGCGGCAAGCCAAACACTCGCGGAAAAAATTCCATAGCTGATAAACAAAAAATAAATCGGCTGCAAAAACAAAAAATAACGGGGAATAAAAATATGACGCGGCTGCGCGACGGCAAGAATCCATATCGGCAGCGATAACCACACCACTCCAAACAACGCGAAAAAATTGCGCCGCCGCGCGCTTGTCACAATTCCAAGCACGCACAGCGCAACAAAGAACGCGAGCGACCAACCTGTTCCGCCGCCAAACATTCCAAACAGCTCGGTCAAAAATTCAGCCGTGATACGGAACGGCGCGGCTTCCACTTCGCCCGGACCGCGCGCAGAAATATAACTCACATAACCGGGAAGCAGCGGAATGGTCAACACGAACGCCGCGCCAATTGCCGACGCGCACGCGAACCAAGTCCGCCAACGCGTGCGCGCAAATGCAAAACCATCGCCGCCCGCTTGATACCATTTCACAGCATCGTGCAGCACCAGCGCGACGCCCTGACTCAAAAGCGGCATCAACGAAAAAAATTGATTGTAAAGATTCAGCGTCGTCGCCAACATTAAACCGAGCCACGCATACCACGTCGGCTTGCGCAACAATTCAATAAAAAACCAAAATGACAAGAGCGAATAAAACGCGAGCGCCGCGTAGGGGCGCGCGTCTTGCGCGAACCACACATGAAACGGCGATACTGCCAACAGCGCCGCCGCCAAAATTCCTGTTGGTTGATTCAGCGCGCGTTTTCCCAAAATATACGTGAGCGGAACCGTCAGCGCGCCCAATACTGCCGAAGGCAAGCGCACCCACAACGGCGACGTGCCGAACATCGTCGTCCATTGCACCAAAATAAAATGCAATGGGAAATCCGGCGGCGCGGAAAATCGCGCAATCGTTTCCAGCACGCCTTGTTGCCGCGCCCACAACGCTTGCCAAACTTCATCGCCCCACAAGCCGTGTCCTTCGATGCGGAAAAACGCCGTCGCCGCGCCGAGCGCGAGCAGCAACCAAACGAATGGGTCTCGCAGAATTGAAACCAACGCGCGCTTCATTTTGTTTCACTCGTCAACTGCATTGCGCCTTGCTCCAACACTGCCAACAAGAACCACATCAAGCCGAGCCACAACATCGTCGTCACTTGGTACGCCACAAACAAACAAACGAGTCCGATGCTCAATGCCAAAACGAGCGTACGTTGTGGAGAAGATGGCGCGTGTCGCCACGCGCGAAAAATTTGTCGCGCGAATACGCCAAACCACGCGAGCAAGAAGATTGTGCCGACGATGCCCGTATCGTGCAGTGACATCAAAACCAAATTGCTAATCCAACCGGGCGTGTGCGCCGTCGTCGTATATTTTTGTCCAAACGAATTGGGACCATTGCCTAACATCGGTTTCTCCAAAAAATCATCCCACGCGTTTTTGTATGACACCCAACGCGAGGCGAGCGTTTGTCCCTCCAAAAAACGGTCCGCCACATTCGAACCACTTTCGGGTCCAGTGGACGGGTCAAATTCCGGGTCGCCCGTTTGTGTCCCGCGCGGCATTCCCGCCGCAATCCATTCCGCACACGGCGCGCGTTGGGCAAGTCCCGGCGCGCTCGGCATTTGCATCAACACGCGCGAAATTTCTTGACTCGGCGCATAGACCACCAACAGCAACAGTATGCCCGCGCCCGCCCATTTCAATTTTTCCAAAACCCCCATGCCGCGTGCAAACAAAACAATGAGTGCGAACCCGCCCGCCAGCGTCAAGAACGCGGCTCGACTTGCATTCAAGCCGAGCGCGACCAACATGATTGCCAACGCGAATGCGAGAGGTTTGCGCCACGTGACAAAAGAATCTGAAACAAACACCGTCGCGCCGACCACAACTACGAGCATCAACGTACTCGCAAAGATATTCGGCTCCCACAACGTGCCGTACATCGTCAACGAAAAATTGCACAAAATTCCGCCGGGTCCGCGAACGCCTAACGGATATTCGTCCACGCCGAGATTGATGCCGAACGGATACAGAAACCAACTTGCAATTCCAAACAGTGCTTCGAGTACGCCAAAGAGCAACACCGCTTTCAACACCAGACGAAACGCGACGTCATTGGCGCGTTCGCTCAACAACCAGCGCGCGACAAAATAAAAGGCGACGGACAAAATCATCCGCGCCCAATACTGCACACTTGCGCGCGGCTCCGGTGGAAACAACAGCGCAGAAAGGAGCGCGATGCCGAGATACGCGGCGAGGAGTGCATCACTCCATTGAAACGTGAGCCGCGCGCGCTTGCGCCAGACGAGCCACGCCAAAATTCCCAACGCAAAGACAAGCGCAAAATGTTCCGGTTGCGGGCGAAACGGCAGCGCTTCAAAACGATACCGATTCGTTACCACGCCAACAAACAACACGAGCAGCGCAATTCCGGCAATGCCCGCTTGTTTCAAATCTCGGACGAATACAGCAACAAGGCGCGTGGTCATGCAGCCGCTTTCTGTTTTGCGAGAATGTTTTCGTACACCGCGAGCGTTTTGCGCGCCGCATTTTCCCACGTGTACAAACGCGCGCGTTCCATGCCGCGCGCGCGTAACGTTTGCGCCAACACGTCATCCTTCAACACGCGCGTCATTCCAACTGCCAATGCTTCGGGCGAATCATTCTCGGTCAAATACGCCGCGTCGCCCAGCACTTCGGGCATTGGCGGATTCGGCGCGGACACAACCGGCGTGCCGCACGCCATTGCTTCCACCGGCGGCATTCCAAAGCCCTCCAATTTTGAAGCATACACAAACGCACGCGCGCCCGCCAACAACGCAGGCAAATCTTGAAGCGGAATAAATCCGAGCAGCGTCACGCATTTGGCAAGCCCGTGCGCTTGAATCGCCTCACGAATGTGCGCCGATTCCAAAACGTGCGGACCATAAAGAGTCAGCGTCAAATCCGGCATTGTGTCACATAGACGCGCAAACGCGGCAATGAGCGCGGGCACATTTTTCCGCGCGTGCGCGCCGCCGCCATGAATCAAATAATTTTCACCCACACCATATTTAGCGCGCATCGCCGCAATTGCTTCCGCGCGCGCAGGTGGTTGAAATTCCGCGCCAATGCCCGGCGGTACCACCGTCACGCGTTCGCGCGGCACACGATACGCGCGGACGATTTCGCCGCGCGCATGTTCGGACAAGGTGAGAATCGCGGACGCATTTTTGATGCCGTTCGGAATAAACGTGCGCGCATAGAAATTCCATTTCCAATCATAGTGCTGGTGAAATTCAATGTAGGTCGTATCAAACACATTCAACACGAAGGGACACGGCACGCGCAGCGGCGCAAGAAACGCGGCGGCGTGATACAAATCAGGCGGCTGAAGTTTCACTTGGCGTTCTGCGCCATTGAGGAGCCACCAGATATTTTGCGCGTTGCTTTTGAGATTGCCGCGTCCGCGCGGACCGATTTCGCGCGTGCCATACAACTCGACAAATTCCCACGCGCTGGTCGCGCGCAGCGTCTGATATAGCTTTTGAGTATAGACGCGTGTGCCGGTCTGACTGCGAATCGTAAAAGTCATGTCCCACACGACGCGCGGACGATGCGTACCAAGACCTGACAGGTTTTTGGAAAGTTGTTGTACTTGCGACAATTGTTTTGTATCTAGCATGATGCTTGGGTAGAGCAAGGTCTTGGAAACCTGTCAGGTCTGTTGAGATTCGCGCGCGACGCGTTCGTACACTGCGCGCGTCATTTGCGCGGTGCGCGTCCATGAGAATTGTTGCGCGCGTCGTTCACCCGCTTCGCTCAATTTGATTCGCAACCGTTCATCTTCGAGTACGCGCCGCATCGCATTCGCCAACGCGTTCGCGTCGCGCGGTTCGACATACAACGCGGCATCGCCCGCCACTTCGGGCAAACACGACGCGTTCGACGAAATCACCGGCGCAGCCGCGCGCATCGCTTCCAAAATCGGCAGACCAAATCCCTCGTACGATGAGGGAAAGACCAACGCCGCGCTATGTTCGTACAACGCATCCATTTCCGCGCGCGTGATGTTTGTCAAGCGTCGAATGCGCAAGGCGGCGCGCGTCGTCACATCGAGCGCAGGTTCGTCCGTCAAATGCTGCTGCCCTACGAGAACGAGATTGTGTTTGAACGCGGGATTGCGACAGCACAAACCGAACGCGCGTAAAACAATCTCTTGATTTTTTTGCGGTTCATTCCCGCCAACGTGCAGAAAAAAAGGCGCGCCTTGAATCAATTGGCGCACATCATTTGACAACTCGTCGCTTTCTTCAAGCGCGGGAGCCGCGAGCGGCACCACCGAAATTTTTTCGCGCGGCGCGAGATGGAATTGAATCAACTCGCGCGCGGTATATTCCGTCGCGGTAATCAAATGCGCGGCGCGGCGGCACGCGTTCAATTGAAAATCAAAAAAACGCCGATAGCGTTCGTGTTTGAGTAATGCTTTGCCCATGTGCAAGGGCATGAGGTCAAACACCGTCACAACCGTCGGCACACGCTGCCAGAATGAAACAGCGGGCAGAGATGGATTGTACGGCACTTGCAGCGTATGCAGCACATCCAGATGCAAGCTGCGAATGCGTAAAGGCAAAACAAGTTGATGCGAAACAATTGGAGTGACGCGTCCGAGTGCAGGCGCGTTCAACGGCACTGTGGAAAAATTTGAGGGAAGGGAAAACGGAAGGATATAGGAATGCGTGCCGCGCGTCGTCAACAGCACATACTCATTTGTCGTATCGGTCGCCGCCAACGCCGCTGCGAGATTTTCCGCATACATTCCAATCCCGCGCGTGCGATTCAGTCCATAAAACAACGGCGAAAGGTCAATGCCAACGCGCATCGAGTCAAGAGTATAAACGACAAGGGGGAAAAGAAAAAACGGGTCGCAACGGAACCGGGTTCCGTTGCGACCCGTTTTGTAACACGTTTCTATTTCCCAATCACTTGCAACATCTCTTGATTCGTCGAAAATTTAAATTCGGGCAATCCGCGCAATTTTGCCTCCGCATGTTCGGCGTCCTCTAATTTTTTCAGATCCTCATGCGTGATTGCGACAGCGCCGTGTGTGCGCAAGGTTTCGAGCAACGCGTCCGTATGCCAAGTGCGCGGCTGCGCCAACGTCTTGAGATATTCGCCCACGACCATTGCGCCGTTCGTGCCGTCTTTGCGCGCGACACCAACAAGTCCCGTGCTTGCTTGGCGCGCCCAGCCCGCGAGGAAAATTCCATCGAGCGGTGTCTGCGTTTGCGGGTCGAATGCTTCGTACGATGTATCGTCTATCGGAAAACGCGGCGTCGGATTCCGCACGAACGCGCCGCGCGACACCGGCAGACCAAACTGCGCGTCCACCGAATCGCCAATCGCAAAAATCACCGTGTCACATAAAATTTCGTCGAAGGTGCCAAGACCATTCGCTTTCGTGTCACCATTCGATAAACTCAATTCGTTGTTTTCAATTTTCAAGGCGCGCACGCCGTCTGTTGCATCACCCAACACCTCAATCGGCGACGCGAGAAAATGAAACAGAATACGCGTATCGGAAATTGGCGCAAGCGCGCGCGGCAAGCCCGCGAGAATTTCCGCGCGGGCTTGCGCGGGGTCTTGATTCACCACGCGCATGAACGGCGCACAGCGCGCGAGTTCTGCATCCAACGCGTTCACATCCACATTCGCGCCGACAACCTCAAATTCTTTTTTATCAAATTTCACTTCGGCGGGTCCGCGTCGCGCAACAGCTGTAACCGTATCCACTTGCAATTCGCGCACGAGCCAATGCGCCATATCCATCATCACATTGCCAACGCCGACGACGACCACATTTTTTCCGATTTCAAAATGCTCCGTGCTGAACGGCGGCAACTTGTTATAGTGATAGACCAAATCTTTCGCATGGTACACGCCGCGCAAGTGTTCGCCCGGCAAGCCGAGCCATTTCGTGCCTTGCGCACCCACCGTCACCAACACGGCATCAAAACCCAATTCAAACAAATCGGGAATCGTCATCGCACCATTTTTTCCAATCGTGACATTGCCGAGATATTCAATTTGCGGCGACGCGAGAATTTTTTCAAATTGCGCGCGCAAACCATCTTTCATTTTGTACTTGTCAGGATAAATGCCGTACTCGGCGAGTCCGCCGGGCTTGATGTCGCGATTCAGTATCACCACACGCGCGCCCAATTTCGCCAACGTCTGCGCGCCATACAATCCCGCCGGTCCCGCGCCAACCACCGCAACGTGAAAATTTTCGAGTGACATGTTTCAACCACCTACGGAATGACAGAGTAACGCTTGCTCCATTTGCAAACTCGCGTATCGCCATGATAAACGCATTTGGACCAGCTTCTTGTGACAAATGTCCGCATTTTGGAATGACAACGAGGCGAGCCGTAGGTCTTTTGCGCGCGCCGAGTCACAATGGCGAAAATCAAAAACGCGCTGCCGCACTTTTGAAAATATATTTTAGCAATTCGGGTCATTTCGCGCTCAACACGTGGGTACTCATTTCATTCAAAAATTCCACATCGTCGCGCGCTAAATTCCAACCCAATGCGCCTGCATTTTCGCGCGCCTGTTTCAAATTTTTCGCGCCGGGAATCGGAATGGCGCCGCGCTGCATTACCCAATTTGTCGCAACCTGAGGAATTGTTTTGCCATATTTTTCCGCCATGTTTTGCAATTCCAGCATCAAGGGCTGAATCTGTGTGAGATACGCTACATTGAATTGTCCACCGCGCACACCGGGCAAAGGATTCGTCGGCGAATATTTTCCACTCAACACACCAAACTTGAGCGGCGAATACGCAATCACCGTCACGTTCAATTCGCGGCATGTTTCGATAACGCCGTTGAAATCGGGAGCGCGATGCAACAAGCTGTATTCGATTTGATTGGACGCGAGCGGAATGTTGTGCTGTGCGAGGCGTTTGTGCGCGCGGCGCACCTGTTCCGCATTGTAATTGGAAACGCCAACCGCGCGCGTCATATTTTTTTCCACTGCCTCCGCCATTGCATCCATCCAACTTTCAACCGAGACCGGCGGATACGCCCAGTGCATTTGATACAAGTCCACCGTTTCCAAACCCAACCGTTTCAGACTGCCGCGCAGTGCGCGCAACAAAAATTTATTGCTTACGCGATATGGCAGCGGAAAACATTTCGTTGCGATGCGCGCGTTTTCGCCGAACGGAGACTCGCGAATAAATTCTCCGAGAAATTTTTCCGACTTGCCCATGCCGTACACTTCCGCCGTATCAAAAAAATTGATGCCGTCGCGCAGTGTTTCCTCAAACGCTTGCTGCAAATCGTTTTCACCATACCCCCTGCCATAGCCCCAATACAAGCCATCGCCCCACGCCCACGTGCCGATGCCGAGCGGTGAAACCACGACATCGCTTTTTCCTAATTCGATTTGTTCCATGAAAAAATCCCTATGACAAATTCAATCCCTCAATCGCATTGCGAATCACTTGTGCGCTCTTGTTCAACGCGTTCATTTCATTTTCATTCAACGGCGGCATGTACGTATCGAGAATGCCATCCCCGCCGACGAGCTGCGGCAATGACAGTGTAACATCCTTTACGCCGACAACATTTTCGTGACGCGACGAAACGGTGAGAATCGCGCGCTGGTCATTGAGAATCGCCTGCGTGATGCGCGCCAACGCGCTTCCGATGCCATAGTACGTCGCGCCTTTGCCGTTGATAATATGATATGCCGCGCGGCGCACGCGCGTATCAATATCCGCGCGAATTTCGTCATTCAACGCGATGCTGTGCGATTCACAAAATTGTTCGAGCGGATAATTCGCGACGGTGGCAACACTCCACGTCAATACTTCCGAGTCACCGTGTTCGCCCAACACGTACGCGTGAACATGCGCGCTGTCAATGCCCACATGTCGCGCGAGCAACAAACGAAAACGCGCGGTGTCGAGCGTCGTACCCGAACCAATGACACGCGAATGTGGCACGCCGCGCTTGTGTGCGAAATGCGCGGCGAGATGCGTCATCACATCCACAGGATTCGTCGCGACGACAATGCGCGCATCGGGCGCGTGTTCCAACACTTGCGGAATAATTTCGCCGAAAATTTTCGCGTTGCGCTCCAACAATTGCAAACGCGTTTCGCCGGGCTTTTGATTGGAACCTGCCGCGAGAATCACCACGCGCGCATTTTTCAAATCGGCGTACTCGCCATCATTCACTTCCAACGCATTCGCGAATGGGACCGCGTGCGCGATGTCATCCGCTTCCGCTGCCGCGCGATTTTTGTTCGCGTCCACCAAAACAATTTCGCGTCCGACGCCGCGCATCACCAGCGCATACGCCGCCGTCGCACCGACAAAGCCACTGCCGACAATTCCGATTTTCATGAACCTCTCTCCACGAGACAGATTTGACCAGCATCATACTGAAAAAGATACGAAATGAAAATGGGGATACATGCGCGTTGACACATTCATTTGTCAATGCTAGTATTTCACGCGCCCATGAAGATTGACAATTTCATCTGGCTTGAGGACATCATTGAAAAACTGACAACGAAACATGGCGTCTTGACAGATGAGGTTGAGCAGGTTTTTCGCAAGACCCCGCGCTTTCGGCGCGCGAAACGTGGGAATCGCAAAGGCGAAGATTTGTATTACGCATTTGGACAAACTGACGACGGGCGATATCTTTTCATCGTGTTTATTTTCAAGGGACAAAATCGCGCGTTGATTCTTTCGGCGCGTGATATGGAAGCGGATGAGCGCAAGTGGTACAAAGGAAAATAAGATTATGGCGAAAAAGAAGATTCCGGATTTTGCGACGCTCGATGAGGCAGTCGAGTTTTGGGAAAGACATTCTTTTGTGGACTATGCGGATGACACAGAGCAAGTGGAAATCGAGGTGAACCTGCCGCCAAAACATGAAATGGTTCAAATCGAATTGACTGCGCCCATTGCGCGCCAAGTTGAGACTTTGGCAAAGCGCAAACGCACGACACCCTCACATCTCGTTGAAGAGTGGGTCAAGCAACAACTGCAACGCGAAAAGGAAATCGCATAATGAACAAGGGGCGGAGAATATTCCGCCCCTTGTTTTTATTGTTCTTGCTTTTCAATCTTGCCCCACGTATCTCTCAACGTCACAGTCCGATTAAACACCAATTTCTCGCGCGTCGAATCCTTATCAACGACGAAATAGCCGTTGCGCTCGAATTGATAACGCATTCCTGTTTCCGCGTTTGCGAGGGAAGGTTCGACAAAACCATTCAACACTTGGAGCGAATTGGGATTGATGTTTTGTTTCCAATCATCCGCTTCGTCGGGTTTCGGCATCGGAAACAAATTTTCGTACAAGCGCATTTCGGCAGGAACGGCGTGTTGCGCGGAAACCCAATGAATCGTGCCTTTGACTTTGCGGTCCGTTGGCTGCGCGTTCAACGTCGCGGGGTCGTACGTACAACGCAGTTCCGTCACCTCACCGTTTTCGTTTTTCACAACGCTCGTGCATTTGATAATGTACGCCCACCGCAAACGCACTTCAGCGCCCGGCGACAGGCGAAAATATTTTTTCGACGGATTCTCCATGAAATCGGACTGCTCAATCCACAATTCGCGCGTGAACGGAATTTTGCGCGAACCCGCGCCCGGGTCTTCGGGATTGTTCACCGCGTCAAGTTCCTCGATTTTACCTTCGGGATAATTTTCAATCACCACTTTTAACGGATTCAACACGCCCATCACGCGCGGCGCCGTCTTGTTCAATTCTTCGCGGATGCACGCTTCGAGCAATGCCACTTCCACCAAGTTTTGATTTTTCGTCACGCCAACGCGTTCGATGAAATCGCGAATGGACGCGGGCGTGTAACCGCGTCGGCGCAAACCTGAAAGTGTCGGCATACGCGGGTCATCCCAACCCGCGACGATATTTTCATTCACCAATTGCAACAGTTTGCGTTTGCTCATTACCGTATTCGAAACATTCAAACGCGAAAATTCGATTTGGCGCGGATGATAAATTTCGAGATTGTCCAAATACCAATCATATAACGGACGATGGTCTTCGTATTCGAGCGAACAGAGCGAATGAGTGACGCCTTCAATCGAATCGGACTGCCCGTGCGCCCAATCGTACATCGGATAGATGCACCACGTGTCGCCCGTGCGATGATGCGTCGCATGACGAATGCGATACATCACAGGGTCGCGCATGTTGAGATTTCCTGATGCCATATCAACTTTCGCGCGCAACACACGCGCACCGTCAGGAAATTCGCCCGCGCGCATTCGACGGAACAAATCTAAATTTTCCTCGATGCTGCGATTGCGATACGGCGATTCGCGTCCGGGTTCGGTGAGCGTGCCGCGATACGCGCGAATTTCTTCCATGCTCAAATCGTCAACGTACGCTTTGTTTTGCAGAATCAGTTCTTCTGCCCACTGATAGAGTTGTTCAAAATAATCGGACGCGAATTTCGCTTCGCCCTCCCATTCAAAACCGAGCCAGCGAATATCCTCTTGAATCGCGTCCACATATTCTTGTTCTTCTTTGGTCGGATTCGTGTCGTCGAAACGCAAATTGCAATAGCCGCCAAATTCTTGCGCGATGCCAAAATCCACACAAATCGCTTTCGCGTGACCGATGTGCAAATAGCCGTTCGGTTCGGGCGGAAAGCGCGTGACAACGCGTCCGTCGAAACGTTTCGTTTCGCTGTCCTGGACTACTTGTTCACGAATAAAGTCTTTGGGTTCGGGGGTGCTCATTTTTTCTCACATTCGTAATAAAGTGGGTACAGCAATATCCTCATCAACCTCTTCCCAATGCATTCCAATTCCTTTGGCAATGAATCGCCAATTGTTATGCTGCTCTGGCGTTGCATCATGCACACGCAGAAACCATTCAAGTGGCACGGAAATTTCGCGCCCGTCGGAAAGATGGACGCTCATTTCATTGTTCGCGAAATAGACAACATTAGCGAAAATATCAGTCAAAAATTCCAAGCACTTTCCATTTCTCGTGCCAAATGGCGAGACGCATTTCATCAATTGAATGATGCTTTGAGTTTGGATTCCGCGCCCGCGTTCCACCGTGACGAGCCAAATAAGCACTGTGGACCTTATAGATGTTGTTGCGTATCCACCACGAGGGCACAATCCAGTATCGCGGAGCCTCATCCACCTTTCCCAAATCTACAAAAACCCAAAAGACAGTTTCAGCTAATGGATCAGATGGCTCAATCATCTCATGTGCATCCACAATGCTCGCATGCCAGGTCCCAGTGCGCTTGGTCTTGACCTGAATGTGAACGGTGCGACTCTGATTTTGATTGCAAGCAATAATATCAATTTTGGGCATATTGCCTGCGAACGTAACTGCATATGCACCGCGTTTGTTGAGTTCTGCCGCGACAAAATTTTCTCCCGCGCGAGCAACTTGTTGATTTCGTCCTCCGCGTGATGTGAAAGGCAGGGCAGTCGTTTCTTGTATTGTCATGTTGTTGTTGCTTCGGTTTCAACCGCCAAACTTTCCAACTCTCTCAACGCCTTCTCCACCCTCCCCATCACTTTTCTTTTCCCTATCACCTTCATCGTTCCCACTAACGGTGGTGTCACAGTTTTTCCTGTCACTGCGACGCGCAAAATTCCGAAAAATTGCGCGGGTTTCAAGCCAAGTTTTTCCGACACCGCGCGCAGTTCTTGTTCCAACGCGTGTTCGTCGTCGAATGAGGCAAAGTTGTCCAATACCTCGCCCGCGCCGCGTAATGTGTTGAGTGATTCCGCCGCGTCCATTTTGTTACCGAGCAAAAGTTTTGGGTCGTACTGAATCTCGTCTTGAAAAATAAAATCCACCAACGGCGCGATTTCGTCGAGACGTTTCAAACGTTCTTGCACCAACGGCGCGATTTTTTTCACCGTTTCCAAATCCGCCTCGATGCCTGCACGCGTCAAAAACGGCAGCAATCTCTCTGCCAAATCTCCCGTCTCCAGTCCCCGAATGTAATACCCATTCATCCAATCCAATTTCGCGCGGTCAAAGACGGCGGGCGACGAATGAATGTGGTCGAGCGTGAATGCTTGAATCAATTCGTCGCGCGAAAATAATTCGCGTTCGCCGTCGTATGCCCAGCCGAGCAGCGCCATGAAATTCACCAGCGCTTCTACTAAATATCCTTCGTCGCGGAATTGCGTGATACTCGTCGCGCCGTGACGTTTCGACAATTTTTTCTTGTCGGGTCCGAGAACGACGGGCATGTGTCCAAATTGCGGCAGCGTCCAACCGAACGCGTTGTACAAAAGAATGTGTTTTGGGAACGACGAAATCCATTCGTCGCCGCGCATGACGTGTGTGATTTCCATCAAGTGGTCGTCAACGACAACCGCCATGTGATACGTTGGAAAACCGTCGCTCTTCATCAACACTTGGTCATCCACATCCGCGTTCGGAATCGTGATGTCGCCGTGAATAAAATCGGGCAGTGTCGTCGAACCTTCGAGCGGAACGGCGAGGCGTACGACACGCGGCAATCCTTTTGCTTCGCGTTCCGCGCGTTGTTCGGGTGTGAGCCAACGACAACGACGGTCATAGCGCGTTGGTTCGCCGCGCGCTTCTTGTTCCTTTCGCATCTGCGCCAATTCTTCTTGTGTACAGTAGCAATAGTACGCCGCACCTTTCGCAATCAACTCGTCCGCGTATTTTTTGTAGATGGGCAAACGTTCGGATTGATGATACGGTCCGTACGCGCCGCCAATGTCTGGACCTTCATCCCAATTCATGCCGAGAAAGCGCAGTGATTCCATAATGAGGTCAAGCCCATTGTCCACTTCGCGCGCTTGGTCGGTGTCCTCGACGCGCAAAATAAATTTGCCGTTGTTGTGCCGCGCCCACAGCCAATTAAACAACGCGGTGCGTAAATTTCCAATATGCGGTGCGCCGGTGGGAGAAGGCGCGTAACGAACGCGTGTCATAAATTTTAGAATTTAGAATTTCGATTTTCGATTGAATCGAAAATCGAAAATAATTTTCATCCTCCAAAAACAATAAACGTTAGTTTCCCCGATTGAATCGTCACGCGCCGCGAGTATTGCAGCGCGCCAACGTACGCTTTGACAATATAATTTCCCGCAGGCAAATCGGGGAACGCCCAATTTTCTTGCAGCACATTGTCCGAATTGACGGGCGGCGCGGCGTCGCGCGAATAGGTTTCCGTGTCGCCGATGTACGTCCCGTCAATGTCATCGGCGTACACCAAAATACTCTGCGAACGAATCGGGTTGCCGTTTTTATCTTGCAAACGTCCCGCCAGCGCGCCGGTGCCGGGCAATGGGCGCAGCCACAAAATCGGATTGCGCGTGGTCGCGTAACTGTTGGCACCATAACGCACTTCAAGATGAATGTGCGGACCAACCGCAATCCCCTCTTGTCCAACCATGCCAAGTGGCTCGCCCGCGCGCACGCGTTGCCCGGGGCGAACCGTCACACTCGACATGTGTCCATATGCCGCATACACCGGCTGCCCTTGATACGACTCGTCCAATTTCAAAACAATGATGTTGCCGTAAAAATCCGGGTACTGTCCGCAAATTTCATTTCCGCCCGCGCCGCATTGGGGTAACAAATCATTGCCCGCGACGACGACGGTTGCATCCGCCACCGCCACAATCGTTGTGCCAAGCGGATTTGAAAAATCGGTACCGCGATGCACTTCGTATTCGCCGCGTCCTGAAGTGCCATACGCATAAAATCGTTCCGGAAACTGATTCGCTTCAAGCGGCACCGGACGCCCAAACAAAAAATGTTCCACTTGTGGACGCGGCGTATGCGTCGGTGCGACGGTTGCCATCGGCGTTGCGGTTGATGTTGGCGTGCGTGTGTGCGTCGGCGGACGCGTCGCGGTCGGAAAACGCGTGAGCGTCGGCGGAATGTCGCCAATCAATGTCGGCGTGCGCGTAATTAAATCGGGCAACGGAATGGACGCGATAATTTGTTCGGGTGCGCGCCACACGGCATAGCCAAATACAACCATCAGTGTTGCAATAAAAGCAATGACCGCCAGAATCAACGCAGGGCGGCGTCGGGTTGGTCTTCCTCGAATATACAAAGTCCAGACATTGTATGCGTGTTACCAAAAAATAAAAAACCCGTTCGCGTTTGGTACGACGCGAACGGGTGAAACGAAAATCGAATCGTCTAGTGCGGAAGAGTGCGCGAACGAATCGCCCACGCAATCATGCTTCCCGCCGCCACCGTCACGCCCAACGCCGCCGCGCCCAACACCCAATAATTTACATGCGCCGGTCGCTGCATTCGCATCGCGCGCTGCGCCGCCTGCTGCCGCCCTGCCAATTGCAAATTCGTTCGCAGATGTTGGCGAAACGAATCGGAGGGTTGCACGGGGGTCAACACGCGCCGCATGTTTGAAGTTAATTGTTCTTCCCAAAAATTTTCTTGCATACGGACCTCGACATTCGTGCAAGCGTACGATAGTTACAATTGCACTAGCACACGGTTGCACCATCGCGCTATCTTACAAGTACCGCGCAGTCGCCATAGCGAGCAATGCCAGAGTGACGAGAATCGCGTTCCATAAACTCGCCGACGCCAAACGTTTTTGTAACGCCGCAAGCTGCGCGGCTTGTTCCTGAGTTGGTGGTTTGCCGCCGCGCGCGATTTCCGCGCCCAGCGCAGCCATTTTCGTCGTCGTTGGACCAACGATACCACCGCCGACACCGCCCGCAATGAGACCAACGAGTCCGCCAAGCCCAAAGACCATTCCAGCAGTTGTGCTTGAAAGTCCAAGCGCAATAATGCGCGTATAGTAGAGCGCGAAACCGGCGAGCAAAGTGACAACGGCTGCAATGCTGATATAAATCGGCATCTTGCGCTGTGTCAACGCGCCCATAAATTTTCCACCATCAGGTCCGAGCGCTGCCGCTGCCGGGGCAACGAAAAAGGTAACCAGCCATGCCGCGCCCACCCAAAAGACAGCAGCGAAAATATGCAAAATACGAAAAAGGATTGTGAGAATGTCCATCTTTTTTTGTGTTGGGGGGAAGCATTCGCAGACACGTATGCCAAACACATCACCGTTGTGAATGCGAATGCTTTGCCCCTACTCCCATTCGAGAATGCCGCGTTTTTCCATTTCTTCGCGGAGAGTTAACAACGTGCGATGATACAGCGATTTAATCGCGCCTTCACTACGTCCAAGCAGTTTACCGATTTCCAAATTCGACAATCCGTCCACAAATTTCAACAGCACGAGCTGCTGGCGGTCATCAGGCAGCGCGCGCAGCGCTTCCAACAATTTACTTTGCGCTTCGGCGCGCTCGGCTTGGGAATGCGGCGCGCCTTCTTGCTGCGGCGCGTGCAAGTACAAGTCCAACGGAACTTCGGGGTGACGCGTATTGTCGCGATGCCAATTTGCGACCAAATTGTGTGCGATGCGATAGAGCCATGCAATAAACGGCGCGCCGGTTTGATTAAAGTCAGGGAGATGTGCCAGCGCGCGGTAAAAAACGCGTGCGGTCAAATCTTCCGCATCGCGGACATCGCCGGTTCGATAATAGATATACGCGTAAATTCGGTCCACATAGCGTTCGTACAAATCCGCAAATGCCGTCGGGTCGAGTTTCGCGCGTTCAATCAATGCAACTTCTGCCACACGTGCCTCGTCAATCGTAGTGGAATCTTGCCCATTCGAATTTTCGTCGTGCGACGCGCCATCAGGATTCTGCATACAAAAACACCGTGTTACGCGGCAGGTTGCGCGCAACACGGTGAATTATAGAATAGAACAGAGAAAGTGGAAAATAATTCTTGTGTTCTACTTGCTATTCTCGATAAAACGCGAGACCCAACGCGTCGGGTCCGGTATGCACCGCAATCGTCGGACCAATCTCTGCCATCACCACTTCGGCGACATTGAAACGCGCGCGAATTTCATTTTCCAATTGCTGTGCCGATTCTGGCGCGCGCGCGTGCAAAATCGAAATGTGGAGCGGTCCATCGCCGAGACGCGGACCATTCGTCGCCGGAGGATGTTGCACCAATTCCAACATGCGCGCCAGCCCCGCTTTACGGCTTCGCACGCGTTCGAGCGGCTCGACGCGCGCGTGCGCAATTTCCAAAATCGGTTTTACATTAAACATTGTGCCGAGCCACGCTTGCGCTTTGCCGATGCGTCCGCCGCGTTTCAGATATTCCAACGTGTCAAGCAAAAAGATGAGCGACAATTTTTCATCGAGCGCGGTGATTGCTTTTGCGACTTCGTCGCGGGACGCGCCGCTATGCGCCGCGCGCGCGCCGACGAGCGCTTGGAAACCCATCGCCATCGAAAGCCATTTGCCGTCAATCAAGGTAATGGGGAGCGCGCCGCCATGTTCTTGTTCCAATTGCGCTTTGGCATTGACTGCTGAGGAGTAGGTCGCACTCAAACCCGATGGAATCGAAAGTGAAACAATTTCTTCGCCCGCATCCAGAATGGGTTTCCACACGTTAATAAAATCTTGCGGCGCGGGCGCGGAAGTGGTGGGATGCACTTTTTCGTGTGTGAGCATGTAAAAAAACTGCTCGTTGGATAAATCAATTTCATCACGATAGCCGCGTGTTCCAAAGAGCACCTGCAGCGGTACCGTTCCAATGTGGTGCTTGGCGCGGACTTGGCTTGCCAGATGCGCTCCCGAATCAGTCACGACACGAACCATGTTTCCCCTTTACAGAACGCGAGAGGTCTGCCGCTCAAAACTCTTTCGTATTTTCAACTGCGAGACCTGTCAAGTTTTCGGATGTGATAATTTCGACGGGCGGCTGCGCCCAACGAATCAAACGGACGAACCAATAACTAAAGACGATAAACAACAACACCAACATCATCAAGCCGGCGCCGCTCAAGAGCGTTGACATCCACGCCAGATTTTCATTCACCACATTCAAAAGCGAAACCGCGCCCACCAATACCACGACCGAATTCCATACGGCATGTGCCAACACCGCTGCGGCAAGTAGTAAAAACAGACGCGTTGTTTTTTTGTGGACCCGCGCCTCGTACCAACCAACTGCAACCGTTGCCGACGCGGTCATGTGCATGAGTGATGTGCCTGAACGCAACAGCATTGCCGATGCCCAAAAGCCGGCGACGCCTTGCGCCTCGGTTACCGCGCCTTGTGTATTGAACAAGTTTTCAGTAAAGGCAAAGCCCGCGCCTGCCGCCAGTCCCCACAAGAGCGCTTGACTCTTGCGCGGCGGCAGTGCTGCTTGCACACGCCGCGCAATCAAGATTGCCGCACCGGTCGTCTTGAGAATCTCTTCGAGTAACGGCACAATCAATACGAAGAAAGTAAGCACGGCAAATGCAACAATCACAATGACAAGCGGCTGGGCAGTGACGAGTTCGATGACTCTTTGCGAGTCCTCGCCAATGAATTGAAGCGCGTCCAACAATTCCGTCGTTTGCGCCGAACCAAGCACGATGGCAATTCCAACAAAAGCGAGTACGAAAAGCAGCCCGCCGATTATTAGTTCAAACACCAACGCGAGGACAATCGTTACGAATCCGCCCCACGAAAATTGCGCGCACATGGAATGAAGCGAAACAGTTTCCAAGCGGCGAACCGCAAATGCCAAGATAGCGAGGGGTGCACAAAGGGATGCGACCACATGCACAAAAGGAAATAGATACGCGGGTAAAACGCGGAGCGCCAAAATGCTTTGCCCGACAAAGAGAGCAAGGAAAAACGCGGCGACAAAGACAAGCGGCGAAGGCAAGCGCAAAAATTTGTGGCGCTCATTTTTTTGCAGCACGCGTCCGACCAAGAGCAGCATTGCACCATAGCCAAACGCGAAAGCTGTCGCCGACAGGACTGCTGTATTTGTTGCCTGTGGCTGCGCGGTCTGCAAAAGCGGAATGAGCAAGAACGAAACGATCCCGCACGCGCTGCCGAGCAACAGAAATCCGCCAACGCCGAACGCGACGCGAGCAAGGTTGCGATACGGCGCGGATGCCGACAAAGAGGGTTCAGTCACTGCCACAAAAAAAAATAAAATCCTGTGCCGCAAGAAAATTGCAAACACAGGACTCGCTCCGGAGCGCGACCTTATGGTCGGGTCGCTTTTTCAAATTTGTCGAGTTGCGTTTTAAAATCTGCCCGTTCGGGATGCTTGGCAACGAGCGCGCGTTCAATTTCGATTGCGCGCGTGGCGTCACCGCGTTGAAAGTACACTTCTGCCAGTGTGTCCGCGATGTTTGCATCCTTCGGTTTCAGTTTCACTGCGCGCTGTGCATATTTCAGCGCAGCATCCAGACCCAACGCGTTCTGCGCAAATTGCCACGCGAGATTATTCATCAAGTCTGCATCTTGCCAATGTTTGCGCGCAAGCAGTGCGGCGTGGGCAGAAAATTCGCGGTGTAATTTTTGGGCGCGCGCATATTTTTTCGCGCCGAGTAATGCGTTCACGCGCTGCCCCTCCAGATACGGATACATTTGTTTTTCCCAAATTCCGTACAAGCGACGCAATTCTGCAATCGGCGTTTTGTGGTCGTCCACGCGCAAATCCACATACACATCGCCGATACCATCGGTATCACTTTTTTCGCGCACGACGAGTAACGACGCGGATTGTTGCCCACGTGTGTCGCCGCCTGCTTTTTGCCCCGCTTCCAACGCGGCGATGAGACGTTCGCCCAGTTTGCCGCGCCGTTGTTTGAATGCGCGCAGCATATTGGTCAAAACGCGCTCGCCCGCGAGAATGTTGCCTTGTACGGAAACGTTTTGTTCGGCGATACCGCCCGCCCATTTCAAACATTCGTTGCCGGTGTAATTCGCGGCGCGTCCTTGCGCGTCCAGCACCGCGAGTTGACGGCGCGCGCGCGCGCCGCTTTTGTCACTCGCGATTAAATCGTGGATGACATCTTTCGGGTCATGCCCGCGTTTCAAAAGTTGCAAACCGCGCAGTCCAAACGATTTATTGGTCCATGCTTGCGTCGCGATGGCGCCGACGCCTGCTTGCGCCCACGGCACAATCGCGCCGACGACAAATGCTTTGGATTGCACCGCCACGCCCCATTCCTGCGCGTCGGGGTCGAAAGCGATAATGGAAAATGTTGCAGCCAGATATTCGGAAGGAGACATGAAGCGATTATACATCATTCCAACTTGAATCCACTCGCTTCAAACACGGCGCTCAAAATTTTTATGCGTTCTTGCGCGGTTGCCCAACGCGGCTGTGCGTACTTGTCCAACATCGTCGTCAACAATTCCGTTTGCAGCAATCTGCCCGCATAGATGAGATGGCGCGGGATGAGACCTTGCCGCACCTCGTCCTCGTACATTTGGTCAAACGAAAAATTTCCGAGTCCGTACAAAATTTCGCGCGTCCCGTCTTGGCTAAATTCAATCGAGGCGGGATGATGATTTTGAACACCTGTCACAACATCCGCGCCATCATTCAACGTGCGACGAAAAATTTGGACGTTCGTCGCGTCGGGCGTGTACGCGTACACTTCGTCCGCTTGATATTCGACAAAAACCAGATTCGCTTGTTTGCGCGCGTTCGCAATATCTTGCTGCATTTTTTCCGCGTCATAACCATTCGTTCCCGGCTTGTCCGCCGTCGCCCAATACGATTGCGGACCAAAACTATTTGCGCCGAGAAACGCGAGGCGATTGCCATTGTGTTCAATCATCAAAGGTTTGCGCGCTTCGGTTTCGTTACGTCCACCGGCATAGTATTTCATACCATTTTGTTCATACAGTTCCAATGTCTTGACGTAATTCTCATAACCAAAATCGCCCGCGTGATTTCCGGTCAAGCCCACAATGTCCACACCGAGTGCGCGGAGCGTTTCGATGTTGGCGCTCTTGCTGCATAACCGAATTGAGTCGTGTACCAAATTTGGCGGACAATCCTCTACGAATGGAATTTCATTGCTTACATGTGTAAGGTCCGCTTTCGATAAAATCGGCGCGACCACGCGCGCGGGAAAACCGGGGTCGCCGCTGTCGTCAATCGCTTGCGCGGTGAAACGTCCCATCGCCGTCACACCGGTCATCACCAGCGAGGTCATGCGATTTGAATCGCGGTTCGTCGCGGGAATACGTTTGTGCAGCGCGTTATAAAAAGTTTGCGCGCGTTCGGATGTGCCTTCCAAGTACACGCGCACCACAAGCGGATACGTTGTGAGGTCTAGCGTGCGGTCCAAGCTATTTTTTCCATCGAGTGCTTGCGCAGCAAGACGTGGGTTCAATTGGTCAAAAGGCAGTATCGCCAGTGTGCGCGGCGTCTGCCAAACCGTTTCGGTCAACGCATCAGGGGCAACGACGCGCACGTTTTTACTTGGCGCGCCGAGCAGGGGCGTCAATGCAGCTGCTGTGTCCTTTGTGGCAACCAGCGCGTCTATACTTGTAACCGGCTTGCCTTGCCACACCTGTTGAATGTCGCCAAATTTCACACCATTCCGCAATGTGGCAAAGCGGTCTGCAACGACATACACGTTTTCGGTTATCAAGAGCGGGTCGGGTGATTCGACATACGTGATTTGCATTGCGGCGTCGTTCGGGTCGGCAACGATGTGTAGGTCTTGCGCTTGCGCGGTTTCTTGAATCGCTGCGCGTAACGAACCATCAAGATTCGGTTCAAGCCATAGCGTCGGACTCTCGAATTCGGGTGTCAGCGTGGGCGGCAGCGGAGAATGCGTCGGGGTTGGCTGTGGAGTGGGAACGGGAGAATTTGTTGGAGGGGGAGGGGTGACGGTCGGTTCCGTAGCACAACCTACAAGCAAAAAAACAAGGAGCAGATAAATAAATGGACGAACCATTCAACCTCGTAACATCATTAGATGGGCAAGCGGGCGCGTGAGGATAGCACAGGCGCGCAGATTGTCAATCTGCCGCCCATGACTTGGGTACTGATGCCCTATTGTTGCAGATTGTAGCGCAGACTATACTCGTTACACGTTTTTTGTTTTACCTTCATAGGGCATCTCCCTTATGGCTTGGCGGTCGGTTATTGATGTTTGGTTCTTTGGTTTATAATGCAGCAGAAATTTTCAACGCAAACAGCTATACACGTCGTTTGTCTCCGGCAAGGCAAGCGCTCAAGGAGAATGTCAGTATGCCTCAGGTCGCACACGCGACGCGCACGGCGAAAATTTTATTCATTGACGACGACATCAATATCTTGTCCGCAGCGAGCAGTTTGCTTGGCGCGCTCGGCAACACCGTAACGGTAGCGCAAACCCGTGCGGAAGCGGAAGAACGTTTGCGCAAGGGACACTATGATATTTTGATGACGGATTTGACCATGCCGGACTGTTCCGGCTGGGATTTGGCGAGACGCTCAAAAGAACTGCATCCGAACAAACCTGTCGTATTGGTGACAGGGTGGGGTTTAACCCTCGACCCCGAACGCGTCCGTTCCGGTTTAATCAATGGGGTCTTGTCAAAACCATTCACGCTGGATGAATTGCAGCGCGTTCTCGGCGTCTTGACGCGTTGAGACCTTTAACCGTAAAACACATTCCATCGAAAAAAAACGAACGCTCAAAGTCATGTCACGGTTGACGCGACACGCCCTTGAGCGTTCTGGTTTTGTACAGCACCGAAGGCGCGCGTTCCCGCAAACGCGCGCCCTCAGCAGGAAAGGTGGAAATGAGAAACAGTCAGGACTACCGCATTTTCGAATTGCAATTCCAACGTCCGCCGTTTCTACTGTCTAATACAAACCACCACCCAAAACGGATCCCCGACACGAAAAAATTTTTCCGCGCGAAATCTATTTGCGCGTCGTTGTAACTGATGCTAAAATTGTTGTTGTCAATGCGGGCTCGTCTAATGGCAGGACGCGACACTCTGGATGTCGTTGTAGTGGTTCAAATCCATTGCCCGCAGCTCTAGCGTAAAAAAAACCAAACCCGTTATTTTGAAAATAACGGGTTTGGTTTTTTTTGTATTGGTTTCTTTTTTCGTACCACCACCGCCGCCACCCACCCCAACGCGTTCGACAACACATCAAATAACATGTCTTGCGCGCTCCAGACCAAATTGATTTTGCTTTCGTCTCCGCCCGTCTCGCGCAACTCTTCTTGATTGATGACATATTCTCCCGCTTCGTACATCGCGCTCGCGCCAATTAAAAACGCGCCCGCGAGATTTCCCGAATGTTCATCCGCGCGTTCGGCAAGTTCGCGCCACGACGCGTTCACAGGCGTATTGTGCCGAAACAAAGTGAGTGTGTCCATCATTAAATTGGTGAACGCGAACGCCGTCGTCGAATGTGGAATCGCGTCCAGCCCAAATCCAAACAAACGCAATTTTGCAAATTCACCTTTATAGATATTGAAACGCGGATGCGAAACAATATACGCGAGCGCGACGGGCGCGACGTACAACGCGTAATTGGGATTGTTCACTACCGCGTCTCGTAAGGTCACGTGCGCGGTGGCAAGAAAAGCGCGTTCGTGTTTCGTGCGCGCATCCAATTGCAACAGAACATTCGCAAGCCGCAACAATTCCGGCAAAAAGAGACTGAACGAATTGAGCGTGAGATGAATCACCCACGTCGTCGGCAGTCCGAAATATCTTTTATTCGCGTTCGCCGTGTACAAAACGCCAAACCATAAAACATAACGCAACAAATCAGTCGGTTTCATCCCTATGCCCCATCGCGATAATTTACTCTCAACAAAATGCGGCAACTATTTATGCGCGCCACATTTCAGCGATTATAATAGGAATCGCGTTCGATAGCGCAAATCAAAAAGGAGTTTGAAATGCAATACGAAGTTCAACATCGTCCCGCGTATGCGTTAGCAATTGTCACACTTGGCGCGGGCGAAAAAATTCAAGCCGAACCCGGCGCGATGGTGAGCATGAGCGCGGGCGTCCAAATCGAAACCGGCGTACAAGGTGGAATCATGGCGGGACTGAAACGTTCCTTGCTCGGCGGCGAAGGTTTTTTCATGAACACGCTCACCGCGCCGCAAGGCGGACAAGTCACACTCGCGCCCGCGCTCCCCGGCGACATTACCGTTCTCGATTTGAACAATCAATCGTACATGGTGCAATCGGGCGCATATCTCGCGTCCGCGCTTTCTGTTGCGATTGATACAAAATGGGGCGGCGCAAAAACTTTTTTCGCGAGCGAAGGTTTGATCATGCTCAAGTGCAATGGGAGCGGTCCGTTGATTCTTTCAAGTTACGGCGCGATTCATCAAGTTGATATTCCCGCCGGACAAAACTATATCATTGATTCGGGGCATCTTGTCGCGTTTCCCGAAGGCATGAGCTTTAACGTGCAAAAAGCCGGCAACTGGACTTCAACGATTCTCGGCGGCGAAGGTCTCGTCGTCAATCTCACAGGACCCGGCACCGTGCTGTTGCAAACGCGTTCCGAAGATTCCTTTTTGCAATGGCTCTTGCCGAAAATTCCGCGCGACAGTTCGGGCAACAATCGCGGCTTGAGCATCAATTTGGGTTCGTGACCCATTGTCATTCAATCCGTTTTGCGTAGAATGATGCAACCATATGCAAAACGATTCAACGCGAAACGATGACGTGCGCGCGGCATGGGACACGAACGCGGCGTTTTGGGATGAACGCATGGGCGAAGGCAACGCGTTCCACTTGCACCTCGTCGAACCGAATGTCCTCGCACTACTTGAAATTCAACGCGACGAACGCGTTCTCGAAATCGCGTGCGGCAATGGACAATTCGCGCGCAAGCTCACCTCGCTCGGCGCGCGCGTTACTGCAACGGATTTTAGTCCGGCGATGATTGAACGCGCACGCGCGCACACGGAACCATTCAACGACAAAATTGATTATCGCGTCGTGGATGCGACAAACGAAAATGAATTGCGCGCGCTCGGGCAACACGCATTCGATGCAGTGGCGTGCAACATGGCAATCATGGACATGCTGCACATCGAACCATTGTTTCGCGCGATTCCATTTTTGTTGAAACCGCGCGGACGTTTTGTTTTTTCGACGATGCATCCGTGTTTCAATTCCAACAATCCGACGTTCACCGCCGAGATGCAAGAGGAAAACGGGGTTGTGTCCGAAAGCTATGCGCTCAAGCTGACGCGCTATTTGGAATCGAAAACGTATCAGGGTCTCGCGATGTTCGGACAACCGGCGGTCCAATTTTATTTTCATCGCCCCTTGCAAGAATTATTCGGCGCAGCGTTTCGCGCGGGACTTGTACTCGATGGTTTGCTCGAACCGCGTATTCCCGAAACCTTAACCAGTGCGCGTTGGTCATCGTGGTTTAACTATCACGAATTTCCGCCGGTGATGGTTGCGCGGTTAGTCGTTGGACATTAGGTGTTACGCGTTCGTCATCCGTGGTTCGTCTTTCGTCAATTAAAGGTGCCTCATGCAAAATCGCAAACTGCTGTTGCTCGTTCCCGTTCTGCTCATTCTTTTCTGTCTCGTGTATTTGGTCTTGCCTGCGGGTCCTGATGGACCAACGGGGAACGCGAACGCGCGCGAAGACCGCACGCCAACCTGCGCGGTGGAAAATCAACCTGTTGTCACCGACCCCAAAACAATCACCGTAAATCCGGGAGAAAAAATTCAAGCGGCGATTGACCAAGCGCGTCCGGGCGATACAGTTTTGATTATGCCCGGCACGTACAACGAAGGTGTCGTCGTCAAACGCAACAACATCACCCTGCGCGGACAAATGGACGGCGCGACGCGTCCGGTTCTCGATGGACAAAAACAAATCGGCAACGGCGTTATCGCGTGCGGTGATAATTTCACCGTCGAAAATTTGCACGTCAAAAATTATCAAGCGAACGGCGTTCTCACGAACGGACCCGACGGCGTCGTGATGCGAAACATTTTCGCGGAAGATACGGGCGAGTACGGACTGTTCCCCGTTCATTCCAAAAATGTTTTACTCGAAAATAATCTCGTCACAGGTTCGAGTGATGCGGCGTTGTATGTCGGTCAATCCGACGGCGTTGTGATGCGAAACAATGAAGCGCACGGCAACGTGACCGGACTCGAAATCGAAAACACATCAAACGCCATTGCGGAAAACAATTATTTGTACGACAACACGGCAGGGCTTTTGGTTTTCGTTTTGCCTGACCTCGCGCGCAAAGAAACTTCAAACAACATTGTTCGCAACAATCGCATCATCGGTAACAATCACGAAAACTTCGGGAAACCCGGCAACACCGTTTCGCGCGTCCCACCCGGCGTCGGCATTATTCTCTTGGGACCCGACGCGACGGAAATCACCGGGAATGAAATTCGCGACAATCGTTCCGCCGCCATCGCGCTCGTTTCACTCAAAACATTTTTCCCCGAGCGCGCGACGTTCGACGTCGGCACCGAACCCGAAAACAATCGCATCTATAACAACACCATCACGCATAACGCGTACGACGCGCATCCCGCCGCGAAAAAATTCGGGTTTCCCGCGGTGGATATTATTTGGGACGGTTCCGGCTCGAACAATACGTTTGAGCAAAAAGGTGCGACAACATTCCCGCCCATGCTGCCCGATTCCACATGGTCACCGCTTGTCTCAAACGCGTATGTAAAAGTGTTGGGCGTGTTACGGAGATTTCTTTGAGCCGATAGCAGATAGCCCATAGCAGATGGCGCGACCATCTTGCGATATGCTATCAGCCATCAGCCATTAGCCAATGCAACTTCCCCACTGGGACCTTTCTGAAATTTTTCCTGCGCTCGAATCCGCCGAATTTGAAAATGGATTCGCACAGGTCGTTTCACAAATTAACGCGCTCGCAGAATTATTCGATACACACCATATCGCGCGCACCGAGAAGGCAGTCACCGATGCCACAACGGTTACAACGTTTGAAACCGTGTTGACGCAATACAACGCGACCCTCGAAACACTTGCCACACTGTTCTCGTACATCAGTTCGTTCGTCACAACCGATTCGCGCAATACGTTGGCACAAGCGAAACTCTCGGCGCTTCAGCTTCACAACGTCACGCTTTCCAAACTCGGCACGCGTTTTACCGCGTGGCTCGGTTCTTTGGACATTGAATGGCTCATCGAAAATTCTCTAATTGCGCGTGAACATGCATACGCGTTACAGCGCGCGAAAATTGACGCGCAGCATTTGATGTCACCGGTCGAAGAAGAACTCGCGGCGGAATTGGGTCCGACGGGCGGCAGCGCGTGGGGACGTTTGCACGGCAATGTTTCCTCGCAGATCATGGTGAATATGGAAATTGACGGCGCGCTGCAAGCAATGCCGATGAGCGCCGTTCGGAATCTCGCGTACGACGCGCGGCGCGAAATTCGTGAACGCGCGCATCGCGCCGAACTCGCCGCGTGGGCAGAACACGCGGTACCGCTCGCCGCTGCGCTCAACAGCATCAAGGGACAGGTGAATACGTTGTCAAAACGACGCGGTTGGGAATCGGGACTCGACCAAGCGATTCACGAAGCCGCGATTGACCGTCAAACGCTCGACGCGATGATGCTCGCCGCGCGCGAATCGTTTCCGAATTTTCGGCGTTACCTCAAAGCGAAAGCGCGCGCGTTGAACATTTCGCAACTCGCGTTCTATGACATTTTTGCGCCGCTCGGCGAGGGGACGCGCGTGTGGGAATATGACGCGGCGCGCGATTTTATTTTGACGAACTTTGGAACGTACTCGGAGAAAATGCAGGAATTGGCGCGGCGCGCGTTTGATGGACGGTGGATTGATGCCGAGCCGCGTTTGGGCAAACGCGACGGCGCATTTTGTATGTGGGTCCGCAACGGCGACTCGCGCATCCTTTCCAACTACAAACCGGCGTATGGCGGTGTGAGTACGCTCGCGCACGAATTGGGTCACGCGTATCACAATCTTGTCAAAGCCGAACGCACTGCGATTCAACGCAATACGCCCATGACGCTCGCCGAGACCGCGAGTATTTTTTGCGAAACGATTGTGCGCGAAGCCGCGCTGCGTGAAACAGATGGTGCAGAACGACTTGCGATTTTGGAGGCATCGCTGGAAGGGTCGTGTCAAGTTGTGGTGGACATTTCCTCGCGCTTTATCTTTGAGCGCGGTGTGTTGGAAGGACGCCGCAAGCGCGAATTATCAGTGGACGAATTGAACGCGTTGATGCTCGACGCGCAGCAACAAACGTATGGCGATGGTCTCGACCCCGAACAATTGCATCCGTACATGTGGGCGGTGAAACCACATTACTATAGCGCGGACCGTTCCTTTTATAATTTTCCGTACATGTTTGGCTTGCTGTTCGGACTGGGCTTGTATGCGCGCTATCAGCAAGACCCGCACGAATTTAAAAAAGGATACGACGATTTGTTGTCATCCACCGGCATGGCGGACGCAGCAACGCTCGCCGCGCGTTTCGGAATTGATATTCGTACACCGGACTTTTGGCGCGCAAGTTTAGCAATCATTGAACAAGACATCAAACGCTTTGAACAAGCGGTCATGTAAAAAAATCTCGACAGCAAAATGCTGTCGAGATTTTTTATGCACGGCGCGCTTTACAATTTCCCTTGCGGCGGAGGAATCACACCAATCGTCAAAAGAATGTTGGCGTAAATCCGTTGTTCGCCTGTTGCAATCGCCAACGCGACGGCGGGCGCACTCGCCGCTTCATAAAATTCAAAACGTCCCAAACGTTCGAGTTGAATTTCTTTTGGCAGAATGCGACGAAAATCGCGAAAGATGGAAGGCACGGCATTTGAATCGGGACCCATTCCGTGCGCGGCTTCCAATGGAATCGCGTTCACCACCACTTTTAGAACATCGGTGACAGTGACCAACCCCGGTGCGAGATTCAAATACACCCGCGCGGCGCGCGGATTCGAACGCGTGATGACCGGATAATTTCCATCGGCAATCAACACTTGCGCGCCGTGTCCTGCCGTGCCGAGTGCGTGCAAAATTTCGGGGTGAATTAAATTGTAGGTGAGCATCGTTGTTTGTTTGCTCCACGCGTATCTCAAGTGACAATACGCGCTTTGCGATATACGAATTTCGCGGAGCGTATCACAAGTGCGCGGAAAATTCAAGGAACGTTTTTACCGAAACGTGACAGGTCTCCGAGACCTGTCACGTTTTGAGTTTTTATAGGAAATTTCCAAAATTCCCTCAAAAAACCCTTGACATTTACGCATTTTACCATATACTATCCCGCATACTGCATACGGAATTTCGCATACGGTGTGCAGGAACCCATAGCGACGATGCTTAATCAACCCACCTTTACTCCTCTTCGTGAAAACCTCGGGCAACAGGTTTATCAGCACCTGCGCGACAAAATTTACCGCATGGAAATTGCGCCGGGCACCCGGCTCGGCGTCAGCGAAATCGCGGAACAGATGGGCGTGAGCCGCAGCCCCGTTCGCGACGCGTTGATGATGCTCGTCAACGAAGGTGTCGTCCAAGTCAATTCCACCGGCGGCTACCGCGTCATTGACCTCAATCGTTCATACATTCAAGATGCGTTTGTCGTGCGCCGTGCGCTCGAACTCGCTGCCCTGCCCCTCACGATGGCGCGCCTCGACCGCAAGCGACTTGAAGCGCTGCGCGCAAAATGGCTGGACTTTGAACACCCCGCCGATGTGCCGCTTGAAGACGAAATTCAAGCCGACCAAGAATTGCACACAACAATTGCTCAGCTGTCCGGCAATCCTCTGCTCATTGATGCACTCGAACGTATCACCTCGATTACGTGGCTCATCAGCCGTTTCTCGTATTCGAATCAAGAAAAACCGCACTATGCCCAAGTGACCGCGCAAGAACATATCGCGTTGCTTGAAGCGATGCTGGCGGGAGATACGGCAACGGCAATTTCTGCGCTCGACCAACATCTCACGAACGCCTATGCGCGTTCCCTTGAACGTTTGGATTCTGCAGAAGAAGCTTGATACGCATGACTCACATTGCTCTCGTCACCGGCGCCGCGCAAGGAATTGGGCGCGCGATTTCGCATCGTCTGGCGCGCGATGGATACACCGTTGCCTTGGCAGACCAAAACGGAGAAGGCATTGCAAAGGTGCAGCAGGAAATTGAAAACGCCAACGGGCACGCCTTTACCCTCAGTGCCGATTTAACAAAGCTTAAAGAAATTGAACACACCGTCCAAGCCGCTTCCGAACGCGGCGCGCTCAAGGTTCTGGTCAATAACGCGGGACGCGTCATCATTCATCCCTTTTTTGATGTCACCGAGACTGAATGGGATGTAATTCTCACCCTTGACCTCAAGACCGTTTTTTTTGCAATGCAATATGCCGCGCGGCAAATGAGCGAGGGCGGACACATTGTCAATCTTTCTTCGATTTCAGGACGCAGCGGACGCCCCGACCAAGCGGCTTATGCCGCCGCCAAAGCCGGTGTCATCAGTTTAACGCGCACCGCCGCACTCGCGCTCGCGCCGCACAACATCACCGTCAATGCAATTTGTCCCGGCGTCGTGGATACGCCAATGACACAAGAGGTGCATCGCAATCGCGCGCAACAGCAAAACATTACGTATCAAGAATCGCTCGCGCGCATGACGGCAAAAATTCCGCTCGGACGTTTGGAGACGCCCGACGATGTCGCAAACGTGGTTTCGTTTTTTTGTTCACCGGACGCGAGTTACATCACGGGACAAACGCTGAATGTAGATGGCGGGATGGAGATGGATTGATTGGAAGTTGGAAGTTGGATGTTAGAGACTGGCAATCTGAGAAACGAGAAACGAGAAACGTGACGCGCGATGATTTGCAAAACGCGTATCGCCAAATGTGGGTGATTCGCAAATTTGAAGAGACGATTCGCGATTTGTATCAACAGGGCAAAATTCGCGGTTCGTTTCATCCGTGCGTGGGGCAAGAAGCAGTTGCGGTTGGCGCTTGCGCGGCATTGCGGCGTGATGATTACATGACTTGTACGTATCGCGGACATGGGCACGCCATTGCAAAAGGTTTGAGCGTGCGCGCGGCGATGGCAGAGATGCTCGGCAAAGCGACGGGCTGCTCCAAAGGTAAAGGCGGTTCGATGCACTTTACGGATCCCGCTGTCGGACTGTTGGGCGCAAACGCGATTGTCGCGGCGGGGATTCCGCACGCGGCGGGCGCGGCGCTCGCATCGCAGATGAAAAAATCAGACCAAATCGCACTCGCGTTTTTTGGCGAAGGCGCAGTGAATCAAGGTATCTTTCACGAATCGCTCAATCTGGCGGTCATTTGGAAACTGCCGCTCGTTCTTGTTTGCGAAAACAATTTGTATTCCGAAATGACGCCGTCACACGAAACAACTTCAACCGTCGAAACGTACAAACGCGCCGCAAGTTATGGAATGAACGCGTTACAAGTGGATGGCAATGATGTGGAAGCGATGTACGACGCGGTGAGTGATGCTGTGAACAACGCGCGCGCCGGAAAAGGACTCACGTACCTCGAAGCGCAAACGTACCGCTTGTGGGGACACATGATGGGCGACCCCGAAGTGTATCGGACCAAAGAAGAAGTGGCAGCCGCGCGTGAACGCGAACCAATAACGCGTTTAGGCAATCGTTTGAAAGCGATGAGTTTCGACGACGACGCGTTGAAAAAATTGGAGACGGAAGCGCAAGACATCATTTCCGACGCGTTGATATTCGCACAAGAGAGTCCGGTGCCGAATGCGGAAGACGCGTTTGAAGATGTGTTTACGTGATGGGGCGGTATTGCCTGACAAAGGTCCGAGAAGAAGCTAAATCAAAAAATAAAGTGGTTGGGTAGGATCAGTACCCAACCACCGAGGGAAAGAGCCTGCAACCAATCTTTGTCAATTTGGTTCGGAAGAGACTTGCTCTGCCGCGCTCACCCTTTCCTGTCGCATTATACAACGCCTTTACCAAGACGCATTTGAAAAAACGGATAGCGACCAACAGTTTTGAAATACGTCGAGCGCAGAACTTGCATAAACGATGCCCACTCTTACTTTTGCTCAAGCTCTGAATCAAGCATTGCGCCACGAAATGCAAAACGATTCGCGCGTGTTTCTCATGGGCGAAGACATTGGACATCACGGCGGAATTTTTACGGTGACCAAAGGGTTGTGGCAAGAGTTTGGCGCAGACCGCGTACGCGATACGCCGATTAGTGAAGCGGGCTTTGTAGGACTTGGGATTGGCGCGGCAATGGCGGGAATGCGCCCGGTGGTGGAATTGTTGTTTATGGATTTCGCGCTCGTTGCCGCCGACCAAATCGTGAATCAAGCTGCCAAGTTGCGTTACATGGCAGGCGGAACCGTTTCGCTGCCGATTGTGATTCGCGCGCAGCAGGGCGGCGGACGCGGCAATGGCGCACAACATTCCCAAAGTTTTGAAAGTTGGTTCGCTCAAGTTCCCGGCTTGATTGTCGTTGCGCCATCAACGCCCTACGACGCGAAAGGTTTATTGACGAGCGCAATGCGCGCGAACAATCCTGTCATTTTCATTGAACACAAACTTGTCTATTTCACGCGCGGCGAGGTTCCCGAAGAGGAATACACGATACCGCTTGGCAAAGCAGAAATAAAACGCGCGGGCGGTGACATCACAATTGTTTCGTATTCGCGCCAACTGCTGCTCGCGCTGCAAGCGGCAGAAGAACTCGCACAAAACGGAATTGACGCGGAAGTGATTGATTTGCGAACGATTGAACCGCTCGACATGGAAACAATTCTCGAATCGGTGCGGCGCACGAAACGATTGCTCGTCGTTCACGAAGCGCACGCGAATTGCGGACTCGGCGCGGAAATTATTGCACGCGTGTATGAAACCGAACCAAACATTTTGCAAACACCCGCGCGTCGTCTCGGCGCAAAACATGTTCCGATTCCCGTCGCGGAAAATTTGGAAAACGCGGTGCTGCCACAAGTGAGCGATATTGTCGCTACCGTAACAGCAATGTTTTGAAAATTTACGTTTGACGTTTGACGTTTCACTTTGCCGTCACTCGTCACCCGTCACTCTTTATGATACGCGGTTTCTGGCACGTCTCGTTCACGGTGCGCGATTTGGATGCGGCGGTGAAATGGTACACCGAAGTTTTGGGACTCGAATTTGTGCGCGGGCAAGTGCAGCACAATGAGTACACGAGCAAGCTCGTCGCGTTCCCCGAAGCACACCTCAAAGTCGCGCAGCTGCGCGTGCCGGGACAAACGATTCCGCAATCGCGTCATCACATTGAACTTGTCGAATATGTTTCACCGCGCGGCGAGGACATTCCGCTCGATACGAATCGCAACGGCGTCGGACATTGGGCATTCATGGTGGACGACATTCACGCGGAATTTGAACGCATGAAAAATCTCGGCGTGCAATTCAAAGCGGACGCGCCAATTCCGATAGAACATGGTGTCAACAAAGGCGGCTTTGCCATTTATTTTCTTGACCCGGATGGAATTACTTTGGAACTCTTGCAACCACCACCATAAGAAATTTTTCAATCACACGACGTGATTTGGAAATGCGCAAGGAGGTGTCGCGAAAAAAAAATTTCCCACTGTCTATTCATCGTCTATCAAAACCCCCAATGTTCGAAGAGGAGGACCTGCTATGAAACGCACGCTCGCAGTTGTCGTGTTGGCAACGCTCGCCATTTCCTATTTGCTACTCGTCGGTTGTGGCACCCCTGCCACGCCCCCCCCACCCGTTGTACAAACCGTCGTCGTTACGGTCAAAGAGACCGGCGCGCCGGTTGTGCAAACCGTTGTCAACACCGTTAAAGAAACCGTCGTCGCGCAAGCGACCGTCGTACAAACCGTTGTGGCACAGCCCACACCGGCACCGCAAATGTATGCCGGACAAACTGTCAATGTCGTCACCTTTACCGGTCCGCAAATTGCAGAACCGTTACAACGACGCGGTCCCGATTTTGAGAAATTGACCGGCGCAAAAATCAACGTCATTACCGTGCCGTTTGCCGACCTCTATCAAAAAATCTTGACGGATGCAGCAACAGGCACAAACAGTTATGATGCCTATGTGTTCTCGCCGTCATGGTTCGCGGACTATGTGACGCCGGGCTATCTGGAAGATTTGACCGACCGCGTCAAGAACGATAAAGCGCTGCAGTTTGATGACATCGCGCCGTTCTTTGCCGACTATAACATGAAGTACCAAGACAAAATCTATGCACTCCCACTCGATGGCGATTTTATGATGATTTACTATCGCACCGACCTGTTGGAAAAAGACGGGTTGCAGCCGCCCGCCACGTGGGATGACTGGATTACCATCGCGAAAAAGTACAACGGTCAAGATTTGAATGGCGATGGCACGCCCGATTATGGCTCGTGCTTGTTCAAGAAAAAAGGCGCGCAGTCATTCTGGACGATTCTTGATATTGCCTCGCCATTGATTCAAAGCAAGGGCAGCAGTCAAGGCACCTTCTTTAACACCAAAGACATGCAGCCGCTCGTGAACAACGCAGCATTCAAAAAAGCGCTTGAACTCTACAAAGAGACCGGCAAGTACGGGCATCCCGATGAATTGAATCAAGACCTGAACGATATGCGCGGACTGTTCCTCTCCGGGCGCTGCGCGCTCGCGCTGGACTGGGGCGATATCGGTGCTTTGGCAATTGACCCCGAACGGTCCACAGTCCAAGACAAAGTTGGCGCCGCCATCATGCCCGGATGGAAAGAGGTTCTCGATTGGGACACCGGCAAACTTGTGCCGTGTGATGCCAAGACGTGTCCATATGCAGTGAATGGTGTGAATCATGCGCCGCTGTCGGCGTTTGGCGGCTGGTCGGGTTCAGTGAGTGCGAACAGCAAAGTCAAAGATGCTGCCTATGCGTTCTTGTCCTACATGGCGCAGCCCGCACAATCCAATGTGGACGTAACCCTTGGCAAGTCCGGTTTTAACCCCTTCCGCAAATCGCAGTTCCTCAATCGCGAGGAATGGGTCAAGGCAGGCATGAGCCCCAAAGCAGCCGCAGATTACCTCGGTGCCATCGAAGACTCGCTCAATAACCCGAACATGACAGTTGACCTGCGTATCCCACAGGCACAGTACTATGAACAAGTTGTGCTTGACCAAGCCGTCGCACAGTACCTCGCGGGTGAGCTGACCGTAGAGCAGGCGATGAAACAGATTGAAGACGCGTGGAATGCCAAATCCGATGAACTCGGGCGCGACAAACAGCTCGCCGCGTACAAGGCATCACTCGGCGTCGCACGATAGGACAAGCCCTGACAGGTTTTTACTGCAATTGCTTCTTCTCCTGAGTGTCGTGCGCTGCTGCCAGAGATGTAGCAGCGCACGATAACAAATTTGTTCTCGCCCGTTCGCGCGTTGCGCGGATTCTCAAACAATGGAACTGACCCAAACCCCTGACGCCACACCTGTGCCAATGACAAGCACCCTGCTTGAGGTGACGCGCAGCGCATCTTGGCGCGAGCGCGTGAGTGTTGCTTCGTTCATTCTGCCTGCCGTTTTTATCATTCTCTTTCTCTCAATTTTTCCTCTCCTCATTTCGCTGTACATTTCGGTGTCTCGTCTGCAATTTGTCAAAGGCGGCTTTGAACTCAACTTTGTTGGTCTGAACAATTTCGCGAAACTCCTTGTCGGAGTTGACCAATCGCGCTTTCTTGGGAGATTCGGTGAGCCAAATCTCTTTGGCTGGCTTGTCATTGCTCTCGTGATTCTCAGTCAGGTGTACGGGTTCGTGCGTTATTTCCGCGACAGCCGTGTGACCGCGATTGGAGTGATTGGGCGCGCGATTCTGGCATTGACGGTTGTCGCTTTGACCTTGTTGACTGTGTTCACGTTATCGGAAAATGGACGACCGGGGACCTTGTGGGTGACACTGTTTTATGTGTATGTGGGCATCGCGGTGCAGTATGCGATTGGGCTGTTGATGGCGTACTTGTGCGCGCAACATATTCCGGGGCGGCGTTTTTTCCGCGTTGTGTTTTTGCTGCCGATGATGATTACGCCGGTCGGCGTCGCGTACATGTTTCGGATGATGGTGGATACGGCAATAGGTCCGCTCGCGCCGCTCTGGGTGGCAATGGGTTTGCGGAATGTCTCGTGGGTGAGCAATCCGTGGAGCGCGCGCGCGGCGATTCTTGTCAGCGATATTTGGGAATGGACGCCGTTCATATTTATTGTTTTGCTCGCGGCGATGGAAAGTTTGCCCACCGAGCCCGTCGAAGCCGCGGTGGTGGACGGCGCGAGCAAGTGGCAAATTTTTCGATACATCACGCTGCCGGCGCTGCTGCCTGTTTCGACGACCGTGATTTTGATTCGTATGATTGAAGCGTTCAAGATTATTGACCTGCCGAACGTCATGACAAACGGCGGACCCGGCACCGCAACCGAGTCCATGACGTTGGAAGCGTACTTGATTTGGCGCACATTGGACATCGGCGGCGCGGCAGCAATCGCGTACCTGCTTCTCATCGTCGTCACGATTTTCGTAACGGCGTATGGCGCGTTGGTTCGCCGACCTGTGGAGGCAGCATACTGACATGCGACGCTTTCAGCCAACCTTTTCCATCTACAAGCCCCGCGCGTTGGGTATGCTCGTCACCTACATTCTTTTGATTCTGTGGACGGTCATTGTATTATTTCCGTTGTATTGGATGCTCATCACGTCGTTCAAATTGCCGGTTCAAGTGACCAGCGGACCTGTGTACATTCCCTTTGTGGATTTTCAACCGTCGCTCCATGCGTGGCAGTATGTTTTGGTCGGCGACATCGCGCATGATACGCGGCGGCAGTACACGAACACAGTGGTCGTCGCAATGACCAGCACCATTCTCGTCATGGCAATCGGTTCGGCGGCGGCGTACGGGCTGACGCGCTTTCAATACAAACCGCGTGTCGGCATGATTATTTCTTTCATCTTGTGCGTACTGGTTGCTGTAGGGTTGGCGCTCTTGCGTGTGCCAATTGCTTTGGCAATCGTCGTCGCACTCGCGCTCTTTGTGATTGTGATGCTGACCATCGGCAAACGCTTTCGACGTTCGCTCACCAACAATGATATTGCGTTTTGGATGGTTTCACAGCGCGTGCTTCCGCCCGTGGCGGTGGTGATTCCAATTTATGTGATGTTTCAACAGCTGGGATTGTTGGACACGTGGGGCGCGCTCATCATCACGTACGTTGCTGCGAATTTGCCGATTGTAGTGTGGCTGATGCGCGATTATTTCGCGACGATTCCCATTGAACTCGAGGAATGTGCGGCGATTGACGGCGCGTCGCGCTATCGCACGTTTTGGTCCATCGTGCTGCCGCTTTCGGTGCCCGGCTTTGTCGCGACCTTTCTTTTCGTTCTCGTGTTTGCATGGAATGAATATCTGTTGGCGGTCTTTCTCACCAACGCGAATGCACAAACAATTCCCGTGAGCATCGCCGCGCAAAATGGCGTCCGCGGTCCGCAATGGTGGTACATGTCAGTACTCGTGTTGATGATGATTGCGCCTGTGATTTTTATGGCTCTGCTGCTGGAACGCTACATGGCGAAAGGGTTGTTGGTGGGCGCGGTGAAGGGATGATACACTGTTGCGCGTGAACGATTTTATCGCCCACTGGAAACAACGCGCGCGACAACTCAAAATAGAAGTGTATGAGCTCTACTTGGCATATCGAGACCCGCGTGTCCCTTGGTATGCGCGGGTATTTGCTGCTTGTGTCGTCGCGTATGCGTTCAGTCCAATTGATTTAATTCCGGACCCAATTCCCGTCTTGGGTTATCTCGACGATTTAGTACTCGTCCCTTTGGGCATCGTTCTCGCGCTGAAAATGATTCCTGTGTCGGTGATGAACGAGTGTCGCGTCAGAGCAAGCGAAATCGCCGCACAAGGCAAACCCATCAATCGGGCGGCTGCGGTAGTTATTGTTATTATTTGGTTTTTGCTTGCAGCATTGGCAGTTGCGTTGTTAATTCGAATCTTCCGTTGAAACGTAAACTCCAAGCATGAACGCTCGTGGGAAAAACATAACGCGTGGACAGTCACTGTTATTGCTTGCGCCGCTCGCGCTCGTAGTAATTCCATTTTTGCTTGCGCCGCTTGGGTTTGGACTCGTCGCAAGTTTTACCAACTACGGTCCAGGGCAATTGCATGTGCAATTTGTCGGGTTCGCCAACTATGCGACGGTTTTGCGCGACCGCGAGTTCGCTGCCGCGTGGCGAAACATCTTGGTCTGGATTCTCGTGGCGGTCCCGCTGGAATTGGCAATTGGACTTGGACTGGCTTTTTTGCTGCGTGAACCATTTCGCGGGCGCGCTCTATTGCGTGTTGTCTTGTTAATTCCTTGGCTCGTCAGTCCCATCGCCAGTGGTGTGATGTGGCATTTTCTGTTCGATTCGCAAAAAGGTTTCATCAATTTTTTCGGCGGGTGGCTGCGCGTACCCGAACTCGCTTCGCCGCTCGCCTCGATTTCATGGGCGCTGCTCACCGCCATTGCAACCGATGTCTGGCGTAACGCGCCGCTGGCAGGTTTCTTGTTATCGCCGGGTTTGCTCGCCATACCCACGGAACAATTGGAATACGCGACGTTGGAAGGCGCATCCTTTTTTGCCCGGCTGCGAAATGTGATTGTGCCATCGCTTCGCCCACTGCTGCTGGCTGTGACAATGTTGCTCATTGGCAGTACGCTTGGCACGTTTGACGAGATTTTGATTTTGACGGGAGGCGGTCCAGGGACAGCAACGGTGGCGCCCGCGCTGTATAGTTATACACAAGCGTTTCGTTCTGCCGTGTGGACGACGGGCGCGACCGCAGCGTGGCTCATCGTCGCGTGTATGTGCGCGCTCGGCGTACTCTACATGCGGCTGATGCAGCCCGAGACCAAATAATGGGCATGGTCGCAAGCAGTTGGAGAGCCCGACAGCGCCGTAGGCAATGGCTGCGCGCGTTATTACTCTCATTCACCGTTTTGGTTTTTCTGCTGCCGCTCGTGTGGACGTTGTTGGCTTCGTTCGATGTAACACCCAACAATTCAAAATCGCCGCCAACTTGGTCGTTGCCGCCAACATTGAATCAATATCTTGAGATTGGGGTAACGACGCCAATATTTGCGCAGGCGTTCGAGACAAGCACAGTTGTTTCAATTGCCACAACTGTCCTTACGGTTGCAATTTCATTTCTCGCGGCGTACGCGTTAGCGCGGCAGCGCTACAAGGGTTGGCTGGCGGCGCAAGGTTTCTTTATCCTCGCAAGTGTCCCTGTGATGGCATACGCGCTTTCACTCTTGACGGTAATGCGGAACCTTCGCTTGTATGATACATTTGCAGGTGTTACGATAGCGAGCAGCGCGGTGTTGGCGCCACTGGCAGTTTATATTTTGTATAACTATCTTCGACAATTATCGCCTGACGCGGAAGAATCGGCACGTTTGGAGGGAGCGCAGCTCGGACAAATTTTGTGGCACATCGTGCTGCCAAGTATCTTGCCCGGCGTTGCCGCGACTGCGGTCATTGTTTTTGTTCTCGATTGGAATTTGTTACTCGTGCCAATGCTCTTGAGCGAAAGTCATTTCAAAACGATTCCGGTCATCCTGACGGATTTTTTTCAGTTTGAACGCGAACTCGAGTGGGGTTCGGCAGCAGCCGTTTTGATTACTTCGCTCGTGCCGTTGGTCGTGTTGATTGCGGCAACGCACCGCGTGCTTGAGCGTCTGAACCTGACCGCGGCGCAACCTTTGGAATAAAATTTCGGATATGAAAAACATCATTGACAGCCACGTCCACTTTTGGGACCCGCAAACATTGCGCTATGCATGGTTGGATAACGAGCCGCTTTTGAATCGCGCGTATCTCACCGACCATGTGCCGCCGCAAATTGACGGCATTGTGTTTGTTCAAGCCGCGTGCGCGGACGAACAAGGTTTGGCAGAAGTTGAATTTGTGAGCGCGCTTGCGAAACAGGATGAACGCGTGCGCGGACTTGTCGCGTTCGCGCCAATCGAAGACACAAAACATTTGCGCGCACATTTGGAACAATTGAAACAAAACACGTTGGTCAAAGGCGTGCGCCGTTTGATTCAAGATGAAGCGTTGGGTTTTAGCGTCCAAGAAAGTTTTATCGCGGGCGTACAATCGCTTGCCCAATTCGATTTTACGTTCGATATTTGCATTCGGCATTGGCAGTTGCCCGACGCGATTCAACTCGTACGCTCGTGTCCGCAAGTGAATTTTGTTTTGGACCACTGCGGCAAACCCGACATCAAAAATCACGTTCTCGAACCGTGGCGTACGCACATTACAGAATTGGCAGCCCTGCCAAATGTGCAATGTAAACTTTCAGGGCTGGTAACCGAAGCGGACCATCAAAACTGGACGCCGAACGATTTGCAGCCATACATCGCGCACGTACTCGATTCATTCGGCATTGACCGCGTGATGTTTGGCAGTGATGCGCCGGTCGCGTATCTCGCGTCCACATATGCAAAATGGGTCGAGACCTTGCAACACGCGACGCAACATTTGTCGGACACAGACACACAAAAATTGTGGCGCACGAACGCAGAAAGATTTTATCGGTTGTTGTAGAGGTGAGAGCATTCGTCGCGTTGCTTTGCAACGCAAATGCTCTCGCCCCTACCTTTTGACGTAATGCACTATCGTCCTCTTGGTACTACCGGCATGAACGTTTCCATTCTGGGACTCGGCACCGCGCCTTTTGGAGGCATGTACGGCGGGTACGAAGAGGCAAATGCGATTCGCGCCGTTCACACCGCGCTCGACCTTGGCGTCAATATCATTGACACTTCACCGTATTACGGCACGACCGTTTCGGAAACGGTGGTGGGCAAAGCATTACAAAACGTTCCGCGCGAACGTTATTTTCTCTCAACCAAACTCGGACGCTATGGCGTAAATGATTTTGATTTCTCGGCGGAACGCGTGGCGCGCAGCATTGACGAAAGTTTGGCGCGTTTGCAGCTCGATTACGTTGACATTCTTTTGTGTCACGACATTGAATTTGTTTCGCTCGAACAAATTGTGAATGAAACGCTGCCCGCGTTGTACAAAATCCAAGCGCAAGGCAAAGCGCGTTTCGTCGGTGTGAGTGGACTGCCATTGAAAATTTATTCGTATGTTTTGGAACGCGCGCCGCTCGATGTAATTTTGTCGTACTGTCACTATTGCATGAACGATGATTCCCTCGCAACACTTGTTCCGTTCCTGCAAGCGAAAGATGTCGGCATTATGAACGCGGCAGCGACGGCGATGGGTTTGCTTACAGAAAGCGGTCCACCGCATTGGCATCCCGCGTCAGACGAAATCAAACGCGCCTGCGCCCAAGCGGCGCAGTTGTGCCGCGAACGCAACGTGAACATTACACAATTGGCGATTCAATTTTCCTTGGCGAATCCGGATTTCGCGACAACGTTCGTCGGTTCGGCGAATCCGCACGAGGTCGAGAACAATATACGCTGGGCAGAGACACCGCTCGACAGGGAATTGTTGGCAGAGGTTGAAAAAATTCTCGCGCCGATTCACAACCAAACCTGGGCGAGCGGGCGACCTGAAAATAATTAGCGCAAAAGGTTGAAAGCGGTGTTCATAACGAACACCGCTTTTTTGTGCCATTGTCAATTGAAAACGCGCATTGTATAATCTCACCCATTCCGCACATGTCCACCCCTTCTCCACAAAAACCGAAACGCTCCGCCGCCATCACCATTCTCTTTTGGATTCTCTTGCTCGGCGCGCTGTTGAATCTCTTTATCGGCGTCCTCTCGGTCTATGCCTCTGAATTTTTTGAATCGGGCGGCACGCTTCCCATTCTTGCCGAGGAGGAAAATGAAGAATTTTTTACCGAGCGCGGCGAATTTTTCGTAGAAGGAATTTGGTATTCCATCGTCGGCAGCGTGCAATTCGTCATTGCCATCGGGTTTGCGCGCCAACAACGTTGGGCATGGGTGACGGCGATGTCGTGGCAAGCGCTGAAACTCTTGGTTGAAGTCGCTGCCGCGTTCGTCGGCGGTGGAAATATCGTTACGATGTTGTTCGCCATTCCCGTCGTCTTTTTATTGAATCAATCCGATGTGCGCCGCGCATTCAGTATTCTCCGTACACCCAATGAATCCTCCAGCCCGCCGCTCCGTGCGCTCGACGTCAACTGATTTGCAATTGCTCCGCGCGTTCGAGCCCGTCGTTAAATACACTCGCGGCGAACAATTTTATCCAATGGACGTGGAACGTTACGTCCAACTTTGTTCGTTGTGGGTGCGGTATCCCGACGGACGCGAAGAAAATCTCATTCCCCGCGGGCAACTTACAATCGAGAAACTCACGCAGCCGCGCAATTTGGAATTTGGCGCGATTGAATACTTGCGTTTCGTCGAGCCGCAAACGCTGCAAGAAAGCGTCGGCGCGTTGTCGCAAGGACGCGCGATGCACCGCGCCAAGAAAAATGTTTTCAAAGCGGGGCAAGGGCGTTTGGCGCGCGGCGGATTGCTGCCGCGTCTCGCCGACGCGATTTTTAGTTTGACGCTGCTGCTGCGCGGGCGCGTTCCCGGCGCCGTCGCCGCGCAAGCGGAAATTCAATACGATGAATTGCAGCAACGCGAAGAAAAATTTGTGTATCACGGGCGCGTCGTTCGACAAAACGGTTGGACCATTTTGCAGTACTGGTTTTTTCTCGCCTACAACAGTTGGCGTTCGGGTTTTCACGGCGTCAATGACCACGAGTCCGATTGGGAAATGATACAGGTGTATTTGTACGAAAAGGATGGGCGCTTGTATCCCGAATGGACGGCGTACGCGTCGCACGATTTTCACGGCGACGATTTACGCCGACGTTGGGATGATGTCGCGGAAATTGATTTCATCAATGAGCATCCTGTCGTGTACGCGGGCGCGGGTTCGCACGCCTCGTACTTTCGTCCGGGCGAATATCAAGCCGAAGTGAGTTTGCCGTTGCCGAAATGGTTATCACAAGTTACGCGCGTGTGGGGACAATTTTGGCGGCAGACCTTGGGCATCGGTTCCGGTTACGAAAGCAATCCGTTTCGGATTCCGTTTGTTGATTTTGCGCGGGGCGATGGTTTGACACTCGGACCCGGACAGCAAAAAGAATGGACGCCGAACGTGATTAGCGAAGCGACGCCGTGGGTGAGCGAATATCGCGGCTTGTGGGGTTTGTACGCGCGCGACCCGATTTCCGGTGAGAATGCGCCCGCCGGTCCAATGTACAATCGCGACGGCACGCCGCGCGGTTCGTGGTATGACCCACTCGGCTTTTGCGGTCTCGACAAAGTCCCCCCCCCCCCACAAGAATTGGCGCGTCTCGAAACGCGCATGGCAGAATTGAATGCGCGCTTGCAAGAGATTGAAAACGAACTCGCGCCGCACACAAACGAGCTTCAAGAGTTGGGCATTCAATTACGCGCGATGCAGGGCAATCCGTTTCTCGCCCTCCCCTACGAAGAATTGCAATTGCAAGCAAACAAACTTTCGGAACAAATCAAAACACTGCGCCGCGAACAATCGCAAAACAGCGCATTGTCGGAAACCCTCGCGCGGCGCGCGGAAAAATTACGCGCGGGAATTTCCGATGACCCGCGCGCCCACATTACGCATCTCGGCAAACCGGTCAGTCTCGCGCGTTTGCGTTTCAATCGGCTCGCGGATGCGTGGGCGGCAGTCAGCATCAGCGCATTGTTATTGGGCATCGTCGCAATTATTGTGTTGCAACCTGAATTGCTGCTCGCCGGTGCAGGCATGATGATTATTGTTTTTATTTTGCTCGAATCCCTTTTGCGCGGCACGTACATCAATACTATCAATACGATAGCCGTCCTGCTTGCCCTTGCGGCAACCGTCATCATCGTCGTACAGTATTGGCAATTCGTCTTGGTTATTTCGTTAATTGTGATTGCCGTATTTTTGTTGGTACAAAAAGTGCGCGAGTTGAGAGAATAAGACGAACGAGAAACGAGAAACGAGACCGCGAATCTACGCGCGTTTTAACGAGTGCACTCGTTACTAGAAATTCGCGTGGCTTCGCGGTTTGATGTCTATGACAAATGTAATGCAGCGCGCCAGAGAGATGGATTGGCGCAAAACATTGGCAACCTATGCGGTGCTGACGCTCGGCGGAATTATTCTCGCGTCGAACGTCGCGCTGTTTCTTGCGCCGTCGAAAATTGCGCCGGGCGGTGTCTCCGGTGCGGCAATCATTCTCAATCACTTTGTCAATTTTCCTGTCGGCGTGATGATGTTGTTGATGAACATTCCGCTGCTTGCACTCGGTTTTCGCAATCTTGGACGCTTTCACTTTTTATCGAAAACGCTGTACGTCGTTCTGATTTACAATCTCGGCGCAGACATCGTGGCACAATTTTTACCGCGCGGCGTTTCGCAAGACATTTTATTGAACGCAATTTTCGCAGGTGTCGTCGGCGGCATCGGCACGGGACTTGTCTATCGCGCGGGCGGCACCACCGCGAGTACGGGAATCATCTCGCGCATTCTGCAATTGAAAACAGGCATCCCGATTTCGCAAGTCTATTTCATCACCGATGGTTTGATAATTCTCGCGGCGGGCATTGTGTTTGGTTGGGGAGCAGCGTTGTACGCGCTCGTGACATTGTTCATTTGGGGCATCGCGACGGATTATATTTTGGAAGGACCGAGCGTCATTCGCACCGCGTTCATTGTCACCGACGAACGCGATAAAGTTTCGCACGCGCTGTTGGAACAACTGCAAATCGGCGTGACCGCGTGGCAAGGCGAAGGCATGTTCACGGAACAAAAACACAATGTTTTGTTTTGTACGGTGAGTCGTCCGTTCGTGGACACCTTACGCGAAATTGTCACGGATGCCGACCCACACGCGTTCGTTGTGATTACACACGGACATCAAGCGACAGGCGGAGTGATAGCAAGTAAAAAATAAAAAGTTAAAAGCGAAAAGTAAAAATAGTGATGTCATTTCGACGCGGCACAGTTGACGATTCATTCATAGTGTGGAAGGTGTTTGCCGACGCGCTATTGGATTTGTCGCAACGACAAGGCGTGATGGCGATTACGGGCGCGAGCGACGCCGACGATGCGGAAACATTTTTTGCGCGGCGCAAAAGTTTGTTTGAACATTTGGCGCGCACCGCGCACGAATTTTGGATTGCGGAAGAGGATGGGTGCGCGGTGGGTTACGCGCGTTCGATTTTGCGCGACGATGTTTTGGAGCTCACGGAATTTTTTGTGCTGCCGAACGCTCAATCGGCGGGACTCGGCAAAGAACTGCTGCGGCGTACGTTCCCTACAACGGATGCAAAACATCACATCATCGTGGCGACAACCGATGTCCGCGCCCAAGTGCGTTATCTCAAAACGGGCGTTGTCCCCAGATTTCCCGAAATGTATTGGACTCGCGCGCCCGAGAATGTGAATGTCGAAAGCGATTTGGAATTTGAGCGCGTGCAAAATTCACCGGAAACCATCGCGCAAATTGCAGAAATTGACCGCGCGATTTTGGGACATACGCGCGACGTTGACCACGCGTGGTTGTTGAACGCGCGCGCGGGCTATTTGTACAAACACGCGGGCAACGTCGTCGGCTATGGCTATCACAGTTTGGGCGGCGGGAGTGGTCCGTTTGCGTTGTACGACGAACGCGATTTCGCGGCAGTGTTGGCACACGCGGAAAAGAGCGCCTTTGAACGCGGCGACGAACAAGTGGGCTTTGATATTCCGATGATTAATCGCGCGGCGATTGATTATTTTTTGCAGCGTAAGTACGAGATGGATTCATTCGTCGCGTTGTTCATGAGCAATGCGCCGTTGCGGAAAATGGAAAATTACGTGATGACGAGTCCGGCGTTTTTCATTTGAACCGCGCGTAGGGGCGAAGCATTCGCATGCGCGTTCGCGTTACTTTACAGCTGGGGCTGTGAATGCTTCGCCCTTGCTTTGGTAGATGTTTGCACAATTATTGAACGAATCCGAAATCGCGCGCGTGCATGACGCGTCGCTGGACATTTTGGAAAATGTCGGACTGCTCGTGCGGAATGCGCGCGCCCAAGAGATTTTTCGCGCGCAGGGGTTGACAATTGATGAAAATGAAATTGTAAAATTTCCGCGCGGCGTGATTGAAGGCGCGTTGAAATGCATTCCGCCGACGTTCACCTTTTTCGCGCGCGATGCCAAGTTCGACAAAACATTGCCGAATGAACGTCCGGTGATGATGACGGCGTCGTCCGCGCCGAATTTGCTTGACCCGATTACCGGACAAGAACGCCGCGCGTACTCGAATGACATTGCGCGGATTGCGCGATTGATTCATACGCTCGATGGCTTTGATGTTTTTTCTGTTGCAACGTTGGCAGAGGACGCGCCGCTTGAACAATTTTCAATCACGCGTTTGTTTCCTGCGCTGAAAAATTGTTTGAAACCACTGCGTTTGAGCGCGTCGAGCGCGAATGATGTGCGTCAAATCTTGCAATTGGGAATTTTGGCGGCGGGGAGTGAAGAAAAATATCGCGCGCGTCCATTCATCACACATCACTATTGCCCGATTGTTTCGCCGCTCGCGTTTGATTTGGATTCGACCGACGAATTGATTTTTGCATGCGAGGAAAATTTGCCGTCGTACGCGACGATGGTTCCGAACGGCGGCATGTCGTCACCATACACATTGCTCGGAACACTCGTGCAAGCGAACGCGGAATTTCTCGCCTACGCGACGTTGACGCAAATGATTCGTTCGGGCAAGCCATTGCTTTATTCGACACTGCCGACGCTCGCGGACTTGCGACGCGGGAATTATGCGCCGGGCTCGATTGAAAATGGAATGTTGGTGATGGGCGCGGTGCAGATGGCGAAATTTTATAATGTGCCGAGTGCGGGGTATTTGGGACTGACGAACGCGAAAGTGAATGACGCGCAAAGTGGTTACGAAGCGGGCATGTCGAACGTCGCGGCGTTTCTCGCGGGCTGTGATTTGTTCAGCATGGGCGGCTTGCTCGATGCACTGATGTGTTTTGATTTTGGCAAAGCGGTGACGGACGGCGAAATCGCGTTGATGTTGAAACGCATGGCACGCGGTTTTGAATTTAGCGAGGAACATCTCGCGCTCAACGTGATTGCGGAAACGGGTCCGGCAGGAATGTTTATTGATAAAGCGCAAACGTACGCGCTGATGAAAGAGACGATGTTGATTCCCGATGTGGCTGACCGTGACCCGCGCAATCGTTGGGAAAAAATGGGCGCACTCGACGCGCAAGGACACGCGTTAAAACGTGTGCGCGAATTATTTGCGAGTGACCATACGTCGTTATTGGATAAAGATGCGGAGCAGAGAATACGCGCGGTATTTGCGAATTTGCCGAGTGGGGAATGTAAAGCATTGAGCAATGAGCAATGAGAAACGAGTTTCCTGTCATCGCAACCGAACGTCTTGTCTTGCGCGAAATCCGCGAGAGCGATGCCGACGCGATTTTTGAAATTTTTGGCGATGACGCGGTGACGCGTTTTTATGATTTGGCGACGTTCACGGATATTGAGCAAGCGCGCAAAATGATTGCGCGAATGGGCGAACGAAACGCGAACGGCGACGCGCTGCGGTGGGGGATTGCGCTGCAAGAAAATGACCGCGTGATTGGCACAGGCGGATTCAATCAATTTACGCGGGTAGGAACGGAACCAGGTTCCGTTCCTACCCGAATATTAACGCGCGCGGGAATTGGCTATGACCTCGCGCAAGCGTTTTGGAATCGCGGTTACATGACCGAAGCGCTGCGTGCCATCGTGCGTTACGGACTCGAGACATTGAACGCAAATCGCATCGAAGCGTTGGTGATGTTGGAAAATGACGCGTCCGTGCGTGTGTTGGAGAAAATCGGTTTTCAGCGCGAAGGAATTTTGCGCGAGTACGGTTTTTGGAAAAATCAGTTTTGGGATTTGCAAATGTTTGCGTTATTGAAACGCGCGTGGAGCAAGTAAAAATGGCACAAGCGAAAACGGAACGAATGAAGCGCATTTGGTCGCCCGTCAAACAACAAGCGGCAGATAGTTTTTTAATTATGCTGATTGTGTCGTTTGCGATTACGGTAATTATTGTGCGCGTGTTTTTGCAATTGTCGGGTTATCCGCAAATCGGCAACAGCACCTTTCACATCGCGCATCTGTTGTGGGGCGGACTGTTGTTATTCGTCGCCGTCATTATTATGTTGTTGTGGGCGAATCATTGGGTGCTGTGGCTGGCATCGGTCATGGGCGGCATCGGCGTCGGCTTGTTTATTGACGAAGTGGGAAAATTTATTACGCAAGACAATGATTATTTTTTTCCGCTCGCGTTTCCGATTATTTACGCGTTTTTCCTCGCGTGCGTGTGGTTATATGTACGTGTGCGGCGCGCGCGGGCGCGGGATACGCGCACGCTGCTTTATCACGCATTGGAAGATATGAAGCAAGTGTTGGACCATGACCTTGACCCGTTCGAGCATCAAGAGTTGGTGCGCGAATTAAATCTCGTGTTAAAGAACGCGCAAAATGCGAACGAACAAAAATTAGCAAAGGCGCTGTTGGATTTTGTGCGCGCAGAAGATGTGAAATTGGCAAACGCCCCTAACCCCTTTGAGCGCGCGTGGACGTGGACAAAATTTATTGCCGCGCAATGGCCCTCGCGGCGTATGTTCAAATGGCTGCTAATTATCGGATTTGTATGGGCGGGCGTAACCTCCCTTTTTGAAGTGACCGCGCTGTGGGCATTTTTCGCGGGCTTGTTTCAAAACACGGAACTCCCCACTTTTGTAATTCAAAGCGGCAAGTCACAGTACGAGTTGAGTGACCCGCTGTTGCTTGTGATTCACACCGGCGCCATTTTGGTCACGGGCGCATTGTGCATTCTCGCCGCGTTCTTTATGTTGGTGCGGCGTGAACGCGCAGGCTTGCGCGTCGGCTCATTGACCATGATTTTGTCATTGACCGTAGTAACGCTGCTGACATTTTATTTTTCGCAGTTGTATGCGATTGGCGATGCGTTGTCGCAATTGGTGCTTCTATTAGGCGCAGCGATTTATCGCTGGAGATTTTTTTTGAATCAATAGGAAAACGCATGGGCGAACTCAAGACGCAATTACAATATCTCGAATGGGGTTTTTGGGGCGGCGGTGCGGTATTTATTGCGATTGGCGCGGTCACTTGTGTTTTAATTTCACAAGACACGCCGCTGTCCGCAAACAATTCATGGATTCCGATCGCGGGTATGTTGCTCGCGGGAATCGGATTCATTGTATGCGTTGGCGCGCGCGTCGCGGATGGAATGATTGTCAAACGCGGATTACAGGATGCGTACGCGCAAATTCAAAAGAGTACGCCCGGTGCAATCCCAAACTCTGGGCAATTGGCAATGCTCGCGGGGCTGCCTGAATCGCGCGCGTGGCAAGCACGCGAATTTTTGGCAAAGCAAAAATAGTTGTCGTGCACAAATCCGATGGAATAGAATTTTGCGCTCTCACACTCGCGCCGTCATCATCGGCGGCGGCATCACCGGTTGCAGCATTGCGTTTCATCTCGCCAAAATGGGATGGCGCGATATTGTGTTGTTGGAAAAGGGTGAGTTGACCAGCGGCACAACGTTTCATTCTGTCGGACTCGTGACGCAGTTTCGTACGTCGAACGCGTTGATGCGTTTGCAAAATTACAGCATCGAACTGTACGACGAGTTGAAAAAGGAAATTGGCGACGCGCTCGGTTGGTATCAAGTGGGTTCGCTGCGTTTGGCATCAAGCGACGCGCAGTACAAAAATTTGCAACGCAACATCAGCCGCGCCAAAGGTTTGGGTTTGAACGTTGAAATGATTTCGCGCGCCGAAGCGAAAAACATTTTTCCCCCAATGACGGAAAAAAATTTGTACGGGGCGGTGTACATTCCCGACGACGGTTGGCTCGACCCAAACAGCATCACGCAGGAACTCGCGCGCCGCGCAAAACAGTACGGCGCGGAAATTTGTACGGGCGTGCGTGTGACGGACATGGAATTGGATTCGCGGAATCGTGTCCGCGCAGTACACACCACACATGGACGTATCGAAACAGAAATTGTCATTAACGCGGCAGGACAGTGGGCGCCGCGCATTGCTGAGATGATTGATACAACATTGCCGATGACGCCCATCATGCACCAATATCTTTTGACCAAAGCGATGCGCGGCAGCGAACTGCCGAAACAAACGCCAGTGGTGCGTGACCCGGACAACCTCGTTTATTTGCGCGAAGAAGCGGGCGGCTTTTTGATTGGCGGTTTCGAGTCGAATCCGAAAGCATGGAGTGTGGATGGGGTGGATTGGAATTTTTCGCAGCAGCTCTTGCCGCCCGAATGGGAATTGTTTCAAGAATTGTTGGAAGGCGCGATTCGTCGCGTGCCACAAATCGAAAACGCCGAAATTGTGAAATTGATAAATGGTCCTGACGCGATGACGCCCGATGGACATTACGCGCTTGGTCCTGTGCCAGCCGTACCGGGCATGTGGGTTGCAGCAGGCATGTCGCTGAATGGAATCGCGGGCGCGGGCGGTGTTGGGCGCGTGATGGCGGAGTGGATTGTGAATGGCGCGCCGCCGTTCGATGTGAGCGAGATGAATGTTCGTCGCTTTGGCGCGTACATGAACGATAAAAAATATGTCGCGGAAAAAGCGCGTGAGGCATATCGCTATTATTACTTGCTGCGTTACCCGAACGACGAAGACGAATGGGGACGCGACAAACGCGTTTCGCCGTTATATCAAGTGTTGCAGGAATCCGGCGCGGTGTTTGGCGCGAAAAATGGTTGGGAGCGCGCGAATTATTTTCACAAGACCCGTCGCGCAGGCGCCGACCAACGCGCGTGGGGTTGGGGCAAACCGCCCTACTTTGAAATCGTCGGCGCAGAACACCGCGCGGCGCGTGAAGGTGTCGCGTTGTTTGATATGACGTCGTTTGGAAAAATTGACGTGAAAGGCGCGGATGCGAAAAATTTTTTGCAAATGCTCGCGGACAATGACATTGACAAACCGATTGGTTCGTTGACGTACACACAATTTTTGAATGAACGCGGCGGTATTGAAAGTGATGTGACGATTGCGCGACTGGGTGAAAATCATTTTCGCGTGATTACGGGAACAAATTTTTTGGCAAGTGATTTGGGGTGGATGGAGTTGCAGAAAGCGAGAAGCGAGAAACGAGATTTTGAGATTTTGGATGTTACGGAAAAATTCGCGTGCTTGGGATTGTGGGGACCGAACGCGCGTTATGTTTTGGAACAAGTGACGCGCGATGATGTTTCGAATCAAAAATTCCCGTACATGACAGGAAAGAGATTAGAGGTTAGTGGATTAGAGATTTGGGCGCAGCGTGTGAGTTATGTAGGAGAACTTGGGTGGGAATTGTATTGTGAAAATGCGGACGTCGTGAAATTGTGGAAGGTGTTGATGGACGCGGGAAAAAATTTTGGCATCATGCCCGCGGGCTACAAAGCGCTCGAAAGTTTGCGGCTGGAAAAATGTTATCGCTATTGGAGCGCGGATATTACGCCGAACGAAACGCCGTACGAAGCGGGGTTGGGATTTTGTGTGAAATTGGGAAAGAGAGAGTTTGTCGGGAGAGAGGCACTGGCGGCGGGAAGTGAGAAACGAGAGACGAGAAAATTTGCGCCGTTGACATTGACGGGTGATGTGGTGCTTTATGGCGGCGAAGCGATTTGGTTTGAGGACAAGGTTATCTCGCGCGTTCGCAGCGGCGGGTACGGTTATACCATTGGAAAAAATATCGCGTTGTGTTATGTACCTGTTGAATTGGCGCGCGTTGGAGAGATTTTGCACGTCGAGATTTTTGGCGAGCGCGTTCCCGCAACCGTTGCGCGCGAGCCGTTGTATGACCCGAAAGGCGTAAAACTAAAGGGATGAGGGATGAGGGATGAAGGACGAACGAACCCGGCAGAGCGATTATCTTGTGAAACTGGGCAGACAAATTCTTGAACCTTACACCAAGTTGTCCAATGCGCGCGCGGCAATGATTACGGGTTCCGCTGCCGAAGGCATTTCGGATTTTTATTCCGACCTCGACATGACGGTCTATTACGAAAACGAATTGCCGAGTGAAGAGGAATTGGCGCGCATCCGCGAACAAAACGGCGCGGCGGAACGTGCGTGGCTCATCGGTGACCGCGCTGAGGGCAACTTTGCAGAGGCATACGAACTGAACGGGATCCAAGCCCAAATCGGACACGCGCTGATTCCAATTTGGGAAAACGACATTGCCGAAGTTTTGGAGCGCTTTAACGCGGACACTCCGCTGCACAAAGCGATGTCCGGAACACTCGAAAGCATTACCGTATTTGGTGACGAACACATGACGCGCTGGAAAGAAAAAATTGCGGCGTATCCGGATGGACTGCGCCGCGCGATGGTGGAACAACACTTGAAATTTTTTCCGTATTGGAACATTCAAAAACAAATCGCGGCGCGTGACGCGACGATTTGGCATTACCAGATTTTGACCGAGGCGGCGTACAATTTGGTGGCTGTCCTCGCAGGTCTGAATCGTTTGTATTTCACCAATTTTCAATTCAAAAAAATGCGTCGCTTTTTGAGCCAAATGCAAATCATTCCCGAAAATTTCGCAGAGCGAATTGAAACACTGTTCAAACAAGATGCGGCTGACGCGGCGATTGCACTTGAAGCTTTGGTGCGCGATGTGGTGAAATTGGTGAAAGACGAAATGCCGGATGTGGATGTCAGCGCCGTGAAAAAGAATTTGGGCAAGCGCCGCCCCGCGTGGCACTTTGTGAATGAATAATTTTTCGTCCGCCAACGACAAACCACTGTTCACACCCGGTCCGCTCACCACAAGCCGCACGGTGAAACAAGCGATGCTGCGCGATTTGGGTTCGCGCGACGGGGAATTTTTGCGCGTCGTCCGGGAGATACGCGAAAAACTTTTGGATGTTGCCGGATTGCGAGATGAGTACGAATGTGTGTTGATGCAAGGCAGCGGCACATTTTGCATCGAAGCGGCGATTGGCACGATGATGCCGCCCGACGGAAAGCTATTTGTTTTGGCGAACGGCGCGTATGGCAAACGGATGGTGAAAATCGCCGACACATTGAAAATTCCGTATTCGGTTTTTGAGTATCCCGAAAATTGCAAAACGAACGCGCGGGATGTGGAATTTGAATTGACACGTGATGCAACAATCACACATATTGCGATGGTACATTCCGAAACGACTTCGGGACTCGTAAATGATATTGCAACAGTTGGCGCGCTGGCGAGACAATTCAACAAAAAATTTCTCGTGGACGCGATGAGTTCGTTCGGCGGGATTGAAACCGCTTGGCGTGCAGTGAACGCGGATTATGTTGTTTCGTCCGCGAACAAATGTATCGAAGGTGTACCGGGCTTTGGATTTGTTTTGGCGAAACGCGAGTCGTTGTTGCAGACAGAAAGGTGGGCGCGCAGTCTCGCGTTGGATTTGTACGCGCAGTGGAAAGGTTTGGAGAACGACGGACAATTTCGCTTTACGCCGCCGACGCACACGCTGCTCGCGTTTCACCAAGCGTTGTTGGAATTGGAACACGAGGGGGGGGTGAAAGCGCGCGCGGCGCGCTATCGCGCGAATTATGAAACGCTGGTTGCAGGCACGCGCGCGTTGGGCTTATGCGAATATCTGGAACCGCGCGACCAAGGACATATTATCGTTTCGTTTTTGTATCCCGAACATCCAAATTTTGATTTTAAAAATTTTTATGCGCGTTTGAATGAAAAAGGATTTGTGATTTATCCCGGCAAAGTGGGCAACGCGAATTGTTTTCGCATCGGCTGCATCGGACGATTGTTTCCGAGCGATATGCAGAATTTGTTGAACGCGATGCAAACAACGTTGCACGAAATGAATGTGACCAAATAAGTGTTTGGGGGTTCGCAAAGGAGCAACCCATGTTACAAAAAACCTCGCCGTCTGCGGCAAACTCTGAAATGCGCGAAAAACATATCAAGTTACCGCTTCCCAGCTTTGGCAAGAAAAAAGCAAGCGCCGCGCCGCCGCCTGCCGCAAAACCTGCGGCATCCCCCGCGCCGACGGCGGCGAAACCGGCAGCAGCTGCCTCTCCCACGAAACCAAGTACGCCTGCGAAAAAAGGCAAAGGCGGTGGCAGTCCACTCAAATTATTACTTCCCGTTTTGCTACTCCTCGTGGTGGTAGGGGGAGGATATTTTGCATATACAAAATTTTTTGCGGGGGGGGGTGAAGCGCCGGCTGCCGCGCCTGCCGCAGCCGAAAACGCGGCGCCGCTGCCCAATGAACAACCCGATTCCGCCAAAGCGTTGCGCGTGCAACCGGCTGCCAAAGCACCCGTACTCAATTGCGCGGGAAAACCAAAATTCCTAGCCAAAGTTGGATTGGCGGGTGACGCGACCTTTTCGACGAATGAGAATGGAATTCGCGGCGTAATTCTTTTCGGCGCGCCCACCGGGAATAGCGACGCCGTTTCGCGTTATCAACATCAATCGTGGAGCAGCGGCGGATTCCTCGACGCGTTTGTGTTGGACAAAGACGGTAACGCGTACTTTGCGCCCAGTCCGCGCACAGGACTCGGAGTCCAGACACCGAAAAATCAAGACCAAATTTACAAATTGAATTCACGCGATGGCGCGCTTGTGTCGTACGTGACGCTTCCATCCGCAGCGCCCGCGTCGCCCGAAAATGTTTATGGCGTTTTGGGTTTGGCATTGGATTGCGAAAGCAATACTCTATTCGCAGCGAGCGTAAATGGTTCCACTGCGGCAACGCAAGCGGGACGCATTTATCAAATTGATTTGGGAACGGGACAAATCATCGGACAGCGCGAGAAGCTCGACGCGTACGGCATGGCAATTCGCGCGACGTCGAATGGAAAACAATTGGTGTTTGGCTCGCCGCATGACGGACAAATTCGCGCGCTCGACTTGGACGCGGCGGGAATTTTTCAAGGCGACCCGCGCACAATTGCGACGTTGAATGACCCACAGCGCGCGCGCAAAATTTCTTTTTCGAATGAAAACGAAATGATTGTGCAAGCAGCGGAATTTGATTTTGCCAAAGCGACGATTCCGCCAGAAACGGAAACGCGTTTTACGTATGATGCGGCGAGTAATGCGTGGAATGTGGCGCAATAGAGGAGCGAGATGGAATTTTATTTTCAACGTTCGTATCGCGGTCCGCTAAAAGCGATTTTGCTTGACTGGGCGGGGACGACGATGGATTACGGATGCTACGCGCCCGCCGTCGTTTTTGTTCAAGTGTACGAACGCAAGGGCGTGCCGATTTCTGTTCAAGAAGCGCGCATGCCGATGGGCGCGCATAAAAAAGTCCACATCCGAAAAATTTCGCAAATCGAAAGTGTGCGTGAACGCTGGCAGCAAACACATGGACGCGCGCCGAACGAAGACGATGTGGATGCAATGTTCCAAGATTTCATTCCACTGCAAATGAATGTTCTGGCGGATTACGCGGACTTGATTCCGGGAACGTTGGAAGCGATTAAAGAATTTCGCGCGCATGGCTTGAAAATCGGTTCGACGACAGGATACACGCGCGAGATGATGGGACTCTTGCAAAGTGAAGCAGCGAAACGCGGTTACGTTCCGGATTCGACTGTGTGCGCGACGGATGTGCCGGAAGGGCGTCCTGCGCCGTTTATGTGTTTGCAGAACATGCTAAACCTGCAAGTGTATCCGCCCGAAGCGATTGTCAAAGTGGACGATACACTACCCGGCATCGAAGAAGGTTTGAACGCGGGCATGTGGACTATCGGGCTGGCGAAAACGGGAAACGAAATCGGATTGAACGCGCAAGAAATTGCAATTCTCGCGCCCGATGATTTGAAAATGAAATTGCAGCACGCATCTACGCGCATGGCACAAGCAGGCGCGCATTATGTGGTGGATGGCATTTGGGATGTGCCGATGGTGTTGGAAGAAATTGGCGCACGCTTGAGACGCGGCGAACGTCCTTGATTTTTTCTGTAGAGTGAGGAGCGAGGAGGAAGGAGAGGCGCGTCTCTCCTTCCTCCTCGCTCCTCTTTTTTTATGTCCCTCTTTTCGCTCACCCTCGTTTTCATTTCTGCCGCAACGCACGCGTCATGGAATTTACTCGTACGCGACCAGCGCGCCATCAATATGTTTATCAGCATCACGGTTGTGGCGACGATTGTTTTATTGCCATTGACGCTCGCGGCAGAATTTTTTGCGCCGCCCGTGTTGAGCGTGGTACCCCTCAACATTTTTTTTGGCGGCGCGCTCTTGGCAATTTATTATTACGGAATGACGCACAGTTATCGCGGAGGGGATTTCACGGTCGCGTATCCGCTCGCGCGCGCGTTGCCGGTGTTGATGGTCGCGTGCGCCGAAGTCGTTTTGGGCGACGCGCCAACGCTCTTGGGATGGATTGGGATTGTGTTGATTGCAGTTGGTTCAATGGTGGTGCCATTGCAATCGCTGCGCGAATTGAAATTTTCGCGTTATTGGAACAAAACGACAGTGTGGATTTTGATGGCAGCGACGGGGATTGCGGGCTATACGGTGGTGGACCGCGCGGGTTTGCAACAATTGCCGAATGGTCTCACGTACGCGATGCGCTATGCCATCATTGAAGCGATAGTCGGCGGTGCGATTTATTTTTTGATGCTGCGCGTCGCCCACGAAAAAATTATTTTGCCCAAAACTTTTGCCGATTGGAAACTGCCCGCGCTGGCAACGTTGTTTGTGTTCGGCAGTTACTCACTCATCTTGTGGGCATTTCAATCGGATGACCGCGCGAGTTCCGTAATCGGTTTGCGGCAAATCAGCATCGTGATGGGCGTTGTTGCGGGCGCGTATTTGTTTCATGAACACGGCGCGCGCTTGCGCATTCCGGCGGCGATGGTGATTACGTTGGGTGTAATTTTGTTGTCACTCGCTTAACGCTGCAGCAACCCAAACGCGCGCAGCAAACTTTCGACGGTCACTTCGGTACTGCTGACCAAGATATTCAACACGTACGCGCTGACGATTGAAATCAAAAACACGACGAGAGGCAACAGAAAAGTACGCCAGCCCTTGAGTTTGTGCGCTTCACTGGCGGCAATCCACGTTGCCAAAAGGGTGACGATGAATGCGGCGATGCGCGCCAACGCGGCAAGTGGTTCGACGAGCGCAAACAATTCCAAAATATAGCCCGTTTGCGCAAAACCCACCGCGCGCAATGTTGAAGTGTAATCCGCTGTGCCGCGCAAGCTGCGCGCCGCGCCAAACACAAACAGTGTAGAGACAAACCACGACGCAAAACGCGTGAGCCATTCTGCCGCCGAAAATTCTCCGCGTGCAATCCACGAAACCATGCACGTCGTCGCGAGCGCAATCACCAATGCGGGTGCGGTCATGTACGGATTGAATGCCGCTTGCCGAAACGCGGCACGGTCAAACAACAGAATGCGCGCCGCAAGCGGAACCCACTGCCGCACGCGCGCGATGCCGCGCCACAAGACCTCGCGCGTCCATGCGTCTCTGCCGCGCAGGGCGGGTGTCTTTTTTTGCGGCAACGCTTTTGGCGCAGGCAAGCCGCGTCGCGCGTTCAACAAATGAAACACGTCCGCCGAGTTGGTGGTTTCCGGCACAGGAAAGTTTGGCGGGTGAAAAAGAAACGCGTCCGTTTGTTCGCCGCCGATTCCACCGTGATTGCCGACGAGTTCTTCCATTGCCGCAACCGTACCGTCAGGATAAAAAGTGCTGATGATGGTGAGGTCGCCGTTGTGTGGAAATGCTGCGAGCCGTCTCAATTGCGCCGCGCGTAAATTTGCATCGCCGTACATGGTCAACGGGTCATCGCCCGTGACCGCGTTGGTGTTGAGATTGCGCGCGCCTTTTTTGCCAAAGACCAACGCTTCATCATTTTCACTGTACGCCATCACAATGCCGATGCCTTCGTGCTGCACCAATTTGTCAACGAGCTGTGGATACGCGTCGTTCAATTCATTCAGCGCGAGGCGGCGCGACCCAAAAGTGAAATATACTTGTGCAAGATTGCCACTGCCGCACACAATCACTTGCGAATCAGCACCGGGCGGTGCGGGAGCAATCGATTCACTTTCGCGCATTCCGCGATTCACGGCGCGTTTCGCATTGCGGATGACGCGCTTGCCGATGCGTCCGCCCATATTTTGCAGCTGCATGTTGTCGAGTTCGGACGCCATGGCGCTGACCGAAATCATTCCATCATCGCCACCTGCCGTTTGCGTCACATTTGTACCGTGCGGCAAATTTTGTTCGATAAATTCTTTGAGCGAAGAGCCGTAACGCTGCTTGAATGTCCAACCATACGATTGTCCGTGGTCGGACAAAATGATAAGCTCGTACGGACGCGGCGCTTTGTGTTCAATCGCGTCGCGCACGCGGCGAATGACAAAATCGTATTGCGTCAAGGTATGAAACGCGTCGTGTGTCCAAGGTCCTGAATGATGGGCAACTTCATCATAACCGGGCCACGTCGCGTACAGCGCGGGTGTGCCGCGCACAATATCGAGAATGGTCAATGACGCGGACACATCGCGCATCAAAACCGTTGTCGCCGCGCGAATGAACGGATAAAAATGCGCGAGCCGATTCAAACGCGGACCTTCTTTTTTGATTTGCTGGCGCGCGCCTTCGTACACTTCGCGGAACACATCGCCGAAATACAGCACGAGCGTTCGCAGAAAAAAATAGGGGTTCAAAAAAAGCAGGTAGAAATCTTGCGCGCGGCGGCGCTGTTGTTCGCCGGACGCATTGAACAAATCCGCAAGCGTCAACACGGAAACGCGCGCATCGCCGTTCATCATGTTGTTCACCGACGAACCATCGCGCATCAACCCCAATCCTTTCGCGTAACGCGAGTTGATTAACGGCGCGTCATGCCCCGAAACAATCAGCCGCCCCAAATCTTTATCGTACCAACGAAATGCCGGAATATCGAAATTGTCCCCAAACATAATGCCCGCTTGACACGCGGACGTTTGCGACGGCAGCCCGCAATCAAAACACGACAACACATAACCCTCTTCGTCCATCATCCGCTTGAGTGTCGGCATCCAACCTTCGGCAATTGCTTTTTGTATGTGATGGTAGGACAGCCCATCAATTTCGAGCATGATGATGCCTTGCGTTTCGTCATCGTTCGGGAAAAAACTCGCGCGTTTCGCCAAACGTTCCGCAAGGTTTTGATAAAACGAATCGTCGTCGTCCACCGCAATCACACTCGTCAAGAGCGTGTTAAAGAACGCGAGCAGCAAACTGCCCAAGAACGCATCGAACACGCCATCCACGCGAAAACCCGGCACGAGATTCGACGTAATTACCAAACCGAGCGCGTTCAGAAAAAATCCAATGACAAAAATAGCAATGAATCCGAACGGCAGCGCAAGCAAAAGAATCAACGGGCGAATGAGAAAATTGACGACGCCGAGCAAAAACGCGGCGGAGGTTGCTATCACCAATACGTCGCGTGTGCCGTCAAACGAAACGCCCGGCAGCAGCGCAGCAGTAAGTAGCAGCGAAATGCCATCGAGAATCCAGACAACGACAAAACGAAACAGTTGACGAGCGAGCGCGCGGACAGAATTCATGAGAGAGAAGGAAAGATGGAGCGGACAGTAATCAGTCAGGTGATTATTTGGGTGATTGGGTGATTAGGTGATTTTTGATTTTTGATTTTTGATTTTTGATTTTTGATTTTTGATTTTTGATTTTTGATTGACGTTTCACGATACGCGATTGGCGATACGCCTTTTGCTATCTGCCATCTGCCAGTGCGCGTTTTGCGTTTTCAAACACAGCGTCAAACATTTTCACCGTCAATTTTCCCGTATTGGTGTTTTGGCGGCTCGGATGATAGGTGGCGATGATGGAATAGTTTCCGATTTTGTACAGGGCGTTGTGACCGAATTTGGGAATTGGTTTCGGTAGGGTGATGCCGTGCGCGACAAGCAATTTCAAAATCGCGTTGAATCCAATTGCGCCCAGTCCAATCAAGACGCGCGCGTTTTTTAACAATTCAAACTCGCGCGCCAGGTACGGAAAACAATTCGCAAATTCCTGCGGGAGTGGTTTGTTGTCGGGCGGCGCGCAGCGTGCCGCCGCGCCGATATACGCATCGCGCAATTGCAAACCATCGTTGCGCGCGATAGAAGTCGGTTGATTCGCAAATCCCGCGCGATACAACGCGCCAAATAAAAAATCCCCCGAACTGTCGCCCGTGAACACGCGCCCTGTGCGATTGCCGCCATGCGCGGCAGGCGCAAGTCCGACGATATACACACGCGCGTTTTCATCGCCCCAACCGGGAACCGGTCTGCCCCAGTATTCTTCGCCGCGATACATTCGTTTTTTCTCGCGCGCAACCGCCTCGCGGTACGCGACGAGGCGCGGGCAGTTAAAGCAATTGATGATGATTCCGTTAAGCGCGCTGAGCGAGTTTGCGGGGACGGAAGGTTTTACGAGTGGCATTGGGATATGTGCAATTATCGGCGGTTTGCGACGCGGGTCAAGCGCCCTACGCGACGGGATTGGTACAGAGCCGAAACGCCAACTGTATGGTGTGGTGTTATAAAGAGGAATCCGAGCGAGAATGTGTCCGTCTCGGATTGTTTGGTTGCAAGGAGGAAAATGTGAAGTTCAAAAATTTCCTAACGGTTTGCGTGATGTTCCTTTTGGGCGCAACAATGGGAAGCGGCATGAATCCAACTCTTGCTTTGGCAATGAATCCTGAAAATGGTACTCCGACAGAGTTGTGGCAAACCTACTATGGCTCGCCCAATCAAGAAAACGGCGCGGGGATTGCCACCGATGCGGACGGCAACATCTATGTCGCGGGGACGGGTGACGCAACATGGCAAGGAGAAGGAGATGCCGCGCCCTTGCATCCTTACAGCGGTTCCACCGACATCTTTGTTTTCAAGCTTGACCGTAACGGTGCGTATCAATGGCATACATTTTACGGCAGTGTGGATTCTGACACGGCGGCGGCAATTGCGCTGGATGCCGTCGGCAATGTGTACGTTACGGGGTCCAGTGAGCTAAAGTGGCAGGGGGATGGCGGCATCAAACCACTCCACAAAGCCGGAGGCGGATTCGTCTTGAAACTGAATAATCAAGGCGCGTATCAATGGCACACGTTTTATCCCTTTGCCGCAAGTGGAATTGCCATAGACAAAGAACGAAACGTTTTCGCGACGGGGAATAGCGCTTCAACATGGAAGGGAGATGGCGGCATTGCGCCGTTGCAAGCGCACAGCAACGGGAGCGATATAACCGTTCTCAAATTGGACAGTCAGGGCAAATATCAGTGGCATACCTTTTACGGTCCATCAGACGCGACCGGCATTGCGATTGGCAAAGGCAATGGCATTTTTGTAGCCGGAAACAGCAGTTCCAATTGGTTGGGGCAGGGCGCCACAACGCCACTCCACGCCTACACCGGAGATGGCGCGTCGGATTTTGTTGTGCTGGCATTAAAGAATGACGGTGCGTATCGCTGGCACACGTTTTATGGTGGTCTGGACGAGGACTATGCAGGCAATCTCGCCACTGACAAAAAGGGCAATATTTTTGTCACGGGCGCAAGTTGGAACAACTGGCTTGGTGATAACAATCAAACGCCTATTGCATCCCACGGCACGTACTTTAGCAGCAGCTACTTTGATACTGCTTTGCTCAAACTAGAAAACGCCGGCGCCTACCAGTGGCATACCTTTGGCGGCGTTCAAGTTGTTGGAACAAATGGGGTAGGCGGTCAACACGTAGCTACTGACCAAAACGGCACACCGCATGTGCTGCAAGCTTGGAAAGACGAATACCTGGCAGGCGACAATACCCCATGTGGACCGGCACCCTGCAGCATCACTTTCTTGAAAGCGTTCAAATTCTCGGCGGGTGGGACATATCAGGAGAGTTTGGGCATCAGCGGAATCGACAAGGATGCATCCGCCGCAGGAATTGCGACTGACAAAGCAAACAACACTCTGATGCTCGGCAGTCTCGGTGGAGGCTGGGGCGGGGTACCACTCCATCCGCACAGGGGTGCCAATGATGCGTTCGTTCTAAAGGGTAATTTTGCAGAACCGATTCCGCCAAAACTCACAGCGCCGCCAAACAACGCGATGGTTGCCAAACAAATTCAAACGCTGAATTGGAATGATACTGCCGACACAACGAACTATAACATCGAGCTGCGTCAAGACAATCGAAACGGTGCCGTGATTGCCGACACAAGCGTAACCCTGTCCGAGTTCGTGACGCCGCAATTGACGCGCGGCAAAACATATTTCTGGCATGTGCAATCGTGTAACGATTTGGGGTGCAGCATTTGGTCGCGCTGGTGGAAATTTGAGGTCAAAGCAAAATAAAAAAACTGTGCCGCACAATTTTCTGTGCGGCACAGTTTTTTATACTCCAACATATTTTGCGTACACACTCCGCGCGACACTTGCATCTTCTGTACCTTTGATAATCGCGCGCGCGTCGGGGAAGATAGTAATGTCAAAATCGTCGAGCGCGAATTGTACGAGATACTCGTTTTGTGTGACGCGCCCGAGTGGGGCGAGGCGCGCAGCGAGGTGTGCTAAATTGAGCGCGGATTTTTTTCCGGGGCGAATTTGAATCGCGTTGCGTCCGCACAGAAATGCAGCGCCGTCGTGCGCGTCGTCGAGAAAATCGAATTTGTGTTGCCGGCAACACGGACAATCCGTGCGACGTTCGATTTCGAGAACGTCAAACGTATTTTCCCACAAATCAATGTTGATGAGTCCGCGATTGCGTTCGCCGCTGCCAACAAAGAATTTGAGCGCTTCGGAGGAAACGAGCGAACCGACAACATTCACAATCGGTGCAATCACGCCAGCCGTGTCGCATGTGGGCAACGTGCCGGGCGGCGGTGCGTGGAGAAACACACAACGAAAACATGCGGACACGTTCGGCACAATGGTCATACTCGCGCCATAACTTGAAACCGCGCCGCCGTAAATCCACGCTTTGTTGTGTTTCACACACGCGTCGTTGATGAGATAGCGCGTTTCAAAATTATCTGTCCCATCCAACACCAAATCCACATCGCCAATCATTTCCTCGATATTCTCTGCATGCACATCCACTACACACGGCACAATCCGTAGTGACGAATTGATTCGTCGCAATTTTTGCGCGGCAGCAATCGCTTTCGGTGTGCGCGAATTTACATCGTCTTCATCGTACAACACCTGTCGCTGCAAATTATTCAGTTCTACAAAATCGCGGTCAGCAATTTTCAAATAGCCGATGCCGCTGCGCGCAAGCGTTGACGCAATCACCGAACCCGTTGCGCCGACGCCAACAACCAACACGCGCGCGGCGAGCAATTTTTCTTGACCCGCTTCGCCGATGTTGGAAAAAATAATTTGGCGCAGATAACGTGCGCGCGTTGATTCATTCATCAAAAAAGATTATAACGCAAAAAAAATCTGCGATGGAACACTCGATTCCATCACAGATGGGCTACCCTGAGTCTCCGCGCGCCGCCCTCTCTAAAAAATTTTCCAAGCCCTCAATTGCCGCGCGGTCACAGTACGCTAAATGTTTTTGCGCCGCGATATTGTCGCGCACTTGCGCGCGCCACGCAGTATCGTTACCCAAACGAATCGCGTGCGCGACAAATTCTTCCACCGTTTCGGCAATCGTATCCGTCACGCTGATACGAGTCAACAACGCCGCACAAAAATTATTGCGATAATAATCGCCGCGCCGCGTGACGATGGGCAAATCAAATGCAAGCGCTTCGAGCGCACTCGTCATGCCACCATAGCCCAAACTGTCCATGTACATATCCGCGTGTTGTTGGAGCGATTGAAAATCCGCCAAATTCAAACGCGGCTGCATGACAACATGTTCGCGCGGAGTTAAGCCCACGCGCTTGAATGCCTCACCAATGCGTTTCTCAAATTGACGCGTGAGCGACGCGGCTTGCCTGTTTTGCATATACACAAATTGACAATCGCCAACGCCGCGCGCAATTTCGGGATAGATGAAATCGTACTGCGGCAAGAGTTTCCACAATGAATGGGGAACGAAATAGACGGCGGCATTTTCGCGCAAGCCAAAGGATGCGCGGTCACGCGCGGATGTTTCGATTTTATTCTCTTGATAATAGATTCCAAGATTCGGCAAGCGCACGAGTTGTTCGGTATAGTACGCGTCGGCGCGCGGTGTTTCAATCGCTTCACCGCTCAAACAATAATCAATGCTCGGCAGACCACTCGTCAACGAGTGTCCAGTGGCAACAGACTGCACGGGCGCAAGCCGCAGCGCCGCCAAAAGGGAAACCATTCTTGCCATCCCCGTCGCGGAAAAAATTAAAACGTGCAATCGGTCGGCGCGAATTTGTTCCGCCCATTCGTGAATTTTGAATTTGCCTTGAACAAATTTGACGCAATGGGTGCGCGCGATGTCCGTCTCCGCGTCCGCGCGTTCATTCGTCGCGTAACCGTACAGCGCGAAACGTTCACGGTTCAACTGCGTGACCCAACCTTTGAGAATCACTTTCCAAACGGAATGGTTGCAAAATTCATCGGCGACGATGCCGACGCGCAATGGTTCATTCGCCGCGCGTGACGCGCGAGGGGGGGGTGAAGCAAATTCGGGATAGCGCGCGCTAAGAACGCGATAGAGCATCTCGCCGTATACGCGCTGCAGCGACGCGTCGTTTTGCGCTTGATGCGCGAGATAGAATGGGAGCTGAGAGCTGAGAGCATCAGCGGCTTGAGCGATTTTTTCGGGAGAGGATAAATCGAGTTGCTCGACCAATTGTGTGAGGTGTTTGGTGTATTCCGCGCGACTCGCTTTAATTTCTTGTGGGGAATTGTAATGATGAGGAATTTGATGAATCGTCAGTCCCCAGTGTGCCTTGAGGGAATAGGGCTCGAGCGCGAGTGCGCGTTCGTATTGTGTGAGGGCTTGCTGTTGTTGCCCTAGACGCGCTAACGCGTCGGCGTAATCCAAAAGGAGGGCGAGATTGTTTGGAGCGAGCGCGAGGGCTTGTTCGTAGTATGTCAGCGCAAGCTGGGTTAAGCGAGGGTCGCGCGGATGTTTTAGTTGCGCGCGTGCCTTGTCCCACAAAATTTGGAGGTTTGCGGATTCAGTTGACACGCCAAGTCAAGTCAAGCCCCTTACCGGTTGTCAAGGTGGTTAAAGAGGTGTTGTACACACGGCACTCAAGACACCAGACAATCGCAAAATCCCTCGACAAAGGCGTTCGGCACAACACCTGATTCCGTCTCTTCCAATTCGATGTGCATGAGCTGCGGCGTTTGCCATTCCTGTTTGACGCTATCCACCGCCGCGGCGTTAGTCTGGGATGGGGATGTGGTTTCCAATTTGCCAACCTCTATCTGGAAATTCTCGGGTGTGCGCGTTTCTGCACCACACCCAATTTGGTATCTTTATGACGAAGGATTGCAGATGCACAGCCCTTCATCAGTACAAACGAAAGCACCACTGTCGGTAGAGTCCATTTCGATTTGCGTGAGCTGCGGCGTTTGCCACTCTTGCTTTTGATTCTCGACCACATCCGCGTTGGTTTGGGATGCAAGTTGGATTTCCATAGCTGAGCACCTCATATGATGTTTCATCAAGAACATTTTGCCAGAGTTTTCAAATCATCACGATGCGGCTGGATAGAAACACGAAATTTCACAGATGGAAGGCAATAGACCGCTCTCTGTCTCGTCCAATTCAATCGTAGCGAGCTGCGGCGTTTGCCATCCCAGTTTTGTATTTTCTTGCAAGTCGTCACTGGTTTGGTCTGGAAGTTGGGTTTCCACGTTGAAAATGCTCCATCTCACAAATTTGGTCAATCCCATTGCATTTTATGATGGGATGCAACAGAGTCCGGTTTCGAAAACGGAAATAAAAGCACCACTCTCTGTATCTTCCATTCCAATCTGCTTCAGTTCAGGCGATTGCCATTCTTGCTTTGTGCTTTCCGGTGCATCGTTGTTGGTTTGGGTTGGAATTTGAGAATCCATCTCGAAAATTCTCCTCGATATGCGCGTGCGAAAAATGCGACGCGATGTTTTGATACATCACGTCGCAACAGAATCCGTTCAAACACTCGCACACAAGGTGGTCAGGTCTAGCAAATGAACTAGGACGTCAGAGGACGCGCGGGGACCGGCGTTGTATATTCTGCAATCGCGAAAAACGGTCCGCTTTCTGTTCCTTCCATCGCCATCATCTTGAGCTCGGGCGTTTCCCACACCTGCTTGGCGGAGATTAAAAGGGGAGCGAATTCCATCACAGAATCTTTTTCCTCTGCATTTTCCTGCCAGGGGACAGAACCGGGTTGAGTAGGCATAAACAACTCCTTTGAGTGAAAATAAACTGTTTGCCGTACTTGAGGAGCGTGACCCCACCTCACGCAACAGATCCCCAAATTGCGTGCAGCGCAAGCCGGAATGCCTTGCAAGCAATTTGAGCTATTATATCACAATCACTATCAAAATTTTGAAGCAAATGTAGCAACGACGGTAAAACGTTTGTGCTGCGGCGCACCGGTTACGAATACGTCACCACAACGCAGCCACGCGTGCGCGAGCATTTTTTTATTTTCGTCGTACGCAACACCGAGATAGAGTGTGCTGGGTAAATGGCGCGTGCCGAGCATACACTTGGCAGCGAGCGCCTGTGCGAGACACGCGCTGTCCCACGGCACGTAGCGACTCATCTTGGTCACGGCATAACCGATATGTCGCGCTTGTCCGCGTTGAATTGCATTGTCCAACGTCTCGGGCGATTGCTGATGAATTTTTCCCAAACGCGCGGCGATGCTGTTGAATGGGAGCGCGAGCAAAAGCACGCGCGCCAACGCGAGCCAGCAGACCGCTTCCGCGAGATACGCAGGGTCACGCCATCGAAAGGTCGCCATCTGTTTCAAAATCGAATGGAACACAAGTCTTGCATTTTTTCATTTGTTCGCGATAGTTTCCAAACTACAGAGAGCTTTGCGGAAGATTCAAATAGAAACACGCCAGCGCGTTCACAATCGAACTCGAACGGCGCCAATCCAATCGGTGCGCATCCATTTCCGCGACCACCGCGGCAACATGAATGTAGGCAGTTGCAGGATGATTGGAAAAACGCGGACGTGTCTGTTCATACAACGCGTACGCGGCTTGCATAGCAATCTCGCCCACAACGCTGATGGCGGACGGTTCCGCTTTGGAGCGCGTCGCGCGTATCGCTTCAGGCAAAATGCCGCGTGTGCCGTTTCGAAAGACGGCGCGCGCAGAACCCGCGTCATAAAATAAATCAGGCGGCAAACCCAACGCGTATTCAACAATTTCCCGCGTCAACAAGGGATAGCGATAGACGATGCCGCGTTTTGCGCCGTGTGTTGCCCAACTCTCCATGCGCCGCGACAAATGTCCATGTTCAAGCCGCGCAGTCTGCGTCACGCGCACACTGGGAAAATCGCGCGGCAGCCGGTCACGCAAAGATTCAATCGTCGCGCGCTGCTGACGAAAAAATTCGGGGCGAATGTATTTTGTGTTCAAGCGTCGTCCACCGTACGGTGAATGAATCGCCCAAATGAAATCGGGCAAGAGAAACCAAAGCATTTGGCGGCGTACCAAACTGCTATACGCGCGCGCACGCTGCACGCCGCGCAATGTTTTCGGAATCCGCTTTGACATTTCCGCGCGCAATGCTCCCCACTCGCCGCGCCGCAGCAAATCCGGCAAATAGCCGCGTCCACTGTACGAAATCAATTCATCGCCCCCCCATCCCGAAAGCATCACGCGCACGTTTTCTTGCGCGGCTTGGTCTTGAAGTTGTTCTTCGCGCAACGCCATTTCGCGCGGAATGCGCGTGAAATCGCGCGCATAAATTTTCAGTGCATCGTCGAGCGTGTATTCGAGATAACGCGGGGTAATGTTTTCTTGCGCGCAGACCATTTCGATAAACGCGCGTTCATCGCCGTCGTCCGCAATGTTTTGCACATGCGGGGGGGGGGACCACGAATAGCCCTTCAAAATTTCGCCGCGCGTTTGCACTTGGCGCGCCGCGAGAATCGCGACAGTGGTGGAATCGAGTCCGCCGCTCAGATGCGCGCCGACGCGGTATGTCGTGCGCGTCGCGTCGGCAACGGCGCGTTCCAATAAGGAGCGCGTTTGTTCCGCGTACGCGTCGTGGGAGGACAATTTGATTGCGGGCGCGTTTTGAGGAAACCAATAGCGCGTGAGCTGCGCGCCACTATGCGTGATGACGAGAAAATGTGCGGGGGGAATTTTGAAAATGTTTTGATAAAACGTGTGCCACTTTTCCGCGCGCGTGGTGGCTTCGACGAGAAAGGTCGCCAGCATTCCTGCGTCCAACGTTTGTGGCACATCGGGACAAGCCAGCACACCGCGCACATCGGATGCAAAACAAAAGAGCCGCGGAGAATCAAAATAAAAAAAGGGCTTGCAGCCCATGAAATCGCGCGCGCAGTACCAACGTTCGCGCGGCGCATCCCACAAAGCGAATGCGAAATCGCCGCGCAGTTTGTCCGCGCACGCGTCGCCCCATTTCACGTACGCGCGCAAAATCAATTCGCTGTCACAGACATGCGCGCGTTCGGTGTGTGGAATTTGAAACGCGTCGCACAATTCCGCGCGATTGTCGAGCCACGCGTCGGCGACAAGAACGAGGTGAGGAAATTCGGAATGAGTGAACGGGATGTGTTCGTGATGCGATTCAGGCGTGGTGTACAACAAACGCGCGCCCATGCCGGTTTGCGAATCGAACCATGTTGCGCGCGTATCGCATTGCCATTCGCACAGCGCGTTTTCCAACGCGTCGAGCGCGGGAGCAACCGGCGCGTTGTTTTTTTGCCAAATGCCAAAAATTGCGCTCATGCGGAAACGTGAACTAATTTTTCGTCTACTAGTTTTTGTGCGACGGCGAGGGTTTCTTGTTCGCACTGTTCGCGCGTGACATCATACTCGTTCATTAAAATATCACACACGGCGGCAAGAGTCATGGGTTGCGCAAGGAGTTCCCAAATGCGTGTACCGACAGAATTCAGCCCGTAATAGCGATTTGTTTCCAAACTCAACATGACCACTTCACCGTCAAGTTCGGCGGTAGTGAGCGAAGGATTGCGAACGAGTGTGGTATCGAGAGTCATACTACATTTCCTTTGTCATCGAGATAACCGAATTGCTGCATCACGTCGCGGTGCGCGTCAACGATGCGCGCAACTTGTTCAACGGACAAGGTTTCGCGCCACGCACCTGCTTTGCCTTGACGAAAAAAATTTGGCGCACGCGGCGGGCGTTCGTTGAAATTGCCGCGTTGTTCTTGCTGTTGTAATTCTTCAAAGCGCGAAAATTCCAACGCGCGCTGCAAACGCATGGTGTCATAATCGAGTCCCACAAATTTTACCACTGCGCCAAAGGTTTTATACGGCTGCGCGAGCATGTCTTCGTAACGCACAACATGACAATTCAATCCCGAACCGAGCCAACTGCGCGCGTGCTTGCTCCACGTCAATAATTTTTGTTCCAATTGCACATTCACACCATCTTGTCGTCCTGCCAACGTATGGCGCTCATCATTCATCCATTCAATCGCGCGGTCAATAGAATGTGAATTGTGATGTGCGTACGAAATGGCAACATCGCACGGATGGCGAATGAGATACACGATGCCGCGCGTTACAGCGGCAGGAAACATCGGCTCGCCTGCGGAGGTGTTGAGAAACGCGTCATGCACTTTCAAGAAAAGTGTTTCGGGATTTGCTTCTGCAAAGAGGCAATAGACCATCGGGCGACAATTTTCAATTTGAGTTGGCGTAAGGTCCGACGATTCGACGCCTACGAGTTCTTCAAAGGAATTGCGCGCGCTCGCGATGTGTCCCACATTCAACTCGTTGATTTGGGCAGGTTTTTCGCCATTGTTCAAGTAATTAGCGAGGAAAACGCGCAGCCACGTATTGCCCGATTTGGGATACGACGCGAGCCAAACGATTTCGCTCATGTCGCCCAATCCTTTTCAATCAAATCCGCAAGTTCTTGCAAACGAAATGGCGTCACCGGACGCACAACGCGGCGCGTGCGAATGAATTGTCCCGCGCTCGTCGCCAATTGAAAATGCTGCGCGCGTTTGCCCATCGCCACCATGAAACGCGGACGATACGTGTTGGCGGTGAGAATCTGTAATTTGTCCAGACCTTTCAGCGGGGTGATTTCCAGCGTGTCTGTGTTGACAGAATGGAGAACGTACACAGCAAACAACGGCACGGGCGTCGAGTGAAACGATTCGCGCGTGGAGAGCGCGTATTTTTGCAGTTCGGAATGAACGGGACGGAGATCAGCGCGCGCGTATTTTTGTTTGTCCAATACGTCCGCCCACAAACTCATTTGCGGATACGCGGGATAGACAATCGGTTTGCCCCGGTCATCGAATCCAACGACGGACACATCATCGCACAAATGGCGATAGCCGCGCCGCTGAAATTCCCACGCGAGCGTAGATTTGCCGCGCCCCGACACTCCCGAAAAAATCACCGCGCCATGCGGCGTTTCAATCGCGCTGCCGTGAATCGGCAATGCGCCGCGTTGATGCAAGAGCGCGCCGAACGCAGAGCCGAGCAAATACAACCGCACTTGATTGTCCGGCGCGTGTGGCACGCGTTCAATCACGATGGAATCACCGTGCGTGACGAGATAGCGCGCGGTGTCGGCAACTTTGAGTAAAAATTCGTCGGGGGTGATTTCGTACAAGACACCGCGTCCGGTCGGTGAATCTAAATTTTCGGGGACATTGCCAAATTGAATCGTCACATCACACACGGCGTCATGTGCGAGCAATTCAGGAAGTTCAAGTTCAGAGGAGATCGTCAAACCGAACGCGGTATAAGAGAATGGCACAGCCGTTACTCGGATGAATTGGCAAGGAAATTGTTCTACGAGACAGAAATCGTATTGGGATAATAGTTTGTATTCTCAAGAAATGAAGACAAGCCGCCGGAGGCAGTGTCTTCAGTCTTGGCAATTCGCAGAGTTGGAGTTTCCCAAGTCTGCTTGGGTTTGTCCGCAACTGCTAAATTCTGTGTGTAAAGTGGTTCAAATGTCTCGAATTCGCCGTCCACGTTGGCTCCTCGACAAACGCGCGGTGCGCGCGTGAATTTTTTATTTCAGGCATTTTAACATAGTTTGCAGCACATCCCGCGCGATGACGAACCAGCGATAAAAATAGTAAAAGGGAATCTGCCATCCCGCGCGAATTTTGTAACGCCAACGCATGTACGCGGGTGTTGGAAACAATGAACTCGAAACCCATTTCCATTTTTCAGAACGACTCATGCTGTGCATAAAACTGCGCGTCGCTTCGAGCCGCGTTGCGTCCGGCAGAATCAAGAGTGCGTTTTTCGCGTCCTCATCCGCGCGGCGGCGCGTTTGCAATTCCTCTAAAAAATTTTCCGGCAGTGTTGTGCCAAAATACGCGCGCGTGATTTCGAGCGCGCGTTCCACTGCAAACGTCCAACGCAGTTCAGTCGCGCGTCCCAAAATCAATTGCCAATCGAGCGCGGGATTTTTTTCAATGAGCAGATGCAGGTCGAGATACCGCTGCAAGAGAAATTCCGTTTCGCCATGTTGCAAAATCGCGTGCGCGCAGAGATACAACAATTCGGCTTCGGGAGTGAACGCGCTAAATTCCATCTCGCCATAGTGAATGACGCGCGTTTGCGCCCAGAACCATTCGAGTTGCGACGCGGGCAAAATTTTTGAGCGCAGCCCAATCAACGCATAGTGCAATTCCACGGCAACCTCGCCGCGCAAATGATAATGATGCCACATTTCTTGCGTCGCGGTAGTGTGCGCGGGTAAAGCCAATGGATAACCGAGCGTTTGTACGAGTGCGAGCGCGCGTTCGCGTTGCGCGAAGGGAACGAGCACATCAAGGTCGCGCATCGAGCGCACAAACGGATTCGGATAGACGCTGTGTGCGAGCGCGAAACCTTTGAGCCATACGGCTGGAATTTCCGCATAGTGCAAGGCAGATTGAATTTTTTGAAACGCTTCCTTGCGCTTCAGGTATTGGCGCACCTGTTGGGTATGCGCACGCGCCAATTCACCCGACACGCGCTCATTGTGGGGGATGCCTGCCCTATTCAATTGCCAATACAGCAGAGCTGCGACGCGGTGTTGGCGGGCGTTGGCTGCCAGCTCAATCCATTCCGCATCAGACGAATGTGCAGATAGTGTTTGCCCGCTCAAGAGGGCGGACAAAGCGACGAGCACGGGGACAGGTGGAAGGATTGGGGCAAGACGCGGCAGCATAGCGGCAAGCATTATACAAAATTTTAATGTGAAAAACCTATTGACTTGGCGACTTTTCTGTGCTATATTCCTAGCACTCTTGATTATTGAGTGCTAAACTGCTTGACATTTTATTATTTGTCTATTTTTAAGCATAAAACAAGTTTCAACAAGCGGTGAAACAACCGCTTGTTTTGTGCTATTCCGAGAAATCGTATGCGGATGACCGAACGACGCCAGATGTTGCTGGCGCTCCTGATAAAAGAATATGTGAGCAAAGCACTGCCCGTCGGCTCGGAAACGCTTGCCAAGATGGATTTGGGCGTGAGCTCGGCGACGATTCGCAATGAACTCGCCGCACTGGAGGAAGAGGGCTTTCTCACCCATCCGCACACTTCGGCGGGGCGCGTGCCAACGGAAAAGGGCTATCGCTATTTCGTCGAAACGTTGATGGACAATATGGAACTGACGACCGACGAGCAGCAAATGATTCGTCACCAGTTTCATCAAGTCACGCTCGACGTGGAACAATGGATGCGGCTCTCGGCGGCGGTTTTGGCGCATACGTCGAAAATGGCGGCGCTCGTCACGGCGCCCTCGGCGTACCAAACGCGCTTCAAGCACGTTGAACTAATTGCCATCAGTGAAACGGTGGCGATGATGGTTTTGGTCCTGCAAGCGGGAACGGTCAAACAACAAATGTTGTATTCCACCGACCTGCTCGACCAAGACGAACTGCGCCGCATCGCGAATCATCTGAACGAAAAATATATCGGGCGCACCGCCAAAGAAATCAAAGAGCAAACGCGCGGGCTAAATAGTTTTGCGTTAAGCGTCGCACAGCGCATTCAACAAATCATCGAGCAAATGGACCATCGCACTTCACGCGAAATTTATCGCGATGGCTTGCTCGATATTTTGCGTCAACCCGAATTTATCGTCGTTGACAAAATGCAGCAGCTCTTGGAAGTGTTGGAACAGCGCACGTTATTGGAAGAGATGATGAACGGACTCGCGCCCGCGCACGGCGTCCAAGTGGTAATTGGCAGTGAAGGCGGACGCGAAGAATTTAACGATTACTCGCTCGTGATGGCGCGTTACGGCATCGAAGGCGAAGCGAGCGGCGTCGTCGGCGTGATTGGTCCATTGCGAATGCCCTACCCGCGCGCGGTGAGCGCAGTGAAATATGTTTCGCAGATGCTGGATGATTTGATGGGGCGATTTTATAGTGGACGTTAGAAGTTGGAAGTTGGAAGTTAGAATCCAACATCCAATTTCCAACTTCCAACTTCCAAACGGTAAGTTTTTTCACGCGCGAGTAACATTTATTTGTAACACATCGTAAATGACACGGAGGCGGAATGGGACAAGGAAACGGATTTGATAAAGAATTTGAAGAACAACTGAAAAATACAAACGAACTGGAAACGCAGCTGGCGGAAGAGAAAAAAAAGTCCGAAGAGTATTTGGACAAGTATTTGCGGATGACCGCGGAATTTCAAAATTACAAACGCCGCGCCGAAAAAGACAAAGCCGAGTACGCCCAGTACGCGAATCAACGTTTGCTGAAACGTTTGTTGGATGTGATGGATAGTTTCGGCGCGGGATTCAAAACCATTCCCGCGCAATTTGATAAAGAACCGTGGGTCGAAGGCATGCGCGCGGTGGAACGCCAACTGTTGCAAATTTTGGAACAAGAAGGCGTAACGCCAATTGATGTACAAGGCAAAAGTTTTGACCCGAATTTTCACGAGGCAATGTTTTACGAACCAGCGGAAGGCGCGAGCGAAGGACAAATTTTGGATGAACTTCAACGCGGTTACATGTTGCAAGACCGCGTACTGCGACCGACGCGCGTAAAGGTGGCAAAAGGGGAATAGGTAGCAGGTAGCAAGTAGCAGGTTGCGACAAACACAGTCGCCATACTACCTACTACTTGCTACATACTACTTGTATGCAAAGCACAAAGGAGAAAAATTCTCATGGCAAAAATTATCGGTATTGACCTCGGTACAACCAACAGCGTCGTCGCAGTCATGGAAGGCGGCGATGCAACGGTGATTCCGAGCGCAGAAGGCGGACACTTGATTCCGTCCGTCGTGGCAATTTCAAAAAGTGGGGAGCGGCTCGTAGGCGATGTGGCAAAACGCCAAGCCGTGACGAATCCTGAAAATACAATTTATTCAATTAAACGTTTGATGGGTCGCAAGTTTGAAGATCCTGAAACCGAAAAAACAAAAAAGATTGTGCCCTACAAAATCGTCCGCGCGGCGAATGGCGACGCGTGGGTCGAAATGGGAGGCAAACAATATTCACCGCCCGAAATTTCCGCGATGATTTTGCAAAAAATCAAAGCGGACGCGGAAGCGTATCTCGGCGAAAAAGTGGCCGAAGCGGTCATCACAGTGCCCGCATATTTCAATGACTCGCAGCGTCAAGCGACGAAAGACGCGGGACGCATCGCGGGTCTCGAAGTAAAACGCATCATCAACGAACCCACCGCGTCAGCGCTCGCGTATGGCATCGAGAAAAAGGGCAACGAAAAAATCGCGGTGTATGACTTGGGCGGCGGCACGTACGACATTTCCATTTTGGAATTGGGCGAAGGCGTGACCGAAGTGAAATCCACCAACGGCGACACGTTCCTCGGTGGTGATGATTTCGACCAACGCATCATCAATTGGCTTTGCGACGAATTCAAAAAGCAAGAAGGCATTGATTTGCGCGCGGACCGTCTCGCGCTCCAGCGTTTGAAAGAAGCGGCAGAACGCGCGAAAAAAGAATTGTCATCCGCGATGGAAACCGAAATCAATTTGCCGTTCATCACGGCAGACCAATCGGGTCCGAAACATCTCGTGATGAAATTGACGCGCGCAAAATTGGAAGCGCTGACGGGCGACCTCGTGGAAAAAACGATTCCGCCCATGCGCGCCGCGCTCGCCGATGCGAAACTCGACACCGGTTCCGTGAACGAAGTGGTGATGGTCGGTGGGCAAACGCGTATGCCGCTCGTGCAGCGCACCGTGCAAACGTTCTTTGGCAAAGACCTCGACAAGTCCATCAACCCCGACGAAGTTGTTGCGCTCGGCGCGGCGATTCAAGGCGGTGTGCTGGGCGGCGAAGTAAAAGATGTGTTGCTGCTCGACGTGACGCCGTTGACCCTCGGTATCGAAACACTCGGCGGCGTGATGACTCCGCTCATCGAACGCAACACGACGATTCCGACAAAGAAATCGCAAATTTTCTCGACGGCATCGGACGCGCAATCGCAAGTGGAAGTGCATGTGCTGCAAGGCGAACGCCCGATGGCAGCGGACAACAAAACGCTCGGCAAATTCGTCCTGGACGGTATTCCGCCCGCGCCGCGGGGTGTTCCGCAAATCGAAGTGTCGTTCGACATTGATGCGAACGGTATTTTGAATGTGAGCGCGACAGACAAAGCGACGAATCGCGCGCAGCACATTACCATCACGGCGTCTTCGGGTTTGAGCAAAGAAGAAGTCGAAAAGATGGTCAAGCAAGCGGAACAATACGCGGCGGACGACGTGAAACGTAAAGAAGAAGTCGAAGTCCGCAACAACGCGGACGCGGCAGTGTATCAAGCGGAAAAACTTTTGCATGACATGGCTGACAAAGTTCCTGCCGAAGCGCGCATGGACGTGGAAGGAAAAGTGAACGCGCTGCGCGATGTGATGAAGGGACGCGAAGTCGAACCCATCAAACGCAAAGTGGATGAGCTTCAACAAGCGTTGATGAAACTCGGCGAGTCTGCTTACGCAGGTGCGGGCACACCACCTCCTGGCGCCGGTGGTTTCGGCGGTGACGGCGGTACGGGCGGCGACAACGGCGCAAGCGGAAGCACCAAACCGGAAGATACGGTGGAGGGTGAGTATCGGGAAGTGTAAGCGAATCGGATATTGCTAGTTACGAATCGCAGATAGAAATGCGGAGATGGAAACGGCGCGGTGTTGTAGCGAACTGTGTTCGCAAGACACCTCGCCGTTTTTATGTCTTCAAGTTCCTCGAAATTTCGCTCAAAACTTCCAGCACCGTTACTGCCTCGTGCGCTTCAACACCCTGTGGAGTATGTTTATGAAATGGAAACGTAGCGAGATTTTTGAAATGTGGTGCCGAATCCCAGCGCGCTAACAATTCATTTTGAGAATCCATATATTGAATCCGAAATTTGCGCCGTTCCGTCGGAAGTTGTTCAGTAAACTCCAAGCGGGACCCATCCACAAAAGTAATGTGCCCGCGCACAAAGCCGAGATTCACATTTGTATCAATACTATGCTCGATAGTTTGCGCCGTGATTATCGCATCCATTTCCGAAATGTTTGCGTCCAGCGCCGCCAAATATTCTTCGATGCTCAAAATTGAATTCGCTCCAAAAGTTCTAACTGATGTTTAGTTGCGCGGTAGGCATCCAGAGCAAATTCCCATTCGAACCACACCGCATCATCACCCAACTCGCCTTGCTGAAATTTCGCGGCAAATGTTTCCGATTTCATTTTGTGTGTGGCTTCAAACGCAGCGAGGTCTTGCTGATAACGTCGCAGATTGAACTCTAGCGCGCGGCGTTTCATCTCAATGCTTGAACGCACGAGAGGCACAGCTTCTTGTTCAACATGAATTACACTTTGCATGATTGGATGTCTCCCACTCTCCCCAAATTATAACACACCGTTACTCGCTCTCTCCCACCTCTTCCAACAAAAACACGCGCACGCGTCTCTGTTTATCATCAATCTCGTACGAAATACGATAGGGTCCGACGCGCACGCGATAGATGTTCACCTCAAGCATTTGGGCATCAGGCGGACGCGGGTAGTGATTGCCGTTTTTCCAGTCCTTCAAGACGCTCCAAATCTGCGATGCTGACAAGTACAACGACCGGCTTACCATGTCTCTCGATTGTGATGCGCTGCCGTTGAGCAATCACTCGACTCGGCAATTCTGAAAATTTTTTCTTTGCTTCCGTCGCGCTAACAGACTTGTTCATTGCTTTTCCCCCTATTGAACCAAACAGAATTTCATATCCGTTTTATTGTTGCGCTCAATTCTACACCTACTTGGCTTTTTCGATTGTGCTATACTATTCGCGTATGAGCACCACTATCCGTGACCGCGAAAATCTGCTCGTCGGTTATCAAGACGATGACGGGACATTACGCGACAAACACAACAAAAAAATCGGACATATCAATCGCGATGGTTTTGTGTTTAACAATCAGCGTGAGCAAGTCGGCAGCATCAACGCGCGCGGCGATGTGATTGACCGTTACGGACGCCAAGTCGGTTCGATTGACGCACAGGGCAATGTCCAAGATTGGCACGGCGTACAAGTGTATAGCGGAAGCGCGGCGCCATTGCTGATTGATTTTGAAAAAAAGGCGCAAGACCCGCTACCGAGTCGTTTCGATTTTGAACAATTGGCGCGGCAAGCGCCGGAAATTAAAGCGCCGCGCTCCCCACTTGCGATTTTGCCCGAAGGTTTTGTTTCACCATCGGTCATCGGTTGTCTCGGCATCGTGGTTGCCATCGTCGTCGGTTTTGGCATCATGTTCGTGTTGCAAAATCCATCCCTCTTGTCACGTCAAAACGCAACACCAACCTTGAGCGCGTTGGTGAATGAAACACCGGACATTCTTTTGGCGGAACGAACGCCTGTGCCGAATGTGCCGACCTCTGCGCCGAAAAATCAACAAGCCACCGGCACCGTCAACGTCACCATTCTCAATTTACGTGAAGGACCTGCAACGAGTTTTGAAATTGTGGACCGCTTGCAGCAAGATACGCAAGTGGTCATTACGGGACGCCTGAGTGATAGCGTGTGGCTCAAGGTGACAGTGCCGAGTATTGGCAAAGAAGGTTGGGTTGCGGCGGAATATATCAACGCGAGTGTTGACGTGGCAACGCTGCCTGTGGTGCAACCGCCGTCACAATAAAAAATTTGACACCTCAAACATTTTCTCTATAATCGCTCCAAAGTTTGCAAGCACTATGAATTACGCACTGCAAGATATGCAACCAGCGCGCAACGCGACGCTCCTGCGTCGGCGAGTGCGCTATTTTTTTGCAATTCAATATCATTCCCATTCTCAAACGAGCCAATGATTTTTCATTGACTCGTTTTTTTTTGCGTTTCGCGAATCGCGTCTCGCAAACCATGAACCAGTCTCGTTTCTCGTTTCTCGCACAATCACCGAATCACCCAATCACCCAATCTCTAATCTCTCATCTCTATGATTATCAAATTACCCGGTCTCATTGACCCTCACGTTCACTTGCGCGACCCGGGCGCGACACACAAAGAAGATTGGCACAGCGGAACATGCGCCGCGCTTGCTGGTGGCTTTACTGTCGTGCTCGACATGCCCAACAACACACCGCCCATCACCGACGCACAAACGCTCTCCGCAAAACAACGCGCCGCGTCCGAAAAAGCAGTGTGTGATTACGGTACCCATTTCGGCGCAGGCGCGGACAATGCCGAAATTGCTGCGTCACTCGCCGCACAATGCAGCGGCTTGAAAATGTATCTCGACCAGACATTCGGACCACTTCGGCTCGACAGTCTCCAGTCTCTGGTTTCTCATTTCAGTACATTTCCCAAAGACGTGCCCATTCTCTGTCATGCCGAAGGACGCACGATTGCCGCCGCGCTTTTCGTCGCACAACTCTATGACCATCCCGTTCACATCTGTCATGTGAGCCGCAAGGATGAAATCGAATTGATTCGCGCAGCAAAAGAAAAAGGCGTACGCGTCACGTGCGAAGTGGCGCCGCATCATCTTTTTCTTACACTCGACGATTGCGGAAAAATTGGCGCGGGGAAATGCCAAGTGCGCCCGATGATTGCCACTCGCTCGGATGTGGAAGCGCTGCGCGCGAATCTCGACATTATTGATTGTTTCGCCACCGACCACGCGCCGCACACGTTATTTGAAAAAGAATCATCGAATTCGCAGAATTCGCCGAATCCGCCGCCCGGTTATCCCGGACTCGAAACCGCGCTCGCGTTGTATCTCGAACTCGAGCGTGAAGGAATCATCACGCTCGATGATGTGATTGCGCGGTGTTATGAGAACCCGCGCAAAATTTTTAACGTTCCCGTTCAAAATGAAACATGGATTGAAGTGGACGTGGATGCGGAATGGATTGCGCGCGGCGCGAACATGTTCACCCGCGCGAAATGGACGCCGTTTGAAGGACGCGTCATGCGCGGCAAGGTCAGACACGTTGTGCTGCGCGGCGAGACAGTTTTTGAGAACGATTGTGTTTTGGCAAAACCCGGCAGTGGGCGCAACGTTCGCCCCAAAAAATAAAACGCGAATCTACACGAATCTTTCCGAATCTTCACGAAATCTTTTTTTGTTTTTTCGCGTCAATTCGCGTTTTTGATTCGCGTAGATTCGCGTTTCCAAAATGGAGGCAAAGAAATGACCCCAACCCTCTTGACCCAAACAAACGGACGCAACGGACGCGCGATGCAATTGCCGTTCGGCGAAAAACGCGACGGACCGTTATTCAATCAGTCCATCCTTTCCGTCAAACAATTTTCGCACGACGACCTCGAACATATTTTCGCGGTCGCTGATGAAATGCGAATGATGGTACAACGCGTCGGCTCGTTCGATTTACTCAAAGGCAAAGTCCTCGCGGTCCTTTTTTACGAACCGTCCACGCGCACCTCGTCGTCATTCATCGCCGCGATTCAACGGCTCGGCGGCAGTATCATTCCTATCAACGAGGTGAAATACTCGTCGGTTGCCAAAGGCGAATCACTGCCCGACACGATTCGTACACTCGAAGCATACGCAGATGTAATTGTGCTGCGTCATCCCGAAACGGGCGCGGCGGCGTTGGCAGCAAAATACGCGCGCAAACCCATCATCAACGCAGGCGACGGCATTGGCGAACATCCGACGCAAGCGTTACTCGACCTCTTTACGATTCTCGAAGAGCGCGGCAAAATTGACGGCGCAACGGTGACGATGCTCGGCGATTTGAAATATGGACGTACTGTTCATTCGCTCGCGCGGTTGCTTTCAATGTACAACGTGAAATTGAATTATGTCTCGCCCGAACTTTTGCAAATGCCGCGCGAATTGATTGACGAATTGAACGCGCACAACATTTCACAATTTGAAACGACCTCGCTCGATGATGTGTTGAGTGAAACCGATGTGTTGTATGTGACACGCGTGCAAAAAGAACGCTTTGCGAAATTGGACGAATACGAATCGGTAAAAAATTCGTACGTCATTACGCCCGAAATTATGGCGCGCGCAAAACAAAACATGGTCCTCATGCACCCGTTACCGCGCGTCGGCGAAATCAGTGAAGCCGTTGACAGTGACCCGCGCGCCGCGTACTTTCGCCAAGTGGAATATGGAATGTATGTGAGAATGGCGCTGTTGGCGATGGTGTTGGGGAAAGCGTGAGTAAAGGATGAAGGATAAGGGATGAAGGATGAAAATTCGGATAGCGCAGGAGGCGTTCGCAAGTGATTTCCACTTGATAACGCCGAGAAACGAGAAACGAGAAAGCTGTGCCAAGTTTTTTTGAACGACTCGAAAGTCGTGTGCGCGAGGTAAATTCATTGCTATGCGTCGGACTCGACCCGCGCGCGGAAAATGCGAGTGACGCGCGCGAACAATGTTTGCGCGTGATGGAAGCAACGCACGAATTTGCTGCAGCGTTCAAAATCAACAGCGCGTTTTTTGAAGTGTTTGGCGGCGAGGGAATGAACGCGCTGCGCGATGTGATAGCGCGCGTGCCGCAAAACATTCTCGTCATTCTCGACGCCAAACGCGGTGACATTGCGGATACGAGCATTGCCTACGCACGCGCCGCGTTTGAAACATTCGGCGCGTCGGCAATTACGGTCAGTCCGTATCTCGGCAGTGATGGACTGCAGCCATTTTTTGAAAACGCGGAACGCGGCGCATTTGTCTTGTGCAAAACCTCGAACGCGGGCGCGGACGAATTTCAAGCGTTAGAAACGAACGACGGCGCGCTGTTTGAAATCGTCGCGCGGCGCGCGCAAACGTGGAATACGCGCAACAACATCGGACTCGTCGTCGGCGCCACCGATTCCACGCGAATCGCGCGTGTGCGCGAGATTGCGCGCGAAATGTGGTTTCTCGTTCCCGGCATCGGCGCGCAGGGTGGCGATTTGGAAGCGACGTTGCGCGCGGGTTTGCGCGACGATGGCATGGGCTTGCTCATTAACGCGTCTCGCTCGATTGCGGCGGCAGCGAATCCCCGCGACGCGGCAATGAAATTGCGCGATGAAATAAACGAGAAACGAGAAGCACAATTTGATGCAACGGACGCTCATCTTGCCGATGACTTGTTGCAATCGCACTGCATCCGTTTCGGCGAATTCCCTTTGAAATCAGGAAAAATTTCGCCGATTTATCTCGACCTCCGCCGCCTCGTTTCGTATCCGCAAATTCTCAAACGCGTTGCGCGCGCGTATGCGAATGTGTTGCGCGAGTTGCAATTTGACCGCATCGCGGGGATTCCGTACGCGGCATTGCCAATTGCGACGGCGGTTTCGATGGAATTGGACAAGCCATTGCTCTACCCGCGCCGCGAGGTCAAAGAGTACGGCACAAAAGCCGCGATTGAAGGCGAATACAGCGCGGGCGAAACGGTTGTGGTATTGGATGATTTGACGACGACGGGCGAAACAAAATTCGAGGCGATTGAAAAATTGACAAGCGCGGGATTGAATGTGCGCGAGATTGTGGTGTTGATTGATAGAGGACAAGGCGCAAAGGAATTGCTCGCTCGCGCGGGATACATACTCCACGCGGTTACAACGCTTCCCGATTTGTTGGACATCTGGCGCGCGTCGAACGCGATTACGCAAGCACAATACGACGCGGTGAAAAAATTTCTCGCCGAAATATAATCATCCAATCACCCAATCTCCAATCATGTACGAATCCCTCCGTCCCCTCCTCTTTCGCCTCGACCCTGAAACGGCGCATCATCTCACCCTCGCGCTGTTGAAATGGGGCGGCGATGTCGCGCCGACGCGCGAAATGCTGCGCGCGATGTTTTGTGTGGACGATACACGTTTGCGTGTGAACGCGTTTGGTTTGCAATTCAAAAATCCAGTAGGGCTTGCCGCAGGGTACGATAAAAATGGAATTGCGGTGCGCGGACTCGCGGCATTGGGCTTTGGACACATCGAAATCGGCACAGTGACGCGTCTGCCCCAAATTGGAAATGAAAAACCGCGCGTGTGGCGCGTGCCCGAAGCACACGCGCTTGTGAATCGCATGGGCTTTCCAAATGAGGGCGTTGATAAATTAAAGTTGCTGCGTGTGGATGCGCGTGTTGGCATCAACATTGGCAAAGGCAAAGATACACCAATCGAGAACGCGGCGAACGATTATGTGGAACTCTTGCGCGCGGTTGGTTCGCGCGCGGATTATGTCGCAATCAATGTGAGCAGTCCGAACACGCACAATTTACGCGCGCTGCAAACGCGCGAATTGATTGAACCGTTGTTGAAAGAAATTGCCGATGCGCGCGATGCGTTATCGCCGCGCGTACCCGTTCTCGTAAAAATCGCGCCCGATTTGTCATTCGATGAAATTGATGGAATTGTGGACGCGGCGCGCGATGTGAATTTTGACGGCATCATCGCGACGAATACGACAATTTCGCGCGAAGGCGTTCCCGAGTACGCGAAAAATTTTGGCGGCGGTATGAGCGGCGAACCACTGCGCGCACGCGCAACACAAATCATTCACCACATTTGCGAAACTACGCGCGGCGAATTTCCCATCATCGGCGTTGGCGGCATCAGCGACGCAAATAGCGGGCTCGAAAAATTGCGCGCGGGCGCGACATTGATTCAAATTTTTACAGGGCTGGTGTACGGGGGTCCGCGCTTGGTGAGAGCAATCAATGAAGCATTATTGCGCGAGCCGATGACCGAACGCAAATTGATTTTTACTCTGGCATAAAAAAATGCGTCCTGTGTGAGGACGCATTTTTTCTGGGGTGCGCATTACATTCAACGATCCATCAAAATCAAAATTCCTGCGGCGAGCGCCATGATGGGAAAAAATTCGGACAGCCCCCGCACGGCGGGTACGAACGTGGTCAGTCCCGAAAAGATGAGCCACACCGCGAGAATGAGCATGCCCATTCCATTTTTGATTCTGAGTGACGATTTGCGTCGCATGATTTTTTCCTCCTTTTGATTGAACTCAGAATAACGATTGTTTTTGTCGAACGCGAGCACTTGTGCTTTACGGCAAACCGAGCTGTCGCATCAGCGTTGCCGTATCCCAATACGCGCGCAGCGTCTTGATTTTGCCATCGCGCATTTCAAAAATTTCAGCAAACCGGAGTTGAGTCATTTTGCCCGGGGGCGGTATCGCCCCCGCAGGCGTGTTCAAAGGACCGGTTTGCGTCCCACGACCGGTGTGTTCTGTCACCACCACATCGCCCTGTGCGATGATTGTATCGAGATGCACCTTGGCGTCCGGCATCGAGGTCGCCCAGTTCTGCAACCATTCACCCCAACCTTGTCTGCCGTGCCATGACATTCCGAGCGCTATATCTTGTAACTCAAAGTCGTCCGTGATAAGACTGAGTAGCAGAGGCACGTCTCCGGTATTGAACCCATCATAGACGGCACGGACTGTTGCAAGATTTTGTTCGAGAGACATTTGGTTTGCTCCTTTATGTGAGATGAGTTGCTACGGAATGTAGCTTGCGTGGAGTATAGACAAGCACGCACGCGCGAACAATACCAAAAACTGCTCAATTCCTGTTCAGTCTACTGATGGCTTTAGAGAAGCCAAGTGACACGTCTTATTGTGCGCCTTTCATAAATTTGATGCGATACGGATGGAGCGTCGCATGCATGACACCATGTTTTACAGCGGGGTCATTCGCCATAATTGTATGCGCGTCTGGTTCCGATTCGACCTGAAACAGCGCGATGCCAAAGGTGCGTTCGTCGTTTTCCGTTGTGCGTCCAAACAAAAGCATCGTGCCGCGTTCCGCGAGGTTCATCAAATAGTCCACGTGTTCGGAAATAATTTCTTCTTCGTGTTCCGTCGGTCCCTGCGTGAGTTGTTCCAAACGCGTCACGCGCAAGACATAGAGAAAATGCTGCATCGCTTGTTCCTCCGTGCGGGCGAGTATAGCACGAATTAGAAAATCCGTTCTAATTCAGAACAAAAAGAAACCCGCCGCAAAAGATGCGGCGGGTTTCGAATTTATCGCCCGAGCAGAATCAGGATGCCTGCGATGAGCGCGACGAGCGGAACCAATTGCGACAACTGCGCCAGACCCGGCACAAAGGGCAAAATGCCGATGAGAATCAAATAGACGCCGAGCAGCAGCAGCCCAAGATTTTTTGGCAAACGCATGAGTGCCTCCTTTTATTCTTCCACAATCCACCGCGATTGTTCGCGCATGAAATGTTGGAGATAGTGCGGACCAAACGCGTTGTGTCCGGTGGAACCACTGCCCTTCCAGCCGCCGAACGTATTGTTTTGGGGCCATGCGCCGGTTGTCGCGCCCGCGCGGCGATTCGAGTACGTGACCCCCGCTTGAATGTTGTCGTAAAAGTATTGGACTTCGCGTTCGTCCTTTGAGTACACGCCTGCGGTCAAACCGAATTGCACATCATTCGCCATACGCAGCGCTTCTTCGAGCGATTCCGTTTCTTGGACCGCGAGGAACGGGACAAACAATTCTTCATGAAAAACACGGTGGTCGGGCGTGAGATTGTCCACGATGGTCGGCTGCACATAATAGCCGTGCGCGAATTCGCCCTCCATGATGCGATTGCCGCCGATGAGAACGCGTCCGCCCGCGCGTTCCGTGTCTTGCACCGCTTGCTGCCACGTCTCGACCGCGCCCTCATTCATTACGGGTCCCGTAAACGACGCGCGTTCGGTGGGATAACCGACAGTGATTTTTTTGGAAGTGAAATCTACGAGCCGCTCGAGGAAATCGCCCTTGACGCGTTTGTCAATGTATACGCGCGACGTTGCCGAACATTTTTGTCCGCTGAAACCGAATGCGCCGCGTGCGACGCCTTCTGCCGCGAGGTCGAGGTCGGCATTTTCGGTAATGATGACGGGATTCTTGCCACCCAATTCTGCAATGACCGGTTTCGGATACGTCGTCGCGAAATTTTTATACAGATGCATGCCGACATCGTACGAACCCGTGAACGCGATCCCGTCCACCGATTCACTCGAACGAATCGTTTCGCCAACTTGGGAACCGGGACCGACGACGAGATTGAATGCGCCGGCAGGCAATCCTGCATCGCGCAGACATTCCCACAAAAAATACGCGCTCACCGGCGATTCCGACGCGGGCTTGGCGACGACGGTGTTGCCGCCGATGAGCGAGCAAGAGGTCATGCCCGTCAATAACGCAATCGGAAAATTCCACGGCGAGATGACGCCAAAGACACCGTACGGCAAGAGAACGCTGCGCGTGCGCTGCCCTTTGCCGGGCGAAACCAAATCGTATTGGAAACCGTTGGCGCGTTCAATCGCATCACAGTTGTAGCGAATAATTTCTGCGGCTTCGTACACTTCGGCAACGCCTTCCGCGCGCGATTTGCCGACTTCGTACGCCATGAGCGCGGCGCCTTTCCAACCGCGTTCGACCATGAGGTCTGCGGCTTTGCGCATCACCGCGATGCGTTCTTGATACGACGCGCGCCCCCATTCATTTGTGGCGAGACGCGCGGCGCGAATCGCGTCGAGCGTATCTTCTTTTGTCGCTTTGGGAAAATAACTGACGACGAGCCGAGTGTCGGCAGGACTAGTGTGGGATTGTTCCGCGCCATTGCTCGCGTCTACCTGAACGCCGTTGATGATATTTTTGTAATGGGTGCCAAGGTCTTCGCGCGCATGTCCGACGGCGGCATCGTAAATGCCGTGGTCTTGTTCGGTGAGAACGAGATTCGAATATGTGATGCGCGGCGCTTGATGTGTTGCACGCGGCGCGGCGGCTTTTTTCGTCGCGCCATTTTTCGATGCGGCGCGTTTGGGTGCGACGCGGCGAGCGGTCATTTTCTTGGTTGTCATTTTTTTGATGGGCTTGCTTGCTTTTTTCGTGCGGGTTGCCATAACGATTCCTCCATTGGAATTGTGTTCAAACGAATTACGTGCGAGGGATTTACAAAAAAGATTGTACGGGAATTGCCGGACGTGTCAAACAAAAAATTTTGAGACAAGGCGCGTCTGTTGCATGCGCCCTATGGATTTGGTAGAATCGCGCTCTCACTTTAATTGTCGTCACAGCTAATGAACAAAACTTTCGAGCAGTCGCGAGATGAAAACGCGCGCTCCGTCCCTGACTTGTGTAATTGGGTTCCAAATCCAAAAGCGATAGATTCATGACCATGAGCTTGTCCCTGTCTAAACTTGCCGCATTACGTAACCTGAGTGTGGCTTTGGCTGTCGTCGGGCTGGTTATCGGTGGAGAATATTTCTTCCGACACTATGTTCTGTTTTGGTTCCCCACCATTGGAACTTTGGTGGTCAACGACATGCTCGTTTTGTTGCTGGTCTATTTCCTCTTGACCGTCGGATTAGGTTTGTTTATGCACGTCAACTGGCGACAAGAGTTGGCGGAGGTCGGGCAGTCGTTGCGTGAGGGCTTGACCCGCTGGGATTTCACATTTTGGGTATTGGCATTGTCGTTGGGCGTTTATTTCTTATCCATGGTGGACCGGTTCCTCTGGTCAAGTATCGAGCTGCCAATGATTGTCAGTCCTTTTCGAAACTCGACTGTATGGTTGGCGGCGCAAGCTCCTCTCTTGAAGGTGGCGGCACTCATTCTGGTAAATGGTCTGTGCGTGCCAATCGCAGAGGAATACCTTTGGCGCGGTGTGGTTCAGGTTCGCCTGATTCGCATTCTTCCTGTGCCCTTGGCGATTGGTCTGACAGCAGTCCTTTTTTCGCTAAAACATGTGTTGGTGGATGCATCTCTCGGAAGGTTTCTGGCATTGGTCGCCTTTGGAGTAATCTGCGGGGTTGTCGCCCAGCGTAGCACGTGGAAACGTTCGGCAGCCCTCCACATGGTGATTAACACACTCGCCACCGTCATGGGACTCGTACTTGCTCTGAATTGAAACCACCGTAAACGCCCGACACCGCTCGCCAGAGCAAGGGAACACAGGTCCAAAATCAAACCTACGCGTTTTGTAAAACGCGATTTACACGGAGCATAGAATGTCTCGATTACTCGGAATTGCAGGAGTGCAAATGTCCGTCGTGCCGTGGGACGCGGAAGCGACGGTAAAAAAAATGGGCGACGTTGCGGCGCAAATCGCGCGCAGTTTTCCGTGGACACAGCTGATTCTGTATCACGAGCTTGTGGTACCGGGGTTGGTGCAATTTGTCGCGACGGAGAAATCGGACACGTGGCGCAAGAACGCACAGCCAATTCCCGGACCGCTCACGGAACAACTGTGTGAAATTGCGCGGCGCGTGAAAAAATGGATTGTGCCGGGTTCGATGTACGAATTGGACGGCGACGCGTTGTATAACACCGCGCTCGTCATTTCGCCCGAAGGAAACATTGTCGCGAAATATCGCAAGATGTTTCCGTGGTATCCATACGAAAGTGGAACGCGCGCGGGGAATGAATTTTGCGTCTTTGACATTCCCGACGTTGGGCGCGTTGGGCTTTGCATTTGTTATGATTTATGGTTCCCTGAAGTCGCGCGTTCGCTCGCGTGGCTCGGCGCAGAAGTGATTTTGCAGCCGACGATGACGCCAACCTCTGACCGTCCGCTGGAATTGGTGTTGAGTCAGGCGAATGCCATTTTCAACCAATGTTATTTTGTGGGCGTCAATGGCGTTGGTCCGTGGGGGGGGGGAAAATCCACGCTCGTTGACCCCGATGGACGCGTGCTGCAAGTTGCAGGCGATAACGAAATGATTCTCACAGAAATTCTCGACCTCGACCATGTGACGCGCACGCGCGAAATTGGTACGCTCGGCATGTCGCAAACCTTAAAGCAATTGCGCGACAGTGAACAATTTTTTCCGATGTATGAAAACGGCATCGTGCGCGGCGGAAGTTTTCAGCATTTGGGCGCGTTGAAATTTCATCGCGAGTTGAATCCCCAAGCGTAAAAAAAAATTCCAAGTCGGTGCTTGGAATTTTTTTCGAGCGTATTCAGTTGTGACGTGATTTTGATTTTGACTCTGCGAGCGCAACCGTTGCATGGGGCGGCGGCGTTGACGCGGGGTCTTGATTACTTGTTTTTTGGTTATGCTCTGACCGGCTGCGGTTCGAGCGTTCGTTCTCCCGGATTGAGCAAGTATCCGACTTTCCACGGTGTGCCGAGCAGTGGGAGCAAGAAGCGGTCGAGTCCGATGTATCCGGCGTTTTTCCACGCAAGCACCAAGAGGAGCGCAAGGACAAACAAGAATGGATTCGAGCTCGCGGTGCCTGCCATCAAAAAGTTCCAGTTCATGAATGCGCCAAAGAAAGCGGCGATGCCTGTAAAGATTCCCAAAATCAGCGCGATGCCGACGAGCATTTCACCGACCGCAATCAGTTGTGCGAACCACGTGTAGGCGTGAACGTCCACGAGGTATTGAATAAAGCTGCGATACCAATCGAAATAGATGACGGGTTTCGGGTCCACTTTTAACGCGTTCATCCAATATCCTTTGAGAGCTTCGCCGGTGACCATCCACGCGGGATTGATTTGTCCCCAGAGGGTGTCGCCGGTCACTTTGTCACTCAAAAAGATTTTATGAGACGAGGCGCTGACCCATTGCCAGCCGAGCCACACACGAACGACGAGCCACACAATCGAGAATGCCGTATTGCTGAAAATGAATTTGGTGAACGGCGGGTCCTGGACTTCAACATTGTGCGGGCGGAAAAAATTGGTTACTGCTTTCATGGTTTCATCTCCTTGAGATTTTCATCTCGTAATTACTACTGATGACTGCATTATGCAACCACAAGCGTTTTGCATCATCTGTCATTTGTCCTACTTGGTCAAAATTTGGTACTAATTTTGGACGGGACAATGACCAAAACGAAAGGGACATATGTACTGGTCACGCCACATTCACATACCTTTTATTTATGCCGCGCTGAGTATGGCGCTGACTGCCGGTTTTGGGTACGGCGCGTTTCTGGTTGCTGCGCTCGCGTTGGGCATGACGCCCGGTGTTTGGTATAGCGCGTTGGTGCAAGCGCACGGACACGCGCAGTTGTTTGGCTGGGTCGGACTGTTTGTGTTGGGGATGGGAATGTACTTTTTGCCGCGACTGCGCGGAACGAAACTCAAAGGCACTGCGCGCATGCCGTACGCGTTCGGCTTGCTTGTGGCGGGCATCGTGCTGCGAACAGTGATTCAACCGTTGGCGGGAATTGTCGGGACAAATGAATTTCTACGCGCGTTGTTTTTGCTTTCGGCAATTTTGGAAATGGGCGGAATGGTGGTGATTGTTTCGATGCTCGTACAAACCGAGCGCGCGGAAAAGGAATTGACGCAAGACGCGCCCGCGTATTCGGTTGAACCATTGGCGCAGCTCGCGTTCATTTCGCTCGCGCTCGCGTTTTTGCTCAATTTGTTCGGCGTGTGGAATACGGTATCGCAAGTGAAAAACGTTCTCGCGCCGCGTTATGACCAACTCATTATCAATCTTGTTTTGTACGGCGTCGCGCTGCCGATGACGTTTGTGTTTTCGATTCGCAATCTGCCGCTGTTTCTTCGACTCGCTGTTCCGCCGCGCGGCATTTGGCGCACGCTCACAATTTTTTTTGTATTGGGTCTTGTGCTGCGCGTTTCGCCGTACTTGATTGCCATCATTGACGATGCACTGCTTTTGACGGGACGCGTGCTGCGCGCGAGTTTTATCAATGTAGTGGTGTTCGACGCGCTCGCGGTGGTGGGCATCATTCTCTTGAATGTTTGTATTTTGCTTTTCGTACTGCAAATGGATTTGCTGCGGTGGCGTTCGGATGCGCCGCCGCGCCGCAACAAATTCGCATCGCGTTTTGCCGAGCGCGCTGCGTCGGGCGAACTGCTGCCCATGTACGACCCGTTGCGAAAACCGTCACGCGCGAATTTTCCTGATAACGGCGAGTACGGACGCTTTGAGCTGTTGATTTATTCCGCGTTCGCGTGGCTCGTGCTTGCGAGTCTATTGGATTTATTGCGCGCATTGCCCGTTGTGAATGAAATGATTTCAATTCCGCAAGATGCGGCGCGGCACGCGTTGATGGTGGGATTTTTGACGCTGTTGATTTTTGGCATGGCGGTGCGAATGGCGCCGGGGTTCAGTGGCAAACGCGCGTTGGCAGACCCGGATTTGGTGATGTGGCTCGTGGTGTTGGGAAATGTTGCCGCGTTGTTACGCGTGGTGCCAACATTTTTTCCACAATCAGAGTTTGCATTGCTGTTGTGGGGACTGTCGGGATTCATCGGCTGGTGCGCGGTGTTGGTGTTGGCGATTGTGTTGTGGCGGACGTTTCGCAACCCAGCAAAATCGACAAATCGTTGAGTCACGCGATACGAAAATTCATTTTAATCCAGCGTGCGATGAAAAAAAGTGAGCGCAGCGAACTGCACTCACTTTTTTTGTACGTCGCCCACATGACAGACACGCCGCACGCGTCGTGATACACTTTCGTTCACAAATCGAAACAATCGGGCGCGCAATTGCGTCAATCTGTGTTACCATGCGCGCCGTCAAATTAAATTCATTGGCAAGCCCCGCACAAAAAATTTTACGTGCGGTTTTTGTATCTCCCCCCTTCGCACACCCTAGCCGACGAGATGTTGCAAGCCAAATTAAAGGAGCCATACATTATGTTACGCCCCAAATTTTTTCGCGTTTCGAGCATTGTCGCTTGCGTGCTCGTCGGCGCAATCTTGTTCCTACTCACGTCGAGTACTGCGGCGCTGGCAGACGCGCTGCCTCAAACGAACGCGTCCGCACAATTTGCCCGACCGAACGCCGCGCCGTCCGACGATTTCGTCATCACCGCCAAGACGGACAACGCGGGCACCTCGTCAAGCACCCAGTTCACCATTCCGACGGAGGGCGGCGGTTACGACTATAACGTAGATTGTAACAATGACGGGACGAACGAAGCGACCGCACAGACCGGGGATTACACCTGCTCGTACGGCGCGGCTGGGACCTACACCGTTCGCATCAAGGACAACACAGGATCGAAGACGGGTTTTCCGCGCATCGTTTTCAACAATGGCGGCGACAAGCTGAAACTGCTCACCATCGAACAATGGGGCACAGGCAAATGGACTTCGATGGAAAATGCGTTTAGTGGTTGCGCGAACCTCGCAGGTCAGGCATCCGACAATCCCGACCTTTCGGGTGTGACGAGTTTGTCCCAAACGTTCCTTAATGCCTTTGTGTTCAATCAGGACATCAGCGCTTGGAATACGTCGAATGTGACCAATATGTTTTCGACATTCAACGGCGCATTTGCGTTTAACCAAAACATTGGCAGCTGGGATACCAGCAGCGTCACTACCATGCAGGCGATGTTTGCGTATGGCTATGCGTTTAATCAGGACATCAGCGGTTGGGATACATCGAACGTGACGGATATGGCAAACATGTTTGCCAATGCCTACGTTTTTAACGCGGATATCGGCAATTGGAATACATCCAATGTGACCTCGATGCTCGGTATGTTCGGCAGCGCTTATGCGTTCAACCGGGACATCAGCGGGTGGGACACGTCCAAGGTGACCAACATGAATTTTATGTTTTGGAGTGCAAACTCGTTCGACCAAAACCTCGGCGCGTGGAATGTCACGAGCTTGACGACTGCGGATGAAATGTTAACGGGTGTGACCCTCTCCACCGCCAATTACGATGCGCTGCTCATTGGCTGGAACGCCCAAACCCTGCAGAGCAATGTCACATTCGACGGGGGCGATAGTCAATACTGCACCGGAGCAGCTGCGCGCAACAACATGACCTCTTCCGACAATTGGACCATCACCGACGGCGGTCCGGGTTGCCCCACTGCCACCCCCACCAACACCGCGACGAGTACTCCCACCTACACGCCGACGCACACAAACACCTCAACCAACACTCCGACGCACACCAATACACCCACGCTCACGAATACACCAGAGTTCACCAACACGCCCACGCTCACGCCGACCGCGACAGGCACCGTCTGCGCGACGAAACCTGCCAAGCCAACTCTCCAGAAACCCGCGAACAACGCAACGGTGACAACGGGCAAGGTGAAATTCAAATGGACGGCGGCGACATGCGCGACGAGTTACAAAATCGTCGTGAAAAATGCGGTGACGAACAAGACCGTGTTCAAAAAGACCGTGAGCGTGACGAAAGCGACGACGACGAATGTGTTACCGGCAGGCAGTTACAAATGGTTCGTGACTGCCATCAACAGCATCGGTAAAACCAAATCCGCCGCATTCACATTCACAAAGTAACAGCACGCGACAAAAAAAATCGGAGGTCTCAAAACGACCTCCGATTTTTTTTGTGCCGCGCCATTGCGCGCGTGTCTCACACATGACAGACGCGCGGTGGATTCGATGCTACACTGCGCGCAGATAAAAACAATCGCGTATTTCTGTTACGTCGAAAAATCTCGGGACGCGCAAACGCGTGAATGTGTGATACCATGCGCGCGCCCATTTTAAGTCTCAAGAGGGATTGCATGAACCCCGCGCCCGGTGTGCGCGATTTTTTGCAACCTCTTTTTTTTCTTCGCGCGTCCCTCGACGACACGTCAACCAAAGGAGTCCGGTCATGTTGCGTCCGAATTACTTGCGTCTCTCGTTCTTTGTACCTTTCATCATCATCCTTGCAATTATCGCCGCGTTCACCTCTGCACATTCGCCGCAGCCGAATTCCGTTGCGGCACGCGAGACGCTCGCGCAATTTACATCACAAGGACACGTTCTCGGTTTTCGCGCGGGCGAATTTTTCCTCTCGAACGCAACGTATGCGCTACGCGTCCAATTCGTCGGCGCGAACGTGGTGATGCCTCAAAGCGACGCGATGCATCAAACGACGAATAACTCATCGCTCCCTTCATTCTCCCATGTCACCTACAGAAATCTCTGGGACGGCATCACGCTCACGTATGACAAGGGGGGGGGGATTTTACGCAGCACCTATCTCGTCGAACCAAATACAAATCCGAACGCGATTCGCTTGCGTTACAACGCGCCCACTACGTTAAACGCAGACGGTTCGCTCACCACAAATTTTGAAACAGGACAACTTATTGAATCCGCGCCCATCGCGTGGCAAGAGGTTAACGGGACGCGCATAAATGTTCCCGTTCAATTCGCAATTCAAGATTCGTCGTTCGTCGTTCGTCATTCGTCCTCCGTCGCTTTTTCCGTCGGCGCGTACGACACGTCCCACCCGCTCTACATTGACCCGACCGTCACATGGAACACCTTTCTCGGCGGCGACTCTTTTGATAACGGGGAAGGGATTGCAGTGGATGCAAGTGGGAATGTGTATGTCGCAGGAACCAGTGGGGCGACATGGGGTTCGCCCCTACGCGCTTACACGGCTTTGAGTGATGCGTTCGTTGCCAAACTGGATGCCAACGGCGCGCTTGTGTGGAACACCTTTCTCGGTGGCAGCGGCTCTGACCGCGCTCTGGATGTTGCGGTGGACGAGGATGGAAACATCTATATTGGGGGTGTCAGCGGCGCGACGTGGGGTACCTCACCCGCGCCGATTCGCGCCTACACGGCAGATAACGATGGTTGGGTGGCAAAACTCAATTCGAGCGGCGCACGGCAGTGGCACACCTTTCTCGGCGGCAGTGATTATGACCTGATTGGCAGTGTCGCCGTGGACCCATACGGAAACACCTATGCAAGAGGCACCAGCCGCACCACTTGGGACACACCCCTCCGCGCCCACGACCCCGGCAATAACGACGATGCGTTTGCGGCAAAACTCGATTCCGCCGGAGCATTGACATGGCACACCTTTCTCGGCGGCGACGACACGGATTATGGTTCGGACATCGCCGTAGATGTCAACCAAATTGTTTATGTGGCGGGTTACAGCGATGCCACATGGGGAAGTCCGATTCGCGCCATCTCGACAGGAGGCGATGGCTTTGCCGTGCGGTTAAATCCTGACGGGAGCATTGACTGGAATACCTTTCTCGGAGGAACGGGCGGTGACTATGCCAAAGGCATCGGGTTCGACGATTATGGCAACGTCTATGTGGCAGGCGACAGTGATACCACCTGGGGCACTCCGCTCAACCCCCACGACCCCGGCACGAATAAGGATTTCTTTGTCGCGCTCATGGATATTGACGGCGCGTTGCAATGGAATACCTTTGCCGGCGGAAGTGACGATGAGTACGCCTACGGATTTGCCGTACAAGGAGACGGCGACAACTATGTAATGGGCGAGTCCACTGCCACTTGGGGCAATCCCGTCCGTCCGTACACAGCCGAGAAGGATGCCCTCGTCGTCAAATTCAAGATTGACGGCACGCGCATATGGCACACCTTTCTCGGCGGCGACGGTGACGACGATGGGGCAGGGATCGCCGTCAATGGGACCGATGCATATGCAGTTGGCAATAGCCCCGCGACCTGGGGCAGTCCCGTCCGCGCGCACGATGCCGGCAACAATGACGACGCGTTCGTGGCAAAACTCTCACCGCCTGCCAACAATGATTTTGCAAATGCCACGAGCATCACCGGCGAAACGGGCTTGGTCTCGACCTCAACGCACTATGCTGACAAAGAAACGGGCGAACCGAATCACGGCGGGAGCGCAGGCGGAGCATCTGTCTGGTACGAATGGACTCCGGCGAGCAGCGGCGGCGTAACATTCTGGATTCAGACGACGGACTATGACACCCTGCTCGGTGTGTACACGGGCAGCAGCGTGGATGGATTAACGACGATTGCGAGCAACGACGATTGTAAAACGGGACAAGTCTGGAGTTGCGTTTCATTCGATGCGGTTGGCGGCACACCGTATCATATTGCTGTGGATGGTTACCTCGGCGTGGTGGGCAGTCACTCCCTCAAGTGGGCGTGTAAAGACAAGCCGATTTTATTGAAACCTGCAAAAGATGCTACTGTCGCCAAACCAAAAGTGAAATTGGATTGGACAGACGTATGCGGCAACACATATCAAGTGGTGGTCAAAAACCAAGCAACCAACAAGATTGTGTACAAAGGGGATTGGGCAGTCTCGCAAGCCAAAACATCGGCACTTGCTGCAGGGATAACCTACAAATGGTTCGTCAAGGCGTGCAACCCTATCGTGTGCAAGAAATCAAAACCATCTACCTTCAAGAGATAAAAACTGTTGGGGCGACCCTCGTGGTCGCCCCTTCCTAATCACACGCGGAGAATTCCATGTTACAAAAAATCGCTGGCATTTTCGGCACTCTCACACTCAGTTTTTTACTGCTCGCGTGTGATTTGATTCAACCGCAGTCGTCGCGCCCAAGCGTCGTCATTTCTTCGCCACCGAGTGGCAGTGTGTACACGGTTGGCGAACAAGTGGCGGTTCAATCTACCGCAACCGAGGCGGCAGGCATTATTCGCGTCGAATTGATTGTGGATGGGGTCACTGTGCATCAAGCTCCTAGCCCGATTGCCACAGGACAGCAACAATTTTCACTCATCCAAACTTGGACTGCCGATAGAGTTGGGCAGCGTAATTTGATTGTCCGCGCGACGAGCGCACAAGGCGCAATTGCCGAAACCGGCATCTATGTCATGGTGCAAGAACGCGCCACCGCGCCGACCGTTGCATCAACAAATGCGCCCACCGCAATTCCATCCACTGATGTTTCAACACAAACTGCTTTGCCATCGCCAACAACAAATGCTGTCGTGACCGTGATTGTCACCGCGACGAGCGCACCAACCGCAACCCCCACCAATACCCTCGCACCTTCGCCAACGCTTACCACGAGTATCGAATCTACCGCGTGCACCGACAATTCTACATTCGTCGCCGATGTGACGATTCCCGACAACACCAACTTGTCACCCAACGCCGCGTTCGCCAAAACATGGCGTGTGCGTAACACGGGTACGTGTAATTGGCAAAATTACCGACTCGTCTTTAGTAGCGGTTCGCAAATGAATAACACAGCCATCGTTCCGATTCCCGCGACTGTCGCGGGCGCCACCGCCGACATTTCCGTTTCCATGACCGCCCCCGCTACATCCGGCAATTATAAAGGGACGTGGCGTATGCAAAATGCGAATGGATTAATTTTCGGCAATGCCCTCACGGTTGTGATTAACGTTCCTTCGCCAAACGTTGTAGCAAACGCAACCGCTACGAACGCAACCGCAACAAGCACAACGGTTCCGCCAACCCTGCCTGCCGCGAGCGCGTGTTCCGGTCAACCTGCCAATTTCACCATTACCGCCTCCGCGTCCACCATCAACGCGGGACAATCCGTTACGCTGAATTGGGGTGCGGTCAGCAATGCCAGCATCGCGGTCTTGAACGGCGGACAATTCAATCAGCAAGGCGTTGGCGCACCGGGCAGTATCACGGCAACACCAAACACCACCACCACCTACACTCTCACCGCGACCTGCAACAACGGCGGCGGCACGCGCACCAACTCTGTCACGGTGACGGTGAGTGGTGCGCCCGCCAATACAGCTACCTCTACCTTGCAACCTGTCAGCGGTTGCGTCAACCCGAAAATTGGCGTGTTTTTTGGAAACCCGGCAACGATCACTGCAGGACAGGAGGTCACTTTGAGTTGGAGCGGCGTAGTGGGAGCGGACTTTGTGCAAATGGACGGCTTGATTTTGCAGGGTGTTGATTCCGGGAGCGTGATCCGTTCACCAACGACCACAACCACCTTTGAACTCGTGGCGGTCTGCAGGACTACCGGTCAAACCGCCGTAAGGCAGGTCACGATTACGGTCGCAGGCGGAGGCGGTGCCGCTTGTTCCGGACAGCCGACCATCAGTTCCTTTACTGCCTCTGCAACAACAATCCAAGCCGGACAATCTGTCACGTTCAACTGGGGCGCCGTCACGAATGCCGACCAGGTGATTTTCGATAATCCCGCACCAACGGGCGGCGGAAACGTTACCGCTCCCGGGTCAATTACCTTGTCATCAACAACGACCACCACCTATAATCTCGTCGCAACTTGCACGCTGAATGGCAACTTTTCGGCAAAGTCAATCACGGTAACCGTGAATCCTTAAAGCGGCAAATTTCAAATGTGTCCTACAGTTATATTCTGAGGAGAAACATCGTGTTGCGAAAATTATTCATTGGCGCGTTTTTCATCGGTATCGGAGTTGTGACATTGGCTTGCGACATGGTTCAACCGCAGTCGTCGCGCCCCAGCGTTATCATTTCCTCGCCGCCGAGCGGAAGCGTGTACGGTGTCGGCGAACAAGTCGTTGTCCAATCTACTGCCTCCGACCCTGCGCGCATTCTCCGCGTCGAATTAATTGTGGATGGTGTCACTGTCCGTCAGGATTCCGCGCCGATCGCGACAGGACAAGAACAGTTTTCACTTTTGCAAACGTGGATTGCTGACCGCGCAGGTCAGCGCAATCTCATTGTGCGCGCGACCAACGCGCAAGGCACAACGTCTGAAACGGGCATCTATGTCACCGTGCAAGCGGCAGCCGTCCAACCCACCCTTGTCCCGAGCACCGTCGAGGGAGCCCAACCGACTGCCACCGCGCTTCCCTCTGCAACGGCACTCGCTTCCGCAACTGCCATCGCATCCGCAACGACGAATCCTGTCATCACGGTGATTGTCACTGCGACAGGCGCGCCAACGCAAACTCCAACCCTTGTCCCGAGCACCGTCGAGGGAACCACACCCACACTCACCGCGACCAGTAGCATTACGGCAACCACAAACAGCGAGTCCGCGTCATGTACGGACAATGCCACGTTCGTCAGTGATGTGACGATTCCCGACAACACCAATTTTTCACCCAACGCGGCGTTCACCAAAACATGGCGCGTGCGTAACACGGGAACGTGTAATTGGCAAAATTACCAACTCGTCTTTAGCAGCGGCGCGCAATTGAACGGCGCGGCAAGCGTTCCCGTTCCCGCGACTGTTGCAGGCGCCACCGCCGACATTTCCGCGTCATTGACCGCACCCGCAAATTTTGGAAATTACAAAGGCACCTGGCGTTTGCGAAACGCGAATGGAACATTCTTTGGAACAGGCGTCACTGTCGTTATCAATGTGCCCAATCCGAACGCGGCAGCCAACGCAACTGCAACCAACACAACTATTCCCCCAACCTTACCCGCTGCCGCGAGTTGTTCAGGACAACCCGCCAATTTCACGTTCACGGCATCCAAAGCATCCGTCACCGCCGGGCAATCGGTTACGCTCAATTGGGGCGCGGTCAGTAATGCGAGTATTGCCGTCTTGAACGGTGGACAATTCAGCAATCAAGGCGTCGGCGCACCGGGAAGTATCAACGCGTCACCGACCTCGACGACAACCTATACCCTCACTGCAACATGCAACAACGGCGGCGGCACACGCTCCAATTCTGTCACCGTCACTGTCAGCGTCACGACCGCAGGGGCGTGTTCCGGCACGCCGGTCATCAACAACTTTACCGCCTCCTCCACAAACGTCCGTCCCAATGAACATCTCGCCTTTAGCTGGAACACGCCGACGAATGCGGACAAAATGCATTTCAAGGGACCGGGTTTTGACGAGGACGTCCCCCTGGTGGCGGGAGGTGTCTTTTTTAATCCGCTTGCGACCAACCCTTACACACTGACCGCCACCTGCACCGCCAGCGGCAAGTCGGTAGAGCAGACTATCACCGTCACCGTGACTCCATGGTGTACGGGAACTCCCAATATTGGTTCCTTTTTCGCAACACAAACCACGCTTTCACCCGGACAGTCTGCCAGCTTGCGTTGGGACGGGATAAGCAACGCGCAGCATCTGATGATTTTTGCGTCGGGCGAGGACCTGCCATTCGTTGAAACGTTCGCTCCGCTTGCGTCCTCCGGCAGCGTTCCCATTTCTCCCGCCGCGACCACCACGTACCAGCTCAGATTGCTTTGTGGGGGGGCGCAAATCGCCCGTCAAGTGACCGTGACCGTCTCGAATGCACCGCCCGCTTGTTCCGGCGACATTGGCAACTTCTTTTTCAACGGCACCTCAAACACCGTCAGCGACGCGCAGCTCCTCACCATCAAACCCGGCGAATCTGTTGCCCTCGAATGGGGAACCATCACCAACGCGGATAGGATTCGTTTCACCGGCGGTGGGTTTGACGACGATGTCGGCGCACCGGGCATCCGCATCGTCACGCCGAACAGTAAGACTACGTATGACCTCACCGCCTCGTGCAGCGCGAACGGCAACAGCATTCACGGTTCCGTCACCGTAGATGTCAAGCCATAGAAAAAGTAGAGACGTTCCGATGGAACGTCTCTACTTTTTTATTGCGGCGGAATCCCATTATCAAAATTGTAATACAGCGTTTGATACGCGCTGCGAAATTCAATCACCTCTTCTACCACATCTTCCGGCGCGCGTTTTTCTACAAGCACCTGCGCAATAAATTCCGCGATTTGTTCCATCTCTTTTTCTCGCATCCCCAAACGCGTCACTTCAATCGTTCCCATTCGCAAACCGCTCGGTGTATCCCAATCGGCGGGCGTATCCCCGGGAATCAAATTTTTATTTGCCACCAAATTCGCGCGCGCAAGCGTCCACGCGGTTTCGAGTCCGCCGCCAAAGGGCTTCACATCGGCAATCACTTGCTGCGTACGCGTATAACCTTTGTGCGCGCCCAACACACGAATCCCGCGTTGTTCTAATGCCGCGCCCAATGCTTGCGCGTTTGAAACAATCTGCGCCATGTAAATTTTTCCAAATTCAATCATCTCTGCCGCCGCCACCGCAAGCGCGGCGACGCGATTCACTTGATGCGTTGCTACCAACACAGGAAAAATCGCGGTGGTGAACGGTTCGGTCAAAATTGAATCATTCCAAACGATGATGCCACTCTGGGGACCACTAAAAGTTTTTCCTGCCGAACCCGTCATTACGTCGGCGCCCTCGCGTAACGGGTCTTGAAATTGTCCGCCCGCGACAAGCCCAAGTTGATGCGCGCCGTCAAAGAAAATTTTTCCGCCCCACTCGGCAACAATCTCACTCATTTCTTGCAGCGGAAACGGAAACAGTGTCATGCTCGCGCCGAGCGCGACGACTTTCGGTTTCACAAGCGGCGCCATCTTGCGAAACAAGTCCACATCAATTTCCAATTCCACCGGGTCCATCGGCACGTCAACAATTTTCAAACCGCGCACGCCCGCCGGTCCATCCATGCGATTGCTGGAATGTCCGCCGAACGGCTGCGCTATCGTCATCACAATATCGCCCGGCTGCGTGAGCGCAGTGTACACGGCGAGATTTCCAATCATGCTTGCGACAAGACGATGGTCAGCATAATTTGCATTGAAACATTTTTTCAACAACTCGACACAGAGCGCTTCAATCTCGTCAATGTATTTTGTTCCCGCGAACCACCGATTCACTTTGCCGATATGTCCTTCCGCCGCGCGCGTCCCCACTTCACTTGCGAGCAGCGCGCGCACCGTTGGACTCGTCGGCGCTTCGGGCGCGAGCAAATTGATGCACTGTTCTCCGCGCCATTCTTCATTGCGTTTCACCGCTGCGAGTACGGCATCTTGCATTTCTTGACCACTGCGCGCCGCGTCAATAATTGCGCGTGCGTGCGCGAGAATTTCGGGGTCGTGGATTTCGTATTGGGTCTGAGACATTGGATTCCTCATTCCTACAAGAAAACCCACCGCTAATCGGTGGGTTCTTGCTTTTTCGTTTCATCATCAATACCGCGCCGTTTCTTTTCCGCCTCGAGCATTTCGGCGACACGCGGTTGAACGCGCGGAATGGACTCGTGGATCGCTTTCCAAATTTCCGCATAAATCATGCGGTCGTACCCGTGCGCCATCGCATTTCGCATACCAATCATTTCTTTCCACGGAATATCGGGATACATTTTTTGAATCTCGCGCGGAATGCGATTCGCCGCTTCGCCAACGGTCTGCAGCGCATAGCGAACGGCAAAGTCCGTTTTGTCATCTCCCGCCATTTCTTCCATTGTCATCCCTTCGACAAAGCGACGCACGCGCGCCATGTTGTCCAATATGTCTTGCAAATAATCGAGATATTCGCGCTTTGGTTCCATGTTTCCTCCGTTGCGTTTGGCGTTCCTCGACGCGGTTTTGCGGCGCGGGAGTTTGACAGGCAGGACAACGCCATCTTTTTGCAACCAAATCACCTCGCGCATCACCCGCTTGCGAATATGCGGTGGCAAGTTTTCTTGAGGAATGGTCTCGACTTTGACGCCCAATAATTCGGAGAGTGAGTCAGCCATTTCGAAACGCGCATCGAAATAGGTCGGCGGCGAAAACTCGACAACGAGGTCGAGGTCACTCTGTCGTTTTTCCTCGCGCCGCGCGTATGACCCAAACACTCCCAACGATTTCACCCTATAGGTCCTGGACAGTTCGGGCAACTGTGCGCGCAAGATGCGGACGAAACGCGCGAGCGAACGGCGCGACGCGCTTGGACGCGCCGCGCCCAGCACTTTTTTAACTTGGGGCGAAAGCTGCGAGATCATTGTTTTTGTGACCAATTCGGATGCCGTCTCGACCAAATAACTATTCCAGATAACGGCTAATCGTCGTCATCCTTGTTTCTCCGCGCGCTTATTTTAGCATGAATTGTTTTCGCGATTGCATCAAGATAAAAACAAACGAAAATTTGCGCGAAACAAGCCCTTGTGCTATATTCTTGCCCTGTTGCGAAAGCAATAGAGCCCGCGTGGTGCGCGGGGATTTTTTTGTGTCTTGAACCCGCGCCGTACGACGAATTTTTGCGAACGAGTTCGCGAATTGTCGTGCCAGAAAGGAAATGAACATGAACCTCGTAGAAACCGTCATTAACGAAAATTTAAAAAAGAATGTCCCCGAAATTCGCCCCGGTGACCGCGTGCGTGTGCATGTCCGCATCGTCGAAGGCGAACGCGAACGTATTCAAGTCTTTCAAGGCGTGGTGATGCGAAAACGCGGCGGCGGCATCAAACAAAATTTCACCGTGCGCCGCATCGGAGCGCATGGCGTCGGTGTCGAACGCACCTTTTTTGTCCACTCACCGCGTTTGGAAAAAATTGAAGTCATCTCACACGCGCATGTCCGCCGCGCGCAATTGTATTATCTGCGCGGACGCACCGGCAAAGCGGCACGCTTGCGCGAAAAACGGATGGACGGCAAAAAAGTGGTTGTCGAAGCCGCCGAGACCGCCGAAGCATCTGAAGAATAAACTGCTACAATACCGAGGCACACCGCCTCGGTTTTTTGTTATGCGTTCGCCAAAACATTCACCTTCGCTCGAATACGAACGCGCGTTTTGGCGCGATGGATATAGCCTCGTCGCCGGTTTGGACGAAGCGGGACGCGGCGCGCTTGCGGGTCCTGTCGTCGCGGCGGCAGTGATTCTGCCGCGCATCGAGCATACGGAACAATGGACGCAGCACGCATTGTTTCAAACGATTGTGCGCGCGAACGATTCCAAACTATTGAACGAACGCGCGCGCGAAAATTTATTCAAGCCGCTTTGTGAAATTGCCGTCGCATATGCGATTGGCGCAGCATCGCACGACGAAATAGATGAAATGAATATCTTAAGCGCATCGCATCTCGCCATGTATCGCGCGCTCGAAAAATTATCCCCCCCCCCCGACGCGCTCCTGCTCGATGCGCTCGTTCTCCAAAATGTTTCTCTCCCACAACAAGGCATCATTCACGGCGACGCGCTCGCGCTTTCCATTTCCGCCGCGTCCATTCTCGCCAAAGTCACGCGTGACCGCATCATGCGCGAGCTCGACGCGCAATTTTCCCATTACCATTTCGCGCAAAACAAAGGATACGGCACACGCGAACATTTACGCGCACTACGCGAACATGGCGCGTCCCCCGTGCATCGCAAAACCTACGCGCCTGTTTTCCAATTGACGTTTGAGGTTTGACGTTTCGCGTTTCGCGTTTCGCGTTTCGCGTTTCGCGTTTCGCGCTCCTCATCACTCGTCACTTGTCACTTTATCCTCTCTCTTGTGCTACAATCTCGCGCATGAGTACACCTACGCGCGCCAAGAAAAATTTTGGCGATTCGGCTGAACGTGTCGCCGCGCTGCATTTGGAGAAAAATGGTTATCGCATCATCGCGCGCAATGTACGAACGCGTTACGGGGAAATTGACCTCATCGCGCAAGATTCCGACGGCATCGCGTTTGTTGAAGTCAAAGCGCGCCGCACGCGCGCACACGGCGCGCCCGAAGAAGCACTCACGCCGCGCAAGCAATTGAAACTCGTCCAACTCGGCGACGCATTCATTGCCGAACACGAAATGTTTCAAGACAAAGCATGGCGGATTGATGTTGTCGCGATTGAATTGGATAAAACAGGAAAATTGATTCGCGTTGAAATTATAAAGAACGCGGTGCAGATGTGAGTTGGATGCTGGATGTTGGAGGTTGGAGATTGGAAAATCAAAAATCAAAAACTTGTTCTGAACGAATGTGAAGAACCAAAAATTATTCACCCTCATCGGTCCCACCGCCGTCGGCAAGACGGACATTGCACTGAAACTCGCGGAACACTTGAACGGCGAAATTGTTTCTGCCGATTCGCGCACAATGTATCGCGGGATGGACATTGCGACAGCAAAGCCGACGCGCGCGGAACAAGAACGTGTGCCTCATCATTTGATTGATGTGGTCGAACCCGATGAGGAATTGACGTTGGCGGAATATCAGAAACGCGCGTACGCGGCGATTGATGACATTTTTGCGCGCGGTAAAATTCCATTTCTCGTCGGCGGAACGGGGCTGTATGTGCGCGCAGTGGTCGAGGGTTATAACATTCCGCGTGTGGCGCCGAACATGGCGCGGCGCGCGGAACTCGAACAAATTCCCGCGCCTGAACTTTACGCGCGTCTGCAAATCATCGACGCGGACATCGCGCAAACGATGCTGCCGAACAATACGCGCCGCATCATTCGCGCGCTCGAAGTGATTGAAGCGACGGGCGAAAAAATGTCCGCGCTCCAAACCCGTCACCCCCCCCCATATCCGATAGTGCAAATTGGTTTGCAGTTGCCGCGTTCGTTGTTGTATGCGCGCGTCGATGCGCGGATTGACAAGATGATTGAAAATGGATTGGTGGATGAAGTACGCGGTTTGGTCGCGCGCGGTTATACGTTCGATTTGCCGAGCATGACGAGTTTGGGCTATCGTGAAATCGGCGCGTATGTGCGTGGTGAAATTTCCTTGGACGAGGCGATTGCGTTATTAAAAAGCAACACACGCAAATTTATTCGTCATCAAGCGAATTGGTTTCGTCCGGGCGACGCGCGGATTCATTGGTTTGATTTGTCAGTTTCAAATTACTCTGACATACGAACATTTATTTCTGAACAGCGATGACAAATCTCGATACGCTTCGCGCTGGTGCGGGCGCGATTTTCGAAGCGGCTTTACGCGCGGCAGACCCGCGTCTCGCGGTGGAACGCGTGTTGGCGCGACGCGGTAACCGTTTGCTCTTGAACGAGCTGCCGATTTTCGATTTTGAACGCGGCAAATTGACGGTGATTGGCGCGGGCAAGGCGGGCGCGCCGATGGCACAGGCGGTGGAGGAAATTGTCAAGCCGGATGATTACCTCGGCGCGGTCAGCGTCAAGTACGGACACATTGCGCCGACCGAATTTATCTTGTTGTACCAAGCCGGGCATCCACTGCCCGACGAAAATACATTGCGCTTTACGCATTCGCTTGTTTCCTTGCTGGAAGAACAAACAAAAAATGATTTGGTGTTGTGTTTGTTTTCTGGTGGGGCGTCGGCATTGATGGAATTGCCGGTGGAGAGTGTAACGCTCGATGATTTGCGCGTGTTCACAAAGGAATTGCTGCGCTGCGGCGCGACGATTTATGAAATCAATTCCTTACGCAAACACATTTCGCGCGTCAAAGGCGGACAAATTGCGCGGCTCGCGCAGCCCGCGCGCGTTGTTTCGTTGATTCTTTCCGATGTGTTAGGGTCGCCGCTCGACGTGATTGCTTCGGGACCGACTGCGCCCGATTCTTCCACGTTCGCGGATTGTCTTGTGATTGTAGAAAAATATCAGTTGCGCGCAACATTTCCGCGCTCGATTCTCGCGCACTACGAACGCGGCACGCGCGGTGAAATTGCCGAAACACCGAAAGAGAACGATGCGATGTTTGCGCGCGTAACGAATCTGATTATTGCTGATAATCAAATCGCGTGCGATGCCGCAGCGAACGCGGCGCGGGCGCGGGGATATGAGGTGCAGTTGCTATCAACACAGATGCAAGGGGAGGCGCGCGAAATTGGAAAACAATTGGGACAGCGAGCCAAGCGTGACATGCGCGCCGTGCCGTTGTGCTTATTGGGGGGGGGTGAGCCAACGGTGACACTGCGCGGAAACGGCAAAGGTGGACGCGCGCAAGAATTGGTTCTGGCGGCAGCGCTTGAAATTGACGGCGATGACGAAATTGTTGTGATGAGTGCGGGGACGGATGGTACGGACGGACCAACCGATGCGGCAGGCGCGATTGCAGACAACACCACTTTGTTACGCGCGCGCGCGATGGGTTTGGATGCGCGCGCGTTTTTACAAAACAATGACGCGTATCATTTTTTCGCGGCGTTGAATGATTTAATCATCACCGGACCGACAAATACGAACGTGAATGATTTGATGATTGTGCTGTGTTAGAACAAATTTGAAATTTGTCGTACAAAAAGCATCGCCGCAAAATTTTGCGGCGATGCTTTTTATTATTGTCCACCCAACACGGCGAGTGTTTGATTCACTGTTGCCGCCGCAGCTTGTTCATCCATTCCCGTCTGCGCGGTGATTTGTTGAATCATTTCATTTTGCTCGTCCGGCGAAAAGGTCAGTCCTTGACGCGTCATTCCGCCTTGTTGTCCCCCGCTCATCAATTTGTTCAAAATGATTGGCACGATGATGGCGAGTGCCGCCATCGCAATTTCACGCGAGACGCCAAGTTTTTCCGAGATGATGTCAGCGATAGGCGCAAGTACAGAATTCATACCACCGCCGCCCATCGCGCCCATCTGGGGAGATGCACCGCCCATACCGCCGCCCATCATTCCACCAAGCAAACCGCCCAACAGCCCGCCCATCGGGTCAGCGCTTTGTCCACTCGCTTGCGGTGAACCGCCACCCATTCCACCAAGCAGACCGCCGAGCAAATCACTCATTGGGTCACCCGAACTGCTGCGTTGCGGCACTCTGCCTTGCGGGATTCCACCTTGCGACACTCCGCCTTGTGCTCCACCGCCCATGAGTCCGCCAAGCAAATCACTCAAAGGGTCACCGCTGCCGCCTTGGGGCATTCCACCTTGCGATGCCCCGCCCATGAGTCCGCCGAGCAAATCGCCAAGATCGCCGCCCGCAGGCATTTGACTTGACGCTCCGCTGCTCGGTGCGCCGCCTTGTCCCATCATCGGCGCGTCATTCATGCCGCCCAGAGTACCCAGAACTTCATCTCCCGGCGTCGCAGGTCTCGGATTCGATGGTGCGCTGGGTTGGGGCATTCCACCTTGCGCCACTCCTCCCAAAATTGCGCCGAGCAACCCGCCCAACTCTTGCCCTTCCGGCGAATCACTTGGAGTTTGTGCTTCCGGCTGCTTGCGGCGACGTGATTTTTTACTCATCTTTATTCTCCTCTTGCTACACTACAACATTGATGCTTCTTGTTCTACAATTTTCATCAAGGGCGGATACACAACTTCCGGTTTGACCAATGGGTCCGCCGAATCCATTATATCATGAGGAATGCCCAACTCGCGCGGAAATTGATACGTGAATACCTGATTGGGATTGTGTGCGCGCCACGCGTCAACAAACTGTTCGCATAATGTATTGCTCACCGCGAAATCATTTGCGTTGGTAATCATCCAGACCGCGCGCACAGCGGGCGGTTGTCGGCGCGCTTGCGCCAGCAATTCATTGCTCAATAGAAAAGCATGAGCCAGCGTGTGGGTGGAAAAACGCGGATAGGTGTATTCGAATCCTGCTCGTTCGCGCACGCGCGGGTCCCACCACATGAAAAAATTGGGCAGGCGTTTGACGAGATGCGCGGCGGCATGAGTGAAACGCGACGGAATTGCGCTTGTGCCGTAGGCAGGTGCAACAATTAAAACACGCTCCACATCGGCGCGCTGTTCTGCCACCCACGTCGCGAGGACACCACCGAGCGAGAGACCCATCACCGTAAGCACTTCACCAAAACCGCGCGCAATATCGGTTGCCTCATTCGCCCATTCGAGCATTTCCTCAATCGTCAATTCGCCGTGTCCGTGATGCATGCGGTCAATGTGTCCGTGATGCGGCAGTCGCGGCGCAAATACATTAAAGCCCCGCTCGAACAACATATCGCCCAGCTGTGCGAACTGCTGCACGCTGTCGGTGTAGCCTTGCAAGTACAAAATGGCGCGCGACGTTTGCTGTCCGTGTGACCAAAGGCGCGAACCCGAAAGCGGATGAATCGTGTCGTCATCGCGCGCGCGCAATTCTTCAAACCGCGCAAGTGCTTGAGAGAAGGTTGTGGTTGGTTTCGAAAGCAGTTCCGGCATAGGTATCACGCTTTGCGTTGCGTGAGCTGCGCGCGCTGCCGCATGTACCGTTCGCGCAGCCAGTGCAGCGGTGCGCGCACAAAGCGTTCCAGACGTTGACGCGGCGTACGTGGAACATCATACACGCGTTTTGGAATTCCAACATATTGACCGAGATACGTTCCAAATTCATTCAGACTGGTGTTCCAAAATGCTGAATGGGCGTCCGTTACTTGCGAAAGCAAAAGCATCATCCCGCGCGTTTTTTCCAATGGCAGATGCCAGAGTGAAAATTCGGTATCGCCGCGCTTGACAGTACGCGCGCCTTCCAACGTTATCACGCGCCGCATAAAATCATTTGCAAACGTAATCGGAATTTGATGCGCGTTGTACACATAATTCAGAATATATTCGTCGGTATCAAAGATACTCTTGCCGTTTGGCAGACGGATTGGCTGTTGCTGCGACGTGTTGATAATTTCAAGCCAAAGGTCTTGCAAGCCGGACTGCAGAGCTTGCCACGCGGCGCCGCGTCCGCCTATAAATTCACCGCCAAAGTATGTGGGAAACGGTTCAGGATACGCGGGGTTCAGTTGACGATAGAATGCACCCAAATCGGCGCGGCTTAGCTTGTGCGGATGTTTCAAGTACGGCGGACGCTCACCATACGGCGAATAGAGCCATAACCCTTGGTGCGGAATACGCTCCGCGAGATCGGAAACCGGGCGCGTCCAAAGGCAATCGCTATCAATCAACAACACGGGACCATCAGTACCCGTCCCCGTTTCTGCCAAATGACGCACAATATCGAAACGATAAAAGATATTGCGATAACTCTTGGCGACGCCTTGCGGCGGAAGATAGTGTACAAAAGACAAAGTCACGCGCGTAATTTCCAGTTCGTTCAACAACGCATGCAGTGATCTGCCATGAATGTCAGCATCCGCTGTATCATTTGTAAAAACTTGCAGCCGCGCATTCGGCACGCAGCGACGCGCCGTTGCGCAACTCACAAGGATATTTTTCCAATAGGCGATGCGTCGTTCGTTCGGAGAATAGCGCGTTCCCAAATTGGGATATTGACTTGAAGTTGCTGTACTGTCGTCAACACATAAAAACGTTGCAATGGTCGCGGTCATGTCAAGTTTTCAAAGCAGCGAGTTCCACTCGCTGCGCACACATTTTTTCAATCAACGCGCCGAGCAATTGCGTACGCGGAATAATGCTGTCACGTTCGACATATTCATCAGGGCTGTGGTCGAGTCCGCCGATGGGTCCGAGACCATCCAAAACAGGAACACCTGCGGCGGCAACATTGTTGGCATCCGACGCGCCGCCCGTGCTGACATCGTTGATGCTGAATCCCAACGCGCGCGCACATTCATTTGCCCATTCAGCCATCAATGCAATCGCGGGCGTTTTCGCCATCGGTGGAAAATTAAACTGTCCCTCAATTTCAATGCGCGTGCGCGGCACGTGCGTTTTCGCGATGAGCTGCATGACCGCGTCATGCGCGATGAGCGCGCCTTCGGGGTCAACCGCGCGTACATCCACTTGCACCCACGCTTCATCGGGCACAACGTTTGTGCGCGTGCCGCCACCGATGATACCCGCGTTCACAGTGACGCCGGGCGCGATGCCATTCAAATTGTGCAGCGCGATGATCTGATGCGCGAGCTCCAATATCGCGTTCGCACCTTTTTCGGGTTCCACGCCCGCGTGCGCGGAATGTCCATGTACGCGCAGCGTGTATTCGCCCGTGCCTTTGCGCGCGCTGACAATGTTGCCGTTCGCGCGCGCGCCTTCGAGAACCAAGACCGCGTCCGCTTGCTGCACAAAGCGCGTGTAAAATTTTTTGCCGGTTGGTGAACCGATTTCTTCATCGCAGCCAAAAAAAATCGCGAGCTCGGAAAAATTTTCCAGACCCGCGAGCTGCAAGCCGCGCAGCGCGTACATTGCCGCCAACACGCCTGCCTTCATATCGCTTACGCCGGGACCAATCAATTTGTTGCCTTCCGCGCGCAGAGGACGTTCCACCGCAACGCCTTCGGGATACACCGTGTCGAGGTGTCCGAGCAGCAAAAATTTTCCCTCGCCCTTGCCGCGTACGCGCGCGAGGTGACAATTGCCAAAGTCGCGCACGGGAAAATATTCCATGTCCCATTCCCATTCTTGCCCGCGTGCATTGACCCAATCACCGCAAAAATCTACGCCGCGTTTGGTGAACGTGCCGCAATCTACATTGACAAGTGTTTCGAGGTCGGAGAGGAATTGAGGAAAAGCGGATTCGAGAAACGGTTGAAGGTTGAACATAGTGGCGAGAGAAGCGAGAAACTAGATGCAAGCAACGTAGGATTACGCCTAGCACTTGCTTGCAAACTTGCCTTGTTCGTGAAACGCAGCGAATGGTTGGAGCGGCGTGATTCTACAAGCGCGCGGAACGAATGTCAATGTGAACAGCAGCTGGCAGTATAGGGAAAGCGGTCCAAGTGTGCGGGCATCCACTTTTCCGTTTTTATCCGCTGCCCGCCATCCGTCACCCACACGACAGACGCACGCCTGCAAATCGTGTACAATTGTTTGGCAACGCCTTTTGCCGAATTGCTTGTCGTTTGAATTCGAAATACATTGCAATTTGGTTTCCATTTTTAGGACGCGTTGCCAGCACATTGCACGGCGAGAAAGATTGTAGTACTGTTGTCTCCTACACTTTCACCAATCGAAAAACAATATGCCGAGAAAATCAACTCAAGCCCACGCGCGCGCGAAAGCTTCTACGCGCCGCCCGAAAACCACTGCAATCGCCAATGTTCAACGGACAAAATTAAATACCGAACAGCTCGCCAGCGCGCGTGATGCCGCGTGGAATGGAGAACACGCGCGCGCGCTTGAATTGACGACGCAAGTTCTCGCGCAAGACGATTTGAACGCGCAGAATTATTTGGACGCGCTCGACGTGCGCGCGGAATCGTACATCGCGCAGGGCAGACTCGACCTCGCGGCGCAAGACGCGGACGCGATGGTCGCGCGCGCGCGCGCGGAGAACAAACCCGCGTTCACCGCGCAAGCGCTCCAGCGCAAGACCTTTGTTCAAATGCGCCAAGGCGATTTACAGAACGCCGAAAAGACCGCGCACGAAGCCGTGCGCGCCGCGCGCTTGAGCAAACAAAGACGTTTGGAAGCGCGCAGTGTGCTTGTTTTGGGCGAGGCGTATGCGCGTCTCAAGGACGCCAAGAACGCGTTGAGCGAAGGAAAACGCGCGCTCGAATTATTCGAGCAGTTGGGCGATGTGTCGGGGCAAGGACGCGCGCTGTGGGTGATTACGTTTGCCGAGTTCAGCAAGGGCAACAGCCAAGAGTCGTATCGCACGGCACAGCGTTCGCTGGAATTGTGCCGAGAGGCAGGCGACCGTTATGGCGTTGGCAACGCGCTGAACATGATGGTCTTTACGAATCCGAATTTGGTGGAACGGCTTACCCAATCGAATCAAGCGATTACGGCGTTTGAGCAAGCGGGATACATTGAACGCATCGCGGTTGCGACAGGGAATCTTGGAGTCGCTTATACGGAATTGGGTTTATACCGCCAAGCCCGTCGTCTCATTCTCGGGGGCTTGCGAATCAACAGACAGCTCGGCGCGCACTTGGGCGAAGCATACGCGCTTGCCAATTTGATGGACATCGAAATCCGACTGAACAATTTCGACGCGGCGCTGGAGCATATTGCAGATTTGGAGGCGCTCATTCCCGTCATCGGCGACCCGCTTTTGCAAGATGGTGTGTTTATCGCCAAAGGTCGCCTCGCGCTTGCCGAACAGAATTTCGAAAACGCAATCAAGCGCTTTGCGGAAGCGGTTGAATCTGCCAAGTCAAGTGGACCTACGCGCGAAATTCCGGCATGGACGCAACTCGCGCGCGCCTATCTTGAAAAAGGGGGGGGGGCGCGGATGGCGGCATTGGAAGCCTCCGCGCGCGCCACGGACATGCACCGTGCGCACGGGTTTCCAAAATTGGACACGACAAGTTCTCAAGAAATTTGGCATACCCACGCCCTCGCGCTGCGCGCAAACAAACAGCGCGCTGCCGCCGACCAAGCATTGGAGCTTGCCATGCGGTTTTTGGGGGAAGGGATTGCAGACCTGCATGACGCGGGCTTGCGGCGCAATTATCTCAACAAGGAGCGAGCGAATCGAGAGCTCGTACATGATTGGCTCAAGCACAGCAAGCGCCGCAAACTTGCGGATGAAAAATTGTATGCGTATCTCGCGGGGCAAGACAATTTGCGCGAACCGTTTCAACGTTTAACAGACACGGGCTTGCGAATGAACGCGCTGCGCTCGACGACAGAGCTGCAAGAATTTTTGATTGACGAAGCAACGGAATTGAGCGGCGCGGAACGCGTGCTGCTCGTGCTGGAAATGGAACAAGGTGTACAGATTGCGGGTTCGCTCGTGCCAGAACGTGAGGACGCAACTGCATTGTTGCGCGAGATTGAGAGTTCGATTGAACGCGTTCGGCATACGCGCGCAACGTTGTTGTCCTATTCGCCAGAAGATGCCGCGCCGCACGAACAGCGTTCGCACATCATTGCGCCATTGCTCGCGCAAAACAAATTGCTCGGCTATTTGTATGCGGACATGGAGGGCGTGTTCGGGCGCTTTAATGAAAGTGACCGCGATATGTTCGGCATGTTGGCGAACCAAACCGCCGTTGCATTGGACAACGCGCTGTTGGTGCAGGGTCTCGAACAACGCGTCCAAGAACGTACGAACGAATTGCAAGAACACGTTGCCGAATTGCAAATCATCAATCGCGTCCAAGAGGGCTTGGCGTCGCAGCTCGATTTGCGTACGATTTACGATTTGGTCGGTGATACGATTCGCGACATTTTTGACGCGCAAGTCGTACTGATTTGTGAATTGAATTCAGATACGGGCATCGCCAGCTATTGGTATCACGTCGAACGCGGCAAACATATTCACAGCGAACCGTTTCGCTACGGCGGAATCGGCAGGCATCTGGTGGCGACGGGACAAACGCTGCTCATCAATGAAAATGTGCCGCAGCGCTTGCAAGAGCTCAACGTGTCGCTGGTGCCCGATACTGAAATGCCGCGCACGGTTTTGTACGTTCCGCTCGTCGTCGGCACGCAGGTCAAAGGATTCCTCTCGCTCCAAAACCTGGACCGCGAAAACGCGTTCAGTGCAAGCAATGTGGGGTTGCTGGAAACTCTCGCGAACAGCATGAGTGTGGCGCTCGAAAACGCGCGCTTGTTTGATGAGACGCAACGATTGTTTCAAGCGGAACAGCAACGCGCCGCAGAACTCGCTACTATCAATCGTGTGCAGCAGGCGTTGGCATCGAAATTGGATTTGCGCGCCCTCTATGAATTCATTGGCGCGCAGCTGCGCGAAATTTTCAATAACCCCGAATGTTACATTGCGTTGGTGGACGAACACAAGCGCGAAATTTATTTTCCCTATTGGGTTGAAAATGATGGGGAGCGTTTGTCCCCCCCCCCCATCGCGTTGGGGACGGGGCTTTCCTCCATTGTGCTGGAAACGCGCGCGCCGTTGGTGTTGAATACGCGCGCGGAAATGTTGGCGCGCGGCGCGCTCAGCGTCAACGCCGGACGCGGCAAACATCCCGAATCGTGGATGGGTGTGCCGATACTCAACGCCAACCAAGCCATTGGCGTAATTGCGGTACAGAATTATCCGCAAAACCTTTACACGCCCAATGATGTGCGGCTCTTGCAAACCCTCGCGTCGTTTGTGGGCATCGCCATCGAAAACGCGCGATTGTTTGATGCGGAAAAACAGCGCGCCGCAGAATTGGAAATTATCAACAGTGTGCAGCAAGGACTCGCCGCGCAGCTCGATATGCATGGCATCTACGAATTGGTCGGCGAAAAATTAGGACAGGTTTTTCCGAATGTCGAAGTGACGATTGCAACATACGACTCGCAAACCGATGTTGTCACCGTCCCATTCGCCCGTGAAAATGGACAACGCATCCCGGTGGAGCCCTTCCGGGTAGATGGCAGAGGGATTCTCGGTGAATTGATTCGGCAGCCGCGCACGCTGTTGTTTAACAAAGACTTTGAGCCAGAGTCCGCCAAATATGGCAGTTATACGGTACCGGGAACAGAGGTGTCAAAATCGGCGCTGTATGTGCCATTGGTGATTGGCGGCATGACACGCGGCGAAGTGGTCTTGCAGGACATGCAACATGAAAACGCCTTTACCGCTTCGGCGGTCCGCTTGCTCGAAACAATCGTTAGCAGCATGAGTGTGGCGCTCGAAAACGCGCGTTTGTTTGACGAGACACAGCGGCTCTTGAAAGAGACCGAAGAACGCGCGGCGGAACTGCAAATCATCAACAGCGTACAGCAAGGACTTGCATCACGCCTGGACTTTCAGGGCATTGTGGATTTGGTCGGCGACAAGATGCGTGAGGTTTTCCAAACCCAAGACATTGCTATCAATTTGTACGACGAAAAAACAAATTTGGTCCACTACTTGTACTCTTTCGAACACGGCGAACGGCTCCAAGTTCCACCGACTCCGCCAACACCGGGCGGACAGATGGAAACAATCCGGCGAACGCGCCAGCCCATTGTGTTGAACACGCTTGCCGAGTTGGACGCGGCGAATATCCCCGTAGTGGTGGGTACGGACGTGAGCAAGGCGCTGGCAACAGTTCCGATTGTCGCGAGTGACCGCGTAATTGGCTGTGTCAGTTTGGAAAATTACGAACGCGAAAATGCGTTTGGCGAAGCACAGGTGCGGCTGTTGACGACGATTGCCAACAGTATGGGAGTGGCGCTCGAAAACGCGCGCCTGTTCGACGAAACCCAACATCTGTTCAAAGCCGAACAACAGCGCGCGGCGGAATTGCAAATCATCAACAGCGTGCAGCAAGGGCTTGCGTCAAAGCTTGACTATCAGGCAATCATTGAGCTCGTCGGCGACAAGATTCGAAACCTCTTTGATGCCCAAGTGGTCAGCATCAATCTGTATGATACGGCGACCAACATCCTCAGTATCCCCTACGGCATTGAACGCGGCGAGCGCTATTATGACGCGCCACGTCTGCTAGCAGGTTTGACCAAGCATATTATCGAAACGCGTCAGCCGCTCGTTCTCAATCACGATACGCCCGCGCGTGCAGCCGCGTTGGGCACGGTGCTTGTCGGCAGTGGGGAATGGTCAAAATCTTTTGTCGGCGTGCCGATTATTGTGGGCAGTCAAATCATCGGCACAATTGATTTGCAGAATCTCGACCGTGAAAATGCGTTCAGCGACGCGGATGTAAATTTGCTCATTACGTTGGCTTCCTCGCTCGGCGTCGCCCTCGAAAACGCGCGCCTGTTTGACGAAACTCAAAAACGTGCCAATGAAATGTCCGCGCTCACAGACATTGGACGCGAAATTTCCGAGACACTCGATTTGAATACGGTCCTTGACCGCATCGCCGTAAACGCGCAGCGCGTTCTCAACGGGGACACGAGCGCGGTGCTGATGCTGGACAGCGACGGCGAAACCTTGAAACCGATTTCGGTGATGGGCGACCAAGCCGACGCGATTCGCGTCGAAACGTTCAAAATGGGCGAGGGCATGATTGGCGGCATCGCGGGGAGCAAACGCGCGGACATGATTCACAACACCGCGCAAGACCGGCGCGCGATTCACATTCCCGGCACGCCGCAAGAATCCGAAGGCGAGCAATTGCTCGTCGCGCCGCTGCTGCTGCAAGAAAATGTGCTTGGCGTACTGGCAGTGTGGCGCGAACAACAATCGAAAGAATTGTTCACGCAAGATGATTTGAATTTTCTCGAAGGTATGGCACGGCAAGCGGCAATTGCGATTTCTAACGCGCGATTGTATGCGGCGAGCAATGAACTGCTCGCGCAAAGCGAACAACGCGCGACAGAATTGCAAATCATCAACAGTGTGCAACAAGGGCTCGCGTCCAAATTGGATTTTCAAGCCATCGTGGACCTTGTCGGTGACAAATTGCGCGAGGTCTTTGCGACTGGTGATATTGGCATTCGCTGGTACGATCCCGCCGCCAACGTTATCCACTACCTGTACGAGTACGAGCATGGCGTGCGCGGGAATTTTCCCCCGCAGCTGCCCGGTCCGCTGTGGGCGCGTCTCGTCGAAACGCCCGCGCCGCTTGTTCACAATACAGTGGCAGAGATGGTCGCGGCATCGGGCGCGCCCATGCCCGGCTCCGACCAGGCAAAATCAGGTATTTTTGTACCCATTCTTGTAAGCGACCAAGTCCGCGGGGCAATCCGTCTCGAAGATTTCAAGCGTGAACATGCCTTTGGCGAATCCCAAATACGTTTGCTTGGCACACTCGCTTCGTCCATGAGCGTCGCGCTCGAAAATGCCCGTCTCTTTGACGAAACACAGCGCTTGTTAAAGGAAACCGAACAGCGCGCAGCGGAATTGCAAATTATCAACGCGGTGCAGCAAGGTCTCGCCTCCAAACTCGAAATGCAAGGAATTTACGATTTGGTCGGCGATAAAATTCGGGAAATCTTTGATGCACAAGTTGTTGTTATCGGTGCGCGCGTGCCAAACTCGACGCTCGTTCGATTTCCCTATGCCATTGAAAATGGTGTGCGCGGGGAAATCGAACCCATCGCACAAAACGACCCGGTCGAACGCTATTGGCTGCAAACGCGTCAACCATTGTGGTGGAACACCGACGGCGAGCGCTACGGCAGAGAATTTGGCTTGGTGCGCGAGTTTGGTGTAGCGCCCAAATCATTGATTGCCGTACCGTTGTTTGTGGGCGATGAGTTGCGCGGCGGTATCTCACTGCAAAATTCAGACCACGAGAATGCCTTTAGCGAATCGGACGTGCGACTTTTGCAAACACTCGCGTCATCCATGAGTGTGGCGCTCGAAAACGCGCGTTTGTTTGATGAAACCCAACGCTTGTTAAAAGAAACCGAACAACGCGCGGCAGAACTCGCCATTATCAACAGTGTGCAGCAGGGGCTGGCGTCAAAACTCGACATGCAAGCGATTTATGATTTGGTGGGCGACAAGATTCAAGAGATTTTTCATGCCGAAACCTTGAGTATCCTCCAACCGGATGTCGTCAATCGTGCGGTTCACCTCCGCTATGTCGTAGAAAACGGACAGCGTTACTATCCGCCGCCATTTCCCCTGACCGAAGACGACTCGTTCCGCAAGGCGTTCCTTGCCACAGGTCAACCCGTTGTCATACATACGCGCGCAGAGATGACGGCGCTGAATGTGGGCACCATCGAAGGGACGCTGCCGGCACTATCGGGAGTATATGTGCCGATGTTCGCGGGAGGCGAATTACGCGGCGCCATTTCGATGGCGTCGGTATCGCGCGAGCATGCGTTCAGCGAATCGGACGTGCGGCTGCTCGAAACACTCGCTTCGTCCATGAGCGTGGCTCTCGAAAACGCGCGTTTGTTTGACGAAACACAGCGACTGTTAAAGGAAACGGAACAGCGCGCGGCGGAACTTGCGATCATTAACAGCGTGCAGCAAGGGCTCGCGTCGAAACTCGACATGCAAGGAATATATGATTTGGTCGGCGACAAGGTGCGTGAAATTTTTGACGCACAGGTTCTATCCATTTCTATATTTGACCATGCTGCCCAACTCGCCTATCGTCCATACTTGATCGAAAACGGGCATCGGCTCCGTGTCCCCCCGACACCGATTCGCAAAGGGGGCATCCGAGAACATATCATCCGTACGCGTGCACCGCTTTTGCTGAATGACTTTCAAACCCAGAGCAAGCAATTCGGGTCGCCCGCAGTGATTCCGGGGACCGGTCTAACGCAATCTCTCGTTTCCGTCCCCCTCATTGCCGGCGAGACCGTGCAAGGCATTGTCTCACTCCAAAATGTTGACCGCCCAAATGCCTTTACCGAATCCGATGTACGCCTTTTGCAGACTCTCGCCAACAGTATGACCGTCGCGCTCGAAAACGCGCGCTTGTTCGATGAGACACAGCGCCGCGCGAGCGAGACTGCCGCGCTCAATGAAATCGGACGCGAAATTTCCGCGACGCTCGATTTGAATCAAGTGTTGAATCAAATCGCCACGCGCGCGGAACAGGTGTTACACGCGCGCGATGTCGTTGTACGTTTGTTGCAAGCGGACAATTCCCTACATACTGTCGTCGCGCGCGGAAAATATGCGGATGTATTTCGAGAGAATGTGATTCAACGCGGGCAGGGTATCACGGGCAGTGTCGCGCAAACGGGCATCGCGGAATTGGTGAATGAACCACTCAACGACCCACGCATCAACAAAGTGGGCGGCACGGCGGACGATGAAGACGAAGCCATCATTTTTGTGCCGCTGACATTGCGCGACCAAGTGATTGGCGTGTTGACCGTGTGGCGCAACAAGAGTGAACATGGCGCGTTCACACAAAACGATTTGGATTTCACCATCGGTCTGGGACGCCAAGCCGCGATTGCGATTCAAAACGCGCGCTTGTTTGACGAGAGCCATCGGCTCCTCGCAGAGACCGAACGCCGCGCGCGTGAATCAGCCGCGACAAGTGAGATTTTGCGCATCATCAGTCAATCCCCCGGCGATGAAATGCCGGTGTTGGACGCAATTGCGAACTATGCCGCGCGTCTGTGTCAAGCCGATGACGCGTTCATCGTGCGCGCGCAAGACGAATGGCTCGTTTTGGTTTCCGGTACGAACCTCCACGAGGTCCCGGTGGAAGAACGTCGCGCCCCCTTGAACGCGCAAATGGTCGGCGGGCGCGCCCATTTGGAACGCCGCACAGTGCAGGTCGCAGACCTCGCCAACGCGCCCGATGACGAATGGAAACTCGCCAAAGACATAAACTTGCCGATTGGGATTCAGACCATTCTGGCAACACCCTTATTGCGCGAACAAGAATCGCTCGGTGTGATTGTTATCGTCCGCAAATCGCCGGAAGCGTTTGATGAAAAACAAATCGCACTCGTAGAAACCTTTGCCGACCAAGCCGTCATCGCCATCGAAAACGCGCGCTTGTTTGCAGAAAAAGAGAGCGCGCGCCGCGAAGCGGAACAAGCGAATCAAGCCAAGTCCGCCTTCCTCGCGACAATGAGCCACGAAATTCGTACACCGATGAACGCGATTATCGGGATGAGCGGATTGATTATGGAGACGCCGCTCAATCAAGAACAACACGAGTACGCGGAAATTATTCGCAACAGCGGCGACGCGCTGCTCACTATCATCAACGACATTCTCGACTTTTCAAAAATCGAAGCGGGCAAAATGGAAATTGATAATCAACCGCTCGATTTGCGCGAGACTGTCGAAGGCGCGCTCGACCTCATCGCCACACGCGCAGCGGAAAAAGGTCTCGACCTCGCGTATCAATTTGACGCGGATGTGCCGTTGACGATTGTCGGCGATGCCGCGCGCTTGCGGCAGATTCTTTTGAATTTATTGAGCAACGCGGTGAAATTTACGGAACGCGGCGAAGTGGTTCTGGAAGTAAAGGCGGAAGGCGGAAGGATGAAGGATGAATTCATCACAACCACTTTCATCCCTCATCCTTCATCCTTCATCCTTCATTTTGCCGTCCGCGACACCGGCATTGGCATCAGTCCGCAACAACAAGCGCGACTTTTTCAATCGTTCTCGCAAGCGGACGCATCTACCGCGCGCAAGTACGGCGGCACGGGTTTGGGTCTGGCGATTTCAAAACGACTCGCGGAAATGATGGGCGGGACGATGTGGGTCGAGAGCGTCAAGAATCAAGGTTCGACCTTTCATTTCACAATCGAAACCGAAGCGTTGACAACTCCGTTACGCACGCGCCGCGATTTGGAAATGACACAGCCCTTGTTGAATGACAAGCGCGTACTCATCGTGGACGACAATGCGACCAATCGCCGCATCCTTGTCACGTATTTACGCAATTGGGGAATGTTGACGCGCGATACCGCGTCGCCGCAAGAAGCATTGAGTTGGATTCAACGTGGCGACCCCTTCGATGTGGCGATTCTCGATATGCACATGCAAGACATGGATGGCGTGGAACTCGCGCACGCGATTCGTAATCTGCGCGACGAACACGCGCTCCCTTTGGTTCTGTTTAGTTCGATTGGGCATCGCGAAGAAGCGGCGTTGTTTAGCGCACAAATTAGCAAGCCCATCAAACCTTCACAACTGTACGACACATTGGTCAATTTGTTCGCGCGCGAAGCGACACCCACTTCCACAGGAGGGCAGAAAATGGCGCTCGACCCAACAACCGCGCAAAAACATCCGCTCCGCATTTTACTCGCCGAAGACAATGCGGTGAATCAAAAACTCGCGTTGCGCTTGTTGCAGCAAATGGGCTATCGCGCGGATGTGGCGGGCAATGGCATCGAAGTGCTGCAATCGCTCGAACGGCAAACCTACGACGCGATTTTGATGGATGTGCAAATGCCCGAAATGGATGGACTCGAAGCGTCGCGCCAAATCAACAAACGTTGGGCGCGCCATGACCGCCCGCGCATAATTGCCATGACGGCGAACGCGATGCAAGGCGACCGCGAAATGTGTCTCGCGGCAGGCATGGACGATTACCTGACGAAACCGATTCGCGTGGAAGAACTCGTCACGGCGTTGTTGAAAACAAAATCGCGTCTTTCCGACCCCCAACCCCCAACCCCTGCCAACCCACTCGACGAAATGACATTTGCGAACTTGAAAGCGACGATGGGCGCGGATTTCATCGGCGAACTGATTGCAACCTTCTTGGAAGACTCGCCGCAACTGATTGCCGAAATGAAACGCGCGTACGCGGCGAACGATTTGGACTCGTTTCGGCGCGCCGCACACAGTTTGAAATCCAATAGCAATAATTTTGGCGCGACCGCGTTAGCGGGACAAGCCAAAGAATTAGAGACGATGGCGCGCGCAGGAAATTTGCAGGGCGCCGTGGAAAAAATCGCCATAGTGGAACAAACGTACGCGAATGTGCAACGCGCGTTGGAGCAGCGGCAATGAGCCAAATTCTCATCGTTGACGACAATCGCATGAATCGGCTCTTGCTCTCGCGCGGTGTCGAGCAGATGGGGCATCAAGTCGCGTTCGCGGAAAATGGCAAGCAAGCGTTGGAAAAAATTCGTAGCGAAAAATTTGACCTGATTTTGCTCGATGTCGAAATGCCCGAACTCGATGGCTTTGGCGTGTTGGAAAACCTACGCGGTGACATTCATTTGCGCGATTTGCCGGTGATTATGACTTCATCGCTGGACGAAATTGACAGCGTGGTGAAATGTATCGAACTCGGCGCGGAAGATTATTTGCACAAGCCGGTGAATCCCGTCCTCTTGAAAGCGCGCCTCAACGCGTCGCTCGAAAAAAAGAAATTGCGCGACCAACAGCGCGAACTTGTTTCCAAATTTGCGACGGAACAAGTTGCCGAAGATTTGTTCACCAGTGGGTTCGCGCTCGGCGGCAAGTACGTGAATGCGACAGCCTTGTTTTGCGACATTCGTTCGTTCACCACCATCGCAGAAGCCCAATCTCCTGCGGACACGATTGAGCTGCTAAACAATTATTATACGTTGATGATGGACGCGATTGGCAGCGAAGGCGGGATTGTCAATCAAATGGTCGGCGATGGACTCATGTCCATTTTTGGCGCGCCGGTGGAACGCGTGGACCACGCGGCGCGCGCCGTCCGCGCGGCAATGCAAATGGTTGAACTGATTGAACTCTTTAATCAAGAACAACTGGCGGCAAAACGTCAAACCATTCGCATCGGCATCGGCATCGCGTCGGGACAAGTCATCGCGGGTTATACGGGAACGATGCACCGCGCGACGTACACGTGCGTCGGCGACACGGTAAATCTCGCTGCGCGTTTGGAAGCGCAGACCAAAGTGTTGAGCGAAAAAATTTTGATGGACGAACAAACGCGTTCGGGTTTGGACGAAACGATTGCGGTGAGCGAAAAAGGGGAACTGGAAATCAAAGGCAAAACCCAGCCCGTCCGTGTGTTTGCAGTTGCGCTCAAGTAACATTCGAAATGAGAATCGGACTCGAAAAATTCAGTACCAATAAAACGCGCGTGCGCGTTTTATTTTTTGGCGTGCTCGTTCTGGCGCTGTTGTTCCTTTCGCTGCGCGATTTTTATGCATATCAATTCGGGTTTCAACCCGATGCGGTAGAGTACACTTTGCTCGCGCACTCGCTGGTGCAGGGTCCTGCTTTTGGCTTGATTCATCAGCCCGACGCGTTCGAACCAACACATTACCCATTTGGTTTTCCGCTGCTGCTCGTTCCATTTTTCTTCGCAGCGCCAACCGATTTTACGCTGCCCCAATGGTTGTCGCTCGGCGCGACGCTGGTGAGTGCAGGAATTTTGTATTGGGGCTGGGGTACGCTGGTGTACGCGTATAATGACGCCCGACGTTTTGGCGTGGTCGCCATGTTTTTGCTCGCGCCGACGACAATTTTACACACACGCGTTGTCCTCTCCGAACCCATTTTTACAATGCTGCTCTTGCTCACCTTGTGGCTTGCCGCGCGTCTCGAACATCCCCCGCGTTCGTTTTCGCTCTGGCTCGCCTTTAGCATCGCTTCATTTTTCATGGTCTTTGTGCGGAGTGTTGGTTGGATTTTTATGGCAAGTATTTTGCTTTATTTGGGGATTGCCCTGCGTCGAGAGCTCCAAGAGTTTGTGCGCGGTGTGCTGATTTGGAGCATGAGCTTTGTTGTATTGCTTGGTGCAGTATTTGCATTGACTCCGGTCACTGTTGAAAACTTGATTCCCGCGCAATATGCCGAATGGTTCATAGCGTATGGACCCGTCAATCCTACCGGCGAACGTGTTCGGGATCCTCAAGTACCCGCTATCATTGAAACCGGCGGAGACTCGCCCACCAAAACAAACAAAGTTGTGCTAGACCTTGAATTCATCCTTACGCATATTCGAGACGACCTACGCCGTATGTTACTTCTTTCGGGGGGGGGGGATTTGGAACCAGAGTTGGTTAATCGCCTCAATCTGCCGTCGCTCCTCGTGCTGCCGGGGGCTATTGCCTTGGGACTCGTGGTCTTTGGAAATTTTGTTTGGGCGCGTGATACGTTTCATATAAACAAAACTATTCTTTCGTTATTCCAGTTTTCGACGCTTGGCTATCTTGTGATTGCGTTTTTTTGGCGCGGCGGCGGCGAGCGTTTGTTTTATCCCGTGCAACCGCAGTTGTATCTCACATTCCTTTTGGGCATCGGAACACTCATCGCGATGGGGTTGCGTTTATTTGAACGGTTCCGTACAAATCCAACTCCCAAGATTTCGACACAGCGCGCGAATCTGATTCTCGTTCTCGTTGTGGTTGGATGGCTTGTCCTTGCAGTCTATCGAGACCTCACCCTGCGCACAAGTTACGCGTCGTGGGGCGACCTGCGCCAACGCACCGCTTGGGTTGAAGCAAATACGCCGCCGGATGCAATTCTACTCTCGGACTGGGCAACCCTCGATTTTCTGGTAACCGGACGCCCTACTATCGAATATCCCCAAAACATTCGGTCTCCTTCGGAAATTTTAGAGTTCATCGAGCGCAATCAGATACATTATGTTGTCGTAGCCACAGATGAAACGTGGAGCATCAGGGGCTTGGCGCCGGGTGCGTTACGCGTCACAAAATCGAGCGCAAGTATGCGCGCACTGGTGGAGAATGGCTCACTGGTGCGCGTTTATGCCAATTCGTTTCCGATTCAAATTTTTCGCGTCGCGCCGTAACGCACATGCCCACTTCGACCCTATTACAATCTCATCCGCCGCTTGCAACGGAATCATTGAACGTCCCACTCCTCACGCTCTCACTCATTATTCCCGCGCATAACACAGCCGCGACGCTCGAAGCATGTTTGCGCGCGGTGGAGGCGTCTGTGCATCCGGCGCAAGTGATTGTCGTAGATGATGGTTCCACCGACGCCAGCGCGGAAATTGCCGCGCGCTTTCCGTGTGAATTGGTGCGTCTGCAAAAAAATGGCGGCGCTGCTGCCGCGCGCAATGCCGGCGCGCGCCTCGCCACCGGCGATATTCTATTTTTTCTCGACAGCGATATTCTGATGGAGCGCGATACAGTAGCGCGCATCTTGAACGCGTTCGGCGACGACCCCACGCTCGCCGCGCTCTTTGGCAGTTACCAACAAAATACTGCGCCAAAAAATTTTTTCTCGCAGTACAAAAACCTATTGCATCATTACACCCATCAAATTTCTTCATCCGACGCCGCGACGTTTTGCAGCGGTTATGGCGCGATTCGGCGCGAAAATTTTTTTGCGCTCGGCGGGTTTCGTGAATCACAACGCGCGTTGGAAGACATCGAGTTTGGCTATCGCTTGCATCGCGCGGGGCATCGCGTGCGCTTGCTCAAAGATTTGCAATTTACACATTTGAAAGAGTATTCGTTTTGGGGTCTCGTCCGTTCCGATGTGTTGCAGCGCGCGGTCCCCTGGACGTGTTTGATGCTCGAACGCCGCATTTTTCGCAACGATTTGAATACCAAGTCCAACAATGTGGCAAGTGTAGTCCTTTCATTTCTCATTTTGTTTGCGCCACTGTGGCTCTGGTTTGTGCCGTTTGGGGAAATGATGCTTACGGGCTTGATGCTCGCGTTCTTGGCGTTGAATTTTGATTTTCTTTTATTCGTCACACGCGCACGCGGTTTTTGGTTTGGATTCAAAACCGTTGCCATGTCGTGGTTCTTTTATGTGTACAGCGGCATTGGTTTGCTTTTGGGCGTTGGCATTTTTCTGCAACAAAAATTTCTCGCGCGCATGAGTGTTTAGTTCATTCTGAACGGTTGCCATGTCCGCCGCACACTGACGCGCGCTTTTTGCACCATGGCATGCGCGATTAAGAATGTTGTTTAGTATTTTGATTCCCACCCTGCAAGAACGGCGCCCGCTCTTTACGCGTTTGGAAAAAAATTTGCGCGCGCAAATCGAAACCGCACAGTTGCAAAACAATGTCGAAATTCTGGAACTGTGCGACAATCGCGAACAATCGCTCGGCGCGAAACGGAATGAACTCATCAAACGCGCGCGCGGCGAATTTATCGCGTTCGTGGATGATGATGACGATGTAGCGGAAAATTATGTGGCGTTGATTTGTGAGACGTTGACGCGGCATCCTCACGTGGATTGTCTTGGCATCACGGGGCTCGTCTATTTTCGCGGCGCGCATCCGCATCGTTTTGTGTATTCGGCGCGTTACGACCATTATTTTTCAAAGGGGGGGGTGTACTATCGTCCGCCGTACACCTTGAATCCGATTCGCCGCGCGCTGGCACAGCCGTTTTCCTTCGCAGATGTGAGTTATAACGAAGACCAAGATTGGGCAATGCGTGTCGCGCGCGCGAACATTTTACGAAACGAATTTATGCTCGACGATATTATTTATCACTATTACAGCCGCCGCCATTACTTGGTGCAGTGGACGATTGACGTCACCGAACCGTTGCGCCATCCGCTTGGACTGCAATGGGCGAATCGGTTGCGCGTCGCGCGCTGGCTGAAGACGCGTAGGGGCAATGGGAATTTATGAGTACAGAATCCATTCAACGAGTACGTCCGGCGAAAAAATGGAACGGCTTTGCGTGGCGTGAAATGTGGGAGCGTCGCGAATTGGTCGAGGCATTGGTGCGCCGTGAGATTCAAATTCGCTATCGTCAAACGTTTGCGGGTGTTTTGTGGGTGGTGGGGCAGCCATTGATTACGACAATTGTGTTGAGTGTTTTGCTCACGCGGGTGGCAGGACAAACACAAGGGAATGTACCATATCCGTTGTTTGTCTATGTCGCGCTCGTTTCGTGGGCGTATGTGAGTCACGGACTTACCAAAGCGGCGGTCTGTTTTGTGGAACACGCAGTTTTAATTCAACGCGTCTACTTGCCGCGTTTGCTGATTCCCTTGTCCGTCATCATTGCAGCGTTAACCGATTTCGCCGTCGCGCTGCTGCTCCTGCCGATTCTCATGCTCATTTACCAAGTGACGCCTTCACTTACCCTTCTCGCGTTTCCATTGGTGGTCGCGTTGCTGATTGTGACAGTGTTTGGAATGGGCTTGTGGCTCGCGGTCATCAATGCACAGTATCGCGATATTGCCTTTGCGCTCCCTTTTCTCTTGCAGTTGGGACTCTTTGTCACGCCCATGTTTTATTCGAGCGAAATTATTCCGCTGCCCTGGCGCTGGTTTTACGCATTGAATCCGATGGTCGGCGTCGTAGAAGGCATGCGTTGGACGTGGTTGAATCCAACGTATCCCGCGCCGCTGGTCTTGTTTTTGATTTCCACCGGCGCGGCATTGGCGATTCTCGCAAGTGGGCTGTATTTGTTTCAAAGGCGCGAGCCGATTTTGGCGGATGTAATATGAGCAACCCCGCCATTTCCGCGCGGCATTTGTATAAACAATTTACGCAGCGCGGCAATTATGCGCGCGGGTTACGCGCGTCCATTGACCGCGCGGCACGCGCGCCATTACGGCGGATCGCGCATCCAAATGGAAACGCGCGCGCCGACGAAATCCGATGGGCGCTCCACGATGTTTCGTTTGACATCGAACGCGGTGAATGTGTTGCCCTCATCGGACACAATGGCGCCGGCAAATCCGTGCTGCTCCGCACGTTGGCGCACGTCACCTATCCGACGCGCGGCGAGGCAGATTTGTATGGGAATGTTGGCGCGGTGTTGGATGTGGGCGTAGGGTTCAACCGTGAACTCACAGGACGCGAAAATATCTTTTTGCAGGGCGCGATTTTGGGAATCAAAAAACGCGACCTCGCAAACAAATTGGACGCAATTGTCGCGCTGTCGGGAATGGAAGATTTTCTGCAGGAGCCGTTAAAGACGTACTCGAACGGAATGCAAGTACGGCTCGCCTTTGCAATTGCGGCGCAGTTGGAGCCGGAAATTTTATTGATGGACGAAGTGTTGGCAGTTGCGGACGAGGACTTTATTCGCGTGTGCGTACAGAAATTGCGCGAGTTGAAAAACGAAGGACGTACGATTCTGCTTGCGTCGCACGATATTTCGCTCTTGACGCAAGTGTGTACGCGCGCATTGTGGTTGGAACGCGGACGCGTCGTGGGCGATGGAGCGATGGACGAGATTGCCGCCAAGTACCACATCCGCGCGGCAACCGGAATCTAGCCCTGCACCGCCAACCATTCGCACAAACGCGTTTGGCAGCTTGCATGATATTTTTCCACCATTGCGACAAACGACGGACGCAATGATTTTTGTTTCCATACAAGATATTCGTTGTAGGCGTTTGCATCATGCGCGAGCAATTGCAGATGCGCGGCGAGCGCGCGTGGCGATTCAAAATCATTGACGTTGATGAAACAATGGTCGCCCGGCGCGAACTCGTCAACATTCGGTGCGCCGAGATAAATCGGCACGGAACCGCAAAGCAACGGGTCGAAAAATTTTTCAGTGACGTAATCGCGCGCAATCGCGTTTTCGAACGCCAGCGTAAATTTGTAGCGCGGCAAAATTTCCAATTTCGACGGACGCCATCGGTCATTTGGGATGCGGGCATTGTTGAGAAATTTCCCGTACGAATCTATTTCCAAATCGCGCATCAACTCGCGCATATATTCGCGGCGTCCACTGCGGTTAAAGCGACTGGAAATAAACGCGACGACAGGCGCACGCGCGGTTTTCTCTTGCGGCGACGTTTGCAGCGCGTCGAGCAATTCACGGGCGCAAGAGAAATAGTCAACGTATGGCACCGGCACATCCGAATCCAGCCGATAGGTCATCGTCCCATCGAACGCGTGCATAAAAGTTGTGTCCTTCAAGCGCGGATAATTTTCCGCACACTCGCGCGACCACGCAATCCACAATTGTCCCGGCAATTTTTTCGGAAATAGAAAACGCGGCTGCCATTTCCATTGCGGCAGGTGCAAGACAACGACGTTTGCTTGGGGGTAGCGGCGGCGGTCGGTGGTGATTTGAACTCCATTCGGCAATTCCACGCGTTCGAGCGGTTCGTTCCACAGAGTGTTGTAAAACAAAATCAAAGTCTTTGTCGCTGGATGTTTCATCTGTAGTATCCAAACGCCCTATAACTTGCGCGTCATTATATCTAAAAATAAACCTCCGATGTCTTGTGCGATAGAGTTCATCGCCAACATCGGAGGTTTTTCACTCATTCGACCACAAACTGAATCGGCTTGCTCTCGCCTTGCACGTTCGGATTGTAGTAATCATACATGGATGAATGAGGCGCTTGCGCGCGCAGTGGAAACTTTGCTTGCAATTCATAATCGAATGAAATGCGTTCCCCCGCGCGCACATTTTCCAAATACAAAATAATTTGGCGTCCTGTCAATTCGTACCGCGACAATTTTCCTTGTTTCACCGCCGCGTCCAATTCGTCGGTCAACACGTTGAATCCCGGAGGCACGCCCAAGTCCACAACTGCCATCCGCGCTTCGCCCTCATTCAAACGAATCGTCGCCGTCGCGCGCACTGTATCATTTACTTTTAATTCCGTGCGGTCATAGTCCACATCAATCTCCATCGCGTCCGCGCGATTCTCGTCCACGCCTTCCCAGTCCACATAGTACGCTGTCGAAACTTGGTACGCGAACGCGCCAGTGCCGTTCACACGGAACTGCAATTCACGCGCGCCCGCGCCAACATCGTCGAACGTCAACACTTGTACCGCGCTGTCACCTTTCACAAAATTTAATTCGCGTTCCGTGCCGTTATCAAATGAAACCGTCACGGTGCCTTCCGCCGCGCCTGTCCCGCCTTCCAGCGCGGATGCCACCAACGCGCGCAGTGCGAGAATTGTCGCTTGCGTCGTGCCCCATGTTCCGCGCGGGTCTTTGTGTTGAATCAAGTACGTCAATGCGGCTTGCGCGGAATCGAGATGCGCGCGTCCTTTCAGCAATGCGTGCGCGGCAAGCGCCGTCGTTTCCAAATCGCCAAACGCGCCATGTGCGCCGCTGAACGTTCCGCCGCGACTCGTCCAATACACCGCGTCGCCATCCCCTTGCTTCATTCCATCCAATCGAGCCAAAACATCGCGCGTCGCGTCATCATTCACGTCATACGCCACAAACGCATTCGCAATCAGCGCCAACACATAAGCATCTTTTACGTTTGACGTTTCACGTTTGAGATACTCTATCGCGCGCATCGTCCCGCGTTCATTCTTTTCTCCCGTCTCTGCCAACGCCCACGCGACAATCGCGGTCAACGCGGTGGGGTCACGTGGCGAATCGTGTGGATGGTCCCAACCCACTTCGCCTTGCCACGTCCCGTCGCGGCTTTGCGTTTGCAACAACCACTGCCGCGTGCGTTTCAAAACCTCCGCGTCAATCGGATACACGCGCGCCATATCATTAAATTCCAAAAGACCTTTCGCGCTCAACATCGCGGATGCGGGCGGTTGTCCGAAAATCGAAAAGCCGCCGCCGTCATTTTCGAATGTGAGCAAACGTTGATAACCGAGACCGATGTAATTTTCCGCTTTCATTTGCACTGGCGGCGACAACTGCGCGGTTTCTTTAAGGTAGGTCAGCGCCAGCACATTCGGATACGTCGTCGAACTCGTTTGCTCGAAACAGCCGTTCGGCATTTTGAAAATCGCGTCGAGACCTTCGACGAGTTGGCTCATCACACCGGGATACACTTTGACTTCTACGCGCGCGGTGCCGGGAATCGCGTCATTCGGAATTTTTACAATTTGCGTCGCGTCCGCGCGCAGCCAATTGCTTGACGTTTCGACAAACTCTTTGCCGTCGGGATACACGCGCACATCCTTTTGAATCGCATCACTCATCGCTTCGCCGCGCGCTGTGACTCTTAATTGCTGCGCGCCAAATTCGCGCGCAGTGATGCGGAAATACACCACGTCAATTTCGTTCGCCTCAACAGTGATGGATTTCGTCGCGTCGTCGCGCAAATCGAACCACGCTTGTTTTTCGATTTCGAGTTCGACGCGTTGCGCGTGCGGCAGATAGTTGTACACCGCGACGGGAATCGCGATTTCATCATTTTGCGTGAGCGCAATGGGCAAATCCAAATCAATGAAAAAATCTTGGAACACGCGAATGCCCGCTTGCGCCGTTCCCAATTCGCCGTTTTGCGAATTTGCCAACGCGGCGAGTCGCCATGTCGTTATCGAGTCCGCGAGCGGCAAATCAATTTGCGCGTGTCCGTTTTCGTCCGTGATGAGTTGCGGATTCACGTACAGCGTTTCGGGAAAGTACGAACGCGTGCGCGGCGCGGCGGCTGCGTTTTGCGTTTGCGGTTCATTTGCGGACGCGGGCGCGGCGGTGGGTTGCGCGGGCGCCGCAGTCGGTTGCGGTGCGGAAGTCGGTGCAGCCATCATCGGAAACGGTACAGCAGTCGGCGCGGCGGCAGGCGCACCACAACCCATCAATGCCATTGGCGAAAGAGCTGTCATGGTTGTACCCATCGCGCGCACGAACGGCGTGGCTTGCGGCAGCCATGCGAGCAGCATCACCATTGGCACGAGCAAAATGCCGACGCCGAACGCGCTCCAGCCCGCGCGTCTTTCGTTCGACAGCACAAGTCCCACGCCAAACAAAACCCACGCGGCAATTCCCGCGAGAAACAAAATCGCAATCCATACGAACGCGCGCAATTCATTTACATTCAAGCGCGTCGTGAATGCGAATACGCCCAACAAAACAATGTACGCGGTGAGAAGCAGCAGCGCGAGTTGCGTCAACGTATCGCCGCGTTGAATCGCGTATCCCCACAACATCACATAACACGTCACCCATCCCATCACGAGCGCGATGATGGCGAGTTGCAGAATCAACGTGTTCGCAAACACATATGCAATCAAACCAATCACCAATGCGACGAACGGCGCGGCGATGCACACACCGAGTAAAACGACTGCCCCGCGCGCCAACGCGTTGCCCAAAATTTTCCGCGCGTTCAATGCGCCAAAAATCAATCCACTGAACGCAAGCGGCACGAGCGTGAGAATGATGCCGAGCGCGTCATTGAAATCGGCAAAGCGTTCCGTTTGCGCACGCACAAATTCCGCGCGTTTTTGGTCAAGCGGAATTGTGTGCAGCGGAATGTTTGTCGTCGGCACGTTCGCCCACGCCGCTTGCGCGGATTGATTCTTCGCGGCTTGATAATCACTTTGCGTATTCGTATCGCCGAGCAATTGAAAGTCGTTGTGCAGTTCGTAACGCGGCTGCAACAAATCGTTTTGCAAGAGGAAATATAATTTCGCAAAACCCGCGTCTTGCTCCGCCAACGCGAAAACCGATTCGTCAACGGCGGTGATGCCGAGCGCGCTTGGAACACCAGCTCCATTTTTGTTTTTCACCTCGAACGTCAAACGGGAAATGTCACCCGGGCGATATACATCGCGGTCTGCTTTGATGTCAATTGCAAGTTCGTCGGCGGGGTCAATGACGATGGTGCGCGTGTCGCGCGTGATGTTGGCATCCGTGCCGATGTGATACGCGTGCAGTTGAATCGTGCCAACAAGTTCGGGTGTCACGTCCACTTCTAATTGCGCGCGTCCGTTCGTCGTCGTCACTGCGCGCGTGGAAAGCGTTTGTCCTTCGCGCGTAATGTCGAGATACACCGTTCCCGTACTTGCGCGCGAAAACATATCCAGCCGCATCGTGTCGCCGACGCGATACACCGCGCGTTCTGGACGCAAAAGAATTTGGTTCTTGTTGTTTGCGCGCAGTTCGACGCGTTTTTCCGCGCGATTGCCTTTCGCATCTTGCGCGCGAATTTCAATCGCGTTCACATTGCCCGGGGTGAAACGAATTTCGCCAATGCCGTACTTGCCCGTTTTCGTCGTGTACTCTTTACCCGCAATGTGCGCGGTAACGTCCGTTTCCACAGGCGCGCCGTCGGGCGTTGATGTGAGAATGTAGAGAATGTTTTCAACATCGGGAACGAGGTCGCCGCTTTCCGCCACTGCGTCAATGAGGATGGGCGAACGCGCAATGGGAACGACGAGCGCGGATTGTTCGAGATGTTCCGCTTGGTCGGTCACGTCGAGTTCGAGCGAGAAATCCGCGCGGTCTTGGTCGAGTCCGCGTCCCGCGAAATAATTTGGCAGGTCGAACGAAAATTCGTACACACCCGCGTCGTTTGTGCGCCCGTCCAGCGCGACAAATTCATTCCGCGCGACATCGTACGTCGCGGCGGCGAGTTTTACGCGCGCGTCATTCACGGGCTTGCCGAAAAAATAATCGGCGCGCACGGTGCCGCGCAAGCGTTCGCCGGGCAGATAAAACTTTTTGTCGGTTTCAATCGCAAGTTTGAATTTCGGCAGAACGTATGGTTTCACCGTCACCGTTTTTTCGGATTTCACGTCGTCGTTCAACATGGCGATGATTTTGTATTGCCCCGAATTCACGCGGTCAGCGAGTGTGAAATCGGCGGACGCGATTCCATAATCGGATGTGTCGAAACTTTTTTGAAAAACTTTTGTTCCTTTTGGGTCCTCGACAACAAATTCGAGTTTTTGTTTTTGCGCGGGTTTGCGATTAAACGCGGACAATGCGAGCGCGCGCAAGTGCATCGTCTGCCCGGGCTGATACAAGGGCTTGTCACTCGTCGCCAGCACTTTGTACGTGCGTTTCACCGTCACCTTTTGTTCGATTTTGTCGCTGCCGTAATTGGAACGAGTTTCAATCGTGAGCGTCTGATTAGCAGGAGCATCCGGCGGAATGTCGAGCAGGATGGACGCCGTGCCTTGCGCGTTCGTTTTGCCGACGGCAGTGGAATCTTTTCCCTCGCCCGCGAGTTTGATTTTAATTTCCGCGTTCGGCACGGGTTCGTTCGTTTCAAAATTTTGGACGACGATACGAATCGCGCCTTGCGAATCGGCTTCAAATGTATTCGGCGCAATGACGAGCGTGCGTTGTTGGTCGGCGCGAATTTCGCGAGTGCCATTCCAATACGCCGCGCCAATGACGACGACGACGAGAACAAGAATCGCGGCGACGGCGCTGAGACGAAATAGTTTTGACATGGGACTCCTTATTCCGAAATGTATTGCGGATAGAACCCGTTTTGTTTTTGAACCAACTGCGCGAGTTTGTTTTGATAGGCGCGCATGGTGTCGGCGTCTTGCAGGATGCGCGCGTCATGTGTGAGTTGTGCGACGCGGCGCGATTCGTATTCGAGCTGCGCGGCGAGATTCCACGCGGCAAGATAGTTTTGAGATTTTGTTAGTTGTTCAATCTCTTGCGCGCCTTGCAGCGCGCGTTGATGCGCGACGTTATGCAGCACTTGAATGTCCACCAACGGGTCGGGATTCGCGTTTGCAAGGAAATCGGCGGTGATGCTTTGCGCGAGAATTTCCGCGCGCTGCGTGAGGGCATCGGTGTAACCCAATTCCACATTCGCTAATTCGTACTTTCCGTCCACGCGCGACGGCACATGCAATTGAACCAACACAACGCGCGCATCATCATTCACCAATTCGGGCAATGGAAGGGTGATGTTTCCCAAAGGCGGCGCGCCGTTTTGCCCGAAAATTTGTGCGACGCGAACGCCTTGTGCGGGAATCAACGTAAGCGTCATGTTCGACGCGACGATTTGGCGGACTTGCGAGTCCTGCGCGCGCAAACCAATTTGTAACCACACCTCTCCGCCGCGCGAAGGAACCAGCGAATTGCCCAAACGCGTTTCCATGCCAACGCGTGACTGAATTGGCGCGAGCAGGTTGTAGGGCGAATCCTTTGGGTAATCGAGCGCAGACATGGGCTGCACGCGCACAACATCGGGGGCAGTGATTTCCGCGCCGGCAAAGGATGTTTTCACGTCGCTTGGCAGGAACGTATTCACGCCAAAAGCGAGGACGAACAAAAACGCGAGCAAGATGAGCAGACGGTTCATGAGATTCCTCCTTGTGGCAACTTTTTGCGATTTCGATTACACTTTCGCCGTCAACATACGCCGCGCCGCGTTGCACCTCAAGACGCAATCGCGTCGCATCGCGTCACATTCGCGTATCATTTGGCGAAATAGATGTGTAACATTGAGTGTTACAACGCGTTTTCTAGTTATTTTTTGAGGGGATAGGAACGGAATAGGTAGCGACAGCATGGGTAGGAACGGAACCGGGTTCCGTTCCTACCCATGCATCCAAAAATGAAATCCTTTGGCGAACTTTTAAGCGAATACATGACGCGGACGGGCATCAGCGACAGCGAAATGGCGCGGCATTTGGGCGTCAGTCGGCAGACGATTTTTCGCTGGAAGGAAGGGATGACCGCGCGCCCACGCGTGCGCGAGGATGTTTTGAAATGCGCGGAACGTTTGCGCTTGACTGCAGAGGAACGCGATGCGCTATTGCTCGCGGCGGGGTTTGCGCCGGAAACGCGACAAACGACGAGCGACGAACGAAGCGTTCGGTTACAAACGCAAACGACGAACGAAACGCAAACACTTGTGCCCATCGTCGAACCCAGCGCGATAGTGGTTGCGCCAACGCGTTCACAGCCGCGCCGTGCGCGATGGCTCGCGCTTTTGATTCCCGTGATGGCGCTGGTTGGATTGTTCGGCGGCGCGCTCTATATTTTTCCGCGTGAAACACAAAATCTCGTCGCGCTCGTTTATCCGCCGACGGAAACACCAACGCCAACACCGCGTCCGCCAACACCGATTCCACCACCGCTGGAACAGATTATCGTGATTGCAACCTTGAATAGTCGCGGGGGCGCGGCGCCGCCGTACAATGTGACCGCGCGGTTACGTTTTGCGTTCGAGCAAGAGATTCAAAAACAAAATTTTGCGGCGGCGCGCTTGATGGATATTGCCGACCAAGTGCGCGAACCGACGATGGCAGAGCGCTTGCGCGCGCGTTCGGGCGCGCAAGTAATGTTGTGGGGAAATTATTCGGGGGACAATGCGCGTGTGGAAATCGGATACGAGACGGTTGTGCCCGTCAATCAGAGCGGCGCATCCGTGTTTCCAATTTTGCCACGCGACCAATCTACGACGCTGAACCTGAGTAAGCCGAATGAATTGCGCGCGCTCGCGCTGTTGACGCTAATGCCCTTGCATTTGGAACGCGGCGAAACCGCGCACGCGGTCGAGGCATTCAACACCGCGCAAAGTATGACGCCCTATTCCAACGAAATGCGCGCCGCGTTGGAATTTTATCGCGGCTATTTGTTGCAAACCACAGGTTTGCAGCAATCCACCACACCGCGCGATTTGGATGAAGCACTGCGCGCGTACAATCGCAACTTGAACACTACGTCCCTGTACGAAGCGCATTTGAATCGCGGGTTGGTCTATCTCGCGCAAAATGAAGATGCAGCGGCGAAAGCAGACTTTCAACGCGCGCAGGGAATCGAAGACGGACGTCCCGAAGCGTGGCGCGCGGCGTGCTGGGCATTCGCGTTGGAACAGCAGCCGCAAGCTGCGCTCCCGTTGTGCGACGCGGCAACAACGCGCGACGCGTCCGCGTGGTCGCTCGATACGCGCGCGATTGTGTATGCGGAATTGGGACGGTACGCGGATGCGGCAAACGAATTTGAAAATTTTTTGCGCTGGCTCGAGACGCAGCCGCCGCGCACGCGCGAAATTTTTTCTCCGACGCGCCGCGCGTGGATTAAAACCTTGCGCGCGGGAAAAAATCCGTTTGATACCGAAACGCTAAACACGCTGCGCGATCACAACTAAATGTATCGGCGGAGGGAAACTATGAAAGCAATTCGATTTTGCGCGTTGGCAGTGCTTGCCGTTGTGTTTGTATCGTGTGCAAATCCTTCCTCAACGCCCGCGCCTCTAGCGACGACATTGCCGATTCCGCCGACTGTACCTATTGCCATTACCGCCACCGTTGTGCCATTGCCGCCTGTTACCGAACCATCGCAACAACCCATCTCTGCCACTCCCGTTATTTTAAAGAAAACACCAACCGCGCCACCGATACCCAAGCCGCAAATTTTATTGCAACTCGACGGCGCGCCGAATACATTTTCATTACCCACCGGTTTGACATTGGACCGCGCGGAAAACTTGTACGTGGTTGACAGCGGCAATCATCGCATCCAAGTTTTCAACGCGAATGGAAAATTCTTACGAACGTGGGGCAAAAAAGGGAACGGCGAAGGCGAGCTGAGTTTGATTGATGCGGAGCATGAGGGCTTTGGCGGTGTGGCGGTTGCGGCAGATGGGCGTGTGTATGTGGCAGACTCACTTAACGCGCGCATCGAGGTTTTCGACGCCAACGGAAAATTTTTATTTCAATGGGGCAAAGCGGGCAAGAGCGAAGGGCAATTCACGCGTCCGATTGATTTGGCATTGGATGCGCAAGGGAATGTGTTTGTGATTGACGACCGCAGTGACCAAGTTAGCAAATTTGATGCCGAAGGAAATTTCATTTTGCGCTGGGGCGGCACAGGGAGCGCGGAGGGTCAAATCAAGGATTCGGGCGGGATTGCATTGGACGCGCAAGGGAATGTGTATATCGCGGATTTTGGAAATCACCGCGTCGAAAAATTTGATAACAACGGCAAGTTCCAATTGCAATGGGGCACAAAGGGGCGCGGCGATGGAAAATTTGTTGCGCCTGTGGATGTAGCAATAGATTCACAAGGCAATGTGTATGTGAGCGAGTACGATGGCAATCGGATTCAAAAGTTTGACGCGTCCGGAAAATTTCTGGGTGTCGCGAGCAACGGGCTCGGTCTCTCGCATCCGATTGGACTTGCGGTAACGACTGACGGCGCAATCTATGTCGCCGATTATGGACACGGACGCGTGCTCGAGTTTCGCCTGAATTGATTTACTTACCGTTCTCGATGGGTAATCCTTCGAGCTCCATAATTTTTAACGCGTTCGTCGTCGGACACGGACCCGCGCGCAAGAGGTAATCAAACACCAATTTTCCATCACGCACGTCGTCGCGGAAATGGTAATTATGTGCGCTTGCATTCGCCCGCGAATTGTTTTCGGGAATGTGCGCAAGCTCCAAATCGTGCGTCGCAATCAAACCCGCGCCGTTCGCGCCGAGCAAGGATTGTATGTACGCACGGCTGCCGATGAGCCGTTCACGGTTGTTGGTGCCGCGAAAAATTTCGTCAATCAAGTACAGCAAGGGCAATTCCTCTATTTCCTTTATTTCCTCTAAAAGTTTCCTCAAGCATTTCACCTCGGCATAAAAAAACGAAAAGCCGTCCACAATGGAATCAGTGATGCGAATGCAGCTGTGCAGGCGAAACGGCTGCGCGACAAAACTTTTTGCAATCACAGGCGCGCCCGCGTACGCGAGACAAAAGTTGACGCCGAGCGTTTTGAGAAAGGTGCTTTTCCCCGACATGTTGGAACCTGTCAGGATTTCCACCTCGCCCAAGTTTTGAATTTCAAAATCATTCGTCACGCGCGCGTGCGATGCAATCAGCGGATGTCCCAATTTTTCCGCGCACAAAACTGGCGATGCATCGGCGCGAATGTCGGGAAACGCGGCGTCGGAATGTAATGCGGCGAAATTGCCGAGCGCAATCAACGCGTCGAGTTCGTGCACCACGCGCACCCATTCGGGCAACGCTTTGGAAACTTGGGCGCGCTGTCTGTCGGCAAGAAACGCAAAGAAAAAATCCCACGGCAAAATCAAATTCAACAACACGGCAAACAACGGATTGCTTCGCAGACCCACGGCGGCGGTAATCCATTGCACCGCGCGCAATTGTTGCGAAGGCGCGGGTGCTTTGTTTTGAAACGACGCGCACAATTCCGCAAGATGCGGTGCGTGGTGATACGACGCGCGTTCGAGATATTGCACGAGCGCGCGAAATTTTTCGAGTTCGGTATTGACGCGCACGACGGCGTTCAAAACCGTTTCCAAATGTTTGAGATTCCAAAAATAGAATGTGACATACGCGAGCAGTGGAAAAATATAGTACGCGGGAACATTCCAAAACTGCGCGAGCGCGAACAGAACAAGCGTGACGAATACGAGCAGTGTTGCAATGGGCAACATCCAACGCAAACGCGCCGACGGAAATTCTGTTTGCAACCATTGGACAAGATTGTCGCCTTCGAGTTCGCGTTTCAGCACGAGGCGATAGGTGAGCCAAAAGCGTTCACGAAAGCGCGCGCGCGTTTTCAATTCGCGCACAATGTCTTGGCGTGCGTGCAACGCGATTGTCTCAGGACGCGACTGCGTGAGCCATTCGGCGAGCAGTTGCGTGCCGTGACGCGAAACGGTGGTATCGAGAATTTGATGCAGTGAATTGTATCCCGTGAGGTCGAGGTCACGCGCAAGAGATTTGTCGCGTAACTCGATGGGACGCGGCGCGGGAATGTTTTCCCAATCGAGGACGAGACGCGCGCGTTGGTCTTGTTTCTGCACGCGCAAAAGCGTGAGTGTTTCAATCCAGTGTTCGAGGCGGCGGTGGAGAAAAACGAGAAACGAGAAAGCGAGAAACGAGAGGGCGACAACGAACCACGCGAGGGTGCCGTTGAAAAAAATCGCGGTGAGGATCGCGGCAACGATTCCGATTAAAACAATTGCGAGACGCAAGAACGCGATTTGATTGCTGCGCTGTTCCAACGGGCGCAAACGCCGTTTGAGACGTTCGATTTGAAAATCAAATTTCTGCTCATCCCTCATCCCTTATCCCTCATCCCTTGCTTTAACTCACCCAATCCAAAAAACGATAATACAACGCGGCGAACGGGAGAAACCACGGGTTGCCCCAATAAAACGGCATCGTCGGAAAATTCATACCTTCAAACGGGTTGTGCCATTCCTTCCCTGCGATGCGATTGGCGAGCTGTTGTCCGAGATAGGTGGCAAGCGCGACGCCGTGCCCCGCGTAACCCATTGCATAATACACGCCGTCCATTTGTCCCGAATGGGGATAAATGTCGAACGTGAACGCGACGCTGCCGCCCCACGCGTACGCGGTCGCATATTTTTCGACTTGCGGAAAAACTTGCAACATGCCTTGACGTAAAATGTCCGCGCTCTCGCGCACCGTGTTGGGTGTCGCGGGAAAAAACGCAGCGCGTCCGCCAAACACAATGCGGTCATCGGGCGAACGACGAAAATAGTACAGAAAATTTTTCGTGTCGAAAATCATGCGGTTGTTCGGAATGAGTTGCTGCGCGAGTTTTGCGTCAAGTGGTTCGGTGGCGATGATGTAACTGCCGATGGGGATAATACGTTTTTGAAACTGCGGCGTCGCGCGGTCGGTGTACCCGTTCGTCGCGGCGATGACATCTTTTGCAGCAATGTTGCCGCGCGGCGTTTTCACCACAAAGCCATTTCCATTTTTTTCGACGTGTGTTGCCGGTGTCGCGTCGTACAAGTCCGCGCCCGCGCGTTGTGCCGCAAGCGCGAGTCCGCGCACATATTTTGCCGGGTGCAAACCCGCGCTGCGTTCGTCCACCATGCCGCCATGATAAAAATTGGTGTCGAGTTCGGCACGCAAATTTTGTTTTTCGACAATGTGCGTCGGGTAATCAAAATCGCGTTCGAGCAGCTCGTGTGTTTTTTTCAAATGCTCAAGATGCGCGGGTTTGTACGCCGCGTCGAAATGTCCGCGCCGCGCGAAATCGCAATCAATCTTTTCTTCTTGCACAATTGTCGCGACGGTTTCCAACGCGGACAGTGACGCATTCCACAAATCGCGCGCGCGTTCGATTCCAAATACGCGCGTCATTTCGCCAATGCCGTGTTTATGACCCGTCAACACCATGCCGCCATTGCGCGAACTCGCGCCCCAACCGATGCTTTCTTTGTCCAACACGGTAACGTGTGCGCCGAGTTTCGCCAATCGCAGCGCGGCAGACAGTCCCGTATATCCGCCGCCGACAATCACCACATCCGCGCGTTGTGGCAATTCACGGTTGGCAAACGAAGGGAGGTCGGGCGCGGTGGCTGACCAGAGGGATTGGAGTTGCATAGTTTTGTGATGGAGGGATTATACTCGCGCTCCCCTTGATTTGCGCGCGAAAAAAATCCAAGCCGCATTCGACTTGGATTTTTTGACAGGTTATTTCACGGCTTTCGCTGCTTTCGCGGGTTTGGTGTTTGTCTTGGGCGGCTCGGGCGCGATTTCTCCGCGGAGTTTCACAGGTTTCTCACCGCTGCCGCGCAGACGCAAGTTCAACATTTCCACAAAGACCGAAAAGCCCATCGCGAAATAAATGTATCCTTTCGGAATATGCACTTCCAATGCTTCGACGACCAGCGTGAAACCGATGAGCAAGAGAAAACTCAACGCGAGCATTTTAATCGTCGGATGTTCGTCCACGAATTTGGCGATAGGACCCGCCGCAAAAATCATGACGCCCGCCGCGACAATGACGGCGATGACCATGATGGGAATTTCATTCACCATGCCGACGGCGGTGATGACCGAGTCGAGCGAAAACACAATGTCGAGCAGCATGATTTGGATAATCACAGCAGTGAACGACGCGGCGACGCGTTTCGAAGTGTGACCTTCTTCGCCTTCCAACTTTTGATGAATTTCCTGGACACTCTTGTAAATCAAAAAGATGCCGCCGACGACCAGCACAATGTCGCGTCCCGACAATTCAAAACCGAAAAGGCTGACAATGGGGGCAGTGAGCCCAACGATAAACGACAAAGAGAGCAGCAATAAAATGCGGGTGATGACGGCGAGCGCGATGCCGGTGGTGCGGGCGCGCGCCTGTTGTTCCCTGGGCAATTTGCCCGCGAGAATGGAAATAAAAATCACATTATCCACGCCCAGCACCAATTCCAGTGCGACCAACGTGACCAATGCGATGAGCAATTCGGGATGTAACCAATCCATTGGAAAACTCCTGATTGAGAATAGTCGGCATTATAAGCGAGAGTTGCGATTTCGCAAGGGGTGATTTCGAGTCAACGTTCGCTTACCGCAAGAATTACGCTGCGCTCGACGAAATGTAACGCGCGTTTTCCACATTTCTCCACAATCTATAAATGGTTATCCACATGGCGCGCAAGAAAAACGCGCGTATTTCGCGTGAAAAAACGCGGCGCGTTTTGAATTATCCACACGCGCGCAAAACCCTGTAACCGTGTTGATAAAAACTTTAAGGAGCTCCTGCGCGCGTACCGTGTTATAATCCGCGTAGAACGTTTATTCGTCGGTTGCACGTGCCTAAAGTATTTCCACTTCCCCTACCACGCCTTGTTGTTGGTGGGGGATGTTTTTCGCGGTCCGCGTATCGCCTTGCACAAATACTCAAAGCACCCAATCACTGATTACTGATAACTGATTACTTTCATCCCTCATCCTTCCTCCTTGACGCACATGTCTGACTTTGTTCATCTCCACGTTCACTCTGAATATTCCCTCCTTGATGGCTTGTCGCGCACCAAAGGACTCGCCGCGCGTGCCAAAGAATTAAACATGCCCGCCGTCGCCATCACCGACCACGGGACAATGTTTGCGGCAATTGAATTTCACGATGCGTGTATCGCGCAGGGCGTGAAACCCATCATCGGCGTCGAAAGTTATCTCGCGCCGCGCACCATGCAAGACCGCGACGGAAAAATTGACCGTTCGCCGTACCACCTTTTATTGCTCGCGGAAAACGAACTCGGCTATAAAAATCTTTTGAAAATTTCTTCGACCGCGCAGCTGCAAGGATTTTATCAAAAGCCGCGTGTGGACAAAGCGTACCTTGAAAAAACAACCGAAGGTCTCATTGCCACAACAGGTTGTCTCGCCGCCGAAATTCCGCAGATGCTCGTGCAAGGCAAAGTGAAACAGGCGCGCGATCTGGTGGACTGGTACCGCCACATTTTCAAAGACCGCTTTTACGTCGAACTCCAAGAACACGGTATCCCCGAACTGACCCGCATCAATCAAGACTTGATTGCCATCGCGCGCGAATTTAATTTGAAACTGATTGCGACGAATGATGTCCATTACATTGGCAAAGACGATTGGTTCGCGCAAGATGTGTTGTTGTGCGTGCAAACAGGCGCGACAGTAAATCAAAGCGACCGCATGAAAATGGACGGGCGCGATTATTGGTTCAAGTCCCGGGACGAAATGCTCGAGGTGTGGCGCGAAATTCCCGAAGCGCTCACCAACACACTTGAGATTGCGGAACGCTGCAACGTTGACCTTTCGTTCAAGGGGTATCACCTTCCCAACTTTACCGTCCCCGAAGGATACACACCCGCAAGTTATTTGCGCGGAATTTGCGAACAAGGTTTTCGCCAACGCTATCCCGATGCCACACCCGCGCACCGCGAACGTCTCGAGTACGAAATTGGCGTCATTCACAAAATGGGATTCGACACGTACTTTCTCATCGTGTGGGATTTGACGCGTCATGCGCGCGAGCGCGGGATTTGGGCGAATGCGCGCGGCTCGGCGGCGGGTTCGATGGTCGCATATTGTCTTGGCATCACGCATCTTGACCCCCTCGAACACAATCTCATCTTTGAACGCTTTCTCAATCCCGACCGCATCTCGATGCCCGACATTGATTTGGATTTTCCTGACGATGCGCGTCAAGAAATGATTGACTATACCGTCAACAAGTACGGCAGAGACAACGTCGCGCAAATTATTACGTTCGGCAAAATGTTGGCGAAAGCGGCGATTCGAGATGTCGGGCGCGCGATGGATTATCCATTGAGTGAAACCGACCGCGTGGCAAAATTGATTCCCATCGGTCCGGGCAAAACGATTGACGGCACGCTCGAAGAAGTGCGCGAGTTCCGCGAATTGTATGAAAGTTCCGATTACATCAAGAAATTGATTGACAATGCGAAACTGTTGGAAGGCGTCACGCGCAATGCGTCCACCCACGCGGCGGGCGTCGTCGTCACCGACAAGCCGGTGATTGAATACACACCGCTGCATCGTCCCACGCGCGGCGATGAATCGGGGACGCCCGTGACACAATATCCGATGGGCGACATTGAACACATCGGACTTTTGAAAATTGATTTTCTCGGACTGGCGCATCTGACCATTGTGCGTGAAGCGTGCAAACTCATTAATGCACGGCATGGCACAAATTTTGATTTGAACAGCATTCCCGTTGAAGATGATGAAGCGTTCAAACTTTTGTCGCGCGGGGATGTGATTGGTGTGTTCCAAGTCGAAGGCGGCGGAATGAAACGCGTGCTGACGCAGATGCGTCCCTCCAAATTCGACCACATCGTCGCGACGATTGCGCTCTATCGTCCGGGACCGATGGATTATATCCCGACGTACATTGCGCGTCTGCACGGGCAAGAAAAGGTAAAATATCATCATCCCGCGCTCGAACCGATTTTGTCCGAAACGTTCGGCATCATGGTGTATCAAGAACAAATCATGCGGATTGCGCGTGACTTGTGCGGCTTTACCGGCGGCGAAACGGACACACTGCGAAAAGCGGTGGGCAAGAAAAACAAAGAGGCGATTCTCAAGCAGCGCGAAAAATTTATTTCGGGCGCGGGCAAGACGGGCATCATCACGGAAGAAATCGCCACGAAAATTTTCGACGACATTGAATTTTTCGCGCGCTATGGTTTCAACAAAGCACACGCGGCGGTGTACGGCGTTCTCACCGGACAAACCGCGTATTTAAAAGCGCATTACACGATTGAATACATGACCGCGCTGTTGTCTACCGATATTGGCAACACGGAAAAAGTGGCAATGTTCATTGCCGAAGCGCGACACTTGGGCATTCCTATTTTGCCGCCCGATGTGCGCTACAGCGGCATGAAATTTACGATTGACGATGACGCAAAACCTGCACCCGCGATTCGCGGCGGCTTGCTTGCGATTAAAAATGTCGGCGAAGGTCCGGTGCAAGCGATTCTCGATGGACGCGGCGACAAGCCATTCGATTCACTCGATGATTTTTGTACGCGCGTAGATTTGAAACAGGTGAATCGCCGCGTATTGGAATCGCTGATTAAAGCGGGCGCGTTCGACGCGTTCGGACATCGCGCGCAATTGCTCGAAGCGATTGACCAAATGCTTTCCATCAGCGCGTCGCATCACAGCGCGAGCGCGGCGGGACAAATGAGCATGTTCGGCGGCATGTTGGCTGCCGACACGTTTGGCGAATTGCCAAAAATCAAAGAGATTGACAACAAGACGCAGCTCGAGTGGGAAAAAGAATTGATGGGCGTGTACTTTACGCCGCATCCCTTGTTGAAACTCGCGGACAGCGCGAAAAAACATGTGGGCGCGTATGTCGGCGAAATTACCAACGAGAGCGATGGGCATCAAGTGACCATCGGCGGCATCATCAAAAGCGTGCGCCAAATCATTACCAAAAAAGGCGACGCGATGGCGTTCCTCCAAGTCGAAGACCCGCAAGGCACGATTGAAGTTGTCACCTTTCCGCGCACATTCAACGACTGCCGCGATGTGATTCACGAAGACGCGCTCGTACTCGTGCGCGGCAAAGTCCAAGTGCGCGAAGACAAAATCGCGATTCTCGCGGACCTGATTTGGAATTTTCCGGTTGAAACACCAAAACCCGAAGCGGTCGCGCAAGCGGACCGTCCAATTCCCGGAATTTTTTCCAACACGCCTGTCATTGTTCCTGCGCCTCCGCCGAGTGTGGATGAAATTGTCGAACGCGTGCTCGATGATTGGATGCCGTCGCCCGGCGATTGGGAGGAGGAAGCAATGACTGACGACGCCACGCAGACGGCGAACGTAACGGCAACGGCGACGACGGAACAAACCACGAATGCAATGTCTGCACAGGAAACAGTTGCAGCACGTGTTGAAACACAAAAAGAAATATCAGACGATGATGAATGGTTCAAACCGAATGAGGATGCGTTTGCCGAACCGGAACCGCTTGTAGTAAATGTTGAAACGCTCATACTCAAACAAGAAACCGTTACACTATCTGTCGAAAACCCAATGAACGAAATCCCAACCCCCGCACAAAACAGTGCGCCCGCTCCCACCTCGGCTGTGCCCGAAATCAAACTCGGCGGCGGTGTACCCATTCCGAGCAAAAACGGCGGCAATGGCAACGGACGTCCGCAACATTCCGCACCCGCGCCGCGCGGGAATGTGGGCAATGTCGCGCGCGAAAGCTCCGCCGCGTATTTTCCGCGCAGCAGCGGCAATGCACGACGCGTACGCGTGCGAATGTTTCGCACAAATGACGATGCGCTCGATACAAAACGAATGCGCGATGTGGTGAAATTGTTACGCAGTGCGGAAGGACGTGACCGTTTCGCGCTGATTGTCCCCTCGCAAAAAAGTTGGGTCGAACTCGACTTTCCAAATTTCTATACCAACATCGAACAAGTCATGCCCGATTTGATGGAGCGCGTGAGCGAATGGGGTGAGGTTGAATTAGGTTAAAAAAAATCCGATGCGTCCCGCATCGGATTTTTTTTAACTCGCGTATAATCTGCACATGGTCCGTTCACGTCTTGTCGTTTTATTTCTCATCGTTGCGTTCATCCTCATCGCTGTCGCTATTGTCACCTTTCTTTTAATCCCTGCGCCAACCGTCATCCAAATTGAACCGACAAATGATGCAACCGAAATTCTATTCACCTCTCCGATTACGATAACGTTCTCTACATCCATGCAGCGTGTTGAGACTGAAAAAAGCATTCGGTTTGAACCGCGCGTCAATGGAAATTTTTCGTGGCGCGACGACCGAACGCTCGTTTTCACGCCGCATACAACGCTCCCGGTTTCGACAACCCTCGAGATTGTAATTTCGCAAAACGCGCGTTCGTGGTTACAGCGTCCGTTGAATGCGGAAACGGTTTCCCATTTCACTACCTTGACGCGTCCGTATGTTGTTTCGAGTTCGCCTGCGCTCGACGCGCAATTTATTTATGCACCGGACCGCATTCACATTACCTTTAGTCGCAAACTGGACGGAAATTTATTAGCAGACAGCATTATGCTCGAACCACCGTTGGAAAAAATTTCGTTGGATGTACAAGAGTATGATGTAACGCTGTATGGAGCGTTTGAACCGCGCACGCACTATCGCTTTACCCTTCCCGCGTCCCTCACGGACAAACAGTACGGCATCGAGTTGGGACGCGATTACGAGTGGTCCTTTTACTCTGCCGCGCAATATCCAAATTTTTCGATTTTGAATCGCGGACGCGTGCTGAAATTTTCCGCGAACGCGCCGATGGAAATTCCCACGCAATTTACAAACGTTTCGCGTTTCGATGTCGCGCTGTATAAAATTTCGCAACAAGCATTTGACGAAAATGCGAGCGCGCCATTCGAAACGTGGTACGCGTTTGCGCCAACTTCCGCGCCATTCAAATCATGGCGCATTGCCACCAACGCGCAGCCCGAAAAATACATGCAGCAAACATTGCAACTCGACGCGCTCGAACGCGGAACTTATTTTTTGAAAATCAATACGCCTGAAAATGTGAGCGACGCGCAATTGGTTGTGGTGGAATAAAAAATGTCTTGCGGAAGGGCGCCATGCCATCTTTTCATTCTTGTACCGCTATATCGAGACAAGTTGGATTTTTGCGATACACTTCAAACGTTTCCGCGCCTTGTTGAAGGTATCGGGTCCATTCCGCTAATGTAAGATTGCGCTGCACAATTTCACACGCGCGCGCGGGCGGCGCTTGTACCAATTGCGCAAGCTCGAATTGGCGAATGGTTCCATCCCGCGTAATGGTCCAGACCTGTGTACCCTCCCCGCGAAATGCAACGGTTGCCATTGCTCCAAACAGTTGACTATGCCAAAGAGCGATTTGATTCCCCGTGGCGGCATCCCACATACCGAGCAGTCTGCCCGAATCAACTTGCCACAACCAAAGGATGCTCGCCTCGTCCCCCACCGCGAGCAACTTGCCATCGGCGCTAAAGGCGAGATTGACGGGTTCACCATCGAGCAGGAACGGCGCGCCAACGGGTTTGCCGCTGTTGACATCCCACACGCGGACAGTTTTGTCCGGCGCGGCGGTGGCGAGCATTTTTCCGTCGGGACTGAACGCCACACCCGAAATCGCGCCTGTGCGGTCTGCCAGCGTTCTACTCTCGCCCTTTGCGCGTGTCATATCCCAAACCCGCGCCTCTGTCCGACTCGCGGACGCAAGGGCTTTGCCATCCGCGCTAAAAACCAAAGTCGTAATGCCCTCAGTATGTCCCTGCAAAGGCGCGCCGCGCTCTTTTCCCGTGTCGCGCTCCCATAACCGAATCGCGTTCGATGCCTCTGCAATTGCCAAAATTTTGCCGTCGGGATGAAACGCGATGGCTGTCGCCACGTTGGCAAGCGGAATCGGCGGAGTGAGAGCTTTTGCCTTTGCCAAGTCCCAAAGCACAATTTCGTTTTGGGCACAATTTTTTTGTTCATCAAATTTTCCGCAATTGCTCCACGCCAGTACGGCGCTGTCAGCGCTAAATGCCATCGCGCGACCTACCGGTGAATTTTTTTCAAGCGGCGGGACAGCCAATCCTCTCGTTTGCATGTTCCACAAAACGATTTCGTCACGCACACAAACTGCTCCGGGAGCTCCTTCAACGCACTGCGCGGCGGCGAGCCATTTTCCGTCGGGGCTGAATTGGGCATCCTTTGTCGCACGCGCCGCGAGAACAAGCGGCGCGGTCCACACATTGTCGCGACTCGTTTCCCAAAAACGAATCGCGCTATCGTCACTCCACACCGCCAGGAGTTTGCCACCCCGGACAAATTGCAGCACGTTTGAGCGCGCATTGATGCCGCGCAGCGGTTCCCTCAATGGGGTCCCATCTCGCGCATCCAACAAATAGATTTGATTGTTGGAACCGGCGGCAACAAGAATTTTTCCGTCGGGGCTGTAGACAAGTGCATCCACATAGTCGCCTGCGTCGTCAATCACCTCTTGAAATGAATTTTTGCCGTTCACCACATCCCATCCGCGCACCGAACCATCGCCAAGCCCATACGCCAACTGCTCGCCGTCGGGACGAAATGCCAAACTCGTCGCTAATGCAGGGGCTGTATCCGTAAAAGGTTCTGCGACCCGCGCCCCGGTTGTTGCATCCCACAAACGTACAGAGCCGTTCTCATCGCGCGTCGCGAAAAATTTGCCGTCGGGACTTGCCAAAAGAGTACGTACATTCCCGTCCGTTTGAATTGGCGCACCAATGGATTTGCCCGTCGCAGTATCCCAACGGCGAATCGTTTTGTCCGCTCCGCCCGAGGCGAAACTTGTACCGTCCGGCAAAAACGCGATACTCAATACCGCTTCCGTGTGTCCGAGCGACGGTTCGCCGCGCAGTGTGCCACTGTTCACATCCCAGACGCGAAGGGAATGGTCGAAACTACCCGCCGCCAAGGTCTTGCCATCCGGGCTGAACGCAAGGGCAGTGATGCGCCCCGCCTGTCCACCCAACGGTTTTCCAAATGGCTTGCCGCCGGGAATTTCCGATAAATAGATTTGCCTGTCGCGCCCCGCCGCAGCCACAAGATTTGCCGCATCGCTAAACGTCGCAGACACAATGGGGGTTGTGGTGTACCGCAAGGTAGATTGCAAATTGGTTTGCAGACCCGCAAACAGCGCGCTGCGCGTCTCGTCATTTTCTACGCGCTTGAATCCTTCCGTGCCAAGCAGTAACGCCAATTCCAAATCGCGTTCGCCGACAAGCAGCGACTGTGCCGCCAGCCGACGCGCTTCGCTCACGCGTAACAATTCCTCCAGTCGCGCTATCTCGCTCACGGGCGTTGGAGTTGGTGTCAACGCGATGGAATTGCTCGAACCGAATGAGGCAGGCGGTAACGTGAACGCTGTGAGCAAGATAACAAACAGCGCGCAGAAAACCACGCCGAGAAACTTCCAAATTGATTTGCTATTGCCGAATGACGGAAGGTGCTTCATTGTCTTCTCCGTGGATGTTTTTAATCCTATGCACCGCGCATGAAACCATTGCCCTGCCACAGTGTATTTTCATTTTCGCTCATTTTTGTCTCTGTGTCATTACGAGAATCGCGCAACAAACGATATAAAAACCGATACAAGCCGCGCACGCAAGCGCACGCAGTCAGTCAAGTTGAATCAGCACAATTGCTATGAACATACTGCGCGGCAGCTATGCTCGTTCACAATTCCTCCGCAATTCCTATAACACGTTTTCATAGAGTGGGCGTATAACAAGAGCAATCACTGCATGGAGGCACCCATTGAAAGCATTCTTTATGATTCTGCTCGCGCTCTTGTCCCTCACCCTCGTCGCGTGCGGACGCAATGAAAAATTATCGGACGCGGAAATTCAAGCGACAGTCCAAGCCGCGCTTGTTGCCACGTCCACCGCGCAAGCCAATTCCGCAAACCAAGTGAACAACGCGGTGAACGCGACACTGACCGCTGTCGCGCCGACGCCAACGCCACACACGATAGTCGTGACCGCGACGCCGAACGCGCAACCCACCATCATTTATATTCAAACTACACCACTGCCGCCAACAGCCACGCCCGCGAACGTTGTTGTGATGACGGAAGAGGAACTCGCCGCGCTGATTGACCAAGCCGTTGCCGAAGCATACGCGGCGGCGGAAACTGCGTACACGACGACGACAACTTCAACCGCCGACGATACCGTGACGACGCAAGAATCGCAAAGCATGACGTACACGGTACAACTCTCCGAGCAGCAGGTGGAAGAAGCGCTCGCGCTGATTGACCAATACTATGCCTATTACAGCGAGGTCTCACAAGAAACACTCGCGACGCTGCAAGCAATTGAACAAGATTTGAACGAAATCGCGGCGAACACAACCGCGATGGCACAAGCGCTTGAAGAAATCAATCAAACCTTGCAACAGGGTTTGGAACTCGCAGAGGAAACAATTGCACAACTCGAAGACGCCGCGCAAAACGCGCAGCAACAAGCGAACGAAGCAAAAAATAAAGTGCAGTCCTGGTACAACACAACCCAAGCGCAAATCGAAACGCGCGCACAAAACGCGTTGAACATGCAGCCGAACGCGGTTGCCAACACCCCGCAAGAAGCTGTTGCCCAGATTCGCGGTTATGTCGAAACCGCGCAGCGCACATTGAACAAAAACAAACTTTCCAAACAAGACATTAACGCGTTAGCACAACAAGGCGCGAACGCGAAAGCATCGCTCGGAAAATTCGGCAACGCAAACGCCCAACAATTTTCCGGCAACATTGACCAAATGACTTTACGCGTCGCCAAAGGCGAACTGCCGCAAGCGAAAAAGGAATACGGCAATTTGGAAAAAAATTCGCGCACGCTCGAGTTCAATGCCAAAGCAAACGACAATGTTCGTCCCGGCGGAAATAATAATCAACCCGGAGGCAATAACCCAAGACCGGGCGGGAATAATCCCAAGCCAAATCCAAATCCAAAACCGCGACCGTAAATAAAAAGGTGGGGCGACTTGCTCCACCTTTTTATTTCTCTCCCACCACAAACGTATTCATCGCGCCATAATGCCTCCCCAACACCGCGCGCAAAAACCAACGCCGCGGCATTGTGCGGCGCGGCATAAACGGCGGGTCATCGTGTCCCGACACGAGAATTTCAAAACCCGCGCGCAGGAACATATTTTCCAACAAGGGACGCGGATACGGGCGAATGTGCGTGGGGTCGAGCCAAAACGTTTCACTAATCACATCGAGCGAAACCGGATTCGGTGTAATCAGAATCAAACGTCCTTTCGGCGCGAGAACGCGCGCAGATTGTTCCAACAAAACACGCGCATTGAACGGCGTGAGATGTTCAATCAAATGTGAGCAATACACCGTGCTGTAACTCGCCGCGTTTTGCGCGGTCAAAAATTGCAGCGCCTCACCTTCTACCACATCCAGTCCTTTGCCGCGCGCAATTTCAATTGCTTCTTGCGCAAGTTCCACGCCGCGTCCCGCGCGTCCGCGTTCGCGCACCAATTCCAAAAAAACGCCGGAACCACAACCAAGGTCGAGAATCGGCAATTGTGGCGGCGTCGCAGTTGCCCAATCCAAAAAACGCGCGTGATACGCGCGCAATTGTTTTTCACTCCCATAAAACTCGTTCAGCCCACTCGATTTCATTTCACTTGCTCGCCCGCGCGAAAAATAATTTGCGCGGAAAATTTTTCAACAGATCGCGTCCCATGTTCAAATAGTGTCGCGCTTCTGCACTGCCCCACCACGCCGCGAGGACAAGATACACCATTGCCGTAAGTGCGAGCGACACACTCAATTCCACCAAAAGCGCGAGTCCTTGCAAATTTTCTCCCAATCGCCCGATAGAGAATAAACCGACCGCAATCACAACGCCTGCGCCCACCGCGCCGAGCGAACGACTCCACCGAACGCGCCCCTCCCCCTTTTGAAATGCGAACCGCGCAAACAGAACGCATCCGAAAATTTGCGACACACCGAACGCGAGCGGCAAGCCGAGCAAGCCCAGCGCGCGTGCAGAGATAAATGCCGCGAGAATGTACACAAACGTATTGAGCAAACCCAACAGCAACGTCAAGCGCATTTTGTGTTGTGCGTGCAACGCGCGCGTGAGGACGAGCAAAATTCCCGCCGGCACAACGGCGAGCATATACACTTGCACCAACTGTGCGGTGAGGTGAGCAGCGTCAGGTGAAAACGCGCCGCGTTGAAAAATCAAACGCACCAACGCGTCCGCGTTCCAAAAAAACCATAACGCCAATGGCAGCGTCAGAAAAAGACTCGCGCGCACGCCTTGCGCCAATGTATCGTTCCAAGATTCTTGGGCGCGCGGCGTGTAATCACGCAATGAATCGGTGTGCGCTTGAATCAGATGCGGATACAAAACAATCGCGAGCGAACTCGACAACACCACACCGGGAATCTGAAACAATTTCCCCGCATACGCGAGCAGTGAAAGTTCACCCGCAGGAAAGAGCGAACCAAATACGCGTTCCACAATCGGCACACTTTGCGCGAGCGCAACAAACGCGACAAGTGGAATAAACAAGCGCAACGTTTCGCGCACATCCGCGTGGTGCCAATCCGGCGCGAACGCGGGACGCCAACCCTGCCGATACAGACCGAACGCTTGCGCGCACAGTTGTATCAGCGCGCCGAACGTCAATCCCAAAACCGCGCTTGAAATTCCAATCGCATTTCCAAACAACAGAATCGCGAGCAAGCCAACGCCATTGACCAACACCGCCGCGAGCGCGGGCACGCGAAACGAACCGAGCGCATTCGCCATTGCGCCGAGCAGCGCGGACATGCCGAGCAAAAACAACAACGGCGCGCCGAGTCGCGTCAATTGAATTGCCAACGCGCTTGTTTCTTGATTCAAACCCGGCGCGAGCCAATGGACCAGCCATGGCGCGGTGATAAAAATAAATGCCACGCACAACGCGAGCGTCACCCCCCCCCACGTCACCAGCGTATTTGCCAATGTCCATGCCTGCGCGCGCAATTCCAAACGCGCGCGAAAAATGGGGAGCAGCGCAGGGGCGAGTGCGCCGGACATGATGACGGTAGCGACCATTGTGGGAATAATCGTCGCCACAAAAAACGCGTCGGTCAACGCGCTTGCGCCAAACACTGCTGCCAAACTCGCATCGCGCGCATAACCGAGCAGCATCCCCAACGCGGAAAACGCGGCAACGCCGGTCAACGCGCGCAGTGGCTCGATGCGCGGCGCGGTCTCGTTCAATTTCACTGCAGGTGCGAGTTCCACTTAACGCGGTTCCTCTTTCAACACATTCGACGAGACCCAATAGATACGGTTGTTGATTCGCACTTGGTACAACACAGACGAATCCACAAGAACGCGTTGAATCACTTCGCCTTCCAACGCGCCGCCAACATCACCACACAACCCCAAAATCAACGGGCGCGGATATTGTGCCTCACACGCGAAAATAGTTTCGCTCACAAATTGCACGCGGCGTCCGGCAAATTGGTCATCGTATTGCGGAAACGGCGCGGGCGTTGTTATGACATTTTCGTTCAATGTCCAAAAATGGAGTGTGCCGCCCGTTGACAAAACATGCGTGAACGCGCCTTCCTGCGCGAGAATTTGAAATGCAGCGTTTGGGTCGGGCGCGGTATAGAGCCACAGTTTGTCGGTTGGATTCGGCGCGTCTTGATTCAACGCAAACACTTGTGCAAACGGTTTGAGATAGATAGTCCCGGGCGCGGCGGGTGTCGGCGTGTCGGGAATGGTCAATACGCCGCCTTGCTGGACAATCACCAGCGGATGTCCCGTGCGGTCCACACGCGTTTGCAGCGTATAAGCACAACCCGCTGCATATTCCACTCTGCCCGTCACCAACAAATTGTTGGTCGCATTCGGTACGAGCGGCACTTCCAGTTCAATGGGACGCGTTGTGGAAAATTCTCCTTCTTGGGAAACGGTTCCCGCTTCGCTTGTAATTGTGATGACGCGCCCGCGTCCCAATGTCACCGAAATTTTTTGTGACAACAAATTGGTCGGCGATAGGACCGGGTTCACCCACAAAGGTTCGGGCGTCGCGGGAATCGGACAACCGCGCGTCGGCAATGGGGATGGCTCTAGAGTTGGAATGTTGGTTGGACGGCGAGTCGGAATTTCAGTTGCGCGGAGAGTTGGGGACGCGAGTGCAATTTGTGTCGGTGTGCGCGTGGGAGTTGGCGTATTCAACGCGCCGAACAACGAAATCAGCAACGGCAACGCAATGATGAGGACAACAATCAACATCAGCGCGGCAATGCGCGCGAATCGTTCGGGCATGTTTATAAAGGATGGAGCATAAGGGATGAAGAAAGAAACGCGATTCGCTATTTGAACGCCAGTTGTGGTGTAACATCCGCCGTTTCTTCGACATCGAGACGTTGAATAATTTCTTTTTCTTCCGGTGTCATCAAAACTTTGAGCGTCGTATAAAAACCATCGGGCAGTACGAGAACGCAATAGCCGCGCGGACGACGCCGCGCGCCAATAATCAAATCAATCAACGCGGGCTCGTATCCTTTTTCAATCAACATCTCGCGGTCTTCGGGACCCACTTGGAAATACGCGACAGTGCGAAATTTTTGCAATGCGATGCCGAGATTGCTTCCCAGCAAATCGCGTAACGTTTGTGTCGCGGCGGCAATCACCAATTTTCGTTCCGCCCAATCTTTGAACGCTTCCGCCACGTACGTTGCCACTTGCTGCGCGTTGTCGGAAAGTTCGCGGTCTTTGGGCATGAGGCGATGCACTTCGTCAATCACCAACGCGGCGGGGGAATTGCGCGACGGCAGCCATTCCTCATAAAAAATTTTCATAAACGCGAGCAAACACGGGTCATCCGCGAGCGCGTACGGGCGTGTACCTTTGACAGGTTGATACAACACCGCGCGTTCGGAAAATAACGCGGCGCGCGTTTTCTCCTCAAACCATTTCAAATCATCCGTCGGATGCAGTGTGACGCCGCCAATTGCTTCAAGCGCCGCGCTCATGCGCGTCGAATATTTAAGGTTGATGGCGACGACTTTATAATTCAAAATTTGCAAGCGCAGCAAGAACCAAATAATCAGCGTCGAAGATTTTCCACCGCCTTGGTCGCTGACCAACAAAACGGGTCCCGTGTCCGAACGAAAGTCCGCGTAACGCAATCCTTCTTTGCCTGCGGTCACACTGCGCCCCAACAAAATTCTGCCGCGCGCATCGGCGAGGTGAATGTCACTGCCTTCTTCGCGCGCGAGCGTTGACAACACTTGCGCGGACAATAGTCTCTGCGCGGGCGGACGCGGCGGCATTGTCAACCAATTCATCACGCGCGCCGTCGCGTTTGACGTCTGACGTTTGAGTGAAAGGACGGGCAACCAAGATTCGAGAGAATCATCCAACGCGCGGTCCGTCAAGGGCGTGAGATTCAACGCGGTCAGATACGACGCCGCGAAATTTTGATTCACTTGCGCTTCGCGTTCGTCTTTGCCCCACGTCACCAAATACGTTTCCGTGTCAAACAGATATTCGAGCGAACGTTTGTCCTCTAATTTTTCCAACGTCTCTTTGAGTTCGCGCGCTTGCCGCAATCTGCCCAAACCCGGCACACGCGCCGCCAACAATTCGCCGCGAATTTGCGTCGCACTTGAATCGCGCGGCAATGGCGTAATCGTCACGCTCAACAAACCATCGGCGGCAGATAACGCGCGCATCAGCGCGTCGCGCGCTTCATTGAACGGCGTATTGACGCGCAGCACTTGCAACACATTTTTTTGTTCGCGCGCTTGCGCGACGAGCTGTGCGCCGAATTGCAATTGTTCGGGAATGTAACCGCGATACGCCACACGCGGCAGTGTGCCTGCATCGAGCAATGTCGCTTGTTGAATTTGGGCGAGCAAACTTTCGCCGCCAAAAATCATTCGCAGCAACGATTCTGCCGCATACGCGCCGAGCGGGGAAAGCCCCATGTCCAACGCGCCGAGCCAATCACGCACGCGGTCTTGCACGTAGGTTGGATACACAATGCCGGTGATGACGACGCGGGCGCGCCGTGCGCCGCTCGAAGCAAGCTCTTGAAGCGCGTCCAGATATTCTTGCGGCACGCGGTTTGTGCCATCACTGTCGGTCAAATCAAGTTGTCCGAGATGATAATCGGTAAGCCAAAACAATTTGATGGGGACTGCGCCATCTTCATGCTGCGCGAGATACGCAAGAAATTTTGTGAGCGTATCCGCCACATCCGCCGCCGCGAGCGCGGGTTTGTAGCCCGTGCGTCCGAGTGTCAACAGCGAAACTTGAACGCGCGTTCCATCGCGCGCAGCAATTTCGCCGTCGCTTTCAATTTTTTGAATCGGCAAACGTCCCGCAACCGTTTCGAGATTTAATTTGCCGCCGTTCGTTTCGCGCTGCGCGATGAGCCAAAACAAAATCGCGCTCACCACAAACACCAACGCCCCCAACATTCCCGCGCGCACATCAGCAAGCGCGAGCAAAACAATCACGACGAGTGATGCGGCGATGATGGCGAGCAAATAAAATTTCGCCTCGCGTTTTTGGGATGGTAGCATTAACGGTTTAAACAACCATTCGTACAATGAACGCAAACCACCGACGACCACACGCCAACGTTTGTAAAACGCAAACAGCAAAACATAAAACGCAATCGGTCCGAGAATTTGAATCCCCGCGAAATTTCGCAGCCCCGTCCATGCAATCATCAACCCGCCGAGCGTTAGCGCGAGCAACTCCAACCACGTCAAACCAATGGTAGTTGTGTAATTTAAGAATGCCCACAAGCGCGTGAGAAAAATCACGCGGGGGGAAGGAGAGGTACGCATAACCTTAACGAGTGAGCCGCACAAAATCGCCGCGCTGAATACTTTTCAACACCTCAAGAATTTTTGGAACCAGCGGACTCAACGTTTCATATTTGTTGTTGACTGCAACGAGGAGAATAAACGCGATATCGAAACGCTTCAGGTTTTGTTGATACTCCAAATTTTGGTCTACAATGACGAACGCATCGAATTGCCCATTGGCAAGCCGCAGCAGTTCGCCGTTCTTTTTGCCGCGCCATCCGATTTCGGTAACAGTTGACACCTGGTGTCCGCGTAAATCACGCTTCAAACGGCGCGGCACGGATTCATCCAAAAGAATTCGCATAGCTCAAGCCAATGCAAGTTCTTTTGCGTACTCTAACACGGCTTGCGCTTGTTCTCGTGTCACAGAGGGAAAATCATCCAAAAATACGTCCAATGGATCCCCACCCTCTAAATAATCAAATAACGTTTGCACGGGAACACGCGTACCGCGAAAGACCGGCGTCCCACTCATAATTTCGGGGTCACGCACAATCAAATCGCTGGAAAGAATCTGATTGTCCATTTTTCTCTCCTTTTCTTACAATTCACTCAACCTTACTTTACGATGCAAATTCCGCGTAATCACGTTGCGCGAAATCGGCGACTGCAAAATCAATTCGCATCCTCGCGCGTAGGAATCCCACGCGCGTTTGTTTTGATTCACCGCGTGTAGTTTGTCCCACCGTTTCACCGTCAAAAATCCGAGCGGCACATATTTAAAGGTCGCGCGAATCGGCAAATAGCCCATGCCGTTGATTTTCAAATCGCGTTCCACCATCAAGTACGCGCAGCGCGGTCTTGTCCCAATTGCGGCGAGCCACATGTTGCCAATAGTCAAACTGGCATAACTGTCGTGAATGCCGAACCACGCGTCGTTTGGATACAATTTCTGCGGCATTCGAAATGCTCTTTCAAAAAACAAAACGCATTCCTCTGCAAATTCGTTCGCGTCGCGTTTTTCGAGCCACGCACGCGTTTCAGTTTGCCATTTCATATTGCGCTTCACGCGATTTGTTTTGCCATGAACACGCGCTTGAAACCATTTTCTTGACGACGTTCCGTTTCGACGTAACCAAGATGTTTGTAAATTTCAATGTTCTCGACCATCTTTTCATGCGTATAGAGACGAATTTCGCCCAGCCCTTGCGTGCGCGTAAATTCTTCTACAAATTGCATCAAACGTTTGCCAATGCCCTGTCCTTGTGCGTGCGGCGCGACGGCGATATTTTCCAACAAGACGTACGCGCCCTCGCTGTACAACACCACCAGTCCGCATACGTTCGCGTCTTGTTCCAAAACATAAACCGTTTCGCGCGCAATTAGTGCGGCGTAATCTGCCAGCATCGGCATCGGTTTTCCGCCGATGCGCGGAATATATTTTTCGTACGCTGCGTTGACGATTTCAACAACCGTATCGAAATCATGCGACGTAGCGAGGCGAAGCATTATCATTATCGGACCCACCGCGCCCGGCTCGCTTCCAATTCTTGTTGTGTATAAAAATGCTGCGCGTATCTTTTCGACAACATTTCGTCCACCCACGCGCGCGGGAGTTTCACTTGCCGCACAAAATCGCGGTACAGTTCGCCATACCCTTGACTCTCGGAAAGGTTCGTATGCGGCAATTCGAGCTGTTCCAGTCCAAGCAAGTCTTGCAGCGCAGGTTTGAATTGGCGCTTCAAGTCTTCAAAGCGCAGCACCAACACGCGCGCGCGTGCGCTTGCATAAATATCATACCCGCGTGCATGAGGAAAGGGCTGCGCGTACACGTCAACGCCAAACACCGGCTCGAGCTGTGTTTGAAACCAATCACCGCCGTATATTGGCAATTTTTGAAAAAAGAGCTCTGTGGCTTGGGCAAGTGAAATTTCACCGCGCGCATACAAAGCGTTTCGTTCTGCAAAATACGCCGAATGATTGTAAAAAAATATCGAAAGCGTATGCGTAATCGGATCGCGCACACCACTGATGACCGCCCAACGCCACTTGGGATGACGCAAAAAAATTTCCCGCAAACGAAATTCGTCCGCCAACTTGATGGGCGGATTGCGCGTACTGTCCATCTCTTGGCGTGTGCGCTTTTCAATCGCTTCCAGATTGCTCAGCCGATGCGAGTGATAGACCGGCACATCGAGATTCAAATTCAAGAGCGCGTGATAAATGGAGGTCGAGCCGACTTTGCCCATCTGATAAACGATTATGGGGTGGGAAATGCCCAATTTTTTGTTCGGCTTGAGTTGTTTGTACCAGCCATTCAAATACACGCGCGGGTCTTGCTTGAATGATTGCCATTCTTGCGCGCCGCGCCGCCAGCGACGCGACGCGCATTGCTGCAACGAATTCATCGCACCCATCGCGCGATGCTCGCTTCCAATTCTTGCGGCGTATAAAAATGTTTGGCATAGCGCGAGTTGTGCCATTTGTCCACATACGCAGACGGTAATTTCAGCGCGTCCAAAAATTCACGGTACAACTCGCGATAAAATTTTTGTTCGCCGACATTTTTATTCGTCAATTGGAAATTGGGGATGTGAAAAAATTCATCCATCGCTGCGCCTGCCACACGATTCAAGTCCTCCAACCGCATGAGCAGCAAATGAACATTGTTATGTTTGTAGAGTTGATAACCGCGCGCTTTATCGAATAACGTTGCATACACATCAATTCCAAATGGCTGGTGCATTTGTTTTTCAAACCACCACAGCGGCCATTCTTCTTTGAATTGATACAAAAAGAAATCCGCCAATTCGTCGCCGTGCAAGTTGCCCGCATTCATACGTTCTTGAAACTTTGGAAAAATAAAAATCGCCGATTCAAAGAATGCGGAGATTTGACGTGGTATCGGCAAACGCACGAGCGAAATAAAATTCCATCCTTGTTGCGGGTTCTCCGCCATTTCGCGTCGAATCGCACGCCCTGTTTCCAACATGCGCGGTGCAACTTCACGGTTCGGGTCAACGTGACTTACTATGTACGCCATCTCGTCGAAATCTTCGAGAATGTGCAGGTGATACACCGGCACGTCGAGTTTCAAATCCACGAGCGAATGAAACACCGAACTCGAACCAACTTTGCCCATTTGATAGACGACGATGGGATTACGAACCCCAAATTTTTTCGGAGCGCGTCCGATGGCACGCGCGACATGCACTCCCCCACCATTCCAATACATCCACCGCGCCGCCCAATCGAACAGCCCTTGCACGCCCTCTTGCGTAAAGCGTTCATTCAGTTTTTGCAAACGATAACTTTTCATATCCTCATCACGCAGTTATACCCACCGCGCCACACTCGCCGCCAATTCGCTCTCGTTGTAAAAATGGCGCGCATAGCGCGTGCTGTTTGTTGTTTCAATATATTCACGCGGCAAATGCAGCGTGGCGAGAAATTCTTTGTAGAGACCGCCGTATGTTTTGCTTTCGCCCGCGTTCGCAGGTACCAAAGCAAAATCGGGAATGTTCAAAAATTCGCGCATTGCCGTTCCGACGACGCGATTCAAATCTTCCAAACGCAACACGAGCAAACGCGCTTTTGCATTTTGGTAAATTTGATAACCGCGCTCTCGCGGGAATGGCGCCGCATAAATGTCAATTCCAAACACATCGCGGACTTGTTCATCGAACCAGCGTTCGGGCGTAGTCTCCCGAAACACATTTAGAAAATAATCGCCCAACTCGGAAACGTGCAGTGTGTGCGCGTTGATGCGTTGGACAAAATTTGGAAAGTACGAATCTACGTTGTGAAAATACGTGGAGAGATTGCGCGGCACGGGTGCGCGTACAAGCGAGACGAGATGATAACGCGGCGCCGTCCCGCGCTCAATTTCGCTTTGCAACTTGCGCGCGAGGTCCACCATTTTCAATTCGCGTTTGGGTGCGCGCAGCGTTTGGCGAATCCATGTTTCCATCGCGTCCATGCCGTTCAAATAGTGCAAATGATAAACAGGCACGTTCAAACGCAGCGCATCGAACGACCAATACATTGAAGACGAACCGACTTTGCCCATTTGATAAACAATAATCGGCTCGGAGATGCCGTACCTTTTCACACGGCGTGTAAAGCGATAACGCGCTTGCATCTCTTCTGCGAGCGGCGGCGGTAGCGCGTAATACACACGCGTTTTCCACATCGCCCAATTCAGCGCCCACAGCGCGGTGCCAACCATGCCTTCGGTTGCCAACAATTCGCGCAATTTGGATTGTTTTGGTTGTGCTGTCTGACGCGTCAACGAGTCCATTGTGCGATGCTTTGCTCCAATTCTTGCGGCGTATAAAAGTGCTGCGCGTAACGCGCGGTATGCGCTTGTGCCACGTATTCGCGCGGCAAACGCAACTGCGCGAGAAATTCCTGATACAGCGCGCCATACGGTTTTTCACTGCCGATATTTTTTTGTGCCAATTCAAAACGCGGCAGTCCAAAAAACGCGCGCATTGCTTCCCCCACGCACGCATTCAAATTTTCCAAGCGAATCAACAACAGGCGTGCGCGCGCGTTTTCGTACAGCGAAAAACCTTGCGCGTGCGGGAACGGTGTTGCGAACACATCAATCCCAAACACATCCCGCACTTGGTCATCGAACCAATGAATCATCGAAGTATCTTGAAAGCGCGTCCAAAACGTTTCGTTCAATTCGGCGACGGTGATTTCATTGCGCTGCCAGCGTTCCCAAAAGTTTGGCACGTACGCGTCGACATTTTCAAAAAAATCAGACAGCGCGCGCGGAATCGGCGCACGCACCAATGTTACCAGCGACCATTTCTGCCAACGCCCGCTGTCCACAATCTGCCGCAGCGCGCGTCCTTCGCGCAACGCTGCCATATTGTTTTCGGGATTAACGCGTGTACGCTGCACCCCTTCTTCATACACATCAAAGCGATTCAATGCATGCGCGTGAAAGACCGGCACATCCAAATCCAAATCGTGCAGCGCGTCGTACACGGACGACGAACCGACTTTGCCCATTTGGTACACGATAATGGGCGTATCCATGTTGTACTTTTTGCGCGGCTGACGATATTTCAATTCCGCGCGCACGCGCGTCACGGCAGGCACGCGATACAGTTTGCCATTCCAATACATCCATTCCGCCGCCCACGCGGGCAGCGCGCCAATGCCTTGTGCGTGTACACGTTCCTGAATTTTTTGCAAAGGTGTCATCATCACTCGTTCAACATGCGCTTGCGCGCTTCATCAATTTCGCGCGCGCGAGTCGCTTCGACGGATGAAGGTAAACTCGCCGCCGCGTAATCGCCCGCCGTCTCGGGCACCATATCCGTCCACGCGCGCCCCACCGTATCGCGCAGCATCGTAAAAGGAATACTAAAAAATTTCCACGAAAGTACCGTGAGCAATAATCCGGCGGGCAGCACGAGCCACGCATAACTCGCCAAATCTTGTGCGGCAGCCAACGCAATCACAATCAATAACAGTGCCACTTGCGTCACCAACGCGAACCACGATTCAAAAAATCCTGAAACGACGCGTCCTGCGGCGCGCGGACGCGTGCCTTCGAGCAAAACCGAAAACGGAATCACCAACACGCTCAACAAGCGCAAGAGAATCAGTGCAATGCCGCGATAGACAATTTGCAAGAGAACGATGAGGAACAAGACGAGAGAGACCAGCAGTGAGACAATAGATAAAATACCACCATTGTTTTGCAGATTCGATAACACGCGCATCACTTGGTCAAGCAAGGTCGCGCGCGCGAAAAAATTCGCGTCGCCGCCGCCGCTCAACGCGGTCGCAATCGCGCGTCCCAAGTCACTCATGCCGCGCGCAATGATGGCAAACGCGGCGAGAAATACCATGACGCCAATGACCAGTGCCACATACAAAATTGGATTCGGAATCGCGCGCTCGCGGTACACACTGTACGCCAGCATCGCCACATACGCCAGAGCGTACAAGGGCGTCAACGCGAGCAATGTACTCGCGACACTCGCCGCGAATTGATTGATGCCGAGATTCGGGTCGGCAAAGTCCAAAAAGAAAATGCCCGCGCCCGGTTGATTCAAAAAATCAGTCGCGCCTTGTTTCGATTGCTGAAAAATTTGGTCGGGATTCGGCGTCACTTTGCCCTGTGCCAAATCGCTAATCATTTGCACAATCGCATACACTTTGTCCAATTCATTGACGCCGGGAATTTGCAGGGGCGGACTCGTTTGCGGTTGTGGCGGTGTCGGTGTCGGGTCTTGCGCGTGCGCGCCAACCACATTGCCCATCGCCAACAGCAACGCGCAAATTATCGCCGCATACACCATCCAATTTCTCGTACTCTTCACGCATAGACCAAGACAGAGAGTGAGGGCGATTCTTCATCCTTCATCCCCATTCGACTTTCGCTCATGGGAACCTCAGCCCTCATCCTTTGCCTTTACTTCCCCAACAGCCAATCGAAAAAGCCTTGTGCCGCGCCCGGTGCGCTCGATTCCGCCGCCGCGCGCCCCGCCAACAAAAATTGAAAGAGGAATCCGGTCAACAGCGCGACGCCGACGCAAATGACCAAAATCCGCACAACGTTTTTCACTTGCCGCCGCCCTTCCACACTTTCGGTAAAGGTATCGCCTTGTACGAAAAAAATCCAGCCGAGGCGAAACAAAAAGTAAAAAGCGAGCAGCGTGAAAATGACAAAGACCCATGACAGCGGCGAGCTGAAATTGCCCGCCAACAATTCTTGAATTAATCCCGGCATTGTTTTGCTCCTTTACGCAACACGCAAAATGCCGTGGCAGCGTTCGCCACAGCGTTATTATATACCAACGCATTCCCAAAATGGTTCTGCGAGTACACTCTACGCACAGATTCTACCAATTGTGACAAACAAACGAGTATGTTTGCTTCATTTTAGAAATGCGTTGACGGAAAAAATTTGACGCGAGTTTCGCCCCGCCACAAGCGATTTTTTCAAACATGCTATAATTTGCCCGTGCTTTCCGAACGGCTTTCCATTCTTATCCCCGCCTTTAATGAAGCCGACACGCTCGGCGACGTCCTTTCCCAACTGCGCGCGCTGTATCCTCAATCTGAAATTCTCGTCGTGGACGACGGCTCGACGGATGCTACATGTGCGATTGCGCAAGCCGCCGGTGCGCGCGTGGTACGGCATCCGTACAATAAAGGCAATGGCGCGTCCGTCAAATCGGGACTGCGAAATGCGACGCGTGAACTCATTGTCATCTTTGACGCAGACGGACAGCACGATGCGCGCGATATTGAAAAATTGGCGGACGGTATCGGCGAATATGATTTGGTCGTCGGCGCGCGCGATGAAAATTCCCAAACCGATTTTGGACGCCGCATGTATCATTCGGTTTTGAATTTGTTGGCAACGTATCTGTCAGGAATGCGTGTGCCCGATGCCACATCAGGATTTCGCGTGGCGCGCCGCGCGGACTTGCTCCAGTTCATTCATCTCTTGCCGAATGGTTTTTCCACGCCGGTCACGACTTCGCTCGCGTTTATCAAAGCGGGGTATTCCGTACAATTCGTACCGACGACGATGCTGAAACGACAGGGGGGAGTGAGCAAAATCAAACCCGTGCGCGATGGCACGCGCTTTATCATTATTGCGTTTCGCATGAGTACGATGTTCGCGCCGATGAAATTATTTTTGCCGGTGAGTGCGGCGTTGTTTGTGATTGCGTTAGTGTACACGATTATTGATATTTTCTTGTTCTCGCATCGGCTCTATATCACCAACTCGGCGGTGCTGCTTTTCACCATGACGATCTTGATTTTTCTCATCGGACTCGTCGCCGAACAAATTGCCGCGCTGCGGTTTGAGCGGGTGGAGAAGGAATAGGTAGTAAGTAGAAGGTAGCAGGGCATTCCCTACTACCTACTACATGCTACCTACTACCCGAATCATGCGTTTGCTCAAAAAATATCAAACTCCCCTCCGCATTCTTACCGTTCTCGCACTCATCGCGCTCGTTCTCTTTTTGAAAATTGATTTGCGCGAAACATTTGCCATTTTAAGCGGCGCGAATGTTTGGCTCGTCGCGCTGTCAGTGTTGGGGTTCATTCCCTTTTTGTTGGTGAAAGCATGGCGCTGGCAAATTATTTTGCGCGACTTGGGCGTGCCGATTCCATTTTCGCAAGCTGTTCGTTTGTACGCGTTGGGACTCGGCGCGGGGATGATGACGCCGGGGAATGTGGGCGACGCTATCAAGGTCGCGTATTTTCGGGAACGCGGTTTTTCGCAATCCGTGATTTCCGTCGTGTTGGACCGCATCTGGGATGTGTTGATTTTGCTGCTGCTCGCGGGGAGCGGCATTTTTCTTTTTTCGCAAATCGCCACCGCGCAGTGGGTTACGCTCGCGCTCTTGATTGGCGGAACGCTCGCCGCGCTCGTCATTACCATTCATCCGCGCACGCAAAAAATTTTGTTTCAATTTTTCCTGCGCTTGCGAAAGAATAAAGCGAGTGGCGCGGACTATGTGCCTGCGACGTTAACGCCGACGCAAGTGTTGATTCAATTTGCGTTAAGCGTTTTTGCCACCGCGATTGTGTACGGACGGTTGTTTCTCGTCGCCGCCGCGTTGGGCTTGTTTCTCGCGCCGCTGCCGTTTGTCGCGGCAATGTCGCTCGCCAGCATCGCGCAGTTGATTGCGATTGCGCCGTTCGGACTCGGACCGCGCGAAGGAATTTTGCTGCTCCTCGCACCGTCGCTCAACATCACCGCCGCGCAAGCGCTTGCGCTCTCGGCATTACTTTTTTTGCTGCAATTGGTCAACGGCGTTGTTGGCTTTGCAGTCTGGCTGCTTGAATCAAAAACCGAGAGCAATCTCCAATCTCGAATCTCGAATCTCGAATCTCCAAAATGAACGTCCTCATGCTCACTTCGTCGTACCCAAAATTTCGCGGCGATACGACGGCGCCATTTATCGAATCCATTGCGACGAACATTGCGCGTCAAAACGTTGCCGTGCATGTGGTGCTGCCTGAACACCGCGAATTGAAACGCGGGGCGGTGGAAGACGGTGTGCATTTCTATCCGTACAAATACGCGCCAAGAAAAGATTGGACGTTGTGGGGTTATGCCGAAGCATTGCGCGGTGACGTGAAATTGAAACGTGGCGTGTACGCGCTCGCACCGTTTGCCATCGCGTCGTCGTTCAACAAACTGATGCAACTCACCGCGCGCGAAAAATTTGACGTCGTACACGCGCATTGGGTTTTGCCAAATGCGCCCGCCGCCGCGCTCGTCGCACGGCTTCGGAAATTGCCGCTCGTGATTTCGATGCACGGCAGTGATGTCTTCATGGCAGAAAAAAATCGCGCGTTCGGCGCAGCCGCGCGTTGGTGTTTCGACAATGCCGCGTGGATTACCGCGTGCAGTGATGAATTGATGCAGCGCGCATTCGCCATCGGCGCGGACGAAAATAAAACGGAATTGATTCCGTACGGCGCGGATGCAAAAGCATTTCACGTGCATCCTCAAGACGCCGCGCGTGTGCGCGCACAACTGCATCTCGAAAAAAATGACGTGATGATTCTCGCCGTCGGGCGCATGGTGTACAAAAAAGGGTTTGAATTTCTCGTGCGTGCGATGCCGCAGATTTTGCAAGACGCGCCGCACGCGCGTTTGGTGTTGGTCGGTTACGGCGATTTGCGCCAAGAATTGGAATCGCAAGCACGTGCGCTCGGCTTGAACGGACACGTCACGTTTGCGGGACGCGTGCCGCGCCAAGAAATTCCCGCATACTTTGCCGCGTCCGATATTGTCAGTGTGCCTTCGGTGCGCGATGATGCAGGCAACGTGGACGGTCTGCCGAATGTGTTGTTGGAAGGGATGGCGGCAGGCAAAGCAATTGTCGCGAGCAACATCGCGGGTTTTCCCGATGTGATTGAAAATGAGACGAGTGGAATTTTGGTGCAAGAAAAAAATGCAGACGCGATAGCCAGCGCGATTGTGCGTCTCGCGCGCGATGAAACTTTGCGCGCCCGCTTGGGGACTCACGCACGCGCGCAGGTACATGAGAATTTGAATTGGGAAAATGTGGCGCGGAGATTCATCAACGTGTATCAACGGGTGACAGAAAAACAAGGAGTCAATTGATGCGTTATCGTTCGCTAGGAAATTCGGGCGTGAAAATTTCGGTCATTGGCGTCGGCTGCAATCGCATCGGACGCACGGTAGATTTGGACGGCGCAAAAGCGATTGTAAATCGCGCGCTCGACGAAGGCATCAACTTTTTTGATACGGCGGACATTTATGGCGCACCGCCCGGCATGTCCGAAACATTGTTGGGACAAGCGCTTGAAGGATTGTGGGAACGCGTGGTGTTGGCAACCAAAGTCCGTACCAAAGTGGGCGATGGCGTGAATGACCGCGGCGCGTCGCGCTATCACATCATGAATGGCGTCGAAAATAGTTTGCGCCGTTTGAAAACCGACCATATTGATTTGTATTACATTCACGAATGGGATGCGGAAACGCCGCTTCAAGAAACCCTACGCGCGTTACAAGATTTGGTGACGAGCGGCAAAGTGCGCTACATCGGTGCGAGCAATTTCACCGGTTGGCAATTGGCGCGCGCACAAGCAATTTCGGAAATGCGCGGTTGGAATTCGTTTGTGGTAACGCAAGAAGAATATCACATGCTCTATCGCGATTTGGAACGCGATGTAATTCCGTACGCGCGGTACGCAAATCTCGGCATCGTCCCCTACTTTCCACTCGCGGGCGGATTGCTAACGGGCAAATATCAGCGCGGTGATGCCATCAGTCCCACGCGCGCAAATTATGTGACGCCATTTCTCACCGAACGCAATTTTGAAATTATCGAACACTTGCGCGCGTTCGCGTCACGTTACGAACGCACCGTCGGCGAATTGGCGATGGCATGGTTATTGAGCGAACCACAAGTGTGTTCCGTCATTTCGGGCGCAACGAACGCCGACCAAGTTTCCGCCAACGCCAAAGCAAGCGATTGGGAATTGAGCGCGGAACAAGTTAAAGAGGTGCGAGAGATTTTGGAGGCGTGATTTTTTGTCATTTCGAACAAAGTGAGAAATCTCGCGCAATGGGATTTCTCGCTCCGCTCGAAATGACAGTTTTGTTGATGAGCAAACTCTCTCCCGCCTTCACCCCCCCCCTTCTCGCGCGTGAACAACAACTCGCGTATTTCGTTCAACGCGTCCGCGCGCGAATTCATCCGGCGTCATTGGAAAAAATTCAAACGCGCGTGCGCGAATTGAATTTGGAATTTTCGGACGAGGAAATTTTGATTCTCGCCGCGCTCGACAATCCGCGCCGTGTGCAGTGGTTTCTCGACAATGAAATTTATTACAACAACGACCACGCGACGATTGACCAAGAAGAAACTTCGATGCCGCCGCGTATGGTTTTGCGAACGGGCATGGCGCATTGTTTTGAAGGCGCGCTGTTTGCGTATGCGGTAAATTTTTTGCACAGCTTTGAACCGCGTTGGATGCTGCTCGAAGGCACGCGCGATGTGGACCACAATCTCGTGGTGTATCAAGACAAACACGCAATGCGCTGGGGCTGCAACGCCCATTCGGGCTATCCGCATCTCGGCGGACGCGACGCGGAATTTTTTACGCTGCGCGAATTGGCGGAAACGTACTATCCGTACTATTACAGCGGTTATACGAACGACCCGAATGATTTAACGCTTGTCGGTTTTTCCGAACCCGTTGATATTACAAAGAAATTTGGCGTGCAGTGGATGGCGCAGCTCGAGCCAACGTGGGATATTTATTATTTGCTCGTGGACGATTCGTGGACGTTTGAACGTATGACGCCGCCGTATGGGGAACAATATCGCGACGCGAGCGAAACACACGGCTATATGATGATTGACGCGCTCAAGAAAAAATGGATTGAGGTGAAACCGCGCCCGTTCGTCAATGTCAATCACTTGCCGATGCGCGCACAAACCATCTGGCATGAATTTTGGCACGTGTTCGACCCCGCCGGACATTTGCCGCGCGGACGCGCCGCCGAACTCGAAGGCGAATTTTTCAAAATCACCGGCACCACGCCGATTGATTTGAATTTCAACGCGGAAGAGTTGGGGTATTTTTTGGAGAAAGGATATCGCGTGGAGCAATTTTTTACGCGAGGATAGAACTATGGCGCGCATTGCAATTGATTTATCACATAACCAGCGCAATTGGAACGGCTATTTTCCATCACTCCAAAATCAAGCGCGCGCAATGACCGCACACACGTTTGAAACGATTGAAGCGACGCGCGCGCTCGATGCTGCGACACTTGCAAATTACGACGCGTTGATTCTCGCGCTGCCATGCAATCAAGTAATGCGGGACGACGCAATCAACGCAGTACGAGCGTGGGTGACGGAAAATAAAAAGGGACTGTTCTTGCTGTCATCGTATTCCGGCGATGCACATCACCGAACAAATTTGAATGATTTGGCACGCCCGCTGGGGGTAGAATTTTCAGAAGACCTTGTCATGCCGCACGACCGCGTAACGGATGACGATGGACACAATCATGTGCGTGACCGCGGCGGCACTGCAATGTACATCGTTCGAGTTTCACCGCCGGGTGCTGCAATCGGCATGCATCCCATTGCCCAAAACATCAAAACGCTCGGTTTTCTCTCATCCTGTTCCATCAAGTTCTTGCATGCCCCAATTCAATTTTTGCTGCCCAGTCCGAATGACAGCGCGATTCTCGAACCTCAAGAGCCGATTCGTAATGGAAGATGGATTTACTATATCAACTGGGCGCTCGCCATGCACCAGAGCGTTCCGCTTTTGGCGGCGTGGCAAGCGGATTTCGGCAAGGTGGTCGCCAGTGGTGCGTGGAAATTATGGTTGCCGGAAATGTTGACCACACAAAATGTGGACAATGAGCAATTGTTCAAAAACATCATCGAATGGTTGGTGAGTTGACAGCCCATTCGCTTGACGTTATACTTTTTCTGAAAAAGTATAACGAAAGGGTTCAAAATGGCAACGGCAACAATCTCCGCAAAAGGATGGCTCGTCATTCCTGTCGAACTGCGAAAAAAATACGCGCTGCACGAAGGCGCGCGCGTCATGTTGGTGGACTATGGCGGCGTGTTGGCGATTGTGCCTTCGATGTCAAAGCCACTTGACCAAGCACGCGGCATGTTCAAAGGCAAAGCACTGCTCAAAGCACTGAAAGCAGAGAAACGGCGCGAACGTGAACGAGAAAAATAAAAAGCCGCGCTATGTATTGGACAGCCACGCGCTCATTGCTTATTTAGAAGACGAGAGCGGCGCGGCGCGCGTGCGCGTAATTTTGGGACAAGCCCAAAAAAATCTCGCCGAAATTTTTCTGTGCATCGTAAATTTCGGCGAGGTTGTGTACATCACCGAACGCGAGCAAGGACTTGTTGCCGCACAAACTGCCATTGCTGCCATTGACCAATTGCCAATTACAGTCATTGAGGCAGACCGCAAACTGACTTTTGCCGCCGCACATATCAAAGCCAAACATTCCCTTTCGTACGCTGACGCATTCGCCGCCGCGTTAGCACAAGAAAAAACGGCAACGCTTTTGACAGGCGATGCCGAATTTCAACCCCTTGAAGACGAAATGCAAATCGAATGGCTGCCCGCAAAATAATTTAACGTTGTTGCTGTGCGAGAACCAACGCTCCCCTCACCGGCTCTTGCACTTTTTGAATCGGTTCCAATTTCAATTTCATTTCTTTCGCCTCATCACGAAAAAATTTTTCCAGCAATTTGCTCTCTAAAAAAACACCGCCCGTCACCGCGCACGGAATTTCATTTTCAAACTTGAGCGCGTTCGCCACTACACGCGCGCCGAGCGCCAATTCATGCGCGGCATCTTGCAAAATCGCGCGCGCGATTTCATCATCAGCATTCGCCGCATCATCCACCACACGCGCGAGCCCGGCGATTTCGATGCGCGCATCCTGCAATTTGTACACGCGCGCAATCAAATCACTCGGCACGTTCAAATTCCATTGCGCGAGCATTTTTTCCGTTAATTGTGTTTGCGGTGCGCGTCCGTCTGCCGCACGCGCAACTGCGCGTAATGCCTCAAGCCCAATCGCATAGCCGCTGCCTTCATCGCCCAAAAGATAACCCCAGCCGCCCGCGCGCGCGGTACGTCGGTCTTCTGCCGTGCCAAAAATGAACGAACCCGTTCCCGAAATAATCCCGATGCCCCAACCGTTCGGCGTGCCTGCCGCGAGAATCAACGCCGCGTCATTGACGATTTGCACGCGCGCATTCGGCAACAGCGTTTGCAAAAATTCTTGCAGCGCGACGCGTTCCCCTGAACGGTCTGCGCCCGCCAAACCAAAACACGCCGCGCGAATTTGCGCGGACTCGATGCGCGCATCGGCGCACGCTTCCGCAATCGCGTTCTGCAACGAATCGAACGCCGCTTGTTCTCCCACCGCGCGATAGTTAGAACTCGCCCCCCCCCCTCGTCCGACAATTTCGCCGAAAGGATTCGCAAGCCACGCGCGCGTTTTTGTTCCGCCGCCATCCACACCGAGAAAAAATTCCGCACTCATGTTTGGTTTTGTAACGCGCGATGCACGGCGCCATTCGCGTTTTTCAAACGTTCCCGCGCGGCGTCGGGAGAAATATTCGCGAGGGTTGCCACAATCGCGGTTTTTACTTGCCCATCGTTTTGTTCGAGAATGTGCGCGGCATCATGTACGCTGACGCCGCAAATTTCCGCGACGATGCGTTTGGCGCGCTCGCGCAGTTTTGCGTTTGTCGGCTGAACGTCCACCATCAAGTTACCGTATGTTTTGCCGAGCCGCACCATGACGCCCGTTGAGAGCATATTGAGAATCATTTTTTGCGCGGTGCCTGCTTTCATGCGCGTCGAACCCGTAATCACTTCGGGACCAACGAGTGGCGCAATTACAATGTCCGCATGTTCCGCAAGTGGCGACGGATGATTGCACGCAATGCTGATGGTGAGTGCGCCGCGTCGTTTCGCTTCATCGAGCGCGGCACTTACGTACGGCGTACGTCCACTCGCGGCAATTCCCACCACACTATCGCGCGCGTTCACATTTACCGCATCCAAATCGTGCGCGGGAGATTCAAGATTATCTTCCGCACCTTCCACAGAGCGCGTCACCGCATCACGTCCGCCCGCGATAATTCCAATCACCAATTCGGGCGGCGTGCCGTACGTCGGCGGACATTCCGACGCGTCGAGAATTCCCAAACGCCCCGAAGTTCCCGCGCCGACATAAATCAATCGTCCACCGTCGCGCACGCGATTCGCAATCTCGTCAATCGCGCGCGCAATCTGCGGCAATTGCGTTTCTACCGCGCTCGCCACGCGCGCATCTTCTTGATTGATGAGCCGCGCCATTTCCAATGTTGAAAGCGCGTCAATGTGCGCGCTGCGCGGATTGCGCGTTTCGGTGAGCGAATGATTTTCACTCCTCGTTTCTCGTTTCTCGCTTGGCGTGATGTTTCCCAACACGACGCGTTTTTTCGCGCCTGTCGCGCTCGGCATATTGCCCGCCCGATTGTGCCACGTTTCGTATGCGAGAACGGCGAACGCGACGGCTTCTTTGGCATCGCTCGACATGCCCAATGCTTCAAGCGTTGTCACACGCGCAGGCGCGAGCAATTCCTGCAACATTCGCAGTAACGCTTTGTTGAACACGCCGCCGCCGCTGACAAAAACTTCGTCGGGCATTTTTGGAAAAAAATCGCGGTACGCGTTCACGATGGAGTGTGCGGTGAACGCGGTGACGGTGGCGATTAAATCATTCGCAGAAATGTTTAGGGCGCGCGCCTTTTCCCAAATCAACGCGCCGTACTGCGTACCAAACAATTCGCGTCCCGTCGTTTTCGGCGGCGGCATTTTCAAGTACGGTTCGTTCAACAATTCTTGCAGCAAATTTTCATGTACGTGTCCTTGCGCCGCGCGTCTTCCATCGCGGTCAAAAGTTTCCGCGCCGTGTGTCGCGCGCAACACGGCGTCGTCAATCAACATGTTGCCGGGTCCCGTATCAAAGGCAAAGGATGAAGGATGAGGGATGAAGGATGAAGCGGGAAGGAACGTTACGTTTCCAATTCCGCCAACGTTTTGTAACGCGCGCGTTTGTGCCGAATGTGTAAATAAAATTTCGTCCACATAAGGGACCATCGGCGCGCCTTGTCCGCCTGCCGCCATATCGCGCGTGCGAAAATTGCTGACGACAGGCAGATTCGTTATTTCGGAAATGACCGCCGGTTCCGCAATTTGCAGCGTGGAAGCATCATCGCCCGTCGGAATATGCCACACGGTTTGTCCATGGCTGCCGATAAGGTCAACATCGTTTGTGGTGAGATTCGCGCGTTCGATGGCGCGCAGTGCCGCATTCGCAAACGCGCGCCCGAGTTCAAAATTGAGCGCACACAAAAAATCCACCGTTGAGGTTTCGGGGCGAAAACTCTTGAAAACGTCTGCGCGTAAATTTTCGTCATAGTCCGCGTGAATGTGCGACAAGACTTTCCATTCCAGCACGGGCGGCGCGCCGTGCAATGCGACGACGACGGCTTCGATGCCGTCCGCCGATGTGCCTGAAATCATTCCGACGACGTTCATGTTACATCCTTTACCATTACCAAAAATTCGTGATACGGCGTGAATCCAAATTTTGCGTACAACTCTACCAAATCCGTCCAATCAATTACACAGCCATTCACGCCGTGCGCGCGTAAATGTTGCAATGCCGCGTCAATCAATTGCACCCCATATCCTTGTCCGCGAAATTTTTTGGCGATTCCGAGCGGACCGAGTTGTCCATGCGGACGCGGCAGATGCTGCATGTAAAAACGTTCGAGTGGACGCACAGAGGTTTCGAGCGTGACGCGCGCGAAACCGGCGAGCGAGTCAGCCATGAACAGTAAGCAATAATCAGAAATGGGTTCGCCATCGGCGCGCGCTTGAAGAAATTCGTACTGCCACCGTTCGGAAAATTCATCGCGCAAAAATTGCGCGAGCGCGTCGGCGTCGGAATGGGTTGCCGCGCGGAATGTGAATCGAGACATGTCAGGTTTTGTGCGCGGAGTACCGCGCAAGAAACCTGACACGTCTCGCAAACTTCGCGCGACATCAAACACACTGCGCGTGGTACGAAACCCGCGCGTTTCAAAAAATTCGCGCGTGTGCAACGTATTCGGCAGTCCCGGAAAAAATGGGCGCAGTCCTCCGCCCAAACGCAGTTGCGAAAATCCTTGTGCGCGCCCCCAACTTTCCGCCCATTGCAATAACGCGCTGCCGATTCCCTGATGTTGATGCTTTGGCGAAACGACAAGCGCGTCAATCCAACTTGTCTTGAATTGAAATGACGCGCTGACGAGAATGCCGCCAACGTATTCATCATTCACACGCGCGAATTGTCCCGCGCGCGTCGCGTTGTGATTCGGCTGCATGTTGTACGATACGAATTTTTCTGTGAGCGGAAATTCCGCCCCACACGCTTCATTCCACAAATGAACAAACGCGGCGCGCTGCGCCGCGTCGTAAAAATTCCATGTCACAAAATTCATATCTATTGACAAATCAACAACGGACGCAGCGAGGCGCGCAATAACGCATTGACGAGGTTGCTTGGTTGTGCGCGGTCATTGCCGATAAGCAGCATATCGAGATTCCGTTCCGCGAGGGTTGGCAAAATTGTTTCGACAGTGTGCGGCGCGGAAATATATTCCGCGTCCAGCTCATGCAACTCAAAATAATTGCGCGCGTAATTTTGCGCGTCGTCGCGCATAGCAAGTACGGTGAGTGCGGTTTTCCAAATCTCGCCCATGTACGCGGCGATAAACAATGCTTGCTGCGATTCGGGACTTGAATCAAAAATCAACAACGCGCGCTGCATGGCGCTTGGTTCGCGCGGCACGGCGAGGATGGGACGCGCGGCATTTTTCAAAAGCGCGCGCCACCGCGACATCAGCGCGGACAATCTTCCTGATGGCGGATGATTCACATCCATCACAATCAAATCCGTGAGCAGCGCGCGCTCACAAATTTTATCCGTGACTTTGCCTCTCTCGACGATGAAATCGTGCGCAACGTTTGCTTGTGTACAGCGTTCTCGAAAACGCGCTTTAATGTCCGTATCGTCCTCTGTAGTTGAGCGCGCGATGTGCAACCCATGCAGCGAAGCGTTCTCTTGTTCCGCGATGCGTATCGCTTGCTCTAACGCGTTCGAAGTTTCGGACTCGTGACTCAACGGAATCAAAATATCGGAAAAGAGATGTGCGAGATAGCGGTCAGTGAGGCGTTGATTGCGCCATGCTTCCGGCGCGGTGGCACGCGCACGTGCGCGCGGATTCGCGCGCACGGCTAAATCGGTGATGGCGGCATCCGTGCGAACCGCCCAACCCAATTCTTGCTGCAACTGTTGTTGATGTTCGATGACCCACAAATACAAATCGGTTTCGGTGTGGTCAGGAAACCACTGTAGCAAATTTTGTTCACGCAGCGCGCGGACAAGCGGCGCGTACGTTTGCGCGAGCCAATCGGCAGCGGCTTGGCGAAAAGAAACATCGCGCCCCCGTTCCCGTCCGGAAACAATCTGATGAATCGCAATTTGCGCGCGCAGTTTCGGATATTGTCCGCATTGTGCGACGCTGAAATCAAAACCAAACTCCGGGTCGCCCAATCCTGTCTCTTGTAAAAATTCCGCGTGTTCGGCTTTGCAAATCAAATCGTCCGGCGTATCGTCGGGCGAAAGCGGCACACTCGTTTGAATTTCGATAACGTGCGCGTCAATATACGTAACACCTTCGCGCCGCGCGATAGAAACGCGATGATTGCCATCCAAAACAAAATACGCTTGACCGACTTGGTACACTTCAATCGGCGGCATTTCCGCGCCGTGCGGATTGACAAAGGCAGTCCGCACGCGCGCCCAACGGTCTTGGTCCTCTGCGCGGCGCGGCAAAAAATCGCGCGTGAAATCTTGTGCCCGTCCAACACTGCCCACAATCGCGGCAACGGGAATCGTTTGAATGCCGCGGTCACTGCGTGCAGAGAGGCGCAATTGTTCCGCGACTTGTTGATACGACAACAGTTCGTCAGACGTGCGCGTTAAACGCGCCAACACGTGTCGCAGTGCAGCTTGAAAGCGCGCGGATTGAAATTCGCGGAGCGCGCCTTGATAGGTAAAACGGTCAACGGACATTTCTGTAGAGACAGTGTAGGACGGTCAATGAAATTTACCAAAATCGGCGCGGGTCGCGTTCACGCTTTTCTTCGGGGGCAAGTTTTTGTTCAATTGGCGTCATGCCGCCGCACGCGGTTTCTTCGCGCGTAAAAGGTCCGGAGGTCATCTCCGCAGAGGTTTTCCACAGCACGATGCGTTTGTTTTGATAACAGTCCCAAATGAAAACATCGTAACCGTAAATTGTTCCCGTCTGGTACGCGCGATCCGGCGCCGGCAGTCCGGCGGCGATAATATATTTGTTGACGGAACAAGAGGAAAACAAAACGAGCGCGGTGAGCGCAATACAGAGCAAAAGAAAAATGACGAGCGCCGTCAAAATCCATTTGCGTTTGTTGGAGCGAGGAGCTGACATGTTACAAAACGGGCGTGAGCTGCTTCGTTTTCAACGCGTCCATAATGGCTGCCTGCGCGAGCGCAGTGGCGAGAACACGACGCGGTGAAGTATCGGGTTCGCGTCCAATGCGAATACACTCGAGGAAATGTTGGAGCGACGAAACGAACGCGCCCGTAACTTTGCCGTCAATAACGTCTGCAGTGTGCGCGCCGGTAAATTCAACTTTTTGTCCGCCGCGCGCATTAAACAATTCTGCCGTGCGCGTGCGATTGTTGTACGTGAGCGCGCCCGCGTCGCCAATGATTTGCAGAAAGCCGTCCGCGATGCGCGGGTACGTGTTCGGATGAATCCACGATGAATGGAAATTGGCGATGATGTTGTTTTCAAATGTGATGAGCGCGTTCAAGCCGTCGTGAACGGGAACACCTTGCGCGTCGAGCGTGCCGCGCGTTTCTTGCGCCATCACAGTCACAGGGTCAACCTTGATAAACCAGTGCACGAGGTCGAGGTCGTGACTTGACATGAAATAAATCGGGGACGTGGCTTGCGTCCAACTGCGAATCATGTTCGTCGGAACAGAAATGTTGTCGTGCTTGATAGAAAGCACCATGCGTGGCGTGCCGATTTCGCTGCGCGCAATCGCGTCGTGCAGCCACAGATGGTCGGTGACAAATCGCTGGGAATAATTCACCATCACCACACGATTTGATTTTTCCGCCGCGTCCACAATCGCGCGCGCATCATCGGCATTCGTCGCGAGCGGTTTTTCTTGCAAGACATGTACGTTCGCGTTTAACGCGGCGACAACAGGTTCGCGATGCAAATGGTCGGGCGTCGCAATTGATACTGCGTCCAATTGCATATCCGCGAACATTTTTTTGTAATCGGTGAACGCGCGCGCATTGTACTGCTGTGCGATGTTTTGCGCGCGTTCCGCGTTCACGTCGCACACCGCGACGAGTTCCGTTTCCGCGAGTTCGTGCCACACGCGCGCATGACGCGTACCTAAAAGCCCTGTGCCGATAACGCCGACGCGGACGCTCATCCCTTCAACGCCCCCATGCGAACGCCTTCCAGAAAATATTTTTGGAACAAGAGGAAAAATACAACCATCGGTAACGCCGCCAACGCCGCGCCGGAAAAAATAATTCCCCAGTCGGTCATAAATTCGCCTTGTAAATTTGCAACACCGACAGTGAGTGTGTAATTTTGCGGTTTGTTCAAGGCGATGACGGGCCACAGAAAATCGTTCCAGCTGCGGACAAATGTAAAAATCGCGAGCGCGGCGACGGCGGGCGTCGAAAGCGGAAAGATGACGTGGCGAAAAACACCGAACTCACTCGCGCCGTCAATGCGCGCGGCATCAATCAATTCGCTTGGCAGGGTTTGAATGTATTGGCGCATCAGAAAAATTCCAAACACCCACGCGGTGCCGGGTAGAATCAATGACCACAGCGAATCAATCAGTCCGAGTTGGCGATTGATGATATAGAGTGGAATGAAGGTGACATGAATCGGAATCATCAGCGTTGAAAGAATCAAGACGAAAAATAAATTTTTTCCGGGAAATTGTTTTTTCGCAAACGCGTAACCGGCTAGTGTGTCAAAGATGGCGTGAAACGCCGTGACCACAAACGCGACGAGCAAACTATTCGCCATCCAGTTGAGATAGAATTTATTGTTGACGAGGAGACGTTCAAAATTATCGAGTCGAAACGCGGGAATGATAATCGGCGTGAGCGGTGGAGTCGAAGTAATGGGGGTGAACGCGTTGGCGAACAGCCAATACATTGGAAAGAGCGCAATGACCGTCGTCACGATGAGCACAATCCATGCGACGATTTGCCAGCCGTTGAACGTAAAGCGGCGCGGCGTCATGGCGATCGTTTCGTTTTTGGGAAAAACTGTTGCGTCAGTTGCCATGTATCAGATTTCAGAATTCAGATAACAGAACATCGATAACAGATAGCGGACAGGAGCGACCTTTTTTCTGTTACATGTGTTCTGTGCTCTGTGTTCTGTGTTCTCAATTCAATATTCCACATCACTCCGCAAAATACGGAATTGAAAAATTGCGATGACCGCAATAATCGCAAAGAGGACGAAAGCTTGCGCGGACGCAATGCCGAAATCAAATTCCTTGAAACCGTTGTTGTAAATCTGCGTGACAATCGTTTGCGTAGAATTGCCGACGCCGCTCGGCACCATGATATAGATGCGTTCAAAGACTTCAAAACTCGCAATGGTATAGAGCACCACAAGATACAGCGTTGTAGATTTCAAAAGCGGCACGGTGATGTTCCACCAACGTTGAATCGGATTTGCGCCGTCGAGTTCTGCCGCTTCATAATACTCGCGCGGAATGCTCCCCATCGCCGCGCTAAACAAAACGATCGCCGTCGCGGGCAAAGTGAGAACAGCCGAAAGTGTAATGCTGCCGAGCGCAATGTCGGGGTCCGAGAGCCAACGAATCGGCGGCAAACCGAGTGCGCGCGTGAGGTACGTTGCAAAGCCCCACTGCGCGTTGTAAATGTACGCCCACGTCAAGCCAATAATCAACGCGCTCGTCACGGCGGGCAAATAATACGCCGCGCGAAAAAATGTTCGCATCCGATCACTCAAAGGTTGAATGAGTGATGCCAGAATCAAACCAAACAAGATATTGGAGGTGACGGTAAAGATGGTGTAAAAAATTGTGTTGCGAATCGAAGTGATAAAAATGCCGTTCAACATTGTGAACGCGGTGCTGTAATTTGCCCAGAGCGGCGTGACAAATGTGCCGCCGCGCACAAGCGAATAATCTTGAAAGGAAATAATGAACGACCAAACGACCGGGAACAAGGTAAAGAGCGCGAACGTGAGCAGACTGGGAGCAATAAACAAATAGCTCCAGCCGTACTTTTTGAAAAACTGTTGGACTGCGGTCATCGTTCGCGCTCCTTGGAAACCTTCGAGGTCGGCGATGATTACATCGCGGGAGACCTCGAAGGTTTTTTGTACAAGTTATTTCGCGCCCAAATACGTTTTCGCTTCGGCTTCGATTTTCTTCATTGCCTCTTCAGGTGTGATTTTACCAAAAATAATGTTTTGGTATTCGGGATGAAAGAGGCGGGTGAATTTTGCCCAATCTACGACGAGTGGCGTAATCCACATGTCGGGAAGCACGGGCAGGAATTTGTCGAGCGGGTCAACGACTTTGACGGATTTGCGCGCGCCGGGGGCGAGATAGAAACCGGTTGGCACATTACTGCCGGGCGGAACATCTTCTTGGACTTCACCGCTGGTGTAATAGCGCGCGAGGTCCATTGCCGCTTGGCGTTTCACCGCGTCGGACTGTTTGGCGACGGCGACGAGACCAACCGCGCCGACGGTGAGTTTGTTTCCGTTCACGGTCGGAAGCGGATAGATATCAAAGTTTATGCCCGCGCCTTTGAGCGTTGGCGAAAAGCCCGTTGCATCCACGACCATCGCGTATTGTTTGTTTTGGAAACCGCCTTTGACGTCCGAATCTTTGAGTGCGCCAAAATCGGGCGGAGTTACTTTATCCACCAGCGCGAGGTCAGCCACACGCTTGAGACCGGCATACGCTGCGGCGGAATTGTATCCGTATTTGCCTTCACTGTTGATTGCGCGGACGCTCGGGTCTTGATTCATCCACAAGCCCCACGTGTTGATGACGCCCGGATCAACAAACCCGGCAAAGCCGTACACTTGGTCACCGTTCGCGCGTTTGAACGTTGTCTTTTTTGCAGCATCCACGAATTGCTCCCATGTCCAATCCTTTGCCGGCAGTGGGGCATTCGCTTCCGCGAATACATCTTTGTTGATATACATGCCCATCGGCACGACCCAGAGGGGCCACGCAAATGCTTTGCCATCTTTGACACGTGTCACATCGAGAATGTTTGGCAGAATGTCTGCTTTGTCATTCGCGGTGAGATAATCGTCAATCGGCTCGATTAAATCATCGGCGACGAAACCGGGCAAACGGTCCGACGGCAAACGCAAGAGGTCAATGCCTTGACCGCTTTGGAGCGCCGTTGTGAGTTTTGTGAATCCTTCATCATTCGGCGGATAGCCGGTGATTTCCACTTTGATGTCAGGATTGTCTTTCATGAATTGCGCGCTCGCATTATCAAACGGATTGGCGAACGCGTTGCCCGGTGTGTAACCGAGCACCCAAACATTCAACGTGCCTTTGTAACCGCTCTTGCTGACGCGGACATCGCCGCCTTTCGCCGTGCGTTCGACGGTTGGTTTCGGGGTCGGCACAGCAGTTGCCGCCGTTGCCGCCGTCGGTTGCGCGGGCGCAACAGTGGGCTGCGCGGGCATCGCGGTGGGTTGTGCAGGTGCGGCGGTGGGCGGCGCGGACGTCGGTTGCGCGGCAGGCGCACATGCAATAGCAATCACTGTGAGCGCGAGCAAGAGTGCGCCCAACAGGAAAAATTTTGTCGCTGCTTTATGCGAATTCATCGTTCTTCTCCTCCTTGAATCGAAACGGTTGTTGAAATGAAAAATATTTTTTGTAATGGTGAATTGTGAGTTGCACCTCCTCGGAAAATGTACGGCAAATTTCAAATTTGCCCTACCCCACTCGGCGCAGGCAAATGCAAACGGAATTTGTAGCGGTCCCCCCGATACGCAGACAACACATATTCAATCGGCGTCCCATCGCGGCGGACTGTGAGACGCTGCATGCGGAGGACCGCTGCAGACGGAGGGATTTTCAAAAGCTCGGCTTCACGCGCTGTCGCCAATGCCGCTTCAATCGTTTGTTCGGCATGATGCAAAGTGAAACCATATTCGCTTTGCAGGACGTGATACAACGATGTGACGGCGAAATTGTGTTTCAATAAATTCGGCACCAGCGCGAGCGGTAGGTATGCGTTTTCAAGCGCCAACGGAATTTTATCGGTGAAACGAACGCGCGATAACAATACCACCTCTGCCGCAGGCAATAATCGCAGCGCGGCAGCTACTTCGGGCGTTGCCGCAATCACGCGCGCTTCGAGCACGCGACTTGCCGGTTTGCTTCCGCGCGCGCGCGTGTCTTGGGTAAAGCCGGTGACGGTTCGGAGCGGCTGGTCAATTTTGGGGTCGGCGACAAAAGTGCCTTTGCCCACACGCGTATAAATGACGCCGTCGTGCGCGAGGTCAAGCAACGCTTGGCGGACGGTCATGCGACTGACGCGATATTTGTCCGAAAGTTCGCGTTCGGAAGGCAAGCGCTGATGCACTGCGTATTTGCCCGCGTGAATATCTTGGGCGAGGGTGTCTTTGAGTTGCACGTACAACGGGTCGGGCGCTTCACGGCGCAGCCGAATCGCGGCGGAGGTTCGCATGGTGAAAAGAGGACGACCAATCCTGTTAATACTGGTCTATACCACTGCGACCATTATAAAAGAGAAACGGCGGTTGTCAAGCGGTGTCTGTAATTTTTACGCGTACACCAAATCCGGCGCGCGTTCCCGCAAAAATTCACGCGTGACAGTTTCCCATTCCGCTACAATTTCCCGTACCGACACCCCATCGCGTAAACCTTCGCGCACGCGCGGCGTTCCCGCCAATAAATCCAGATGCGGCGGTGCGCCTTCCCAACTCGTTTCTAAAAATTCAAGGCGTTCGGGATTTTGCGCGCGGCATTGCGCCAACACCGATATTCCCGTCGCAACGGGACGAAAGACCCGGCGGTCCGTCACATGAATTTGAACGCCGCCGCACTTTACCCCGCGATGCTTCGAGTCAGTTGGCGTGAACGCGTGCGGACGAAAACGCGCGCCGGGAATTTCCAAACGGTTCAGTGCGTGCGCGAGCGCGTACCCATCGAGCCACGGCGCGCCGACAATTTCAAACGGCAGCCCCGTCCCCCGCCCTTCCGACATGTTTGTCCCTTCGACCAAACACATGCCCGAATACGGCAGCGTCGTTTCAAAACGCGGCATTCCGGGCGAAAGCGGAATCCACGGCAGTCCCGTTTCGTCAAAATACATTTCGCGTTGCCAGCCGCGCATCGGAATCACTTGCAACATCACATTCATTTTTTTCGTGCGGGCGATAAAGCGCGCCATTTCACCCGTCGTGAAACCATGCCGAATCGGCACGGGCAAATGGCTGATGAACGATTCGAGTCCCGCGTCCACCAATGCTCCTTCGAGCATCGCACCGCCGATGGGATTTGGGCGGTCGAGGACAAAAATTTCCTTGCCGTTTTTTTCCGCCGCGCGCATCACGTAATCGAGTGTGCTGATGAATGTGTAAAAACGCGCGCCGACATCTTGCATATCAAATACCAACACGTCCACTTTTTCCAACATCATCGCCGACGGTTCTTTGGACGCGCCGTACAGACTGTACACGGGCAGTCCGGTGCGCGCATCACGTGCATCGTCAATCGCCGTCGCGTCCGCGCCCGCGCCGTCGAAACCATGTTCCGGTCCGAACAACGCGGTTACATGCACACCATGCTGCACCAACACATCGAGCGCGTGTACAAAATTCGACGCGACGGCAGCCGCGTGCGTAACCAGTCCGACGCATCGCCCGCGCAAAACATTTTCTTGTTCACGCGCAAAAATTTCCAGACCAAGTTCAATCATGCTTCTCCTCATCAAAAAACCCCGAAGGAAATTTCCCTTCGGGGTTCGTTTCTAAGATGTCGTTGCGTCTTGCGTGCTGCGTGTCAATTGCGCGCGCAAATCTTCTTCCGCCGCCTTGTCCAAGTTGGTGTACAAAACCTGTCCGCCAAATCGCGCGAGGTCGGGTTCCACTTTGTCGAGCGTTACGCTGCGCGCCAAGAAAAACAGCGTCGAAGAACCGGGCGTCATGTTCGTCGTCAAGTTTTCCATGAACGAATCATCAATGCCGAGGTCGGACGCGCGTCCAATCAATGCACCCGACGCCGCGCCCACGCCTGCGGTTGCGGCAGCAATGCCCATCCACGCGAGCGGCGCCATAAAGGGAAACGGCAGCGTGATGAGCAACCCAACCAACAATCCCCAGAACGCGCCGTTGACCGCGCCCGCTTGGGTCAAGTCCACTGCTTGATGCAATTTTGGTTTTCCGTTCGCGTCTTTGGTCACATAGACCGCGTCTTCCAAATCAATCAAATAATGCAGCTCGAGTTTTCGCAATTCCGCCAAGACCTCTTGCGCGCGTTGTTCGTTTGGATACGTCACGGCAATCAGAGTACTCATACGATTTTCTCCTTCTTGTCAAGACTCTTGTTTGATTGTAGCACAATCAACCGCGTCGCGTGGAAAAAAAAAGGACAGCCCGTTGGGATTGTCCTTTCGAAATTCGAAACGCCAGCATCAGAATCGTTCCCATTCCTTCAGACCGTGCAATTCGCAACGGACGCGGGCGTGCCAGCTATTGAACACTCATTTGCGGTGTCAAGAGGATTCGCAATTTATCGAGTCCGAGCCGCGCGCGCGTATGAATCGTTCCCAACGGCTGCCCCAAACGTTTTGAAATTTCCTTGCGCGTCAATCCTTCAAAGTATGCGAGATGAATCACTTCACGCTGCGCGGGCGGCAGCGCGTTCAACGCGTTTTGTACCGTGTCCGCATTCAACGTGCGCGCCACAATTTCGGTCACATCATTTTCACGCGTCACATCGGACGCGACGGCGGCTTCGAGTTGTTCATCTTCACTCGGTGCGGGACGCGCATCGCGGCGGCGCAATTCATCAATCGCCAGATGGCGCACGATGCCATAAAACCACGAGGCAAAACTGCCGCGTCCCATTTGGAATTGGTCCGCGCGCTGCCACACGCGCCAGAACGCGTCAATCACAATTTCTTCGGCAAGGTCGCGGTCACGTAAAATTTTGTACGCCAGCCCCAGGGCTTTGGCAGAATAGCGGTCGTACAACACTTCGAGCGCGCGGCGATTACGGTTTTGGACGCGCATCAATAATTCCAAATCGCTCAATTCCTGTTCTCCCTCGCGGGTGCGACCCAAAAGATTGGGGCGAGAAAATTTAATTGTATCTGCAAAGGTCGTCATAGCATCTTCTCCGGTAATTTAGACTGTCCGCTTGGCGCAGAATGATTTCGAGCTGCGGTTTGATTTGTGCGCGTTGCGTATTTTGACGATAGAACGCCAGTGCGCGGTCGCGCTGCACCGCATGGTCAACCATTGGACACGGATATTCTTTGTCCAAACAGAATCCGATGGCACGCGCCGTTTCGTCGGGCATTTCCCACGGCGCGTGAATATATTGTGTCGGCACGCGTTCCAGTTCCGGCACCCAACGGCGGATGTACGTCCCCGCCGAATCGAACCGTGCGCTCTGCAACATCGGATTGAAAATCCGAAAATAGGGCTGCGCGTCCGTGCCTGTTCCGGCTGCCCATTGCCAACCGCCGTTGTTGGATGCCACATCACCATCAATCAGAGTTTGCAAGAAAAATTTTTCACCCAGCTGCCAGTTCAACAACAAATCTTTGGTGAGAAACGACGCAGAAATCATCCGTGCGCGATTGTGCATCCAACCTGTTTGCTTTAATTGCCGCATTCCCGCGTCCACAATCGGATACCCTGTTTTTCCTTCGCGCCATGCGTCAAAAAATTTCGCATTGGCTTGCCAATCCAAGTCTTTGTATTCGGGGCGGAAGGATTGACGCGCGGCGTGTGGAAAATGAAACATCACTTGATTCAAAAATTCGCGCCACACCAATTCGTTAATCCAAACTTTTGCATTCGCTGCGCCATTGCCCACGCGAGAATCAAGAGTGTGTGCTGTGCGCGCCATCCGCACCAACTCGCGTACGCTCATCGTACCAAAATGCAGATGCGGCGAAAGATGCGAAGTCGAGTCGGCTGCCATGTCGTCGCGCGTATTGCCGTACTGCTCCAAACCATTTTTGCGCGTGACAAACTCTTGCGCCAATTCATTCGCCACATCCTCACCGCCGCGCGCGAAATTCGGATTGCGCGGTTTCATCAAACTCTCGATGTGTAATGAAGGAATCTCGCGCGGTGTGTTGAGACTGCGTTTGGTTTCATAACGCGGCGGAATGGAAACGATTTTTTCAAACCGCTTGCGATATGGCGTATAGACCGTATACGGTGTGCCGTCCTCTTTTAATACTTCATTCGGGTCGGCAAGATACAAATCATTGAACGCGGCGTAACGAATACCTACTTTGTCCAGTTCTGCCATTACGCGTGCATCGCGTCGCCGCGCATAGGGCGTATAGTCCGCGTGAAAATAAATCGCGTCGGCTTGCGTCTCGCGCGCGAGTTTCACCAATTCGCGCGCGGCATCGCCTTTTCGCAAGACGAGATACGCGCCGCGCGTTTTCAAGTTCGCATCGAGCGCGGCAAGCGATTCAAACAAAAATTGTATGCGCGCAGGCGCCAGTTTTTTGCTCGTCAACAATTTTTCATCCAGGATAAAAACCGGAATGACCGAGGCAGCATCGTTCAACGCTTGATGCAAAACAAGATTGTCGTCTATCCGTAAATCGCGGCGGAGCCACCACAGAATGTGTTTCATGTTCGTCGTTAGTCGTTGATTATGCCGACATTGCATACTGAATGGCGAGAACGGGAACCGGTTTTGTTGTGACCTTCTTGGGCGCGCTCAAATTTTCTGTCTTGCCCTCTGTCGCCAATGCTTCAATTTCATTGCGCGCCGTAATTTCGCGCGCAACCACTCCATCCATCATTTGCACCACGCGGTCGGCGTACGGAACCATACGCAAATCATGCGTGACCATGATGCCCGCGCGGTTTTGTTCGTGAATCAAATTCGCGAACGTTTGCACCACTTGATGCGCACGTTCCGTGTCGAGCGCGGCGGTCGGTTCATCCGCCAGTACGACGGACGGGTTATGCACGAGCGCGCGCGCAATTGCCACACGTTGCTGTTGCCCGCCCGAAAGTTGACGCGGCAGATTGTTCATGCGGTCACCCAAACCGAGTCGCTCCATGAGTTCCGTCACACGCTGTGAACCTGCCTTGTCGAGTCTGCCATTCAAGCGCAGCATCAATTCCACATTTTCGCGCGCGGTGAGAAACGGGAGCAGATTGTTTTGTTGAAACGTGAATCCGATTTTCTCGCGGCGAAATTGTGTGCGCGCCGCGTCCGACATTTGTGCGAGGTCTTGACCGTCAATCAAGATATTTCCACCGCTCGGACGCAAGAGCGCGGCGAGCATCGAGAGCATCGTCGTTTTGCCCGAACCCGAAGGACCGACCAGCGCGACAAATTCACCGGGCGAAACATTCAGCGAAACATCTTGTACTGCTGTCGTCAACAGATTTCCACTGCCATATACTTTTTTCACATTGCGCGTTTCGAGAGCGTAATCCATGTTTACTTTTTCCTTTTTACTTTGCGCTTGCACTATCCGCCCAATCCAATCGCTGTCAACGGTTCCACACGCAACGCATAGCGAATGGAAAGCACGCCCGCGAGTGGTCCGATGAGCAACAGTGACAAGACCGCAGCGAGGACAGCCGTGCCGGTGAACACTATCGGGAACGTCGGCGGAAACGTCAGCGACAGACCGAGTGAAAGAATCGTGCCGATGGCGACACCCAAAATTGTTACAAGAACAATTTGAAACAGCGCCGTGAGCGCGACCACCCAATTCGATGCGCCGATCGCTTTCAACATTCCGATTTGCGGAACTTTTTGGAGTGTTTGAATTTGGAAAAAACCGCCGACGACAAGCACGCCGATAATGAACGCGAAATAGCGCTGTGTGTCAAGCGTGTTTTGTTGTTCTTTGTAGCCTGGCGTCGCTTGATACGCCGTTTTCAAATCGGCAAGCTCGACATCACTAACTTGCTGCGCGATAGTTTTCGCCATTGCGGCGGCGTCACCCGGATTCACCAATTGCACCGCGACGATATTGGAAACCATTTGCGAAGTTCTCAAATTGACCACACCGGGGCGCACACGTTCCCATGTGAGATGCGGCAGAATCACGCTCGGCTGCAAAAAGAACGAACGTCCGTCCGTGATGCCCACCACGCGCAAATCATAAAATTCTTCATTCGTGCCTTGAATCGTTTTTAACGTGATGGTGTCGCCAACCTTAAGGTTTGTACGCAGCGCCGTATTGCGGTCAATCAACGCTTCCCGCGCGCTCAAGTCCGACAATTGGCGTCCTTGCAAAACCGGCGGTTCCCCGGGGCGTCCGGGTTCAACACCCAGAATCGAGACGTTGACATTGGTGGGATTGTTTGGCAACACGACACTCGCGCTGGCGCTGCTAATCTGTCCCACATCGCGCACGCCCGGCACGCGGCGAATCTCTTGCGCCGTAGGACGATTCAAACGCGAAGTCTGAACCGAAAGATTTGTTTCGGCTTTGTACGCAATCAAGTCGGCATTGAGTTTTTCAATGTATTCGCGATTGCCGCTGCCCAATCCTTCGGCGAGCGCGGCGACAAACAACACCAACAGCGTAATCAACGCAATCACTGACGCAATCAACAAAAAGCGTCCTTTGAGTCTCCACATTTCTTTCGCGGCTAAATAAATCGGCATTTTTTTCCTCGTTTATTGCACTTGGACATTCCATTTGTCCAAAATTCCTTGCACATTTTTTTCATCGCGCTGCGCAACAAAATACCACGCAAGGTAGCCCATATTCGCAAGCGTCCACAACAACATGGCGGGAACGTATAACCACAGCAGCGGCATTACGTTCGCGTATTGCGGCGTCAGCATCAAAGCAACAACTAAACCGAACGCCCACAAAATGGTTCCCGCAATTCCGTAATGCAAAGTAATTGCAGAAAAAAAGGATGTCGGGCTGCCAAAACCAAAACCTACAAAACGCGGCGCATCCAATTTCATCAAGTACGCATCTTCCAATTGATTCGCAATCAAAATTTGTTTTCCCGCCATTGCGTTCAATTTTTCTTCCAATGCCCGCGCGTACCGCCGCGCAAAAAGAATGTAATGAAAATGGAACGCGCCCTGCATCGCGGCATACAACACGAGCGGCGGCACAAAAAACACGGCGGCGCGCAAGGGTTCCCACAAACTCGCAACGAACAAACCAACACAAATCAAAATCCAAAAATTGATATAGCGAAAAAATAACGCGTGATATTTGTAATTCATCGCGCGCATGCGCCCCAGCTGCGAACGGACCAGTGAAAATTCGTTTCCCATAGAATCCACTATTTTTTCAAGAGACTAAATAAAACAATTCCCTTTAACTCTTGCTCCGCCACATTCCATCCCGTTCGTTTCACCATTGCGTTAAATTCATTCACGTTTGGAAATTTGATGCCACTCGGTGTCAATAGAGTTTGCGTAATTTGTCCCGGCATTTTTGTCGCTTGACTCAAACTCATCACAAACATTCGCCCGTCGCGCCGCACCACGCGTTGTGTTTCTTGCAATGCCTTTTCCATCGAATTCATTTCATTGAACGAACCACCGACGACTACCGCGTCCATACTCTCATCCCGAAAAGGCAAAATCTCCGCCGCCGCGCGCATTAGCACAATCCCTTGTCGTTTCTCGCGCGCGATATATTTCTGCGCTTCCGTCAACATATCCCACGCCAAATCAATCGCAACTGTCGTCACGCCTTGAGGCGTTATCCCCCGCGCATACAATCCCGTACTCGTTCCCAAATCCATCACACTTTCGCCCGCTTGCACATTCGTCCATTCGTTCATTAATGCGTATTCGCGTTCCACCGAAAAATTCTCGCCGGTCAAGATGCTCAACGCGCGTCTCCGCCAAATGGGTTCATATAGCTGCGGCGTCGGGAAAAAATGATTACTCCAACCCGCCAACGTCAATGTTTGCTTCTGCCCAATCGCCATGTCGAGAATGTGTTGGGCGATGGGATACAACGCGTTGCACGCATCACACACCAGATAGCCGTGCGGCGGCAGCCATTCCGCGTCCATCACCGCACTCGCACTCAAACGCAATGTTTTGGCTCGACAGCGCGGACATTGCAATTTCGCAAGAATGGCGTCGTTCATTCGCGGCTGAATGCCTCGCGCAATGCGGTGCCGAACGGATAGCGATTCAAGTATGAAATCACCTCGGCAAAACGACGCGGTTTGAATCCAAAATTTTTCTCTACGGAATCCAACTTGGCGGTATTGTCCACATTCAACAATTCGAGCAGACTCGTCGTCGCGGGCGGTTTCGGCAAAACAATTTCCATCCCTTTGACAACAGGAGTCATCAATGGCACCGGTACTTTGATAAGCAAACGTTTTCGATTCAACGCAAACAAAATTTGTTTCACCATCGCTTCGTAGGTGAGATGTTCGGGTCCGCCGATTTCGTACGTTTGGTGAATGGTGCGCGGCTCGTTCAAAATGTGCGAAACGATTTTCGCCATGTCCTCAATCCAAAGCGGTTGAAAACGCGCTTGTCCGTCGCCCACGAGCGGAAACGCGAGGGGCGTTATCACCAACCAACGCGCGAGCGCATTCGCAAATTCATCTTCCGGTCCCACCAACACCGACGGACGCAGAATCGTCCAATCCATTTTGCTCGCGCGTACCGCGTCTTCGCCTTCACCTTTGCTTTTCAAATACGCATACGGCGATTTGGAATCTGCCGCGAGCGCGGACTGTTGAACGAAACGTTTCACCCCTGCCGCTTGCGCCGCTTGTACCACGTTGCGCGTGCCTTGCGCGTTAATGGCTTGATACGTCGCACCGCCGCTTTCATACGCAATCGCGACGAGATGAATCACCGCGTCCACGCCTTGCATCGCGGCGGGCAATGTTTCGGGACGCGTCACATCGCCAATTGCAAATTCCACCTGCACATCCGGCGCGAGATGTCCGCGCGTATTCGGTTTGCGTACAAGTCCGCGCACCGTGTGTCCTTGCGCGGCGAGTTCACGCGCGAGATGACTGCCGACAAAACCCGTTACGCCCGTAATCAAAATTTTCATACAACCTTTTCTCCCATCGCCGTCATCATGCGTCCAAGCAGTGTGTGTGTTGCTTGCGCGATTTCGGCATCCAACATGCGCGCACAATTGGCAGCGTACGAATCCACAAAGATTTGCAGTGAGAAACGCGACACGCGATGTGCGGGCATAAATTCCGTTGCCCACATGCCTTGCGCGTCGAGCAATTCCGGCGCGTCGAATGCGAATGCAGAAACCAACGCGTCGGTCAGAAACATTGCCGCGTGCGTCATTTCATTTTGAAATTGATGTCGCACACCTGCTTTCATTGCAGGCACCTGCCCCATGTATGCGCGCACCGTTTCCGTCACAATCGGCAATCGCGCGCCATCGAGCGCAAGCGCATTGTGTAACAGGCGGCGCGATGGTTTCCATTTCACCGGACGCGGCGTACTCGTCGCCAACGTTTGCATCGCCGCCACACCGTTCTCGCCAAGATACGCGCCGGGAATGTGTTGGCGGAGCGCGGGCGCCACATTGAATATCTCACCGCCAAACAAAACAGGCGCGGTGGTGAGCGGCTCATTCCACATCGGCAGCAACGAGGCGAGCCCCGTCACCGTCGAAACAGACAACACAATAAATTGCGCGCCCTGCCCCGCGTGCTGCAATTCCGCGAGCGGCGTGCGTTGTCCCAAATAATTGACTTGCCAGCCGTGTCGTTTTGCCAATAACGTAAAAATTAAAAGTCCAAGGTCATGTTGTTCTTCGGGCGCACAAGCGGCGACGACGCGTGGAGCGGTCAATGATGGTGTGGGTTGGGCTTGAATCAACGCGTGCAGACGTTGGCGCACGATATTGCTTGCAAAATGTTCTTGTTCAACGGATAATAGATTCTGCTGCCAGCTGTCGCCGATTTGTTTCATCGTCGGCTGTAAAATGTCAAGGACGACTTGTTCGGGTGAAAATGCGCTCCACGCTTGATTCATCACGCGCTGCGCGGCAATATCATCCCGCTGCACAAAAGCGTCATACAACGCGCGCTGCATTTCCGTCACGGGCGCAATTTCGGTAGCAGCGCGAGCGGGCGTGAAAACCGTGTCACGATTGCCCTGTCGCAATAATGTGCTCGCTTGCGCGGGCGAAACGCCGCTTTCGACTTGGCGTTTCATCCACAACACATCGGCGATATCTTGTTCGTCATAGAGCCGATAGCGATTTTCCGAATTGCGGTCGGGGCGCGGTACACCGTAACGTCGCTCCCAGGCGCGCAGCGTATGCAGCGGTACGCCCGTTCGTTCGGCTACTGCTTTGATATTCAGTCCCATCCGTTTTTGCTCTGCCATCCTTAACCTTCGACAAACATTATACAAGGTTATCATTATTTGTCAATAGTTTGTATCATGTTTGTCCAAAGTTACAGAATACTTGGAATTTCGGCGAATTTCCGCTTTGAAAGGAAGAAAAATGCCCACTCTTGATACCGCTATCACCGCCGTCACCGTCTATCCTGACCGCGCGCGCGTTACGCGCACAGGAAAAATCAATTTAGACCCCGGCGCGCAAACCGTCACGATTGCCGCCCTGCCCTTTGCGCTCGACGAATCATCGCTGCGCGCGGCAGGCAAAGGGAACGCGCGCTTGACAGGAATTCAAACCACGCGCGTCGTGGACACGGACGCACAAGCCGGTCCCGCCAAAGACGCCCAAGACAGATTGCAAACGCTTCTCGACCAAGACAAAATTCTCACCGATGAACAAGAGGCGTGGACACAGCGCCTCGCCGTCGTGAAACAAATCGGCGCGCAAGGCGGGGAAAATTTTTCGCGCAGTGTTGCGCGCGGCAAACTTTCGCTCGACGATTTGACCGGCGTCCTCGATTACTTGTCACAATCGCACGAAGCCGCGTCAAACATTTTGCGTGAGCTCACCGTGCGCCGCCGTGAATTGCAAAAACAAATTGACGCGGCAAAAGCCGAAGCCGATAAAGTCCGCAATGCCGCCGCGCGCGAAACGATTCACGCGCACATTGATTTGGACGTGCGCGCGGCGGGCGAAATCGAAATCGAAATTTCGTACACCATTTACAACGCGAGTTGGAACGCGCTCTATGACGCGCGTCTCGAAAACAATCGCGTCGAATGGAATTATCTCGCGCAAGTGCGCCAACAAACCGGCGAGAATTGGACCCTGCCCTACACGCTCACGCTTTCCACTGCAACCTTAGCGACGGGACTCGACAAGCCAGAATTACCGCCGTGGCGCGTGGATGCGTATCGTCCGCCGCAGCCGCGTATGGCAATGCGCGGCGGTCCGATGATGGCAGCCGCGCCCGCGCCGATGGCAGAAATGGCGATGGGAGCAGCCGCCGACGCAATGCCGATGCAAAAAATGGCGTACGAAGAAGCGGAAGTGGAAACCGGCGCGGCGAGCGTGACGTACAAGATTGCGACGCCGCGTGAAATTCCGTCGGACGGTGAAGCGCATCAAGTTGCGATTACGACGTTGAACGTGGACGCGCAGATTGATTATTTTTGCGCGCCGAAAGTGGACGAACACGCGTTTGTGCGCGCGGAATTTACCAACCCGTCCGAGTACTTGATGCTCGCAGGGCAAGTAAATTTGTATCACGGCGCGGATTTTGTCGGCACGCGGCATGTGGAAACGATTGTGCCAAAACAAAACGTCGAATTTTTTCTCGGCGCGGAAGAACGGATTCACGTCGAACGCAAAGAAACGAAACGCGTCACCGATAAAAATTTGCTCGGCAACACCGCGCGCACAAATCTCGCGTATCGCATTCACGTCGAAAATCCCGCGCTCGAACGCGCGCATATCACGGTGCTCGACCAAATTCCTGTGTCGGCGCATCCCGACATTCGCGTGAAACTGAATCGCACGTCACCCGAAGTTTCACCCAACGAGCAAGGCGAACTCGAATGGGGGCGCGAATTGAAACGCGGCGAGAGCGCGGATTTTGAATTCGAATTCACGGTGGAATATCCGAAAGAGATGCGTGTCGTTGGATTATGAAGATTTCGAATTTCGAATTTCGAATTTCGAATTGTTGCGCCCGAAAGCGGCGCGTTCGCAATTTCCAATTCGCAATTTCCATGTCGCTCTTGGCAATTCTCTTTGCCGCGTGTCGGGTTTCCCCCCCCCCTGCGAACGGTTGGGCGATTGTGGCAGCGAATCCGCAAACGGGCGATGTGGGCGTCGCGGGCGCGTCGTGTAGTGAATATCCGTTTGACTATCGCGCCGCGCTTGTTCCCGGTAAAGGCGCGTTGGTTCAATTGGGCGTCGCGAGTCCATTGCTGCGCGACCGTGCGAGCGCGTGGATTGAAGCGCCAATGGATGCCAAGACGATTGTCCAAAACATAACGCGCCCGGTGAACGACCTCGATGCCGCAAAACGACAATGGGCGGTCATCACATTCAGAGGCAATCAATACCATGAATGGTCATTCTACGATGACGGAGGCGGCGGGGGAAGCATGGGACATAATCCCATCTATGCTGCAAATTTCATCGGTAAAGGTATGCAAGGCACTGCTTGGAACAGTGCTATATACGACGCTTTGCTTCGCGGGCCGTATTATACATTTCCACTTTCAGACCGATTACTGCTGGCACTCGAAGCGGGTTCGGCTGCGGGCGGAATTGCCTTGTGTAACCGAAATGGTGTGCAACAAACCGCATCCACCGCATTCGTGATGATGGCGCGCGGCGGCGATTCAAAATTTCAAGTCAACACATTGGGCAACGCCGCCGCGCAAGAACCGAATCCGCCATACCTCGCCCTTTCGGTCACCGAACCCATCGGCGGAAAGAATCCACTGCTCGCCTTGCGCGAACAATACAACGCGTGGCGCACAACCCATTTGCCCGAATGTGCGGACTGTTTGACGCCGCGCGTAAATGTTCCACGCGGGGGCACGTCTGTCGTGCCAAGTCCGTTTCAAGAAAACGCGCTATGGCTCGTCAGCGGCTTTGTACTTGCCGTAATGCTGGTCACCATTTTATATTTTGTTTTGCGCCCGCGCCTGGGACGCTCCGTTCATTTGGCATCCGAACAATAAAGAGGTTATGCATATGAATTTGTGGAACACAACAAATTGCAAAGCATGGCGCGACAAACTGAATCAGTACGAAGCATTGCTGCTCGCGCATCAAGTCAATCAGTTGCCCGAAATTGACGCGTGGTATCGGAATGAATTACCGCGCCTGTTGGCAACACGCAATCCCGCGTATGTGACCAAAGAAGAATTTTTGGAAATCTTGCGTTGGAAAATGAAACGCGGCGATTGGCGCGAATACAATCGCATTCGCATTGCCAACAGCGACGCGACGTTGATTCAAAAAATCGCGCAAGACGCGTTCACTGCCACGCGCGATTTGTCAAACTCAGTCGAAACCAACTCCAAAGAATATAAAAAACCGATTCAAATTTTTTGCGAACTCGACGGCGTTGGACCGGCTACCGCATCGGCTGCGCTCGCCGCGTTTCGTCCTGACTTGTATCCGTTTTTCGATGAATGGATCGCTCGGCAAATTGCCGCGCAAATCGAGGGGCTAGGCAAAGTCGCGTTCACACCATCGTACTATTGGAAATACGCGGACGCGCTACGTTTGAAAGCGAACGAATTATCGAAACGCTGTAAAGAGGAATGGAACGCGCAAGATGTGGGACAAGCGCTGTGGGTAGCGAGCGAAGGAAAAGTAAAGTCAAAATAAAACCCGTCCGGTTGGACGGGTTTCGTTTACGCGCGTTCTGCAGGTTTGGTGACGTCCGGGACATCTTCTCCCAAGGCGGTTGCCAAATCAATCTGATGCTCTTGTTCTTGCACCAGAATTTCTCGAATTTGTTCCGCCAGCGCGTATTCGCCCAAGTCTTCACATTGGCGAATCCGCTCGCGATAATTGCGGACGGTCACGTTTTCATTGTCCAAATCAAAGCGCAGCATGTCTTCCGCCTTATCGGACGTTTTTACTTTTTCGGGTGTGACTGTCGGCATACCACCGAGATAGTCAATCTGTTTGGCGATGGTAAGGGCATGCTGTAATTCTTCGCCGGCGTGTTTTTCCAATTCTTGAGCAATGGTCATGTACGCCGCACCCTTGAGTACTTGGGAATAGTTGATGTACGCGATGATGGCTTGATATTCGCGCGCCAAATCTTGGTTCAATGCCTCTACCAAATTTTTGCGCGTCAATTTGTCTTGTTGCTTGGTTTGTTTTGCTGCCATGTGTGCCTCCTATCAACATACGATAGCCAACTTGTACGAAATTGAACATCTATCGAGATATACGCAGCAGATACAGCTCGAGCTACATTTTCAAAACTCCTTGGCAAAAAGCGCATCCAAGCGCGCATTCGCGTCCGCCCATGCATCTCGTACGCGCGGTTCATACGTTTTCATTTCAAATGATTGGCGAATCACATCGCGCCCCTGTTCCAGCGAATCAATGTATCCTAACGCCAACATTTGCATCAACACATTTCCCAACGTCGTCGCCTCAATCGGTCCCGAAGTAACGACTTTAGTCGTTGCGTCCGCCGTCAATTGACACAACAATTGATTTTGAATTCCCCCGCCGAACATCTGAATCTGTTCAAAATTTTTGTCCAACATTTTTTCCAAACGTTCCAATTGAAAACGATATTTCAACGCCAAACTTTCCAACACACAACGGGTAATTTCGCCGCGCGTTTGTGGAATCGGTTGCTGTGTGCGCGCACAAAATTCTGCGATGCGCGCGGGCATGTCGCCGGGGCGCAAAAACAAATCATCGTCGGGGTCAATGAACGAACGCAATGCGGTTGCGCGTTCCGCTTCACTTACCAAATCCGCGTACGAGAGTTCCGCGTTCTCTTTGCGCCACTCGCGGCGGCACTCTTGCAAAATCCACAGACCCATCACATTTTTGCACAAACGAAAGGTGTTGTTCACGCCGCCTTCGTTCGTGAAATTAAATTCCAGGCTCGCCGCGTTGATGACAGGTTCCGCAACATTCGCGCCCAAAATGCTCCACGTTCCGCAACTCAACCACGCGACATTTTCATTTTGCAACGGCGCACCCGCGACAGCAGAACCTGTGTCATGCGTCGCAGGCGCAATCACCACAATATTTCCGATACCAATTTCCGCCGCGATATTTTTATGCAACGCACCCAGCACCGTCCCCGGCGAAATAATTTGCGGAAAAATGTCGGTTGGAATTTCCAACGCCTGCAGCAATGGATATGCCCAATTTTTCACGCGCGGGTCAAAACATTGCGTCGTCGTCGCGTTCGTAAATTCGCACGCTTTGTGTCCCGTCAACCAAAAGTTAAACAAATCGGGCATCATCAAAAACGTTTGCGCGTATTCCAACGCGGGCGCGTTGTGCAATTGCATCGCGTACAATTGATACAGTGAATTGATTTCCATAAACTGTACGCCCGTTTGTTCAAAGACAGATTCGCGCGGCACGCGTTCCAACACACGCGCCATCATCCCTTGCGTGCGCGCATCGCGGTAATGAAATGGATTCCCCAACAATTCATCATCGCGTCCGAGCAGCGCAAAATCCACACCCCACGTATCCACGCCCATTCCCGCAATGTCGTGATGTTCGCGCGCGATTTTTTGCAAACCGTTTTTTATATCGTCAAACAAGCGCAGCGCGTCCCAATGCAACCTGTTCAACACACGCACTGGCACATTCGCAAAACGATGCGCTTCATGCAGCGTAATGCGTTCGCCGTCGAACATCGCCAACATCGCGCGTCCACTCTCCGCGCCCAAATCGAATGAGATGAATTTTGCGGTTGCCATTTCTGTGTTGTCATTTCGAGCGGAGCGAGAAATCTCTATGCGGGGGATGAGATTCCTCACTCCGTTCGGAATGACAGCAAACGTTAATCCAAATGAAACACTTCCACCAACTCTTGCATACTCTCGTCCGCGTGTGCGCCGCCAAGATTTTCAAAGTACGGCGCCATGAAATCCTGCCAGCGTTTGTTCACCTCTTCGCGCGCCATTCCGTCTAGCGATTTTTGAAAACTCTCTTCCGCTTCAAAATAGCCAAACAACAAGCCATCATCGCGCAGAAACAGCGAATAATTGTGCCAGCCCGTTCGCCGCAGCGCGTCGAGCATTTCTTGCCACACGTTTTCGTGATGTTTTTTGTATTCCTCGATTTCGTCGGGTTTCACTTTTAACAAAAATCCTACGCGTTTCATTTTTCACCCCATCGAAATTGGACGCGGATAAACGCGGATTTTCGCGGAAATAATTTATCCGCGTTCCTCCGCGTTCATCTGCGTCCCATAAAGTCTCGCCAATTCCAACACCCGCGCGTACGCCTTCACCAAACGCGCGGGCGGAATGTCGGGTTGCACGAAATGTCCTGTGTTGAAAATAAAGCCACCGCGCGGCGCGTAAATTTCAAAATGACGCGTGATGTAATCATCCAGCGCGTCGCCATCATACGCGAGCAAACCATCAATCACATCGAGCGAACCATAAATCGTAATTTTGTCGCCGTATTTTTCTTTGATGAGTTTCGGGTCCATGCCCGCGCTCTCTTGAACGGGATGCCACGCCGCGTAACCCATCTCAATCACGTCGTCCATAATGTCGAGAATGTGTCCGTCGCTGTGCAAATTCACAGGCACACCGCGCGCTTTCGCATGTTGCACGACGCGCGTCGCGTACGGTTTAATCATCTCGCGCCACATCGCGGGAGCAAACAACATGCGTTTGTTGCTGCCCCAATCATCCGACAAGGTAAGAAAATCTACGCCCGCGTCAATCAATGAATCGTACAACGCGCACAACCAATCGGCATAACGGTCAAACCAATTTTTCATCAACTCGGGTTCCATGCCGAGATACATCCAACAATTTTCAATTCCTAAAAATGTGCTCGTCCCTTCGACGATGCCCCAGGTATGCGCGAGAATCGCGTGCGTGTCGCCGTACTGCAATGCTTCGCGGATATTCAAGCCCGCGAAATCTTCGGTCCATTTTTCATACGTCAACCAAAATTCATCGCGCGGATTTTTTAATTCGACAGTTTGCAATTTGTAAATGTCAGGTTTGTAGCCAAGTTGATTTGGATACGGCACGTAACCGACAACAATATCAATCCCAAACTCATCCCAAAATTTTTCGCGCGTGCCCCATTCGCGTTCGAGGTTTTGGACGAAATGTTTTTGATACAACCAACAATCAATAGACGTGCGGTCAACGGGCTGACGCGCTAATGTTGCGAGGACGCGTTGTTTTGAGTTCATTCTTCTACCTTCAGATTCAACAACCCATCCCACACACTCATATCCAATTCCGCCACGTATCCGCTGTGCCAACCTTCAAAATAAATTTGGTCCCAAATCGGCACAGTCGTTTGCAATTCGCGCGGAAGTTTTTTTAAAATTTCCGCGTAGGCGTGTTCTATCACGCGATAGCCCGATGATTCCGAGCCGCGAAATTTTGGGTGCGGCGCGATGATGCCGTCTTCAATCATCGTCGCATCAAACACATCACTCATTTCATTCAACAATTCCAATTTGCGTTCCCACGATGTTTCGAGTTTCACAGCTTCCGTTACAAATTTTTCTAAACGCGTAGCCATGCGCGGGAGTTTTTGAAAATACGCAAACGTCCATTTGTCGTACGGAAAATATCGTTTGTCCAAAAGAAACGCGAGTTGTACGCCGAGACGAATCGCGCGCGTGAATGTGATGTTGGCGTAATAATCATTCCCGCGCAATATCGCGCGTTTCAATGCGTACGCGCCCATGCCTGAATAATAACGACACCAATGCGCGATGCGCCGCAAACGAACGGGTTCGGGATAATACGCGCGCAATGTGTTGCGAATTGCAGTGAAGTGTTGTGACTCATCATGCCACACTTCGCCCGCGATGACGTGTGTGATGTCTTCTTCGGGAATGTGCAGCCATTCGATTTCGTTTCGCGGCGCGTGTGCAATTCCAATCGTTCGCAACAAGTGTCCTTCGAGCGATGCGATTTCGAGTCCGCCCGTTTGCGAATATCCTTCTTGCAATGAATGATTGCGCCACGTATGCGGAATCTGCGCGCCGACATATTGTGTGATTTCCCGCGCGCGCGTTTCATACAACACGTTCGGCATCAGTGCATTGATGCGAATACCCCAGTGATGGTCGCGCGAAAATTCATCGTCCATACCCAGCACTTCGGAACCGTAACCGAACATGCCGAACGCGGTCTGCGCGGTTTCGTTTGGAAATTCGCGTTCAATAAGCGGGAGCACGATTTCCTTGAAAAAATCGCGCGAGAGGGAGAGGATAGATTCGGACATTTTTTATGGTCGCCTAAGTGGACGTAATCGGTCTAAAGTAATCCAATCTTCAAAGATACTTTGGCTTGGTCCTGAAAAGACTATTTCCTTTTCCGCCATTATTGCCAGCGCAGTGTTGATCATTCGTACGATACTGTCTTTGGCTCTGTTAAACTCAATTTTCGGCCAGGATGGATCAGAAGAGACTACAACGCAAACAAGAGGAGATAGTGGATATACAACCCATGTATTTTTTTCGCTAAATCCAGGTAACGCTTCATCAAACATAAGAGGTAAGCGGTTCGGATGGAATGGTCTTGCAGGATTATCACAGGTTATGAAGGCGCGGGAATGCTTCGTATGCAAAACCTTTATCCTCGGCTCAACAAAAGCTGTTAACGGGTTAAAGTCTGCAGCGGAGTATTGAGCAATTGCTAAATGGTAAATATGTTCCTCGAAAGCATTATTTAAAGTCTCAAAGCTCTTACCCCATTCTTTGTTAAGATGTTTTTTAGCGCCTGCAGCAAGGGTATCAACCATCCGCTTAAACGTGATAAATTGTCGTTCGTAGAGTTCTGGGAAATATACCTTTTTCCACACGATTGATCTAAACCTGCCGAAGGCAACAAACCTTAGCAGAATCGCTGTCTGCTCATCATTCAATGAACCCCCATTTCGGAGTAAAGACAGAATTCCACCAAACTCCCCGTCAACTCGTCCAATCTGAACTCGCTCAAGTTGATCTTCATCTAGTGGCTCGTCTCCAAGATGCATAAATGTTTCAAAATCAAAAGACCCCGGAGGCATCGTTTCTCTAAATTGAAGATTGTAACGAAACATTGCTCTTGTCAGCTTGTCGTTGTAATCAGGAACTGAGTACAATCGAGCGGCAGAACACACTTGGCCAACTGACCTTCGGGTAAATCTTTTCTCATATTTGTCATATACCACCAGTGGTCGGTTTCTTACTTGACCATATTTGATGGTATTCTTATCGACTAGTGCTATTTTTGCTCTGACATCCCTAGATGCTTCAACCACCTTCCAGGCTTCTTCTGAAACGAAACTTGAGAGGACACTGACGGGGACATAATGATGCTGAGTCATCGCAAATTATACGCGTTTACGTGAAATGGGGCAGGTCAATGACCTGCCCCATTATACTTACAGATTTACTTCGCGTCCGCTTCTACATTCGACTTGTCGTACACCGTGAACGGTCCCATCAACACGCGCAAGCCCGCCGCACGCGTCGGGTCTTTGGTGATGGTGTAATTGCCCATGCGTCCCGCGGTGAATTGTTCGCCTTCGACACCCTTGAGCTGTCCGCCCGCGATGAGATACGTCAAGTAGTACGTGAGATAGCCGAGGTCTTTGAATGACCACAGCGCGAATTGCGGCGCGCAGCCACTCAACGTGTACGAAACCATTTCGCTCGGCAAGCCCAAGCCGCTCACTTTGACTTTATCGCATAACTTTTCATCCGTCATCGCTTTTGCCGCGGCGGCGATGCCGACGGTAGTCGGAGCCATGATGAGTTTCAAGTTTGGATATTTGTCAACGAGCGCGAGCGCTTGCTTGTACGATTCTTCCGATTGGTCATTGCCATACACGGTATCAACCAATTTCAGTTTCGCGTATTTTGGATCCTTCAATGCCTCGTTCATTGCTTTGATCCACGCGTTCTGATTTGCGGCATCAGGCGACGCGGAAAGAACTGCAAATTCGCCACCATCCGCGCCGATGATATTCAACGCCATATCCGCCATGACTTTGCCTGTTTCGCTAAAGTCAACTTGCGCGACGAAAACTTGTTCGCCTTCGGCAGATGGAATTGGCGAATCCCATGTCACAACCGCGATGCCCTTATCACGCGCGGCTTTTGCAGCAGGCGCGATTTGGTCACCCGCGTTGTTGGAAAGCATGATGCCGTTCACGCCTTGCGTCGTTTGATTCGTCACAATTTCGATTTGTCCCGCCGCCGAATTTTCAGGCGTGGGTCCTGTGAACGTGAGCGCGGCGGTGTTACCCAATTCTTTTTCCGCTTCTTGCGCGCCTGTGTTCGCTTGGTCGAAAACGGCGATGCCCAAGAATTTCGGCAGCAGCACGAGTTTCAATGCTTTGCCTTTTTCCGCCGTCACCACATTGCCGCCGCCAACTTCTTTGTCAATGTTGTCTTTGTTATAAACGCTGAACGGTCCCATTTTTACGCGCAGACCATTCGCGCGTGTCGGGTCTTTGGTGATTTCGTAATCGCCCATGCGCCCCGCATTAAATTTCGCGCCTTCTTTCGGTTCGAGTTGTCCCGTCGAAATCAGGTACGAAAGATAATACGTGAGGTAACCGAGGTCTTTAAATGACCAGAGCGCAAATTCGGGCGCGCAGCCGTTCTTGGTGTACGAAACCATTTCGCTAGGCAAACCGAGACCACTCACTTTAACCTTGTCGCACAATTTTTCGTCTTGCATCGCTTTCGCGGCGGCGGCGATACCAACTGTCGTTGGCGCCATAATCAATTTCAGATTTGGATGTTTGTCAACGAGCGCGAGCGCTTGCTTGTACGACTCTTCACTTTGGTCGTTTCCGTACACAGTGTCAACCAATTTCAATTTCGCGTATTTCGGATCTTTTAACGCTTCGTTCATTGCTTTGATCCACGCGTTTTGATTCGCGGCATCGGGCGACGCGGACAACACGGCAAATTCTCCGCCATCCGCGCCCATAATCGAAAGCGCCATATCCGCCATGACCGTGCCTGTTTCGGCAAAGTCAACTTGCGCGACGAAAACTTGCTCGCCTTCGGCAGATGGAATTGGGGAATCCCATGTGACGATGGTAATTCCTTTTTCGCGCGCGGCTTTGGCGGCAGGCGCGATTTGGTCGCCCGCGTTGTTCGAAATCATGATCGCGTTGACGCCTTGCGTTGTCTGATTCGTCACGATTTCGATTTGTCCCGCGGCGCTGTTTTCGGGCGTCGGTCCTGTGAAGGTGAGCGCGTCGGGATTCTGCAATTCTTTCGCGGCTTCTTGCGCGCCTTCATTCGCTTGGTCAAAGACGGCAATGCCTAAAAATTTTGGCAGCAGCACCATCTTGGACGATTTGCCTTTTTCCGCTTTCACAACACCGCCCGTTGAAGTCGTCGGCGCGGGTCCAACTTCCTTATCAATGTTGTCTTTGTTATAAACGCTGAACGGTCCCATCTTGACGCGCAGACCTTTTGCGCGCGTCGGGTCTTTGGTGATGGTGTACTCGCCCATGCGTCCCGCGACAAATTTTTCGCCTTCGGTTCCTTTGATTGCGCCTGTCGCTAACGCGTATGTTGCATAGTACGTGAGATAGCCGAGGTCTTTGAATGACCACAGCGCAAATTCGGGCGCGCAGCCACTGCGCGTGTACGCCGCCATTTCGCTCGGCAGACCAAGCCCCGAAATTTTTACCTTGTCGCACAATTTTTCATCCGTCATGGCTTTTGCTGCCGCCGCGATACCGACAGTGGTGGGAGCCATAATCAATTTCAGATTTGGATGTTTGTCAACGAGCGCGAGCGCTTGTTTGTACGATTCTTCGGATTGGTCATTACCATACACAGTGTCAACCAATTTCAATTTCGCGTATTTCGGATCTTTTATCGCTTCGTTCATTGCTTTGATCCACGCGTTTTGATTCGCGGCATCGGGCGATGCAGAGAGTACGGCAAACTCGCCGCCGTCCGCGCCCATAATCGAAAGTGCCATGTCCGCCATGACGGTGCCCGTTTCAGCAAAATCAACTTGGGCAATAAAGAACGCTTCGCCTTCGGCAGACGGAATCGGCGAATCCCACGTAACAACTTTGATGCCTTTGTCCGTCGCCGCTTTCGCGGCAGGCGCGATTTGGTCACCCGCGTTATTCGAAATCATAATCGCGTTGACGCCTTGTGTCGTTTGATTCGTGACAATTTCAATTTGTCCCGCCGCACTGTTTTCGGGCGTCGGTCCTGTGAACACTAACGCTTCGGGATTCTGCAATTCTTTCGCGGCTTCTTGCGCGCCTTCATTCGCTTGGTCAAAAACGGCGATACCTAAAAATTTTGGCAGTAACACCATTTTCACCGCTTTGCCTTTTTCGACGGTCGCAGCTGCACCACTTGGTGCGGGAGCTTGAGTTGGCGCAGGTGCTTGTGTCGGCGCGGGCGCGTTCGTCGGCGCAGGTGCGTTGGTCGGCGCAGGTGGTTGCGTTGGCGCGGGCGCTTGTGTAGGTGCGGGTGGTGGTGTCGCAGGTGTTCCACATGCCGCCAACACGAACAGCGCGATTAAAAATAATCCCACAATGGGAATCAGTCGTTTCATGGCAATGCTTTTCATTGCATTCTCCTCCTCCATGAGGTTGATATTCATAAACGGGCGAATCCAATTCGCAGCAACAAAGTCACAAAATGTGCTGCAATGCACTACATTGCCTCGCACATTAGTCTGCGTAGGCAGACTTGGTGTACTTGGTGCCGCGATTTCGAATCGCCGCTCAAAGATATGTTTGGTTGCGATTAAAGGGTTTGTATTTTAGAATGACGAACGGTTCACCTCCGATGACAAAGCGCAAACGACGACAGGAATCGCTTTTTGATTCCACCTTTCGTCGTCCGTTTTTCGTCGAGGGTTCTAGCGCATCCTCACAGTTGCATGTCCAGTGCTCGGTGTGAGGATGCGTTCTTTTTTTATTCCGCAGAAACTACTTGCCCGCTTGTTGTTTTTGGTGCACTTGCCGCGCGTCTTCGTCGCAACATATCTTGCGCACGCGTCGCAATATTTGGCACGAGGACGGACAAAATCAACAACGCGCCAATGACGCCCGTTTGCGCGTTGCCGCTGATATTCAGCAAGCCCATGCCGTTCCGTAAATTCAAAATCAACAAAATCGAAAGCAGCACGCCCCACAACGAACCGACGCCACCGAAAATGCTCACGCCGCCGAGCAGCACCATCGTAATAATGTCGAGTTCAAACCCTTCAGCGGTGCTGCCGCGCACGGCACCCAAACGCGCGGCGAGCAAAATTCCCGCGAGCGCGGCGACGAATCCCGACGCCATAAACAAAATCATTTTCACGCGCTGCACTTGGACGCCCGAATAACGCGCGACATCTTTACTGTTGCCAATCACAAACACATAGCGTCCAAAGCCCGAATACTGCAACACCACGATTGCAAAAATCAGTCCGACGATAAAAATCAAAATCGAAAACGTGAGCGGTCCGAGCAGCGGCTGTTGTCCCAAATCGTCGAACCACTGTGGAAATTCGCCAATAGATTTGTCTTCCAACAAAACGCGTGCCAGTCCGCGAAACATGATCAATGTCGAAAGTGTTACTGCGAGCGAAGGCAGTCCCGCGCGCGCAATCCAAAAACCATTGAACGCGCCACCGAGCAATCCGACTATCAACGCGACGAGAATCGCAATATGGATTGGCTGCCCTTGTTTGAACAACCACGCCAACACGCACGCGGACAAACCCATCATCGAAGCGACAGACAAGTCAATTTCGCCGTTGATGATGATGAACGTCATCACAAGCGCGACAATAATTTTTTCAATCGAAAGTTGGAACAGGTTGATAAAATTTCCAATGCTCAAGTACACGGGGGATTGCCACGCGTTAAAAGCAATCGTCGCGAGCAGTAGGACTAGCAAGAGACCTTCCCAACTTTTGAGACGTTCAGTAATCCTTGGCATACCTTTGGTTAGAGTTCTGTACCTAAACGCGAATCTGCGCGAATTTTCGCCAAACAACGGCTTGCACGAATCTGCGCGAAACTATTTTGTTTTCCGATTTGTGAAAATTCGCTACGATTCGCATAGATTCGCGTTTCCCATCCTTTAATTCAAATCACGCACTCACAATTCAAAAATTATTTTTCCGCCATTGCGCGTTTTACATCTTGTTCCGACATTTGCACCGAACTGCGCGCCCACAAATTTCGCAAGCGCCCAAGAATCAACGTGTCCGTCGCGACTGCCAAAAGAATAAGCGCGCCCAACAACGCATCAATCCAGAACGCGCTAATCGAAACCCAGCGAATCAAACTCTGCTGCAAAATGTTGATGAGCAATGCGCCGAGCAGCGCGCCAAACATTGTGCCCTGACCGCCCGCAATCGAAACGCCGCCGACAACCGCCGCCGCAATCACTTGCAATTCCATCCCTTGCGCGGCGACGACGGTGATATTGCCGAAACGCGCGAGAAACATGAATCCGCCGAGTCCCGATAACATGCCGCACAACACAAACGCGAAAAACACAACGCGCTGCGAAGGCAAGCCCGCAAATTTTGCACCGTCGGGATTCGAACCAATTGCATACAAGCGTCTGCCGAAATTCGTGAACGACAACACCGCTTGAAAAGCAAGCACCACTACAATTGCAATCAACACCAACGGGCGCACATCGAGTCCATTAAACGAAGCGAGCGTCATGCTCGGCAACTCTTGCAGCCATTTCGGCATCGCGTCCACGACAACCGTTTTCGCGCCCGACAATTCCACCAACGCCGCGCGATACATCGCGAGTGTTCCCAACGTGGTAATAATCGCAGGCACGCGTCCATATGCCACAATCGCGCCGTTGATGATTCCCAAACCCGCGCCCAATACCATCGCCATCACCACTGCGACAAACGGATTCAATTCTTTATTGTTCGCCAAATACGTTCCCACAAAATACGCGGTCACGCCGACAATCGAACCGACGGACAAATCCACATTGCGCGTCAACACCACGAGCGTTTGCCCGATTGCCACCACCGCAATAATCGCCACATCCGCCGCAATGCGATTGAAAAAACGCGGCGAAAGAAAATTGGCGATTTGTGTTGAGAAAAAAAGCAGCACGACGACAATGAGCAGCACAAGACTCAATTCGCGGATTTGTTCGGGATGAATGTAGCGGCGGAGAGTGTTAGTCATTCGTTATTCGTCAACAGTCAATAGTCGAGAGTCATGGTCGTCGTCCTTCGTCATTCGTCGTTCGTCTATCCCTGTCCCATCGCCGCCGTCAAGATTTTTTCTTGCGTCGCTTCTTTGCGCGAAAAGATTCCCATCTGTCTTCCTTCGCGCATCACTAAAATTCTATCGCTCATCCCCAATACTTCGGGCATGTCGGATGAAATCAAAATAATTCCCAATCCCTGCGCGGCGAGGTCATTAATCATGTGATGCACTTCGGCTTTTGCGCCCACATCAATGCCGCGCGTCGGTTCGTCGAGAATCAACAACTGCGGTTTCGCATTGAGCCATTTGCTCAACATCACTTTTTGTTGATTGCCGCCCGAAAGTTTGGCGACGGGAACCTCAACCGTTTGTGTACGAATCGAGAGTCGTTCGCGGAATTGCATTGCCGTTTTCTTTTCCGCGCCAAAGTTGATGAGCCCGAACGGCGAAAGATATTCGCGCAGCATCGGCAAAGAAATGTTCGACGTGATGGACATGGGCATGACGAGTCCTAACGCGCGGCGGTCTTCGCTTACATACGCGATGCCAATGCGCGTCGCTTGCTGCGGCGACAAAATTTTTACGAGCTTGCCATTGAAAACAATTTCGCCGACATCGGCAGGTTCGACGCCAAACAATGCCAGTCCAACATCCGTCCGCCGCGCGCCGACGAGTCCCGCAAAGCCCAACACCTCGCCGCGATGCACGTCGAACGAAATTCCATCGAACGCGTTTTCTTTGCCCAAATTTTTTACTGACAACAACACGTCGCCGCGCGTCGTTTCCGTTTTTGAAAACAAATCCGTAATCTCGCGTCCCACCATATCGCGTATCGCGCCATCAGGTGTCACTTGTTCGCGCGGTTTCGTCGAAATCCATTTGCCATCGCGGAATACTGAAACGCGGTCCGCAATTTCAAACACTTCGTCCAAACGATGACTGATAAATAAAATCGCGACGCCTTGCTGTTTCAATGTTTTCGCGAGTTTGAACAATTGATTGACTTCGTGCGCGGAAAGCGACGCGGTGGGTTCGTCCATAATCAACACGCGCACTTGCAGCGAAATCGCTTTCGCAATCTCGACGGTCTGTTGTGCCGCCAGCGTGAGTCCGCGCGCGGGCTGTCGCACATCCAACCTCACATCGAGTTGCTTCAAAATATTTTCCGCGTCGCGGTACAACTTGCCCCAATTCACAAACGGCGAACGCGTGCGATGCGTGATAAAGATATTTTCCGCGACATTCAAATCGGGAAAGACCATCGGCTCTTGATAAATCGCGGCGATGCCGTACGCTTGCGCCTGAATTGGACTGTTGAGCGCAATCGGTTTTCCATCCAAAAAAATTTCGCCGCGGTCGGGCGGATGCACGCCCGTCATAATTTTGATGAGCGTGCTTTTTCCCGCGCCGTTTTCGCCGAGCAAAGCATGAATTTCGCCCGCGTGCAGCGACAACGAAACATCATCCAACGCTTGCGTCGTATCAAAGCGTTTGGAGATGCCGCGCATTTCGAGAATTGGCGTTGGATTGTCGTTACTCATTGATTTCGAGTAGTAGGTAGAAGGTAGTAAGTAGCAAGGAGAAATAACGCCTGCTACGTGCTACGTGATACCTGATACCGATTACCGCACATACGCCGCCACGAGTCCACCATCCACATTCAAAATTCCGCCCGTCGTTTTGCTCGAACGCTCTGACGCGAAAAATAAAATCGCTTCGGCAATGTCTTCGGGATATACATTCACTTTTAACGTCGTGCGCTGGCGATACGCTTCTTCGAGTTGGTCGGGCGCAATGCCCATGCCTTTTGCGCGCGCGTCGCGCCAGCCCGCGTCCCAAATGCTCGAACCTTGCAGCACCGCGTCGGGATTCACCACATTGACGCGCACGCCCATCGCGCCGCCTTCTTCGGCGAGCGAACGCGCGAGATGAATTTCTGCCGCTTTTGCCGCGTTGTACGCGCTCGCGTTCTTGCTTGCAATCAATCCATTTTTGCTCGCGACAAAAATCACGCTGCCGCCCAATTGCTGCTGCTGAAAAATTTTGAATGCTTCGCGCGCGACGAGAAAATATCCTTTCGCCAACACGTCAAACAATTTATTCCATTCCGCGAGCGTTGTTTCCGTCACAGAAAACGACGACGCAAGCCCCGCGTTGTTCACGACAATATCCACGCCGCCATATGCGCGCACGGTTTCGCGGAACGCGTTCGCCACTTGTTCTTCATCCGTTACATTGCACTGCACTGCGAGTCCGCGTTTGAAACCGAAACGTTTTGTGATGTCATCCGCGACATTTTGCGCGCCCTCCAAATTCAAATCGGCAATGACCACATGCGCGCCTTCTTGCGCGAGCCGATATGCAGTCGCGCGTCCAATGCCCGATGCCGCACCTGTGATGAATGCAACGCGTCCCGTGAGTTCGCGGTCAGGCGGACGCTGCGACAATTTGTACAGTTCGAGGGGCCAATATTCAATCGCGTACGATTCCGCCGCGCTCAGTGAATTAAATTCATCCAACGCGTTCGAGCCGCCCATCACGCTGATTGCGCGATGATACAAGTCCGCGCTCACTTGTGCGAGCTGCGCATCTTTGCCTGTGGAAATCATCCCGACTTGTGGAATGATTACCACACGCGGCGCAGGATGAAACATTTTGTCGCCGTCGGTTTTGTTGGCGTCAAAATATGTTTTGTAATTTTCAGTGTACTCGGACATTTCTTCGCGGAGATTCGAGACAAGCGATTGAACATTGTCACCGTTCCATTCAACAAACATCGGTGTACGTTTTGTGTGTACGAGATGGTCGGGACACGCCGCGCCGATTTGTGAAAATTCGCGCGCGCGTTCGGAATTTACAAAATCCAAAACATCGGGCGAATCATCAAAACGCAAAATGGAACGCGGAATTCCCGCCGCGCCGCGCAAAACGGGCATGATGCTTTCGGCAATTTCGCGGCGTCCTGTTTCATTGAATTGCGATGTCGCAATCGCGCCGAAAACTTTTTTCCCATTCGCGCGCTGTGATGCCCTTTGGGCTAAGAAATCTTCTGCTTCTTGAATAATCGAAATAGTGTGCGAGTAGGTTGCTTTCGGTTCGTCGCCCCATGTCACAAGTCCGTGTTTGCCCATCACCACACATTCGATGTTTGGATTGTTGCGAACCGCGAGACCGATTTGTTTCGACAACGTGAATCCAGGGCGAATGTAATCCACCCATGCCGCGCGTTCACCATAAATTGCGCGCATCCAATTTTTTCCGTTCGGCGAACACGCGAGCGAAATCACCGCGTCGGGATGTGTGTGGTCCGTGTGCGCGGCAGGAATGAATCCGTGTAGCAGCGTTTCGATGGATTGACGCGGCATGTTCGGCGCAATGAGACACTGCGTCAGATACGCGGTCATTTCTTCATCGCTCATCGCGTCGCGTTCAAGTAATGGTTCGATGTCGTCCATGCTTAATCCCGCGAAATCTTTGCGCTGCATCGTCGCCAAATCGGAACCCGAACCTTTGACCCACAACGTTCGAACGGGATTGCCGCGAAAATCTTTTTCGCTGGTTTTACTGCCCGTGTTGCCGCCGTAAATGTTGCATACCGCGCGGTCCGCGCCCAACAAATGCGAGCGATAGACGAGCAAATCAAGTCCGTCTAAACCTTGCGCTTCGGAATCGTTCCACAAATTTTTTGGCATAGTTAGTCTCTAGTCGTTAGTCAATAGTCAATAGTCGAGAGTCTTCTGCATTGTGCATTAACTTTGATACCCGCCTGTTTCCTTTGCCATCCCGCGTTCGCGCGCGATTTTTTCTTCGTAGCCACTCGCGCGATACGCGGCGATGGGGTCGGTTGGCACGCCGAGTTCTTGACGCACTTGAATCAACAACGGACGCACATCGGTCTTGTACGCGTTGTTTAGAATTTCATGCGCGCTGATGACATCGCCGTTTGCTTGCGCATCCTGCCATGTTTTGCGCGGAACGATTAGTGATTTCGCGTATGCTTCTTGGCAATTCAACACAGACAAAATCATCGGCAGCATCTTGCCTTCGATGTTGTGCGATTGGTCAATCATGTACGCGACGCGTTGTGCAGTCGCGCGCGCGAGTTCGTCTTGCGACTGCGCGGCATCGGTGAGTTCGTTGTAAATCAAAAAGAGTTCGTACGGATTCACACTGCCGACAATCAAATCGTCGTCCGCGTATTTGCGATTGTTGAAATGAAAGCCACCGAGTTTGCCTTCGTCCAACAGAAACGCGACGATTTGTTCAATGTTGACGCCTTGCGCGTGATGTCCCAAATCAACGAGTACTTGCGCGCGCTCGCCGAGTTTCAATGCGAACGCGTACGCGACACCCCAATCAGGAATGTCGGTGGAGTAAAACGCGGGCTCGAAAAATTTGTATTCAATCAGCATCCTGCCGTTTTGTGGCAGGTGCTGATAAACAATTTTCAAGTTTTCTTCAAAACGTTTTTTGCGCGCGCGCAGTGAATCTTGCCCCGCGTAATTTGTTCCGTCCGCGAACCACAACGACAAGCTGTCACTGTGCGTTTTCGTCATGATTTCACAACATTCGAGAATGTGGTCGAGCGCCATTTCGCGAGTCGCGGCGTTCGGATTGCCGAGCGAGCCGTGTTTGTACACTTCATCTTGAAATACATTCGGATTGATTGCGCCGAGCGAGATATTTTTTGTTTGCGCGTATTGACGCAGCGCGTCATAATCGTTGTCTTCGGGTTTGTCCCAAGGAATGTGCAAAGCAACCGACGGCGCGATGCCCGTCATTTGATGAACCATCGCGGCATCGTCTAATTTTTCGCGCGTGGTGCGCGCCGCGCCCGCGTGCGGAAATGTTTTGAAACGCGTGCCGCTGTTGGCGTAACCCCACGAAGGTGTTTCGATGTGCTGCGCTTTGAGTTGCGATTTCACAACTTTAATGTTGATGCCATCGCGTTCGAGTTGTTCGGCTAAAACGTTATACGCCGCAGAGAAGGACATAAAAGAAAAAGTCTAATTCCTAAATTTTTTTCTGCGAAAAAAATTTAGGAATTAGACAAGTACCACTTGAATCCCGCGCGCTTCCGCTTCTTTTACCATTTTGCGCGGCGCGCGTTTGTCGGTGACGATGGCGCTCAATTGCTCGACGCTGCAAAACGATGCGAGCGCGACTTGATTCCATTTGGTGTGGTCAATCAATGCGACAACCTGTTTGGCAACTTGGACAATCGCGCGCTTGAGCGCGACTTCGTCGGGATTGACGTCGGTGAGACCTTCTTGCAAAGTGAACCCGCGCGCGCCCATGAACGCGCGGCTGATGTTGAATTCTTGAATGAGGTCGGCGCTCCATCTGCCGACGAGGGAAAATGCTTCGCGGCGGACGATGCCGCCGGGCATGATGACGGTGATATTGGGAAAGGTGGCAAGCTCTTGCGCGGAACGCAGGGAATTGGTGATGACGGTGAGCTCGCGGCGGTCACTCACTTGGCGCGCGAGTTCGAGCGCAGTGGTGCTGGCGTCGAGGAAAATGCTGTCGCCGTCGCGCACGAGCGAGGCGGCGTATTTGCCGATGGCATGTTTCGCGGTGTGTTGAATCTGCGCGCGGTATTCGAACTCGAGTTCGTGCGCGGCTTTGTTCGCCGCCATCGCGCCGCCGTGAATTCGCACGAGCCGCCCGCGCCGTTCGAGTTCGGACAAATCGGCGCGGACGGTGACAGGCGATACTTTGAGCGCGCGCGCCAATTGTTCCACCGTCACACGCGTTTGCGTTTGGAGGGAATCTTCAATGCGAGAAAAACGTTCGGGTTGGGAGAGGGGAAGGGTAACTGCCATCATCGGCACGCGCAACCGCTCTTGTTGCGCCACTTTCAGTTACTTGTTTTTGCTTTCGTTTGGTTTCGTGGCGCAAGTATAACAAATGAAATGTGCCATGTCAATAGGTGTACGAACTTTTTCCCAAAAACAAAAAAACGGTCACAGCCCCTCTTAGCTGTGACCGTTTTCACGAGCGCGATTGTTTTTATTGCCCATAAACATGGGTGTAACGATGATGCAATTTCGCCACGTTCTCGGATGAAATTTCTTCGGGCGTACCAATCTGGAGCGCGAGCCACGTAGTGCGCGCGACATCTTCCACCATCACCGCCGCTTTGAGCGCCGCTTCCGCGTTTTTGCCAATCGTAAAGACGCCGTGATTTTTCAAAAGGACGGCGGGGGAATTGCCAATTGCATCAATCACCACCTGCCCGATTTCCTCACCGCCAATCAACGCGAATCCACCGCAGGGAATCGGTCCGCCAAATTCGTCCGCGTGCGCGGTGAGATACACGGGAATCGGTTTTCCCAACGCGGCGAACGCGGTGGCGTACGGCGAGTGCGTATGTACGATACCAAAAACATCGGGACGCTGTTGATAGATATACAGATGACTCGCCGTATCGGACGACGGTTTGAGACTGCCTTCGAGGATGTAGCCTTCCAAATTCAAAATGACGAAATGTTCGGGGCGCAAATCTTCGTACCGCACGCCGGAAGGTTTGATGACGATGTTGCCCGATTCGGGGTCACGCGCGCTGATATTGCCGCTTGTCCACGCCACCAAATTATTTTTCGGCAATTCCAAATGCAAGTGATACAGTTGTTCGCGTAAATGTTCGAGCATGTAAAACTCATCCGTGCTTTTTGCGAAAATAAAACAGACTTTGAATGCCGATAAAAATCAACGTGAGTACGCCAACGCCGATGCGCGTCCACCACGAACTCAGTGTGCCGTTGAATTGCAAAATCGAAACGATGGTGCCGTAAATCAAAACACCAAACAATGTGCCGACGACATTGCCCGCGCCGCCGGTCAACAACGTTCCGCCCATCACCACCGAAGCAATCGCGTCCAATTCCATTCCGGTTGCAAATTGTCCATAGCCTGCGAGCAATGAAATCGAAAACACAATGCCCGCGAGCGCAGAGCAGAAACCGCTGAATGTGTACGCGAGAATTTTTGTGCGCGCCACAGGCAAACCCATCAACAACGCGGACTGTTCGTTATTCCCAATCGCATAGAGTGTGCGTCCAAAGCGCGTAAAGAACGAAAGATAAACGGCGACGAGCAGCATAATGGGCGCGACGAGTGTAGGCAGGTAAATGTACACGTTCGTCAAAAATGGAATCGGAATGGAGGTGAGCGCGAGCGTTTTGTAAAAGCTGTCCGTTATTGTGATGGAACTCAAACTGATGATATACGCAACGCCGCGCGCAAAAAAGAGTCCCATCAAAGTTGCAATGAACGGCTGCACTTTTAAAAAGTGAATCACCGAACCGAGCGTCAAGCCAAACACGACGCCCATTATCAACATCAACGGAATGACAACGAAAGGACTCACGCCCATTTTGAGCAGCGCGGCAGATGCTGTCGTCGTGAGCGCAATCACACCGCCGACGGACAAATCAATCCCGCCCATCAAAATTACAAACGTCATGCCGATGGAAACCAGCAGCAAGCTGCCATTGTTGATAAACAAATTGAAAAACACCTGCGGCTTTTGCATCGCGGGATACAGCTGTCCGCCGACGACGTACGCTACAACAAAAATCAAAATCGTCGTCAAGAGAGGACCGTTCCGCAATACATTCGCGCGCAGCCATTGCGCGAGCTGCGTGAACGCGGGACTGAAATTTGCGCGCGGCTGGCTAATTTCCTGTGCCATGTTGAAGGTCCTTCCGCTCAAAGCGATTCAAAAGGCGGCGTGTATAATCGGAATACAACAGAATGACTGCCAACACCAGCACCGCTTTTGCCGCGAGCAGCGCGTTCGCCGGAACACCGACGGTGTACACCGTAATGGTGAACGTCCAAATCACGAGCGCGCCGATGGCGCTGGCGACGAGCGAAAAGCGTCCACCCGACATTAATGTTCCGCCCATGACCACGGCGAGAATCGCATCGAGTTCATAATTCAGACCGATGTTGTTTGCGTCCGAGCTGTGTAAATTCGAACTCAAAATCAATCCCGCAATCGCGCCGCAAAAACCACAAAACGTGTACGCAAAAAGTTTGACGTTTTTCTCGTTGATGCCCGTATAGTATGACGACTTGGCGTTGAGCCCAACCGATTCGATAAACAAGCCGATGGATGTTTTTCGCACGACGAACCACGCGAGAATGAGAACGCCGATGACAATATAAATGGCAACGGGCAGTCCCAAAATAAAACCGTTGCCGAACCAAAAGTACGGCGTGTAATAAATGGTCATAATTTGACCATTTGTAATCAATTGTGCGATGCCGCGTCCCGCCACCATCAAAATCAATGTCGCCACCATCGGCTGAATTCTGCCGCGCGAAACAAGAAAGCCATTCCACAATCCGCACAATGTTCCGGCTGCTAAGTCGGCAAGCACAATCAACGGCAATGGCGTATTCGTCGCATCGCGCGTCAAAATGTCATTCGTAATCAACTGATTGCCGAGCGCGGGATTAATCAACACCGCACCCATCGCCGCCGAAATTGCGATCACCGCGCCGACGGAAAGGTCAATGCCGCCCGTCGCAATCACCAACGTCATGCCGATGGCGACCAACATCAACGGCGCGGCGTTGTTCACCACGTCAATCAAATTGCCGTACAAATGTCCGTCTTGAATCTCGATGCGGAAAAAACTTGGCGCGTAAAACGCGTCAAACAGCAAAATCAACGCGAGCGCGGCGAGGGGCCAAAACAACGCGCTTTCGCGCACGCGTTTAAACAACGGCACGCGCGGCGGTTTGAAATGCGCCATCGTTTGCCGCGAGGCGGCGGTTTCGTTCGCATCCTTTGCAGTGGAAAGATTCTCTGTCATATTCAAACCGTCCCTGCCATCGCGTGCATAACAGTCTGGTCATCAACCGTGCCATTAAATTCGGCGGCTTTTTTATGGTCACGCAAAACGACAATGCGTTGACTAATCCGCAGCACTTCTTCCAACTCGGAAGAAATAAAAACGATGGATTTGTTTTGCGCGGCGAGCTGCAAAACCAATTTTTGAATCTCTGCTTTCGCGCCCACATCAATCCCACGCGTCGGCTCGTCCAAAATGAGAATGTCGGGATTGGTGGCGAGCCAGCGCGCGAGAATCACTTTTTGTTGATTGCCGCCGCTCAAATTTTTGACCAGTTGGTCCGGGGTCGGCGTGACGATGCCCAACAGCTCGATATATTCTTGCGCGATTTCGTACTGTTTTGGTTTGTCGAGAAATTTGAACCAACCGTAATGTGCTTGCAGCGCCAGAATGATATTTTCGCGTATCGTCAATTCGCCGACGACGCCTTCCGCCTTGCGGTCTTCGGGACACAAGGCGATCCCGCGTTTGAGCGATTCGTTCGGCGAAAATTTTTTCACCGCTTTGCCATTCATGACGAGCGCGCCGCTGTCCGGCGCGTCCACACCAAAAAGCAAGTTCGCCGTCTCGGTGCGCCCCGAACCCAACAACCCCGCCAGTCCAACGATTTCGCCGCGATGCAGCTGCAAATCAATCGGTTCGAGCGCGCCGTGTCGCCCCAACGCCTTGGCTTCAAGCAAGGGCTTGACGTCTTGCTTTTGTTCCACTTGCGCTTTGACTTGATACATGGCATCGAGTTCGGTCACACTGCGTCCCAACATTTTCGCGACGAGTTCCAATCGCGGCAATGATGCAACATCGTATGTCCCGACGAGTTTGCCATTTCGCAAAACGGTGATGCGGTCGGCGATGCGATACACTTGTTCCAAAAAATGAGTGATGAAAACAATTCCCAGACCTTCGCCTTTTAATTTTCGCATCACGTCAAAAAGCAACGCCGTCTCATTCGCGTCGAGCGACGAAGTGGGTTCATCGAGAATTAAAATTTTCGCGCCGCTGATTTCGAGCGAGCGCGCAATCGCAACCATTTGTTGAATCGCCAACGAGTATTCGGCGAGCGGTTTGCTCACATCAATTTCAATGTCCAAACGTTTCAATGCAGTTTTTGCCAAACGATTCATCGTGTTCCAATCAATACTGCCAAATCGGTACGGCTCGCGTCCGAGCATGATATTTTCAGCAACCGAAATGTTGGTGCACAGATTGACTTCTTGATACACGGTGCTGATGCCGAGCTCTTGCGAGTGCAGCGGTGAACGCACTTGAATCGGTTTGCCTTCCAACTCGATGGAACCACTGTCGGGATGTTCGACGCCGGTCAGAACTTTGATGAGCGTAGATTTGCCTGCGCCATTTTCGCCCATCAACGCATGTACTTCACCGCGCCGCAGCGCGAAATCAACATCTTCCAGCGCGACGACGCCGGGAAATGATTTCGTGATTCCTTTCATGGTCAACAAATTTGGAACGGCAGCCATTGTGTTCGCCTACCTTGCAACTTGAGTGTGGGTTGCGTTCTGGATTCTTGCATTCTTTGAATGCTGCTTTGGCGCCTTCTGCGCCTCATGCCGAGCAACCACCAAAACGATAGATTCCAATTGCTCAGCGCATTCACGCAAGTGAGAAGCGACGTTGCGTGCAACGTCGCTTCTCAAATTCATTTTCTAGTACTGACGGGTGGGCAATAATTCTTTTGCCTTGTCCGGGAAATAAACGGTCTCGTTGGTCAAAACATTCTTGTCAACGGGTTGTCCGTTCATCAATTTCAACGCCATTTCAAAGACTTGCGGTCCGAGCAGTGGATTGCATTCTACGTCCGCTTGGAACCATCCGTCAATCATGGCTTGGAAACCGCCGCGTGTGCCATCCACCGAGACGATTTTGATTTCGCCGGGTTTGACGCCTGCGGCTTTGAGTGCCTCAATCGCGCCAATGCCCATATCGTCATTGTGAATGAACATGCCTTGGAAATCTACACCCGGTTTGTATTTCTTGAGGAATGCTTCCGTAACGGGTTTCGCTTCGGCGCGTGTAAAGTTGCCCGTTTGCGAATCCAAGATTTTGATGTTCGAGTTGAGGTCTTCGCGGAAACCTTTGGCGCGTCCGAGCGCGGCACCCGAACCGGTCGTGCCGGACAATTCAAGGATGGCGCCCTTATTGTTCAACAGTTTGTTCATTTCGGCTGCGGCGCGTTTGCCTTCGAGCGCCATATCCGAACCAATGTGCGCGGCGTACAGTGAGGGGTCTGCGCTCACACTGCGGTCAACGATAATGACCGGAATCTTTGCATTCTTGGCTTCCGTCAAAACGGCTTCCCAACCATCTTCCACAACCGGAGGCAGCGCGATCACGTCAACACCCTGTTGGATGCACGCGCGCATTGCGGAAATCTGATTCTCTTGCTTTTGTTGCGCGTCCGAGAACACCAATTGTTTGATGCCGAGTTTGGTGGCGGTCTCTTTGATGGACGCGGTATTCGCCGTGCGCCAGTCACTTTCTGCGCCGAGCTGCGGATAGCACAAGGTCATGTCCTTGTACGTTTTTTGCGCGGCGGCTTGCGGCGCCGCTGTTGCGGCGGGCGCTTGGGTCGGTGCGGCGGGGGCGGCGCACGCGGCAACCAAGACGAGCAGCGCTGTTAGAAACAGTGCGTAACTGATGAGGCGTTTTGTTGAAAACATCTTGCTCCTCTCCTTTCGAGATAAACTGAATGGGCGATCGGATGCAGCATCATGCTGTCATCTGGAAAAGAGTGTACAGCCGCATCGTGTTACGGACAATGAAAATTCTTGAGGTGTTGGTGGAAAATTGTTTTGCGTTAAGGAACGCTCAAGTCGGTGGTTGAAAAATTTTCGAGGGAGGGTGAAAAATTTTCTGGCTTGTGAAGAATGGAGTTTATGGACAAACGTACGCTGTATCAATATTTCCGCGTCGGCAAAATTTCCGGCGCGTTGTCGGGAAAATACACGCTTTCTTTGGAGGGGACCCATTTTGGCACGGGTTCACCATTCACCACATCGAGCGCCAATTCGTAAAACTGCGGACCGAGCAGTGGATTGCATTCTACGGTCGCGTTCAACTTGCCATCAATCATTGCTTGAAACGCTTCGCGGATACTGTCAATTGAAACAATCTTGATGTCCACGCCCGGTTTCAGTCCATATTCTTCAATCGCTTTGATTGCGCCGATTGCCATGTCATCGTTGTGCGCGAACAGCGCCGTAATTTGATTGCCGTGTCGGCGCAAAAATTCTTGCATCACTTCTTTGCCGCGCGCTCGCGTAAAATCACCGGACTGCGAATCCATGATTTGCATTTCGGGATATGCCTCTAAAATTTCCCGAAATCCTTTGTAGCGGTCGTTAGCGGGCGCCGAACCAAGGGTGCCGACAAGTTCCACAATTTTTGCTTTGCCGTTCACAATCTTTGCCATCGCGCGTCCCGCATTGCGCCCTTCTTCCACAAAATCCGAACCAAGATACGTCGCATACAATTCTTCGGACACTGCCGCGCGGCGGTCAACCAGAATGAGCGGAATGCCCGCTGCTTTGACTTCGCGGAACACTTCATCCCACCCCGTTTCGACCACAGGCGAAATCCCAATCACATCCACTTTCATTGCGATAAAGGAACGAATCGCTTTGATTTGATTATCTTGTTTTTGCTGTCCATCCGAAAACTTGAGTTCGACGCCCAACTGCTCTGCCGTTTCTTTGATGGACACGGTGTTGCCCGTGCGCCATTCACTCTCGGCGCCGATTTGCGCGTAACCGACCACGAGGTCTTGAAAGGTTTTTTTTGTTTTAATACCGACGGTTGGTTGCACAACCGCAGGCGAGACAGGGCGCGGCGCATCGCATCCCACGGCGAGAACGACGAGTGACAAAATGAGGCACACTACTTTTTGTACAATAGAGTTCATTGCTCAATCACTCTTGGGCTTGGACATTGGCACAACAATCGCCGCGCACGTGCCATTTGCATATTCGCTGCTCAACGTGAGACCATACTGTTTGCCATAATAAAGTTTGATGCGTTGGTTGACATTCTCAAGCCCATAGCCGTGTTCCGCGTGCGCGTCGTGGGTTGAATCGTGCAACGCCGCGTTCAGCTCGGCAAGTTTGTTTGGCGGAATCCCGATGCCGTCATCTTGCACTTGAAACAAAACATCGCTTTCGTTTTTGGGTTCGACGCGCACGGTTATTGTGCCGCGCTGTCTTTGATTTTTCAAGCCGTGATACAACGCGTTCTCGACCAACGGCTGCAAGATGAGTTTTAAAACCGTGTGGTCCAAAACCTTTTCATCCGCCTCGATTGAAAAATCCATAATGTCGCGATAGCGCATTTTTTGAATCGTGAGATAACTGCGCGTTCGCTCAATCTCTTCGCCAATCGTGATCCAATCTCTGCCTTTGCTCAAACTGATGCGGAAAAAATTCGACAGCGCGCTGACGATTTGTACAACGTCGTCGGTCTTTTTTGACTGCGCCATCCAAATAATCGTGTCGAGCGTGTTGTACAAAAAGTGCGGATTGATTTGCGCTTGCAGCGCGCGCAGTTCTGCTTTTTTCAAATTCTCTTGTTCTTTGATTTCGGCATCCAACAATTCACGAATCTTGCCAATCATGATATTGAAACTCATGCCGAGTTCCGTAATTTCATCCACATTGTCACGCGTCATCAATGCCTGCAAATCATTGCGCGTAATCGTGCGCGTCACATCGTGCAATTTTTTGATGGGCAGATAAATGCTGCGGGAGATGCCCCACGTGGCAATGACCGCAAAACCAACGGCGATCAACGTCAATACGATGAACGAAAAAAACCAACGCGTCAGTCCTTCGCGCATTTCTTGATATTGTTTTTCCGTGCGCTGCACTTCAAACAACACATAGTCTTGAACCACCTCTTCCACCACTGCCGACGTAAAGCGGATATTTTCTAACGCCTCTTCATTTTCGGTGGCGGTACTGTGTTGCGCAATCGCTTGTCCCATCCGTTCGATACGTTCGTTCAACGTTTGCATCGAGCGCAGAATCACATCGAGTTTGATTTTCGCGCGCGGGGAATCGGTGTTGGCTTGCATCCACAGCAGTTTTGCATTCACATCGTTGATAATTTCAAATTGCTTGCCCTGTTGAAAATCAATCTTGCCTGAAACAATTTTCCACATCTCAGAGTCAATATCTGTCTTGATGCCACTGATGCTGTTAGCCGTCGCCACGTTCGTAATAATCCCGTCGTATTGGCGGCTCACATTCAGCACTTGCCAGACCAACAACGCGTTAATCGCGCCCATGAGCAAAATCACAAAACAGAGCGAAAGCAAAATTTTCGCGCGAATGGACAAATTAAGGCGCGCGTACAAATCCACCGCGCGCCCAATATACTTGAACGGAGTGTTACCCGCCGCGCTCGTTTCAAAACTTAGGCGCGAGAGAAAACCGGAATAATCATTCGCAAGCCCTTTACGAATCATGGAACATTCCTTTGCATGCACGCTGCGCCGGGCTTAGGCGCTTTGGGGTGCGCGCGACACTTGCAAGCGAAATTCTTTGGGCGAGAGTCCGGTGCATTTGCGAAAGACCAGACTGAAATAGTGAGGGTCGTTATAGCCAACTTGGTCGGCAACTTCGGAAGAACGCAGCGTGGTCGTGCGCATCAACTCTTTGGCGCGCTTGATTCGCATTTGTGTCAAGTACTCTTTGAATGTGTGTCCGGTTTCTTCACCAAACACTGTGCTGAAATGACATGGACTGTGCCCCACGCGATTTGCCACCGCGTACAGTGAAATTTCCGGGTCCATGTAATTTTGGTCAATGTATTCTTTGGCTTGCTGAATCATGCCGGCGTGCGGCGCGGTGGCTTGTTGGTCTCGAAACGCCAACGCGCGTGTGAGAATTTGTTGCGCCTGTTCTTTGAGTTGCTCCATCGTTTGGATGCCCGTCAGCACCGTTTCCATTTGCTCGAGTTCGGGCAAAATGTCTTCGCTCACACCGCCCCACTCGCGCACAAAGCGCGCGGTGGTAAAGACCAAATCCATGAAAATATAATTCTTTACAATCGCCGACTTGAACACCGCGTCCCCAAGCGGGAAAATAAAACCATCAAAGAAATCGTCGAAATCTTCTTTGACACCGCATTTCAGATATTCTTCTACCGCCGACTTGTCCACCTTGAGCAATTCCGCCGTGTCCACTAAAGGCGCGGCGTTCTTGCTGCGCGCGACATTCTCTACTTGCGCCAATGCTTCGATGAACGATTGTCCTAAATCGGCAATGCGATTTTGGGGAGAACCGAGTCCGATGGTGAGCCGATAACAGCTGGCTTGCATTTGACGTTCAATCTGTTGCAGCAAAAAATCTCGGTCCTCTTGCAGATATTCCGCCGTGCTGCCTTTGAGAATCAACACCAACTCTTCCAAATCTTTTTTCAAAACAAACACATCGGGATTGCTGCCCACCACCCCCGCGATAATTTCTTGGACGCGTTGACATTCGGCATAATCAAATTTTTCCGACGCGTCGCTGCGCGCAATCCGCATCACAATCACCAAATAACAACGCGCAATCAAATCCAAGCCTAACACCTCGCTCTGTTCAATCGCTTCCGCCAACGGAATCGCGCCGACCAATAGCTTGAGGAGCAAGCGTTCGGTCAGCGCGGCGCGATTTTCTTGGACTTGCTGTTGCAGTTTGAGCAAGTTTGCCTGGTCTATGCCTTCCCGTTCAATCTTGCGCGCAACTTTTTGCAAAACGTTGTGCATATCTTGAACCGTCACCGGTTTCAGCAGATATTCCGTGACGCCGAGTTTGATTGCCTCTTGCGCGTACTCAAATTCGTCGTGTCCGCTCAAGATGACGATTTTCGTTTGCGGCATTTTTTCGCGCACGATGCGCGCGAGCTGCAAGCCGTCCATGAACGGCATCTTGATGTCCGTTATCAAGACATCGGGTTTCGTCGTTTGCAAAAGTGGCAGCGCGATTTCACCATCCGGCGCTTCACCGCACAATTCAAACCCGTCGGCTTGCCAGTCCACATTGTCTCGAATACCTTCTCGGGTAACGATTTCGTCTTCGACAAAGAAAACTTTGTACGACATCGTACTAGCTTTACAGTGAACAGTAATCAGTCATCAGTATTCAGTGAACTGATGACTGATTACTGACTACTGATTACTTTTCTTTAGGTTTTTCAGCCGCTTCATCACATCATTCCCACCGCGTCCAAAATAATCATGCAACGTGACGTATTCGGCATACAAGTCATTGTAAATTTTCTGCGCGAATGGATTCGGTGTGAACGTTTCCTTTTTCAAACGCGCCATCTTGTTCGCCGCATCGAGAATCGAATCGTAACCGCCGTTCGCTTTGCCTGCTGCGACTGCGCCAAACATTGCCGCACCAAGCGCGGGCGTTTGCGACGATGCCGCGAGTTTGAATTCGCGTCCCGTAATGTCCGCGTAAATTTGCATCAGCAATTTATTTTTCGCGGGCAAGCCGCCGCACGCGACAAGTTCGTTCACAGCAACATCATTCTTTTCAAATTGTTCGATGATGGCGCGCGTGCCGAACGCGGTCGCTTCAATCAACGCGCGATAAATCTCGGGCGCGCGCGTCGCTAGCGTCGCGCCGAGCAACATGCCCGTTAAATCCACATCCACCAAAATCGAACGATTGCCATTCCACCAATCGAGCGCGAGCAGACCCGATTCGCCCGGTTTCAATTTCGCCGCTTCCTGTTCCATCACTTGATGCAAATCTTTTTTCTGTTTTTTCGCGAGCGCGTGGTATTCGGGCGGCACCGCATTGTCAACGAACCACGCGAAAATATCACCGACGCCCGATTGTCCTGCTTCGTAACCAAACAGTCCGGGAATCACACCATCTTCGACGACGCCGCACATGCCTTCCACCGTGTGTTCTTTGTCGCCGAGCAAAATGTGACAGGTGCTAGTCCCCATGATAAGCACCATACGTCCGGTTTCGGTTACCGTCGCGGCAGGAACGGAAACGTGCGCGTCCACATTTGCAACGGCAATGGCGGTGCCGGGTCGTAATCCCGTCCATTTTGCGGCTTGTGCGGTCAATGCTCCCGCACGTTCGCCGATGGAAGAAATTGCGCGCGTCATTTTTGTATCAATCACATTTCCAAGTCGCGAATCGAGCGCGCCAAAATAATTTTCCGAAGGAAATCCTTCGCGCTTGGACCAAATTGCTTTGTAGCCCGCCGTACACGAATTACGCGTTTCGACGCCCGTCAATTGCCAAATCACCCAATCGGACGCTTCGAGCAAGCGGTCCGCCGCGTTGTAAATTTCGGGCGCTTCATCGAGAATTTGCAGTGTCTTGCTGAAAAACCACTCTGACGAGATTTTTCCGCCATAGCGATTGAGCCAAGCTTGATTCATGGCGCGCGCGGTCGCGTTGATTTTGTCCGCTTCGGGCTGCGCGGCGTGATGCTTCCACAATTTCACCCACGCGTGCGGGTTCTTGCGAAATTCAGGAACATTGCACAATGGCGTTCCATCCGCGAGTGTCGGGAGCATCGTGCAAGCGGTGAAATCAATCCCAACGCCGATGACATCGTTCGGGTCAACGCCGCTTTTTTTCAACACCGCAGGAATTGTGTTTTTGAACGTGCGAATGTAATCGTCGGGGTCTTGCAATGCCCAATCGGGTTCGAGCCGAATTTTTGTGCCCGGCAGCGTTTCGTCAATCACGCCATTCTTGTACGGATAAATCGCGGTCGCGAGTTCTTTGCCGTTGCTCACATCCACGAGAACGGCGCGCCCGGATTCCGTTCCAAAATCAACGCCGATGGTGTATTTTCGTTTTGCCATGGTCAGTGCTTGGTAATCAGTAATCAGTGTTCAGTATTCAGTGCCACTAATTCACTGATGACTGATTACTGATGACTGCTTACTTTCACGTAATCTCCAATATCTTGGGTCTCGCGATTGCTTGTCCATCCACATTCATTGTTACCGTTTCCCAATTCGGAATCGCGGTGAGAATTTCATTGGTAATTTCGCCGACGAGAATCGTGTCTTCAGTTTTTACGCCCGTGATGGATGGATTCCACGCGTACGCTTGTCCGAGCGATACCGTTGTGGATGAATTTGGTGTTGCCGTCACTTCGCGCGGTTCGTACCCCGCGAGTCCGCCTTGATGATGCAATTGCCATTCGTCCGCGAAACCTGTGTGTGCGTACGTCTGTTGCGCGCGTTGAAAAATTTCGCCGAGCGTTTTGTTTGGACGCGTCGCCGCAATCATCACTGCGTCAATTGTCGCGCACGCGTCGAATTTTGTTCTCAATTCATCGGGCAGCTTGCCAAAGAATACAAAGCGCGTGAGCGAACACACCAAGCCCCATTTGCGCCCGCACAACACGAGCATCGCGTATTTCTCTAAATTTTTCGCGACGGGAATCGGATGTCGAAAATTAAAAATGCGTTCATCGGTGGCGATGAGGACAACAATCGGTTCGACACCGCGCGCTTGGGTTTCCGACGCGAGCAGTGCCGCAATTTCAAATTCGCTCATACGCGGCTTCAATGCGCGAATCGCTTTGTCCATTGCATCCGCGCACAATTTTCCCAACGCGCGAAAGCGTTCGCCTTCTGCGGGCAACAAATTCGCGCGCAAGAGAGAAACCTCTACAGATAAATCTGTCGCGCCCGCGAATGCTTCATCCGCGCCGAATTTTTTTCCGCGCGTCAGTTCGTCAAGCGCGTTTGCTTGATACCACGGCGTCACGGAAAATTCCCAACCTTGCGCGGCGAGTTTTTGTTCGCGTTCAAAACGCGGCGCCTCAATGGTGTTGGTCACGAGATAGCGCGCGTCGCGTGTAATGAGCAACGAAGCGACACCGTTGCTGCTCGCGGTGTTGATGTGCGAGTCGCCCACGCCGCACGTTGCCCACGCGAACGAACTCACGCGATTCAACAACAGCGTGTCGAGTTGATATTTGTCCAACAGTTCGTGAATGTGAGCTTGCTTGATTTCAAATTCATTCATGTCAGTTCCATACAATCGTCGCCAAACTATGCGGCGGCAATTCCACAAGCCATACGTCGCCGTCGCGCACAACACCTAATTCCATCGGTTTCACACGTTCGGGAAATCCCGCGCTGTTTGTCGCGTTCGGTTTGTCGGCGGTCAAAATTGTTGCATGAACATTTTCGCGCGCATCATCGCAAAAAATTTTTACGTTTGACGTTTCACGCAAATGCCGATTGATAATGGTTGCTTGAATTGAGTATTCGGAACGCGATGCGGTTGCGCTCACCACATCCGAGTCCATCTCCACTTGCAGCGCGTGCGCGCCAATGTGCGGCTTGTGCAATTGAAATGCGTAATACGTTGGCGTCAGCCACATCGCGTCACCTTGTGTTTGAATCGGCGCATGCAACACATTTACAATTTGCGCGAGGTTCGCCATCGAAAGCACGTTGCAGTGACGATGAAAAATTTCGAACGCGATTGCTGCCGCGAGCGCGTCGCGCAACGTGCCTGCTTGTTCGTATGTTATCGGTGAACGCATTGGCGCGCTGCGCGGTCCCCAATCGCGCGCTTCGGGATGCCACACGCCCCATTCGTCGAGCGCGATTTTGATTTTGTTTTCGCGCGTCGTTTGGAGAATTTGCGCGGTCTCTTGAATAAATTTCTCTGTCGCTTGCGCCTCTGCCAACAGCGCGTAATACTGTTCATCGCTGAAATCTGTTTCGGGTCCGCCATTCACCCAATAGCGATGAATCGAAAGATGGTCGAGCAAATTCAAATGCGGTTCGAGCGTTGCGATGAGTTTTTCATTCCATTCTTGCTCAAAACCGCACGCCACCAATTCCGCGTGCGCGTCCACATGCCGCAGCATGGTCGCGTAACGTTTGTATTCGTGCGCGTACGTCACCGCATCATAGTTTCCGCCGCAGCCCCAATTTTCATTCCCAACGCCCCACAGTTTCACGCCGAACGGTTTCGTTGAACCATTCGCCGCGCGTTCTTGCGCCAATGTCGTCGGCACTGCGCTGTTGCAGTATTCGAGCCAATCGCACAGTTCTTGAACCGTGCCGCTTCCGACATTTCCAGCGAGATACGGCTCTGCGCCAAGAAGTTCACAGAGGCGCAAAAACTCGTGCGTGCCCAAACTATTGTCATCGCGCACTTGCAAACCGCACGACATTCCCAAACGCACCTGACGTTGTTCACCGATGCCATCGCGCCAATGATAATGGTCGGCGTAACAACCGCCGGGCCAACGGAGAAGCGGCGTCGGCATCGCGCGCAGTGCGTCAATTACATCGCGGCGAAAACCATCTTGATTTGGAATTGTGGAATCGCGCCCAACCCACAAACCATCGTAGCAGCAGCGTCCGAGATGTTCCGCGAAATGTCCGTACAAACGCGGCGAAATTTTTCCAATCACCGCATCGGTACGAATTGTTAAACGCGCAATCATGTGAGATTAGAGATTGGAGATTTGAGATTCACGTTTGACGCTTTACGTTTTACGATACGCAATATGCGATTAGCGATATACTGTCTCATTCCACCGCAATTCTTTTTTGAAATCATTGACGTTTGTGTTTTCGTCAATCAACACACATTCAATGCCCGCCATATCCGCAAACATTTGCAAGTGTTCGGGCTTGAGCGATAGAGAAAAGCCAGTGTGATGCGCGCCGCCCGCGTAAATCCATGCCGCCGCGCCAACTTTTAAATTCGGCTGCGGAATCCACAACGCGCGCGCAACGGGCAATTTCGGCAGCGGTTCTTGCGGCGGGACAACCTCCACCGTGTTGAGAATCATGCGAAAACGATTGCCCAAATCAATCACCGACGCGTTGAGCGCGGGACCGGTGCGCGTGTTGAATACCAAACGCACGGGGTCAGCTTTGCCACCGATGCCGAGCGGATGAATTTCCGCGCGCGGTTTTTCATTTGCAATGCTCGGACAAATTTCCAACATGTGCGCGCCGAGAACCAACATTCCGTTTTCGTTCAAATGGTATGTGTAATCTTCCATGAACGACGTGCCGCCGTCGAGACCCGCGCTCATCACTTTCATCGAACGCAAAAGCGCGGATGTTTTCCAATCGCCTTCCGCGCCGAATCCATAACCGTCCGCCATCAAACGCTGCACCGCGATGCCGGGCAATTGTTTAAGCCCGTGCAAATCTTCAAACGTATCGGTGAACGCTTGAAAATTTCCGTCGCGCAAAAAATAACGCAGCCCCAATTCGATGCGCGCCGCGTCCTCTAATTCACAATGCCGCACACCGCCCGCGCGCAATTCGTCCGCGACAATGTATTGTGCGTCGTACTCGGCAACGAGATTTTTGATTTCGGCATCGCCCACTTGATTCACAATTTTCACCAACTCGCCGACACCGTACCCATTCACCGCGTATCCAAATTGTTTTTGCGCTTGCACTTTGTCGCCTTCGGTGACCGCCACTTGGCGCATGTTGTCGCCGATGCGCGCGATTTTCATGGTCTGCGAATCGTGCCATGCTGCCGCGACGCGCGTCCACGCACCGATTTCGTTTTGCGTTTCAGCGGCTGCCCAATGTCCGACGACCACTTGACGATTCAAACGCAGACGACTCGCGATAAATCCAAATTCGCGGTCACCGTGTGCGGACTGATTGAGATTCATAAAGTCCATGTCAATCGTCGCCCAGGGAATATCGCGATTGAATTGCGTGTGCAAATGCAGAAACGGTTTTTTGAGCGCGGTCAATCCCGCAATCCACATTTTCGCAGGCGAAAATGTGTGCATCCAAAAAATCAAGCCCACACAATTTTTAGAATGGTTCGCGTCCAAACACAATTCGTAAATTTCCTCCGGTGTTTTGACAACGGGTTTGAATTCGATTTGAACGGGAATGTGCTGCGAGTGCGCGAGCGCCGCGACAATTTCTTGAGAATCGGCGGCAACTTGTTCCAGCACTTGGGGTCCGTACAAATGTTGACTGCCGGTGACGAACCAAACTTGGTAGGAATAAAAGTCAATCATGGTAGATGGTCGCAGACCCTCCCTGCCGCGACGACAGGGAGGGCGCGATTGGAGGAGAGAAACGGTCAGGTTGAATTTGAACTCGCGCGCACAATGAGCGTGGGCGTGAGCTGTGTGACAGTGGGCGTTTTGGTTTCGCCGCGCCGCACGGCTTCGATTTGCGCGTGCAATTCCTGCACCGCCACGCGTCCAATATCAATCACTTGCTGATAGACGGTTGAAAGCGGCGGGATAAAAAATTCCGACTCCGGGATATTGTCAAAACCCATCAACGCGATATCGTGCGGCACGCGTTTGCCCGCGCGCGCGAGGACGCCCAACGCGCCGAGCGCCATTTGGTCATTCGAAGCAAACACAGCATCGAGTGAGGCAACTTGCGCGAGCAATTGTTCCATCGCGCGTTCGCCTGATGACGGCGACCAATTGCCTTCGACGAGCAGCGCCGCATCGGGATTCAAGCCCGCGCTCGCCAACGCGTCGCGCCAACCTTGCACGCGTTCGCGCGCTTCCCACCACGTCAACGGTCCGGTAATGATGCCAATGTGCGTGCGCCCTTGTGCGAGTAAATGCTGCACGGCGAGCCGCGCGCCCGCGCGATTGTCCACCGCGACGATGGCAAGGTCGGGACGCGCGCCCATGCTCAAAAAGACCGTCGGCGGTAATTCTTGTAACGTGCTTGGCGTAATCCACGCGCGGTTGGTAGAAATTTCGGGAATCGCCCAAACGATGCCTTCCATCCGATGCGCGATGAGTTCGTCAAGAAGGTCCTGCAAATTGGTATCTTCGGGATGCGGGAGGAGACTCAAAAAAAGCGAATAACCAAATTCATCCGCCTGTTGTTCAATGCCGACGATGGTGCGCGTAGGACCAAAATACTCGATGCCGGACGCGACGACGGCGATGGTATGCGTGCGCTGATTGACCAAATTGCGCGCGAGGATATTGGGGCGATAGCCGAGTTCTTGAATCGCGGCTTGGACACGCGCGCGCGTCTCGTCACTGATTTCACCTTGATTGTTGACAACCCGGGAAACCGTTTTGGCGGAAACGCCTGCGCGCTGGGCAACATCTCTGAGGGTGACGTGCATTGTCAGTCCGCTCGCTAGAGAAAAAAGGGGCTTGGAAAGCAGGATTCGCTGTGGATAAGGAAATCCGTTATGTCAACGCTAACGTCAGCGATAACGTCAACGCTGTCATAATTATAAAACGGAATTTTTCGTTGTCAAGCTCCTTGTCACGTCTGGAAATAAAAAATCCTCCTTGCGGAGGATTCATTCAACTGCCTATCAAAATCAATTCGCGCTGTGGCGGCGCAAGCCATTCGACCCCATCTTTTGTCACTAACACATCTTCTTCCAGTCCGATATAGCCCGCGTCGGTTTGCACGCCGAGTTCAATCGTGTACACCTGATTTTCTTCCACGACACCATACGGCGTTTCGCCATAACGTTCCCAACGCGGCAACAGTCCCGTGCCGCCGTCATGCACCGCGCGTCCGACTTGATGCCCTAACCCATGTTGATATTCGGAATACCCTTCACTCGTAATCACTTCACGCGCGAGCGCGTCCACCTCCCAACCCATAATGCCGGGACGCAAAATTTTCGCGGCTTCTTGAATCGTTTTCGCCACCGCGTTGAACGCGTGAACGAGATGTGCGGGCGCTTCGGTTTCGTCCGGCTTTAACACATACCACATACGCTGCAAATCGGAACAGTATGCCGCTTGCTTGATGCCAAAATCAATGTGGACGAGATGTCCAGGTTCCACTTGAAGTTCAGTCGGACCGCCATGCCCTGCCGACGATTCCGGTCCGGTGTTGACTGCCGGGCATTGGTCCCACGCCCACGCCGTTCCTACATTCCATTCATCACAACGCGAATGAAAATGATTCGCGATTTGTTTTTCGGTGAGACCTGCTTCGAGGAGCGCGGTGGTTTCATCAAATAAAATCAACGTGCGGTCAATTGCGTCGCGGATGCGTTTCAATTCCGCCGGCGTTTTGCTTCCGCGCAACCGCGACAAAATCGGGTCGGCGGAAATGAAACGTTCGACATACGGCGTGCCTTGCAAAATTTTTTGCAGCGTGAGAAACATGCCGTAGGTCAAACCATCCGCGTTCGGATTGCTCACGGAATAATTGAGCGCGATTTTTTGCGGGTCGAGGCGCGTCAAGGTTTCGCGCAAAATTTCGCTGATGCCTTGTACGTACGAATGAACTTCGGTGTACCATCCGCGCTTGCGATATTCGTCGTCATCGCCTTTGCCGACAATCGCGATGCGGTCGCCGTTCTTTGTCAGAATCATCGCGGACTGCCACACGACCATTCCGGGCGCGAGTAATTCCCACGCGCGTTCGGGTGTCTCTTCGGTCTCGCGCGCAAAAATCAGCCACGCGTCAATGTCGAGTTCTTGCAAAATTTTATTCGCTTGCGCGAGTTTTTCAGGTTGCAGCATTGTAGGTGTAGGGGCGAAGCATTTGCATTCGCGGATGTGACTCGATTCGCGTCAGTGTCTGCAAATGCTTCGCCCCTACGCGAACCTTTCACGTAAAAATTTCAACACCACCGTATCAATGAATGGTCCTTCTTGCAAACGTTCTTCTAAATTTTCGACGCCGCCGAATTTGCGAAATGTTTTTTGCGACGCGTCGTCCCACACGCCGTTCACCACAACATCATAGCCGCGTTTTGCCATGATGCTCTGCAATTCACGCGCAATGCTTTCGTCAATTGCGATTAAATCATTTGGACTCGATTTATCGAGATAAAGAAAATGCAAATCGAGCAAACGTTTCAATTCTTCAATCGGCGTTGGATGGTCATCCACGCGCAAATCGAGATAGCGGTCATTGAATCCGCCATAACCCGCGTTCGCGCGCACGACAAGTAACGCGGCGGATTCTTGTCCGCGCGCATCGCCGCCCGCTGCTTGTCCCGCCGCGAGCGCGTTCAACAATCGTTCCGCTAAACTTCCACTGGCGCGTTCAAAAGTTTCCGCGAGTGCGTCCACCACCGCCGCGCCGACGAGAATGTTGCCTTGCGCGGCATAATTTTTTCCGATGCGTCCGCCCGCCCAATCCGAACATTCGCTGCCCGTGAACGTGAATGCGCGTCCTTGTGCGTCCACAATTCCGAATTGTCTTTGCGCGGCTTGTTCATCTATCACCGTCAACGCGCTGCCTACCGCATCGGGCAACATGCCTTGTTTCAACATTTCGAGTCCGTGCGGACCGTAACTCGTGTTCGCCCAACTCTGCGTCGCCACCGCGCCAACACCCGCCTGCGCCCACGGCACCACAGAACCAACCGCGAGAAATTTCGACGCGACGGCAATGCCAAGGTCGCCGTTGGCAGGGTCATACGCGACGAGAGAGAAGGTGGAGGGAGTCATTGAGATAGAGTGATAGAGTGATGGAGAGATAGAGTGAGCAGTAATCAGTTGGCAGTGAGTTGATGTGTGAAACGGGAAACGAAAAACGAGAAATGTCGGACGTGAAACGTCAATACGGTTTGCGAAAAGCGATGTGTACTATGCTATCAGCGATTTGCAATTCTCTGCTGTGCAATCATCTTCCGAATTGCTGCACTCAAGCGTTTGTCGAATTTTTTCAAAAACGCCGCGTCGGATTTTAAAAGAGTAATCGTGTGGCGTTCAATTGGCTCGCGTGCAGGTTTGCGTCCCGCGCCGTTCCGTGCGCCGCCGCGCTTGGGCGTGTTCAAATCCACCCGCCCTACAAACCGATTCGGTTTCGCTTTGTGATAATCAAAATCGTAATGTGGTTTCAACTCATAATCATCCAACGTATTCATATATTCAGAATCGTTTTTCTTGTTCATATTCACGACAACAAAACTATATCATACTTTTTCAAAATTGGATTTGTTGTTCGTCGTTCGTCGTTCGTCTTTGCGCATTGTCCATTGTTCATTCTTCATTCACTTCCAGCCACTTTCTCACCCTCTCCGCATTCGGGTGTTCAATCACCTCAAAAATCTCCAACGCCGCGCGCCACAACTGAAGCGCTCGTTTTGTATCACCAAGTTTTTTGTAAGCCAATCCCATGTTCGCCAGTGTGATGCCGTGACCACGTTGGGAACCAATCTTTCGCATTATTGGCAATGCTTGTTCGAAATACTGAATTGCTTTCTGTACTTCGCCCAGATAAGAATATGCCAAACCGAGACCAATAAGTAAGCTACCCTCTTGACGTTGATCAGCAATCTTGCGTGCAATACTGATGCTCTGCTCGTAATATCCAATCGCTTTACCCGTCTCTCCAGAAGCCCAATATGCATGCCCCAGGTAACCCAAAACAATTGCCAAGCCGCGCTGGTCGTTAATCTCAAGAGAAATTACCAATGCCTGTTTGTAAAACCCAATCGCCTTTTTCGCGTTTCTAGATTCTGCGTAAGCTAGACCTAAATTCCCAAGCACAATCCCTTCGCCACGTCGGTCGCCAATCTCGCGTGCAATTGCCAAATTCTGTTTGTAAAACTTAATCGCTTTGGGTACCTCACCCAAACTTTGATATGCCGCGCCGAGATTGCCAAGGACAACACTCTCGCCCTGTTTATAGCCAATTTCGCGGTAGATCTCTAATGCTTTTCCATAAAGCTCTATGGATTTTCGTACATTATCCAAATCTCTATTCGCAACACCGAGGTTGCAGAGATGAATCCCTTCACTTTGGCGATCACCCAATTTCCGCGCCGCAATCAATGCTTTCTCAATCCAAGCAATCTGTTCGCGCACGCTCAGCCGCAATGATAATACCGCCGCATGACGATTTGGTAATGGGTACTTGCTGCAGATCTCGGCAGCATCTCTGTCGCATTCCATGTTCGCCACCGCCCATTCCTGCCCCGCGCGAATGTGCGGCAATTCTTGCTCAAACAATTTCAAACCCGCGACGACATTTTCGTTCCCCTTCAAATACAATTCATCTGCTTGCCGCGCGACTTGGACATAAAACTCGGCATGGTGTTTTTCCGCTTGCCATTTTTCATCCGCGCTCAAACGCGTCAACGCAAACTCGCGCAATAAATCGTGCAAGCGATATTTTCCCTGAGCGACAGTCGAAGGGTCTTCCGCACTGTATTCAACGAGACTGTACCTTACCAACTCCCCCAACTCATCTTCTGCTTGTCCTTCTTCGACGCCCCACACATACGCGGCGGCAGTGTCCCAGAACGGCGCGGGAAAGACGGCGAGGAGACGCCACGTCAATTGCATCGTCGGCGGCAGTTGGTCGTACGTGAGCGCGAATGCGGCTTCCACATTTAACTCGTCGTCGCCGCGTTCACGCAAAATTTCCAGACGCCGCGCGCGCAATTTTTCAATGTACCGCGCGATTTCAATATTCGGCGTCACGCCGAGATAGCTGCCTGCGATTTTCAACGCCAACGGCAAATCGCCGCATAGTTCGCGCACTTGTTGAATTTCGTTTTTGCGTCCTTGCAAGCGTGGACAAAGTTGAACCAAATAGTTTTTTGCGTCGTCAGGTTTCATCACTCCCAAGTGTAACGACTGTAAACCACCTTCGGTCAGCGTCAGGCGCGAGGTGACGAGAAACGCCGCATCTGTCTGAAGCAGTGGACGAATTTGCGCGTTGTCGCGCGCATTGTCCAGAACGAGCAGCGCGTGTTTGCCGTGCAGCACACTGCGATAGATTTGCGCGAGCTGCGCGTCGTTCGCATCCTTGATAGACGCGCCCGCGTCGGGTTCAAACGCGAGAATCACTTGGCGCATTGCTTCGGACGGTTTCGTCGGTTCTTTGTCGAGTCCGCGCAGGTCAATCCAAATTTGCGCGTCGGGAAATTTTTCCGCGACGCGCTGCGCCACAATTTGTGCAAGCGCGCTCTTGCCGATGCCGCCCATCCCGCTCAATCCTGAAATCGCCGCGCCCTGCCCTTGCGTCAACGCATTCACCAGAGTTTCAATTTCATCTGCGCGTCCCGTAAAATCGCGCGGCGGCGTGGGCAAAGAAAAACGCGCGTCAAACTCTCGACGCGCGCTCTCGAAATAAATTTGCGTAATGTTGTTGCCCGCCGCGACTTGGTTTGCCTGCGCGTGGTCGCCCATGTTGATTTCGTTCGTGTCACCCATCATGTTCTCCAAACCAACAAAACATTTTTTCAAATTCTATACGCAATCCCCGCGCGTTTCAATCGCGGAAAAATCATCGAATAAAATTCGACGCCTGAAAAATGGGCTGCGCCAAAAACAAAAAGGCAACGCGTGAGCGTCACCCATTCACCTTGTCGCCTTGTCACCCGTTCACCTCTTCACCTCTACATCCTTCAAGGAATCTCTTCCCCCACCCATTGCAACGGATTCACGTAAATTCCATTCACCCACATGCTCCAATGCAAATGGTCGCCGGTGGAAAATCCTGTCGTGCCAACTTGCCCGATGAGGTCGCCTGTGTTCACGCGTTGTCCTGCTTGCACGTCAATTTGTTTGAGATGATAAAACGCGGTGAACACACCGCGCCCGTGGTCAATGAATACTACATTGCCGCGAACTTTGAGTGCTTGCGCCAAAACGATGGTGCCGGGCGCGGTGGCAAAAACCGATGTGCCGCCCGCGACGCCGTAATCTTGTCCTTCGTGTCCACACAAGCCCGGTTTGCCGCCGTTGTAACTCCGCCGTTCGCCGAATTGCGAACTCACGCGCGGATTTTTAATATCAACGGGCGAACGAAACGCGCCCTTCCATGCCTGCCCCGGCGTATATTGCGAAACGGTTTGCGCGACGAGGGCGTTTTCCGCGTTCATGATTGCGGGGTCGAGGAGAGCAGACATTTCGGCTGTGAGCGTCAAGTCTTGCGTCGGAAATGTTCCCGCGTTCACGCGCACGTTGAATTGCACTTGGCTCGGATTGCCGAGATTGTCGCGCAGCGTGAGATTCACCGCATATTCGCCAATGTAATTCGCGCAGCGCGAAATGCCAATGAGCGCAACCCATTCGTCATTCAATTTATTGAAACGCAAATCTTGTTGGTCGAATTTGCCCAACACTTCGGAAACGTTTGTCGCGTTCACGCGCAGCGTAATCGTTTCACCTTGACGCACAACCGCCGGCACAATCCGAATCCCATCAGGCGCGACGACATTCGTGTTCACCGCTTGAGGAATAATCAAACGCTGTCCCACCGTCAACAGATTCGGATTGGCGATATTGTTGATGCGCTGCAATTCCGCGAGCGTCACGCCAAACTGCGCGGCAATGCTCGCGAGCGTGTCACCTGCGCGCACAATGTACGTTGCCGTTTCACTATTGACGTTTGATGTCGCTGTCGGTTGCGTTGTCTCGTTGGGAGTGGGACCGCGCGCAGTCGGTGAAGGCGTTGCAATGTTTTGCGCGACGACGCCGGGAATGATTAACCGCTGTCCAACGGAAATGGCGTTTGGATTTGCGAGATTGTTTGCCTGCTGAATCGCGGCGATGGTGGTGTTGAATTTTGTCGCAATCGAAAAAAGTGTATCGCCTGCTTGCACAATGTACGTTGTGGAATTTGTCGCGGTAGTGGTGTTTGTGGAAACATTCGCGCCTTGCGCGGAAACGGCGAGAATCGCAGACAACAGCGCGAGTCGCGCTAACGTTTGTGGATCCATACGCGCATTATAACATTGACGACAAAACGACAGAATCTCATCGTGAAAAGCAGAGAAAAGAAATGGCTGACCGCAAATTCCATTCGCCGCAAAATGTCGTTTGGTCTTTTACGCCGCGCCAACTATAATCATTCGGCGTTTGTCATTTGTCATCCGTCATTCGTCATATCCAATGTCTGCCCTTCCGCCCGGACTTCCCGAACCGATTCCTTCGCCCAACAAGCCGCAGCCGCCGCGCGGACGTGACCGCGCGTTATCGTCGTCACCGACCTCCAACGCCAAAATCGCGCCGCCGCCACCCGCGTACGAATACGCGTCAAACGATGCCGCGAACATGAACGCCGCACACGCGCTGCCGTTACATTTCACATTGCCGACGCCCCCCCCCCTCGTGCGGAATCACATGCGCGCGTGGCTCATCACCTTGGCGATTGTGGGCATCGCGCTGGCATTTACCATTCCTTTTACACTCGGCGTGTACATGGGCAATCAAGACCGCGCGTATTTCGTGGACCGCCAAGCGCAAGAACATTTTCAACGCGCGTTGGCGTACGAATCGGAAACCTACACGCAATTGGCGATTGCGGAATTGGAACTCGCGCTGCAATACAAACCCGATTACACGCCCGCGCTCGCAAAATTGCAGCAATTGAAAACCGCGCACACCGCGATTGTGGAACAAGAGCCGCAAGAAGTCGCCATTGCGAAACAGTTGTATGCGAGCGCCGAACAAGCTGTCGCGCAAGAAGATTGGAACAACGCGATTGATTTGTTTGAAGAATTGCGGCGCGTAAAAAATGATTATCGTGCAAGTGAAGTGGACGCGTTTCTCGTGCGCGCGTATCTCGCAGCAGGCAAACAAGCATTGCTTGAAAATGATGTGGACTTGGCGCGACGGCGTTTTGAAGCGGCGCTCGCGCTCGACCCCAACAATGCAGAAGCGCGCACCCAGCGCGAACGCGCCGTCCTCTATTTCAACGGTCTCGCGCTAATCGGCAGCGATTGGAAAAATGCGGTCTTGACCCTTTCAGAATTGTACGCACGCGACCCAAATTTTGGCGACGTGAAACAAAAACTGCGCGACGCCCACATTGGACTTGGAGACTCTGTACTTGCACGAAGCGCGTGCATCGCCGAACGCGAGTACTTGGCAGCAGTCGCTCTCGGCGCAGGTGTAGAAATACAAACCAAAGCATCCGCCGCCAACGAAGCGTGCAAGAACGCGATTCTCAATCCCACTGCCATCCCAACACCAACGCTCGAAGGCGGAGTGACGCCAACCCCCGACCCGTTCGCCACACCGAATCCTTTTGCGACGCCCGTTCCCGTTATTTCCACCATAGGCATTTTGTACGCTCCCGGCGTTCGCGTGCGCCAAAACGCGCAGTGCAACGGCACGGGCGACATTCGCGGCAGTGTGCAGGACGCGCAAGACAAACCGATTGCCAACGTCGGCGTAAAAATCTACAATGACTTTGGTTATTTGCCGCCGTACGCGCGTACGGACGAAGCGGGCGAATACGAAATTGTTTTAGGTTCGGACAAAGGAATTTTTCACCTCGTCATCGTAGATGATTTTGGCAGCAACGCGAGTGCCGTGTTGGACGTAGAATATCCCGGAGGCAATGTGCAGGGCTGTCACATTGTCGTCAATTGGACGCGGATTAAATGAGTTATGTGCCGCGCATTCGTCCGCTGGCAATTTGTCTCTTTTCGCGCGCGGAGAAAATACTGGTCGCCGAATATTTTGACCCGGTGAAAAGTGAAACGTTTTTTCGTCCGGTCGGCGGCGGAATTGAATTTGGTGAATACGCGTCGGATGCGGTGGCGCGTGAAACGTTTGAGGAATTGGGCGCGGCAGTTCGGAATGTGCGCTATCTCTTTACTCTCGAAAATCTTTTCGAATTCAACGGAAAACGCGGACACGAAATCGTTTTGGTACACGACGGCGCGTTTGTAGATGATGCGTTATACGCGCGTGATGTTTTGTACGGACACGATACGAACGACGAATTTGCAGCGTATTGGAAAACGTTGAACGAGATACGCAATGGTACGCGTCCGTTGTATCCGTATGGTTTATTGCAGCGCCTTTCGCAAATGGAATTGAACTTTCGAGAGGCGTTGCCGAAAGATTGAGCCGAATATGAAAATTATAAGAATGCTTGGCGCGCTGTGCATCGTACTTGGATTGTTCAGCGCGTTTTCATTTTTCGCTCCAAAAATTTTACGCGCGCAAACCAACGCGCCGCGCGTGTACGTCGCCACCATCACCGGCATCATTGACCCATTTACCGAAGGATACATCGAACGCGTCATCAACAACGCGCGTGACGAAGACGCGAACGCGATTGTATTCACGCTCGATACGCCCGGCGGTGGACTCGACGAGACACGCAAAATTGTCGAACGCTTTTTTGATTCGCCCGTGCCGATTATTGTGTACGTTTCACCGTCGGGTGCGCGCGCAGGTTCGGCAGGTGTATTCATCACCTACGCGGGACATCTCGCGGCAATGGCTCCGGGAACCAACATGGGCGCGGCGAGTCCCGTTTCGATGACGGGTGAATTGACGGGAACGATGCAGACCAAAGTGACGAACGATGCCGCCGCGTTGATTCGTTCGATTGCAACTCAACGCGGGCGCAATGTCGAATGGGGCGAAGATGCCGTGCGAAGCGCGGTGGCGATTACCGACCAAGAGGCGTTGGAAAAAGGCGCGATCAATTTTATCGCGCGTGATGTGAATGATTTGTTGAATCAAACGCACGGACACGTGGTAAAAATTCGCGGTACGGATGTGACGCTCAACACCGCAAACGCGAGCATCAAGCAAGTGGAGATGAATTTCTTTGAACAATTTTTCCATCTCTTGCTTGACCCGAACATCGCGTTGATTTTATTGAACGTCGGCACGATTGCGTTGATTGCCGAAGTGTACAATCCGGGCGCGGTGCTGCCCGCGATTGTCGGCATCATTTGTCTCACGCTCGCGGCGGTTGCATTGTTCGGCTTGCCGACGAATTGGGCGGCAGTGATTTTGATTGTCGCGGGCATCGGGATGATGGTGCTGGACATCAAGGTCACAGGTTTTGCGTTGACGGTTGGCGGCGTGATTGCGTTTTTACTCGGCGCGTTCTTTTTGTTTCGTCCGCTCACACCGCCCGAACCGACAATGCCCGATGTGAGCGTCTCGCCGTGGGTGATTGGCGGTCTGACCATTCTGACCGCGTCGTTCTTTGTCTTTGTTCTCGGCGCAGTGATTCGCACGCGCAACGTTCCCGTGTTAATGAGCATGAACACCTATGTTGGCGCGCACGGCACCGCCAAAACAGCATTGAATCCAAATGGCACAGTTTTGGTGAAAAGCGAAGAATGGAGCGCGGTTGCCCAAAATCCGCCGGTGCAGGCAGGTGAGGCGGTGCAAGTGATAGCAGTGGACGGCTTTACGCTAAGCGTAAAAAGAGCTGCAAAAACTGATTGACACTCATCATTGCAAAGCGTAAAATGATTTCGGTGTATTTGGGTGATTCAACTTGAATTGTTGAATCACCTCTTTGTTGCAAACTACCAACAAAATATCTGGCTTATTCGACACATTGGAGGAATACATGCCTTGCCATCATCGCAAGTTTTTGCCATTCGTTTTTGTATTTGTCCTCATTTGCATTGTAGGGTCTTTGCTATTCACTACGATTCACCCAACGCAAGTCTTGTCCGCGCCGCACGCACTTGCTACACAGACGCCTCCCAAGAAATATAAAAAGAAACTGAATCTCGGTGACAAGCTCACAGTCAAACGTGATGGCTGCAATCTTTCGGTCAAATCGCAAACCACAGCCAAAGTTGTGGTGGTGTGCAAAGCCGCGTCGCTCGCGCCTGAAACGATAGACACCGCCACTACACTTGTTTTGAAAAAAGGTGAACAGGTCAATGTGACTGCAAACGCATGTCATTTGCAAGTGACGGTCGCAACCGCGAAAAAAGTCATCATCAATTGTGTTACACCAATAACAAATACACCTACTTTAACGTTTACACCTACACCAACCAATACACCAAGCATCTCACCTACTCCAACTTTTACCGGGTCGCCAACGCACACAAGCACAAACACACCAAGCAACACTCCCACCTATACGCGTACCTACACACCTAGCTTCACCCCCACAAACACACACACTTTTACGCCAAGTTTCACACCGACAAACACGCGTACTTTTACACCAACTTTTACACCAACCAATACGCCCACCTTCTCCCCAACACCGACCTCATCCAGTGTTTGTAATGTCGGTGGTTTTATCAGCAGTGATACAACTTGGAGCGCAGATTGGTGCGACACTTATGTTGTCACAGGGAGTATCATTGTTGATACTGGCGTCACGCTGACTATCAAACCCGGCACGCTCATCGAGTTCACCAGCAATAAAGCGATGACAATTAACGGCGCATTGGTAGCACGGGGTACGTCACTCGACCCAATTATATTCACTTCAAATAGTGGAATTCCCGCGAAAGGCGACTGGGGCTATATTTACTTTAGCGATACAAGTGTGGACGCAACACTCGACGGAAATAACAACTATGTTAGTGGAAGTGTCTTGAGGTACGCGTTCGTAGAGTATGCTGGGGGAGCGAATATCAGCAATAATGGTGCGCTGCGAATGGATTCGACATCACCGCTCATTGAGCAAAGTACAATTCATCATAACAAAGCGAATGGCATAACCGTGTATAACAATGGCGCCCCGCGCATTGCCAACAATACCATTACTGACAATGGAATAGTCAGCTCAGTAAATGCTGACGGGATAAATGTCTTGAGCAGTAATGCAATCAATGTGGTCAACAATACAGTGACATATAACTCGCATATTGGCATCAAGATAGAAAGTACTGGAGCAGTAGACATCAACGTTTTCTATAACACCATAAACCATAATTCATCTTCCGGCATTTCTGTTTTATCATTAGGTGGGAGTGTGAACATGAATGACAATACCGTCACGTACAATTCCAATAATGGAATTGACTTAGGACTCGCCTATGGAGCTGTTGCTGTTCTTGACGGTAATGAAGCAACCAATAACTATATTGGTGTATCAGCCGGTACCGGCTACGCCGGCGGTTCGTTGAGTTTAACTAACAATACAATTTCAGAGAATGCAGCAGGTGGAGCTAGCATTTCAGGTTTTACACCTCAAACGATCAGCGGCAATACGATTACAGACAATGATAACTCTGTTGGGCTATACGTGTACTATGGGGATTCAACGATTAGCGATAACATAATCACAGGAAATACTTATGGGGGTATTGTCATTTCTTCTCCAGCAAGCGCGACCATTAGTGGCAATACAATCAACACAAATGTTGCCCCAACCGGAGGTGGGATTTATTTGTCTGGGTGTAGCTCAAATGTGAGCATAAACGATGGAAACAGGATTACAAACAATCAAGCAACGAATAGTAATGGGGGTGGCGGAATTTACGTTAATTGTCCCTTCTACTCACCAGCAATCAATAATAACGACATTTATGGCAACACTTCAGACAACACCAGCACACCGAATGACCTGACAGTTGCCCATTCTGTAAGTAGCCCAACCGTCAATGCCGAAAACAATTGGTGGGGGACAACCAATACAACGACTATTGATGCTCATATTTGGGATTACTTTGACGATAGTTCGTTGGGATTGGTGGACTATATTCCGGTTCGAGGGTCCCCGGTCCCATAAAGCAAAAACAGCACTAAAAAATAGGTAGTTTTCAGACCATCGAGGTTTCGGAAACCTCGATGGTCTCTTTTTTACAAAATTTTGCTTGACGCGCCTGCGTTTCTATGCTATACACTCGCACTTAACTCCCATTCCATATTGGAGTGGCTAGCGGGGAAAGAGTATGGCAACGGCACGCAAAATTACAAAAAAGAGAACACCCCTTAGGAAACCGCAAGTGAAAGCGGCGACCAAATCGGGACGCACCGCGCTTGCGCGTTCGCGCAGCGCGCCCGTCCAAAAACAGACGACAGCGCCCAAGAGTCAAGCCAACGGCAAGTCGAATGGCAAACTCGCAGACGTCAAAGCAAAACCCTTGGTGAATCAAAAAGAAATGTTGCAACAGGAACGCGCGCAGGTGGAAGGCGAACTCGCGCGCTTGCGCGCCGAATTGCAAGAAGCGCCGGAAATGACAGGCGACGAAGTGGACTTGAATGTGTACGAACGCGAAAAAACTCTGGGCTTGGTCGCAACGTACGAACGACGGCTGGAAGAAATTGATGCAACGCTCAAGGTCGCGGCGCAAGGCAAGTACGGCATCTGTGAACGCTGCGGTAAACCGATTGACCCGGAACGGCTCAGTATTTTTCCTGAAACGCGTTTGTGCGTGAGCTGCAAGAATGAGGTTGAAAGAGAACAGCGACGCTTGCGAATGTAAAAAAGTAGAGACGTTACGGCGTAACGTCTCTACTTTTTTATTTGGATTTTCCCAATTTCGATGTCTCTAACTCGATAACACCCTCATCGAGTTTTTTGAACAACGCTTTGGGTTCGCCTAATGGTTCGCCGCCGCGTAACGCGCTCACTTTCCAACCAGCGTTGGTTTGTGGCGGAATGTATGTGAGTACGAGGTGGTCGCGTGTTTCTTCCGCAACCGTCCGCGTTTCAAACGTTCCCGCTAAATCATCTGCGTAACCGAGCTGCCGATGCAAGTCGTTTGAAGAAAACGGCAAGTACGGGTACAGCGCGGTTTTGAGATTATCAAGCACGCGCAATACAACGTACAAACTTGTCCCCGCGCGTTCGCGGTCCACTTTGATTGTCTTCCACGGTTCGGTTTGATTGAGATACGCGTTCGCTTCGCGCGCAATTTCAAATGCGTGCTGCAAGCCATCGCGAAAACGACACGCGTTAATCGCATCACCGACCACTTGCAGCGCGCGTTCCGATTTTTCGAGCAACGCGCGGTCATCGTCATTCAACGCACCCGGCGTCGGCACGCGCTTGTCGAAATTTTTGTGCGTGAACGTTAATGTTCGATTCGCTAAATTTCCCCACGTCGCGACGAGTTCATCATTGTTGCGGCGCACAAATTCACTCCACTTGAAATCCGTGTCCGCGTATTCTGGTAAATTCGCCGCGAGGAGATAACGCAGCGGGTCAGTATCGTACGTTTCCAGAAATTCATGCACCCACACTGCCCAATGCGCGGACTTGGAAAACTTGCGTCCTTCGAGATTCAGAAATTCGTTCGCGGGAACATTGGACGGCAACGGCAATTTCCCATCACCGAATCCCAATAGCAGCGCGGGCCAAATCACCGTGTGAAAGACAATGTTGTCTTTGCCGATGAATTGATTACTCTGCACATCGGGCGCAACTGTCCACCATTTTTTCCACGCGTCGTCGTTTTGTGCAATGACATGCGACCATTCCACTGACGCGCTATAGTAACCAATCACCGCGTCGAACCAAACATAGATACGTTTGTTTGGATAATCACCAACCTCCGGCGGAATCGGCACGCCCCATTCCAAATCGCGCGTAATAGCGCGCGGTTTGAGTCCGTTTGGATTTTCATCGGTGCCGTCGCCGCGCAAATAGTTTAACGTGAACGCGACGACGTTCGGTTTCCAATGCGTTTGCTGCTTCGCCCAATCCAACAATGGCTTGTTGAATTTCGGCAGGTCGAGATAAAAGTGTTCGGTCTCGCGCACTTGCAATTCGTGCGTCTCGCCCGCTTTGGCAAAACGCGAACGCGGATTGATGAGCTGCAACGGGTCGAGCAAGTTGCCGCAGTTTTCGCATTGGTCACCGCGTGCGCGCGGGTAATGACAAATCGGACATTCGCCTTCCACGTAACGGTCAGGTAAAAAGCGCGCCGCGTCCACATCGTACAACTGCGGGTCACTCTGTTTGAAAATGTAACCATCGCGGTACAATTTCAAAAAGAATTGTTGTGTGATGCGATAATGATTTTCGGTATCGGTGTGCGTGTACAGATTGAGCGAGATGCCAAGTTTCGCCAGCGACTGCACGGCGAGCGCGTGATATTCTTCCGCGACTTGGCGCGGCGTTCTGCCTTGTTCTTCAGCGGTCACTGTAACCGGTGTGCCGTGTGTATCTGAACCGGTTACCGACAAAACATCATTCCCGCGCAAACGTTGATAGCGCACAAAAATATCATTTGGGACAAACGTTCCCGCGACGTGTCCGAGATGCAGCGGTCCATTCACATAGGGCCACGCGGGATAAGCACTGATTGTGTTGGTCATGGCTGGAACTCCGTATAAAGTAGTAAGGAGCAGGGAGCAGGTCGGCGCCTTGATACGTGCTACCCGCTACACTTTACCTACTCCCTTTGCAAGAAACAAAAAACCGCCGTCGGAGGCGAACAGCGTTCGCACGAACAAGCGGTAAAAGGCGCACCGTTGACAGACGCAAATTTCTAAGCGTCGCCTCTACTACGGCACGCCACAGGCATCAACATCGAGAACGAAAAAGAGTTGAACATCAATCCCCTCAAGTGACAGTTATTATATCCAGATGCGCGCAAATGACAAGCGATACAAAACGCGCATACGCCATTGACAAGCGCGCCGCGCGCGTGGTACATTTCGTCCATGCCAATCACCGAATATCTCGTCTTTGATTTGCTCTTTGAAAAAATTGGCGACGCGTACCGCGCGCGCTTGGTGGATTCGCCCGTCGGACAGGCGAATGCGAATTTTGCCTTGCCGTTCACTGCGTCGGAAATCGAATCGTTTCTTGCGCGTGTGGGACGCCGCGCACCCATTACCGGAAGCGGCTTGAAACCCGAAGAATGGTTGAAACAATTCGGCGGCAAATTATTCGACGCGGTGTTTCGAGGCGAGGTGCTGACCAGTTTTCGTCGCAGCCGCGACCAAGCCGACCGCGAGAAAAAAGGTCTGCGCGTCAAACTGCGTTTGAACGATGTACCTGAACTCGGCGATTTGCCGTGGGAATATCTGTATGACGCGGACCCGGCGCGTCAAGAATTTCTCGCGCTCTCGACCGAAACGCCCATCGTGCGTTTTCTCGAATTACCGCAGCGTGTCGAGCCGCTCGCCGCGCCAACGCCGTTAAACTTGCTCGCAGTGCTGTCCAGTCCGAGCGACGAAGACGCGCTTGAAGTAGAGGACGAATGGACCCGCATGAACGACGCGCTCCAAGAACCCATCGCACAAGAACGCATCACACTGACGCGCGTGGAACCACCCACACTCGACACGCTACGCGCCAAATTGCGCCGCAATGAATTTCACATTTTGCATTTCATCGGTCACGGCAAATATGATGCCGAGACCCAACACGGCATGTTGATTTTTGAAAATGAAGACGGCACGGGACGCGCGGTCCGCGATGAACAATTCGCCGTGCTGCTCGGCGACGCCAATTCGTTACGCGTCGTAGTGTTGAATGCGTGCGAAGGCGCGCGCGCTTCAAATCAAAATCCGTTTGCGGGCGTCGCGCCGCATCTCGTACGTACAAGTATTCCCGCCGTGATTGCGATGCAGTTTCCGATTACGGACAATGCGGCATTGAAATTTTCGAGCGATGTCTATGCAGCCATTGCCGACGGCTTGCCAATTGACGCGGCGGTGAATGAAGCGCGGCGCGCGATTTATTTTGACGGCAGTGTGTTGGAATGGGGCACGCCGGTGTTGTATATGCGCGCGGCGGATGGGATGATTTTTCAAAAGGAGGCGAACAAAATGCCAGAGGAGCGCGGAGAAAAGAAACAAGGGCGAGGCGGCATCAACATTTCCGGCGGCAGCATTCACGTCGGCGGCGATATTGTGAGCGGTGACAAAATTGTCCACGGCGACCAAAATACGGTCAACATTGGCGCGGGGGCGACCGTTGGACAAGTCGCAGCCGGAAAAAATATCACGCAAACACAAGGCGCAAGTGCACAAGACGTTGCCGCCTTGTTTAACGCGATTTACAAACAGATTGACGCGCGCGCGAATGACCCGAACGTCGAGCGCAGTGAAATTCGCGATGCCGTCAAGACGATTGAAGCCGAAGTGGCAAAAGGTGAAAACGCGAATGCAAATAAAGTCGAACGCTGGATGAAATTCTTGCAAGAGCTTGCGCCTGATATTTTAGAAGTGACGGCGAACGCGATTCTCAATCCCATTGCCGGAGTCACCACCGCCATCAAGAAAATCGCAGAGAAGATGCGCGCATAATGGCAACGCCTCCGCCCGAGCTTCCCGAAAACAAATCGCGCAAGCCGCCGGCTTCACCCGAACCAAGCACCACAACACCACCTGCGCGCGCTTCCACCGCACCCACTTTCGCCGCGCTCTTGGCGCGTTGGCTGCCGCGTCGGCGCGACCAAATCGGCGGCATCAACATTTCCGGCGACGCCAATGTGACGGTTGCAGGCGACCTCGTCGCGGGCGACAAAATTATCAATATCGGTTCGGTGGTTATTCCCGTGCGCTTTATTGCTGCGCTCGTTGCGATGTTTCTGCTCGCGGGTGTCGTGACATGGTATTTGATTACACCGGACAAAATGCCGACGAGCGGAAGCGCGTTCAATATCGTCGTCGCGGATTTTGGCAAAGTGGATGCGCAAGGTGACGTGACCTCTTCAAGTGATGCCTCCACATGGAGCGCGTGGATGTTTCACACACTGCGCGATGAAGCGAATCAACTTCCGCCGGACCGCAAAGTCGTCATTTGGCACGACTCTATGTTTCCATTGCAGATACGCGCGCGCATCGGCGTCATCGAGGGCAAGACACCCGCCGAACGCGAACTCGCCGCCGAAAAAAAAGCAAATGACTTGGGCGCGGACATGTTGATTTACGGAAATTTCGCGACGCAGCAAACACCTGCCACGTTTGCGCCGGAATTTTATTTGGCGAAAAGTCGGAACGAAGCGGATGAAATGCGCGGCAGTCAAAAAATGGGTAAAGCATTTCCTGCGCCCGCTTCGCTCGACCCCTCCGACGCGCTGACGAATGAATATCTCAATCAAAATTTGAAACCGCGCGCGGCGGCATTGGTCTGGTTCGTGCGCGGCTTGCTCGCCGACTTGAGTGGAAATTTTGAAAACGCGTATCAATTGTTTGGCGATGGTTTGACGCAGGTGCAAGACCTGAAAAACGACCAAGGGAAATCGGTCTTTTATTATTTCTTGGGACAAGAGGCGCTGTTTCTTTCGCAAGATGAAAATCGCGCCCGCGTATTTTTTGGTCCGACAGATTCCGCGACCAAAGGCGCAGACGTTGCGTTGGAACGCGCAGAGAAATGGTTTCAAGACGCGCTCGCGATTGACCCCGAGTATGCGCGCGCCTCTTTTGGATTGGGCAGTGTTTTTTATCAGCGCGCGAATCTCATTCTCACCGGCACGTTTCCGGGAGATGCCGCGCGTGCGGATGTTCCGCTCTTGTTGGAACAAGCAATTGCGAAACATCAACGCGCGCTTGAGCTTGCGCCGCTTGAAGCGGGCAGCTTAATCGCGCAGCAAGCGCGCATTCAACTCGGCTTGGATTTTTATCAAAAGGGACGCGCTGCGTTGGAAGAAAAAAAATACGCGGACGCAGAACAAGCGCTCGCGCAAGCCGCTGCAAATTTACAGCAAGGGCTTGACGAGACACCCAAAGAACAGCATCGCATTCGCGCGCAGGTGTTTGCCGCACAGGCAACCGTCACCTATTTCCGCGGCAGAGCGCGAGCGGAACAAAATGACCGCGACGGTGCGCGCACAAATTTCACGGCAGCCGCAGCCGCGTTCACACAATGCGCTACGGAAACCGACCTGCTCGTTCAAGATGCGTATTTGCAAACGCTCAAGCAAGATTGTGAGCTGGGCAAAGCGGACGTACAGAAGGAACTCGCCAAGCTGAATTGAGGTCAAAATGAAACGCGTAGAGATTGTATTTTTTATCATGAGCGCACTGGGCATGCTCATTTTCACCGCATGCCAAACACAAACCGGTGCGAGTGTGCCAACCGTTATCATTGCCTCTCCGCCGCATGGCACCACGTTCAACGCGGGCGAAGTCGTGGGGGTGCAATCTTCGGCAGCGGATCCGTCGGGCATCAGCCGCGTCGAGTTGCTTGTAGATGGTGTGGTAGTGAAACAAGATTCGCCGCCCGAATTGCCCGCACCGGTGCAATTCACAGTTATTCAATCGTGGACAGCCACCGAAGGACAACACACGCTCACTGTGCGCGCGCTCAATCCGTCCGGCGCGGCAGGACAGACCGGCATCAGCGTAAATGTAAATTCACAGAACGGTGGGCAACCCACAAACGTCGCGCAACTCTCGCCAACACCCATCATCATCCGTATAACGGCAACGCCCGTTAGCAATGGAACATCACCCACCACTGCAACGACTTGCAACTTTGATGCTCAATTTGTGGGCGACCTCACGATTCCCGATAACACGCGTGTCACAGCGGGACAGCGCTTTAACAAAAGTTGGCACGTCCGCAATACGGGAACTTGCGCGTGGCAAACCGGCACCTCGCTCGCGTTCGGCGGCGGGGCGCAAATGGGCGCGCCGAATGCAATTGCGCTGCCGGTGGTGAATCCCGGGCAAACAACGGATATAACGATTGCGATGCAAGCGCCCGCGACGCCCAACACGTATAGCGGCATCTGGCGCTTTGCCGACCCGAATGGTAATTTGTTTGGCACACAACTTTCTGTCATTATCGTTGTGCCTGCGCCAAATAGTACGGTTGCCGCGCCCACAACTGCGGGTTCATGCACTGGCACACCTAACGATTTTAGTTTCGATGCCTCCGCCACTTCGATCAACAAAGGTGATACGGTCACGCTCACATGGGGCAAAGTGAACAACGCGACCAGTGCGACCCTAAGCGGCGGCGATTTTGACAACAACGGCGTTGAAACACCGGGCAATCGCGCCGTGCGTCCGCCAACGACAACGACCTATGTGCTGCGCGCGGCATGTGCGCCGAGCGGACAGACTCGCGAGAAAGCTATCACGATAGAGGTTCGCGATATTGGGAATCGCGGACCGCTGAACGGAAATTTTTCCATTAGCCCGGAATTTTCACCGACCGAGTTTAGTTTTTTTGCCTACGCGGGTGACATTGATGCGCCATGCCAGGGCGCCGACGGTTGCAACATTGACCGTGTTGACTTGTATCTCTTTGACCCGAATGGCACGCAAGTCCACAAGCGCACCGAACGCAATCCAAGCTATTGCGCGTTCGGCGGCGGCGATAATGGGAACCCTTGTGTGTTTTATGTGTACGCCGAACATGGCAATCAGTGGCCCGATGGTTCGCCGGTGATCGCGGGCGAGTATCGTATGTATGCCGAAGCATTTTCCAAAGACGGCAGAAAAAAGACCATCGAAGATTTCATCGAACTGAATCCACAGTAATAAAAAAACGGTGCAGAAAATTTTCTGCACCGTTTTTTATTTTGAATTTTCTCCCCACCGTTTCACCGGATTCCGCAATACCCCTATCGGCGGAATTTCGATTTCCACCACATCCCCTTCTTGCAGCGCGGCAGATTGCGGAACGATGATGCCCGTTCCCGTACACAATACGCTCGCACCCGGCACCGGATTGTCACACAACAAATAGTCAATCAATTCTTCAAACGTCCGTTTCAAACGCGCGGTGCTGGAGGATTCGTTGAAAATCACATTGCCTTCGCGGACAATGCGGCAGTGAATTTCCACCTCGTATGGATTCGGCAATTCATCCGGCGTCACAATACTTGGACCCAACGCGCACGCGCCGCGAAAAATTTTTGACTGGGGCAAATACAATGGGTTGTCGCGCTCAATGTCCCACGCGCTCACATCGTTCGCAATGGTGTACGCAATGATTTCGCCGCGATGTCCCAACACCAACGCCAATTCAGGTTCGGGTGCAGTGAACGTCGAATCGCGCCGCACGCCAATCGGTTGATTCGGTCCCACACAACGCGTCACAGTGCCTTTGAAAAAAATTTCAGGGCGCGGCGCGTGATGCACGCGGTCATAAATGGATTCGCCGGTTTCATTGTCGCGAAATTCTGCGCTGCGTTTGTACGTCACGCCCGCTGCCCACACTTCGGGCGGCAGCACAGGTAACGCGAGATGCGGCGCATACAAATCGCGCGGCGTATCAAGTTCACTCCACGCGTATACCGCGCGCGGCTGCGCGTTCAATACGCGTTCCACAAACTCCGTAAGCGACAAACCGCCAGCCGCCGCGTTTTCGATAAAATCGTTTGTGCTTTTGAGACCGACATCGGGCATCGTAATATCAATTACGTTTTCGTTGCGGACAAGTCCGACCCGATAACCAACGTTCGGTCGCCAGAATTGAACAAGTTTCATGTGGCGAATTGTAGCAAAAGTGCGCAAGAAAAAATAGTGGGGGCGGGTATAAAATTTCCCCACTTTGCTCGTTGGAACAAAGTGGGGAAATTGAAATCGGGCGATTTGCGCTTAGACGCACTCTGTCTCGCATGTCACTCCACAGCAAACGAAGGTCGGACAACAGTCAGCAGTCGTTACGCACGCTCCACCAGCACATCCCGACTGCGCATGGGCAGGCGATGGCGCGACGATAGAAACGATGACGGGAATTGCGACCGCCGCGCCTACGATTCCCACTTTGCTCAAAAATGCGCGGCGCGACATTTTGTCGTATTCGTTCGGAATCGGTCCGGGTTCCTGCAACAACTTTTTGTTGGACAACTGTTCCAACGCATACCACACCACGCGCGTATCCACCGGCGCGTTTAACGTCTGTGACATTTCGCGCGCAATGTCGGAGACGGAACGCGTGCCATCCGCGTGTTTCCATACCAACGCAGCGGTTGCGTTCAGACAATTCGCTTGGTCGTTTTCGGTATCAAAGATGAGTGTCTCGTCGGGCAATTCTTGAATATTCAATCCCGCTTGACGCGCCTTTGGATAGAAATGTTTTTGCACCTGCGCCCCCTTTTTCATTGACATCGCACAAGTATAACAAAAATCCGCAAAAAAAATAGACGGATACAAAAAAATCCCCCATCTGTCCTTGCAAACAGAAAGGGGATACATCCCAATGAGAAACGTGGCTTGTTAGTCGCAAGCCAACGTGCAAAAGCCACCGATGCAACAGAGCGGTTTGCAACAGTCCGAATCAAAGTCACAAGAATCTTCGATAGAACCACAACCCGACTGTGCCTGTGCGGGTGACGGCGCGAGCATCGAAACAACCACCGGAATCACCACCGCCGCACCCACCAAGCCGGCGTTCGCGAGAAACGCACGCCGCGTCATGTGCGCATACTCATTTGGAATCGGCGCGCGTGTTTGCAACAAATTTTTATTGGACAATTGTTCCAACGCATACCACACCACGCGCGGGTCCACCGGCGCGTTGACCTTCTCCGACATGAGACGCGCAATTTCGGAAACAGACCGCGTGCCGTCCGCAAATTTCCAGACAAGCGTCGCTGTCGGATTCAACAAATTCGCTTGCTGCCGCTCGCTATCATAGACGAGCGTTTCGTCAGAAACATTTTGCACCACGACGCCTTCTCGCCGCGCGCAAGGATAGAATGATGTCTGCATAGCGTCCTCCTTTTTAAAGTGGGTTGCGAGAGTATATCAAAAATCCGCGAAAAAAAATAGACGGACGCCATCGTTTTGATTTCAAGCCGAGGTTTCCTCTAGCCGCGATATTTGCGCAACGAAGGATAACGCCACGCAGTCGCGGCAACCAAAATAATTGTCGCGACACCGCCAAGCGCGACCGACAGTGGCGCGCCAACAAGTGCGGCAACACTTCCGGCTTCGATTTCACCCAACTGCGGACCGCCGATTGCGAAAATCATGTTGACCGACGTCATGCGTCCGCGAATGGCATCGGGCGTGATGAGCTGTCGAATCGTCGAGCGCAAAATCATGCTCACGGTATCGCCCGCGCCGAGCAGCATCAAAAAGAAAATCGAAAGCGCGAACCAACTCGACAAACCAAAACCAATCGTCGCCGCGCCGTACACGCTTACGGCAATTAAAAGCACCGCGCCTTTCGCTTTGATGTTACCCCACAAGGAGACGATAAATCCCGCGACGACGGAACCGACCGATTCCGCTGCCGCCAAAATTCCAAATCCTTCCGCACCCACTTTTAAAATGTCTGCGGCGAAAATCGGCAGCAAGGTATTCGCTCCCGAAAAAAACGTCGCGAAAAAATCAAGCAGCATCGTCGAAAAAATAATGCGCTCGCTCACCACATAGCGCAGTCCTTCCACAAGCGTTTTGAAATTCGCCGCGCTCGCGGCAAGTTTCGCGGGCGTTGCCGTTTTCATCAGCGTCAACGCGGCAAGCAGGGCAATGAACGAAATCCCATTAATCCAATAAATGATGCCGACACCGTAACGCCCAATCAAAACGCCCGCAATGCCCGGACCCAAAATCGTCGCGATTTGAAAAACCATACTGCTCAAGGTGACCGCGTTCGTTAAATCTTCCGGCGGCACCAAATTCGGCATGAGCGATTGACGCGCGGGCAAATCAAATGACACTGCCGCGGCGTTCACAAAACCCACCCCATAAATCCACCACACATTTACAATCCCCAACAATGAGACGATTCCCAAAATAAACGCGGTGGTCATCATGATGCTTTGTGTCACAAACATCACCTTGCGCCGATTGCGCGTATCGGCAACGACGCCGCCCGCGAGCGAAAAGAAAACAATCGGTATCAAACGCGCCAGTCCCAGTCCGCCGAGCGCGAGCGCCGAACCCGTCATTTCGTATGTGTGCCAATTGATGGCAACATTTTGCATTTGCGTTCCCGCAACAGAAATCAAAAGCCCAATCCACAATAAACGATAATCGCGGTGACGTAGCGCGTTGAACGCGCGAGGTTTTCGGGGAGGAGAGGTTGAACTTGCTGAATCCATCATAAGTCAAAAGCTAAAAGTTAAAAGCTAAAAATGTACGATTTTCGATTTTGCTTTTAGCTTTTCCCTTTTTACTTTTAACTTGCTTTCACTTCCACTGCGTCAAAATTTTCTCGCGTTGAAACAAGCTCACGCCGATTCGCAGTATCAGCGCGTCGATCGCGGCGACAATGGCAGCGCCGATGATGAACGTGAACGCATTCACCAAAACCAACCCCGCTGTTTGTGCGACGCCCAACACCACAATCGGCATCACCAGAAAACCGCCGATTTGCTGCACCGTGCGCGTATCATTTACGCGCGAAGAAATAATGACCGTCACACTCACCGCGAGCAGCGCGAGCAGTGGCGCGAGAATCAACATCGCCACAAGCCATTTCGGATTCAAGATCGCGCTGTACACATTGTTGCTCGTAATAAGAAAACGCCCCGCGACGACAAAAATGACAAATGCCGCCCATGTCGCCAGAACGGCGGGCAGCATTGCCCCGAGCGCTTTGGCAAAAAGCAATTCGCCTGTCTTGATTGGCGTCGCCAACAACGGTTCCAACGATTTGGATTGTTTTTCTCCAACGATGCTTTGCGCGGCAATGGACATGGAAACAATCAGCGGCATCATCAAAAAGAAGATGAGAAATTGATTCAAGACTACAAACATCGTTACATCACCCACCGACCAAGTGGCGAGTTCCGGCATTTGTCGAATCATCGGGCCCAAATCGCTCACATCGCCCGCACCGCCGCCGCCTTCCGCTTCGATGGCGCGCCCAACGACTGCAATTGCAATCAACGGAATGAGCGTCAGTAAAATCGGCGGCAAAAAGACAGTCAACATCAAGCCGCGACTTTTGACAATCTCTTGCGCCTCGCGCCGCAATACCGCGATAACCCTTGAAAAATTCAATGCCATAACCATTCCTCGACCATCCGACTATCTGGCAACCCGACTATCTGCCTGTCCATCCTGCCCAATCAAATCCAAGTACACCTCTTCCAACGACGCGCGTTCCTCGCGAACTTCTTGAATCGCCGCGCCCGCGTACACCAACGCGTTGATGACCTGCGGCGTCATGTTCGCCGTATCTTGCAACGCAATCGAAAAGCTGCTGTCGTGTTTCTGAATGTCGCGCGCAAACGGCAGCGCGCGCAAAGCGTTTTCGTGCGCGTCGGATATTTCGCGCAGTCGAAACAAAACGCGTTCCCCGTACAACTGCCGCCGCAAATTTTCGGGCGTGTCCACTTGAATCAAACGTTTTTTGAAAACGCCCACGCGGTCTGCCAAACGGTCTGCCTCGTCCAAATTGTGCGTACACAAAAAAATCGTGCGCCCTTCGCTTTTCAATTCGGCAATAAAATCGCGCACCACTTTGGCGGATTCGGGGTCGAGTGCGCTCGTCGGTTCATCAAAGAAAACAACTTGCGGTTCATGCAGCAAGGCGCGCGCAATCGAAAGCTTTTGTTTCATCCCTTTGGAGAAATTGCCGACAGGTTCCGCGCGGCGTTCGCCCAAACCGAGAATGTTGAGATAGCGGTCAATCTGTTTTGCGCGCGTGTTCACGTCCAGTCCGTACAAGCGCGCGTAAAAATCGAGATTCTGCACCGCGTTCAGTTTTTCGTACAGTCCCGGCGCTTCGGTCAGTATTCCAATGCGCGCGCGAATTTGTTCATCATCGCGTCCGACACGCAATCCCGCGACAGTGGCTTCGCCACTCGTCGGCGCGATGAGACACGCGAGCATCCGCATCGTCGTCGTTTTGCCCGCGCCGTTCGGTCCGAGAAACGCGAAAATCTCGCCCGCATTCACGGCGAGATTCAAATTTTCGACGGCGTTAAACTTGTCGAATGTTTTATAGAGGTGGTGGGTTTCTATCATTTCACAACAACCGTTTCGCTCAACGTTACAAAATCCCCCACCCCACTTCCACTTGCATCAATCACCTGCAACCGCGCGAACGTTGGGTCACTCGCATCGTACCAGCCAATTAAAATTTTGTATTCACCGGGCGGCACATCGGGTTTGAGGTCGAGGGTGTACGTGTCAGTGAGAAATTCGCCTTCCACCCACGTCTGCGTTGGGCGTCCGCCGTTCAACGGCTGCGCGTCTTTTTGCGCGACGGGGGGGGGTGATGCGCCGAGCAATTGCACAAACACCGTGTATGCTTTTTCCATTTTGCCCGTCGCTTCCCAATATAACGTTACCGTCAAGGGTTTGCCAACAGCAACTTCGGACGCAGACAAGTCATAACCGATGAGGCGAATGGTATTGTTGAAATTCGCGTCCTGTTTCACTTGTGGCGCGGGTTCGACAAAATTGCGTTCCGTTTTTTCAACGACGAACGGCTGCTGCAAATCAATCATGCGCGCGTTGCCGTCACCAACGAGTTGCAACTGCAAACTGCCACTGCTTGCGCTCGCTTCAGGCGGAATTTGAATTTTGTATTGCCCGCGCACAATTTCGCCCGCACTCCATTGTGACGTGGGGTAGTTATTGTTGGCAAGCGGCAGCGGCACAGAAAATTTGTCGCCGAATTGCACAGAGAAAAAATAGTCCGCCTTTGGTTTTTCGTCGGCACGCCAGAATATTGTCAACGGAATACTTTCGCCCGTACTGGACTTGTCCGTTCCGATTTGATAGCCGAGCAGCGTAAAAGGTGAAATCGGCGTCGAAAGCGAATGTTGAATTTTTAAATCCACCACGGGCGGCTGTTTCTGTGCGGGCAAGATTATGATTGGACCAATTTTTACACTTTTGCCCAGCGGCGCGCCATTTTTTGCCAAAACGTCGAGTCCCGTTTCGTTTTGTTTGGTGAACATCGTCACGGTTGCAAGATATTCGCCTGCGGGCGTCCCCGGCAGCAATTCTGCAACATAATCCCCTGCAACAATTTCGCCTTGCTTCCAACGCATCGTCGGATAATTCAAACCCGATGGGCGGCGGTCCACTTTTCCCCAAAACGTTCCGTTCGCATCCACAATGCGAATCGCGACATTGTAATCGTCGGGCGTTGTTTGCGTTGCTTGCCAAAACAGACGTAACGACGCGCCGTCATTCGCGGCAATCGGCATGGGTTGGTCCCAGCCCAAGAGGGTAAAGGTGTTTTGGAAATTTGCGCCGTGTTCGTGTTTCATTTCGGGCGTCGCGGGCAATGGTGCGAACCCATCTTCAAAACGCCAATGCCTTAAACGCACTTGCCAAAACGCCGCATCCTGTTTTTGTTCCGCGCCGCGCGATGACAAAAGCATTGGCACCACACCATTCGGGTCTGCGACTTCATCTTGCCACAAAACAAGCCACGCCCCGCGTTTGCCGTTCAACGCGCGATTGATTTCATTCGCCGCGTTAAAATTCAAAACATTGTCCGCGTTCAACGTCGCGTCATCGGGCAAACGCAATTCGGGAATTTTTGCGTCGCGATAGTAATAATCGAACGCGGGAAACAAATGTCCGCTTGTAAGAATAATCGCTTCGTCGTCGCGCGCATTTTCTGTGATAAATTTCGCCACGCCGCGAAAATCCGCTTTGGTGAAAGCGGGGTTAAAGTAGGCGTTGGAGATGGAGTAGAGAGAAGTGACAAGTAAAAAGCTAAAAGCAAAAAGTAGAACAGCAGCGGATGCAATTCGCAGTAGGGGCGAAGCATTTCGCTTGGCAGTTGCTCCATGTATTTCGCTCGCATTGCGAAATGCTTTGCCCTTACCCGATGCAAGCGACAACAAACTTGCGAGCCCCGCGCCGAGCAACAGATAAAGTCCGGGTGACGCGAGCATGAGATAACGCGCGTTGAATTTTGGATTGCGCGAAAAAAGGAATAGCAACAAAACGAGTGGAACAACGAGATACAAAATCGCAAATACCAATTCAGAGTTTTTACGCATGACTGTTGATTGACGACTCGCGACCAGAACCGCAATCAATGCAATCGCCAACACCACGAGCCAACCAACCGCAAGATAGTGCGCGATATTTTCCAAAACCGATTCACCGACGGAAAAATTAATGAGGATGTGCCGCACCGCTTCATCGAGTTTCAAATCGCCGCGAAAATAACTCGCGTCTTCGCCGAGCCGATTGAGCATGGATGGAACCCACGGCGCGAACGCGATGAGAATAGCCGCGAATGCGACTAGCGGACGAACGACGAACGAACGACGACGGACGACGAGATACAACGCATAAATGAATTGAAACGAGAGCAGCGCGAACGCAAAGTAATGGGTGTACACCGCCGCGATACTTGCGACGGCAAAAACAATCCACCATCGAGTTCCCTCATTTCGTTGTAACGCTCTCAAAAGCGCATAACTCGAAAGCAATCCCAAAAACGTAATCAGCGTGTACATGCGCGCTTCTTGCGAGTACCACAAATACAATGCGGAAAAAGTGGCGATGAGCGCGGCGAACAGGGCAGCCGTGGAATTGAACAAACGTCGCGCGGTCACATACATCAATGGAATCGTCAGCACGCCAAACCCAAGGGAAAGAAAACGCACGGCAAATTCCGAATCGCCTGTCAGCGTCATCCACACATTCAGCAAATAATAATACAACGGCGGTTGAATGTCGGCGGCAGTGCGCGCGGTAATCGTTCCTAAATCGAAACGCGCGAGATAGACGCTGAACGCTTCGTCGTACCAAAAACTTTGTTTGGCGATTTCAAAAATGCGGAGGGCAAAAGCGAGAAACGCGAGGAGCGAAACGATAAAGAGCGAGCGCTGTTTATTCATACGGCAAAATATCTTAGCACAATTTCGTTTATTTCCTTTATTTCCCACGCGCGAATTTCGAGTACAATCTATCTGCCGTGTCACACCCATCAACACCGCGTCCGCTCCCCACTGCCGACGAAAAACAAGGTTTGGAAATTTTGCGCGCGTTTGCGCGTGACCGTTCGCTGTTGACGCCGCTACGCATGATGCACAAACTTGTCGGCAACGCGTTTCAAATTACGCTGCCCGGTTTTCAACCTGCCGTGTTGGTCGGTCCCGAAACAAATCGCTATTTGCTCGTACAAGAACGTCAAAAATTTTCGTGGCGCGTCGAGAGTGACCCTGTGACGCGCTTGCTGCGGCGCGGCTTGCTGGTGACTGACGGCGCGGAGCATGACACGCTGCGCGCGTTGATGGAAGAACCACTCCAGCGCGGGCAAAGCGCGATGTACATTCCTCAAATGTGGAATTATACGAACGCGATTACGCGCGAATGGCGCGACGGTGAGGTGCGCGACATGCTCATTGAAATGCGGCGCATCGCGTTGTTGATTTTGCTCGGCTGTCTGTTTCGCGTGGATTTTGCGCGCGACATGGAGCGGATGTGGCAGCCGATTTTGAAATTGCTCGAGTCCATTTCGCCGGGGTTATGGATTCTTTTTCCAAATCTCCCGCGCCCCACCTATAAAAATGCGATTCGTGAAATGGACACATATCTGTACGGAATCATACGCGAACGCCGCGCGGAGTTGCAGCGCGACGACAACGCGCGTCAACATTCCGATTTGCTCACGCGTTTGTGTCTCGCGGATTTGAGCGATGATGTGATTCGTGACCAATTGCTCACGATGCTGATTGCGGGACATGACACCAGCACCGCACTGCTCGCGTGGACAATGTTTCTATTCGGCTCGCATCCTGAAATGATGGCGCAAGTGCGTCAAGAAGCGTTTGAAGTTTTGACGAACGATGAACGACAAGTGACGAACGATTTGACGCCAAAACTCGAACAATTGAATCGCCTTGAACTGCTTGACCACATTATCAAAGAATCGCTGCGTCTCTATCCGCCGATTCACATCGGCAATCGACGCGCGACAGAAAATGTTTGCGTGATGAACTATGAGATTCCGCGCGAGACGCGCGTCATGTATTCCATTTATCTCGCGCATCGTGACGCGCAGTATTGGAACGACGCGGAAAAATTTTGTCCCGAACGTTTTGACCCTTCAACAAGTTCAGGGCAAGCACTCCACGTGCCGCCGCTCACCTACATTCCATTCGGCGGCGGACCGCGCAATTGCATCGGCGCGGCGTTTTCGCAAATCGAGGCAAAAGTGGTGTTGGCAAATTTGCTGCTACATTTCGATTTTGAATTATTGAACGCGAAACAAATCAAACCGCACATGGGCGCGACGCTCGAACCGCGTCCCGGCGTGAAAATGCGAATCACACGGAGGAACCTCGCGTGAAGTTTGATGCGCGCCTGTCGCTGTTTCTCTCGTTGCTTGCCTTGCCATTGGGAATTCGCGCCGAAAAAAATTATCGTACGCTGCGCGAGTTGCAAACGGCAGAGGATATTTCTCGCTCCGCTCGAAATGACAAGTTCCCCTCTCTTTCCGTCATCATTCCCGCGCGCAATGAAGCGAAAAATTTGCGGCGATTGCTGCCGTCGTTAAATGCGTTGCAGTACGACGGCGCGCCGCAAATTATTGTGGTGGACGATTCGTCCACCGACGAGACGAGCGCGGTGGCAAAAAATTTTGGCGCACGTGTGATTCGTATTGACGAGTTGCCTGAAGGATGGCACGGCAAGCCGCACGCGTGTCATGTGGGCGCGTTGGCGGCGAATGGCGATTGGCTTTTGTTCACCGACGCGGATACGCTTCACGAACAAGCGAGCGCAGTGCGCGCCGTATCTTTCGCGCAGGAACACGCGTTGGACGGACTGACGTTATTCATCAAACAAAAACCGTCGAGCATTTTTGAAAGTGCTGTATTGTTGACCGCGTTTGCGGGATTGTTTGCAGGCATACGCGAGACAAACTCTTTGATGAACGGGCAATATATTTTGCTGCGACGAAACGTATATTTGGCGAGCGGCGGCTTTGAAGCGGTCAAAGCGGAAGCGTTGGAAGATTTGGCATTGGGCGCGCATTTGCGAAACTTAGGTTACACGGTGCTTGCCTTGCGCGGCGAAAACGCGGCGACGGTGCAGATGTATTCGAGCCCGCAGCAAATGTGGCACGGCATGACGCGGCTCGGCGCAGGTTCGTTGAAATGGTCGGGGGGGGGGGCAATTGTGACCGCCGCGTTCACCACCGCGTTGATGTCGCCATTGTTGGTGCTGCTCGGAGTCATGACACGCGGTTTGAATTTCGCGTGGCTGCCCGTCTCATGGCTCGTCGCCGGCGCGAGTGTGATGTCGTTCGCGCGACGTTTTGGTTCGATATGGCTCGCGTTCCTTGCGCCGTTCGGCGCGCTGTTTGTTTTGTGCGCGGCAGTGTGGGGATTATTTTCGCGTGTGATAGGACGCGGAATTCATTGGCGCGGGCGAGAGGTTTGAGGCTAGAGATTGGAGCTTGGAGATTGAGACTGGAGATTTGGGATGATTGAGATTTTGTGGATTCTTGTCGCGTATATTTTTGGCACGCTGCCACTCGCGTATTGGACTGGGCGCGCGGTGATGGGGCGCGATATTCGCGCGGTAGGCGACGGGAATCCGGGCAGTACGAATTTTTTTAAAGCGGGCGGGAAAAAATATATGGGCTGGGGCATCGTCGCCATGCTCTTGGAAGTGTTCAAAGTGATGTTGCCTGTCATGTTTGGCACTTGGTACGCAAACATTTCGGGCTGGTGGCTCGTCGCGCTTGCGCTCGCACCCGTTGTCGGCAACGCGTTCTCGCCGTTCTTGCAATTTCGCGGCAGCAAATCTATCGCGGCGATTTTGGGCATGTGGGGCGGACTGACGTTTTTTATCATCCCGTCCGTTTTGGGAATATTATTTTTTGTGTGGATAAAAATTTTGAAACGCGACGGCTGGGGAATTATCGCCGCGTATCTCACTTTGCTCGCGGGGTTTGTTATATTGCGGAGCGAGTGGTTTTATTTTCCGATTTGGCTCGGCACGTTTTTGATTTTGATTTACAAATGGCGGGAACGGTTAGTCGTTCGTCGTTAGTCGTTCATCATTCGTCATTGTTCATTCCTTTTCGTATCCCTTACCCTCTCTCACAAACTCTCCCAACTCTACCCACGTTCCGTCCACCACATTCAGATTCGACGGCTCGACGCGCGTTACACGCAAACGTGTAGCAGCATCATTCCAATCAAAACCGTTGACAACGCCAACGCCGATGCGGGCGCGTGCGCCCCATTCGAGGGGCAGCGTTTTGCCAATGATGATTTCGTTTTCTTTCCATGACGCGCTCGGATACCAAAACAAAACCGTCATCGGAAAATTCAAATTTTCAATCGGCGCGCCATTTTCGTCCGCGAGAAACGGAAACAAATAATAATTCGCGTCGAGATTTTGCAAGCGCTGCCAATACGTTTGCAAATGCGCGCGTCCATATTGGTCGGTCAAAACATCATAGCCAAGAAAACGAATCTTGTTATCGAAATCAATTTGCGTAGGATATTGTGGTGACGCGTTTTGTGTGCGGAAGGGTGTAAAAAATTCATCGGGCAAATCTTGTTGCGGCGCGCCGCGTTTCAATAAAACATAACCGTTGTCTGCAGCAATGACGCCGAAACCCTCTTGCAGAATTTCGTTATAGCGCACGCGAAATTCGCTCGGTATCCCACGGTCCGATTCGTTCACATCGAGCATCACATAATCGGCATCATTCACCACAGGATAACGATACAAAAATTCGCGGTGACTTATGTGCGGATGCAATGAAGGCGTCGTCGAAACTTTTGCATCACGCGGAATTTGCGCGGCGAATTTTTCAAACAATTGATTGCGCGCAGAAATTCGTGGAAACGAATACGCGCGTGCGACGGGTGTGTAACCCGCGAGGAGGTGATAGGTCAATGCGATGAGAAAAATTGGAATCGTCACAACAAGAACAGCTAAAGACGTGACACGTCTGCGGATTTGTCCAATCAAAAAAGTTGTCCCACCAATAGCCGCGAGAATAAAATACGGCACGACGGGCGCGGAATAATGAAACGTTCCCGAATACTGCGCGGGATAATTGCTAATGACATTGGCGAGAATTAACGGCGAACCGAGCAACAACGAAATGGGGTCGAGCAGCGAAACAAATCCCGATGATGCGAACAATTGAAACAAATAGCCCAAGCGTTCTTGCAAAAACAAACCGCGCACTACCTCGCGGCAATCCTCACTCACGACATAGCGACACGTGTACGGCGAACGCCCCCCCGTATTGAATTGTGGAATAATGACAAAAAACGTGAGGACGAACCACAGCAAAGAGAGAAACACAAAAAGCAGCGGAATGCGCGGCGCCGTTTTCAAATACGCAAAAAATCGCGCGGGCAATGATTTCCAATTTCCAATCTCCAATCTCCAATCTCTAATCGCAAAATATCCCGCCAACATCAACACCAACAGCGCGATTTCTTCTTTGACGAGCAACAGTAAAATTGCAAACAGCGCGAAGCGTCCCCATTTTTTTTGCGCGCCACAGTGATACGCAAACAAGACCAATGCCGGGGCAAACGTGACCGCATGAAATTCCGCGAGGTTCGCGGCTTGCAACGCCGGAAACAAAAGATACATCCCAGCAAACAATACGGCGGCAAATTCGATTTGATTGGTTGCCTTGTTTTTTTCAACACCTTGTGCCGTCGAATTGAATTCGATGGTCTGCAATTTCCATCCTGCAATCCAAAACACTGCGAGCGCGCCGAGCGCAATCACAAAACTTTGCAGAACCAACAACGCTTCCACGTTGTCGTACAAATAAAACACGGGCGCAATCAAAACAAAAAGCGGCTCCACATGGTCCGTGAGCCGAATGCTTTGCTCGCCCGTGCGCCGCGTAAATTCCAAAAAACGCCCTTGCGACGAATTCCAAATCGCCTGGTCAATTTGTCCCAAGTCCGAAGCGTTCGTCAAAAACGCGCGATGCCGCTGGATGGAGAGCGCGGAAAAATAAATGCCGTACGCGAAAATGAACAACCACACGACGGCGAGAGCAATATAGTGTGCGCGCGATTTCATTCCGGGGACGAAGGACGAACGACGGAGGACGAAGGTTCATTGGTCATTCGTCGTTCGTCTTTTGTCGGTTTTATCAACACCGCAATTCCCACGCCCAAAAATTCTGCGGCAATGCTCCACAGACGCGCGAGGAACGCAATCGCAACCGCGACGGGCGCGGGGAAAAACGCGCCGAGAAAAAACGCGAGCGACGCTTCACGAAAACCCAAACCGCTCGGTGTAATAAATGAAGCATAGCCCACAAAATAGGCGGCGGCATTCATGCCAATAAACGCGGGAACTGCCTCGAACGAAATTTCGGTGATGGAACGCACAAACAACCAAAACGCGAATCCATTGATTGTCCACATCGTCATCGAACACAACGGCGGAATTAAATTTTGCCAAAACGATGTTGCTACGCGCGGCGTTTTGATTTCTGCATTGCGGCGCACGATTCGTAGCAGCCACGCCGAAACATTCAGCATCAATTGAAATACCGCAGGCAACGCAAACAAGATTATCAACGCGCCAAACGCGATCGCAACGAACGGAATAGATTCGGGCGGGAGCGGCAACAGGGTCAAACCATACAATGCCGCGACAGACAATGCAATCACCGCATACACCGTTTGACTCAAAACAATGTTCAATTTTGAAACCCCTGCGCGCTCGGTGAGCATCATCATCGCCGCAAGTTGAAATACGTTGCCCGGAATGAAACGCGCGAGATTGGAAACGAACCACGCGTAAATCGCAAACCGAAACGAAATTGTATTTCCCAACGCGCGCAAAATTCTGCGCCACGCTTCCACCGCGAAACTGCGTCCGGGAATCAAAAACAGCACCGACAAAATCAAAAGCGGAAAATTGAAATGAAATGTAAAACCACTTGACGCGACCTGGTCCCAACTCGCTGCCAACGTCCGCACGAGAAAAAATAAAATTGCCAGCGCGAGCAGCCAACCGATGGCGCGCCGCCACGTCATTTGTTTCAACAATTTGTTTTCTACTTTCGGTTTACAGTGAAGGTTCCCAACGCGAACGCGACGCGCGGTCTCGTCACATTTTTTCCAATCGTCACTGTCGCGGGAATGTTCGTCGTCAAATCTTCCACCGCAAGTCCCGCTTCAATTCCTTTGATGCCGACAAACGCGTGTCCCGCGCGAAATTGCCCGCGCACATCGCCTGCGACCCCAAGCGATTGCAGCGTGGTGAACGCCTCGCTGCTCAAATTTTTTGACGCGTCATCAATCGCGGCACCGGCGACAATTTCACCTTGCGGTAGTTTTTCGACAAACGCGGCGAGTTGTTGCGATGCGTTTTCGTCGGCAAATGTATCAAACGAACCAACTGCATCCACTCTGCCCGTTTCCGCGTGGATGGCGACGAGATGATAGCCGCGCGTATTCGGAATCACATTTTGCCCCGCGACAAAAATTTCGCCAAACCTGCCCGCATCAAATCCCGCGCCTGTGGCAGAAATATCAACGGGCGAAACAATGCCGGTATTGCCGATGGTGCGATTGTCGCTCGCTGCATTTTCCAACGGCGTCGTTTCCGTCACGAAAAAAATTTCATCCAAACCATCGCGCAACATCGAACGCGAAATGTTTGCACGATATTCGCCCCACGCGTCACTCACCTTCCATTCCGTCACATTATTTTCATTCACGCGCAAACGCACCGTTTGATTCGAACGCGCGCCGCGCAGACGAAACGTGATTTCATACTCTGCGTTTTCGAGCGGCAGCCACACGCGCGAATTTTCATCGAGCGCCCAGCGATAAACCAAACCCGCGTCGTCCTCTTGCGCGCCGCCCCAAGCATCGTCAAACAACAAGCGCGCAAAATCCGACGCGGGATTGATTTCCAAGTGCGCGGGGGGGGGTGAAAGATGGACGCGATAGACGGCGCGTTCGGCGTCGGAAAAAATTTCTTGCAAGGGAAAATTTTCTTGGACGAATGTCCGCGTTTCCGGCGCGAGTTGCGGTTTATATAAACTCACATAACGAATATCGAAAAAGCGCAGTACCTTTTCAATTTCGGCGCGGTCTTGTACGAGTTGCGTTTCGTCCACCGCGCGTTTTTCTTCAAGCGCAATCAGCGTTCGCAAAACAGGCGCGTAATCGAAATAACGCAGTTTGAAATCAGGAAAGCGCGACGTGATGCCGCCCAAACGGCGTTTGTGGTCAACCGTTTGAAAAAATTGCGCCACATCGTCCGTCTCGCCCTGCATCACGATACTGCCGCGCCAGCCGAGCGGCAATTCCAAAATCGAAAAATCACCGTGTTCATCACGAATCGTTTCAAAAATTTGCGGCACTTTGATTTTCGTCAACGGTATCGGCAAAACCAATTGTTCAAACGCGAGGACGCATAACAACGCGACGAGCGCACTCCGAGCCATTACTTGCCGGGAATTCCACAACGCGAGAATCCCCCACGCGAACAACGGCAGGAGAGCTAGCATCAGCATCACATTGAATCGCGCGGGATAGCGATTCGCATTGACGAACGGAATCATTCGCAGCAGCGCGAACGGCATCGGCACATTCGTATTTTCGCCATTCAAGTACAGCGTCGTACCAAACATCAGCACTGCAAATACAAACGCTGCAATTCCCCAAACCCAAACGCTCGACGTTTGACGTTTGACATAGATCCCAATCATCACCAACGCCAACACCGCCCAACCGACAAACGCATAACTCGTATTTGCGCGCGTGATGCTCTCTGCCCACGCGCCGAGAATGGGATGTTGTCCCGACGGCAAAAAAAATGAAATCGGTTCCGCAGAAAAAATCTGGATGCGCCCCACACCCGCCGCGAGATAATTGCCGTAACGTTGAAAATCAAACGCGAGCGAGAGGACCAGCGGCAAAATTCCAATCGCCGCAACCAGAGTGGTGACGACAAGTTTTTGAATTGTCGCGAAAAAATTTTCGCGTTCAACAAATACGAGATACGCCAAATAAAAAATAGAGAGCAGCGCGAGAAACGGCACGTACGTCAATTCCGTCCACGCGGTGAAAATCAAAAACAAACTCAACAGTAGCGCATGACTGATTTTTCCGCGCGGCAAACGCACCAAATACAACGCATAGTACGGCAGCCATTGATTGCTGATGAGCATAAAGTGTCCCGCGACAACATAATTCAAATGCCACGCGCCGAATCCATACAACGCGCCCGCGACGATTGCGGCGCCTTCGGTGTGTTTTTCACCGCGTGTTGTTTGCGCCAAAATTTCGCGCGTGAAAAGGTACGCGCCAAACGCGGCGCTTACTAACGCGAAATACACCATCAGATTTTGCGCGACAATTTCACCGTACGCGAATTGCAAGGGAATCGAAAGAATGCCGTTGAGAAAAACGGGCGTGTACGCGACGAGATTGATGCCGAGCGGATAAAACAAATAGTCCGTCGTGAACGGCGCGCGTCCCAAATCCATGAGCGCGTACCGCGTCCACCACAAACTCCACGTTTGCGCGGGTCCGTCGGTATCGTGACCGGGAATGTGGGTGTTCAAATTCAGCGCGAGCGGATATGTGAGAACGAGCGCGAGGAGAAAATAAAACGCGAAGAGTGCCGGATATTTTTTAATAGAGGCGTAATTCATGACGACGCAAAAATGCGGCGTCAATCATAGCACAGCGCGACGCCTGTACAAAACAAAAACGCGGCTTGCATTCTGCAAACCGCGTTTCGTTTTTCGATAACATCAATTGTTGTATTGGTCTTTTAAATCTTCGCAGAATGAACCGTCATGCTCGCAGCGGTCCCATTCGTCTTCGATAATCCCGTGACAATCGCGGCAGAGGTCGCCGTTCTTGTCGCTGATATTTGCCCCGGTCAAACTGTATGGCACCGAATAATCATTCGGGTTCGTAATGCGAATGCGCCAGATGCCTTTGAAACGCGAACGTCCCGTCCAAAAATACGCGTGTCCTTCGCCCGGTGCGCCTTGTCCGGTGGGGCGTTCATTCCAAACATCTTGAATGTCCGGACCGTAAATCGCCATCACCAAACCGCTGTTGGTATCCGCGTCCATCCACAAGTTCAAACGGCGTCCGCGGTCACTGATATTGTACCAAACCGAGCTGTGCGGTCCGAGATGAAACCATGTGCCTGAAGGCGCGGGTGCATTGAATGGATCGGCGCTGCCGGGTTGCGGCGCGGCAGGCACATGCTGCGGCACGTCTGCGGGTTTTTGAACAGCCTTGGCTGCCGACTTGCGAAAGAGTTCTTGCAAACGTTCCAACGCGCGGCGGTCACGTTCATGCGTAATGTGCGCCAAGCGCCGAATTTGATTCAAACTTTCCTCGCGCGAGTTTGCCAGAATTTTTTCTTCGGCGCGGTCCAATTCGACTTCGGTCAGCTGCGTCAAGGACAACACATCGGGCGTGCGGCGAACAATCGTGCGCGGGGCTTGCGCGAAAAGAGCAACATCACTGTCGGCGTCGCCCCAACCCGCTTTGGATTTTACGCTGGCAAATTCGAGCAAAGTATTTTTCAATGTGTCCTGGTTCGATGCGAGAATCAATGTAGCATTGCCTTTGCCGCCACCACCCAACCAACTCACGCGCACGCGCTCACGGATTTTTTCGCAACGCCCCGAATCATCGGGAACGCAGCTCGATACGGATGAATTGAAAAGTAAAACAAGAAACGCCGTCAGAAGCACAGCTCCCGCGGCAATACGTCTCGACTCCATGGCTCCTCCTAACCTCAGAGAACGAGCAACAAGATATAAAAAAAGCGCCTGCCGTCATACATTCAGACAGCAGGGTCGCTTGCAGCGTATCACGCGCCGCGCGTTGGCGTCATCCGCAACGGCGTAAATAAAAGGACAAGTCGCGCGCGGTCACACTGACGCTGTTCAGCCCTCGTGGCACCGCGTGCGAATAGAAAACTCTAACCCCATCATACACAAATCTCGCGCGCCTGACAAGCCCCTTTTTGGAAGATTCTTGCGGAAACGCGCCGGCGCCGCGCGGCAATTTTGCGAATTTCCTGCTTGAACTTAGAATGGTCGGCGTGTCTGTTCGTCTTCAGCGCGCGGCATTCCCAAGCGCAACTGTAAATTTGCTGTATCCCGTTCTCGCTCTGTTCCTCACCGCTTTTGCAATTGCTCCGCTCACGTTTCCCGGATTTTTTCAATCGCATACCGGTTACAGTGCCGTCTATAATTTGATTGATTTGAATAGCAGCGGCGCGCGTTTTTTTGCATGGGCGCCGACGTGGGGACGCGCGTTTGATTTTTTTCGTATGGATGGCGCGCTCGGTTATTGGCTCGCGGAGATGTTTCACCTCGTCGGTTTTTCGTTCCTCGCTTCGATAAAAATTATTTACGCGTTCGCGTTTCTTGGCTCCGCGTTCGGCATGTTCCAATTCGCGCGACGCGTTTTGAAAAATGACGCGGCGGCTTTGCTTGCGTCCGTGTTGTATGTGTATTTTCCCGCGCACATTGCGGCAGTGTACATACGCGGCGCGTTCGGGGAAGCGGTGGCGTACAGTTTGTTTCCGTTCGCGTTGTGGGCGGCGATTGCGTTCGGTACGAAAACGCGACGGGTGTGGCGCGACGCGTTGTGGTGCGTAGCCGCGTTCGCTGCGTTGTTCCTCGCACAAGCGGGTCTCGCAATTTTATTTGCAATTCTCGCAGGTATGTGGTTATTCGTTCTCGAAAAACAGCGCGGCAAATTTTTTGGAATTTCGCTCGCCGCGATTTTATTGGGACTCGTACTCGGTTTTGTACTGCAACTCCCCGCCCTCGCACAACAATCCGCTTTCCTGAATCCGAACGGTTTCGTCGCTGCGTTCGTGTATCCGTTTCAACTTGTCAGCGCGAGTTGGGGCAATGATTTCCCGCGCGGGAACTTTACCGAGAACGCACCGTATCAAATCGGATTCGCCGGGTTGGGTTTGACCATTGTTGCAGTGGCGTTGGTGTTGCGACAAGGCGCGGAAGATTCGACGCGCCGCGTGTTGTGGTTTGCCATTGTGACAAATGTTGTGCTTTTGATTTTGATGATGCCATTCGCGGAATTCTTGTGGAACGTTGGGTTGAATTTATTTTTGCAATATCCATTTCAACTGCTCGCGTTCGTCGGATTTTTTCTGTCGCTGGCTGCCGCGTCACTCGTCAACACCGATGCGCGCTTTCTTCCCAAACAAAGTTTGGGCGAAATTCCCCTTTTCGCCGCGTTGGTGATTGTTCCAGTCCTCGCAGTGTATCCGTATCTCGCGCCCGAATTTACAGAATTTTCGCCGACGCGTCCTGCGCTTGCACGCTTCAATAATGAACTCGCGCTGCTCGATGCAACCATTGTGCGTCCCCCCGGTATATGGCGACACGGCGCGACAGTGGAACTTGATTTAACGTGGCAAGCGTTGAAACAACCGAATCGCGATTACACCGTGTTTTTAAAAATTTTAGATGAGCAAGGAAACGAGTGGGGCGCGACGGACGAGAAACCGCAAGGCGGTACGCTCTCGACGTTGAAAATGATTCCGTCGCGCGTCTATTCCGACACGCACACCGTACAAATTGATTTGGCGGGTCCGAACGAAGGGTATCATTTGGAATTGGGAATGTATCAAACTACAACGGGCGAGCGCGCGGTGACAGAGACGGGCGCAACGGAAATTCGGATTGATGAAAATCAATAATTTCGCGCCGGCGATTACCATCAATCGCACAACGAACGACAGCGGACTTGAAGCCGTTCGTCGTTTGCTCGCGCGCGTCGGCATTCGCGTGCGGGCAGATTATTACGCTGTCGCGCTCGCGGCGCTTTCGCTGTTGGCGTTGGGACCGATGTTGCAGACCGGTTATTTTTGGGGCGCGCACGACGCGCGTCATTCGGTTTATTTTTTGTTTGAATTTGACCGCGTGTTCACGGACGGCGTGTGGTATCCGCGCTGGTTTCCCGACATGACGTATGGTTACGGTTATCCGCTCTTTAACATTTATGGACCGCTCGCGTTTTACATTGGCGAAATTTTCCATCTCATCGGTTTCGATTTTGTCACGAGCGTAAAAATTGTTTTTGCGTTGGCGTGGGTGTTGTCGGGCTTGGCGATGTACGGTTTTGTCAAACGCGTTTTTGAAAGCCGCACAGCAGCATTTCTCGCGGGCATGTTGTACGTGTTCATGCCGTATCACTTGATTGATGTGTATGTGCGCGCAGCATTGGCAGAATCCGTCGCGCTCGTTTTTTTGCCGCTGACACTGTGGGCATTCTATGAAACGATTTCGACGCGGACAATCCGCAGCGTCTTGTTTGCCGCGTCCGCGTACGCGGGCATGGTGTTTGCGCACAATGGCATCGCGTTGTTGTTTTCGCTCGTTCTCGGCGCGTGGATGCTCTTTGTCTTTTTCCGCGTGAATCAAAATTTACAGCCGCGTTATTTTGGCAAAAATGGTTTGGTGAATTTGTTAAAAGAAATGGTTCGTGCGGCATTGCCGACCATTGTTGGACTCGCGCTCGGTCTCGGTCTCACCATGATTTTTATGCTGCCGCTCGTCCTCGAATATCGTTTCATCAATGTCGCACAGTGGACGCAAAATTATTACAACTATCAAGACCATTTCGTCGAACTGTATCAATTGTTCAGTCCGTTGTGGGGTTTTGGCATCAGCAATTTGGGACCGACGGATGGTTTGTCTTTTCAAATTGGTGTCGTGCCAATCATTCTCTTTTTCTTGTCGCTATTTGTGATTGCAAAAAATCCTGATGACAAGCGCGCCTATACACTTTTCTTTTTCCTTTTATCGCTCGTCGTCGTCTTTTTGATGTTTGAAATTTCACTGCCCGCGTGGAAAACGTTTGGTCTCGCGAGCGTCGCGCAATTTCCGTGGCGCTTGCTCACGCTCACAATGGTTTCGTTTTCGATAGTTGGCGGAAGCGTGATGCTGCTAGACGACGAACGACGAACGACGAACGACGAACGAATCAACAGCCTTCAACCCTCAACCTTCAAACTGCCCCTCATCGCTCTCTCCGCGCTCGTCCTGCTTGGCAGTTATCCGTACATCACTGCGCAAAACATTCTTGAACCCAAAGAAGGTCCTGTAGGGCTGGCGGGTTTGATGGCGTTTGAAAATTCCGCGAACGAAATGACGGGAACAACAGTGTATGCAAATGAGCAGCCGCGTTGGTCTCCGCTCGCGGACAATTATGTCGCGGGAAAAAATGTTCGCACGAAAATTGATTTTAGTACGGTTCCCGATTGGCTCTTTATTCGCGTCACATCAACCTCATTGCGCGTGAACGGCGAACGCGTAGATTACAACGCACCGAACAGTGATGTGACAATCGTGTTTAATGTGCAAATGTACCCCGGCTGGCGCGCGTATCTAACTCCTTCGCGTTCGACGGAAATTGTGCGCGAGCTGCCGATTGAAATTGAACCGCCATACGGACGAATCAAGCTAACAATTCCACAAGGGGAACATGGTTTGTGGTTGCGCTTTGAAGATACGATGCCGCGCACGGTGGGAACAGTCCTGTCAGGAATCTCACTCTTCATTGCCCTTGCTCTATTTGTTTTCAACGCGCGTCGAGAAAACCCAAATAAAAAATCAAAATTTACGCAGTAAATTTTGATTTTTTATTTGGCAAACATTTTTCTCATGCGCCCAAAATTTTTCTCGCCCCATCTGTTTGTCCTTCTTGCGTTTGCGACCATCCTCGCCGCGCCTCTGACTGCCCCCGGTTATTTCATGTTCGCGCATGACGCGCGCCACAGCGTGTATTTTATGCAAATGTTCGATGCCGCGTTCCGCGACGGCGCGTTGTATCCGCGCTGGGCGGCAGATATGGTTTTCGGATACGGCTATCCCTTATGGTTAATTCTTGCGCCGCTGCCGTACTATGGCGCGGAATTTTTTCATTTGCTCGGATTCGACCTTCCGTCAAGCATCAAAGCGATTGAAGCGGTTGGTTGGTTTGCGAGCGCGTTGGGCATGTATTTGTTTGCGTCGCGCGTGATGAATAAAGACGCGGGACTTGTTGCAGCAATCGCGTACCTGTTCGCGCCGTACCACATTGTTGATTTGTACGTGCGCGGGGCAATGCCCGAATTTCTCGCGTTCGTCTTTCCGCCATTCATTCTGTGGGGCATCTATCAAATTTATTCCACGCACCGCGTGTTCTATATCCCGCTCACCGCGTTAGCATACGGCGCAATGTTGTTGACGCATGTGCAGATGACGGTGCTATTTTCGCCGGTCATTGCGGGGTACATGTTGGTGCTGTGGTACGACGAACGACGAATCGCTCAATCACCCAATCACCCAATCACCCCTTCACCCAATCACCCCTTCACCCGTTCACCCGTTCACCTCTTCACCACTTCATCATTCATCCGCGCAACCATCGCGATTCTCTGGGGCGTCGCGCTTGCAGCGGTTTTCTTTTTGCCCATTCTTTTGGAACAACGGTATCTTACGAGTGACCCACTCATCGGCGGCTTTTTCAATTTTCGTTTGCACTTTGTCAATCCGTCGCAATTGGTTTCGTCGTTTTGGGGTTACGGTTACGCGGGCATCAACGGCAATGACCAATTTTCGCTGCAATTGGGAATCATGCCCTTGTTCTTGAGCATCATTGCGCTATTCGCACTCAAACGCGGGGAAAAAATCAGCGCGCAAATTTTCTATTTCGCGCTGGTAACATTGGTCGCGGTGTTTGTCATGCTCGCGCCTTCGACGCCGTTGTGGGAACTCGCCGCGCCTATCGTCGCGTTCACACAATTTCCTTGGCGCGTGTTGTTCGTCAGCGCGTTCGCGTTGGCATTTCTCGCGGGCGCGTCGTTACGTACACTTTCATCAAGTGACACATTCCGCGCGGCGTTATTACTCTCGCTGCTCCTTGCGTTCGCCATGTTTCCGTATGCGCGTCCGCAGTACACCGAAACGCAATTTACGTGGAACACACTGATGAATTTTCAGGTCAAGGACCGCGAATTGTTGGGTGATACGATTTGGGTGCAGGCACGTCCGCAAGATTCTCCGCTCGTGGAACAATACAACGCGGGGAACATCACGAGCAAAGCCATCGTCCTTGAGGGAGAGGCAATAATTGAATTGCTCGAACGCCGCGCGTCGGGCGATACCGTGCGCGTCATTGCGAATTCGCCCGCGCGGATTCAGTTTTACACGCGCTACTTTCCCGGCTGGACGGCAACAGTGGACGGTAACGCGGCGGCAATTGAGCCGTATGGAGAGCAAGGTTTAATCACGCTCCATGTTCCGGCAGGCACGCACCTTGTCACAACGCGTTGGGGGACTACCATGCCGCGCGTCGTTGGCGCATTCGTTTCTTTCATTGCGCTTGTTTCCCTTTGTCTCTTTCTCTGGCGTACACGTACAATCTAATTTTGCATTGGGCATTTGGCATTTCTTGAACCTATGCTAGAATCACCGAGCCGCGTAGATGGACTCGCTCGCGCATATTGACGTTCTATGGAACAACGCAAACGCATTCTCGTCGTTGACGACGACCCCAAACTGGTTGATTTAATCCGCACTGCGCTCGAACGCGCGGAATTTGCCGTTGTCACTGCACCGAACGGCTTGCAGGGCGAAAAAGTGTTTCGCAGCAATCCCGTTGACCTCATCCTGCTCGACGTGATGATGCCGCAGCGCGACGGTTTCGACATGCTGCGCGATGTGCGCGCCATTTCACCTGTGCCGATTATTATGCTCTCGGCGTTGACCGACACCGAAAACGTCGTAAAGGGGCTTGAACTCGGCGCGGACGATTACATTACCAAACCGTTCGAGTTAAAAGAAGTGTTGGCGCGCGTGAATGCGGCATTGACGCGTGTGGCGCGCCTCAAAGCGCCGGAAAATTCCGCGCGCGTGCAAACTCACGGTGACGTTTCGCTCGATTTGGATCGCGGCACGGCGCGCATCGGCGCGAACGAAGTTTCGCTGACCCCGATTGAATTGGAATTGTTGCATTACATGATGATGCACGCGGGACGCTTGCTCGAACGCGAAACCCTGCTGCGCGATGTGTGGGGCTATGATTATTTTGGCAAGACCAATTTGGTGGATGTGGCGATTCGACGCCTGCGCGAAAAAATTGAAGCCGACCCATCCAATCCGATTTATCTCCTCACGGTGCGCGGTCAAGGGTATCGCTTTGCCAGCTAGAACGTTTCATGTCAAGTAACCGCCCTTCCAATCGCCCGCGCAACAAACCCCCTGAACCATGGCGCATTGAGCGTATGGTACAGCGCGTTCCGGCGCATCTCGGCGAAGAAAATAGTTTTTCACCCTGGCTGGTCGTCGGTGCAGTCGCAGTCGTCGCCCTTGTTGCCGGACTTTTGTTATTCTTTTCCGGCATCCCGAATCCAATCGCGTCCGCTGTTCCCACAACAACCACGCGCACGCGCACGCCGCGCCCCACCAACGTCATTGTCATCACTGCCACACCCGAAGCCAACACCGCTACGCCAACGCGTCGTCCCACACCGTACATGGTCGAGTACATTGTAAAAAGCGGCGACGTACTGCTCACCATTGCCGACAAATTCAACGTAACGGTTGACCAAATCCGCGATGCGAATAATTTGAGCAGCGATTTGATTCACGTCGGCGACAAGCTATTGATTCCACAGCCAACGCCTACACCCAAGCCGGGCGCTATCGCACAAATCACGAACGCGCCGCCAACAGCCACCGCGACGGAAACAAGTTCCGCGTTCAATACACCAACGCTGATTGCGTTTCAGCCAACTCAATCAACCGCTCAAGCCACAACCCCCACGCCCACAGCGGGGGTTGTTGTTTATTACGTCCAGTCGGGTGACAATCTTGGCACTATTTCCAAAGCGTTCAGCACCACCGTCGAAGCAATTATGACGGTCAACAAAATGTCAAACACGACAATTCGCGTGGGACAAGCGATTACGATTCCCGTCGGCGCGTGGACTCCCACCTTCACCCCCACGCGCAATATCGAACGCACCATCACGCCAACGCCGCAGTACACGTATAACGCCCCCGCGCTCCTTTCGCCCGGCGCGAACGCGCAAATGAACGGCAGCGTCATTTTTCAATGGACTGCTGTCGGCGTGCTGCCCGATTCCGCTTCGTATATTATTTCGTTGCGTTACAGTAACGGTGAAAACGAAATCACGCGCGCGTTCGACGCAGGACGTGCAACATCACTGCGCCTCGATGCATCTCCATCAGGAATTCCAAACACCGAATACACGTGGTACGTCATTGTCGTTCGCAGCATCGGCTGCGGTCCTGCCTCGCCCGACGCGACGCAACCCTGCGCGGTCAGTCCGCCGAGCGGGACAAGGACGTTTGTGTGGAAATAATCATGCCCGACAATTTTCTCACCCGCCTCGCCCAATCTCCACTGCTTTGTGACGGCGCAACCGGCACATTGTTGTACGCACACGGCGTCGCGTTCGAACAATGCTTTGACGCGTTGAATTTGGAACAACCCGCGCTCGTCCAAGAACTGCACGAAGAGTATTTACGCGCGGGCGCAGAAGTCATCGAGACCAACACGTTCGGCGCAAATCGTTTCAAACTGCAGGAACATGGTTTAGAAAATCGCGTTTCCGAAATCAACGCGACGGGCGTCCATCTCGCACGCGCGGCAGTGAACGCGTCGGGCAAGAGCGCGTTCGTCGTCGCGTCGGTTGGACCGCTCGGCGTACAACTCGCGCCTGTCGGTTCCATTTCGCGCCAAGAAGCATACGCCGCGTTCCGCGAACAACTCGCCGCGCTCATTTCCGCCGAACCCGACGCGCTCATTTTTGAAACATTTGGCAATCTCCAAGAAATCACCGAAGCGATTCGCGCCGCGCAAGATATAGGCGCCGCATATGAATTGCCCATCCCCATCATCGCGCAAATGACATTCACGAACGATGGCGTGACAACCTACGGCTATACGCCTGTCCAAGTCGCGCACGCACTCGCCGCGCTAAAAGTTAATGTCATCGGCGTCAACTGTTCTGTCGGTCCCGCGCGCGTGCTGCCCGTCATCGAGCAAATCATTCACACCGTCCGCGACGACCCGCGTCGTCCGGGCATGATTTATTTTTCCGCGCAGCCGAACGCGGGTTTTCCCGAAGCGAGCGGCGGCAGAATTTTTTATCCCGCGACGCCCGATTATTTTGGCGATTACGCGCGGCGTTTCGCGGAAGCGGGTGTGAATCTCATCGGCGGCTGCTGCGGCACCACCCCACAGCATATTCGCAACATGCGTCTCGCGCTCGACGCGTACGCGCGCACCGCAAAAAAACGCACGCGCATCACATCCATCGCGTCAAGCGAAAAAGAATTAAAACCCATCGCGCAGGAACCGCCCACACACTTGCAGCAAAAATTGGATGCGGGACATTTCGTGGTCAGTGTCGAAATGGACCCGCCGCGCGGCTTCAATCCCGACGCAGTTCTCGCGGGCGCAATGATTTTGAAACAAGCGGGCGCGGATGTGATTAACGTTGCCGATTCGCCGCGCGCGCAAATGCGAATGAGCGCGTGGGCAGTGGCGCATCTCATTCAAACCGAAGTCGGCGCGGAAAGTGTTTTGCATTTTCCCGTGCGCGGCAGAAATCTTTTGCGCGTGCATGGCGATTTAATGGCGGCTCACGCGCTGCGCGTGCGAAACATTTTCGCGTGCATGGGCGACCCCGTGGCAACCGGTGATTATCCGCAAGCGACGGACGCGTATGATGTGGTGCCGTCGGGTCTGGTGAAACTCATCAAGCAGCATTTCAATCAAGGCATTGACCACGCGGGAACGTCCATCGGTGCCCCGTGTTCGTTCACTGCTGGCGTTGCGTGCGACCCCGGCACGCGTGATGTCGCGCGTGAAATCAAAACACTTCGTAAAAAAATAGAGGCGGGCGCAGATTTTTGTTTGACGCAGCCGATTTATGAACCGCGCATCGCACGCGAATTTTTCAAACGCTATACAGACGAATACGGAAAATTAGAGTTGCCGATTCTCGCGGGCGTTCTGCCGCTCGCAAGTTCACGTCATGCGGAATTTTTGCACAATGAAGTTCCCGGTATCACGCTCACCGATGAAATCCGCGAACGGATGCGCCGCGCGGGCGACAACGGACGCGCGGAAGGTTTGAACATCGCACAAGAGTTGTGGAGCGAGTTGCTCGAATTCGCGCAAGGCGTGTACATCATGCCCGCGTTCGGAAGGTACGAAGTCGTGGCAGAGTTGTTGGATGTGGTAAGAGTGCGCGCGTAACGTTATGCCTGCAAAAAATCCTGACCTTCACGGCAGCGTCCCCGACAAATCGCCTGTCGCGTTGTTGATGATTGACGTCATCAACGACATGGATTGGGAGGACGGCGAAAAATTATTCAAACACGCGCTGCCGATGGCAAAGCGTTTGGCGAAATTGAAACAGCGTGCGCGTGCGGAAAAAATTCCCGTCATTTACGTCAACGACAATTTTGGGAGATGGCGTTCCGATTTTCGGAAATTGATTCGCGAATCACTGCGCGGCAAAACACGCGGCGCGCCCGTTATTCGCTTGCTCAAACCCGAACGCGATGATTATTTTGTCCTCAAACCAAAACTCTCTGCATTCTTTGCCACGCCGCTCGAACTCTTGCTCTCGTACCTGCAAGTAAAGACACTCATCCTCACCGGCGTCGCGGGCAACATGTGCATTCTCCATTCCGCCATGGACGTGTACATGCGCGACTACAACATTATCATTCCTTCGGATTGCATCGCCTCCAACACACTGCGCGAAAATGAACAAGCGCTCGCGGAAATAAAGAAAACGCTCAAAGCCACTGTAGTGCCTTCCGCCAAAATAGATTTCGCCGCGTTAACGCGCGGTCAATTGCCAACGTCCTCGTAATCTATTAAAATTGCTGCGTGAAAGGAATTTCAAACATGTCACGCACTTTGTCTTTTCCCGAATCCGAGACCACCGTTGCGCAACTCGTTGCGCGCGCCAAGCGTTCGTCTGTACCTGTAGAAATTCGTGTAGAGGACGCGAATTTGGTTGTCGCCGTTTTGCCGGAGGCGGAGATAGACCGCTTACACGCGCTCCGCAAATTTGGAACTCGGCTGCCCCAAAAACCGCGCAAGACGTTAGCTCAGCATCTCGCAGAGGTCCGACGCACTCTGCGACGCTACGAAAAGAAATACAAAATGTCGTCCGCAGAGTTTTATCGCAAGTTTCAAGCCGCCGAGATTGATGAGGATGAGGTTGACTATTTCGATTGGCGCGTCGAGTATGGCGCGTATTTGCGCCTAAAACAAAAGATTGCCAATGGCAAACGGTAAACTGACTGCCTACTATTGGCGGGTCACAAGTTATCTGGCGGATTGTTTGGACGACCTTGACCCCGAACATTCCGCTTTTGTTTATCCCGATGAAGACGAGACCGTTATTCGGGAGCGCATCAAAGCAGTGCTTGTTTTCCGTGACGGCTCCCAATTATTTGTTCGCGCTCGCTTGGATGACTCGCAAACCGTGCGCGAGTTTGATTACGCTTACATTTATTTCGACGCGCAAGGCAACCGTATCTTTCAGTACGACGACGCGCCGCATCATCCCGAAATCGCAACGCATCCGCATCACTTGCATCGCGACACAAAATCAAAACGCGAACGAATTTCCGCGCTCGATGTTCCACAGGTAGATTTCATAACCATCGTGGAAAAAGTACTGGAGCGATTCAAGTAAAAAAAATAATCACGCGCTTGAATTTCCCTCCCATTTCATAGAAAATACCCCGCGTGTCCACTTCCATTGACGACGCCGCGCTCCGCGCCGCGCTCGAAAAATATTTTTCCTACCCCGCGTTTCGCCCCGGGCAACTTGACGCGCTGCGTCATGTTTTGGCAAAACGCGACACCCTCGTCGTCATGCCAACGGGTTCGGGCAAATCGCTGATTTATCAAATCGCCGCGCTCGTGCAAGACGGCACCGCGTTGGTGATTTCTCCACTCGTTGCGTTGATGAAAGACCAGACCGATTCGTTGACGCGACGCGGTATCTCTGCCACATTCATCAATTCCACGCTCACGGTTTCCGAACAAGACAAACGTCTCGACGCGCTCGCGCGCAGTCAATACAAAATCGTTCTCGTCGCGCCCGAACGTTTGCAAAGCGGAAATTTTCGCGGCGCATTGAAACGCGCGCAATTGAGTTTGCTGGCGATTGACGAAGCGCATTGTCTTTCGCAGTGGGGTCACGATTTTCGCCCCGACTATTTACGTATCGCCGACGCGCGCCGCGAGTTTAATCCGCCCGCCACGCTCGCGCTCACCGCGACGGCGACAACCCGCGTTCAAGACGACATTATCAAAATGCTCGGACTCGAACACGCGGAAAAATTGGTGACGGGATTCAATCGCGAAAATTTGTATTTGGAAGTTTTGAACGCGCCCGATGTAAAAACGAAATTGCAATTGACGCGCGAATTTTTATCAAACGTTCAAGGCGCGTCCTCCGCAAAAGGCGGAGGCATTATTTACGCAGGAACGCGTCGCGACGCGGAAGAAGTTGCCGAGTTCGTTCGGCAAGTTTGCAAATTGCCCGCGCAGCATTATCACGCGGGATTGGAGAACGACACGCGCGCGGCGATTCAAGATACGTTCATGGCAGGCGATTTGCCGCTCGTCGTCGCAACCAACGCGTTCGGCATGGGCATTGACCGTCCCGACGTGCGTTTCGTTTTGCATTACACGATGCCCGGTACGCTCGAAGCATACTATCAAGAAGCGGGACGCGCGGGACGCGATGGCTTACCCGCGCGCGCGACGTTGATTTATTCACCCAAAGATTCCGCGCTGCATGAATCATTTATTGCCAACGATTCGCCCGGTGAAAAAGATTTGCGTGCAGTGCATCAGCATCTTGCCAAACATCGGCAAATCAGCTTGGTGAATGTGGAACAGATTTTGGGGCTGCGCGAAACGACAGTCAAAGTCGCGCTGGAACAATTAGAAGCGGGCGGGTTGATTCGACGCGAACCGTATGATGAATTTGGCGTGATGCGCGTGCATGTCGAACCGTTGAATGAAAAAATTCTGCGCGACATTTCCAATCAAGTGGAAGCGCGCAAAAATCACAAACGCCGCTTGCTCGGAAAAATCGTTTCGTATGCAGAAACGAACGCGTGCCGCCGCCGCGTCATTCTCGATTACTTTGGCGACACGGGTGACGCGACCGCGCCGCTGTGCTGCGACAATGATGTCGCGCGCGCGGAATTGCGCGACGAACAAAAAACAATGCGTGCCGCGACGACGGACGCGGAACAGATTCCCCTCACCGTTTTGGAAGCCGCGCAAGCGTTTCAACGCAAAATCGGCAAAGGCAAACTCGCGGATATTTTGAAAGGTTCAAAAGCCAAAGATGTACAGTTCTTTGTGAAATCGCCGCATTACGGAAAATTGATGGCGTTACGCAAAAGCGATTTGGAAAATTTGCTCCAACAATTGTTTGACGACGGATACTTGAAACAAGTCGGCGGCGAATATCCAACGCTTCAACTCACGCCGCGCGGCGAACACGCGTTGAAAACACGTGCGGCAATTCAAACAAACATTCGCGCGCCTCAACCAAGTACACTCGCGCGCGCGTATGCGGAACGCGAAGCGGGCGGCACCGTCGCGTTGAGCGGACAATTGTTGTTGCAAGGATTATCGCCCGAACAAATCGCCGCGCAGCGCGGGTTGACAGTTGGAACAATTTATTCACACCTCGCACAACTCATCGCGCAAGGACAGGTGGACATTAATCGCGTCGTGCCGCAGCCCTTGCAAAACCAAATTCGCGCGGCGATTGATGCGGTTGGTTCCGCGCAATATCTCGCGCCCATAAAGGCGCGTTTGCCCGAAGAGATTGATTACGGCGTGATTCGCTGCGTGGCGAACGCGTGGCTGTGGGAACGCGGTGAAACACCACCAACAACCTTACCCGCGCCCAAACCCATCGCCGAACGTCCGCCCGAAGATGACGCGCTGTTTGGAAAATTGCGCGCGTGGCGAATGGAGCAAGCGCGTCAAGAAAAAGTTCCGCCGTATGTTGTTTTTTCCGACGAAACGCTGCACGAGCTCGCCGCGTGGAAACCGAATTCGCCTCAAGCATTGTTGACCATCAAAGGCATCGGCAATACGCGCGTCGAAAAATATGGCCAACACGTTTTAAAACTCACTGCGCAATCGTCCAATCACCCAATCACCCAATCACCAAAGCCCCAATCTCCAATCTCCAGTCTCCAACCTCCACCGCCCGACGACGCAATTGACGAATTTCTCGCGCAGCCGCATACCCGCGCGTTGTATGGACCATGGCGTGCGGGCTGGGCATTGGATTTTCATTCGCGCTTTGACGGCGAAACACAAAATCGCGGTGTGGTGGGCGACCTCGCGTTTCGTTACAAGTATCGCGACGAACGAAACCTCGCGCGCGAACTCGCATCGCGTTGGGCGGAATTATTGCGCGCGCAAAACGGTTTGCCGAAATTCGATGCGGTGATTCCCGTGCCGCCTTCGACGCCGCGCGAGTTTGACCCGGTGGGAAATTTGGCGCGCGCATTGGCGCAAGAATTGAAAATTCCCGCGCTGCTTGACGTACTCGTCAAAACACGCGCAACAAAGCAGCAAAAGGAAATGATTGCCCTCGCGCAAAAACAATCCAACGTGCGCGGCGCATTCGCGTCAAAAGGCGATGTGCGCGGCAAACATATTTTGTTGGTAGATGATTTGTACGATTCGGGCGCGACGTTGCAAGAAGCGGCGCGTGTGTTGCAGCGCGGCGACGCGGCCAGTATTGTTGTGTTGACATTGACGAAAACGATTCATACCGACAGATAAAGTATCCAATTCATTCAAAAAATTTTCTGTGAAAATTTTTTTGAATGAATTAAAGTTTTTTCATGTCCAAATCCCACTGGCTCGCGCTCGCGTCGCTTTCCGGTCTCGGCGGCGCGACGGCGAAAAAAATGATTGAACAATTCGGCGATGTCGAATCTATTTTCGATGCGACGGATGAACAGTTGTTGGAAATTCCGCGCGTGACGGGAACGATGGTTGAAAATTTGCGCGCGCTGCATCCCGAAAAATTCGAGGAGGAAATTTACACGCTGGCGGAAGATGAAATTGATTTGCTCACGTGGGACGACGCGCGCTTTCCAAAACAATTGCGCGAATTAAAAGACGCGCCGATCATTTTGTTTGTGCGCGGCGCGATAAAAAAGAGCGATGAAAACGCGGTGGCGATTGTGGGCACGCGCGCGGCGTCGGAAGGAGCGATTGAAATCGCTAGTACGTTGGCGCGTGAATTGGCACTGCGCGGGTTGTGCGTGGTGAGCGGGCTGGCGTTGGGAATTGATACGGCGGCGCATGTGGGCGCGTTGGACGCGGAAGATGGTAGAACGATTGCGGTATTGGGTTCGGGGATTCGCATGATTCATCCGCGCGAAAATGTGGAACTCGCCGCGCGTATCGCGTCGCACGGCGCGCTCATTTCGGAATTGATGCCAAACGCGCCGCCGCGCGGTCCGCAATTGATGGCGCGCGACAGATTGATTAGCGGTTTGAGCCGCGCGGTGATTGTGGTGGAAGCGAGTTCAAAAAGCGGCAGTATGGATACGGCAGAACGCGCGCGCAAGCAAAGGCGATTGGTGTATGCGATTCCCGGCAGCGAAGGGACGGAAGGTTTGTTGAAAGGCGGCGCGCGGCGTTTGGAAGTAGAGTCGGTGGATTTTGATGTGTTGGCGGATGAGATTTACACGTATGAGATTGAAAAAGAAAAAGACGCGGCGTCGCAGCAAGGAACTTTGTTTTAGAGATGAACAACAACGTCAATCATCCTTCCAAATGGGAACTCGATTACCAACGCGGGACGGCGGGCTGGGATATGGGAACGCCGACGCCTGTGTTTCAACGCGTGTTGCGCGAAAAAAAGTTCGCGCCGGGAAAAATGTTGGTGCCGGGCGCGGGACGCGGACATGATGCGCGCGAATTTGCGCGGCATGGGTTCGAGGTGGTCGCGGTGGATTTTGCGCGCGACGCGGCGGATGCGATGCGCGCATTGATGGATGACGCGTCGCGGCATGAAATTTTGCACCAAGATTTTTTTCAATTGCCACAAGCGTTTGACGCAGCGTTCGATTACGTTTTGGAATACACGTGCTTTTGCGCGATTGACCCCATGCGACGCGCGGAATATGCCGACACGATTGCGCGCGTATTGAAACGCGGCGGAAAATATATTGCGCTCGCGTTTCCGATTGACGCGCATGTTGGCGGTCCGCCATTCGCCGTAAACGCGGACGAATTAATTGGCTTAATGAAACAACGCGGCATGAAACTCTTGCACCGCGAATTTCCACACGATTCCGTCAAGCCGCGCAAGGGACGCGAGGAACTCTTGATGATGGAAAAGATGGTAAAATAGGGAACAGGTAGCAAGTAGTAGGTATCAGGGGTTCGCACGTCCCTACTGCCTACTACCTGCTACTTGCTACTCCAACCATGCCCAAGCCCAACATCCTTATTGCCGACGACGAGCCCGCTGTCCTCAACGCGGTGTATCGTGATTTGAATCCACGTTACGCGAAAGAATATAAAATCGTGCGCGCCGATTCGGGCGCGACCGCGTTGGATGCCGCGCAAAAATTGCAGCAGCGCGGCGAAGTCGTCGCGCTCTTTCTGGTTGACCAACGGATGCCGCGCATGACGGGTACCGATTTTTTAAAAGAGGCGCGCGAAATTTTTCCCGAAGCGAAAAAAGTTTTGCTCACCGCGTACGCGGACACTGAAGCCGCCATTAGCAGCATCAATCAAGTCGGACTCGATTATTATTTATTGAAACCGTGGGACCCGCCCGAGGAGCGCTTGTATCCAATCATTGACGACCTGCTTGCCGATTGGAATTCCTCCGCGCGCATCGAGTACGAAGGCATTCGCATTGCGGGAACGCAGTGGTCACAAGCGTGTCACGAGGCAAAAGAATTTTTCGCGCGCTATCAAGTGCCATACCAATTTCTCGACATCGAAAAAGATGCCAAAGCGCGTTTGCTCGTCGAAGGCGCGTTGAACGGACAAGTAATCATTCCGACAATTTTTTTCCCCGATGGCTCGTTTATGGCAGAACCCACAACACGCCAACTCGCGGAAAAAATTGGTCTGCAAACGCGCCCCGCGCGCGAGGTGTACGATTTGGCGATTGTAGGCAGTGGACCCGCGGGACTTGCCGCCGCGGTGTATGCATCCTCCGAAGGATTGAAAACGATTGTCATCGAACGCGAAGCACCGGGCGGACAGGCGGGCAGCAGTCCAAAAATTGAAAATTATTTGGGCTTTCCTGCGGGTTTGTCGGGCTTGGATTTGACGCGACGCGCGTTAACGCAGGCACAACGTTTTGGCACAGAAATTTTGGCGACGCAGCAAGTTGAAAGTTTGCGTGTGCAGGACCCGTACCGCATTTTGGTGTTGAGTGACGGCACGGAAATTGTTTCGAAAGCGGTGTTGATTACCACCGGCGCGTCATTCCACATTTTGGATATTCCGGGCGCGGTAGAACTCACCGGCAAAGGTGTGTATTACGGCGCGGCATACACCGAAGCGCTGTTTTTCAAAGACCAAGAAGTTTTCGTGGTCGGCGGCGCCAATTCGGCAGCACAAAACGCGCTCTTTCTCGCGCGCTATTGCAAAAAAGTGACTGTGCTTGTCCGCAGTATCTTGAACACATCACAGTATCTCACGGACGCGTTGTACGCGACCCCTAATCTTGAGGTACGACTCGGCGTAGATTTGATTTCGCTGCACGGCACCGAAAACTTTGAAGCGGTGACCATTTGCGACCGCAAAACCGGAATCGAAGAAACGTTGCAAGGCGCGGGATTATTTGTTTTTATCGGGCAACGTCCGCGCACGGAATTTGCGCGCGAGCTATTGCGGCTTTCACCCAAAGGGAATCTGCTGACCGGGACGGCGCTCAAAGATGAAAATGGAAAGTTGCCGCCCGAATGGAAACTGACGCGCGAGCCGATGCTGTTAGAAACGAATATCCCCGGCGTGTTCGCGGCAGGTGATGTGCGTTTCGGCGCGCGCAATCGCGTCGCCGCCGCCGTCGGCGAAGGCAGCACCGCGATTTCAATGGTGCATGAATATCTAACGACGGTTTGATGCGACATGGATGTGACCTATCAGATTCAAGGGCGCGAGTTTGAATGGGATAGCGAAAAAGCCGCGAGCAATGTGGTCAAGCACGGAGTAACGTTTCAAGAAGCAGCTGAAGTTTTCTTTGACCCGTTTTATCAGACCGGTGATGTTTCTCTCGATACAGCTGATGAAGTTCGGGATTTCATTATTGGTTATTCATTTTCAAATCGGCTTTTGCTTGCCGTTTACATGGAACGGACACAAGGCACACGAATTCTTTCTTCGCGTCCTGTAACACGCGCAGAAAGAAAAAAATATGAAGATGCAAAATGACCTTTTGACGGAAGAAGGATTTGAATTGCGCTTGCGCGAACGTCCCAGCCGAGAAATGGCGATAGCTGTTCCAACCGATGTTCTCGCGTCGCTTGAACAAGTTGCTGCTTCACGCGACATGTCTGTAGAAGCGTTGGTTAAATTCTACATCGGACAGAGCTTGCGCGACGATTTATCCAAGCTCTTTGCTGACCGCGTTCTGGAAAAGACAGCGCAGGTGTTGACGCGACATATCGAATCAGAGCAAGAGGTTTCAGAAATTTTAAAAGAAATCCGCGTCGAAGCCGCAACGTAACTTTGCTACTGTCTCTTGACGCCCACTACTTTTTCATGAACGACTTTCTCCGCGCGATTCCTCTTTTTTCCGGTCTCGACGATTATGCGGTCGAACGCCTTTTGGCGATGAGCGAAGAGCTCACCTTGAAACCGGGCGACTATCTCATGCACGAAGGTGAGATTGGTGATTCGATGTATATCGTCTCGGAAGGCAAATTTCAAGTTCGCAAGAAAACCGGCGATGCAGAAGTGGTGTTGGCAGAACGCGGACCGAGCGAAGTGATTGGCGAAATGGCGGTGGTGGACCAAGCTCCGCGTTCCGCATCGGTGATGGCGTTGACGAATGCGCGCGTGATGCGCATTGACCAGGAAATGTTCATGGCACTTTTGGACTGGAGTCCGAGCTCCGCGCGTGCGATTTTGAAAACGTTCGGACAGCGTTTGCGCTCCACGAATGCGACATTGCAGCAGCGCGAAAAGATGGCGTCGCTCGGCACATTGGCGGCAGGCATCGCGCACGAATTGAACAATCCGGCGGCGGCAGTAAAACGCGGTGCATCGCAATTGCGCGAAGATTTAACTCGGCTTGAAGAGTTGACGATTCGCCTCGATGGGCTGGATGTTCCACCCGCACAATCGGAAGCGTTGAAAAATTTGCGCGCGCAGATTGACGAAAACGCGCAGTCCGCGCAAACGCTGGATGCCATCACGCGTTCCGATTATGAAACTGAAATTCAAGATTGGCTCGACGCGCACAACATTCCCGAACCGTGGGAAGTCGCGCCGCGTTTGGTCGCGTTGGGCTTTACGCGCGAGAAATTGGAACAGTGGGATTCACTCTTTGATGAAACTATCCTGCCCTGTGTGGTGGAGTGGGCAGCCGCGCGCGGCGCAAGCATTTCTCTCTTGAGCGAAATTTCCGAAAGCGCGGAACGCATCTCCAATATCGTCAAAGCGATGAAAGAGTATTCGTACCTTGACCAAGCGCCGCTGCAAGAAATTGACATTCACGATGGTCTGGAAAATACGCTGACGATTTTACGCAACAAATGGAAACAAGGTATCACGATCAATCGCAACTACACGCGCAATCTGCCAAAGATTGAGGCGTACGCGAGCGAATTGAATCAGGTGTGGACGAACATTATTGATAACGCGATTGATGCGATGAAAGGCGAAGGCGAACTCACGCTCTGCACCTATCCCGAACCCGACAACTTGTGCGTCGAGATTTGTGACAATGGTCCGGGCATTCCACCCGAAATTCAATCGCGCATTTTTGAGGCGTTCTTTACAACGAAACCTGTGGGTAAAGGCACCGGCTTGGGTCTGCACATTTCGTACAACATTATCGTCTTGAAACATCACGGACGCATCACCGTCGAGTCCAAGCCCGGATATACCTGTTTCAAAATCGCACTGCCATTTAATCAAAGTCAAAAGCAATGAGTGCTGAGGACTGAGCGTGCACTTGTTTTCCGCCTCACTCAGTCCTCAGTCCTCGTGCCTCATTCCTGCATGAGTCCCGTCCAAGTCAAACAAATTTTGCTCGATACGAAAACGGTTGCCGTCGTCGGCATGTCCACGCGCGCAGACCGTCCGAGTCATGATGTGCCAAAATATTTGCAAGAACATGGTTACAAAATTGTGCCCATCAATCCGAACGCGCAAGAAATTTTAGGCGAAAAAGCATATCCCAATTTATCCACCATTCCGCGCGACATTCAAATTGATACTGTGCAAATTTTTTTGCGTTCGGAATATGTGTTACCCGTTGCGCAAGAGGCGATTGCAATTGGCGCCAAAGTGATTTGGATGCAAGAAGGCGTGCGGAATGAACAAGCCGCGGTGCGCGCCGAAGAGGCGGGATTGCTTGTCGTCCAAGACCGTTGTATGCGCGCGGCGCATCGTTTCTTTTTTGCGGAACCCAAAAAGTGAGGAGCGAGGAGGAAAGTGAGAAAAGTGAGCCATTGACGCTAATCTCCCTTCCTCTTCTGAATTTCATGTCCAAAGTTATCGTATTCGTACACGGCGCAGGCAAACAGAAAAAAGATTATTACAAAGAAACGCTCACGGGTTTGACCGAACTGCTCGGCGCAAAACCCAATGCGGTCGGCGTATGGTATTCTGACCTCTTGTACGACGGCGCGTCAAAGCGCAAAAAAGGCGCGGGCGTGGATGGTAGCGAAGTGGAAAATTTTAAAGCCGCGTTCTCGATGCTCGTGCATGGCGATTTCAACTCGCTGCCCCATCACGAAAGGCACAATGCCGCGTTCATCATGCCCGCGCAATTTCTTGCGGAAATGATTGCGACGGATTTGCAGCAGTTTGCGGATTATTTGTTTGCATCCAAAACGTACAATGCCTTGCAAACGCGCATGCGCGATGGTTTAAACAAAGCGTTGGCAATGGGTGATGAAATTGTGATTGCCGGACATTCGTTGGGTTCGGTGATTGCGTTCGATTGCTTGCGCGAGACGGCGGGCAACTGCAACATCTCGACCTTTTTCACCCTCGGCTCGCCACTGTCCAAATTGCGCCGCTTGAACATTCGCACGAACGACCTCGGCGCGATTCCCGGCAACATTGGCGAATGGTTGAATTTGTATGATACCACCGACCCGATTGCGAACGCGTTGGGTCCGATGTTTCCGTCGCGTTCGTTTCGACTGCGCGATGTGTTTGTGGATGTGGAAACAGACCCGATTCGTTCACACGATTATTTTCATAACGAACAAACGCTCGCCGAATTGGCAGCCGCGATGTTGTAAACAAGTAAAAAAAAATTCGACGCAGGTGCGTCGAATTTTTTTTACGAAATTTACTGCGCGCTCGGCGTTTGCAGCCGTTTGATTTCGCTTGGCACGTATTCCGTGCTGAAAAAGCGTTGAATGGTCGTCGTCGCCGCAACGCGGACTTGTTCCAACCAATCGGTTAGGGCTGTTGCGCGTTTATTGGCGAGTTGGCTTTCTTCCAACGCGCGGTTCGCATCTTTTTCGACAAGTTGGATGATATGCACACCAAACGTTGTCGTCACAGGCGCGCTCACTTGTAACGGATTCAGCGCCCATGCGGCATCTTCAAACTCTTGGACAAAATTTCCGCGCGGCGCCCAGCCCAAATCACCTTTGTTTGTTTTGGCGCTCGGGTCGGTGGAAAGCTCTGCCGCGAGTTTTTCAAAATCTTCGCCCGCTTTGAGACGTTCCTCGATTTTTTGTGCTTCTTCAAAGGTCTTGACCAGAATATGGCGCGCGTGAATTTGTTCTTCGGTCGTTTTGACTTCTTTTGCCAACACCTCGTTCAACTTTTCGCGCAAGAGATTGATTTCCACAATCTTGCGATAATCATCGAACGAGTAACGACCCTTGCCGATATTTTCCTTGAGCTTGCCGACTTCGGTAGCATATGCTTCAGGACCCAACGGCGTTTGGGTAGGCAATGGCGTTGGTGTATTCACCATCGTCGCCGTCGCCTGCGGTGTTGGTGACGCTGCCAGCGTCATCGAAAGCGTTGCCGTCGCGGTGGGCGAAATGGACGGCGTCGCTGTATTTGTTGGGGTAAGGGTCGGCGTGCGCGTATTTGTCGGTGTGGGCGATGGACCATCGGTGGGTGTCAAGGTCGGACGCGGATAGCCGAGATTCTCTTTGATGCCCAGTTCGATTTCGCGGTCCACTTCTGCGCCGGTGACGGTGATGCCGCGTTTAGCGGCTTCTTGGCGTACCAGTTCGTCGTCAATGATATTTTCGAGCGCCTGCCCGGGCACTTGGAGCAGCTGCGTTTGTTCTTGCGCGAACTGCTGTTCATAATATTGCAGAATCTGCTGCATCGAAGTGTCGTTCGGGTCGAATTGCTGTACTTGTTCTTGAATCTGACCCATGCGCGAGAGAATGACCTGCGCATCGTATCGAGCGCGCGCTTGATAATCGCGGACCTTGAGCGGGACATTGTTCACACTGGCAATGGTGTCATCCAAAACCGCAATCGTGGTGCGCCAATAGCCGAACGCGAGAATGACGACAATGACTGCCGCCACAATACCGAGCGCGATGAAAACGAGGCGTTGCTGTTCTTGTTCGCGCTCGCGCATGCGCGACACTTTGCGCGATTCAATTGAATCAGAGCGTTTCTTTTTTGGCATAGCTTGTCACAGAAAAAAGGGCATAGGCGTTTTTGCCGCCCATGCCCCTCGAAATCAGAGTGTTGGTGCGCGGCGCACTTAGGCGTTCATCCCGCGCACGTGTTCCGGCGCATACGGCAAGAGCGCCAACTGCCGCGCGCGTTTGATTGCCACCGCGAGTTCGCGTTGATGACGCGCGCACGTCCCAATTTTGCGGCGGGGACGAATCTTGCCGCGATCCGTCAAGTAGCGGCGCAATTGTTCCCCATTTTTGTAATCAATGACTTTGTTCTTGTCTTTGCAGTAAATGCAGACTCGGCGAATGGGTGGACCAAAACGACGTTGTTGTCCGTCGCGTCCGCCATCCCGTCCCCCGCTGCGGTCATTACGCGGACCGCGCGGACCGCCCGAGCCGCCTCGTGATTGATTTTCCATACGTTTGTTGAATTGCTCCTTAAGCTGTACTCAATACGCGATAAATAATGCAACGCCTAGATGGAAGGTTCATCCCCCGGAGCGCCCAGATCGCTAATCGCAGAATCCATCGCGCTGCTGTCGTCACCTTGGCGTCCCTTGCGTTCCAGAATATTCACATCATTGGCGACCAGCTCGGTGCGATAATGTTTTTGTCCATTTTCGCCTTCCCAGCTGCGTGTTTCGAGCCGCCCTTCCACATACACCGTCGAACCCTTGGCAAGATACTGGCTGCAAATTTCGGCAAGACGTCCCCACGCAACGACATTGAACCAGTCCGTCACTTCGGTTCGTTCGCCTTCGGCTTTCATATATGTGCGCGAAACGGCGACACTAAACGACGTCACCGGTTTGCCACTCGGCGTGTACCGCATTTCAGGGTCGCGTCCGAGATTGCCGATAATCATTACTTTGTTGAGACCGCGTGCCATGTTCAACTCTGACGAGTTTCCACGCTCGCTGCGGCGTTCGTGCACAAAACTTAACGTTTTCGAATCCGAAAACAACACAAACACCTTGAACGTTGAGTGTGGAGACGCATCACCCTTCTGCAGTCGTTGCAGACGTTGTATCTGCGGCGGGGGTCGCTTCGGACGCCTCAGGAGTAACCGCTGATGCTTCCGTTTGTGCCGGAGCTGCGGCTTCGACCACAGGCGCGGCTTCCGCCGGGACCGTTTGTTGTGCCGGTGCGCTCGGCGGCGTGAGGGTTTCGACACGCACGACCAGAAAACGCATAACGTCGTCGTTCAAACGCAATGAGCGTTCGACATTGCGGACCGATCCACCGGGCAAATTCAAATATAACGTTGAATAGTAACCGTCGTTGATTTTTTGGATGGGATAGGCGAGGCGGCGTCTGCCCCAATCGTTGCGGGCAACAATTTCACCACCGGCATTTTTGACGATGGTATTGATACGTTCGTTCGTAGCAGTGAGATTGGCTTCTTCGAGCGGGCGTAAAATGTAGGTCAATTCGTAATTCGACAAAATGGCTCCTTCCCTTGGGAATGCTCGAATCGCGCGGCTATTCATCTTCAAAGAATGAATAGCTTGACGATTCATCTGCGTTGGCACAAAAACGCGCCCGCGTTCATGGCGTGGCGCAGAGCGAAAAGGTCTGACTGAAGAGTATTTAGTTGTGTCAAACGGCGGGTATTATAGCAAATGTCGCGTTTCGCGCAAATTTTTGTTAAGGTTGCGAACTCGGCAATATCTGCCCGCGTACCTGACCAAAACCGACACGAACGCCATCTTTTTCGCTCCACGCGCGCATCGCCACTACATCGCCGTCGTCTAGAAATCGCCGCGTTTCCCCATTCGGAAATTGTAACGGTTCTTTGCCGCGCCAAGTTAATTCAAGCATCGAACCGCGCGAAAATTTTTCCGCGCCGCTTATCGTTCCCGACGCGAGCAAATCGCCGACGCGCACGTTGCAGCCGTTGACGGTGTGATGCGCGAGCTGTTGATTTATGCTCCAATACAAATTTTGAAAATTACTGCGCGTGATGATATGCGGCACGTCCATCGTTTCACTCTGCAAACTCACTTGCAATTCAATATCGTACGTCCAATCCTTTTCGCGCGCGAGATACGCCAATGGTTTTGGTTCTTGCGCGGGCAATGGTTTTTTGAATGGTTCTAGCGCGTCCATTGTCACAACCCATGGCGAAATGCTCGTGCAGAAATTTTTTGCCAGAAATGGTCCAAGCGGCTGATATTCCCACGCTTGAATATCGCGCGCACTCCAATCGTTCACCAGCACCATGCCAAACATAAATTCATCCGCGCGTTCAATCGGAATCGCGTCCCCCAATTTATTTTCTGCGCCAACAAAAAATCCCATCTCGAGTTCAAAGTCCAAACTGCGCGTCGCAGAAAAAAATGGTTCGTTCGCGTCGGCAAGTTTAATTTGTCCGCGCGGACGCGCAAAATTTGTTCCACTCACCACAACGGAACTCGCGCGCCCGTGATACGCGACAGGCAAATGTTTCCAGTTCGGCATCAACGCATTGTCCGCGCCGCGCAGCATCGTGCCGACATTGTGCGCGTGATGGTACGAAGAATAAAAATCCGTGTAATCGCCAATCTCGACGGGAAGCAGCATCTCAATTTGAGATTGCGAAATCAACGCCGCGTCGCGCAGCATCGCGTTATCGCGCAAATCAACAACGTCATCACGCAATAAATTTTGCAGAATCGTTCGCGTCTCGCGCCACGCCTCGCGCCCCAATTTCATGAACGCGTTGAGCGACGAATTTTTGAAAACGTTTCGTGATGCGAAAACGGTTTCATTGAAAAATCCCGCGTCATGGAGAAGGAGTAAATCCAAAACGTATTCGCCAATCGCCACACCAACGCGCGGTGCGCCGCCACCGTTCGGTTTGAAAACACCGTAGGGCAAATTGTGGATGGAAAAGTCAGAGTCCGATTGAATTGAGAGAAATGAATGTAGAGTCATTTACGAAAAACGCGAATCTACACGAATCAAGGCGAATCTCTACGAACCCTAAAAAATTTCGCGTAGATTCGCGCCAAGCCGTTGTCTGGCGAACAATTCGCGGAAATTCGCGTCAAAAGATTATAGCCATCCCAACGCGCGCAAATCCTCTCGCGGTTCGTCGAAACTGCAACTGCCAAATGAAATCATCGCGCGCCGCGCCCGCGCAATTTCCGCGTTTGTCGCCCGCACATCGCGCCACGCGAAACCATTTTCGTCAAAACAAAAATTTTTCGCGTCACCGTCCTCTAAAATTTCACGCACAACATTTTCTTGCAATTCTCGCGCGTGCGCCAGAATGCCCGCGCCAAACACATTCACAAAACCGTGCATCGTCGTCTGCACACTCGCATCAAATCTTCGCAATGGATGATGCAAGCCCGCCGTACATTTCAGCGGCACACCGCGTTCGCGGCACGCGACGATGGCTTGTGCAATTTGTTCCGTCGTCGGAAACGCCAATGCGACGACTCCGCCCGTGCGAAGCTTGAAACCGATGTGTTGTGTTGTGAGAATGTCGAGGACGCACGGTAAATTCATTGACCACTGCGCATTGAATGGAATTTCGATAAACCGCGCCGAGTTCTTGGCAGAGTCGTTCAAGAATTCAAATTGCGTCAAATCCGCAGGCAGTGTGATTTCCACCGCGTCCGCACAACCCCGTGCGCCCCATTTCCTATTGAACGCATCAATCTGTTTGCGTGTCGTTTCCAATTCACGCGCAAAATTTTCCCTCGTCGGATTTTTCACGCCGAGCGCAGAAATTTTCAACGGCGCGTGTTCGTCAAACAGCTCCGCATACGCGTCGAGTTGCGCGAGCTGCGACGCAAAACACACAAACCGTCCAAGCATCCACGCGTCATCATTTTTCAAGTACGCCGCGTGATTCCGTATCGCCTCATCCAACGACAACGACGCGGGCGGAAACATCCCCGCGTAATCAATCAGATGAAAAAGAAATGCGCGCAAACCTCTCGTCATTTTCGTCCTATGCTTCACCCCCTCACCTTGTCACCCCTTCACCCGTTCATCCCTCCACCCAACTATACGCGTATTTCTCATCCTCAATCTCTAACGCGGCGGGCGTCACGTGCAGCGGATGAAACGTATCAATCATCACCGCGACTTCTTCTGTACCTTTTTTGCCAATAGACGCCTCCATCGTTCCCGGATGCGGACCATGCGGCAGACCGCCGGGATGCAAACTGATGTCCATCTGCTCGACGCCTTTGCGGCTCATGAAATTTCCTTCGGCGTAATACAACACTTCATCGCTGTTGACGTTCGCGTGATTGTACGGCGCGGGAATCGCGAGCGGATGATAATCGAACAGACGCGGCATGAACGAACAAATGACAAAATTCCAGCCTTCCCACGTTTGATGCGTTGGCGGCGGTTGATGTACGCGCCCCGTAATCGGTTCAAAATCGTAAATGTTGAACGCAAACGGATACAAATAACCGTCCCAGCCGACGACATCGAGCGGATGATGCGCGAGAATGTGACGGTGAAACTCGCCGCGCGCTTTGACGCGCACCTCAAACTCGCCGCGTTCCTCGTGCGTTTCCAAACGATTCGGTACACGCATGTCGCGTTCACAGAACGGCGAATTTTCCAAAAGTTGTCCGTACTCGTTGCGATAGCGTTTTGGAAATTCAAAATCGTGCGCGGACTCGAATACCAACATTCGATTATTGCTGTCGCTCTTGAACTCCATGCGCCATGTGGTACTAATCGGAATGTTAATGTAATCGCCCGGTCCGAAGTCGAGCGCGCCGTATTGCGAATGTAACGTGCCTTCGCCAGAGTGAATCCAAAACAATTCGTGCGCCTCGCCGTTGCGATAGTGATATGTCATGTTTTGATTCGGACGCGCAAGTGCCATTGTCACATTCGCGTTTCCTAATAAAACAGTACGCCCACTCACTGCGTCACCGCCTTGTGGAATATCGCGCGTGCGAAACAAACGGTGACGCAGCGCGCCATCTTCCACATAATCCACACGCGCGCTGCCCAAACTTTCGACGCGCAAAATTTCCGTCGGCTGGTACGCGTGATACAAAATGGATTGGATGCCCGAAAATCCTTTTGTCCCAATCACTTGTTCGCGGTACAGCGTGCCGTCCGGTTTGCGAAATTGTGTATGACGTTTGTGGGGGATGGTGCCGAGTGTGTGATAGAAAGGCATGGTTTGGTAGCACGTAGCAAGTAGCAGGTATCAGGGAAACTGTTCCATGCTACCTGCTACCTACTACCCAAATTACAGATTTCCCCGCTTCGCCTGTTCAATCTCAATACTCTCGAACAGTGCCTTGAAATTTCCGACACCAAAACCGCGCGCACCGTGACGTTGAATCACTTCGATAAACATTGTCGGGCGGTCTTGAATCGGACGCGAAAAAATTTGCAGCAAATATCCTTCGTCATCGCGGTCGGCGAGAATACCGAGTTCGGCAATGTCGTCGTAACTCTCTTTAATATTTCCAACGCGTTCAGGCAGCGATTTGTAATACGCGTCAGGCACGCGCAAAAATTCAAGTCCGCGCGATTTTAATTCGCGCACCGTCCCGATGATGTCGCCCGTGATGAGCGCGAGATGTTGGACGCCGGGTCCGTTGTAATAATCGAGATATTCCTCAATCTGACTTTTCTTGCGTCCTTCGGCAGGTTCGTTGATTGGAAATTTTATTCTGCCGTTTCCATTGCCCATCACTTTGGACATGAGCGCGGAATATTCCGTGTGAATTACTTTATCGTCGTAATGCACGATTTGGCGAAAGCCCAAAACTTGATGAAACCAATTGACCCAATAATTCATCTTGCCGAGTTCGACATTGCCGACGATGTGGTCAATCGCCGCGAGTCCGACAGGTTTCACCGTTTTGTCTTGCGGCAGCGTTTTGTAGCCGGGGAAAAATTTTCCCGCGTAATCTGCGCGTTCGACAAATTTGAAAAGCGTTTGTCCGTATCCTTGAATACTCGCGACGCGCACGATGCCGTTGTCATCTTTTAATTCCGTCGGCGCTTGTACACCTTTCGCGCCGCGCGTCGTCGTTTCACGATACGCGTCCTCGACATTATCCACTTGCATCGCAATCACCTTGACGCCGTCGCCGTGCATCAAATGATGTGCCGCCATTTCGTCGTGCGGCGAATACGGCGTCGAAAGCACGAGACGAATTTTGCCTTGTTCGAGTACATATGACGCGTAACGGCGATTTCCTGTTTCCAAACCCGAATAAGCAACAGGTTCAAAGCCCCACACTCTCCAATAATACGCGGCTTGTTTCGCATTGCCCACCCACATTTCCACGTGGTCCATCGCGTTGATTTTGAGAAAATCGCCCTCTTCATCAATCGCGCGTTCCTGCGCGATGGGTTGTGTCATTTCTTTAATCATTCTTGTTTCCTTTCTGCTTAAACGCGAATCTTCACGAACAAAATATTCGCGTAAATTCGCTGAAATTCGCGTAGATTCGCGTTTTCAATCCTCTCGCTCCATCGCGTAACTTGGCGTTGCAAATTCTCGAATCACACTCGCCAATCGCGCAATTCCACCAGCAATTTTTTCGCGTGGCGCGTTGGAAAAATTCAAACGCATACTATTGCGCCCACCGCGTCCATTCGCCGCGAACGCGAACCCCGGCACAAACGCGACGTTTTGCGACAACGCGTCGTGTAATAATTTTTCCGTGTCCGTCCCTTCGGGCAGCGTCAGCCACACAAACAAGCCGCCGTCAGGAATTGTCCACTGCGCGATGCCGCTCAACTCGCGTGCCAACGCGTTCAACATCACATCGCGCCGCGCGTAATTCGCCGCACACAATTGTTCGAGATGCGGTTCCAAATACCCGCGTGCCAAAAATTCTGCAACAGTGCGTTGAATCAACTGCGACGATTCCAAATCGAGCGACTCGCGCAAGACGGTAAAACGCGGAATTAAATCGCGCGGCGCGACGAGCCAGCCCAAACGCAGCGCGGGCGAAATCATTTTGGAAAACGAGCCGAGATAAATCACCGCGTCGTTTTCGTCATACGCTTTGACGGCGGGAATAGTGTCGCCGCAAAAACGGAGCGGCGAATACGGCGAATCCTCAATCACGGGAATTTCATAACGCGCCGCGAGTTCTGCGAGTTGTTCGCGTTTTTTTGCGGACATCGAAACGCCGAGCGGATTGTGAAAATCGGGAATGGTGATGATGAGACGCAATTGGGTAGACACGGAACCAGGTTCCGTGTCTACCCAATTGTTAATATCCATCCCATTTTCCAAATCAACGGGAATCGCCAACGGCTGCGCGCCGTGTCCTTGAATTGCTTGCAAAATTCCTGTGAAGGTAAATTCTTCCACCGCCACGTTTTCGCCGCCATCGAGAAACATTCGCGCACACAATTCCAAACCTTGTTGATTTCCGTTCGTAATAAAAATATCGTCCGCCGTACATTCCACGCCGCGCGTGTGCATGTGTTGGGCAATCAATTCTTTCAACGGCGCATACGGCGCGCCATATTGCAGGGCGCGCGCGCCGTCGCGCGTCAATACCGCGTCCAAACATTCTTGCAATTCCGCAAGGGGCAAATTTTCGTCCGCAGGCAACCCGCCCGCGAAATTCAACACATTTGGTTTTGCGACAAGCGCAAGCAAATCGCGCATCACGCTGCGTTTCAACGTTTGAGTCGTGCGAGAAGTAGAGAGGGAAATGGAACGAGGAGGATTCATCATTGAATCGCGGGCGGGTAGAAACGGAACCCGGTTCCGTTTCTACCCGCCCGTTTCTACCCAATTTCTAATTCAACGGCAGCACATTCGCGTTCTTGACTTGATTCAACACCAAACTCGTGTGAATTCGTGACATGCCGCCGAGAGGCGTGAGCTCGCGCATGAGAAAATGTTCAAGGTCTTGGCGATTTTTGACGGCGACTTTAAGTATCAAATCGTACTCGCCCGTGACGTGATGACATTCGAGCACTCGGTCCAGTTTGCGTATTGCTTTGTGAATTTTTTCAACCTGTTCGGTTTGATGGACTTGGAGCGCGACATGCACAAAGCAGAGCAAATCGAATCCCAACTTTTCGTAATTCAATACCGCCGCGTAACGCTCAATGTAACCTTCGTTTTCTAAACGTTTCAAGCGCGTATGCGTGGCGGGCGTTGAAAGATTGATGCGCTTGGCGAGTTCGACGGTACTAAGGTTGCCTTCGTTTTGCAGTTCGTTCAGAATTGCTTTGTCCGATTCGTCAAGGACCGAATTGCCCGAAAATTTTATCACGCGAAACCTCCCTACGTCAATAATTTTTTGCATTATACCGAAAATTCAAAAAAAACGACAAGTCAAAATGACTTGTCGTTTTTTTCTTTTGCCGAAACGTCTCCAGTGAGATGTTGTACGAAAAATTATTCGGCGCGTACAAGTTCTTTAATCCAAATTGCGAATCGCGGGTACGAGCAGCCCGGCAGCCGTAATCAATGCGGCAAGCGTTCCGCCGACAAGAAAAACAGTTGGCGCGCCAAATTGTTCCGTCGCCCAACCCGCCAACGCAAAACCAATCGGCAGCAGCGCGAACGAACCCATATTGTCAATACTGACTACGCGTCCCAATTTTTCATTCGGCACCAATTTTTGCAGTGTGTTGGTCCACACCAAATGCCCCATTTCCAGCGCGGCGCCATTGAACAATGCGGCAACAATCAAGACCCACAGCGGCGGTAACGATCCGAATGTTGCCAAACCCAACCCCGCAACAATGCCTGCGCCGTACATGATGAGACCGCGCCGTCGGATTTTATGAAAGCGTCCCAGATAGAGACCGCCCAAAATAAATCCAATGGGAAAGACGCCATAGAGCAAGCCCAACGTTTCGACGCCCGCGCCCATACTCTCATTTACTAAAAACGGCATTGCCACACTATACGGTCCCGACAACATGATGTTGGTCAATGCAAATACAATAATACTCACCCATAACCATTGCGAAGCAAACACCACTCGAAATCCTTCGCGAATGTCGTGCAGGACGGATGTGCCGTGTTCAGATACGACGCGCGGCAGATTCATTCGCAGCAACGGCAAGAGAAACAACGCGGAAGCAAAAAATGAAAGTCCGTTGATAAAAAACGCGAGGGACGAACCAATCAATGCGACGACGCCCGCGCCGATGGCGGGACCCAACACGCGCCCTAGTTGCATACTCATAGAGGACAAGGAATTGGCGCTGGGCAAATCCTCCTCCGGCACAATCTGCGGCACGAGCGCCGTGAAGGCAGGTTGAAAAAACGCGTCCACAATTCCAAAAAACAAACTCGCCGCAAAAATTTCCCAAATTTCCAACTGGTCCGTGAACGCAAGATAGCTCACAAGCAGAACGACTGCGCCGCGCGCTGCATCCGACGCGAGCATCAAACCGACGCGCGAGAATCTATCCACCGCGACGCCGCCAATGAGATAAAAAATAATTGACGGCGTAATCGCGGCAACGAGCACGCCGCCCATCAAGGTTGCATCGCCCGTTTTTTCAAGAACCCACCATGCGAGCGCAATTTCGTACATGAAATCGCCGACGCGCGAAATCGTTTGACCAATCCAGAGCAGGAGAAACGCGCGGTGGTGAAGAGAGCGAAAGAGGGACATTGTAGTAGATAGCAAGTAGAAGGTAGTAGAAGGTAGTAGGAAATACTTGCTACTTGCTACCTGCTACCTCTTGCAAATTCTCCCGCGCCATTTAGGTTTGCGGGTGTTCCTCACCGAGTGACGTTTGAAAAATTTCCAACGCGCGTTGAAACATTTCGCGCGCGGCATCATTTTTTCCTTGCGCTTGCAGCAACACGCCGAGATTGTTCATGCTCAACGCGGTGTCGGGATGTTCGTCGCCGAACAATTTTTGTTTGATAGCGAACGTGCGCTGCATCAACATTTCCGCTTCCGCATAATCGCCGCGCGCAAAACGGACGTTGCCCAGATTGTGCAACACCGCAGCGATTTCATAATGTTCTGCGCTGTAAATTTTTTCGTACTCTGCTAACACGTCGCGATAAATTTTTTCCGATTCGTCGTAGCGTTCCAATCCATCGAGTACGCCTGCATACGCGACGGCATCCGCGAGCGCGTCGGGATGATTCGCACCCAAGGCGTTCGCGCGAATTTCCCATGCTTTGCGCGCGGGTTCTTCGCCTGCTACGAAATCGCCGCGCGCGTGCTCCAGTCCGCCGAGATTGTGATACAAGGACGCGGTCGAAATGTGTTCGCGTCCGTACTCTTGCTCGATATTTTTCAACGCGGTCTCGTACAAAATTTTTGCGTCGTCGAATTTACCCGTGTATTTGTAAAGGATGCCGAGATTGTTCCGCGCGTTCGATGCTTCGTCGCTCGCTTCGCCGAACGCTTCTATCGCAAGCGCGAGTGCGCGTTTCAAAATGATTTCGGCTTCCGGATAACGCGCGAGGTGACGCTGCAAATTGCCGAGGCGACTCCACGCTTCAATCCGAACGTGCGCGGCATCGTCGCCGGAAAAATCGTCGCCGAGCGCGTCGAGAATGTTTGTGGCGCGTTGTGCCGCGCCAATCGCGCCGTCATAGTCGCCGCGTTCGTCGCGAATGGATGCAAGGACATTCAACAAATTCGCGGCGTCGGGAGAATTTTTACCTTCGGCATTTTGAAAAATCTCGATGGCTTGCGCACAAAGATTATCCGCGCGTTCCAAATCGCCTTGCGCGCGAAAATCCATGGCTTGATTAAAAAGTTCGACAGCGTGGTCAGTGGGGTCGGGCATGGGTGCGATAATAACAAAAAAGACGCTGCGAGGCAACGTCTTTTTGTCACTGTGCAATATAAGATTACCGTTTCACCTTCAGCGCGCCCGGATTGTGATTCGCTCTCATGCCTTCGACGATTTGCGGTTTCACTTTCAGCCCGAACGGATTGTGATTTGCGCGCAGTCCCTCGACGATTTGCGCTTTCACCTTCAGCCCGCCGGGATTGTGATTGGCACGCATTCCTTCCACGAGTTGCGGTTTCACTTTCAGCCCGAACGGATTGTGATTTGAGCGCAGTCCCTCGACGATTTGCGGTTTCACCTTCAGCCCGCCCGGATTGTGATTTGCGCGCATGCCTTCGGTTTTGGTGATTTGAATTTTCATTTTGCTTTGCTCCTTTTGGAATCTTGAGTTTTGGTTTCGGTTCGTATTACTCCGAACTCTTGATGCCATTGTAGCAAGCGAAAGCTACAAAAGAGCTACAAACGCTGTGAAAATGATTTTTTACATATAGCGCTATTGCAAGCCCAACTCAAACGCCTGCTCGAGAGTCAAGCGGCGCCCCATCGCCAGCGCTTGCACAAAGGCATCAGGCGTCAACTGCGCTTGCATGATGGACGTCGCACGTTCAAGCGCCATCTGCATTTCAGGACGCACAAAAGAAGGGACGCCATCACTCTTTTCGATTGCCGCCACAGCGCCCAATATCTCTGCGCCACGCACAGGCAGTCCCTGTTCTGCTACGATACCGCTCAAAATGGTCAGAACATACGTGAGCATGGCTGAAACACCAATCTCCCGCGCATTGAAAAAGCTTTCCTCAAGGCGGAGCCGCGCCTTGGGCAGGTCTTTTTCTACCCATTCGATATAACCGAGAAAACCGGATGCAATGCTCAATCTCATCTTGTCACTCACTGTCCGCGAGTATTGCAAGCTTGCTTCAAACGTCTTGCGTGCTTGTATCAAATTTCCACTCAAAAGTTCCGACACTCCGAGATAATGAGTTACCGCCGCCAACTCAAACTGGTCACCATTTTCAAGCAGTAATGCAAACGCTTCTTCAAGCACCGGACGCACCGCGTTTTGATTTTGAAAGCGCAAACAGGACGCCAATGCCTGAAGCACGAATGCTAAAAGCCAAGGGTCGCCCAATGTGCGCGCTAACGCCACGCCCTCTTGCGCGACCACGATTCCCTCTTCTAACCGCCCATCAAACGGTAGACACCAGGCAATTCCAAAATTACAGAATGCGATTTGCCAGGGTTCGCCAATGGCACGCCACATCGCGCGGCTCTCTTCAAGGACTCGAACTGCGTCCGGAGCTGCCCCCATGTCCATCAACAACACGCCATATGACCTTAAAGCCAACGCGCGCGCCCTGTCGCTGGCAAGGCGCCCGGACGCCAACGCGCGTTCGTACCAGCGCTTCGCCTCACTCCAATAGCCGTGCGTGAACCAAAAAAGCCACAGTGAACTGGTCAGACGCATTAGCGCGTCCCCTGATTGCTCCGAGTCCCCACGCTCGCTTTTGACATCCGCCCAATCCAGAGCCACACGGACGTTGTCCATTTCGCGGTTCAACCAATCGAGCCAAATCAGCTGTTCGCGTGAGCGGATACGTGGTTCCGCTACTTCTGCCATACTCAAGAAAAAAGCCAGATGGTTGTCACTTGATGCTCGCGCGTCGTTCGCCTCTTCCAAGCGTTCACGCGCGTACTCGCGAATAATTTCCAGCATCGTGTAGCGTGACTCGTCCCCAACGGTACGTATCACCAACGATTTGTCCACCAAACGCAGTAGCGTGTCCAAAATTTTTTCGCTCGGCAGCGAATCGTCCGCGCAAACCTCTTCCGCGCTCTCGATTGTCCAACCTCCCGCAAACACACTCACGCGACGAAACAAAATTTTTTCTTGCTCGTTCAACAAATCGTATGACCAATCTATCAACGCGCGCAAAGTTTGTTGACGCGGCAATGCGGTGCGCGCGCCGACGAGCAAATCAAAGCGTTGGTCGAGCCGCGCGGCAATGTCACGCACACTCATTTGTTTCACGCGCGCAGCAGCGAGTTCAATCGCAAGCGGAATCCCATCGAGCCGCTGACAAATGTGAATCACATCCGGCGCGTTCGCGTCGTCCAAAACAAAGTGCGGTTGTGCCAACCGCGCGCGTTCCACAAACAAACGCACCGCCGAAAATTCTTGCGCCAACTGCGCGAGCGAAAATTTTTCGGTACGCGGCACGTTCAATGGCGCGAGGGGATAAATCTGTTCGCCGACGAGGTTCAATCCTTCGCGGCTTGTGGCGAGGATGGAGAGATGGAGCGATTGAGCAAGGAGAGATTGAGCGAGATGCGCGCATGCGTCAAGGAGATGTTCGCAGTTGTCAAGAATGACCAGTAGTTCGCGCTCGCGCAAAAATTCGATGAGCGTTTCAGTGAGCGGCGTGTTAGCTTGTTCCTGCACGCCCAACGCTTTGGCGATTTGCTGCGGTACGAGCGAGGCATCGGACAACGGCGCAAGGTCAACGAACCATACGCCGTATTCAAATTCGTCCACCAGCGCGCGTCCGAGTTCAAGCGCAAGGCGCGTTTTGCCCGAACCACCGGAACCTGTGAGGGTGATTCCGCGTTGGGGCGAATGCATTGTGCGTTCGGCAACGAACACCGAACGCGATGCTTCGCCCCTACCCAACAACGCGCGCATCTCATTTAACTCGCGTTCCCGTCCCACAAAACTCGTCAGCGGCTTCGGCAGATTCGTCAAGCGCGTCGCTTCTGATGCCGTCCCCGTTTTTTGCTGTTTGATTTTTTTCGCAAGCGCAATCGTTTCGGCGGAAGGTTCAACGCCGAGCTCCTCGTCGAGCGCGGCAACACACGCATCGAATTGATTTAACGCGGCGGTGCGGTCGCCTTGCGCGGTGTACAAAAACATCAAGTGTTGATGCGCGCGTTCGTTCGCGCGGTCCGTTTGCATAACGCGCTGCGCCCATTCGATTGCCTGCGCGTATTCGCTTTGCGCGCGAGAGGATTCCACCACGTGCAAAAGCAATTCCACATAGCGTTCGCGCAGTTCGTCTCTTTTCTGCAAAACCCAATCGTCGTAGAGTTCGGGAAGCAAGTCGCCGCGATAGAGGGAGATTAGAGATTGGAGACTGGAGATGGAGTCTCCAGTCTCCAGTCTCCAATCTCTCGTGAATTCCTTTGCGTCAACCCAGATTTTCTCTGTATTCAATTCCACACTCTCGCGGTCGTCGCTGAAAAATTCCTTGCCGAGCGCTTTGTACAATTCGGCAAAAAGGACGCGCAGATTTTTGCGCGCGTCGGCGTCGAGCGCGTCGGGGAAGAATAATGTCGCCAGAACTTCGCGTGTGTGCGCGCCGGAAAAGAGCGCGAGGTATGCGAGCAGCGCTTTGGATTTTTGGCGCGCGAGTTTCACGGGCGTGCCGTTATTTTCCAAACGAAAGCCGCCTAGGAGATGCAAGCGATATTCGTTCGCCATCGCGCGAAATTATAAAACAAAAAAGACGTTGGCGAGCAACGTCCTCTTTGTTTATCCAAATTCAATTCGATTATTCCTTGGTTCACTTGGCGATTTTCAACCCGCCGAGATTGTGGTTGGTGCTGTGGAGACCTTGCACAACTTGCGCTTTCACTTTCAGCCCACCGAGATTGTGGTTGGGGTAGAGCGCTTGCGCGATTTGCGGTTTCACTTTCAACCCGCCGAGATTGTGGTTAGGGTAGAGCGCTTGCGCGACTTGCGGTTTCACTTTCAGTCCGCCGAGATTGTGGTTGGGGTAGAGCGCTTGCGCGACTTGCGGTTTCACTTTCAGTCCGCCGAGATTGTGGTTGGTGCTGTGGAGACCTTGCGCGACTTGCGGTTTCACTTTCAGTCCACCGAGATTGTGGTTGGGATAAAGTGCTTCGGTTTTGGTGATTTGGATTTTCATTTCGGTTGCCTCCTACGGCATCGTTTTGTGATGGGCATCGTTGTCCGATGCCATGAATCATTGGGTTTTTTTTGGTTCGGTGTCGGTTTCTCCCGAACTCTTGACCTGATTCTAGCAGGCGACCGTGATATCAGCGTGATATTTTCTGTGGTGCGAATCGTTTTAGGACAAAATCAGCTCTCGCACTTGGTCTGCGCTCATTCCTCGCCCTTTTGCCAAAAGCTCCGCAAACCGTTCCGCGCCAATTTGTTCACTCACGTACGAAACTGCTTTTTCATACTCTGCCGAGTCCATAGGGTCAAGCGGCGCACCGATTTTTTCTCGCAATTCAACAATTGCACCCCATAGCTTTACCGCGTGTTCAAATTGCCCCAAGTAACCGTGCGCCGCTGCCTGCCACTGGACGGACCGCGCGACGAGCTCTTGCATCGAGGCATCCACCGCCATCTTGGCCCCGCGCTGTGTGACCTCTATCGCAGCGGGGTACTCGCCCTGACGAAGATACACCAGCCCTTGTTCTGCCAGATTCGCAACAAGGAGGGGGAGCGCCTGCTGCGCTTGCGCCAAATGCAGGGACTCGGAGAGCAGGGTCATCGCGCGCGTGTAATTGCCTTCCGCGCTTTCGATCCCGCCCAGATTGTGCAGAATCACGCTCATTGTATTCGTATCCCCATTCACCCGCGCCAGCGTGAGCGCCTCTTCATACTGCCGAACTGCGGACTTGTAGTCGCCTTTCATTACCAAAATGACGCCAGAGAGACTCAGTGCCCGTGGGAGTAACCAATTCACGTTATTTTCGCGCGCGGTTGCCAGTGCCCTTTGTATCAAAGATTCTGCTTCGTCGTAATTACCCTGCCAAGTTCTTTGTTGGGCAAGACTGTGAAGCGAAAGGGCGACCCCATCTTGGTCTTGTACTTGCTCAAAACAACGGAGGGCTTGTGAATGGAGTGAAAATGCTTTGGTCAGGTCACCTTGCTCCCGCGCGATAGCACCGGCACCGCTGTACGCTTTGGCAAGATAATGCACATTGGCGCTCGCGTCGCGCATTGCCAATGTCTTGTCGTACCAATCTTTCCCATCACTGATACGCCCGTTTTGCACAAAATAAAGGCGCAACGGACCCACAAGCCGCAGCGCAGCGTCGCCGTTCGGCTGTGCCAGCGCCCAATGCAACGCCGCGCTTAGATTCGGATGCTCTGTTTCGAGTCGTTCGCCCCATTCGATTTGCCCCTTGCCGCGTAGATGTGGTTCAGCCGTTTCCGCAAGGCGCGTGAAATATCCATAGTGCTGTGCCTCCAATACATCACTTTCACCCACCGCCTCTAGTTTCTCGCGCGCATATTCGCGAATCGTTTCCAAAAAGTGATAGCGTTCCTTCTCCACCAGCACAAGCGATTTGCTCACCAAATTGTCCAAGAGCGCGTTCACGGCAAAACTTGCCGTCACCGGCAGCGGCAATTCATTGTTCGCATCCACACTGGTCAATTGCGCGTCCGCGCTTGCATAGCCGCCAGCCACCACAATCGCTTGTTCCAATGTCCAACCGCCCGCAAACACCGCAAGCCGACGAAACAAAACCTGCTCGATGGGAGTCAGCAATTCATAACTCCAACTTATCAACGCGTGTAACGTCTGCCGACGCGAATGTGCGCGCGTCGCATCAACAAGCTCGCGGCGCTGTCCCAACCGCGCGGCAATCTCATCGAGCGAGAGCGTTGAAATTTGCGCCGCTGCCAATTCCAACGCGAGCGGAATGCCGTCGAGTTGTTGACAAATGCGAACGACGTGCAGCGCGTTTTGTTCGTTCAAGCGAAAGATGGTTTGATGCAAGCGCGCACGCGCGGCAAAAAGTTTGACCGCTTCAAACGCGAGCAGTTCACTCGGCGGTAATTTCGCGTCGGCTTGTGTCGGCGTCGCCAAGGTTGAGACCGGATACGTCAACTCGCCCGGCACATTCAAACGCACGCGGCTCGTCGCAAGAATCGAGAGTGGGCAAGTGGAAACAAGCGCAGCAACAAGACGCGCCGCGCCTTTTGTGAGATGTTCGCAGTTGTCCAGCACCAGCAGCAACTGTTTTGTGCGCAAGCTCTCGCGCAACGTTTCGAGGACGGGAACGTTGGGTTGTTCTGGGATGCCCAATGCTTTTGCCATGTGATTCGGCATGAATCCTTCATCTTGCAGCGCGGACAAATCCACCCACCACACGCCGTCGGGAAATTCTTTGACCACCTCATGCCCAACTTGGATCGCGAGACGCGTTTTCCCCGAACCCCCGGGACCGGTGAGGGTGATGAGGGATGATGATTCGCCGCGCTTGTGATGAGGGATGAGTTCCCTTATCTCGCCTATTTCCTTTTCCCTTCCAATAAAGCTCGTCGTCGGTCGGGGCAGATTCGTCAACCGCGCAGCAACGGAATTTGTTTCGGTTTGTGAAAGAATGAGTTTATACAACGCGCGCGTTTCTTGAGACGGCTCGATGCCCAATTCTTCCTTTAGCGCGCGTTTGCAAAATTCGTATTGGTCGAGCGCCCCCGCTCGGTCACCCAACGCGCTGTAACAAAACATCAAATGCTGATGCGCCGCTTCGTTCGCCTTGTCCACTGTCAATATTTTTTGCGCAAGTTCCACCGCCGTTTTGTATTCGCTGTTGGCGCGCGCATGCTCAATCAGCTTTAAACTCGTGTCGAGAAAGAGTGCGCGCAATTCTTCGCGCGGTGTTTCGAGCCAGTCGTCGTAAAAATCGGGAAGCAGTTCCGCGTAATCGCTTATCGCGAATCGCCTATCGCCAATCGAATCCGCGTTGAGTTCTTGCGATACGGGATTTGCCATTTGCGAAAATGCGGCAGCGTCTGTCCACAGCCGAAAATCGGCATTCAATTGCACCGTTTCGCGGTCAGCGAGAATACTTTCACTGCCAAGTTGTTGCCGCAGATTGTTCAGCGCGCGCCGCAGCGACCCGCGCGCTTGTTCATCAGAAGAATCGCCCCACAACAGCGCGGCAATTTTTTCGCGCGCGTGTTCTTGGGGATACAGCGCGAGATACGCGAGCAGCGACTCGACTTTGCGCGAATAGAGTTGCACACGCGCGGCATCGCGTTCTGGAACGGAAATACGTTCCAAGCGAAAGCCGCCGAGGAGATGCAAGCGATATTCGTTCGCCATCGCGCGAGATTATAAAACAAAAAAGACGTTGGCGAGCAACGTCCTCTTTGTTTGTCCAAATTCAATTCGATTATTCCTTGGTTCACTTGGCGATTTTCAGCCCGCCGAGATTGTGGTTGTCACTGAAACCTGCGACAACTTGCGCTTTCACTTTCAGCCCGCCGAGATTGTGGTTGTATGACCCAAGTCCTGCAACAACTTGCGGTTTCACTTTCAATCCGCCCAGATTGTGGTTCAAGGTACCGGCTTCAACGATTTGCGCTTTCACTTTCAGCCCGCCGAGATTGTGGTTACTACCAGTATAGCTGCCGCTCACAACTTGCGCTTTCACTTTCAACCCGCCGAGGTTGTGGTTGTATGACCCAAGTCCTGCAACAACTTGCGGTTTCACTTTCAATCCGCCGAGATTGTGGTTGCCCCAAGAACCCTTTGCGACTTGCGCTTTCACTTTCAATCCGCCCAGATTGTGGTTCGTGGTGTCGAGACCTGCGGTTTTGGTGATTTGGATTTTCATTTTGGTTGCCTCCTGCGGCATCGTTTTCCGATGGGCATCGTGTTGTGATGCCATGAATCATTGGTTTTTTTGGTTCGGATTCGGTTTCTTCCGAACTCTTGATGCCATTCTAGCAGGCGACCGTTATATGAGCGTTATATTTTTCGCAACAGTGAAACTTTTTACAAAAAAATCAGCTCGCGGACTTGGTCCGTGTTCATTTCACGCCCTTCTGCCGAGAGTTCCGCAAAGCGTTCCTCGCCAATGTGTTCGCGGACGTACGAAACTGCTTTTTCGTAATCAGTATGATAGGAAGGATGAAGTGGAGCACCGATTTTCTCACGCAATGCGCGGGCTGCACCCCACAATCGTATTGCGCGGTCGAATTGATCCTGATTCCCCAGTGCCGCCGCTAACCACTCAACCGCTTGAGCAAACATCTCCCGTAAAGAGTGTTCTAACGCAAGATGCGCGCCGCGCTGGGACGCTTCGATTGCTGCCACATACTCACCCTGATGAATATACAAAAGTGCCAGTTCCGCCAAGTTTCCCACGACGACAGACGTGTCTTGCAACTCTTGCGCAAGGCGGAGTGATTCTTCCAATAGTACGATGGCGCGCTGGTAATTGCCGCGCTGGGTTTCTAAACTTCCGAGATTATGCAATGCAACTCCAATCATAGAGGAGTCTCCATCCAGTTGTGCAAAGGCAATTGCCTCCTCATAGTACTGACTTGCCGCATTAACATTCCCTGTTGATTCGGACACTATCCCCCAATGATTTAATACCAGAGCTGTCAACCAATTTGTGTTTGCCTCGTGGGCAGCGCTCAACGCTTTCGCAGCCGTAAATTCTACACTTTCATAATCACCCTGGATCAACGTTCGTGCAGAGAGATTGTATAGTGAAAACGCAATGCCGATTTTGTCATTCACTTGTTCAAAATGAGCAAGCGCTTGCGCATGCAATGAGGACGCTTTGATAAAGGCGCCTTCCCACCAAGCCATCGAACCAGCCCCACTGAACGCCTTTGCAAGAGTGAGAGGGCTGCAGCTTATATCGCTCTTCGCAAGTGCACTATCATACCAATCACGTGCTTCGCTCGCGTGGCTGCGGCGCAGCCAAAAAAAGTGAAGCGCGCCTGTGAGGCGTAGTGCGAGATTCGCCTCGGGCTGTGTGAGCGCCCAATCTAGTGCTACACGTAGATTCGGATGCTCTGCTTCGAGTCGGTCGCCCCATTCAATTTGCTCTTTGCGGTGCAGATATGGTTCCGCTGTTTCCGCAAGAGTGACAAAGTACGCATAGTGCCGCGCCTGCGTCGCGTCCATTTCACCCACCCCTTCCAGTTTTTCGCGCGCATATTCGCGAATCGTTTCCAAAAAACGATAGCGTTCGTTCTCCACCAGCACAAGCGATTTGCTCACCAAATTGTGCAAGAGCGCGCTCACAACAAAACTTGCCGTAACCGGCAGCGACAACTCTTTATTCGCATCCGTCGTATTCCATTGTGCGTCCGCACTTTCGTATCCGCCAGCCACCACAATCGCTTGTTCCAAGGTCCAACCGCCCGCAAACACACCGAGCCGCCGAAACAAGACCTGCTCGACGGGCGTGAGCAAGTCATAACTCCAATCAATCAGCGCGTGCAACGTCTTTTGACGCGAGTGCGCGCGCGTCGCATCAACCAATTCGCGGCGCTGTGATAGACGCGCAGCAATTTCGTCGAGCGAGAGCGTTTGGATTTGCGCGGTAGCCAATTCCAACGCGAGCGGAATGCAGTCGAGCTGTTGGCAAATGCGGACAACGTGCGGTGCATTTTGTTCGTTCAAGCGAAAGGTGGGCTGATGTGAGCGCACGCGCTCGGCAAAGAGTTTCACTGCTTCAAACGCAAGCAATTCAGTGGGCGTTAATTTTGCATCGCCCCGTTGCGGCGTCGCCAACGTCGAAACCTGATACGTCAACTCGCCCGGCACATTCAAACGCGCGCGGCTCGTCGCAAGAATCGAGAGCGGGCAAGTTGAAAGGAGCGCCTCCGCCAAACGCGCCGCGCCGGTCGTGAGGTGTTCGCAGTTGTCCAGCACGAGCAGCAATTGTTTTGCGCTCAGGTTCTCCTGCAACGTTTCAATCAGCGGAACGTTAGGTTGTTCTTGTACGCCCAATGCTTTTGCTACTTGATTTGGCACGAACGCTTCCTCTTGCAACGCACTCAAATCTACCCACCACACGCCATTGGGAAATTCGGCAACGAGTTGCGAACCGATTTCGATGGCGAGACGCGTTTTGCCCGAACCGCCCGCGCCAATTAATGTAACCGCGCGTAGGGGCGAAGCATCGCGTTCGGCGCTTTTTGCGGAATGCACAATGCCTTCGCCCCTACCAACCAACATATTTATTATTTCCTCTATCTCCCTCTCACGTCCCACAAAACTCGTCACCGGACGGGGCAGATTCGTCAACCTCGCGGCAACGGATTTCGTTTCCGTTTGTGAAAGAATCGTTTTTTACAACGCGCGCGTTTCTTGGGACGGTTCAATCCCTAATTCTTCTTTTAACGCGCGTTTGCAAAATTCATATTGGTCGAGCGCGGCGGCGCGGTCCCCTAACGCGCTGTAGCAAAACATCAAATGCTGATGTGCGGCTTCGTTCGCCTTGTCCACACTCAAAACTTTTTGCGCGAGTTCTACCGCCGTTTTATATTCGCTCTGCGCGCGCGCATGGTCAATCAACTTGAGCGCGGCATCCAAGAACAACGCACGCAATTCTTCGCGCGGCGATTCCAGCCAGTCGTCGTAATAATCGGGAAGTAAATCAAAGGATGAGGGATGAAGGATGAAGGATGAATCTGCAGCGCCGTAGTTTGGCGCATCATCCTTCATCCTTCTGATTAAGCGAAGCGAATCATCCTTCAATTCCCGCGTGTCTGTCCACAGCGGAAACGCGGGATTCAACTGCACCGTTTCGCGGTCAGAGAGGATACTGTTGGCGCCGAGCTGCTTGCGGAGATTGTTGAGCGCCAGGCGGAGGGAACCGCGCGCTTGCTCATCGCTCGCATCGCCCCACAAGAGCGCGGCGAGTTTTTCGCGCGCGTGTTCTCGCGGATACAGCGCGAGGTACGCCAAGAGCGATTCCACTTTACGCGAATAGAGTTGTATGCGCTCGCCGTCACGCTCCAAACGAAACCCGCCGAGGAGATAGAGGCGAAATGTTTCTGTCACGCGCGCGATTATAAAACAAAAAAGACGCTGCCGCGCAACGCCTTTTTTGTTTGGTCAGGGCGCCTCAGGACGCCGCTTTGCACTTGGAAAATTCAGAGGTATTGAGTGGATTGCCCTGCGCGTCCGCATCGGTTGCCGTCGCGGTCACTTGCGTTCCGGCGAGGAGGACTTTGGTTGTCAAGAATGTAAAGTTGGCTTTGCCATCGCCGCCCGTAATGACAGATTCCACACCCAAGTATCTTTTGCCCTCACCAAATCCACTTGGATCACAACCGGGGTTGGTGAAGAATTCAATGCGGTATGTTTTGTTTGGCGCCGAATTGAGTTTGCCGTTGATGGTTGTGCCGACCGGGCTGACCTGCACTTGAGTTAGCACGGGGTAATTTTGGAAATTGTTCGGACCGGAGTCAACATCTTGAGGGTCGTTGGGGGTGACGCCGTTTTTTTCCAAATCAATACCCAGTTCTCCATTGTTATAGATTCGGTTCCGGGAAACAGAAACATTCTTTGGGTCATGCTGCTGTGGTTGAAACGCAACACCTTGAGCGGTATTGTTCGCTATGATGTTGTGCAAAATCTGAACGTCATTGACTTTGTCGCCAATATGAATCCCGACATAGTTTCCGATCGCCGCCACTCCATCCGCGCCAGCCCCGATGTGGTTGCTTATAATTTTTCCTGACTTGGCGCCCCAAAAGAACCAAAGGGCATAACCCGCGCCTCCGATAACATTGCCTTCCCCCGGCTCAAGCCCGCCGATAGACCACAAGACCGAGTTGTCAAGTTCAATGATATCATCGTTTTCACCGGGCAACAGGCGCAGCCCCGACATGTCGGTTCCAAAATAGTTGCCTTTGATCTGCGTGCCAAACGTTGATTGAATCAGCAATCCACCATTGCGATTGCCACTGATTAAATTGCGGTCCGCGGGCTTGGCGCTGCCGATTTGATTGTCCACAAGGAGCGCGGCGTTTGCTTCTTCGGGCGCATTTTTCGCGCGTTCGCGGAACGCGTCGGGCAGAGATTTGCCGCCGTTCAGTTCAGAGATGGACGTGGGGTCAATACCAACTGCTACGCTATTCTGCGCACCTTCCGGACCTTGCTCCTCCACAACCGAGCCATCCGCATTGAGTCCGATAAAATTTCCATGCACACGATTCTGATGTGAGCGCAGATGAATCGGGACGCCAAAGCCGGTGAGCGCAAGCCCTCGAATTTCAGATAAGCCGCCCTCAACGGCAAACCCGATGGCGGGTGTCTCATACGGTCCGTTACCGGTCAATTGAATTTTGAGGACTGTATTCATCCCAACAGGCAGAGTATTTGGGGAAGCTCCCGGTTGGCTGTAGCCATCAATAATCACGGGACCGGTGAGCTTGGGCAAAGGTGAGTCAAAGTGCAAGGTGCAGATTCCCGTCGCCGCGACACAGCCGGGGTCGGTGTTGGCAGGGATATTGAAAATGATTTTGTCTTTGCCGGGACTTGCATTTGCAGCGTTGATGGCTTCTGCCAATGCACATTCAAAGGCGCTGCAGATTCCATCAAAGCCCGCAGTCTTGGTTGTATTGACGACAAATGTGGCTTCGGGCGCGGCAATGGCTGGCGCATTGCTGACGAACGCGGCGCAGAGAACGATTGTCAACGCGAGAAAAAATCGAATCGTGTGTGTCATGACACTTGCTCCCTTTTGGATTTTTGGTTCGATTGGTTGCCCCAAACGATGGGGGCGATTATAGCAGGTATTTGCCCAACAATCATTACACCAGAGCTGAAGGGTTTCACAGTGAGTTCAGCCGAATGGTTCTTGGCTCGGCTGTTTTATTCGACGGGGACGCGTTGGTCACCGTGTTGGGGTCACCAAACAACGCGTCGTCACCCAACTCTTTGCGAATATCAGCAAGCGCTTGGCGGAGGGAACAGCGCACGTTCTAATCAGGAACGTCGCGCCAAAACAGCGTAGCAAGCTTTTCACGCGCATGTTCTTGTGCGAACAGTGAGGGGTACACGAACAGCGATTCCACTTTACGCGAATAGAGTTGTATGCGCTCGCCGTCACGCTCCAAACGAAACCCGCCAAGGAGATAGAGACGATATTCGTTCGCCATCGCGTGAAATTATAAAACAGAAATGAGGTTCGCGAGCGGCGCGCGGTGAACTTTTCGCGGACGCGTTTCGTCTGATTCGTGTTACAAACGATGTATAATTCATCCGCAAGGGTTCTAATCCCACAAAGGAACGTAGAGATGACAAATTCAATTGCCTATCGCATTCGCGGCGGACATCCCGTGCGCGGTGAAATTAAAACGTTGGGCGCGAAAAATTTTGCGACGAAAGCAATGGTCGCCGCGCTGTTGAGCGAACAAGAAACCGCGCTGACAAATGTTCCACCAATTGGGGACACGGACATTACGCGCGAAATGTTGGAATCGGTGGGCGTGCGCGTCGAGGTGGACGACGGGACTATGACGATAGACCCAGCTGCAATGAAATCCGCGCATGTGCCAACGCCGCATTCGGGCAGTAACCGCATCCCGATTTTGTTACTGGGCGCGTTACTGCATCATTGGAGCGAAGTGTTTGTGCCGGTGTTGGGCGGTTGCAAAATCGGGACGCGCGGCGTGGATTTTCACCTGTCCGCGATTCGCGCGTTCGGTGGCATTATCGAAGAAACGGACGATGGTTTTGTCGCGCGGCGTTACGGCAAACTGCGCGGGGCGCGCATTCAATTGCCCTATCCGAGCGTCGGCGCAACCGAAACGTGTTTGTATCTCGGCGTGCTGGCGGAAGGACGCACGGTGATTACGAACGCGGCAATGGAGCCCGAAATTTTTGAATTGATTACGATGCTGCGTTCGATGGGCGCGATTATTTTCACGACGCCGAATCGCGAAATTCGGATTGACGGCGTACATGAATTGAGCGGAACGAATATGCCAATCCTCGGTGACCGTATCGAAGCCGCGTCATGGGCGTGTCTCGCGTGCGCGTCCGACGGCGACATTACCGTACGCGGCATTCGCCCGGACATCCTCGGCAACTTTTTATCGTACTATCAACTCGTCGGCGGCGGGATTGAATTGCAAGGCGCGGACAACATTCGGTTCTTTCGACGCGGTGCAATTCGTCCGACAATGATTGAAACAGATGTCTATCCCGGTTTCTCGACGGATTGGCAGCAGCCATTCGCCGTGTTGCTCACGCAAGCGGATGGGATTTCTGTCATACACGAAACCGTGTATGAGAAACGTTTTGGTTATTTGAAAGCGTTAAACAAACTCGGTGCGAAAACGCAATTGACCACGCATTGTCTCGGCAGTGTGCCGTGCCGCTACCTCGACCAAGGACACGAACACAGCGCGATTATCACAGGACCGACGCCGTTTCACGACGCGGACGAAATTACAATTCCCGATTTGCGCGCGGGACTCGCGTATGTCATTGCGGCGGCGATTGCGCCGGGCGAAACGCTGGTGCATGGCATTCCGTTTTTGGAACGCGGCTATGGCGACATTGTGCCGCGTTTGGCGGCGATGAATTTGCAGATTGATAAAGTGACCCTCCCGCAGCGTGAACGAGCAATGGCATAACCTCAACACCGCCATCGAAAATCGAGTGGCGGTGTTATTTTGTGGGCGTGAATATGAATTTCATTTGTGAAAGATGTTGCAAATGAAACCCGCGCGTGCTATAATGCGAAACGTGGCAGTTTAGCCGCAATTTTGGAACCAACCACGTTCCCTCGCGTGGAACGTTTTCCTCACCGTGTGAGGAGGGAGCGGCGTGCGCGTACTCATTACAGGCGTCAGCGGGTTTGCGGGCAGTTTTCTGGCGGATGTGTTATTGGCACAGAAACAAACGCAGCCCGATTTGGAAGTGTGGGGCGTTTCGCAGAGCAGTGAAACGCCGCGCAGCACTGACGCGCAAATCAATCTTGCGCGCGGTGACCTGACCGACCCGCGCTTTACGACGAACCTCATTTCGAAAATTTCTCCCGACCACATCTATCATCTCGCCGCGCAAGCATTCGTGCCGATTTCGTGGCAAGACCCGTGGGCAACCCTCGAAAACAATATTCGCGCGCAAGCAAATCTTTTGCACGCCGCCGCACAAAATTATTCGCGGGCGCGTATTTTGATTGTGGCGTCGCAAGAGGAATATGGACGCGTCACGCCCGCCGATTTGCCGTTGAATGAAAATACGCCGCTGCGTCCCGATTCCCCGTATGGGGTGAGCAAAATCGCGCAAGATTATTTGGGTCTGCAATATTTTATCAGCCACCAAATGCACATTGTGCGCGTGCGCCCGTTCAATCACATTGGTCCGCGTCAAAATGACCGTTTCGTCGCGGCAAATTTTGCCAAACAGGTAGCAGAGATGGAAGCAGGACTGCGCGCAAAAAAATTGTGTGTCGGTAATTTAGACGCGCAGCGCGATTTCACCGATGTGCGCGATATGGTGCGCGGTTATATTCTTGCATTGGAACGCGGGCTCGCGGGCGAAGTGTACAACATTGGTTCCGGCAAGCCGCGCGCCATCAAGGAACTTGTGTACACATATCAACGTCTGGCACGCGTGCCATTTGAAATTGAATTTGACCCGCAGCGAATGCGTCCATCGGACACACCGGTTTCGTACTGCGATGCCACCAAAATAAAACGCGCAACGGGTTGGGAGCCGGAAATTCCATTTGAGCAGACGCTGCAAGATACGTTGGATTATTGGCGCGCACGGATCGCGGATGGCAGATAGCGCGCACCAAACGCCAACATGAATCCTATTTTTTTACGGAGCAATGAATGACTCGCAAAGTAGCTGCGATTTCCGGAATTACAGGGATGGATGGAAGCCATCTCGCTGATTTCTTGTTGGAGCAAGGATATGACGTAGTTGGTCTGGTGCGGCGCACCAGCACCATCAACTTTGAGCGCATCGCGCATATTCAAGACAAGATTACCATCGCACAAGCCGATTTGTTGGATGAGATTTCGTTGATTGATGTATTGCGCGAGTTTCGCCCGCAAGAAGTGTACAATCTCGCCGCGCAAAGTTTTGTGCCGACATCATTCAAGCAGCCCGTTCTCACGGGCGAAGTGACCGCGCTCGGCGTAACGCGCATGTTGGATGCGGTTCGCATTGTTGACCCGACGATTCGCTTTTATCAAGCATCGTCGTCGGAAATGTTTGGCAAAGTGCAGCAAGTGCCACAAACAGAAAAGACGCCGTTCTATCCGCGTTCTCCGTACGGGGTTGCCAAAGTGTACGGACATTGGATTACGGTGAATTATCGCGAGTCGTACAATTTGTTTGCGTGCAGTGGAATTTTGTTTAATCACGAAGGACCACGACGCGGTTTGGAATTTGTGACGCACAAAGTCACACACGGCGCCGCGAAAATTGCATTGGGGTTGGCGAAGGATTTGAAAATGGGCAACCTCGAAGCGAAACGCGATTGGGGTTACGCGCCCGATTACGTCCGCGCGCAGTGGATGATGCTGCAGCAGGACAACCCCGACGATTACGTGATTGCAACGGGCAAAGAACATTCCGTGCGCGAGTTGTGCAAAATCGCGTTCGAATGTGTGGACTTGGATTACTCGCGCTATGTGATTGAAAACAATCCACACGATTTGCGTCCCGCCGAAGTGGACCACTTGTTAGGTGATGCCTCAAAAGCACGCGCGAAACTCGGCTGGGAGCCCACTGTGAATTTTCAGGAAATGATTGAAATCATGGTCGAGGCAGATTTAGCGGCATTAAAAAAGACGTATAACCTGTGACCAAGTAGTAGGTAGTAGGAAGCAGAGAAATTCCCACTTACTACCTACTGCTTGCTACTTACGACGTGGCAACTGATATCAAATTCGGCACAGACGGCTGGCGCGGCGTTATCGCGGAAGATTACACGTTCGCGAATGTGCGACGCGCGGCACAAGGCACGGCGAATTATTTTGCACAGCACGGCGCGCGGGAACGCGGCATGGTTGTCGGGTACGACAATCGCTTTGCGTCAGAAACATTCGCGGCAGCCGTCGCAGAAGTTTTCGCCGCAAATGGAATTCCTGTTTTGCTCACAGAAACGGGAACGCCGACGCCGGTGATTTCCTACGCGATTCTTGCCAACAAAGCGGCGGGTGCAGTCAACATCACCGCGTCACACAATCCGCCGTCCGACAATGGTTTCAAAGTGCGCAGTGAATTTGGCGGCGCAGTGGACCCAAACGTGTTGTTGGAAATTGAGGCGGCGATACCGAGTGATGCGTCAAACGTGAAACGTGTCGCGTTAGCCGAAGCAATGTCGCAAAAGTTAATTGAAAAATTTGATGCGAGTACCGCGTATCTCGCGCATTTGCCTGACATGATTGATGTGGCGCCGTTGAAAAACGCGGGACTGAGCGTCGTCCATGACCCGATGTGGGGTGTGGGCAGTGGCTGGTTGCAGAAAATTTTGAACGGCGGAAAAACGACGGTCACTGAAATTCACAGCGGACGCAATCCGATTTTCCCTGACATGAAGCGCCCCGAGCCGATTCCGCCAAACACCGCGCGTTTGCAAGAAACGGTTCCCGCGTTAAAAGCGAGCGCGGGTTGTCTCACCGACGGCGACGCCGACCGCGTGGGCTTTGTCGCCGAAAACGGACGCTTTGTCAATCAACTCGAAGTGTACGCCTTGCTCGCGTATTATCTTTTGGAAATTCGCGGCTGGCGCGGACCGATTGTTAAAACAATTTCGACGACGAGCATGTTGGACAAGTTGGGAAAAATTTATGACGTGCCAATTTATCCGACGGGCGTTGGTTTCAAATACATCGCGCCGAAAATGCTCGAAGTGAATGCGATGATTGGCGGCGAAGAATCGGGCGGGTTTGCCGTGCGCGGTCACATGCCCGAGCGTGATGGAATTTTAATGTCGCTCTTTTTGCTCGACTTGATGGTGCAGTTGAACAAAACACCAACGCAGTTGCTCGACCATTTGTTTGGCATCGTCGGCGCGCATTATTACGACAGAATTGATACGCCGTTTCCGCCCGAACGCAATGCCGAGGTGCGCGCAAAAATCGCCAACGAAAAACCGACAAACCTCGCGGGCATTAAAGTTTTGAACATCAACACACTCGATGGGTTTCGGTATGAAATGGAAGATGGCGGTTGGATGTTGATTCGTTTTTCAGGCACCGAACCCATCATTCGCGTTTATACAGAAACGACGCACGGCGATAAAGTGCAGGATATTTTGCAGGATGGGTTGCGTCTCGCAGGTTTAAAGTAGTAGGTAGCAGGTAGCAGGTCCGCTTGCTACTTGATACCTGATACCTGATACTTGATACTTTTCGATTCGCACTGTCATTTAACAGCCGAACAGTTTGATGCAGACCGTGTACAAGTAATTCAACGCGCGGTGGATGCAGGCATTACGCGGATGCTGACGCTCGCGACGGATGTGGCATCGAGTCGCGCGGTGATTGCGCTTGCGGAAAAATTTAATGCCGTGTATTGCGCGATTGGAATTCATCCCGAAAGTGTGCGCAACGCTTCTTTGAACGATTTGCAAATTATCCGCGAACTCGCGGTGCATCCGAAAGTTGTTGCAATCGGCGAAATTGGTTTGGATTTTTATTGGGACAAAACGACGGCGGCGTTGCAGCAAAATTTTTTTGAAAAGCAATTGGAACTCGCGACGGAATTGAATTTGCCTGTTTGCATCCATGATAGGGACGCGCATGAAAAAATTATCGCGACGTTGAAACAAATTTCGAGAGACGAGAAACGAGAAACGAGCGGCGTACTGCACGCGTTTTCGGGAGATGAGACGATGGCGCGTGAGGCATTTGATTTGGGATATGTGGTTTCGTTTGGTGGACCGATTACGTTTAAAAATAACAAACGCGCGCCCGAATTGCTCCGCGCGTTACCGTTGGAAAAAATTTTAATCGAAACCGATTCACCCTATTTAACTCCGCATCCGTTTCGGGGGAAACGAAACGAACCGCTGCACGTAAGATACGTAGCAGAACGAATTGCGGAAATCAAAAATTTGAGCATTGAACAAGTTGCGGCGCAGACGACGGGCAACGCAAAAAATTTGTTCCGTGTTACATGATTGTCGTCGAGAAGGCAGAGGTTGTTGTGGAACTAAAAGAAATTTTGAAACCGATTGAAGCGGATTTGCAGACCGTAGAAGCGCAGCTCCGTGAAGCGTCGCGCGCGGAATTTGGTCCGCTCGCGCTGGTGATTGAATCCATCATCGAAAGCGGCGGCAAACGCATGCGCCCTGCCGTAACGATGTTGGCGGGTCGCATGTATCCGCAAAACGATGAACATTTGTTGAAACTCGCCGTGTCCGTCGAACTCTTGCATCTTGCCACGTTGATTCACGACGATTTGATTGACAAGGCGAATACGCGGCGCGGCGCGGCAACCATCAACAGCAAATGGGACAGCAAGTCCACCGTTCTCGCGGGCGATTACGTTTGGGCAAAAGCGGCAAAAATCGCGGCGGATGTCGGCAATACAAAAGTTCTCGGAATTTTTGCCGATACGGTGATGGTGATTGTCGAAGGCGAAATCAAACAAGATTACATGGGTTCCGATTCTTCGACGAATCGCGATGAGTATTACAATCGCATTTACGCGAAAACCGCGTCGCTCTTTGAAGGCGCGATGCGTTCGGCGGCGGTGTTGGGCAATGCGCCGCAAAAACATGTGGACGCGCTCGGCATGTACGGGCGCAAACTCGGCACTGCGTTTCAAATCATTGACGACGTGTTGGATTTTGTCGGCACGCAAAGCGATGTGGGCAAACCCGTCGGCAACGATTTACGGCAAGGCGTCATTACGCTGCCCGCGTTAATGTATTACGAAAAACATCCGGGGCATCCCGTCATCGAATCCGTCGCGGTAAAAAATGGACACACGCCCGAACAGCTCGAAGCGACGATTCAAGACATTCGCACGTCGCCCGAAATGAACGCCGCGCGTCAAGAGGCGCAGGATTTGGCGAATGAAGCCATCCGCGAACTCCACGTCTTGCCCAAGAGCAAATATCGCAGCGCGTTAGAGCAATTGGCGGATTATGTGATAGAGCGTAAAAAATAAAGTCGAGAGTCGAGAGTCAAGAGTCGAGAATAAGCAGAGTCAGTAATCAGTAGTCGGTGATATGATGTCACTGGTTACTGATTACTTTTTTTCCCATTGATTACTGATGGACGTTTCATTCCTCATCGTCTCATGGAATGTGCGCGAACTATTGAAACGCGCGGTGCAGGCAATTTTCGACGACACGCGCGATTTACAAATCGAGATAATCGTTGTTGATAACGCGTCGCGCGACGGAACGGTGGAAATGCTGCGCGAAAATTTTTCCTCGACTGCGCTCGGAACAAGTCCGAACGTGCGCGTGATAGCGAACAATGAAAACGTCGGATTCACGCGGGGGAACAATCAGGCGTTAGGACTCGCGCAAGGGCGCTATCTTTTTCTCATTAATCCCGACACCGAAATCGAACACGGCGCGACACGCGCGTTCATGAATTTTATGAACGCCCCCGAAAACGCGCGCGTCGGTATCGTCGGTCCGCAACTGTATTACGCGGACGGCTCACTCCAATCCTCGCGCCGCCGCTTTCCAAAATTTTCGACCGCGCTTTTGGAATCCACAAAATTGGAACAATGGTTTCCAAACAACCGGCAGATTACAGAATACAGATTACAGAACACAGATGACAACGCGATTCAAGATGTAGATTGGGTTGTCGGCGCAGCGATGTTTGTGCGGCGCGCGGTGTACGAACAAATCGGTGGACTCGACGAACGTTTTTTCATGTACTCGGAAGAAATGGACTGGTGTAAGCGGGCAAAAGAGAATGGCTGGCGCGTCGTCTATTTTCCACACGCGCGCGTACTGCATCACGAAGCGAAATCGTCAGCACAAGTCCTCGCGCAGCGCGATATTTATTTTCATTCGAGCAAAGTACGCTATTTCAAAAAACATCACAGCAACTTGCAAGGCGAACTCTTGCGTTATTTTTTATTGAGTACATTCGCGTTTCAATGGCTGGAAGAAGGCACGAAATTTTTATTGGGGCACAAACGCGAGATGCGCGCGGAGAGGATGAAGGCGTACGCACAAGTGTTACAAAGCAGGTTACAATAGATTTTCTATGACTGACTCACCCCAAGAACGCGGCGAAGTTTTGGTTGCTATCATGAACAATGCGATGGATTTTGCAATCGCAATTGAAAAACACTGGTACCGCATTCCCGTACCGAGCGTAGAAAATTACCTCAAGAAGCGCTGGCCCCCGAAATGGCTTGCGTTTTATCAAACCAAACTTTTTGGACCAGAGTCATTTTCCATTCATTACTATGCACGAGTAAATCAAATTCGGCGGGTTAAGCGTCGGGAATTGTTTCCTGAAGATTTCGCCAGTGAAAAAGCGAATCAAGAATACTATCAGATATTTATTCCAGAGCTGGTTCGCTTGGATAAACCAATTCTCAGCCGCCGTCTTCGCCGCATCTTGTTCATTCCGACAACTTGGGAAAAATTCCGTGAGGCGGTCGAGATAAATGACCTTTATGATGAAAGTCCGCTGGAGGATAAGCTATGGGCTGCCTTCAAGCGCCACACCATAACAGCTGAACGCCAAGAGCTGGTGAGAATTGAAAAAAGGAATTACATTTTGGATTTTGCCATTCACTGTACCAAAGGCAATGTTGATGTCGAAACCGATGGAGACCGGTGGCATCAAGAACCAGAGCAAGTCAAATCCGACAAGAAGCGTGACAATGACCTGAATGCAAACGGATGGCACACACTCCGCTTCACCACCAAGCAAATTCATGAAGAACTTGAAGGATATTGCGTGAAGCAAGTAAGTGGTGCGATCAAAAATCTAGGTGGTTTAGAAGAACCAGGCGAGTACATGCCCCGCAAGATTCACCCACTTGCCGAACAAGGTGTTTATCAGCCCTCTTTATTTGAATCCCGCTCGGAATATGCCGCCACTCCCGAAGACCAACTCTCCCTTGATGATGATGAGTTATGGAAGTGGTCTGTTGGTGATTAGCACAGGCTAGAAAGGCAAAGAATATGACACTCGAAACCGTCGAATCTGACGTTATCCACGCCATCGGTTACGATGACGAAACAAGTGTGTTGGAAATCATTTTCAACAGCGGCGCGATTTATCAATATCGTGGTGTGCCGCGCCAGGTATTTGACGAATTCATGTGCGCGGAATCAAAGGGCAATTATTTCCAAACCAACATTCGCGATGAATTTGAATTTTGGCAGTGGGATGTACCGATGGCAAAGTTCGTTTGCGGCGAACAAAGAGCCGCTCGTGAGGAAATGCAAGGTGGCACATGAATGACCAATAAATCATGCTACAATATCTCTTGAGGTGAGAAATGGGACAAAACATCACTCTAGACCAAGTTTTGGATTTAGCAGAACAACTTTCGGCACGCGACAAAGTGCGCCTGATTGAGTTTATCGCGCCGCAAATTGCAGAAGCGCTTCCCGTACCATCACGGAAATCGCTACGGTCCCTGTATGGTTTATGGCGTGGGTTTTCGATAACGGAACAAGATATTGCAGAGGCGCGCCGCGAGATGTGGGGGAATTTTGGGGAGCGCGACTTCTAATGTACGCCCTCGCTGACACGCACGCAATCATTTGGTATCTGTTGGCAGATTCGCGCCTTTCGGAGAAAGCGCGCGCGACATTCGCAATTGCAGTCGAAAATGCGGACCCAATTGGAGTGCCCGCAATTGTGATTGTAGAGATGATCTATTTGACTGAAAAAAATCGTATTCCTCAACAGGCGCTTGAAAAACTTAGAGTTGAGTTGCAATCCTACGGGAGCGTTCTTACTGTTGTGCCGCTGGATGAAAAATTTGCATGGAGCGTGGGGAACATTATCCGTTCCGATATTCCTGAATTGTCAGACCGCATCATTGCGGCAACTGCGCTCGCACTCGACCTCCCCCTCATCACGCGCGACGAAAAAATCCGCGCCTCAAAAATCAAAACCATCTGGTAATTCCGTGCGCGTCCTTTTCCTCACCGGCGAATTTCCTCCCATGCAAGGCGGCGTTGGCGACTGCACCAACGAAATTGCGCGCGCCCTCGCTCAACACGGCGTGAATGTTTCAGTGTTGACGACGAACGGTGACATGCCCCACGTCCCGCGCTCCACGCCCCACGTCCTCCGCACTATCAAAACATGGGACTGGTCTGCACTTACACAGATTCGGAAAATCGTTTTCGAAATGCAACCGGACATTGTGCATATCCAATATCAAACGGGCGCGTTCGGGATGCATCCGATGATAAATTTCCTGCCGCGTTTTATTCCACCGCCAGATAAAAAAAACGGCGCAGGCGTCGCGGTGACATTTCACGATTTGCGTCCGATGTATTTGTTTCCCAAAGCAGGCGCGCTGCGCGATTGGGTCACGTTTCAACTCGCGCGTAGTGCCGAAGCTGTGATTGCGACGAACAAGGCGGACTATATGAAATTGCGCGAGCAAGTGCGCGGACGCCACAAATGGCTCAAACTCATTCCGATTGGCAGCAACATTGCGCCGACGACAACCCCTTCCGATTTTGACCGCGAACGTTTGCGAAAACAATTGGGCGTGCGCGACGATGAAACACTGCTCGTCTATTTCGGTTTTTTGAATGAGAGCAAAGGCGGCGAAACGTTGATTCGCGCGCTGTATGATTTACCAAAAGCAAAATTACTTTTTCTCGGCGGACAAACGGGCGCGAGTGATGCAACGAACATCGCGTATCTCGAACACATCAAACAAGAAATCGCGCATTACAATTTAACCGCGCGCGTGATATGGACAGATTTTTTGCCTGCGGAACAAATCAGCGCGCATTTTTACGCGTCGGACATTTGTGTGCTGCCCTATCGCGACGGCGCGTCGTTTCGGCGCGGAAGTTTCATGGCGGCGCTCGCGCACGGTTTGCCAATTATCACGACGCGCCCGCAACAAGAAGCAACGCAGACCATTACAGCCCAAGATGAACGGTTTGAATTTGCCGATAATTTGGATTTGCCCGAATTGCGCGACGGCGAAAATGTTTTGTTTGTGCCGCCGGACGATGCCGACGCGCTACATTTGGCAATCACGCGCGTTCACGATGCGCCGGGTTTAGCCGCGCGTTTGAGCAGCGGCGCGCGCGTTACCGCCCGCGCGTTTTCGTGGGACAAAATCGCAGACGAACATTTGGAATTGTATGAAAGAATGATGCACGCGTAAGGTTCTCGTTTCTCATTTCTCGCCTGCCCCATGCTACAATCAATGCACTTTGAAACGTCTCTCCTCACTCCTCGCTCCTCTTTTTTTCATCGCGTTCGCCCTCCTCATCGGCAGTATTTTTCGTTATCCGCTTGTCCTTGACGACCCGTTCATCACCTATCGTTACGCGCACAATCTCATAACAGGTAACGGATTCGTGTATAACGTCGGCGAACGCGTACTGAGTACGACAACACCGTTGTATGCGCTGCTGCTCGGCGCGCTCGGATTTTTTTATCGCGACATTTCTGCGCTCGGATACTGGTTGAGCGTTGCCTCGCTCGGCGTATGCGCGTATTTTGTTTTTCGCATCGCCGAATTTTTCAAACAGCGCGTCGGCGGTATCGTCGCCGGTATTTTGCTTTTGACGTCACCCGCGCTGCTCTTGACGTTCGGGCTCGAAACGAATTTTTATCTCGCGTTGGCGACAGGCGCGCTTTTTTTCTATCTCACACAACGCGTCACATTCGCGTTTGTTTTGCTCGCACTGCTGACGCTCACGCGCAATGACGGAATTGTTCTCACGCTAATTCTCACCGCGCATTTTTTGTACACACAACGCGAATCGCTTGTCGCCAACCGCACATCGCAACACAATTGGCGAATCGTTCGTCCGTTTGCAATCTACGTTGTCATCCTAGCGCCATGGCTTTTCTTTGCCACACTTTACTTTGGCGCGCCGTTTCCCTTTACGCTCGCCGCGAAAATCGCGCAGGCGTCGAGCGGTTTATGGGACTCGTTCGTTATCGGTTTGGTAAAATGGGCGAATGAAAATTTTTTGTGGCTCGCGCCGCAATTCGCATTGGGTGTCGTCGGCGCGATTTGGCTAGTACGCCATCGCGCATGGTCATGGGTTGTCGACGCGTGGGCAATCGCGCATCTCGTCGCGTATTCCATTCTCCAGGTCGCGTTTTATGCGTGGTACGTCGCGCCATTCATTCTTGCAGCGTGTTTGTTCGCGGGCATCGGCGTACAAGTCTGCGCGGAATGGATTGCCGCGCGAGGGCGTGCGAAAAATATCTTGCAGTTCGCAATTGTAATTTTTTTTGCCGGACTCGGAATCGTGTTGAATGTACGCGCGGCGGTGGACGCGGGCATGTTGCAACCCGCGCCCAAAACGGAAGCGTACACACGCGCGGCGGAATGGCTTGCGCACAATGCCGAACCGAACGCGACCGTGGACGCGCTTGAAGTGGGGTTAATCGGATATTTTGATGCACATCGCACGTATGATTTTGTGGGACTCGTTGACCCAATGCGCGTGCCATATTTGCGTACACAAAAATTTGCGGATGGCGTGCGACGGCGCGCGGCAGATTACGTGATTGCGATTCCACCGGACGAATGGCTGCCGGATGATGTGTGGTTCCGCGACACATATCGCGTTGTCCAAGAAATTCGCGTCAGAAATTTCTACAGCAATCGTCCGCTTCTGATTTACCAACGCGCCGACGCAGGACGCGCGCCGATTGAATCGCGCAACATCAATGCGGCATTTGAAAAATGGGTTGAATTGCAAACGGTGGAATTGTTCACGCATGAAATTTCACGCGGTGAAATTTTGCCCTTGCGTTTGAATTTGCGCGCGTTGAATCTTGCGCCCGTTCCCGAAATGTGGAAATTCACGCTGCAACTCGTCGGCGCGGAAAATCGCGTCGTCGCGCAAACGGACAATTATTTTCCCGCGCGCTTGCCCGAAGATGGCAAACCGTTCGCGGATTATCAGGGCATCCCAATTCCACCGGACGCGGCGACGGGCGAGTACGAATTGATTTTGGCAATGTACGATGTTCAGAACAACGAACGTTTGTCGCTCTATGGCAATGACGGCAACGAGGTCGGCGATTTCGTGCCTTTAGGACATATCACGATTCGCTAAATCAAAAATCTGAAATCACAAATCAAAAATCCGTTGACACCCTTGTCAATCTTGTTATAATACAGATGTTCTAACGCGGCACGATAGAACAGGGTAGCGGACGGCGCGTCCGCTTTTTTCATCTCGCATTCTTTTGGGATGCTCCGCGTTGGGTGACACTATGAAACTTTTCGCATCCGCGCGGCGGTCGCAAAAGCCGCGCGCCAATTCCATTTCAAAACCCGAAGAAAAGGTGGCACAAGGCACTCCCTCCCCCGCGAAAACACCGCGCCGCCCGCGCGGCAGTTCCGCGCGCAAGCCGCCGCCACCAACGTTTTCCCTCACGCCCGCGCAGCAAGAACAACTCGCTGCTGTCGTCCTGTTGGTCATTGCCGCGCTCACCTTTCTCGGCGCGGTGAATCCCACGAATGGCAGTTTGCTCGATGGTTGGACGCGCGTCCTTTCCGTTTTATTTGGTTGGGGTCGTTATCTCGCGCCCTTCTTTTTCGCGGGACTCGGCGCGTGGCTGATGCTCGATTCGCTCGACATGCGTCCCGACATTGGTTGGGAGCGTCCCATCGCGCTCATCATTCTCTTTTTTGTTCTCGAAAGTTTCTTGCAAATTGTCGGCGTCGCGTTTCTGCGCGTCGCGCCAACGTCGCTTGCTACCGCACAAGCGGGTCAAGGCGGCGGACTCGTCGGACACGGCTTGTACGATATGTTTGTCGGTGGTTTGGGCATCGCTGGCGCGGTGTTGGTGTTACTCGTTTTGCTTGCAATTGGATTCATTCTCCTTTTCAACATACCACTTTCGCAAATCATCGCGACGGTTTCCAATGCGTGGCAAAGTGTGTTGTCAATGTTCCCGCGCCGCGCATCCGATTTCACCATCACGCGCAATGGCAAAGAAAAAATTCCGCTTGAAAATGTAACCGCGCCGTACACGCCGCCCGCCGAACGCAAGCGCGCGAGTGAGCCATTACCAAAACTGCCCGCGGATTTTGGCATGGACGAAAATTTTGGTGATGAACAACTTGCACCATACCGTACGCCACAAAGCGGCACACCTGTCGCCGCGCGCATTGTGGGGGGGGGGGCGCCCGCGCAGCCGATGATGCATCGCGCGTGGCGCTTGCCGCGCGTTCCCGACATTCTCGAAGAATCCATCGAACAAGACATTAGCGCGAATGAAATTCGTACCAAAGTCAAACAGATTGAAGAAACGCTCGCGCATTTTGGTGTGCCTGCCAAGGTGATTGAAGTGAATCAAGGTCCGACGATTACGCAATTCGGCGTCGAACCCGGATTCATTCAACAAAAAGCATCCGACGGTTCACTGCGTCAAACCAAAGTCAAAGTAAATCGCATCAGCGCGCTGCAGCACGATTTGGAACTCGCGCTCGCCGCCGCGCCGATTCGTGTGGAAGCGCCCGTGCCGGGCAAAAACATTGTCGGCATCGAAGTACCCAATTCGCAAATTTCGCGCGTGAGTTTGCGCGGCGTGATGGAGTCGGAGGAATTTCAAAAACTGCGCGCGAAATCTGCGCTCGCGTTCGCGTTGGGGCAAGATGTTTCGGGGCAGCCGATTTGCGCGGACTTGGGCAAGATGCCGCATTTGTTGGTCGCAGGCGCAACGGGTTCGGGTAAGTCGGTCGCGGTCAATGCCATGATTACATGCATGATAATGACCAACACGCCGGACGAATTGCAATTTGTGATGGTTGACCCAAAACGCGTCGAACTTTCCACGTTCAACGGCATTCCACATTTGCTCGCGCCCGTCGTCGTCGAAATGGATTTGGCGGTTGCGGCATTGAATCGCACCGTGCAAGAAATGGATGACCGCTACAAAAAATTCGCGCAAGCAGGCGCGCGCAACATCGAAGGATACAACGCGCTGCCGGAAGACAAACGGCGCGGCGCAAAAATGCCGTACTTGATTTTGGTGGTGGACGAACTCGCGGACTTGATGATGACTTCGCCCGACGAAGTGGAACACACGATTACGCGGCTCGCACAAATGGCGCGCGCGACAGGAATTCATCTCGTGCTTGCCACACAGCGTCCAAGTGTGGATGTGGTAACCGGTCTCATCAAGGCGAATTTTCCGTCGCGCATTTCGTTCGCAGTCACGAGTCAAGTGGACTCGCGCGTTGTGTTGGATACGCCGGGCGCGGAAAAATTGTTGGGACGCGGCGACATGTTGTACATGGCGAGCGATTCTTCAAAATTGTCGCGTTTGCAGGGCTGTTTTGTTTCCGATAAAGAATTGGAAAAATTGGTAACGTACTGGAAAGGGTTCATCGAACCTGCGCCGCCCGCAATGCCAACCGTCACGACGATTTCCAATGCGCCAAAAGCGAGCGTGTCGCCATCGTCGGTAAAATTTCCGCCTGCGACAGGAACCTTCGTACAAGGCGGCTTGTGGAATGATTTAAAAGCCGAACCGAAAAAATCGGAAGAGGACGAATTGCTCGACCAAGCAATTCAAATTGTGCAGGACAATGAACGCGCGTCCGTTTCACTGCTGCAGAGAAAATTACGCATCGGTTATTCGCGCGCTGCGCGCTTGATGGAACTCTTGGTGGAAAAAGGTTACGTGAGCGAAGAAGAAGGCGCGCCGACAAAAGGACGCCAAGTGCTGACGCCGCCACCTACACAAAACATCGCGCCACCGAAACCCATCACGCCCTCTGCAAACAGCGGCATCATTCGTCCCACGAACGCATCGAACAAATCCACCGCGTCGAATGGCACCGCGAAAAAATCCGACAATGCCTCCGCGCAAGCCGACCGCAAGTTTCAAGAAAAAGATGATATGGGCAGTTTCGATGATTGGACGGATGAAGACTGGGCGGATTTGGATAAGGGATAAATACGTGTACGATAACGCGGGAGGTTGAGCATGATTACTTTGGATAAAGAACAAAGCACTCCATTAGCCCAAACAATTGAAATTGAACAAGGCGAACCCGTGATTGTTCCTGACACGTTTCAACGCGCGCTCGGCTTGGAACAAGGCGGCACATACACCGTGATTCAATTGGACGGACTTGTACTAGTCACACCAAAACGCTTGGCAAGTTTGGACGCGTTGGAAGAATTGCGCGTCGAGTTGGAGAAAAGCAGCATCACGCTGGAAAATCTATTGCTCGGTTTGGACACGGTGCGCGAACAAATCTATCAGGAACGTTATGGCGGAACATCCAGCAACGCCACGAATCTTTCTTGATTCGAGCGTCATCTTTGCGGCAGCTGTCTCTGTCACCGGCGCAAGCAGAGCCATAATTTTGCTTGGCGACATTGGCTTGTTGCAAATCGTGGTGTCAGAGCAGGTGTTTGAAGAGACCGAAAGAAATCTGCGCGACAAATCACCAAGCGCGCTCGCCGCGTTCTCGCATTTTCGCAAAACAATAGCGTGGGCTGTTGTGCCATATCCCTCACGCGACCATGTTGCAGAAACTGCCCAACACATTGCGTCCAAAGATGCGCCAATTCTTGCTGCGGCGATGGATGGGAAGGTAAATCGTTTACTCACTCTGGATGTGCGCCATTTCAAAACGGAAGCAGTTTTGAATTACTCGAAACTAATTATTCAAACGCCTGGTGAATTTATGCTCGAAATCAGATACGCACTTTCAGAGAGTCTAAAACTTGACCCGAAATGAAACAAGTGAGCATCTACGCCCACTTGTTTTTTACATCACCAACGCCAGCGCGCCCCACAACGGCGCATCATCCACCAACGCGGCAGGTACAATGTCCACCGCGTCGCGCAATTCCGGCAGCACGTTTTCACGCGCTGCCGCGCGCACTGTTTCAAAATAATGTTCGCCCGCTTTGCTCACGCCGCCGCCGATGATGATGCGCTGCGGATTCATCAGACAAATCACATTCCCTAATGCAAAACCCAACGCGCGCGCCGCATCGTCCATCACCTCACGCGCGAGTTCGTCGCCTGCGAGCGCCGCTTGATTCACGCGCAGCGCGGTGACTTGCGATAAATCGTTTTCAATCATTCCGCGCAAAATGTGTCCGTGCGCGGGATTTTTTCCCAAACGTTCGCGCGCCATCCGTGCAATGGCAGGACCACACGCGAGTTGTTCCACACAGCCGCGCCGTCCGCACACACATGGCGGACCCTGTGGGTCAATGACGACATGCCCGATTTCGCCCGCGAGTTCATTCGCGCCGCGATAAATTTCCCCGTCCAAAATCCAACCGCCGCCGACGCCCGTACTGACCGTGATGTACAAAACACTCGAACAATTTCTTCCCGCGCCAAATTTCGTTTCACCCAACGCCGCAACATTCGCATCATTGTCCATCACCACGCGCGTATGAAATTCCTTTTCCAATTGTTCGCACAACAAAACATTTTCCCATCCTGCAACGTGATGTGACAACACCACGAGTCCTTGGCTCGCGCGCACGGGTCCGCCGAAACTCACCCCAATCGCTGCCGGTTCGCGTCCCCGCAAAACAAGGTGCGCGAGTTCGAGCATCGTCGTGTAATCGTACGCGTAATTGGGATGCGGCGGCGACGCGCGGCGTTCCACCATTTCCAAAAAAAACGCGCCGTGTTCATTTTGAACGAACGCAGCGCACGCATTTTTCGTGCCGCCAAAATCAAAGGCGAGAATCATTGTTCCAATTCAGGATGCTTTTGCTTGATCGTCGCGACGAGCGCGTGGCACAGCATAAGGTGAATGTCTTCAATGTGTTCGTACGAGTTCGAGGGAACAACAATGCAATGTTGTGCGAGTTCGCACAATTTGCCGCCGTTCATCCCCGCAAATCCTATCGTAATCAAACCGCGCGCGTTTGCTTCTTGCATCGCGCGCACCACATTCGGCGAATTGCCGCTCGCGCTAATCGCAATCGCCACATCATCGGGGTCGGAGAGGGAAATCAACGGTTCGGCAAAAACACTCTCGTAACCATCATCGTTTGCGTACGCGGAAAAAATCGCCATGTTGTCATTGAGACAGGTGATTTGAAAACGCGGCATGTGCGAGCGCACGGTATTTTTTCCTAAATCGGCTGCAAAGTGCGAGGCGGTACTCGCGCTGCCGCCATTGCCGAAAACAAAAATATGCTTGCGCTGTTCACGCGCGCGTTCCAAAATTTCCAAAATCGTTGCGAGCTCTGCAATGTGCGTTTGATTCAAAATCTCGTGCTGTGCCTGAAAATAATTTGCAAAAGGATTCATGTTTGCATCCGTTCAAGGTTTGGAAGAGAATTATATGGCGTTTGCGATAATTTCCCAAGACCTTGTTGCATGTTCGACACACGCGATTCCGTATCAGAGGATGCGCATTCGACATTGTGCATGGTACATTATCCCCACTCCCTTTTGCATTTTGAATCGCGAATGCTACAATCGCCGCCATGCCGTTTCAAGCAGAACACACCTTTCGGTTCGACGCGCAAGGAAAACTCGATGCGGACGATTGGCTGCTCGTGCCGCGCGCGCAATTGCGTGCGGATTTTGCGCTCGATGCCGCGTTCGCCGACGAATTGGTACGCGGGTATTTCGATTTCGTAGAACGCGCCAGCCCCCTGCCCATCAAAATTGTGAGCAGTGTACAAGGAGTACGTTATCTCGCGCCCATGAACAAAACCGCAATGGTGTATGCTGAACCCGAACGCATTGTGGATGCGAACCGCGTCGAAACCAGTTGGCGTATCGCCGGTGGTTTCATGCTCGCGCACAACATGAGTTATGGCGGACGATTTTATCTCGGTGCAGAATGGCAAGCGGACGCGTTAAAAATCTACAGCACGATTCGCCGCTATCCACCGCGCCTCCTCAATTGGTTTGGTGTGGCAGGCAGCCGCATGATTTATCAATACACGCAAGGCGCATTGCATCGTCGCATCGGCGACCTCTACTTGCAAGCTGCCGCAGCGCGCATCCTTCGCGCGTGACCTTAAGAAATTTACGCGCGCGTACTGTTATCCTATTGAAATGGACAACGTGATAACGTATATTCAGGGCATAAATCTGGTAGGTTCATCCAAGGAGGATTTAACATGCTTTATCTGCCCCGTAACGAAGAAGAAGGACAAGGTTTGGTGGAATACGCCCTGATCCTCGTCCTTGTGGCGATTGTGGTGATTGCGATCCTTGCTATTTTGGGTCCGCAAATCGGCAACATCTTTAGCCGTGTCACCAACGGTCTCTCGGGAACGTAATAACCGTCGCCCCGATTCAGAACGCCTCAATCGAAAGATTGGGGCGTTTTTTTTATTAGGACTATTTTCTCTCGACAAACACGCGGGAGCGCTGTATTATTTTTATAGTGTAACAATTCACTCAAGGAGGATTCGTTATGCTATATCTCCCAAGCAAGGATGAGCAAGGTCAAGGATTGGTCGAATACGCGTTGATTCTTGTCCTCGTCGCGATTGTGGTCATTGCAATTTTGGCAATCGTCGGACCACAAATCGGCAACATCTTTAGCCGTGTGACCAATGGTTTGGAAGGCACGTAAACCAATCCGGTCATAAAAAAAATCGTCACAACCAAGTTGGCTGGGACGATTTTTTTATTTCACCACAAATTTTTTCAGCGCAATCACATCTGCGCCGTCGGCTGTGCTTAGATTCTCCTGTGTCAACGTATCATACCAGCCGATGCGCAAAACATATTCCCCTGCTGGCAGGTTTGGCGGCACGCGCAAACGCAGAGTGTCGCGCACCATTTCCTCGGCTGCCCACTGCAACGTCGGATACGCGCCCGCGAGCGGTTCGTGGTCATCTTGGGCAATGTTGCCGCCGTCCACTTGCGCCAACTGGGCAAAAAGTGTATAGCGCGCGGTTGGTTGTTTCAACGCTCGCCAAACGACAGTCAATTCCAAGTCAGAATCCGCGGGCAACTCGTGTCGTTCTAACGACCACCCCACCAACTCGAACGTTTTGTCAAAAACGACGTGCGGCTCAAATTGTTCCAAAGGCGCGGGTTTGTACACCACATAGTGCGCGTCTTGGCTCGACACTGCGTAACCGTAATCCAATGCGGATACAAACGCGCGCGTAAAATTTCCAAACGCGTCCACGTCCTCGCGTGTGCCGCGTTTCAAAATCACCAACGGAAAATTTCCGGCGCGCAGGTTTTCTGTTTCCCATTTTTGGTCGTACCGTCCCGCGCGTGCCAATGTGCTGTACACAAAGCTGTAATACTCGACGCGTTTGCCATTCAGCCACAACAAACTCATATCTTCTGAAATGACCATCCCCACCGCGTTTCGCACCAATGGCGCTACACGTTCATTTCCTGCGCGCGCCTCGTTGAATAACTTTTGCGCGATGCGCGGGTCATGTTGATTCCAAAACAATCCGAGTTGAATCAACAACAACACCGAAAAAATCAATTGCCCACGCGCGCTCGTGAATCGAACCAGCGCGAATCCGGCAAACACGCACGCCATTGCAATCACTTCTAAAAAATAATTTTCCCACGCGCCTTCGCGTCCCGCTAACGCGATGGACAATAACGACGCGAGCGCGTAAATCTCCAAGACGCCAAACTTTTTTTCGATGCGTTCGTTTTTTGAACGCATCACGCTTGTCCACCACCCTACCGCGCCCAAGCACAAGACAATCGCGTAGGTCGCGACAAAGCTTGTGACCAATGGCAAAAACACGCGCAGCGTCCACACCGTCGCGTTCAGCGCCACAATCCCAAAACTCCAACCACCGCGCGTCCAAATTTCCAACACCCCAAAAATCGCACCGCCGCTCGCGCCAAGCAACCCCGCAAACAAAATGCCCGCGCGTTTGTTGCGCAAAAAAATTGCAAGAGCCGCCGCCGCAGGCGCAAACAACAGCGAATGTTTTGTATAGAGTGCCAGGAGGAAAAAAAGAATTGCCAAACCCAGATAAAAATTCTTTTGACTAACACCTGACGACTGTGACACGTCATCACGCATATTGTTCGAATTACGCGCTCTGCGTGATGACGTGTCACGACTGACGGCTGATTCCCAACGCCATACGCAAAAAATTCCCGCGAGCGAAAATGCCACTCCAATCAAATCCACGCGATACAACGGCATCCAATGATAGACGAACGTTGAACCCAAGAACAACGCGGCGGCAAAGAACGCGGCACGCCAATTCTGTGTTTCGCTTTTCACCCAACGCACAATGAATGCCGCCGCAAGGACCGCCGCTGCAAAATTGAGCCAGCGCCCAAACGTCAACGTGTCACCAAAAATTGGATACAACGACGCGGTGAGCAGCATCGCCACAGGTGGATAGTTTGCCGCGTCAAAGGGCGGACCTTGCAGCGTGGAATAAATTTGTTCGCCGTGGGCAAGTTTGCGCGTGAACCAAAACACATCGCCTTCGCCATAGTCGAGCGCGTACGGAAAAAAGATGGCGCTGAACGACAACCATACGCTCAACGCCACATACCACGCGAGTCCCGCGCCCACCACAATATCCAACACACGCACAAAGTTTTTCATCGCGGCGAAAGTCGTACAAATTTACGCGCGTTCGGCAAACACCAATGCCGCTGCGCCAACGGCGCTCGATTCTACTTGAGAACGCACGAGTTCGACGCCCGTTTGACTGCCGCGCAAAACGCGTTGGGCGTACGCTTCGCGCGCGGGCGCGTGCAATAAATCAAATGCCGCATTGCCCAAACCGCCGCCGAGAATAATGCGCGCGGGATTCAGCCATGCCGTCGCGGTTGCCATGACCATGCCCAACCATTCACCCATTTTTTCAATCGCCGCGTAGGCGGCAGGGTCATTTGCGCGCGCCGCGTCAAGAATCGTATTCGTCGTCAACGCGTCGGCATCAAGGTCGGACGCGTATCCTTTGTCCAAAAATTCGCGCGTCGTTTCAATCAAGCCGCGCCCGGAAAGGACCGTTTCCGCACAGCCGCGCAGCCCGCACGTACAGACATTGCCGCGCGGGTCAAGGACGAGATGTCCCACCTCGGATGCAAAATAGCGCGCGCCGTGAACGACACTACCGTTCACCATCGCCGCGCTGCCCAAGCCCGAACCAATTGTCAGCAACACAAAATCGGAAATGCTGCGCGCCGCGCCAAACAAAAATTCACCATGCGCCGCGCCGCGCACATCATTTTCCACTCGCACCGCAAGCGAATGATTCAAACGCGCGCGCACCGTTTCCGCGAGCGGAACGTTTAACCATTCCATATTCACGGCTTGCAAGACAATCCCTTGCACCGGATTCACCAAACCCGGCACGCCGATACCAACCCCACAAATTTCGCGGTCGCTGGCGGACGCCAACGCATCAATGTCATGCACAATCCGTTGAATCACCGCTTCCGCGCCATCGCGCACTTCAGTGGCGGTTTGCCGCGTCGCAAGCACCTGACCATTTTGAAGCACCAATGCCGACGCGATTTTTGTCGCGCCCACATCTACGCCGATGGCAATTTGGATGTCACTTGTCATGTTGATTTTGTACAGCAAAACGCGCGAAACAAAAACAAAGGTGTTTTTTTCGCGCGCATTATTATTTGTTCTCCATGCGGCTTGCCACAGGAAAATAGTATAACGTTTTGTGAAACGAAAGTAAATTGTGATTCTGTTACGAGCTCAACCACCTCGCCACGTCTTTGGCAAAATATGTGATGAGGATGTCCGCACCCGCGCGCCGTATTGAGGTCAACACTTCGAGCGCCACACGTTCTTCGTCCAGCCAACCATTTTGCGCCGCCGCTTTCAACATCGCATATTCGCCACTAACTTGATACGCGGCGATGGGCACGCGGAACGCATCACGCGCTTGGCGAATCACGTCGAGATACGCGAGCGCGGGTTTAATCATCACCATATCCGCCCCTTGTTCAATATCCAATTCAATTTCGCGCAATGCTTCGCGCGCGTTCGCGGGATTCATTTGGTACTGTTTGCGATTGCCGAATTGCGGTTTGGAATTTGCCGCTTGGCGAAACGGACCATAAAACGCCGACGCGAATTTCGCCGCGTACGCCAAAATTCCAACGTCGCTAAATCCATTCGCCTCCAACGCGTTCCGAAGCGCGCTCACCTGCCCGTCCATCATCGCACTCGGCGCCACGATGTCCGCACCCGCGTCCGCGTGAGAAACGGCAACCCGCGCGAGAACCTTCAATGTTGAGTCATTATCAATTTGTCCGCGTTGAATGATTCCGCAATGTCCGTGCGACGTGTATTGACACAAGCACACATCCGTCATCACCACGATTCCAGGATTCACCTGTTTCACCACGCGAATCGCTTGCTGCACAATTCCGCGCGCATCAAAGTTTTCCGAACCGATTTCATCTTTGTGCGCGGGCAAACCAAACAGCAGCACGCTCGAAATTTTCAATTCACTCAACGCGTCAATTTCGCGCGCTAATTCGTCGAGCGACAAATGAAACACATCGGGCATTGCAGGAATTTCCGCGCGCACATTTTTGCCTTGCACCACAAATAACGGATATACCAATTGTTCAATATGCACGCGCGTTTCTTGAACGAGCGCGCGCAAATTTTGCGTGCGCCGCAGACGACGCGGACGCACGCGTAATGATTCGTTCGTCGCAAGTGTTTCAAATCGCGCAAGTGGTTTCGATTCTTGATAGAGCATGGGATTCGTTCCTTTCGTAATACTCGCACATCACGCGTACGAGTCCATCCATCGTATATTCGCGCGCCGTCGCCGTCACGCGCAAGCCAAATTCGCGCGCAGTGTTGGCGGTGACGGGTCCGATACAAAAAATATCGAACGGAAAAATTATTCCCTCATACCGCGCGAAAAAATTTTCCACCGTTGACGAACTCGTGAACGTTACGGCGTCTGCGCGCGAAAAATCAATTTGAGTGCGTGGCGCAGGAATGGTTCGATACGCGTCCACATCGGAAACTTGCGCGCCGCGCACGGACAATTCATTCGCCAATTCACTCGATGCGATATCCGCGCGCAGCAACAACACGCGTTCGCCTTTCGAGATTGGTAAAGCGCGCGCAATCTCTCTGCTCAAGAATTTTTGCGGCACAAAATCCACACGCACACTTTTTTCCCACAACGCATTTGCTGTCGCTGTTCCAATCGCCGCGACGCGCGATTCATACAGTATGTGCAGATTGATTTCCAGTGCATCGCAGCGTTCTGCGACAAAGCGAGCACCATTCGCGCTCGTGAACACAACCCAGTCGAACGCGTGCAATTTGTTCAACGCGTCATCCAACGCCGAAAAATTTTCCAATGGCGCGAATGCAATCGTTGGAAACAAAAGCGGCGCGCCGCCGCACGCGCGAATTTTTTCGGCGAGTACATCCGCTTGTTCACGCGCGCGGGTGACGACAATCCGTTTCCCTTTTAATGGCGCATTATTCATTTCAACAACTCTCGTGCGCCCTGCGCAAGCAATCTATCGGCTAATGCGTTTCCAAGTTCTATCGCGTTACGCGGCGTGCCTGAATTTTCGCCACGAATTATTTGTTTTCCATCGCGCGTTCCAATCATTCCACGCAAGAATAAAGAATCGCCGCGTGTTTCTCCGTACGCTGCGATTGGCAGTGAACAGCCGTGACCGAATGTTGCAAGAAACGCGCGCTCCGCTGTCGTCGCCGCGCGGACATTCGCATCATCCATCTGTGCAAACAACGCCGCAAGTTCCGCATCGTCCGCGCGAATTTGGACCGCGAGCGCGCCTTGTCCGGGGTCGGGGAGAAATGTTTCGAGGTCGAGATATTCCGTGATTTCGTCCGCGCGTCCGAGACGCAGAATGCCCGCGGCAGCCAAAACAATCGCGTCGTATTCGCCCGAGCGCGCTTTTTGCAATCGCGTGTCCACGTTCCCGCGCAATGGCACAATCTGAATATCGGGACGTACCGCGAGAACTTGCGCCGTGCGCCGCGTGCTCCCCGTTCCGATGCGCGCGTGTTGTGGTAATCGTAGTAAGCCAAGATTGTGACGGGAAACAATCACATCGCGCGCATCGGCGCGTGTTGGAATAGCGGCGAGAAGCAATTCGCCATTTGGTTTTGTGGGAATATCTTTGAGGGAATGGACGGCGAAATCAATTTCACGCGCGCGTAACGCGTCTTCGATTGCATCGGTGAACACACCGCGCGCGCCAAACATTTCCAGCGGACGATTCGGGTCGCGGTCACCTGCTGTTCGCACGACGCGCGTTTCGATTTCCAAGGCGGGTAGAATTTCTTTCAACGCGTCAATCACAAAATTCGTTTGCCATAAGGCAAGCTTGGACCCGCGCGTGCCGACGACGAGCGGTCTCACGCGGAGCGCGCTCTCTGGAGTGCGAGCTTTTCGCGCACACTCACAACATCACCAATTACAATCACCGCAGGCGCGCGCACATTCTCCATTTCAGATTGTTCGACCACACTGCCCAACGTTGCCACCAAAATTTTTTCATCGGGCAATGTGCCGCGTTCGATAATTGCAACGGGCGTGTTAAACGGTTTTCCATTTTCAATGAGCGCCGAAACAATGTGATTGAGATTCTCGACGCCCATCAAAACAACCAGCGTATCAATCCGCGCGAGCGCAGACCAATCGAGTCCATTCTCCAATTCTTCCGCGCGGTGCCCTGTTATCACTGCGAACGAACTCGCCATCGCGCGATGTGTGATAGGGATGTTCGCCCGCGCTGGCACGCCAAGCGCGCTCGTCACTCCCGGAATCACGCGACATTCGATTCCCGCCGCCGCGCACGCTTCCAATTCTTCGCCGCCGCGTCCAAACACGAACGGGTCGCCGCCTTTCAAACGCACGACGGTTTTCCCTTCGTGCGCGTACGCAATCAATAGCAAATTGATTTCGGATTGTTCCAACGCGTGACGATAGGCGGCTTTGCCAACAAAAATTTTTTCGGCGTGTGGCGGAACGGACTCCAACAATTCTGAATTCACGAGACGGTCGTACAACACAACATCCGCGCGCTGCAAAATTTTCAAACCGGCAACAGTAATCAATTCGGGGTCGCCGGGTCCCGCGCCGACGAGATAGACGATGCCTTGACGAGTCATGTTCTTGTGATTGTGAGAGAACGGAAACGCGAATCTACGCGAATCGAAGCGAATCTTTTTTCTAAATTTGTTCGCGTAAATTCGTCTGGATTCGCGTAGATTCGCGTTGAAAATCCTTCCGCAATCAAAACAACGGCAAACCCACACCCAAAATTTCCGCAATCCGTTCTCTTGCGCGCGTTTCATTTCCCTCGCGCAGCAACTCCAACACATCTGAATCCACAACGTCGTACCACAATTTTTTGCGCGTTTCAAAATCGGGATATCTTTTTGCGAGCGGCGCGCGCAGTGTTCCCGCGATTTCTAAAAACTGCGCGTATTCGTTGCCGATTTGTTGTTCGAGTTTTTGGCGCAAACGCACCGCAACCGCAGGCGCTTTGCCGCTCGTCGAAATCGCAATCGTCAAATCGCCGCGTCGCAAAATCGAAGGCGCAATAAAAGAACAATGCGGCAGGTCATCCACGACATTGACAGGAATGTTGCGCGCGTTCGCCTCTGCAAAAATCCGCGCGTTAATTTCGGAATCATTCAACGTACTGATGGCGAGGAACGCGTTTTCCAAATCGTCGTCGCGGTAATCGCGCCCAATGTGTGGGATGTGATGCGCGTTCACAATTTCTTGCAGCCGCGCGACGAGTTCACGCGCGATAATTGTCACGCACGCGCCCGTGTTCAACAGCGCCTCTACTTTTTCCAATGCGAATTTATTGCCGCCGATGACGACGACGCGGCGTTGGGAGAGGTTGAGAAAGATGGGATAGTACTGCATCACAAATCTACTCCCACTTCTCTCACCCAAATTCCTTCCGAACGAATTTCCAAATGCATGCGGTATTCGTCCGTTTCGAGTTCGAGCGTGAATACGCCCGGACCTTTTGGCGCGAACGCGATATGTTCAAGCGTTTGTCCCTGCATTGCCGCAAGCGCGCGATTGACTTGCGACGTATTTTTTTGCAATTCCGCACCTGTCGGCGTTTTTTGAAACAAGCGCAGTAACGTGCTTTCCGCCATCGGTCCGTGAATTTTACGCGCGCGTCCTGTTCGCAATTCGAGCGTGAGCAAATTTTCCAACGCGTTCACATTTTCATCCGCGACTGAATTTTTTTCAATCGCGTCGCGCAATTCCACGTACCGCCCGCGCTGCGGCTCGCGCGTCGTTTCAATCAACGCGTCCGTTTCTTCGAGCAATAGTTCGCGTTCAAGTGAGTTTATTTCCATGTCACCCGTTCACCTTGTCACCCCTTCACCCGTTCATCTTTCATCCTTATTCAACAACGCCTCCAGCTCATGCTCCATCCCTCCCGTTTCAATCGGGCAGTGGATGCCGCACTCTTTCGGCGCGTTCTTTTCCCACCACCAACGTCCCGCGCGCGGGTCTTCGCCAAGTTTTGTTGGACGCGTGCAAGGCGCGCAGCCGATGCTTGTATAACCTTGGTCATACAATTTGTGATATGGCACATCGTTCTCACGCAGATATTCCCAAACTTCGTCGTGCGTCCAATCGGCGAGGGGTGAAACTTTGACAATGCCGCCGTGGTCGTGGTCGAGCTCGATTTTGCGAATGTTCGAGCGACTCGCCCATTGGTCGCGGCGCAGTCCCGTAATCCAGCCGTCGAGCGTGTCGAGTTTCTTTTTCAATGGCGCAACTTTACGCACATCGCAGCAATACAATCGCAGTTTCACATCTTGGAAAAATAAATTTGGTCCGTAGCGATTTTGCATTTGCGCCAAATCGTGTGCGTCGGGCGAAAGGACTTCGATACTCATTTCATATTTTTCGCGCACCTCGTCAATCAAATCGTACGTCTCTTGGTGCATCCGTCCCGTGTCCATCGTAAAGACCTTGACGCGCGGATTGATTTTCCACGCCATATCGAGAATCGCCATGCCTTCGGCTTGAAAACTTGTGCAGAGCGCGATGTTGGGATGAAAACGTTCAAGCGCCCACTCAATCACCTCTTGCGGCGTTTTATCGTCGTACTCGATGGCGAGTTCGCCCGCTTCGTAATCGTCGAGCAAATACGAATGGAGTGCATTCGATCTTTCGTCAATCATCTGATTTTTCCCTCCGCGAATTTTTTTTCAACTCTAACTCTACCTGCTCAATCGGACGTGTACTTGCAATGGAAATCAATTCCGCGTCACTGCGCCTGTCACAAAATTGCTTGAAGCGTTCTTCTGGATTGCGTTCGTTCAAATACGCGCGCACGAGACGTTCGACGTACAAATGCACTTGTTCAAAATGCACGCGCCGAATGATTGGCTGACCAATCGCGGCATCGCGTCCCAAACCGCCGCGCAAATAAATATCGTACCCTTCCAATTTTTCGCCGCCCGGTCCGCGCTCGCGCAACGTTGTGCCTTGCAGACCAATGTCGCCAACCCAATGATGTGTACACGCGTGCGGACAACCGTCGAGATTGATTTTGATTCCTTCCGCGTCGCGTCCGAATTGATTTTCGAGATGGTCGAGGATGTCGTTCAATTGCGTTTTCGTGAGCGACACCGCGTAATTGCACAACGGCGAACCTGTGCAGCCGATGGACGAACCGCGCAAACGATTCACGTCGAGACGAAACCCGATTTGTTCGACGGCGTGTACAATTTCATCAACGCGTTCGTTTGCCACATTCGTCAAAATAAAATTTTGCTGCCGCGTCAAACGAATTTCGCCGCCGAACGATTCCGCCAAATCCGCGAGCGCAATCATTTGCGCGCCCGTAATCCAACCGACGTTCACGGGAAAACCGATGTAACTCAAGCCAGCTTGTTTTTGCGAATGAATGCCGATGTGGTCGGTTTCGCTCGTCGGAATCGGCGCGGGAAATTTTTCTAACTCGCGTCCGAGTTTTGCTTCGACAAGTTCGCGATATTTTCCGACGCCGATTTCATCCACCATAAATTTCAAACGCGATTTGACGCGCGACATTCTTGATTTCAAATTTTCTTGCCACACATCAATAATCGCGCGCAAAACGGGCAGCGTCTCATCTTGCGCGACAAACACATTCAAATCTTTGGCAATGCGCGGCGCCGTCGAAAGTCCGCCGCCAATGCGAATGGCAAAACCTTCGCGTCCGTCGCTGATTGCACCAATGAGCGCGATGTCGTGAATGTCGGGCGCGTTGCATTGATGCGCGCACGTGGATATTGTGATTTTGTGTTTGCGCGGCAAATCGGAATAGGCGGGATTGCCATAGAAAAATTTCGCGGTGGCTTCGACAATCGCGCGCGCGTCAAACAATTCATCGTGCGCGATCCCCGTGACAGGACAGCCCGTAATGTTGCGAACGTTATCGCCGCAGCCGCCGACGGTGGTAAGTCCATTGCGCGCGAGCGTTTCAAAAATTTCAGGAAGATGTTCGAGCCGAATCCAATGCAATTGTACATTTTGCCGCGTCGAAAGTTCGCCATAGTCGCGTCCATAGCGCGCGGATATTTCGCCGATGGTGCGAAATTGCTGCGGTGACACAATCCCATTCGCAATTTTTACGCGCAGCATGAAATATCCGATTTTCGGTTTGTCGTGATACAAGCCGTACCACTGCAAACGCACGACATCTTCTTCGGAAATTTCTTCGTACCCGCGTTCGATGAGGCGCGGCAATTCTTGAACGATGGTGAGCGGATGTTTTTCTTTTTTGAGTCGTTCAATTGAATTGCGTTTGAGAACGAGGTCCCAGGTGATTTCTTCGGGCATAATGGTTAGTCGTTAGTCAAGAGTCGAGAGTCGTTAGTCAACAGTCGAGAGTATTGTTCATTGTTAATTTATTTCCCGTCGTACAATAAAAAAAGACCTACGCGCATCCTCGATGAAGCGTGTGTGGCACAAAACAAAAATGTGCAAGGTGAACAGGCAACAAAAAACCCGGGAAAAGGTCCCGGGCAATCGCTGCCATCAACCTTCCCCGCGAATCGTTTTCGATTTCGCGGAGACACTCGCTACCGAGTCGGCTAGGTCTTGATTTTCTATCTGCCTGACGCGGTGGCTAGTGCCCCCGCGTGTTACAGAAGCAGTGCAAATATTGAATCATGGTGAGAAAATAATTTGCTTTCATGTGGCGCAACAGATTGGGCGCAATTCTATGCAGATTGCTGTTGTTGTCAAACGACGAGGGACACGCGATTCATGTTACAATCTGCGCGCCATGTCCGAGTTGTTGACAATGAGGTTGCTCGGCAAACCGCAAGTGCAGTTGGGCGAAAAACCCGTCGCGGGGTTTATTTCCTCCAAAGCCCAAGCCCTGCTCTTTTACCTTGCCGTTACGGGAATTTCGCACACGCGTGAATCTGTCGCCGCGCTCTTGTGGGGCGATATGCCCCAAGCCCACGCGAATAAAAATTTACGCAACGTGTTGTCGAATTTGCGCGCGCTCGTTGGAGACCATCTCAACATCACGCGTTATGATGTCGCGTTCAACCGCCCTGCACCGTACTGGCTCGACGTTGAAAATTTTTTGAACGCGCTCGGCGATGATGCGTCAAAGCAAGATGCGCAAAATTTGCATCGCGCGGTGGAATTGGTGCAAGGCGATTTTCTCGAAGGGTTTTACGCGGGCGACACGCTCGGCTTTGAAGAATGGGCGCTCGGCAAACGTTCGCTGCTCAACGCGTTGATGGTGCAAGCGTTACACACGCTCGTGGTCAAACATCTCGAACGCCAAGAATACGCGGCGGGCATCGAATACGCGAATCGTTTGCTCGCTATCGAACCGTGGCGCGAAGAAACGCATCGGCACTTGATGTTGTTGTACGCGCGCAGTCGCCAACGCAGCGCGGCGCTCGCGCAATTTGAAATTTGCAAACGCGTGTTGAAACACGAGCTCGCGGCAGAACCATTGAACGAAACGCTCGCGCTGTACGAACGGATTTTTTCCGCCGCCGCCCCCCCCCCTCACAACTTGCCGCCGCAGCTTACGCCGCTCATCGGACGCGCGCAAGAGCTCGCACAAATCGCAACGCATCTCAACAATCCCGCCGCGCAATTGCTCACGCTCGTCGGTCCCGGCGGCATCGGCAAAACGCGGCTCGCGCTGCATGTGGCAGAAAAGGCAATTGACCCCGAAACACATCTCGACGCGCCATTTTCCGACGGCGTTTTTCTCGTACCGCTCGCCGATGCCAGTTTGGGCGGTGAAGATGCGCGCGGCGCGCTCTTTCAAACCATTGCGGATATGCTCGGCGTCGAATTCAAAGGCGCATTACCCGCGCAAGCGCAGTTGTTGAATCATTTGCGCGAGAAAAATATCTTGCTCATTCTCGACAACTTTGAGCAATTTGTTTCCGAAGCGCGCGCGTTGAGTGATTTGCTGCGCTATGCGCCGCACACGCGCGTCATTACTACGTCGCGCGTGCGTTTGAATTTGCGCCACGAATATCTTTTGGAAATTGGCGGCTTGGAGTATCCCGTGCTGCGCGGTTTGCCGCTCGATGCAATATTGGATTACAGCGGCGTTTCGCTATTCGTCCAATGCGCGCAGCGCACCCAATCGCAGTTTGAATTGACCGATGAGAATGCGATGGAGGTGGCACGCATTTGTGAATTGGTGGAAGGTGCGCCGTTGGGCATCGAACTCGCCGCGTCATGGCTTCGCATGTTGTCGCCGCAAGAAATCGCGCGCGAGATTGAAGCGAGTATGGATTTTCTCACGACTGCCGCGCAAGATGCGCCCGAACGGCATCGCAGTTTGCGCGCGGTGTTTGAATATTCGTGGAATCTTTTAGCATCGAGCGAACAAGAAATGTTTCGTTCGCTTGCGGTGTTTCGCGGCGGCTTTGACCGCGACGCGGCGGCACACGTCGTCGGCGCGTCGTTACCTGCTCTCGCCGGACTTGTTGACAAATCACTCTTGCGACGCAGCGCGGCGGGACGATATGCGATTCACGAATTGTTACATTTGTACGCGAATGAAAAATTGAGCGAGGACCAGGAAAACGAACGCGTGCATGACGCGCACTGTCGTTATTTCGCAGAATTGTTGACGCGGCATCAAGCGCAATTGCAAAGCGACGATGTTGCGAGCGCGTTGACCGCGTTGGGCGCGGAACGCGAAAATGTGCGCGCGGCGTGGAATTGGGCGGTGAGTCATCGCCGCGTGCGCGAGATGAATTTGTTTATGGAATGTCTTTGAAGTTGGAAGTTGGAAATTGGAGGTCGGATAGTCGGATAGTCGGGTAGTCGGCTTGTCATTCTGCATTAGGCATTTTACATTTCTTCATCCTTCATCCTTCATTCCTCATCCTTTCCTCACGCTTGCCCCAGTACCAAATCCAATCGTTTCGCCAAGGGGTCGAGGCGACGCGCGATTGACGCATCGAGGTCAACGCCTGATGGGTCGTTCAACACATCGCGCCACAAACCCGCGAGCGCATTTGCCAAACGGTCTTCCATCAAACCCCACGAACGCGTAACAGGAAACGCGCGTCCTGTGCGCAAGCCGCGAATTTCCGTTTGCCAAAACGGATTCGTGGAAAATGGCAACTCTTGTTGCGCGGCAATCACCGCCGGTAAAAGTCCAACGGTTTGGCTATATTCGATTTGCGCGGGCGTCCGCGTGAGAAACTGAATCAACTGCCGCGCGGCTTCGGCTTTGGTCGAATGTTTCCATACGACAAGGTACGAACCGCCGACGAATGACGGACCGGGCGGAAGCGCCGCGCCCAAATCTTCCAACAAATTCGCGGGGGCGGCTTGAAAGAGCCAGGGTCCGCTCATCGTGATGGCGGTTTCGGCGTCGCGCAAAAATTGGGTGTCGGGTTCCAACGCGTTCAGAGTGCGGACACGCAGGGGAAGATATTTGCCCAATGAAAAATACGCGCGCACGCCGCGCTGTGCGTCGGGCTGCGCGAACACGGTGCGTTTGCCGTCCGATGTGACGAAATCACCGCCCGCGCCCCAGACCCAACTTGCGATATTCAAAAACGTTGTGTGTGTGAAACCTGTCGGCACCGTCCACGGGACGCCGACGCGCGCAGTTTGCAATTGACGCAGTGCGTCATCAAAATTTGCCGCGTCCTGAAATGCTTTTTCCTCATCCACGCCCGCGCGCTCAAATAACGAACGCCGATAAAACATCAAGCGCGCGCCCACGAGCCACGGAATCGCCCACACCGCGTCGTCGCCAATCAAACGCGTATTGCGCCACGTGACAGGCATGAACAAATTCGCGCCGCCGAGCGCGTTGATGAAATTGCTGTCGAACGCGCGCAACGCTTCCATCGCAACGAGGTCGCCAATCCACGTGCTGCCGATTTCCGAAACATCGGGACCGTCGCCGTACAACGCGACTTTGATTAAGTCACTCCACGCGGTATCCCAGGAAAGCAAACGCAAACGCACGCGGATTCCCGTCTCTGCGTGAAATTGCTCCATCAACGGCAACATGCCCGCCGCGTTCGGAGCCATGATGGAAAATTCGAGTTCACTCGCCATTGAGGTTTCTCACTTTTTCAAAATGAAAATTATGCTGCGCCGTATCCAAGAGGATACAAATCGGGAATGGATACGGGCAATTTGCCTTGTGCGTGCGCGTGACCAAACAACACGCGAGACAACGCGCGCAACGATGGTGATTGAATCGAGTACGTGCAGAGAAATGTCGGCGCGTGCGGGAAACATTGTAAATCATATGGCATCCGCAATGCAACAACTAGAACGCGCGGATTTTCTTGCAGCGCGCATTTCACCAATTCGGCTTGTCCCGCGTGTTGAAACGCGTTGATGGTGCCGATGATGATTTGGTCATACACCTTAAATTTTTCGCGCAGTGCGGAAATGTCGGATGCGGACGGATTGATGGGCAAAACGATTTCGTCCACGTTTGGATGATACGCGCGCAGTACTTTAGCCAGTGCGACAGTTTCGTACGATGAAGTATCAGCAGGCGTGAGGTCTTGCGGCGTTGGGACGACGACGAGAATGCGCGCATCCGACGCAAGCTGTAGCGGCAATTGTTTTGTTTCATCGCGCACGCGCGTAATCGAACGCGCGGCGATTTCATCGGCGAGCGCGTTGTGTTCCGCGCAATTGACGACATCAAGGTCGGGCATTTGAATTTGCGCGCACCAATTTTTAAGTTCAAGAATGCGCGCGGCGGATGCTTGCATTTCGGCGGCAGAAATTAAATTGCGCTGCGCCGCTTGCAAAATGGAATCGTACATCAATGTCGAACCCGCTTGGCGCGGACCCGAAAGCATCACATCAATTCCCGCCGCCGCCGCCGTAATCGAATCTACAATCATCCCGCGGTCTTGCGAAATCGCTTGCATATCCATCGCGTCGGTGATGATGACGCCGCGAAAACCCAATTCGCCGCGCAAGATGTCTTTTAGAATGTACGGCGAAAGTGTCGCGGGTAAATCGGCTTGCGAGTCAAGACGCGGCAGCGCGAGATGCGCGGTCAAGACCAAACGCGCGCCCGCGTCAATCGCCGCGCGGAATGGGGGAAATTCTATCGCGTTCAATCGCGCCGCGTCGTGATTCACAATCGGCACGCCGTAATGCGAATCGAGGTCGGTATCGCCGTGTCCGGGAAAATGTTTCGCGGTTGCGGCAACGCCCGCGCGCTGCAAACCTTTGACGTACGCGCTCACCATTTGCGCGACGACATTCACATCCTCACCGAACGAACGCGCACCGACGGCAGAATTGTGTGGATTCACATTCACATCGCACACAGGCGCGAGATTTACATTCACACCCATTGCCGCGAGTTCGCGTCCCACCGCGTACCCCATTCGTTCCGCAAGCGAAGCATCGCGCGTCGCCGCGAGCGCGAGATTGCCGGGAAACGGCGTCGTGTTGGGAATTGCAAACAGAGTGCCTGTCTCTTGGTCAACGGCGATGAGTAACGGGGGTTGATTCGATTCACGCGCGGCATGTTGCAAGGACGCGATTAATTCGCGCACTTGCGCAAGATTTTTTACATTGAGCGCGCGATAGAGCGTGACGCCCGCGATAGTTTGCTGCGCGATGGTTGCTTGTACGTCAGCCGGAATGTCTGTACCGACAAAACTCAACATCCATTTGTGACCGACAGCGTGGGCGAGTGAGAGTGACATGGGAATGGAGACCGGAGATTAGGTGATTGGGTGATTGGGTGATTGGCGAGAAACGAGAAACGAGACGCGTTCACGATTTGCTATACAAGAAATGCCAACTCGGCGTGAGTATAGCGTTTTCTTGATTATTTGGAAATGACGGTTTGATTACCCTTTGACCGCGCCGCCGAGACCGCGCACGAATTGGCGTTGGAGGGCAACGAAAAAGATGAGAATGGGAACGACAGTCATGACCACACCTGCCGCGACGCCGCGAAAATCGGACGCGAACATGCCTTGCAGCGCGACAAGTCCGACAGGCAGCGTCATGTTTTCGCGCGCATGAAGCATGAGCGAGGGCCAGAGAAAATCATTCCATGAATTGACAAATGTGAAAATCGCAACTGTCGCGAGCGTTGGGCGAATGATGGGCAAAAGAATTTGCCACCAGATACGAAACTCACTCGCGCCGTCCATGCGCGCCGCGTCGAGCAAATCATTCGGCACCGAGAGAAATGCTTGGCGCAAAAGAAAAATATTAAACACTGTGGCAAGCGACGGAAAGATGAGCGCGAACAACGTGTCGTAATACTTGAACACGTTGACCGCGAGAACGAAACTCGGAATGTACGTGAGCTGCGCGGGAATGATGAACGTCGCCAAGAGCAAATAAAAAATCGCGTCGCGTCCGCGAAATTTCATTTTCGCCAACGGATACGCGGCGAGCGCGGTAATGAAAACATTCAACAACGTTGTCGTGACGCCGACGAAAATGCTGTTGAGAAAAAATCTGCCGATGGGCAGTTGATTCCACACGCGCACATAGTTTGCAAGCGTCGGGTCGTTCGGAACGAATTGCAAAGGAATCGAAACAATTTGGTCGTGCAGTCCTTTGAACGAGGTGAGCAAAATCCAGAGGAACGGCATGACCGTGATGACTGCCATCAAAAACAAAATAATGTACCAAATAATGTTTTCGATGATTTGATTGCGGACGCGTCGTGCGTGCGTGGCGCGCGCGAGCGTGAGCGCGCTACCACTGCTTTGTGTGGTCATCATGTTGCTTCTTGCTCCGAACGTTCCAACAGGCGAATGTTGATGATGGAAAAACCGAGGGTGATTACGAGTAACACAATCGCGATGGCGGACGCATACCCCGCGTGCTGCAAACGAAACGCCTGCCGCCACAAATAAAACACCATCGTCACACCACTGTTCAAAATTCCGCCCAGTCCTCCCGTCGTTACAAAAATTTCGTTGAACACTTCAATCGCCGCAAGCGACGAAATCACCGCGACGAATGTGATTTGCGGGCGCAAGCCGGGAAAACTGACGTACCAATGTTTTTGCCAACCGTTGCAGCCGTCAATCACTGCCGCGTCGTACAAGTCTTCGGAAATGTTTTGCAAGCCCGCGAGAAAGACCATCATGTAATATCCCAGTCCAATCCAAATCGTGAGCAGCATCGCAATCGGCAATGTGAGCGCAGGATCGGCGAGCCACTGGACAGGTTCTTGCAAAATGCCAACGCCAATCAAGATGCCGTTGATGAGACCGCCGTTGTAATCAAACAGCCAACGCCACGCGATGCCCACCGCAATGGTTCCGCTGATGACGGGCACGTAATACAACGCGCGAAACACATTGATGCCGGGCAGCGGACGATTGACGACGATGGCGAGCAGTATCGAAAGGAAAATCAACGTTGGCGTGACAATCAAATACAAAAAGGAATTCGTCAATGCTTTCCAAAAAATCGGGTCGCGCAAGAGCTGTTGATAATTTTGCAGACCAACCCATTCCGGCGGTTGAACGATGTTGTATTCGGTGAAACTGTAATAAACGACGGCGGCAGTGGGATAAAGAATAAAGACCGCGATGATGAGCAGCGCGGGTGCGAGAAAAAAATATGGCGTGAACGAAAATTTTTTGGTCATACGACAGGCAGACCTGACAGGTTTTGCGATGCTTGCATCGAGAAACCTGTCAGGTCTCGGGTCAACTGTTTATTTCGCGATGAGTTCAGTACATTTCGTCGCGGCTTCGGTCAACGCGGTTTGCGAAGCAACATTGTTGAACAACGCGGATTGTACTGCTTGAAGTACGGCTTCGTTCACATCGGCTTTGTTTGGAATCGTCGGCACGATGTCCGCGTACTTGCTGACAACATCTTTCGCAATCGGTTTCGCGCTGTCTTCGACGGCGATGGGTTTCGCGGAAAAGAACGGGTCATCGTACGATTTCGGCGTCGAAGGATAAATCGCGACGACTTTGGAAAATTCCAACATGCTCTGCGGATTGGTCATGAATTGCGCGAGCGCGATGGCGGCGTTCGGATATTTTGTATCTTTCTTTACCGAAATGCCCATGAGACCTTTGCCGAGAACACCGGACTTGCCAACGGGCGCGGGAACGGCGGCGAGATAGCCATAGAGCGCGGGATTGTTCGCGCGCACTTCGCGGATGAGGTTCGGACCGGTTTGATAGAACGCGGCGTTGCCGGACGTGAACAGGTCGAGACCTACGCGGTCCTGGTCGGTGACGAGAACGGTTTTGTCAACTGTGCCGTCTTTGACCATTCCAACGTACATGTCGAGCCACGCGACGCCGTCGGCGGAATCGAACGTGCAGGATTTTTTGTCATCGCTCAAAACCTTGACGCCCCCTTCGTACACCATCTGCGCCAAGAGGTCGTTCACGGTCAAGCGAATGTCGCAGAGCGTTCCGGTTTTTTCTTTGATGGTTTTGCAGAGTGCGGGCAGACCGTCCACACTCTTTGGGAAATCTTCGATGGCGAGTCCTGCGCCGCCTTTGTAACCGGTGATTTTGCCGTCGGCATCGCGCACTGCGTCACCTTGATAAATTTTTGTGTTGATGAGGTCAACGCTGATGCCTTGATACCATGGGAATTGATAATTCACGCCTTCAACGAGCTGCTGCTCCCACAATCCTTTAAAATACAAATCCTTGACGTTTTGCGGGACTGACTTGTCGAGTGGCAAGAGCAAACCCTTGGTCGCGTAATCGCTGACCCAACCTTCACCGACGGACAAATTGATAACGTCGGGCGCGTTGCCTGCGGCGAACGCGTTGCGCAAATCATCTTGGAACGTGGCTTGATGGTCTTCCCACTTGATTTTGACGCCGGGGTACGCTTGTTCAAAACGCGCGAGCGTGCTTTTGATGTAATCGTCAAAGGTGGGCGAAAGCCAAAACGTCCACACCGTAATTTCCGCGTTCGGTTCCACGCCTTGAATCAATGCTTCGGGATTCGGCGCGGCGGTCGGTTCGACGACGACGGTTTGTTGTGCGACAACAGTTTGGGGAACGGCGACGGTTTCTTTGACGGTGTTGACAACAGTTTGCTGTGCGACAACGGTTTGGGGTACGACAACGGTTTGCACGACGGGCGGCGGCGGTGTCGCGGGTGCGCCGCAAGCGACGAGAATCAATGCGGCAAGTGCGACAATCATAACGACGGAAAAAATTCCGCCGGCGAACTTTCGGGATTTCATTTCTCTCCTCCTGAATAATGGAACGCCTTGCGACGCCTCGCGGAATTTACGCGTCACAAGTGGTGATGGGTCGAGTGGGAAAAAGTTCGGTGGAATGTTTTGCTTGGGCTTCCTCCTTTGTTGGTAGAACAAATTTGAAATTTGTTCTACACTTCGCTATGTAAAATTTTTTCACGAATCCATAACGTCAATGTGTCCCAATCGGCGAAACCAAAACGTTCTTGCGTCTGTGGGTCTTGGAGCATGAATCGCCAAATACGCGCCGCATCGGTCTCGCCGCGTTCTTCCCAAAAGCGAAGCAGGTACGAGTGGTAGTGCGGCGGACGCGACACCAAACCGTCAACATGTACGAGTTCGCTCATGGTGTACAAGAGCATACAAAAAAATCGTCCAGAGAACGTCCATGAAACGTCCACGCAAAAAAATACCTCGCAATGTGCGAGGTGGAGAAGGGGTTATAATTGAGCAGTTGTCTAAATAGAGTTCAATGGGAACAGTAAATCTTGTCCGCGTGCGCGGTTATTATCCAAAACGGATTCCATAGGAAAACCACTCATGGCACAAATCAAATTTCTCCCCCTTGTCCTTATTTTGTGTATATTAATTGGCTGTCTTGATACGGGAGCAAGTGCAAGACAAGGAAATGGTGATTTCATCGTGTTCTTGACTTCCAGCAAAAAATGCTTTGCGAGCGGAGAGACGCTTCATTTCAAAGCGACGGTCACAAACAGGAGTTTGCAAACCAAGATAATCGAACTCGAGAATCGTCCCGTACTGGACATGATCGTAGGTAACGTAGATAACAATGGGAAACGTTGGTCAGATGGCAAGCCTCTGACTCCTGACCTGACACGTTTAGAGTTTGGCCCTGGTTCGTCCAAAACAATTGAGATGGATTGGGTGCCAACGGAGACTACCACAGTAGTCGCATGGTTTGTCAGTGATGCAAGTCGCCCAGAGATTTCGATACTAGCACCAGTGTTGATACTGTTGGCGAATTCTCGTGGACTTGTGGTAATCTTCGGCTCATCCTTGAG
>CAYXXF010000003.1:0-130744 GCA_964469005.1 uncultured Anaerolineales bacterium
TGCGTTACCTGCGTGTGGGCGGGCGTGGACAATGCTTGGGAGCAGGAAAAACTCGAAGCCACCCAAACTGCTTGAAAACGCGCAGACTCCCACACGTCAGGTGCACGCTTTGTTGGGCAACCGTTGCCTTAAGACATTTTATCTCGAAAAGCAAGAGCCTGTTTAAAATAATCTGTGCATATTCGAGGTATTCCAAACTTCGCAACAGTTTCTAACGATTGCTCATCATTTACATCCCAAGCATGGATTTCAATGCCTTGATTTCGTATGGCATTAACGACTTCGGCGGACAATTGGCTTGGATGTAAATGTACTGCCCTTGCATGAGCAAGGCGGGAATAATGGATTGCTTGATATTGAACTACATCTAACTTCATCCAACTTTCTGAACGAGGAAATAACAAATCAACGGTTATTCCTGAACAGACTTTTTGAATTTCCAAAAGCAAGGCAGGTTCATACGAAGTAATTTCAAATGAATTCCAGAAGTTTTTGAATTCATTTAAGACACAGCCAATAATTTCTGGTGCTTCGGGTTCTGGTCCCTTGATTTCTATTTCAAACCCAATTTTTCCGCCAAACATTTCCAAGATTTCGGAAAGAGTGGAAATGCGCCCATCTTTAGCGGCTGGATTGTTTTTACAAAACACCTTTACATCACGCAATTGCTCTAACGAAAAATCGAAAATCGCTCCTGACGCAGATGTATTTTCTTGAAGGTAAAAGTAATGGTAAACAACTGGAATTTTATCGGCTGTTAACCTGACATCGAGTTCAATTGCGTCTGCTCCAAGTTCAATGGCTCGTTGAAATGAAGCAATTGTATTTTCTGGGGCTTCTGTCGGAATACCCCGATGTGCGACAATCTCAAAATATTTCATTTATCACTCGACAGGTTGCCCAACGGCTTGCGTTACCTGCGTGTGGGCGGGCGTGGATTCTGCTTGGGAGCAGGAAAATGCTGAGGCTAGAAAAATGCCAGAAAATGCCGCAGAATCCCACACGTCAGGTGCACGCTTTGTTGGGCATGGGACTTGAAGACACCATCTCTTTACACAGTGTATTGTGTCATTTGCCAGCATTTTTTGTTTTGCGTTCAGATTTAACCGTACCTACTTTGTTCGAATCAGATTTATCTGCGACTACCTTGTAATCACTTTTTGTGGTTTCTAACTCTCGCTTCTTCCATCTCAATATTTCATTAGGAGATGCTTTCTTATCAAGCCAATTCTTGAGTTTACGAATCCTTATGCTGGAAGTTCGGTTTTCTAGTGGCAACAATTTTGCTTCAAAGCAGTTTATATACCACCAATAAAAGGTTTCCCCAAACAAATCAGGAATTAATCTTTTATTGCATTGGTTATTGTCTATCATCACATAAAGTTTCTCGTAAAAATAAATTATCTTCCAAATAGCGGCTCTTTGTTCTGGTTTTATTGAACGAAATCTTGAGTCAAGAGAGTTTTTCTCGTCACGGTCAAAAAACTCTTTAACTTCCTGAACTCCGTGTCTTGTTGCTAACATCGATTCTGAATTCCATTCTTCATACAATCGTAGCGTTGCCGCAATGACATTAGCCCTTTTGGCAACCCACCATGTAATAGATGCGCCAATAATCGTGCCTATGAAGCCTAATAAAGCGCTGAGTAAAATATTATTAATTTCATTCATGAGATTGTCAATTCCGAAACTTCAGTATGTTGATAATGGCTGATTCGTAATGCCCAACGGTTTGCGTTACCTGCGTGTGGGCGGGCGTGGATTCTGTTTGGGAGCAGGAAAAACTCGAAGCCAGAAAAATGCTTGAAAATGCCGCAGAATCCCACACGTCAGGTGCACGCTTTGTTGGCACGCTTTTGACTTTACGTGACCTTTGCTATTTAAAATTTATATTGGTCTGAAGAAATTTCTTTCGTTATATGTATCTTTGATTTTGTCGAAAAAGCCATTAATTTGTAACTGCGGTATTGTGTCTAACAATATTGGCGGTTCTTCTGTGAAATCAACTTTCAAAAAAGCAAAATGCTCATATTTGTCTTTTGTGTTTCGCCAATCACCCCTATCGGTAATCAACCTGAAAAGTTGTTCCGCTCTGGTTAGGTCAAAAGTTTCTTGACCCTTTCCTGGCTTTATTGGTTTTGTTGGAAGCAGGTAAATATAGCAAATAACCGCCATTGGAAATCTGTCATGCAAAGAAATACAATCTCCAATAATTTCTTCGTAGTATGTCAAAATGTTTTTCCCAACAGATGACATTTGACTTCTAATTCCAACGATAATAAACGGTCCATTTACTTCATCAATTACAGCAACGTCAACATCTTTGGGCTTGTGCGAACCAAAAACGGTAGCCTCTTTGAATATTTTTTCTCTTGGCACTCCAACACTTACAAGTTCTTCAACGCAGTAATCGTGTAAAAGATTAATAAACCCTTGCCCCCTGACTGCTACCATCGGGTTGGTCAGATAAGTTTGTTTCATTTCTTCTAGGCATAAAAGCAGGTTTTGAATATTGGCTGGCATGTTTGCTCCGTGACGTTATTTTATATTTTTTTCTAAGTCTTGAATTCCGCCATCTTCGCAGAATTTGTACTGCTTCCTGAATAAGTAATATCTCATTGTGTGAAAGCCCAATGGTTCTAAGTGAATATATATCGCCTAATAAATAAGCGTCATCTAAAGATGAATTTTTCAACAAACAATCAATTTCTGCAAAAAAACTACTGTCAACGCTTGTTAGTTTTGCGGGGTCAAGAACTTCAACTCCATCGGTTTCGCCAGGAATAAAAACCAAAACGCCACCGCCAAGCGAGTGTACTTTTAATTCAATTGATAAAAGCGTCAATGAGTTGTACCAACTTAACGCCACTTGCTTTGGCGAAACAGTCTTTTGCTTTAGAAAGCCGCATAAAAGACTGTTCGATGCAAGGTAATTTCCTGAGTTTACATACATTCTAGGTTTATCGCCAAATACAGTAAGAATAATTTCTGGGGTTTCGATGCTAGGCGTAATATACCAAGGCTTTCTTTGGCGACATTTGAATCTTTTATGAACTTCTAATTTTTCACCATGCTTTATATATGGATGACTGGCTTTCGCTGTTTTAGGATAAAAGAGTCTTGTCTCAACCTGCTTTGATTTAATTTCTAAACCTATTTCCTTTTTTAGAACCTTTGCGTTAGCGATACTCGGAATTAAGTCTTTGTCAGTAATTTTGAAGGATTTAATATCTTTATCGGTGGGGTGAAAATAGGTTTGGTCTGCGCTAACATAACCTATTTTGAATTTGCAAAAATCGCTGATTGGCTTGGTGTATCCTTTAGAGCGCAGTTTATTAATAACTTTAAGATGGCTAGAGTCTAGTAAATTAGAAACAAACGGACGCTCTCCGTTCAAAATAGACTCAACGGAAAGACTCACGTTTTTTGACATCATCCCATTGAATAGATGAACTCTTGAATCGTAAATTTCGTAATTCACAAAATTTGTAGAACCGCCAAAACCCTTTGCTACAAGTAAAACTGTTTCCACATCTACATCAGGGAAAATATCTTCAAATACTCTGATTATCGTCAACTCTGAAAAATGCTGGCTAAGATACTTCCATAATTGTTTTGAGTATCTGACATAAGTAACTTCAAAAGGTAGGACAAAAGCAAGTGTTCCACCATTTTTCAAGAAAGCGCATGAGTGCATGATAAATGGAAACCATAAACTTCCGCTTGATTGCATGTTGAAGTTATGCAAGGAAAGTAGGCGTTGCGCTCTCTCTTGTTCTAATGCAGGAATTTTATTTAGCCCAATATAGGGAGGATTTCCAATAACAATATCAACTGGAAAAGGGTCTACGCTAATAAAATCACCCGAAATAAATTTTTCAGAATCTAAAAATGGATTATCGGTAAATTGTGAAATTGCACTTTCTCGAATTTCTACTGCATGTAGATTTTTCTTGAGGCTTTCTTTCCATCCCAACTCAATATAGCGGTCAATTATGGCATTAATAAAAGAACCATCGCCAAAGGACGGCTCTAAAATCTTTTGATTTTTATTTTCAATTACTCTGTCTGTGAGGTAATGGGACACATCGCCAGAAGTAAAAAAAGCGCCCTTCAATTTCTTTTCGTATTCGAGCATTTTTCACCTGCCAAAAATCATTATTAGAACAACTATTCACATTATAGCACGATGAAAACTGACTTGTTGTGCAAGGGGCGTGCCAACTATGAATTATGCCGCAATTCCGCCGCATAACCCACTTTGCCAAAGACGGCAAAAACGCAGTATAATATGGTCTGGGAGCATATTATACTGCAAGAAACGCTATTTTAGCCGCCACAGGCGGAAAGAAAAGACTGCAATAGATTTTGACACAGGTCATTTTACTCTCACCTGAATCCAAAATCAAGGGGATTCGCATGAGCGACCAACAACCACCCAAAAAACTGCTCGACCAAGTGCAGGATGTGATTGCTCTTAAACACTATTCGCCAAGCACCGGCGAGACCTACGCACAGTGGATCAAGCGCTTTATTCTCTTTCACGGCAAACGCCATCCCCGCGAAATGGGCGCGCCCGAAATCGAACAGTTTTTGACTCACCTTGCCACGCAAGAAAATGTTGCGGCGTCCACCCAAAATCAAGCTCTCTCCGCGCTGCTGTTCCTCTATCGGGATGTCCTTAAACAAGACCTCGCGTTTGTTCAAATGAGCGTGCGCGCGCAGAAACCGAAACTATTGCCTACGGTTTTGAGCAAGGACGAGGCGCAAAAAGTTTTGGCGTTGATGACGGGCACCTCTCAGTTGATGGCAAAACTCTTGTACGGCAGCGGCTTGCGCTTGATGGAGTGTGTCACCTTGCGCGTCAAAGATATTGATTTTGCCCATCGCCAAATCATTGTGCGTGATGGCAAAGGTAATCAAGACCGCGCCACCATGCTCCCCGAAGCGCTCTTTGCTCCTTTGCAAGAATATCTCGTGCGTCGCAAGAATTTGTACGAATCCGATATTGCCAAGGGCGCGGGCTTTGTGCCATTGCCCTTTGCGCTCGAACGCAAATATCCCAACGCACATCGCGAATGGATTTGGCAGTTTGTTTTTCCATCCACCACTTTGGCGGTTGAACCGAAAACACGTCACAAACAACGCTGGCACATGAGCGAATCAACCTTGCAGCGCGCCGTCAAGCAAGCCGCTGACCGCGCCCAACTCGACAAACGCGTCAACTGTCACACATTTCGGCATTCCTTCGCCACCCATCTCTTGCAAAACGGCTACGACATTCGCACCGTCCAAGAACTTCTCGGACACAAAGATGTCAAGACCACCATGATTTACACCCATGTCCTCCAACGCGGACCGCTTGCCGTACGCTCACCTCTCGATTAAACTTGCGCGCGATGCAACTCGAACAACTCTTGCGCGCACTCAATTCCGGATCTCACTCGTCGGCTCTCGTTTCTCAATTCTCGGCTCTCGACATTACCCGCGTCACTGATAAATCGCGCGAGGTTATCCCCGGCGCGTTATTCGTCGCGTATCCCGGAGTAAATGTGGACGGCGCAAAATTCATCCCCGACGCGATTCAGCGCGGCGCCGTCGCGGTCATCACACAAACGCCAATCACCGAATCACCCAATCACCCAATCTTCGTTGTTCCCAACGGTCGCTCCGCGCTCGCGCACCTCTCCGCCGCGTTCCATAATTTTCCATCGCGCAATCTGCGTGTCATCGGCGTTACTGGCACGGATGGCAAAACGACGACGAGTACGCTCATTGAAAACATTTTGCTCGCGGCGGGGCATACGGTTGGAACAATCACCACCGTTGCCGCGCACATTGGCGGGCAAGAAGTGGACACGGGTTTTCACACGACCACACCTGACGCTCCCGACATTCAAAATTACCTCGCGCAAATGGTAGCGCAGGGGACAGAGTACGCGGTGATTGAATCCACTTCACACGGACTCCAACAGCATCGTCTCGATGCGATTGATTTCGATATTGCCGTTGTCACCAACATCACACACGAACATCTCGACCTTCACGGCAGTTGGGAAAATTATCGTGACGCGAAAGCAATGTTGTTTCGCGCGTTGATGCAAACACAAAAAAAACCGCGCACTGCCAAAGTCGCGGTCTTGAACGCGGACGACAATTCACGCGGCGTGTTTGATTTTTTGCGCGAAATTCCTGCGGATGAAAAAGTTATTTACACAACGACGAACGACGAACTACAAAGGACGGATGACGAATCGTGGATTGTGGCGCGCGATATTTACCATGCAGCTGACGGATTACGTTTCACGATTGATTCTCCATTCGGCGAACTAGAAATCGAATCGCCGCTCATCGGACGCTACAACGTCGCCAACATTCTCGCGGCAACCGGTGCGGCGATTGGGCGGAGGATTCCGTTTGACAAAATTTCACAAGGAATAAAAATCACGCGCGGCATTGTGGGACGCATGGAACGCATCAAAAATTCGCGCGGTTTGCATGTGATAGTAGATTTCGCGCACACGCCGTATGCGTTAGAGAACGCATTGAAAACTGCCCGCGAACTCACAAACGGGCAGGGGCGCGTCATTTCCGTTTTCGGCTGCGCGGGCTTGCGCGATGTACAAAAACGCGCGTGGATGGGCGAAATTTCGGGAACGCTCGCCGACATTACAATTCTTACTGCCGAAGACCCGCGCACCGAATCGCTCGCGCAAATCAACGCGCAGATTGTAGGTGGGTTACACAAGGCAAGTAGAACGCAAGGCAAAGATTATTTCATCATTGACGACCGCGCGGACGCGATTGATTTCGCCATCAACAAACTCGCAGCACCAAACGATGTCGTCATCATTTGCGGCAAGGGACACGAACGCTCAATGTGTTTCGGTACAACCGAATATCCATGGAGCGACCAAGACGCGGCGCGACGCGCGTTGAAGGGGTGAACGGGTGAAGGGGTGACAGGGTGAAAAGGTGACACCGTAAAGTTCCGTCATTCGGCATTCGGCATTCGTCAATCAGAAATCAAAAATCACCCAATCGCCCAATCACCCAATCTCCCAATCTCCATTCTCCATTCTCACGAGGTATCCATGACGAACAATCCTGCCTACGGCTCGAACCTCCAACCTTTCGCAGGCATTACAACCTTTATGCGTCAACTCGCGACGCGCGATTTAGAAAATGTGGACGTGGCGATACTTGGCGTGCCATTCGACAGCGCGACGAGTTATCGCAGCGGCACTCGTTTTGGACCTCGCAAAATTCGTGAGGTGAGCGCGATGTTGTGGGGCAGTAATCAAGCACTGCGCGTTTCGGCGTTGGAACATTTGCGCGTGATTGATTACGGCGATGTGGATGTTGTCCCCGTTGACATTCACGCGACGTTCGAGCGCATCACGAACGATGTGAAAACAATTCATGCCGCGGGCGCGATGGTCATCACGCTCGGCGGCGACCATTCCATCGCACTGCCGTTATTGCGCGCGCATCACGCCAAATTTGGAAAAATCGCGGTGGTGCATTTTGATTCGCATGGCGACATGTGGGATTACGATTTTGAAGGATTCAAGTACAGTCACGGCACACCATTCCGCCGCGCGGTCGAGGAGAATCTGATTGATACGGACGCATACTTACAAATCGGAATTCGCGGTTCAACATCGGACTTGGACGATTACGCGATGGCGACAAAACTCGGCGCAAAAATTATTACGATTCGCGACGCGATGAAAATGGGAACGGAAAAAATTGTCGAGACGATTCATCAAACCATTGGAAATCGTCCCGTGTACGTTTCATTCGACATTGATTCGGTTGACCCTGCATACGCGCCCGGTACGGGAACACCCGAGGTCGGCGGCTTTACAAGTTTTCAAGCATTGGAAATGGTGCGCGGCTTACATGGTCTGAATCTCATCGGTTTCGATTTGGTTGAAGTCAATCCCTCGTTCGACCATGGGGAAATCACGTCACTCCTTGCCGCGAATCTCGCGTTTGAATTTTTGTCGCTGCTCGCGTTGAAAAAATATGTCAACGAATAAAAAGCGGAAAAGCGGTTACAACGTGTGTCGTATCCGCTTTTCCTGACGAGTCATCACGCACACTGCCTAACTTGCGCGCTTTGCGTGATGACTCGTCACCACTTTCCAAATCCGCTTGCCGCGTTCTACCCCACACGCGTTTTCTTGAATACGAAAACGCTTAAAGCGACTAACAACATTCCCGCCAGCGCGACCCAAAACGCGTTTAACGGTAACACTCCGCCCGTCGTCGGTAATTGCGTTTCGGTCTGTGTCGTGCCGTCGAAAACAATCAGTCCGTTCAAAACTTTTGTCAGACCGCCGTCGCCCGTTTCCACCGTTTCTCCGCCGATGTTGACCTTGTACGAATACACCACGCGTCCGTTCGTATTTTTTAAATCGAAAATATCGAACGTCAGCCCATCTTTTTTAATGGCTTCCAGATTTGCTCGCGCGGCGTCTTTGCCTTGGTAGGTGCCGGTTGGATTGACAAAGACCACATCATCGGCGAGAAAACTCACGGCGAGGTCAATGTCGCCCGCGTTGTACGCATCATAGTACGCTTTCACGACACCGGGCGCCCATTCTTTTTCCGTATTCGTTGTGCCGTCGAAAACGATTTTGTCGCCGCGCACAATCGAGAGCCCGCCGTCGCCCGTTTCGACACTTGCGCCGCCGATGATAACTTTGTATGCATAGACCACGCGTCCATTCTCATTTCTAAAATCCGACAACTCGAATGTTATCCCATCTTTTTTAATCGCCTCCAAATTTTCGCGCGCCTTGTCAGCGCCGAGATACGTGCCTGTCGGGTTCACAAAGATAATGTTGTTCGAGAGATAGGCAACCGCTTTATCAATCTCACCCGCGTTGTACGCGTCATAATACGCCTTCACGATGGAAACGGGGTCCGTCGCTTGCGCGCGCGCTGCAGTCGCGCGCGGTGTCAACAAACTTGCTGAGGCAACCAACAGGATAAACACCGCCGCCGTCAGCACAAAGACTTTCTGAAACATTTTACTTGCTCCTTTCCCGATAGGGACTCGAAACCACGTCACGCAGCATCTTCGGTGAAGCAGTTTCAATCTGCATTGCACATTCGCAATAAAAACGCCGTGTCGTTTGACACGGCGAATGTAACATCCCATCGTGAAATAATCGGGAAATTTATTCAGCTTGTTGCGCACGTGCCCATTCCAAACCATCGCGTGTCGCTGCCATACCATTTGTATTTCCCAACGCTTGAAATCTTTCGTAACCCTTTTGATACTGCGCGGCGGCGCGCGCGTAATCATGTTGCGCACCCGCCATATCGCCAAATAGTTTTTCGTACCACGCCACACCTAATTTGTCGCCAATCTCTTCCGTCAAGCGCATCCCTTCGGCAGCATAGTGTTGGGCTTTGGCATATTCGCCAAGCGACGAACAAAACCACGCGAGGTGCGCCAACGTGACGGGGAGTTGCGCCACATCGCCCAACTCTTGAAAGAGCGCCGCACTCTCTTGCAAATTTTTGTGGCGCTCGCTCGCGGTTGCTTTACCCTTCATCAATAACAACGCCTCGGCGCGAACCCATTTTCCTTCATTTCCTAACTCCGCCGCGAGCGCGAGACTCTCGTCCAACGCGCCTTGCGCCCCTTCTGTCGTTTCTAGTTCATCCAACGCGCCGCCATACATTGCCAACGCGTAGGCGAGATGCCAAGTGTCTTGTGCGGGCAAGGCGCGATAAATGACGATGCTCTCTGCGAGCCATTCTTGCGCCGCAGCAAAATCTTGTTCCCCCCAAAATTTGAGGTTGCTCGCAGCGAGCAGTGCGCGCGCCCGTCCGCGCGTCGGCGCGTTCGAAATTGCAAGCAGCCGCGTCAACCACTGCGCGCCTTCGCTCCAATGTCCGCGCAAATTCCAAAACCATTCCAACGCGCCCGCAATCTGCAAACCTTTTTCAACATCGTGCGCGCTTGCCCATTCCAACGCCGCGCGCAGATTGTCCAATTCTGCATCGAGGCGCGCGAGCCAAATCCGTTGTGCTGCCCCGCGCAAGTTTGGTTCCGCCGTGTCTGCAAAAACAAGATATGTTTCCAAGTGTCGCGCGTGAATTTCATTTTCCTCGGTCGCCGCCGCCAGCATCTCGCGCGCATATTCGCGAATTGTCTCTAACATTCCGTACCGCGTTGTCGCACCATACGTTGTCGCAATGACGAGCGATTTGTCCACCAATTGCGTGAGCGTATCGAGCAGCGAATTTGCTTTGGCATCGGACGCAACCGCGTTCAACGCGTCCAGTGTGCAACCGCCTGCAAATACCGCCATGTGTCGAAACAACGCGCGCTCGCGTTCCGAAAGCAACTCGCAGCTCCAATCCAATACCGCGCGCAGCGTTTGATGACGCGGCGGCGCGGCGCGATTTGCGTCTTTGAGTAAATCAAAACGCGCGTCGAGCCGCGCCGCGATTTCTTGCGGCGACAAAATTTTTACGCGCGACGCGGCAAGTTCGAGCGCGAGCGGAATGCCGTCGAGCCGCGCGCAAATTTGCGCGACGGCGGGCGCGTTGTGTTCCGTTAATCGAAACGACGACTGAATTGCTTGTGCGCGTTCGACGAACAATCGCACACCTTCAAATTCTTGCAGCAAATCAATGTATGACCATGCGTCGCGTCGCGGCACGTTCATTGTTGGCACAGGATAAATGTGTTCGCCTGCAATTCGCAATGGCTCGCGGCTCGTCGCCAAAATTTTCAACTGCGCGCAATGCGTGAGCATTTCGTTCGCCACGCGCGCAGACTCTTCAAGCACGTGTTCGCAATTGTCCAAAATCAACCACAAGCTTTTATCTTGTAAAAAAGTTTTCAGTGTTTGCAAAAGCGGTTCATCTGCTGCTTCACGCACACCCAAAGTTTTAGCGATTTGTGGCGCCACATTCCCCGCATCCGCAATCGCTGCCAATTCCACCCACCATACGCCATCAGGAAACGCGTCCATCAAATCCGTCGCCGTGCGAATTGCCAAACGCGTTTTGCCACTGCCGCCCGGTCCCGTCAACGTCACCAATCGCACATCGGATTTCAAAAGATTCTTTAGCGCGGTTGTTTCTGCTTGGCGTCCGATGAAACTGCTCAACGGAATCGGGAGATTGGTTGCCAGCGCCTCACTCGTCGCGCGCTCGCCCGAAAATTGTTGAATCCAGTTGTAGAGCGCGACAGTCTCACGCGCGGGTTCGACGCCGAGTTCCTCGCGCAAGGTGCGGACACATTCCTCGTACTGTTTCAGCGCGGCGAGCCGTTCACCGCTCGCCGCAAAACAAAACATCAAATGTTGATGTGCGCGCTCGTTTGCCGCGTCCACATGCAAAACGCGCTGCGCCGTTTCAATCGCGCGCGCATATTCGCTTTGCGCGCGATATTGTTGTGTCAATCCGAGTAAAACATTTACCAAACGCGTGCGATATTCTTCGCGCAGTGGAAAAACCCAATCATCATACAAGTCGGCAAGCAAATCGCCTTGATACAACATGTCAAGGTGTGCGCGCGTATCATGCAGGGCGTCGAGGGATGCCCATGCGCGCATTGGACTGACCGATTCAAACTCGCGCACGTCGCACCACAACTTGAAATCCGGGTTGAGTTGAACCGTTTGGCGGTCTGTAAGGAGAAGGTCATCGCCCAACGCGGCGCGCAGATGCGTTAATGCTTTTCGCAGCGAGCCGCGCGCTTGTTCATCCGAAACATCGCCCCACAACAGTGCCGCTAGTTTTTCGCGCGCGTGTGCGTCGGGATAGAGAACCAGAAACGCGAGCAACGATTCGATTTTGCGCGTGGGCAGACGAATCAGTTCGCCCGCGCGTTCCATGCGAAATGACCCGAACAGATAGAGTTGCCAAGTGGTTTGTGTTGTCATGTTGCGATTGCATAGTACGTTGCGCCGTGCCGAGTGTCAAGAGTTCGAGTAAAATCGAGGTATGTTCAATGAACCTGTTTTGTCTCACGAATGGCTGCCGGTCACATCATTACGCGCGATGGAAATGCAAAATCCCATCGGCGCGCGCGTGTTGGGGCAGGATGTTGTCGTATGGAAATGCGGCGCAGAAATTCTCGTCTGGCAGGATTTGTGCGTACATCGCGGCACGCGCTTGTCGCTTGGACACGTGCGCGAAAATGTTTTGCAATGTCCGTACCATGGTTGGACGTACGATGCGAGCGGAAAATGTATTCACATGCCCGCGCATCCCGAACAATCGCCGCCTGACAAAGCACGCGTGAAAACCTATCGTGCGCGAGTTGCCTACGAAATGGTTTGGATGTGCTTGGATGAACCGCACGCGGACGTTCCCGCTTTTCCAGAATGGGACGACGCGTCGTATCGCAAAATTTTTTGCGGACCGTATCCCGTTCACGCCAGCGCGCCGCGCATCGTCGAAAATTTTCTCGATGTCGCGCACTTTCCATTTGTGCATCAAGGCATTTTAGGGGATGCCGCGCATCCTGAAATTCAAGACTATGAAGCGGAAATTACGAACCAAGGCGTGATTGCGCGCAACGTGCGCGTCTACCAACCCGACCCCTACGGGACTGGGCAGGGCGACACCGTGATATACACATATCGTTCGACGCGCCCACTTTCCGCGTATTTTGTCAAGCAATCCAGCGACAGAGGGTTTTCGATTTTGCTATTCATCACGCCGCACGAAAAAAATGAATCCACCGCGTTCATGTGGATGGCGATGAATTATGGTTTTGAGATTCCCGAAAGCGAACTCGTCGCCTATCAAGACAAAATTTTTTCCCAAGACGCGCCAATTCTCCAATCGCAGCGTCCCGAATTGCTGCCGCTTGATTTGCAGGCGGAACTGCATCTCAAAAGTGACCGCACCGCGATTGCGTATCGCAAGTGGCTGCGTGAGTTGGGATTGACGTTTGGAGTGGAATAGAGATTGGAGATGAGAGACTTGTGGTGAGCAGCGTCGAACCATTGGGGATTGTTTTATCGCATTATCAGATAGCGCCATTACTGGAAGCAAAGCGCGCACGCAAAACGGACGCGACAATTTCAACCGATTTGAATTTGTCCAAAGCGCGCGTGATGCTCGACGCCGATGGAATTCAATTTGAGCGTGGCGAACGCTTGATGTGGAGCGATGTGGAAAAAATTGCGCGCGCTGAAAACTCGTGCTTTGTTTTGGACGCCGACGACATTCACAAAATCAAATCGTTTTCGGAATTGACGAATCGCGCGTATTCGTTGTATCCAACGGCGGGCGCGCCGACAATGCTCGTCGCAGGATTTCCGATGCACCGCATCAAAGACATCACACCCGAACGCGCGGCTGTTGCAATGGTAAAAACGCTCGCGCCGATTTCGGGGACTGTTTTGGACACGGCGACGGGTTTGGGTTACACCGCGATGGCAATGGCGAAAACCGCGCGGCATGTCATCACGATTGAACTCGATCCCGCCGCGCAAGAAATCGCGCGACAAAATCCTTGGTCGCGCGATTTATTCAACAACCCAAAAATAGAGCAGCGCATTGGTGACGCTTTTGAAATCGTTCCTACGTTTGACGCCATGACGTTCGACGCCGTTCTGCATGACCCACCAACCATGTCGCTCGCAGGCGATTTGTATTCGCAAGAATTTTATTGCGAACTCTATCGCGTGCTGCGGCGCGGCGGAAAATTATTTCATTACATTGGGGACCCTGAATCGAAATTTGGCGCGAACATGACGCGTGGCGTGATACAGCGTATGAAAAGTGCGGGGTTCCAAAAAATAAAGACCGCGCCATACGCATTCGGCGTACTTGGATTCAAATAAAAAAGGCGTCCAAAAATGGACGCCTTTTGTTATTCCACCGAAAAAATTTGGACGCGCGAATTTACATTTTCGACCACATACAGTCGTCCGTGCGAATCGAACGCGATGCCATACGGACGAAATAGGTCGCCCTTACCCGTGCCTTGCTTGCCAAACGCGCGCAGTAATTTTCCTTTGTCATCTACCTCAATCACGCGATTGTTTGGACCATCGGTAATATAAAAATTTCCGTGTGCGTCGCGCACAATGCCTGTCGGTGTCGTGAACAGATTATTGACCGGCGGCAGCGAAAATTTATCGAGCAGTTTTCCATCCGCATCGAACGTGTAAATGATGCCAACAATGTCGGGAATGTACACATGTCCGTTCGCATCCGTAGTAATTGCGAGTGGACCTTGCCACGTGATGCCGGAATCCTTGCTCCCCAACTCGGCAATCAATTTTCCGTCGAGCGTGTATTTGCGCGGGAATGCTTTGCCAGCCGCATCATACGCAATCACATACAAATTATCGTTTGGGTCAATCGTCAAGAACGCGGGATGGAGTTTTTCTGCATCCGAGTTAATTTCCCACGCCTGCAAAAATTTTCCATCGCTGTCGAATTTGTCAATCCGCGCGTTGTCGGGGTCGGCAATATAAATGTTGTTGTGCGCGTCGTGAACGATATAACCGGTGTTTTCGGAAATGAATGAAAATTGTCCGTCGCCGCTCCCCTTGGCGCCAAAAGTCGAGAGTGGCTTGCCCGTCGCGTCAAATTTCACAACGCGGTTATTGCCCGCGTCCACCACATACATGTTTTCGTCCGCGTCGAGGACAATGCCCGTTGGACCATTGAATAGTTTCTCGTCGCCCGTCAGGAGCATGACGCTTTTTGGAATCGCCAACGCGCTTGGCGTACTTGATGCGGGAATTAAAGTTGGCGCGAAAGAAGGCGGAATCGTTGTTGAACTTGGTGTGAGTGTGGGACTGGCTGTTGCGGTGGATGCTGGTGGCGGCGTGCCGCAGGCGGCGAACAAAAGCAGCAGCGAACTTGCAATAATGAGGCGAACTTTCACACGAATCTCCTTTTGGCGAAATAATTGCGGATGATTTTCGTGTGAGAGCATAAACGCAAAGGGCATCCCGCGCCAGACCAAAAGGTGTTCATTTCGTGTTCATTTAGTCAGTTTCGATTTTCAGCACTTCTGACGCGCCGTCATCGCTGTCCGTAACGGCAATGATTTGAAGATTACGCGGATGCGATTTCAATATCGCGATGCCTTCAATTTTTACCGGCGCGATTTCATTCGCTTGTTTGACCACTGCAACCCACGCCAATTCTTGTCCGCGAATCATTCCGATAAAACTACCGAGCGTCGCGCCGTCGTCAATTTCATTGTCTGTATCTTCAACCGTCGCCGCAAACACAATCGAATCGTCCCAATGCGCGGCGGCGGAAAAGCCCGCGCGGCGATTTTGAATGTGCGGCAGTCCATAGCTTGTAACGCGCGGAGCAGGTGGGGGCGAATTTGGCGCGTCGAGAAATTGCATGAACGCGCGCAAATCAAATTCGACGGCAACATTCTTGCCTGAAATGTTACCGCGTTGAAATAGCGATAGCGCGTTGTGCGTACACGATGCCGCCTCAAAATTCAATTGATGCGCGCCGACGATTTCAGAATTGGCGCGGAGTGCGTCGTACAACGCGGTGAGCGAAACCGCGCGGACATTTTGCGGCGCGGCGGGATTCGTCACATCCACGCGATAACACACATCGCGCGCGGGCGATTTGCTGCCCGAACCGAAACACAACAATTCGCGTGAGTTGTTCCATTCGACGAGACAAATTGCTTCCAAGTCGGGCTTGGACGTTTTGGCAATCCGTTCACCGCTTGGCGCATCTTTTTCAAACAAGCGCGTCGTGCCGACGAGATTGAAATCCGTATCCAGACGAAACAATTCGCACGCATCATCGCCGATGACAAAATAAAAATCGCCGATGCGTTCCAACCCTGACGCGGACTGGAGCCCGTGAAGTACGCGGCGTTCTCGAATGGTGGCGCGCATTACTTGGTCCCTCGCGTGCCGCGTCGCACGAGCCAAATACTCAACAAGCCGAATACGCCAAACACCGCGCCTGCAAACATGACGCCGAAGGTGTTGACGTTCAAAATAAACAACGCACTCAAAATCTGATACATTGCGTACAAGACAAGGGTGATGCCGCAAACAGTTCCCGCGCGCACCGTCCAAATTTTGTTGCGCCAAATACTGTACGCCGCGGCGGCAGCGGCAAATGTAATTGCTGTCGAGAGGATGATGAGCGAGGTAAGACGCTGTGCTTCCATTTCCGGTGGGATGCCGCTGAATTGCGCGTAGGTTGTCAAATCAAAAAAAGCGAACGCATCGCCAATGACTTCGAGAAATTCGAGAACGGCGATAAAAATGAAAAAGACCAACGCGAACGCGCGCCAGCCGCGTAACGTATCACGCCACATGAGATTTCTCGCTCCGCTCGAAATGACAGATGGTGTTATTGATAAATGTTGATAACATCGCGCAGAACGCCCGCCGCCGTCGGATACGGATTTTCTTCCTTGATGCGCGCGAAAATCTGCCCGTTGATGTCGCTTTCGTACAAGACGCCCATATAGCCGCCGCTCACGCTCGCCAATGGATGCGACGCGTCGAGCAATTCCGGTTTCACGGACAATTCGTAATCGTCGCCTTTTTTCACTGCGCGCGCGACGAGTTTGATGACTTGTCCGTTCGCTTGTGCGTTTTGCAACGCTTGTTGTGTGACGCCGCGTATGCCTTCGACGCGCAAATCTTTCAAGGTTGTGGGACGATGCAAACATGCGTTTGCGACAATCACCAATTTGTTTGCCGCGTCCCAGCCGTCCACATCGAGCGTCGGGTCGGCTTCGGCAATGCCGAGTTCTTGCATGTGTTTGAGCGCGGCATCATAGGATTCACCGTGCGTCATTGCTTCGAGAATGTGATTTGTCGTGCCGTTGACGATGCCTTCAAATTTTGTGATTGTGCCTGCACCCAAATCGCGGCGTCCGATATTTACCACAGGCAAACCGCCCGCCACCGTCGCGCTGTGCAAAATTTTTACGTTCTGTTTTGCCGCGAGTGTGAATAGTTCTTGATAGGCAAGGACAAGCGGTCCTTTGTTCGCAGTCGCAATGTGCATTTTGCGCGCAATCGCTTCGCGCATGGTCGAGAGTCCCGGTTCGCCGTCGGTCAGATTGGTGAGTGTGTTTTCCACCAACACGTCCGCGTGGCATGAACGAACGACATCCACCATTGTCATTTCACCGCGCCCGTGCTGCGAATATGCGGCAACGCCTTTGCCTGAACGTTTCAATTCCAGAATCGCGTCTATGTCGAGTCCGCGAAAATATTCCGCGCCGCCGCTTGTGTCGCCTGCGGCAGTGACGACAAGGTCGAGCTTGAATCGTTCTTGAATCAATTGGTGTTTGAGTTGAACGAGTTCAAGAAAGCGGCGTCCAACATTTCCGAGACCAACAACGGCGAGACGAATTTGCATAATGGCTCCTGTACGACAAATTTGTAATTTGTCCTCACCACCCCGGACAAATTGCAAATTTGTCCTACAAAAATAAAACCTGATTTTTGAGTGGTACGACAAATTTGAAATTTGTCCCACGTTCAAAAATCAGGTTTTGTGGCGGACTGGAGACTACTTATCCGCCAAACAATTTTTGCCAAACGGTTTTGTCTGCTTCCGCGCGCAACGCGTTTTCTGCGCGCATGAGACGCTGCTCGACGGTGAGGCGATAATCTTGGTCGCGCTTTTTCATTTCGCCCATTTCCTGTTCGAGTTTCAACATGCGCTCGCGCAATTTGGCGTTTTCTTCTTTTAAATTGAAATTGTCTTGGATGATGACGCCAAGCAGATTGCGATTGACCTGCAAACTGTTTTGCACCGTTTGCTGATTTTCAATCATCACGCGCAGCGTGTCCGTCATCACGCCAAAGCCCTGCTGCGCGTTCGGAACCATCAGCGCACCGTGAGGTCCATCGCCATTGGTTGAAACACCATAGCCGTCGGCTCGCAATTCTTCTGCCGTTTCGTCAAAGGTAAGACCGGCGGCGAGATGGTCTTTGATGCGTTTCAGTACAAAGACATCATCGTCACTAAAGCGGCGATTTGTCTCACCCAATGCGCCGGGCGCAGAGAGAAAGGGCGCGAAATCGCGTGACCAATTTTTTAACGTTTGCGCCGAGATGCCGAGTTCGGCTGCCAGGTCGGCTTGCGTTTTGTTTGCAGTTTCGGGCATTGCGAAAAAAGTAGCAAGGTCCAAGTATCAGGTAGCAGGGTGAACAGAACGAAACCTGATACTTGATACGTGATACTTGCTATTTATCTTCGTCCACGACGCGGTACGAACCATCCACGTATTCGTCGGAAGTGAATTCACTGCCGCCGCCGAGCGCGCGACGATGTTCCATTACCACATCGGGCGGACAAAGATTGATAAAGAGTTTCGTGCCAAAGAACAACAACGCAATATCGTCGAGTTGCCCCAGCACCAGCAAAACATCCGGCACCACATCCAACGGAGAGAGTACATAAAGCGCGACGAGCGGCACAATCAGTTTGGGCATCAGGGGAACGCGCGAGTCCGCCATCAAACGCCAGACCAATTGCATCGAGCGCCAAATTTCAATCAAGACACTCGGGTCGGGGGCTTTGCTTGTTGTCGCGGTTTTTGTAGTTGTATCTGCCATAAGTGAACCTCGCTTGAGCCGTGACGGGATTTCGAATGCTGTCACGGCTCGAATCTATTTTGACACGTTCTTTACGAGGCGCCGCTATGTTTGGTTACGAAAGGTTTTGCAGAGCGATTCTACCATGTGGCACTAAATTCGCAAAGAATATCTATGGTGTTGGCGTCACCGTCGGTGCGTCTGTCGGCGGTGGCGTTGCGGCTTGCGGTGGACATTCGGCGGGCGTTGCATCGTTCGCGGCAACTTGTGGTGCGTCGAAAATTTCATTCAACTCTTTATCAATTTCATCATAGTTTGGCATGTACAACCACGCGCCGCTCGCGGAAATCCACGGATACACGGCGGGCGACTGCAGCACGCGCGCGCGCAAACGTTCGGGATGATTTTGCAAATCGAGTTGGTACGCCGCAGGCACAAGTCCAATCATGTCGAACAGTGTCATATTCGTCGCAACGTTTTCTTGCAATTGTTCGTACAACAATGGCACACGGTCAGGCGCGTTCATTGCCAATGCTTTTTTCGCCATCGCCCACACAACACGCTGTTGCCGATAATTGCGCGAAGTGTCGCTCGTGGTGTAGCGCGATTGCACATAACGTTTCGCCGTCAAATAATCCATTTGCACATTGCCTGCGGGAATTGTGAATGCTTGCTCGTCAATCGTGTCACTCAACGCGCACGGAACAGTTACCTCGATGCCGCCAAGCGTATCAATAATTTTGTTGAGTCCATTGAAATCAATCAGCGCCCAATGGTCAATGCGAATCTCAAAATCGTCGCGCAAAATCTGTTTGAGAATTTTCACTCCCCCCTCGACGCCCTCTTTTTCCCAACCGTGATGATACGCGGAATTGATACGAAACGCTTGCTGCCCCGGAATCGCGACGACCAAATCGCGCGGCAAACTTAATAATGCCGCGCGCTGATTTTTCGTGTCGAGAAATAAAACAATCATCACGTCCGTATTTGGTTTCCAATTGGGGTCGGTGGTGCGTGTGTCTGTTCCAATCAACAAAAAATTGGTGGTCTTGGAAATCGCGCGGGCAGTGTTTGATTTTTTGTTTGCAGGAGTTGCGCGCGCGCGCGCGGCAATCGCATTTAATGTCTGTTGCGCGGGGATGGAGGTCTCGGTTGCGGCTGCCGCGTGCGGGTCAACCGTAGCAACTTGAGCGATGCGCGTGATATTGAAATGTTCCGCATTCGGCGCGGGTTCGGTCACGAACGCGCTGTGCGTGGGCAAACGCGAAGGGGTCGCGGTTATCCTTTGCGTTGGCGCAACAAGACCCGATGATGAAAATGTCGGTGCCATGTTGGAAAATTTTTCGTTCGGGGCGAGTGGGCGCAGGGTGCCAACAAAATATGCAAGCGCGGCGCAGACGGTCACAAGCAAAACAATTGCCAGTGGAATTCGTTTGGTGTTCATCTATTCTTCCGGCGCAATCAATTTTCGAATATCGTCAGGGTACGGCACGGGGCGTCCGTTGTTGTCAATGTTCATGTGAGTTGTAAAGCCCGAACACAGTTTTTTGCCATCACGCGAAATTTCATAACGAATTGTGAGGGCGCGACTTTTTACTTGAGCGACCCATGCGCGTGCGGTCAACATGTCGCCATAAAAAGCGGGCGCGTGATAACGCAAGTTTGCTTCGACGACGGGCCAATGGTAGCCGCGCGCTTCAATGTCACGCGCATAGTCCATCCCTTGCTGCCAAAAAAATTCGCCGCGCGCGACTTCAAACCAGATGAGATAGTTTGCGTTATACGCAATGCCGCTCATGTCAGTGTCTGCATAGCGCACACGGATTTGAGTTTCGATTGTTTTCATAGTGTAGAGAATGGAGATTCCGGAGTAGAGATTGGAAATGCAGACTACTTGATTTCGAGCCCCTTGATTGCGAGAGAATCAGCCGCTGCCGTGTTTTGAATTTGCAGCTGCTGCATCCCCTGCCCGAAAAGAAAACTCGGCACGCCAAAGGACATTTCGCCCGCACCGGAGGAAACAAGAATAGTCCCCAAATGTTGGCGGTTGAGCGTGAAATAAAAATAGGTCGCGTCTCCGGCATTCAATGTGTCGAGCCGGATGTCCGGTGTGTGATTGTCCGCGCGAAAATAGATCTGACTTGCATTTCGCAAATAGCGCCCGCGTTCGCCCTCGAACTCGGCGAGCGGTTCCATTTGCCAGCCGCGCCCAAGATACATCAAACCGTAATTGTCTGCCAAATCCAAAGTGACCCTTTGCACACTCACGGGCGATGGCGCGAATCGATACGCAGTCACCGTCTCGTCCTGATAAAACACATTGGCTCGCAGCACGTCGCGCAGGTACGCGTCAATGTCCGACACGCGGGCGGCATCGAGTTGGTCGCGGTGAAGTACGGCATAACGCAAATTGAAAAAATTGAGTGTGTCTTGCACGACGGCGCGGTCTTGCGCCATTTCGTCGCCCGTCAAAACCCCTAGCTCCGCGCCTTCCAAAATTCGCAGACTGCGTACGACAATCGGCGTTTGGCGCAAATTAAAATAATCGGCAACATCGGGCGCGATGCGATTGGTGTAGGCGCGCAAGATTCTCTTTTGGTGAATCGCTTGATACGTTTCGTTTTTTGCCGCGTACCGCCAATTGAAACTTGGAATTTCCAACACGGTAAAATCACCGACATCTTGCGCGATTTTTTCATACACGGGCGACGCGCGAAATTCCAACGTTGGATATGGAAAAATTGCGGCTTCAAGCAATATCAATCCCGCAATGGGAACGACCAAGCGGCGTTTCCACGAAAACAAAAGCAGGGCGCCCGCGCCAGCTAACAGCGACGCGCCGAAAAAGACCATGATGCCATAACGCATTGGAATGCGAATGTGATTCAAAATTGGAATGTTGTTGACAAGCGCAAAGGGCAGCGGAATGTTGGTGTTGTTTCCCGCGATATGCAGCACAGGACCAAGCGAGAGCATTGCAAAAATGAGCGTGAGCAAAATCCAAAACCACACCGCGCGGCGAAAACGAATTGCGCCCAACAATGCCAGCGCGAGAACCGCAACGCCGAGAAACGCTTGACGGTCCGGCGACAATTCCGAATCGCCTTCGGTATGCACCGACGCATTGACGCCTTCGACACGCGGCGCGAAATCTTGGTACAGCGTACTGCGCGCGTTCGGAATTACGAATGAAAACAAATCATACGAACGTTCAGCGGAATAGCGCAACGGATACACGCGAATGTAATTTCCGCCTTCGATGGAAAAATCTTGCAGGACGAATGCGAGCATTGGGACTGACAAAATTCCGGCAACGGCAATGATGCCAATCCAATGAAAAATTGGAATAGAGATGTTTTCGGCGCGCACGTGCAGCGCATCACGCACTTGAACGAAATTTTTTGTTTGGCGGATGAACGCGCGCACTGTGCAAAATAAAAACCACAGCGCGGTCAATACGGCGAGAAACGCCGCAATCTGAAAATCAATGTACACGTTCAACGCAAAACAGAATCCGGCAAGCAAAACGTTTTTCCATCGTTGGTTACGCGTCGCGCGCAACAGAAATAAAACATAGAACGGAATAAATTCAGTGTGAAATAGATTCGTGAACGCGATGCCGTAACCGAGTCGCAGCGCGCCAAAAGCGAAGGCGAGACCAATGACGAAAGACGAAAGACGAATTTCCGTCGTCCGTCGTCCGTCGTCCGTCGTCAAGATTTCGATTCCAAGCGAATACATTCCATACGCGGTCAATACACTCGCCGCGACGTACATCAGATTGAACGCGGGGACCAAGCCGAACGCGAGTTGTAATGGAAGGGACGCGAAACTTACAAGTGCGGTGCCCCACAACAATTGGGTCGCGCCGCCGAGCGGATAGAAAATATAGTCGGTGTGAAAGGGATTCACGCCGAGGTTCAAGACGGACACGCGCGCCCACCCCATCGCCCACAGATAACTCCATACGTCGCCGTCCACGCCTGCAATATGGTCGCCGAATTGCGCGACAAGAGGTCCGCTCATCAGCAAGGCGATGAGGGCGTACGCTAGTAGCACGACAATGTGTTCAAAGCGAGCGAGACGCGCGAAAAAGAGGGAACGCGACATTACGGCGAAGATGGCGATGCGGCAAATTGTCCGAGCTGTTGAATCGCATCCGCGACGCGATAGATTTCCGGGATGCACATATTTGCATCGGGCGGACATTCGATGGTGGTTTTGTGCGAGGCGGGGTCAAGCAAACGACGACTGGGCTGCACATTCGGGTCCGCACCCGGCGGCAGCAGCAAGACCGTACGAATCCCCAACTCGCGCGCGCTTGCTAAATTTCGCACCGAATCTTCAATCAAAATACATTCGTCGCCGCGCGCGTTCAATTTCTTCAAGACGCGTTCGTATGCACCGCGTGCCGGTTTGCATTCAAATTCCATAAACACAATATCGAAAATGCGGGTAAATTGGTCGGCAATGCCGAGACGCGCGAGAACGCGTTCCGCGTGCGGCGCATCCGCGTTGGTGACAATTACTTTTTCGTACGGGATATTGGCGAGAACTTGATGCAAGCGCGCGTCGGGATGAATGAATTGCGTCACATCCACATTATGCACATAGCCCAAATAATCTTTTGGGTCAATCTCGCGTTCGAGCATCAGACCGCGCAACGTGGTGCCGTATTCGAGCCAATAACGTTTCTGCAGTTCATGCGCGTGTTCAGGTTCGAGTTGATAACGTTGTTCCAAATACAAACGCATTCGTTCGCCAATCGCAGGCATCAAGCCGCTGGTCGCGGGGTAAAGGGTTTCGTCGAGATCGAAAAGAATATATTTCAACACAAAAAGTGACAAGGTGACAAAGTGACAAGGGGAACGCTCCCTGTCACTTTGTTACCCCTCCATTAGGATTTCAGTCAGCCGCGTAGCGTCAATGTTCGCACCACTCACCAACAACGCGACGCGTTTGTTTTTGAATTGAGTGGGATTTTCTGCGATGGCTGCGAGTCCCACCGCACCCGAACCTTCGACAATCATTTGTTCGTCGCGCGCGAACGCCGCAACCGCTTCATGCACTGCGCGTTCACTCACAATCATTAATTCATCAATCCATTTTTTCTGCGCGACCTCAAACACAATTTTGCCGATGCCGCCCGCGAGTCCGTCGCAAATCGTTTCGGCGGCAGTGTATTCTTCGTAACAAACATTGTCGCGTAATGAATCGCGCAGGGAGGGCGACGCGTCGGGTTGGATGCCGATGAGGCGAATGTGGGGCGCAATTTCTTTCAACACGACTGCGATTCCCGAAATCAAGCCCCCCCCCCCAACCGGCACGAGAATCAAATCCAAATCTTGAATGTCTTGCAAAATTTCTAGCGCGCACGTCCCCGCGCCCGCAACAGTACGCGCGTCATCGTACGCATGAACAAACGTCGCATTGTGCGCGCGTTTGTACTCTGCCGCCCCGTGATGCGCGTCGTCGTACGTTTCGCCGACCTCGCGCACATTCACGCCGAACCGTTTCATCTTGTTCACTTTGGCGCGCGGTGTCGTCTTTGGGACAAAGATATTTACATTCGAGAGATGTAATTGCTGCGCGGCGTAACCTGTCGCGGAGCCGTGATTTCCCGCAGATGCCGCGACGAGCCCGCGCGCGATTTCATCGGCAGTGAGCTGCATGAGCAGATTGAACGCGCCCCGTACTTTGAACGAACCTGTCGGCTGCCAATTCTCCAATTTCAAAAAAATGTCCGCGTTGAATTTTTCCGAGAACGCGCCGGAACGACGCAAGGGCGTTCGCATCACGCGCGGACCTATGCGCGCGTGCGCGCTCCAGATTTCATTGAGAGTGGGTGGGCGTTGAAACATGAGAGGTGAATTGTATCTGACGCGCAAACAATTTCAAAAATTATTCTCAACCAGTTTTATGTTGGATAAAGCGAAAAAAGGCAATTTGAAATTTGTGGCGCAAAGCTATTGACGCGTTGCAAGTCCCTCGTCTATAATCCGCGCGGCTCTAAACTAGAGTCGCATTCCGCAGGGAGGGCGGAATGGCAAATCCCCAAGGAGGAGAAGAAATGAAACGGAGACAGTTTCTCTCGACCACTGCCAAAAGCACCGCGATTGCAGTAACGGCAGGCGTTGCCGCCGCGTGTGGTACACAAATTGCCACACCCACTGTAGCCCCCGTCGGTCCAACCGCGGCGGCGACGAACGCGCCGGTCAACACCGTAGCCGCGCCAACCGTCGTTGGGCAAGCGCAGCCGAGTTTCGATTGGCAGATGGCGACGAGTTGGCCCGTTGCGCTTGACACGATTTTCGGCGGCGCGCAAATTTTTGCCGAACGAGTGAGTGCCATGACGGGGGGCAAATTCAAAATCACGCCGCGCGCGGCAGGCGAACTCGCGCCCGGCACTCAAGTTCTCGATGTGGTTTCGCAAGGCGCGGTGCCGATTGGACACACGGCATCGTACTATTACGTTGGCAAATCGCCCGTGACCGCGTTTGGCACTGCGCTGCCGTTTGGTCTCACGGCGCAGCAGCAAAACGCGTGGCTCTATGACGGCGGCGGTTTGAAAATGCTGCAAGAATTTTACGCGAAAAAATTCGGCGTCATTCAATTTCCCGCAGGCAACACAGGCGCGCAAATGGGTGGTTGGTTTCGCAAAGAAATCAAAACGCCTGCCGACTTGCAAGGATTAAAAATGCGGATTCCCGGCTTGGGCGGTCAAGTGATGGCGAAACTCGGCGTAACGGTCCAAGTTCTCGCGGGCGGTGAAATTTTTCAAGCATTGCAAACCGGCGCAGTGGACGCGGCAGAGTGGGTCGGTCCGTACGACGATGAAAAACTCGGATTCTATAAAGTCGCCAAGTATTATTATTATCCCGGTTGGTGGGAACCGGGTCCTTCGCTTGAAGTAGAAATCAATCTCAACGAATGGGCAAAACTGCCTGTCGAATATCAAGAAGCAGTGAAAACGGCGGCGGCACAGGCGAATGTGGAAATGCTCGCGCGCTACGATTCGCGCAATCAAGCGGCACTGCAATCGCTGTTGGGACAAGGGGTCACGCTTACGCCATACAGCAAAGAAATTTTGACGGCGGCGCAAAACGCGGCGAACACGCTCTTTGAAGAATTTTCCGGCAAGGACGCGGATTTCAAAGCCATCTTTACCGAATGGGCAAAATTCCGCGACACGGTGCGCGCGTGGAATAAAGTGAACGAAGCAAGCTTTACCAATTTTGTGTACGGCACTTGAAAAAAACGGCGGAGCAAATTTTGCTCCGCCGCTTCTTTTAACGTGTGCCTGCCGAAGCATTGACTAGAAATGTGACAGTACCGGGAATAAACATCACAAGCATCAAGACAATGAGTTGCAGAATCATGAACGGAATCGCGCCTTTGTGAATTTCAATCGTCGGAACATCTTTGCCCGCGACACTTTGCAAATAAAAGAGTGAAAATCCGACGGGCGGTGAAATAAACGCCGTCTGCAAATTCACTGCCATCACCACGCCGAACCACACCAAATCCATTCCCAAGGCGCGCGCTGCCGGCACAAGAATGGGCATCGCGATAAACGCGATTTCGGTAAATTCCAAAAAGATGCCGAGCAAAAAGATGACGATATTCGCGACTATCAGATAACCGAGCTCGCCACCGGGAATGCTGACCAGCCAACTCGTAATCAATTCGGTGCCGCCGAGTCCGTCAAACACGAGTGAGAAAAATGTCGAACAAAATAAAATCGTCAAGACCAATCCGGTGGTACGCATGGTCGCTTCGGCAGATCGAATCAAGATGTCCCAACTGAAGCGGCGATTGAGGATGGTCAAACCAATCGCGCCGACCGCGCCCACCGAGCCCGCTTCCGAAGGAGTCGCAATTCCAAAAAAAATACTGCCCAACACCGCGAGAATCAAAACGAGCGGCGGCACGAGCGCGCGCATCACTTTTCCAAACAACGCGCTGCCGCGCAAGGTCCGTGCTTCGGGTGGCAGCGCGGGCGCATCCTGCGGACGAATAATGCCAATAACAATTACATACAACGCAAACGCGCCTGCGAGCATCAAGCCCGGCACCAAAGCGCCCACAAACATGTCGCCAACACTAACGCCGATTTGGTCGCTCAAGATTACCAAGACCAAACTCGGTGGAATCATCTGTGCCAACGTTCCTGAAGAGACAATGACGCCGGTGGCAAGTTGCTTGTTATAGCCATACTTGAGCATCGTCGGCAACGAAATGAGTCCCATTGCAATAATCGTAGCCGCGACCACGCCCGTTGTTGCCGCAAGCAATGTGCCAACGAAAATTACGGCGAGCGCGATGCCGCCGCGAATGGGTCCAAACAGGACGCCGACGGTTTCCAACAATTCTTCTGCCAGCCCTGATTTTTCCAACATTGCACCGAGAAAAATAAAATATGGAATTGCAATCAATTGAATGTCGGACATGGTGCCGAACCAACGATTGGGTAAAAGCAAAACCAAACTCTGATTGAACGCGCCCAACGCGAAACCGATGCCGCCAAAAATTAACGCGGTGCCGACGAACGCATACGCCACCGGATAGCCCGTCATCAAGATGATGAAAAATCCGGCGAACATTGCAATCGCGAGCCATTCAAAATTCATCGGGTGATACTCCTGTGAGAGGTGTGAGCAAGGCGGTAGAGAATTGCACTCTATGTTTCGGCGGGTGGCGCGTTCGGTGCGAGTTCTTTTACTTCGTCTGCGGATTTGTGACCCGTAATCACTGCGACACATTTGATGGCGTGTGAAATTGCCGCAAGCAGCAAAAGCACAAAGGCGACGATAATCATTGTCTTGATGGGGGCGCGGGGCAAGCCATCGGGGTCGGGCGAAATTTCCCATGTTCCAAATGAACCGTCGGGCAGGCGTCCCCACGACAACATCACCGGATTAAATGTGGCATAGATGCCAATACAGCAAAAGGGGATGAGGAAAAAAAGCGTGCCGATGAGGTCAATCCACGCGCGCGTTTTGGGACTCCAATCGGCATAATAAAAATCCACGCGCACATTGACATTATGTTTCAGCACATAGCCGAACGCTAAAAAAAACATGATGGAATAGACGTACCACTGAATCTCGATCCACGCGTTGCTTGTCAAACGCATTCCAATGAATCGTCCACCATAACGCGCGACCACATTCAAAAAACCAATCGCGACAATTGCCAGAATCAGATAGCGCGCGATGGCTCCGGCAATTTCAGTAATGCGGTCAATTCCTGATGAGAGGCGCAACAAGGCGTTCATACGCCCGACTCCTTACCGTGGGGAAAAGGTCTATACCTGCCGATGAAAAAGTTCGCAGGAGTATAAACGATACTATTATCTTTTTCAACATGGGATTTTCAGCCGATTGTCAGACCCTGCAGAGCTCGTTATAATCGGTGCCGGGTATGCCTTCCGCACATTCAAATCTGTTTGCAGTAACGCGGAAAATTCTACGAGGAGTGATGTATGAAACGAATGTTGTTTGCAGTTACGTTCGTACTGCTGTTTGCCGGTTTTGTTTTTGCACCATCGCCCACACGTGCGGCGCGCGCCGCGCTGCCGTCCGGTTTTACGCGGGTGGAACTTGGGGCGGGGTTGAATAGTCCCACGGCAGTCGCGTTTAATGGCAACAAATTATTGGTCACGGAAAAAGGCGGCGCAATTCGTCTCGTGCGCGCGAATGGAGTATTGCGTAACAAACCGGTGCACACGCTCCATGTCAGTGAGGAATCCGAACGCGGTTTGCTCGGCATCGCCCTCGACCCGAGTTATGACACGAACGGATTTATGTATGTGTATTACACGACAGCCGAAGGCGCAAAACAGTACAGCGGCACACCGGAAAATCGCGTCTCGCGTTTGAAAAAGCGCGCGAATGCGCCGGGCTTCAAAGAAAAAATTATTCTCGACCACATTCCGTCAACAAACGGCAATCACAACGGCGGTGACATTCACTTTGGCTTTGACGGAAAATTGTACATTTCGGTAGGGGAAAGCGGTTGTTGCCCGGACGATTCGCAAGGTTTGGACACGTTGCGCGGGAAAATTCTACGCATCAACTCCAACGGTACCATTCCCTCTGACAATCCCTTTTTCAATACGGCAGGCGCGCGTCAAGAGACTTACGCGTATGGCTTTCGCAATCCGTGGCGGTTTGGAATGCGCGCGTTGAATCAAACGTACATTGTTTCGGACGTCGGCAGTGGGACGTGGGAAGAAATCAATTCACTTCAAGCGGGCGCGAATTATGGTTGGCCCACTTATGAGGGTCCGTGCCCGAGCAACAATTTGGGATGCGACCCCAACCTTGTGAATTACAACGGTACCATCCCACCGATTCATTGGTACAATCACAACACCGGCAGTGAAACAGGGAACGTGATTGCAGGCGGCGTCTTTGCAGAAAATTCAAATTATCCGTCTCCGTACGCAGATGCGTATTTTTATGGCGACGCGGGCGCGGGTTGGGTGCACGTGCTGACAATGGACAACAGCAACAACGTCACGAATCAATACGAGTTCGATGACGACACGAACGGACCGGTCTCGTTCGGCAACGGACCCGATGGCAACATTTACGTCGTCAGCCATTATGGCGGCGTCATTTACAAATACGTTTATACGCCATAAGCAGAAATTCAAGCGCCCCGTACCTTTGCGTACGGGGCGCTTTTTTATTCCTGTCGGATGTACATTTTTCCGAGATTTCTTTACAATTCGCATGTCAATGTTGTCATACTGACAACAACCTTCCTCTATGGTGTGGGCATATTCACACGGAGGAAGAACTATGTTTGGCAACAAGCAAGATAAGCGCGAGCGTTTGGCAAAACTGGTTGATTTGGTGCAAGCGCATCCGGGGATTTCGCAAGCGGAACTGGCGCGACTGTTGAATGTGAATCGTTCGACAATTTTCAAAGACCTGACGGTGTTGTCTGAATTGGGAATTCGGCTTGCCCAAGATGACAACGGTGGATTGTATCTCGCTGATTAATGACAGTCGGTCTTTGTGATCGCGCTGGGCAATGATGAATGACCACAAATTCATTCGTTGTGTTGCCATTTTTTGGGGTATTCTTTGATATATTGTTGCAGAGGAGGAGTCATGAGCAGAGGGATGAATCGCGCGCAGCGATTGCGCGAGATGGAACGTTTATATTTGGAGCGCGCGTGGACGGACCAGGAAATTGCAAAGGAATTGGGAGTGCGGCGCGAGACAGTGTACGAAGACCGCATTGCCTTGCAGAACGAAGACCAGCTTCCAATTATTGAGGTCGAAGGTGAACGCGGGAGGTATCGAATTGACCGCAGCAATTACCTGTCCAATATACGCGTCAATCTGCACGAAGCGCTGGCGCTCTATTTGGCAATGCGCCGCGTCTCGCGTCAAACGCGCACGGCGCAGCCGCATGTACAAAAGGCATTGGAAAAAATCGCGCTGACACTCAAGCAACCGATGACCGCAAAGCTCATTCAGATCGCAGCGAAAATCGCGCAGCAACCCGCCGACCCGAGCCGCGTCAAGGTGATGCAAGATTTGGCGCAAGGATGGGCATTCGGCTACAAGGTGCGGATTGAATATGACGCCTTGTCAAGCGGCGAGACCAAGCAGCACATTATCAGTCCCTATCTCATCGAACCGTCACAGTGGAGTGATACGATTTATGTCATTGCGGCAAGTCATCGTATGAGCAAACCGACGCCGTTCGTCGTCGCGCGGATTACGCAGTCTTTTGTGATGACGGAATCATTTACCTTGCCGGACGATTTTGATGAACAAGAACTCACGCGTTATGCGTGGGGCATTTGGACGCGCGACCGCGAACCGGAAATGGTGAAACTGAAATTCACGGGGACAGAAGCGGTCAAGCGAATGAAAGAAACAATTTGGCATCCGCTTCAAAAAGAACTGGAACAGACATCCGATGGCGGGTGGCTGTGGCAAGCACCCATTGTGGAATGGCAAGAGATGGTGCCGTGGATACGCGGATGGGGGAGTGATGTGGAAGTGGTGGAACCGAGAGAGTTGCGCGCGCAGATTGTGAAAGAGGTGAAGCGGATGGCGCGGCGGTACGGGATTGAAGCATCGGAAAATAATACACCGCGCGAGCGTGTATTGCGCTGTTGGGGCAAGACAGGCAAGACAGTTGAGGAATTTCACCCTGCGGTATTTCACATGCTGGATGTTGGGAACGTCGCGCGCGTAATCTTGAATGATTCAAATAGCGCGCGTTGGCGCAATGTTCTGGCGGATGCGTTTGGTACGAAAATCGAATTGTTGAGCGAGTGGGTACCTTATGTCGTTGCACTGCATGATATTGGAAAAATTTCAATGGCGTTTCAGGCATTGAACTCGGAGCAAAAAACGCGCTTGGAACAAGAACATTTTTCCTTTGCGGGTTGGCATAAACATGACGAGATGTATCACGCGACAATCAGTCAGGCGTATGTTGCGGAAACGTTGGCGTCGAGTATGGGCGTTTCGCTCAAGGTTCTGAGCAAGGCATTTGGTGAGGCGTTGGGTGGGCATCATGGGCAATTTGTTGACCCTGAGATATTAAGGCGCGTGCGACATCGCGTGAAACAAGAAACCAGCGAGTGGGACGCCTTGCGTAACGCGGCGGACGCGATATTGCGTGGACAATTGTTTGCGACCGAGTTCACGCACATGGTGTCACCGCCACATCTCTCCAAGGCAATTATGGCGTTGACAGGATTCACTATCTTGTGCGATTGGCTGGGTTCGGATGCGCGTTATTTTTCTCCAATGCCCGAAATGGATTTGGGAAGTTATCTTGGCGCGAGTCGAGAGCGCGCGGAACGTGTGGTACGGGAAGCAGGTGTGCTTGCGCCGAGTGCTAGCAATGCGCCCCTGCGTGTTGAAACACTTTTTGAGGATTTGGGAACGCCGCGCCACTTGCAGCTTGCCATCAACGAAATATCGGATGAGATTTTGCGCGGCGCGACGCTGACGATTATTGAAGCGCCGACGGGTGAAGGCAAAACCGAAGCGGCGTTGGCGTTGGCGCGGCACATTGGACATTTGAACGGGACGGATGAAATGTATTACGCGCTGCCGACGATGGCGACGAGCAATCAGATGTTTGGAAGACTGGAAACGCATCTCGCAAAACGTTTGGGGCTCGCGTCCTCCGTGAAACTTGTGCATGGGCAGGCGTTTCTCGTGGAAGAAGAGTTGCGCGCCGAAACGCCGATGGCGTTTAGCGAACTGTTGGGCAATGGCAGCGAGCAAGAGAGTCAAGCGCGCGCAAGTATGCAGTGGTTCAACTCCAAAAAACGCGCGCTGCTCGCGCCGTTCGGCGTTGGCACGATTGACCAGGCAGAACTCGCCGCGTTGAATGTGAATCACGCCGCGCTGCGGATGATGGGTTTGGCAGGCAAAGTGGTTATCGTGGATGAGGTACACGCCTACGATACGTACATGACGACGATCATTGCGCGCTTGTTGCGCTGGTTGGGCACTATGAACACTTCGGTCATTTTGCTTTCCGCGACATTGCCCATTGCGCGGCGGAAACAATTGACGGAGGAATATCGGAAAGGGTTAGCTTCAGAAACCGATTTTGTTTTGTCGGAGGAACCGGCGAACGCGTATCCCAATCTCGTAACGGTCGGCGCGAACGATTTTTATCAAACCAGTCCGCAAGTATGGCAGCCGAACCGAGTGATCGAGGTAGACGAATTGCATTTCGGCGATGGCGTCGCGCGCGCGAAAGCAGAATGGTTGCTCAAGAGTATTGCTGATGGCGGCTGCGTGTGTTGGATGACGAATACCGTAAAACGTGCGCAAAGAATTTTTGACGAACTCTTGAAACTCGCGCCGCAAGGTGTCGAATTGGATTTGTTACATTCGCAATTTCCGTTGGACGAACGGCGAACGCGCGAAGTGGAATTGAGTGACAAGTACGGACGCGACAAAAAACGTCCGCCGCGCGCGATTGTCGTCGGCACGCAAGTTTTGGAACAGAGTCTTGACTTGGACTTTGACGTGATGGTTTCGGACCTTGCGCCGATTGATTTGCTCTTGCAGCGCGCTGGCAGATTGCATCGGCATGAGCGTGCGCGTCCCGCCGCACATGACGCGCCGCGCTTGTATGTAAATTTTGAACTCGACGCGGAGGGCAAATTGAAACGCGGGACGGACAAGACGATTTATGCGGAATACATTATGCTGCAAACGCATCACCTTCTCAAAGGACGCTCGCAGATTTTTTTGCCGCAGGATTATCGCGTCTTGATTAAAGCAGTGTATGCGGAGGATGCGCCGTCGGAAGAGAGTCCGTTTTATAACGCGTGGACAGATTTAGTTGGAGAGCAACAACGCGCGGAGGGTGAAGCGAAAAAGCGCTTACTGCCGGCGCCGCATCCTCGCGATTCATTTGCACAAAATGCGGCAGCTGCGCGCATCCTTTTTAAGGAAGATGAAAATAGTGATGATTTTATTGTGGCAAAAACGCGTTTGGGCGAGGAAACGTTGAATGTGATTCCTTTGGAGCGTGAGGGAGAATGGGCGGTGTTGGAAAAGCGCAATGAAAAAATCAGCATGCTGCAAGAAGCGCCATTGGAAATCCAGCGACGATTGTTGCGTCGCAACTTGCGGGTCAGCAATCGTGATTTGATGGCGGCTTTGCGTGCGGAAGGAGAGAATGTAACAGTACTTTTCAGAGACTCTGCGTTGCTCAAGGAGTACTATCCTTTGTGGTTAAGCAACGGCACAAAGCAATTCCCTGTGGGGGAAAAAATGTTGCGTGTTACGCTCCACGAGAAATTGGGGCTCGTGATTGAAAAGGAGGGCAAAGCGGATGACACAACAGAATAGCGAAATTCCATCATTCAATTTGTGGAACGAGCGGTGGATTCCACTTGAAGCGCGGGATGGAAGTTTAACGCATCTTGGTATCCATGACGCGCTCGTGAACGCACAAGAGTACGTTGCGATTTATGATGCGTCGCCTCTCGTCGTTGTGGGAATTCATCGTTTGTTGACTGCAATTCTGCAAGACGCACTGGAGCTGCAAGAAAACGAAGATTTGGAACAACTTTGGCAGCGCGGCAAATTTCCTGCCGACAAGTTGGAACAATTCGGCAAGCGTTATGCGGAGCGATTTGATTTATTTTCGGAAGACAGACCGTTTTTGCAGAGTGCGGACTTGGCGATGTTTCCGAATACAAAAGAGGAACTCAAAGACGCGACGACAGTGGCGCGTCTGTTTTCGGAAACGCCATCGGGGACGTTGGTGACACATTATCGCCACAGCAGAGAAGAGGAGCAGGTGTATTCTCCCGCAACCGTGGCGACTGGGTTGGTAGCAATGCCGCCGTTTATTTCTTCGGGTGGACCCGGCTTGATGCCTTCAATCAATGGGGTGCCGCCGATCTATGTTTTGCCCGGCGGTGAAACGTTGTTTGAAACACTGGCGCGTTCTCTCTTGGCGCGTACGACCCTCGGCGACAAGTATTCTGAAGGGAACGAAGACCATGTGTGGTGGCGGCGTGACACGCCTGTCATTGTGCAGCAAAGCAAAAAAGCAAGCACGGGCATGAGTCCCAAGGAACATGGTCAACTCGCGCGCGTGGGGTATTTACACGGTTTGACGTTTCCTGCGCGCAAAGTGCGTTTGCATCCTGAACGTCTTAATACGGTCTGCGCGCGTTCGGGTGAAAAAAGCGAATGGGTTGTGCGAACGATGGTATTCAAGATGGGCGAAAGTGTGCGCGCAGATGCAACGCTCTGGCAAGACCCATTCGTCGCGTACAAATTGCCGCCATCACCCAAAGAGAGTTCAAAGCGGAAAATGCTTGTCAAGCCGAAAAGGGTGAGGGAGAAAGAGACGCCACTTCGTCCTATGCGTGGAAAAGCGGCATGGCGCGAGTTCAGCGGGTTGTTTATGCAACGACAGGAAAATCTGAAAACGGTTCGTCCATTGTTCATTAGTCAATTGATGCAGCTTGAGTCGCATCAACAGAGCGTGACGTATCCATTTCGCTGCGTCGCACTGCAAACCGATGGCAAGATGAAATTTTTCGAGTGGATGGATTTTGGTTTTGATATTCCACCAGCGCTGCTCCAAGACCCTGACGGCGCAGAGTGGACGGAGAAAGGGTTGTCGTTCGCAACCGAATGCGCGAGAGGAATCACGCGCGTCTTTGCAGAGTCGTTCAAGCGCGATGCGAAAAGCCCTGAACGTTACAAACGCCTGCGCGAACGTCTCGAAGCGGATTTCTGGTCTGCGTTGGCGGGCGAGTTTCGGCAATTCGTTTTAGATTTGGGCGAACGCGCAACGCAACAACAAACGCTCGACGCGTGGTTCGATGGAACAGCGCGTATAGCGCAGAAAAATTTTGACCAAACCGCCGACGATACAGGCGACGACGGGAATACGTTGAAACACATTGTGCAAGGCAAACAAAAATGTGCGCGCGAATTGGGGAGGTTAAAAGCGCAATTCAAACAAGGAGCGAACGATGAGTGAACGCGAAACCGACACACGCATCACAACATTTATCGCGCGGCTCGGCAAGCTCGATACGGGCGAACGCGCGAAATTCAAAGGCGATGCGGGCAAAACAATTGCGGAAGCGTCGAGCATGGGCTTGTTCTATCGCGTGATTCAAGGATTGTATGGCGTGAATGAAGAAATGTATTTTCTCGTCGCCACGTTGTATCCGCTTGCCGAAAGTGGCGGCGTTGGAAATTTGGGTGCGTCCTTGCGCCGCGCGCGCGATCCGAAAAATTTCAAGGGCTTGGATCGTCGCGTCGAGATCTTGCTTGACGCCGATGCGACCCAACTGCGTTTTCGTTTGCGCCAAGCCATCAAGTTTTTGAAATCGCAGCGGGTGCGCGTGAATTGGGAACTGCTCTTGACCGATTTGCTCAAGTGGAACAGTCCCTATCGCAATACACAAAAAGAATGGGCGCGCAAGTATTTCGCGCTGCCCGAAGAAACCACAAACCAGACGTGACAGGTTTTGGCGGTGAACTCCACCGCAGAAACCTGTCACGTCTGTCAAGGAGTAACTACCATGTTGATTCAAATCCACATTTTGCAAAACTATCAGCCGTCGAACCTCAATCGCGATGATACGGGTTCGCCCAAAGACGCGGTCTTTGGCGGCGTATTGCGCGGACGCATTTCGAGTCAATGCTTAAAGCGCAGTATTCGCAAGTCGCAAACATTCAAGGATGAATTTGAAAAGAGTGGCGCGCTCGGGGAACGCACAAAACAATTACCGCTTTTGATTCAACAAGAATTAACTGCGTTGAGCGCAGCGCCAGAAACCATCAAAGCCATTATCGCGCGCGTGCCTGAAATTGGACGCGAATCGAAAAAGCGCACCGAAGCCGCCGAGTCCGAAGAGAATGACGGAGGGACGGATGACACCGATACGGGCGAAGAGGTGATGGGTGAAACGGCGCAGCTCATTTTCATTGACCGCAAGAATGAAGTGCGCCCCCTCGCGGAAAAATTGTTGGAGATGTGCAACAAGCTCGGCGCAAAACAATGGGAGAAAGCGAAAATCGCAGACATTACGAAAGAAATGGGTGCGCATTTGCCGCGTTCGATTGATATCGCGATGTTTGGGCGCATGACAACCTCGCAAGCGTTTAAAGATATACAAGCGTCCGTTCAAGTGGCGCACGCGCTTTCCACGAACGCACTCAAGCCAGAGTTTGATTACTACACCGCGATGGACGACCTCCAGCCCGATAGCGAACCGGGCGCGGACATGATTGGCGATATCGAGTTCAATAGCTGCACCTATTACAAATATGTGAACGTGCATTGGGAAGGGTTGCTCAAGAATTTGGGCGATGACAAGGCGGTAGCGCGGCGTGCGATTGTGGCACTGCTGCAAGCGGCGGCGACCGCGCATCCGACGGGCAAACAAAATTCGTTCGCCGCGTTCAACCTGCCCGATTTCGTTTGGGTCCAAGTATCGGAGCGTAATTTGCCAATCAGTTATGCAAACGCGTTTTTGAAACCGGTGCGCGGGCAGAGTGATGAAACGCTGATGGACAATTCGATTCAAGCATTGGATGAGTACGCGGCGAAATTGAATCGCGCCTACAACCTCACACCAGAATCTGCGTTTCTCGCGGTGAACGGGCAGACGTTTGTGAATTTGAAATCACAAACTTCGCTCGACGATTTGTGCAAGTGGATTGAAAGTAAATTGCCGAGCGCGTAAGGAGTACTATGGCAAATACTTTATTTCTGCGTCTCGAAAGTCCGTTGCAAGCGTGGGGCGAAAACAGTCAATGGTCCGAACGCCGCTCTGCGCCGGAACCGACGAAAAGCGGAGTTGTTGGCTTGCTGGCGTGCGCGTTGGGTTGGGGTGATGATGAACGCATTGGCGCGTTGTCGCGCCGCGTGCGAATTGGTGTGCGCTGCGATGTTGTCGGCACACCCGCACCGCTGCGTGATTATCACACGGTTGGCGGCGGATATGATGAACCGCAATTGTTGAATGCAAAAGGGGAACCGAAATTGAGCGGCGGCAAACCGCACACGGAACCGACGTGGCGTTACTATTTATGCGACGCGTCTTTTCTTGTGGTGGTGCAATCTGATAGCGAGACCATCGCACAGCTTGCGCACGCGATTCAATTTCCCGTGTGGCCCCTCTTTTTGGGACGAAAAAGTTGCGTGCCGACGCGTCCGCCGTTCGACGGGGTGGACGAGTACGATTCACTCGTTCACGCGCTCGAAAATCATCCCGCATATTTTCTGGAACGGGAACGCGTGGGCGCGACGGTGAAATATCCACGCATGGTGATTGAAAGTAAAGCGGGCGAAGGCGTGCGGCGGCGCGATCAGTTGGTCTCGCGCGCGTACCGTTTATTCGAACCGCGCTATGCGCGCGAACAGAAAAAAGAAAATCCACTGGATGTTTCTTGGCTCAAGGAGGAGTGACCATGTTTCTCTCTCAACTCACACTCAATCCGCGCAATCTCCAAGTCCGCGCGGAACTCGCGCGTCCGTATGAAATGCATCGCACCCTCTCGAAAGCGTTTCCACAAAACACGTATGACAAAGAACGCGATGGCGCGGATGCGGCGGGCGTTTTGTTTCGCGCGGAACAGGACGCGCGCACAAATCGAATCACGGTGTTGGTGCAATCGAAACTGGAACCTAATTGGACGTGGCTGCAAGAGGAACACGATGCGCGCGGACATGCTTATTTGGCGCGACCTGCGGCATACAAAGCGTTCGAGTTGAGACTTGTGCCGGGACAAATGCTCGCGTTTCGTTTGCGCGCGAATCCGACGAAACGGCGCAAGAGTGATGGCAAACGTATTGGGCTCGAATATGCCAATGAGAAACTTGATTGGCTGCGGGCGAAATTACAGGGCGATGAAAAACGGGAACAGATTCCTGGCGGATTTCGCATGGTGCGCGCGACGGTAGGTGATGAAGAATTTATCAAGAATGAAAATGCCATTCGGCGCGCGGAGCGTTCGCACGATTTGAAACTTTTGGTAGCGCAATTCGATGGGGTGCTGCAAGTGGAGGATCCGGTGAATGCGCTCGAAACACTTGAGCGCGGCATCGGCAGTGGCAAAGCATTTGGCTTTGGCTTGTTGTCGTTGGCGCGGGTGTGACAAGACCCAAAGGGTTTTTGTGCAACACGGCAAATCGAGGCGCGCTGTTATTAAAACCCTTTGGGTCTCTCGAATAAAAATGCAAGACCTACATGAACTTCCAAAAATTCGTGACAGTTTGACGTACTTGTATGTGGAACACGCGACGGTGGAACGCACTTGGCACGCAGTCGAATGTTTTGACGCTGAAGGTGGGCGCACACTTGTGCCGGCGACGAATCTGACGGTGTTGATGCTGGGACCCGGGACGCGCGTCACACATGAAGCAATCAAAGTATTGACGGAAAGCGGCGCGCTCGTTTTGTGGACGGGGGAACGCGGGGTGCGTTGTTACGCGCAAGGGATGGGTGAAACGCGCAAGGCGTATCATTTGTTGAAACAAGCGGAACTTGCAAGTGATTCGTTCAAGCGCATGCAAGTGGTGCTGCGGATGTATCGTTATCGCTTTGGCGAAGAATTGCATCCTGAACTTTCGCTGGAGCAAGTGCGCGGGTTCGAGGGTGTGCGCGTGCGGAAAGCGTATCAGCAATACGCGGAACAATATGGCGTAGTGTGGCGCGGGCGGCGTTATGACCGCAAAAATTGGGGCGCGGGCGACCCGCTCAATCGCGCGCTTTCGGCGGCGAACGCGTGTTTGAATGGTTTGTGTCACGCGGCAATTGTTTCGGGCGGTTATTCGCCGGGATTGGGTTTCATTCATACAGGCAAACAATTGTCGTTTGTGTATGACATTGCGGATTTGTACAAGGTGGAAATGACGGTGCCGTTGGCGTTTCGGATTGTGGCGGAATCGCGCGAGAAGGTGGAAACGCGTGTGCGTCATGCGTGCCGTGAAGTGTTTCGCGAGAAACGTTTATTGGATCGCATCTTGCCGGATATTGACCAATTGTTGGGAATGACCGCCGCGGATTTTGCACAGGGCGCGGACGTGGACGATGACCCCGCGCTGCCCGAACTATGGTGGACTCCTGAAGAGTTCGAGGAGGGAATAAGCGATGGTCGTGATGATTCTTGAAACGGTGCCGATTGGTTTGCGAGGTGAATTGTCGCGTTGGCTGTTGGAACCACACAGCGGAGTCTTTGTGGGGCATGTGTCGGCGATGGTGCGTGACAAGTTGTGGGAAAAATGCTGCGCCAAGAAAAATGCAAAAGGCGGCGTGATTCAGATTTGGACGACGAACAATGAACAGCATTTCAAGATGCGCGCGTATGGCTTGACGAAACGCGAGATTGTGGAATGTGAAGGTCTGCAACTGATTCGCATTCCACCGCACGTCAAACCCGATGATGGGCGTCCCGAACACCCATCTGCTGATTCCTCGCGCGCTGCTCCACCAGAAACATAAAAAAAATAACTTGGCGGAAGGGTATTCCCCACACACGTGGGGGTGAACCGGACGCGCTGGAACGTCAACAGACTCTCAAAACGTATTCCCCACACACGTGGGGGTGAACCGGAACCTGTCGGCAACGCGCCCGCCGAAGCGTAGTGTTCCCCACACACGTGGGGGTGAACCGGAGCATCGCAAGACGAATTGAAATCCGCGTTCGTATTCCCCACACACGTGGGGGTGAACCGGAAAATTTCAACTCGGTGTAACCAAAGTCGAGGTATTCCCCACACACGTGGGGGTGAACCGGATTTTCGTTCGAGGACATTGATGGCGTCGTAGTATTCCCCACACACGTGGGGGTGAACCGTTCATGGTCAACCAGCGCGCGGCGCTGCGGCGTATTCCCCACACACGTGGGGGTGAACCGCCAAAACATTCCGCCTGCACGAGATTCGACGCCGTATTCCCCACACACGTGGGGGTGAACCGTTGACCCCGAAACGCTCGGCGCGTCGGGCTATGTATTCCCCACACACGTGGGGGTGAACCGGTTTAATTTGGCTGATGCAGTCCGCCATCAAGTATTCCCCACACACGTGGGGGTGAACCGCAATCACGGACGCGCCGAACTTGCGCGGCGACGTATTCCCCACACACGTGGGGGTGAACCGCCGCAACGGGACTTGGAATCAATGTTCCATCCGTATTCCCCACACACGTGGGGGTGAACCGTTAGCGGCGCATTTTGTTACGACTGACCGAAAGTATTCCCCACACACGTGGGGGTGAACCGTGACGATTACGCAGGAAGATTCGCAGCGCGGCGTATTCCCCACACACGTGGGGGTGAACCGTCACCGCGCCGACCTACGAACGCGCGACGGGCGTATTCCCCACACACGTGGGGGTGAACCGTCATTGTCATTTACCGCGTTCGCCGCATCGTTGTATTCCCCACACACGTGGGGGTGAACCGCAGAGTTGCGCGGCAAGCCCTTGACCGCGCGCGTATTCCCCACACACGTGGGGGTGAACCGAACATGGGCGCTTACGAAACAAAAGCGCCAATGTATTCCCCACACACGTGGGGGTGAACCGACCGCAAATTCGAGGCGCGTCAACGTCCGAGCGTATTCCCCACACACGTGGGGGTGAACCGTCTTACCTGCGGATGCGCGGGGCAACCGCAAAGTATTCCCCACACACGTGGGGGTGAACCGTAGGAAAAGTCTTTGAGGAAGGGGGAATGGGGTATTCCCCACACACGTGGGGGTGAACCGCAAGCGTCGAAACAAGTGCGCCATCGGCGGTCGTATTCCCCACACACGTGGGGGTGAACCGGCACGGGCAAACCTGAAAAAGCACGGCGTCTCGTATTCCCCACACACGTGGGGGTGAACCGGTCTTGTCGGGCGCGCTCGATTTTGTGTATGTGTATTCCCCACACACGTGGGGGTGAACCGGCGAATACAGGTTCTTTGAATCCGGTCATGTAGTATTCCCCACACACGTGGGGGTGAACCGGGTAGTTGGCGGCAAGCGCGCGTTCAAATATCGTATTCCCCACACACGTGGGGGTGAACCGCCCCCGCAACTTGCACTAACCCACCATTCGCAGTATTCCCCACACACGTGGGGGTGAACCGGCGTATCAAGCCAAAGTCGCGGCAAAGCATCCGTATTCCCCACACACGTGGGGGTGAACCGAACGCGGCTTGCTGGTCTTGGAGCAGGAATGGGTATTCCCCACACACGTGGGGGTGAACCGTCAAGAATTGTTTGTGGTGGTTTCATTCCTGCGTATTCCCCACACACGTGGGGGTGAACCCCCGAACGAAATTACACAGACCTGACTATTGACGTATTCCCCACACACGTGGGGGTGAACCGGAACGAACCTTTCATCTCACCCTCCTGTTGGGGTATTCCCCACACACGTGGGGGTGAACCGCGTCCCCTCTCCGAATCCATTCCCTAATCCTTGTATTCCCCACACACGTGGGGGTGAACCGAGGGATGAGGGGGAAAACCCGCTCGCTATATCGTATTCCCCACACACGTGGGGGTGAACCGAAAGGATGTGAGGTGTGGGTATGAAAATCAGAGTATTCCCCACACACGTGGGGGTGAACCGTTAGGAGTTTCTATGGCTCTCAACTATACAGGGTATTCCCCACACACGTGGGGGTGAACCGACGGTGTGAAATTCGCCCTCGAAATCGCCGTGGTATTCCCCACACACGTGGGGGTGAACCGTCCGACCGCGATGCCTCCGAAGAGCATCTTCCGTATTCCCCACACACGTGGGGGTGAACCGACGACATACAAGACAAAACCAACGATGATGATGTATTCCCCACACACGTGGGGGTGAACCGGGCAGAAATAAACACGGCGCGCCGAGAAAAGGAGTATTCCCCACACACGTGGGGGTGAACCGAGGTCACGGCGTCGAATCTCGTGCAGGCGGAAGTATTCCCCACACACGTGGGGGTGAACCGCACTCCGCAATGTGCCGACGGTGAACCATTGCACGTATTCCCCACACACGTGGGGGTGAACCGAACTGACGAACGTCATGGCGGAACAACAAACCGTATTCCCCACACACGTGGGGGTGAACCGTAACTATTTTGCAGTGAAAGACCGCGCGGCGTGTATTCCCCACACACGTGGGGGTGAACCGGGCGCGTATCGGCGCTTGCAGCGGTTCGCGGTGTATTCCCCACACACGTGGGGGTGAACCGTGATTGGCACACTGCCGTCTATTTATTGGAACGTATTCCCCACACACGTGGGGGTGAACCGACCTCGCAGACATGCAACCCATCGCAAGCGACCGTATTCCCCACACACGTGGGGGTGAACCGCGCGCGGCGCGCGTCGAATCGAATCGAATCGCGTATTCCCCACACACGTGGGGGTGAACCGCGTTCGATGCGCTTGCGCTGCACGCCCGCACGCGTATTCCCCACACACGTGGGGGTGAACCAGACACCTCTTGCGCTTGTCTCGTCCCTTTAGTGTATTCCCCACACACGTGGGGGTGAACCGGTCAAGGGTGTGACAGTCGAGACAACAATGGCGTATTCCCCACACACGTGGGGGTGAACCGAGGTCAATCCGTTTCTCATTCGTTCCTGTCGGCGTATTCCCCACACACGTGGGGGTGAACCAGGACGCGGGCGCGGACGGGGACGCCGCGCGGTGGTATTCCCCACACACGTGGGGGTGAACCGCGGCAAGAGTTGATGGTGAGCAAAAGCAAGATGTATTCCCCACACACGTGGGGGTGAACCGCCCTCGCCCAAACCTAAACCCAAACCGCCGCCGTATTCCCCACACACGTGGGGGTGAACCGCAGCGTCGGTGTAATCGGCGTCAACGGCGCGGGGTATTCCCCACACACGTGGGGGTGAACCGTCCCAAGACCGCTCGCTGCCCGCGCCCACCGCGTATTCCCCACACACGTGGGGGTGAACCGGTAACTGCTCATTTTTTGTCACACCAAACGAAGTATTCCCCACACACGTGGGGGTGAACCGGCACAGAGCTCGCCAAACGAAACGATGTCGGAGTATTCCCCACACACGTGGGGGTGAACCGATTCATCTGGAAGCCGCCCTGCCATTTTTGACCGTATTCCCCACACACGTGGGGGTGAACCGAGATGACATGACCCTTCATTGATTGCGGCTTGAGTATTCCCCACACACGTGGGGGTGAACCGCCGCATTCAATTCTGCGTTATATGCCGCGAGGAGTATTCCCCACACACGTGGGGGTGAACCGGTGTGACGCAATTTGTGAGGCGAAACAACATCGTATTCCCCACACACGTGGGGGTGAACCGATTGGCTGCTGGAACATGCAAAGAACAACAGTGTATTCCCCACACACGTGGGGGTGAACCGGGGCGTGATTGGTTTATTAAACGTTCTGACGCGTATTCCCCACACACGTGGGGGTGAACCGGTTGGGACTCTGGACATGCGTTTTGGGGTGCGCGTATTCCCCACACACGTGGGGGTGAACCGCGGTGATTTCACAGTCTTTGCGGTAATGGATGCGTATTCCCCACACACGTGGGGGTGAACCGACAGCGAAGGCAACAATACTGAAAACGTAAAAGTATTCCCCACACACGTGGGGGTGAACCGGCATGTTCATTTGTTTTGCGCGGCGAGCCACCGTATTCCCCACACACGTGGGGGTGAACCGAATGCAACGAACAATGAAGACCAAATCAATTCGTATTCCCCACACACGTGGGGGTGAACCGAAACATTAAAAATTTTGCGCGCTATTTAAGAGGTATTCCCCACACACGTGGGGGTGAACCGAAAGCCGCACGTCGAGCAAACGTGCGGCAGACGTATTCCCCACACACGTGGGGGTGAACCGGGATTTTTGGGGATTCAGTCGCCTTCGGAAGTGTATTCCCCACACACGTGGGGGTGAACCGTTGCAAACAACATCACCAGCGTGAGCGTTGGTGTATTCCCCACACACGTGGGGGTGAACCGTTATTTGTAGCCGCACGGTCTCGGGCTTTCGGGTATTCCCCACACACGTGGGGGTGAACCGCCCGCGATGAGCGGGTCACTCATTAAATCACCGTATTCCCCACACACGTGGGGGTGAACCGTATTTTTTCGAGTTGGTTTTGGAATTCTTTTGGTATTCCCCACACACGTGGGGGTGAACCGTCCGAAAGAATTTGCACCGCCGCGTTCAACGCGTATTCCCCACACACGTGGGGGTGAACCGTAATCTTCGAGATGTCTTGTCGTGACTTGTTCGTATTCCCCACACACGTGGGGGTGAACCGACGATGAAAAACATATTTGCCCGTTACAACTTGTATTCCCCACACACGTGGGGGTGAACCGAGTGTTCCCGTTTCAAAATGGCATGTCGAAACGTATTCCCCACACACGTGGGGGTGAACCGGTTATTTCGCGGCGGCGGCGGCGGCGGCGGCGGTATTCCCCACACACGTGGGGGTGAACCGAGAATCACGATTCGTTAGTGAATTGTGACAAAGTATTCCCCACACACGTGGGGGTGAACCGAGACGGGCGAATTGTACGCGTTGTGCATTCAAGTATTCCCCACACACGTGGGGGTGAACCGCCGCCCGCGAGCCACATGCGAAAACGCGTCGAGTATTCCCCACACACGTGGGGGTGAACCGTTACTGGACCGCTCATGTCCATTTCTGCGAGGTATTCCCCACACACGTGGGGGTGAACCGGTGCGCTCGAACTCGAAAAAGGTCGTCGAACTGTATTCCCCACACACGTGGGGGTGAACCGAATCGGCGGCATGATTGGTTTTTGCTGGAGAGGTATTCCCCACACACGTGGGGGTGAACCGGAGACTGAAATGAATCTGAATGAACTGTATCCGTATTCCCCACACACGTGGGGGTGAACCGGCGCGTCGCGCGTTGGGTGTGGGCAGTCGAACGTATTCCCCACACACGTGGGGGTGAACCGGAAACGATGATGTCGTCTTCGCCGATGCCATCGTATTCCCCACACACGTGGGGGTGAACCGATTATGGCGCGGTGACAAAGGCGGAAATTACCGTATTCCCCACACACGTGGGGGTGAACCGGATGGGCGCTAATGCCATCTAACAACGGCAACGTATTCCCCACACACGTGGGGGTGAACCGGACTTTGATACGAACGGCGGACTTACCCTTGCGTATTCCCCACACACGTGGGGGTGAACCGAACGTTGTTATTTGGCGAAAGAAAATCATTGCGTATTCCCCACACACGTGGGGGTGAACCGATTCCGACAATCACCGCGACGACCCCGCGATTGTATTCCCCACACACGTGGGGGTGAACCGCCCGAACGCGAGTCCTGTAGTTTCGCCCGCGCGTATTCCCCACACACGTGGGGGTGAACCGTTGGGACGGCTGGCGCTCGGCGACGAAACGGAGTATTCCCCACACACGTGGGGGTGAACCGCGATTGCGTAATTCTGCGCGCGCATCGGTTGCGTATTCCCCACACACGTGGGGGTGAACCGTGGTTGGGCGTGGGTAGATATTATGCGAGTCCGTATTCCCCACACACGTGGGGGTGAACCGTCGCGCGCGATATTTGGTTTATGCGCGAGGCGTATTCCCCACACACGTGGGGGTGAACCGATGTGGTGCTACCAACCGGCGACACGGACGATGTATTCCCCACACACGTGGGGGTGAACCGCAATCCGACGCGGCAACGCACTTCACGAATTCGTATTCCCCACACACGTGGGGGTGAACCGGATTTTCGTTCGAGGACATTGACGGCGTCGTAGTATTCCCCACACACGTGGGGGTGAACCGTGGCATTGCGCTGGCAGGGCTTGGGCTATCTCGTATTCCCCACACACGTGGGGGTGAACCGTATTTGCGCTCCAAGCCGTCGAGTTTTTCCGCGTATTCCCCACACACGTGGGGGTGAACCGCATGGGTGCGGGAACAAGAATTTATGGGTTACGTATTCCCCACACACGTGGGGGTGAACCGTGCGACAGGTCTTTGACTTCGATTTCCGTCGCGTATTCCCCACACACGTGGGGGTGAACCGTAACCGCATGGGTGTACGCAGAGGCGGATGTAGTATTCCCCACACACGTGGGGGTGAACCCCCGCGCCGCCATGAATGAACTCGTGCCCAAAGTATTCCCCACACACGTGGGGGTGAACCGCCCGTTGCGCTCATGTCCTATCTCATTCGTACGTATTCCCCACACACGTGGGGGTGAACCGATACCGCGCGATGCTCCACATGTACGCCGCGCGTATTCCCCACACACGTGGGGGTGAACCGACATCGGCGAACTGGGTGGCGGTAACAATCAGGTATTCCCCACACACGTGGGGGTGAACCGGCGTTATCCTTGGAACAGGTGCGTCAACTGTTGTATTCCCCACACACGTGGGGGTGAACCGGAGACAAGATGAAAATTTTGAACGTAAGTATCGTATTCCCCACACACGTGGGGGTGAACCGCCACCAGATAGGATGCTTGCCGCGTGATTTGGGTATTCCCCACACACGTGGGGGTGAACCGTGAGTGCTTTCATCTTGTTTCCTTCTTTCGTTGTATTCCCCACACACGTGGGGGTGAACCGGAGTGGAGCGATGCCTCGAACAACTCGAACGCGTATTCCCCACACACGTGGGGGTGAACCAGACCCAACTGGCGAGAACGGGAAAGCGGTTTTGGTATTCCCCACACACGTGGGGGTGAACCGCCGATTGCCACAATTCTGCTGTTCTCGAAGCGGTATTCCCCACACACGTGGGGGTGAACCGGTAACAAAATTAGAGCGAGTCCAAACAAGACGTATTCCCCACACACGTGGGGGTGAACCGATTTCCATGAATTGGTCGAAGGAAAAGCAGTGCGTATTCCCCACACACGTGGGGGTGAACCGTGTGGGAAATCGTGTGCCGTATGCCTCCTTTTGTATTCCCCACACACGTGGGGGTGAACCGTGAAACGAGAGACGCGCGCAAGAGTACTTAAACGTATTCCCCACACACGTGGGGGTGAACCGATAATAACCCTACACAGTGGACAATAACCTACGTATTCCCCACACACGTGGGGGTGAACCGGTATGGGTTGCTGTCAACGACGGCGGCATTGTCGTATTCCCCACACACGTGGGGGTGAACCGAATCACCGACTTGACCGCATTCGACATGTAGAAGTATTCCCCACACACGTGGGGGTGAACCGCCCGCGCCCATTGCCACGCACTATACCCTGCCGTATTCCCCACACACGTGGGGGTGAACCGTCGCGGCGCGCGACTTTGATGGTTGTGCCATGTATTCCCCACACACGTGGGGGTGAACCGCCGACAACATCCAAGCCAAATTTGCAAATGGCGTATTCCCCACACACGTGGGGGTGAACCGAGCAAATCAATGCGATTAACGCGCAGTTGCCGGTATTCCCCACACACGTGGGGGTGAACCGCGTCGCCCGCAAAATTCTGCAAGAATGTGGAAGTATTCCCCACACACGTGGGGGTGAACCGTCGGGCGCGACGCGCGATATTTTGTTCGAGTCGTATTCCCCACACACGTGGGGGTGAACCGCCAAATTTGCAAATGGCACGATTGGACTTGGCGTATTCCCCACACACGTGGGGGTGAACCGAAATGCGTTCGTTCCGAACAAGCGTGAGGTTGAGTATTCCCCACACACGTGGGGGTGAACCGTGTGGTTCGAGGTGAAATGAGGGATGATGGAGGTATTCCCCACACACGTGGGGGTGAACCGCCGCCGAATGGCTGCAACTCACCTACGACGAGTATTCCCCACACACGTGGGGGTGAACCTCAATCCAATGGTTAATGTGTTCTAGCGCACTCGTATTCCCCACACACGTGGGGGTGAACCGTGTATGAGCGCATGGCGCAGCAAGATGACGTGGTATTCCCCACACACGTGGGGGTGAACCGTAAGACCCGTTGACGCGCTCCAACAACAAAAAGTATTCCCCACACACGTGGGGGTGAACCGCCGCCGAATGGCTGCAACTCACCTACGACGAGTATTCCCCACACACGTGGGGGTGAACCGATTACGTAACCGACAAGCGCCTCTCGAATGTGGTATTCCCCACACACGTGGGGGTGAACCGATTGCACGAAAAATCGTGTGCAACGTGTTGTGTATTCCCCACACACGTGGGGGTGAACCGGACTGCGCGCCGCCAACAACAACGGACGCGCCGGTATTCCCCACACACGTGGGGGTGAACCGTATGTCGGCATGGTGAAACAAGGGTTGGAACGTGTATTCCCCACACACGTGGGGGTGAACCGAGACGGGCGCATTGAACACCTTGAAAGCGGAAGTATTCCCCACACACGTGGGGGTGAACCGGCGTCGCCTTGCACCCGCCGTTCGATTTACGCGTATTCCCCACACACGTGGGGGTGAACGCACTTCTCAATTCTTTGATACGCGGCTCGACGCGTATTCCCCACACACGTGGGGGTGAACCCAAGGTTTATTTGGTAGACCGCGCTGCGTCCTCGTATTCCCCACACACGTGGGGGTGAACCGCGCACAATCCTATTGGCGTCGCGCGCAAAAATGTATTCCCCACACACGTGGGGGTGAACCGCGCACAATCCTATTGGCGTCGCGCGCAAAAATGTATTCCCCACACACGTGGGGGTGAACCGGATTTGGAAACGCTCTTGAACGTCGCACGCGCGTATTCCCCACACACGTGGGGGTGAACCGTCTTTGCCGTAATCGCCCGCGAGATACGCTTCGTATTCCCCACACACGTGGGGGTGAACCGATTACCACTAGCCGCCGTCGAGCCGTCACCGCGTATTCCCCACACACGTGGGGGTGAACCGCGGCAATCGCGGAAGCGCGCAGGTTAGCAAAAGTATTCCCCACACACGTGGGGGTGAACCGATTACCACTAGCCGCCGTCGAGCCGTCACCGCGTATTCCCCACACACGTGGGGGTGAACCGCGGCAATCGCGGAAGCGCGCAGGTTAGCAAAAGTATTCCCCACACACGTGGGGGTGAACCGGCATTGCGCGTGGACGAAAAAGCGTATGTCGCGTATTCCCCACACACGTGGGGGTGAACCGCGGCTCGGCTCGCACGCGACCATCGAACTCGCGTATTCCCCACACACGTGGGGGTGAACCGGTGTGGGCGGATAAAATCGCGGCGACGCTCACGTATTCCCCACACACGTGGGGGTGAACCTTTTGCTTGCTGTGCAAAAAGCAGTAACCAAAAGTATTCCCCACACACGTGGGGGTGAACCCGGTTACAGCGCAGCGTTTCATGCGCCGACGAGTATTCCCCACACACGTGGGGGTGAACCGTGCGCGTTGTTGTTGGCGCAAAATTCGGTTTCGTATTCCCCACACACGTGGGGGTGAACCGAACGCAAAAAATTCGTCGAGCAAAAGATTGAAGTATTCCCCACACACGTGGGGGTGAACCGAAAACGGGTTTGAAAAAAAAACTGATGCAATTGTATTCCCCACACACGTGGGGGTGAACCGACAGGAGAGATTGGGGCGGGCGGGGGAGTGGTGTATTCCCCACACACGTGGGGGTGAACCGCTACAGTGTGTTCAGCATCCAGCATCGCCAAAGTATTCCCCACACACGTGGGGGTGAACCGAGGCGGACCGCATATGCAAATTCTACGTAAACTATTGGGAGCGCATTCCTATTGAAATCTCGCGGTTTTGGTCGTAGAATTACATGAACCAAAACATTCCAGATTCCTCACGCCGGCCCGCGAAAATAATGAGGGAGACTATGAAGAAAATTGCACTCGTACTCGTATTCGTTGTATCGTTGTTTGCTCTGGGCAGCTATGCCTCAGCTCTCGCTGCTCCAGCGTTTGAAGACCCGCAAGTGTGCCTGAACGGACAATTGCTCATGATTGAGCCGACAACCGAATCGATTGAAGTGTGGCTCGGTGTCGGTCCGAATGTAAATGTTGATTTTGACATCTTGAACTGCGGTGGGGACCCGAATCTGCCGGTTCTTGAACCGAGCCATGTACTTCACAATCAATTCGGCAGCTGGGTTGAGGTAGCAGTCAAAACGAAAAAACATACAAATGTCCTATTTCACTGGGGCGGACAGACGTATACCAAAAACAGCGGCTACGACAAATGGATTTTTGTCGTCAAGAAATTGAACTAGCGCTTTTTCTCCACGCAGAGATAGATTCAGAGGCAACCGCGCAAGGTTGCCTCTTTTTATTGTTTTGAGTTCACGCGCCCTTCATCCGGCTTGTCCACAAACCATCTTTCTCATTGTCTCAGATAGAGTATCTCGGTATAATACGGGGCAGCATTTTTTCATCTTGTCCCTCGGTCTCCCCAGACAGCGCGTTCTCTATCTATGATTTGTCCTCAATGCGGACACAAAAATACACTTGGCGTTGCCGTGTGTGCAAACTGCGCGACGCCATTGGCGAACCTCTGTCCGAACTGTGGTTTTGAAAGCCCGCGCGGGTTCAAATTTTGCGGAAACTGTGGCGTCAATCTGCTGACCGCGAATTTGGCGCGCACGTCGAATTCCGAAAAGTTGCGACGTGTGCAAGGGGTCATGCCAACGCCCCTCGTTGACAAAATTCTCACCGCCAGCAAACATATTGAAGGCGAGCGCCGCACAGTTACTGTCCTCTTTTCCGATGTGGTTGGATTCACCACCATTTCCGAAAAACTCGACCCCGAAACCGTTTATACCATCATCGACGCGAGCGTCGCCGCATTTCGTGACGAAATTTATTTGTACGAAGGGATGCTCGATAAATTCATGGGCGATGGCGTCATGGCATTATTTGGCGCGCCCGTGATGCACGAAGATGACCCAACGCGCGCGGTGCGCTGTGCGCTCGGAATGCAAAACGCACTCAAACGCGTGAACGATGAGCTCGTTGCCAAACACGGCGTCACGCTGCAAATGCGAATTGGTCTGAATCTTGGCACAGTGGTGGTGGGAGACATTGGCGCGGACTTACGGATGAATTACACCGCGATGGGCGACACGGTGAACGTCGCCTCGCGTTTGCAAAGTGTTGCCGAACCCGGCAGCATTCTCGTCAGCCGCGCAGTCTATGAACAAACGCGCGCGATTTTTGATTATAGCGAGCTGGGTTCAATTCGCGTCAAAGGGCGCGTCGAGCCGGTAGAGATTTATCAAGTCGCAGGTATCAAGCGCGACCCCGGACGTGTGCGCGGCATTCCCGGTCTCACCGCCCCGATGATTGGACGTGACCACGAATTGGCGCGCGTCCAGTACATGGTTGAAACGCTCGCACGCGACAAACGCGGCGGTCTGGTCCTAATCACCGGCGAAGCCGGGATGGGCAAGTCGCGTCTTACCGGCGAATTGAAACAATGGATGGACCGTACACCCGAGCTCGATGCGCTGCGTGTGTACGAAGGCGATTGCGTCGCGTATGGTCAATCCGCCTACGACGTTCAAATCCAAATCTTGAACGCACTCTTTCAATTGCGCCCGGAAGATTCTCCCGCGATTCGTCGCGACAAAATCAAAGCACATGTGCGCGAATTGGTCGGTGAACGCGGCGTGTTGGAATTATTGCCGTACATTGAAAATTTGATGGGCTTGCCGCCAACCGAACGCGAGTTAGCCGAACGCATTCGTCATCTCGAACCGGTGCAATTGCGCCAGCAAATGTTTCTCGCGATTCGCGATTTATTGGTGCAGGTGGCAGAGACAAATCCACTCGTCTTGATTTTTGACGACTTGCATTGGATTGACAAGCCATCGCTCGACCTTCTGCTCTTTTTACTCAACTCGGCGGAAGATGCGCCGATAGCGTTTGTGTGTTTGGCGCGCCCATCGAATAATCAAGCCGTTCCGCAAATTCAACGCATCGGCGCCACCGCTTTGGATGGACGTTTTGCCGAGATTGCGCTCGAACCGCTTTCGCTGCGTGACAGCACCGAGTTGATTGATTCACTCCTGACGATTGCGGACTTGCCCGATAGCTTGCGCCAAATGATTCCCCAGCGCGCGGAAGGCAACCCATTTTATTTGGAAGAAATTATTCGCGCGCTCATTGACCGCAGCATTATTCGGAGACGCGGTGACCGTTGGGAAATGACGCCCGGCGCGGATGTGCAAGCGTTCCAAGTGCCGCGCACGCTTGAAAGCTTGATCATGACGCGTCTCGACCATCTTTCGGAGTCCACGCGCTATATCGCCCAGTGTGCTGCCGTCATCGGGCGCGATTTTTCCGATGTGCTTTTGCAGCGGATTGCGGAAACCACTCCCGCGCGCGTCGAAAATGATTTGCACGAATTGATGGACCACGAAGTCATTCAACAAACCATCGTCGCGCACGAACGCCAATTCGCGTTTCGTCATATTCTCACCCAGCAAATCATTTACAACAGCGTGCTTTTGCGCCGTCGCGAACAGCTGCATCACAAAATCGCGTCCGCGATGGAAGAATTGTATGGCGACCGTTTGGATGAACAGGCGGAACGGCTTGCCTTTCATTACGGCGAAAGCAAAGATGCCGCGCAAGCATTGCCGCACGTCATTCGTTCCGCAGAACGCGCGGCGTCACGTTACGCGAACGAACAAGCGCTGGCGTACTATCGCACTGCGCTCGATTTGGTGACGCGTACCATTGCACCGCCTGAAACGCGAACGCGCATTTTGATTGGGCTGGGTGATTCGCAAACTCACATCGGCGATTTTGACGGCGCGTCGTCGAGCTTGCGCGCAGCGTGGGATTTGGCGCGCGGCGCGCCTGCAAGTCCAACTCAGGCGCGTCAAACGGCGGAAATCGCGCGTCGGCTTGGACGCGGTTATGAACGGCGTGCGAAATATGATGACGCGATGCAGTGGCTTGAAAGCGCGCTGCGCGAAATCAATCGCGATGTTTCTTCCGGTCACGCGGTAGAACGTGTACGCATTTATCTCGACATCGGTTGGGTGCATTATCGGCGCGGCAATCTTGACGAGGCGGAACATTGGCGGCTGCGCGCGCTTGAAATTTCAGAGGGCTTGGACTATTATGCCGAAATGGGTTCCGCGTACAATGGGCTCGCCGCGTTGTATAATCATAAAGGCGATTGGACGCGCGCCATCGAGTACGCTCAACGCGGATTGCAAGTGCGCGAAATGATTGGCGATGTGGAAGGCACCAGTCGTTCGCATTCGAATCTTGGCGCGATTCATTTGAACACCGGCGAATGGGACAAAGCGTTGCCGCATTTGGAACAGAGTTTGGAACTCAAGCAGCGCATCGGTGATGCGAAACAACTCGCGCTCGCACAAAACAATCTCGGCTATTATTATCTCTACAAAAATGAGCTCGTCCGCGCGCGGGAATTTTTTAATGCGGCGCGCAAGCAAGCGGAAAAAATTCGCGACCCGAACGCGACGTGTCTCGCCCTCAATTCACTCGCGCAAATTGAAATTCTCGAACGTAAATATGATATTGCCGCCGCGCTGCTGGACCGTTCCATCAAGTTGGCGGAAATGTCCGGCGTGCGCGATTGGTTGGTCGAAGCGGAATATCTGTTGGCAGAAACAGCGCTGCATCGCGGCGCGTTAGCAGAAGCATCGAAATTGGCAAGTCACGCGTTGCGCCTCGCGCAAGAGTTGGGCATTCGACAAACCGAAGCGAACGCGCTGCGCGTCTTGGGGGCAGTGCAGCGCGCACAACGCGATTGGGACGGCGCAGAAAAACATCTCACTGCGGGATTACAGATTTCTCAAGACGCGTCCAGTTTGTTTGAAGCCGCGCGCAGTGAGTTGGAATTGGCGCAACTGTACATGGATCGCGGCTTGGTCCAACAAGCGCGCACCTTTCTGCAAAAGAGTTACGATACATTCCACCGCTTGGGCGCGGTCAATTATGCCCAACGCGCGCAAACTGCACTAGACTCGGTTCCGGTGTCCGCGTAAGGATGCCCGTTTGCAAATACTCATTGTTCGCTTCATCGTTCAATCCGGCTCATGCGTAATGACCTTCGCTTAATTCCCTTTTTCAGTGACCTTTCCGATGACGTGTTGACTGCCATCGAAAAGTATTGCCGCCGCGAACATTATGGGCGCGGCGAATTGGTCTTTTCCGAAGGGGATTTTGGCGACCGCATGTACATTATTTCCTCGGGACAGGTCAAAGTCATTTCGGAACGCAACGGCTCGGAGCGAATTTTTTCGTATCTCAATCCCGGAAACTTTTTTGGCGAAACCGCGCTGCTCACCGGCGAACCGCGCAATGCGAGCATTCGCGTCGTCATTGATTCCGATTTGATTTCGCTCGGACGCCAAGAACTCCAAGAACTCATCGAGCAATATCCCACCATCGCGGTTGAAATCAGCCGCGAACTGTCGCGTCGCCTCACGCGCCAAATTCAAACACCCATTCAGCAAGAAGAATTAAATATCGTCGCCGTTGTGGGACAACAAGCGCCCGCGCTTGCCGAGCAAGTGGCGGCAATGACAGGCGAAGAAGTATTTTTATTTGACCTCGGCGGATTGGGTTCAATGCCGGTGGACCAAACGGCATTGTCGCAAGGCGGCGTGCAACTTGCGCGCGGCGGACAAAATCTCACGGCAGATGATTTGCCCGCGCGGCTTTCGTCACTCGTGCAGGAATATTATTGGGTGATGCTGGCGATTCCACTGCGTCCCTCGCTGCTCACCATCAAAGCGATTGACCTCGCGGACGTGACGATTCAATTGGCGGACACGCCGGAACGTTGGTTGACACAAGCGGCGACGCGCAATTTCTTTGTGGTCAAGCCCGAACCGAAACGCATCGCGCGGCTCGCGCGTAAAATTGCGCGGCGACAATTGGGCTTGGCGCTTTCTTCGGGTGGCGCGCGCGGACTTGCCCATATCGGCGTGCTGGAAGTTTTGGAACGCGAGCGGATTCCGGTGGATATTCTTGCCGCGTCTTCGATGGGCGCAATCGTTGCCGCGTTGTACGCCGCAGGCGCGTCCATTCCCGAAATCATTAACGTCGCACGCTTGATGCGCCGCCAGACCAATTTTTTGTCGGGCTTTCCGATGTGGGATTTGGGACTGCCGCCGCGTTCAGGTCTCGTGCGCGGCAATCGCACGCTCGACTATTTCAAAAAAATTCTGCACAACAAAAATTTTGAAGATTTGGAAATTCCTTTGACCGTCGTGACGTGTGATGTGATTTCGGGCGAAGAAGTTCAATTCACCAGCGGACCCGTTGCCGATGCCGTGCGCGCGTCCATGTCCATCATCGGCGTGTTTGAACCCGCGCACATCAATGACCATTTTCTGGTGGATGGCGGCACAGTGAATCCGGTGCCAACATCCGTGTTAAAAGACCGTCAAGCCGATATTGTCGTCGCGTCAAGCGTGATTCCCGGTTTGCCAGAACGCATGCACCGCAAAGAACAATTGAAAACGGGCAAAGCGCCGAACGTTGTCTCGATTGTTTTGGGCGCGATTGAAATTATGGAGTCGGAAATTATTCGCGCGCGTTCGGAAGCGATTGACGTGATGATTACGCCCGATGTCGCGCAATTCACCACACTCGAATACGCGCGCGTAGATGAAATCATTCAAGTCGGACGCGAAGCCGCCGAACGCGCGCTGCCTCAACTGCGTCAACTCCTCGCACCCAAACCGCGTACCAAATCGTTCGCGGGTTAGAAAAAAATCCCCCATGTCTCTTGAATTGCAATCCGAACGCGCACAATGGCAAGCGCGTATCGCCGCGCTGGAATCGCTCCAGACGATTGCGCGCGAATTGACGGCGGAACTCGAACTCGACACGCTCCTGAAAAAAATCTTGCGCGCGGCAATGGATGTTTCGCGCAGTACGGCAGGTTCGCTTTTTTTATACGATGCCGCCACGCATGAACTCGTCTTTAAAGTAATTGTCGGCGGAGGAGGCGATGCGCTCAAAGAAACGCGCATTCCGGCAGATCGCGGAATTGCCGGAGAATGTTTTGTGCAGCAACGCGTCATTCATGTTGAGAACGCGGAAACCGACCCGCGCTATTTTTCCGCGCCGGCGGTGAGTGTTGGCTTGTTTGTACGTCAACTGCTCGCCGTGCCACTGCTCGCGCAAGGTAAAGCGATTGGCGTCTTGGAAGTGATGAACAAGGACGCGGGGCAAGCATACTCAAACGATGACATTGAATTATTGACCGCGTTCGCGTCACAAAGCGCGATTGCGATTGAGAACGCGCGTTTGTATGGACAAGTGTTGGACGAACGCGACCGCATTCTCGCCGTCGAGGCGGCGGTGCGTCACGAACTCGCGCGCGATTTGCACGATGGTCCCGCGCAAATGCTCGCCGCGCTCATTATGGAAATTCGCTTTTTGCGCGAACTTGCACAGCGCGACCCGAATAAATTGATGACGGAATTTTTGAACCTCGAAGCCGTCGCGCAAAAGGCAATGTATCAAACGCGCAACATTCTGTTCGATTTACGCCCGGTGATTTTGGAGCAACAAGGTTTGGGACCCGCGCTCGAACAATATGTGATGCGCTTGCGCATGGTCGAGCCGTTCAAAATTACACTCAACGCGGAAACAGTGAAAACGCGTTTTGAACCGAAAGTGGAAGCCGCAATTTTTTCGATTGTGCAAGAAGCGGTCAACAACGCGAAAAAACATTCCGGCGCGACCCATTTGGAAATTGACGCCATCGAAAACGGAAACAGTTTGACGATTACCGTGCGCGATGATGGACGCGGCTTTGATGTTTCGCAGACGCAAACGAATTACGGACAGCGCGGTTCGCTCGGCTTGTTAAACATGAAAGAACGCGCGGACATCGCGCGGGGGAAATTGGAGATTGATTCGGAAAAAGAAAAAGGGACAACGGTAAAGTTGTCCCTGCCTTTGGGTGTTTAAATTCCTTCTTTAGACTATACACCGCGCCGCATGACCTTAACACCGCGCACACTCACACTTACCTCGTTTGACATTTCTTGTCCACTCATCGCGTCGCGCCAGCCCGTTCCATTCACCCACACGCGTTTATCCTCGTCCGTAAAATTCAGCAAAAACAAAAAGGTTGCGTCTGCGCGCACGCGGCGTCCTGCGATAACGCCGTGCGGCAACATGCCAAGCGGTTCGATATTTGCTTCGGGCAGCCACATGCCGACGAGTGCGTCCGCCTGCGTTTGATTCGGCAGCCAGCCAACATACATCACGCGTCCGTCGCCAATTTGATTCAACGTAATCGCGGCGCGTCCGTCCAAATGCGATGCGGCAGAGTTCGCCGCCACATACGTTGCAATCGTTCCCGCGTTTTGCGTTTCAAGCGTTTCAATCCAACGCGTCGCCGAAACTTTTTGCCAGCCGCGCCACATGAACGCGACGGGTTGCGCCACATTCGGAGGAAGCGATTGCCAAGTCGTCACCGTCGCGCCGACAAGTTCGCGCAATGCGCCGGGCAAGGGTTCAGGCGTGACGCGGTTCGTCGGCGTCTTGAAGCCACTGCGAATCCCCAACACGAGCAGCCCCCCCCCCTCGACATAATTTTTCAAATTCGCCGCGAGCATTTCATCCGCGAGATGCAAACTCGGCGCAATCACCAATTTGTATTTTGAAATGTCCGCGTCTTTTGAAATGACATCGCACGGCACGCCCGCGCGCTGCAATGCCGCGTACCACGTACACACCACATTCCAATACGAAAGATCTTGGCGGTGCGGCTGTGTTTGAGTTGCCCACAAATCTTCAAACGAAATCAATAACGCCACATCATTTTCAACGCGCGTATCTTGAAGCGTTTTCATCAACGCGTGTTGTGCCTGGAACGCGCGTAAATCAAAATATCCTTGCGCGAGCGAACCATCGTGATTCATCAAGCCACTATGATATTGTTCTTGCGCGAACCACGTCGCGCGTTCGCGAAACAAAACCGTCGTTTCAACCCCTGACGCGAAATTGTGCCACAACCACAAATGCAAAACGTTTGGACGCGGCGCGGGATTGTATGCGCCCCAATTGATGTATCCCGCTTGCTGTTCCATGACCCAAAACGGCGCGCCCTCTTTTAATCCGCGCGTAAAATCGTGCGCCATTCCGGTCAAGTACGGATTGCCAACATCATACGCGTAGGTCCCATCATCCGCGTCGTCCAACATGAATTTCCAGCGGTCCAAATTTCCGGTCGGATACGAGTCCCATGAAACAAAGGTGAGCGGTCTCGCCAATTCATGTTGGTCGAGGTCGGCGTACAGCCCCATGAAATTGTGCGTGATGAATTGGGAATTGGAGATTAAAGACTGGAGATTGGAGATTTGGAGTTGTTGATACTCTGCGATTGAATCCGATGAAAAGTGATAATAGTCGAGAACGTGTGAAGGATTTGGTTTGTTGCCTGCGACCAAAATCGGCGCGTGGATTTGTGACCACGCGTCATATTCTTGCGACCAAAACACGTTACCCCACGCGTTATTCAGCGCGCCAAGCGTTTTGTATTTTTTCTCCAGCCAACTCTGAAATGCCGCGATGCAATGTTCGCAATAGCAGCGTCCTGTATTCCCGCCGCCAAATTCATTGTCAATCTGCCAACCCGTCACGCGTGCATCGTTGCCATAACGCGTCGCCATCGCGCTCACAATGCGCGTTGTATATTCACGATACACCGCGCTGTTGGGACAATAATGTCTGCGCCCGCCGAAATTTTTTCGGCGTCCCTGTTCATCTACAGGCAATGTGTCGGGATGCGCGCGCGAGAGCCACGCGGGCGGCGCGGCAGTGGGCGTACCCAACACAACCTTAAAATTTTCGCGCGCGAAAATTTCGATGGCGCGGTCGAGCCAAGCGAAATCAAATTCGTTCCGGCGCGGTTCCATTTTGCTCCACGCAAATTCCGCAAAGCGTACAATCGTCAAACCCGCGTCGCGCAACAATTTCGCATCATGCGCCCAACGCGACTCGTCCCAATGTTCGGGATAATAACAAACGCCGAGATTCATTTCTCCCACTCTCTCACCGCGCGTATCGCATTTCGCCAACGCGCATAGCCCGCGTCGCGTTCATCGCGTGTGAGGCGCGGTTCGAAAATTTTTCGTTCGCGCGGCATGTGCGGCAGCGCGGAAATGTTTTTGTACCAACCTGCGCCGATGCCCGCCAACAACGCGGCGGCGCGTGCCGTCGTTTGTGTGAACGCGGGACGCATGACAGGAATTCCCAAAATGTCCGCTTGCACTTGACACGCGACCTCGCTTGCCGAAATGCCGCCGCCGACGTACAGGGATTCCACGCGCACATCCGCTTCGTGATGAATCGTTTCCAAAATGCCGCGCAGCTGATAGCCAATCGCTTCAAAAAACGCGCGCGCGATGTGGGCGCGCGTCGTACCGAGCGTCATGCCGAATAAAGTTGCGCGTGCATTCTGGTCGTTGTGTGGAACATTCAAACCCGTAAAAGCCGGAACAAAAACGATGCCCCCCGAATTTTTTATGGATGCGGCCAGCGCGTCCAATTCCGCTTCATCTTGAAACAAGCCAATGTGTTCGCGCATCCAACGAATTGCCGCGCCCGTGACCGTCGTGTCTGCTTCCAAACAATACGACGGTTCATCGTTCAGCGTCCACGCAAAGTAACAATTCATCGTTTTGGATTTCGGCGCGTGCGCGCCGACAAAAACATCTACAAACGAAGCTGTCCCGTGCGTGCATTCCGCGTCGCCAACGCGGTGACAATCGTAACCCAAGAGCGCGCCTTGTTGGTCGCCAATCATTGCCTTGACCGGAATCTCTGCGCCGTTCCAATGCAGCGCGCCAAAATCAAAAACGCTCGAGGTCGCGTGTGGGAGCGGCGCTTGAGGAATGTCGAGCAAGTTCAACCATTCATCCCAGTAGCGCCGCGCGCGAAAATTGTACATGCCCATCGCTTGCACGAGCGATGAATCCATAGCGTGCGAGTTCATTCTCCCCAACGCGGTGACGAGCCATTCGGCAGAGAGTCCGATGCGAATCGTGTTGTCGCGCGCGGCGCGCGCAAATTCGGGTTGATGTTTCATGCGCCACGCGAGATGCAGGGCTGCGCTGTAAGGTCCCGGCGCGTACCCGAGATGATGACGCGCCGTGTGCGCGTGTTCCCATTTTTGAATTTCGCGCAGCAGCGGCAGCGTGCGTAAATCTTGCCACGTGATCGCGTTGGAAAAGGATTTTTGCGTGCGCGCGTCCCAAACAAATTCGGTGTTGCGTTGACACGCGATGCCGCACGCCGCAATTTCGGACGGCTGAATGTTGGCGTGAGCGAGCGCTTCGGTGAGCGCGTCGGAAACCGTGGCAACAACTTGAAGCGGGTCTTGTTCGACCCAATCAGGGTGTGGATAGAGACGAGGGAGGGGACGATACCCGTAACCGCGGACATTGCCGTCTGCATCGAGAATGAGCGCGCGACTGCCGCTGGTGCCTTGGTCAATACCAAGCAAATAGTTTCGCGTGGGCATGAAAGAGAATGTATGCGTTCACAAGATTTTTTGCAAGGTGGAGAAACAATAAACAGTTAAACGCGAAAAGTGAATTTCATTCCGGTATCAACTCGCGCAGTGATTCCACGACAAACATGGGTTGAATTTCCGATGCGTTCAACATTTCGCGTGTCGTTGCGCCGGTCAACGTCAAGGCGTTCGCCATACCCGCGTTCATTCCCATTAACACATCCGTTTCCAAGCGGTCGCCGATAATGATGCACTGCGACGCGGGAATTTGTAACAGCTGCAATATCGCATCGCTCATATAGCGCGACGGTTTTCCGACAATCGCTTCGACGCGCGTATTCGTACACGCTTCAATCGCCGCGATGATGGCTGCTGCGTCCGGTTCGCCGCCGCCCGGCACGGGACAATAACGGTCACCGTTCGTCGCAAAAAAGCGCGCGCCCGCGCGAATCGCGTCAAACGCGATCTGCAATTTGCGATAGGTGAACGTGCGGTCAAAACTTGCAATCACCGCATCCGTTTCGTTCGCGTTTTCCGTCAAGACGAAACCCGCCGCGCGCAATTCTCTGCACAACGCGTCTTCGCCGCACACAAACAAACGCGCGTTCGGCAGTTCGCGTTTCAGGAAATTCACCAGCACGAACGATGAATTGATAATGTCGTTTGCGCGCGTCGGCAAACCGAGCCGCGTTAACTTTTCTGCATACGCGTCGCGCGTGTGGGTTGGATTGTTTGAGAGAAAAACGGTGCGCTTGCCGCGTGCGCGCAATTCTGCAATCGCTTCGCCTGCGCCCGGCAGCAGCGCGTTGCCCAAATAAACTGTTCCATCCAAATCAAAAATATACGCGTCGAACAGCTTGTGCGGCTTGTCATTCTTCATCTGTTACTTGAGTCCCGTTGTTGCTGTGCCTTGAACAAAATAACGTTGTGCGAGAATGAAAACCAACACCGTCGGCAAAATCACCAACACCGCGCCTGCCAACACGAGCGGTGGTTGAGCATGATACGCGCCTTGAATGTCCGCGAGTCCTTGCGTTGCCACATAACGTTCTTTGGATTGAATCGCGACGAGGGGCCAAATGAACGAATTCCACGCGTACAAAAACGAAATCGTGCATTGCGTTGCGATGGCAGGACCGGAAAGCGGGACAAAGATACGCCACAAAATGCCCCAGCGCGATTCGCCGTCGAGCAGTGCTGCTTCTTCCAATTCTTTTGGCATATTCATAAAGAATTGGCGCATCAAAAATGTTCCGTACGCGGTAAAAACCCAAGGAATGATGAGCGATTCAAATTTATCGAGCCATTGAAACACTTGCATCATTTTGTACATCGGAATCATGATGACGACGAACGGAATCATGATAGTGCCGAGATACACGCGAAAAATTAAATCGCGTCCGGGAAAATCCAAACGCGCAAAGGCGTAACCGCCCATTATCGAAGTGACAATTTGTCCGACTACCACACACAACGTCACAAACGCGGTATTGCGAACATATTGCGCCATGTTCACTTCGGTCAGAATTTGAATGTAATTTTGAAAATTCAAACTCTCGGGTGTGAGCCGCAAAATATCGGAAAAGAATGTGCCGCTGTCGCGCAATGATGTATTGAGCATAAACCAAAACGGATAAATCATCACCAACGCAAATGACGTGAGGATGAGATAGACAATGATTTTTTGGAGGACGGTTACGCGTTCGACTTGACCAAACATGGCTGCTCCACTTGATTTCTGCTTTTCACATTTCCGTTTGAAAGCGATTCGAGATGCGGAATTGAATCGTGGTCACGACAAAAATAATTCCAAAGACGAGCCATGCCAACGCCGCGCCATAGCCCATTTGAAAACGTTGAAAACCTTTTTGATAGAGGTAATACACAATCGTCAAGGTAGAGTTTGCCGGTCCGCCTTGCGTCATGATGTACGGTTCGGCAAAAACTTGGAGAATGGTAATGGTGTTGGTGACGATGATGAAAAATATCGCGGGCGCGAGCAGGGGAATCACAATCGAACGCAACGTGCGCCAACGCGACGCGCCATCCACATACGCGGCTTCAAAAACGTAATTGGGAATACCTTGCAGCGCGGCGAGAACAATGACCATGTTGTAGCCGATGGTCTGCCACGAGGTCATGAGAATTAATGACGGCAGCGCCCAATCGGGACTTGTGAGCCAACCGATGTTCGGGTCAACCAATTTTGGCAAGCCGAGTGCAAGGACGAGCGGATTGAGCAGATTGAGAATGGCGGTAATCAGTCCGTTCAGCGCGCCCGCTTTGCTGTCATAAATCCAAAACCAGACGAGCGCGACGCCGACGACCGCCGCGACGACGGGAACATAAAACAGCGAACGAAAAATGACCATGCCGCGCAATTTGGAATTGAGCAGCCACGCGAGAATAAAACCGAGCGGCACGGAAATAATCAAGACGCCAAAGGCGTACACAAACGTATTGCCGAGCGCGGTCCAAAATAACGGGTCGTTCGTTTCAAAAACACTTTGCAATGCCGCGACAAAACTTTTGCCTTTGGTCAGCGTCTCTTGAAACGCGCTGGGTACAAACGTAAAGCCCAACGCTTTTTGATAATTCTCCAAACCGATAAAGTTGGGGTCTTTGAACAAATTGAAATCGGTGAACGAATAATAGAACGAGAGCGCGAGGGGAACGAGGAAAAAAATAACAAAACCCAAAAAATTGGGCAGCAAAAAGAGGTAACCCTCAATGGCTTGACGCCGTCGGAGTGCCGACATGCCCGTCTTGGGCGCAACAGATTTTACTTGCGATGTGCGGTTGATTGCAGACATGCTTTCCTCTTTTGTAAGAGCTAGAACAAATTTTGAACGCTGAACGTTGGTCTGTGCGTCGCGTCCGCGAGAACGCGACGCACAGCGGAGGAGAGTAGTCAATTTGCTTGGAGCAAATTGCACTTATTTTTTGAAAAGTGGGTCAGACGCTTTGCACGCGGCGGCGGTGGCATCCGCAACCGTCGCTTTGCCTGCAATGATACTGTCCACCGCAGGTTGATATTGCGAACCGACAATGTCGCCCCAGTTGCCGGTGTAGAGCGGAATTTCGGCTTGCGCGTATCCTGCGCCTTTGATAAAGGCAGAATTGTCTGCCGGTGGTTTGCTGTTCAAGAATGCATCCACAGCGGTTTGATTCTTGTTGGACGGGATGTTTGCGCCGAGCGCAGCCACTTGCGCTTGAATCTCGGGACTCGTCAATGCTTTCATCACTTCCCACGCGGCTTTTTGTTTGTCGCCGGTGAGTTTCCCGTTCATCACGTACGGTCCCCAAAAGAGCCACGTCGAATTTTGTTTGCCCTTTGGCATTTCGACCACGCCCCAATCGAATTTCGCGTTTTCGCGCATTCCCGGGGTCATCCAACGTCCGTTCGGGAACATGCCGATTTGACCTGCGAGAAAACCGGTTTCGCCAACGCCGCCTTCGATGCCGGGCGCGGGCGCAACTTTTTCTTTGTTAATTAAATCGGACATGAATTGCAAGCCGGCTTGCGCGTCGGGTGAACTCAACGCGCATTGCGTGCGGTCGGCATTAAAGAAACTGCCGCCCGAACTGTACACAAAGTAACCCCACGGACCCCACCAATTGCTGAAATCGAAACCGTACTGTTTCTTGTCGGGATTCGTCGCGGCTTTAGCGACCTTCAAGAAATTTTCGTAATTCCATTCGCCCTTGGCGGCGAGTTCTGCCGGGTCCGGCGCGCCGGCGGCTTTGAGCAAATCTTTGTTGTAATAAATCACGAGCGTCGAAATGTCACGCGGCAAGCCCCAGAGTTTGCCATTGTTCTGGAGTTCTTTCATCGGCGCGTCGTAATAGTCGGTGAGTTTGAAATTCGAATCCGCGCTCGCCAGCGGCATCAAATCCGCAATCACGCCGAGATTCGCGTAATCGGCAGTGCTGGCGCCGGGAATCCAAACCACATCGGGCGCGGTGCCGGCGGAAAATTCTGTCTTGAGTTTATCTTCGTAACCCGTCACGGGTGCGGGGTCGTACTTGAGGGTGATGCCTTTGTCCTTGAGTTTCGCGGTCACTTCATCACTAATTTTTTGATACACATCTTGTTCTTGTTTGTTGTCGGGGCGTGTGCGCCAACGAATTTCTACCGCTTGCATTGCAGGCGCGGTTGTGGGTTGCGCTTGCGCGGGGGCGCTCGTCGGTTGCGGTTGGGCGGGCGCTTGGGTCGGCGCCGCAGGTGCGGCGCAGGCAATCAACATCATCGTCGCCACGATGCTGATAGCAACAATTACAGATAGAGTCTTGCGGTTCATCTTCTTCTCTCCTTCACGGGTACTTGAATTTTCATCATTGAACAATAGGTGAGCGTCTGTTGGACGATTGCCTCCTTTCAATTGCGTGCCGCAGTTGATTTCCGCAGCACGAGTTCGGCGGGGATAGAAATCTGTTGGCGCGGCGCTTTGGGTTCATTCAACTCTTGCAACATCAGTTGCGCGGCGGCTTGTCCGATTCGAAACGTATCTTGATGCATCGTCGTCAGCGGCGGGTCAAAATAGGTAGCCAACGGCATATCGTCAAAACCAATCACCGAAACATCTTCCGGCACACGCAAACCATGTTCGCGTAACGCTCGAATGGCGCCAACTGCCATGCGGTCATTTTGCGCAAACAATGCCGTCAAGTCCGCGCCGGAATCCAAAATTTTTTTCATCGCCGCATAACCGGATGAAGCCGACCAATCGCCCGCGCCAATCAACTTTTTTGAAAATGGAATTTCGGCTTGACTCAACGCGCGCCGATAGCCGACGAGACGGTCATCCACACAATCTTCGTTTGAAGGTCCGAGCAGCATCGCAATGCGCGAATGCCCTAGCGTGAGCAAATGGTTCGTGGCTTGAAACCCCGCGTCCGTATCGTCGAGATGGACCGAAGAAATTTTGCCTTGACGCGGGCGCGCGCCGAGGTACACCACCGGAACACCTTGCTCATTCAACGCTTCGAAATGTTTGTGACGCGCGTCGGCATAGGGATTGATGACGAGGACTCCATCCACGCGTCCGCTTTTTACAATGTCATCACAAAAACGTGCGACATCTTCGGGGCGTGCGGCGCTGGCGCTCAAAAGCAAATAGCCTTGTTCGCGTGCATACGCTTCCGCGCCTTCAATCAGACAAGCAAAGGTGTAATCGGTAAGATTGGGCGAAATGCAGCCGAGCGTGAACGCGCGCCCCGAGACCATACTGCGCGCAATCATCGAGGGGCGATAATTGAGTTCGCGCATCACTTTGGCGACGCGTTTGCGCGTCGCAGGGAGGACTTCACCCTTGCCGTTGACGACGCGGGAAACGGTTTGGTACGAGACGCCGGCGCGTTCGGCGACATCTTTGAGCGTGGTGCGTTTGGGTGCCACGGTGAACCCTTTTTTGGGAATGGTCGGTGAATGAATTGCGTTTGGAGGTCATGTGAACGTTCACGTGAACGTTCACGCGTGCTATTATAAGCGCGAATTGAGGTTTGTCAAGAGGTGCAGGGGAAAAAAGAGAACGGCTCGAATCATTTGATTCGAGCCGTTCCGTCAGGTGCCCTCGAGAGGACTTGAACCTCCACGTCCAATTGGACACAGGCCCTCAACCTGCCGCGTATGCCAATTCCGCCACGAGGGCAATTTCGTAGCGCCAACTATTCTATTCTCTTTGTCGCATCTGTCAAACAAAACTTCCTTTTCAAACGTGACAGGTCTAGGCGAACTTGGTTCGCCACTAGACACTGCCACGTTTGGATAATTTTTCAGGGTTCGACGCCCCATATCAAAACACCGTTACGATACATGGTCACCCGCGTCCAATCGGTCAAATTCGCTTGGCTCTTGTCGTACGAATAATCATTGTTCTCGTTGTAATTCGACCAATCGGTTTTGTTGATGCGTGTTTGGATTACGCCGCTGTGCGCGTTGGCTGCAAGGTTGCCCGCGTTCGCCGTGAATCCGATTTCGAGATAGAAATTCGCGTTCGTTGTCGGCGATGCGAGTTTTACGAATTTGCTCGTAACATTCGCACAGTCCACTTGCGCGTGGTCACAAGCGAATTGTTGTTTCACATTTCCTTCGCGCGTGAACCAATAGCGCAGCGTAATTTGCGCAAGCGGAATTGTTTCACTGCTGTCGTTGAACACGCGGAAATATGGTTTGATTTGATTGTCTTTTGGTTGCGCAGGATTTTCGCTTTGCTTGTATTGCGCGCGTAATCCACCGCTTGTGCTTTGTGTTGCCGATGGCGCGGTCGTTGGTGAAGGCGGCAATGTACGCGTTACCGTCGGTGAATTTTGAACCTGTGTATTTGTGCGCGTTGCGGTTGGTGAATTTTGAATCGGCGTATTTGTACGGGTTGCCGTGCGCGTCAGAGTATTTGTCGGCGCAACATTTCCCGTTGGCTCGATGCCCCACACGAGTACGCCATTCCGATACAACGTTACTTTGTTCCAATCCGCGAAATTTGTTTTACTCGCATCGTACGAGTAATCATCGCTCTCGCTGTAATTCGACCAATCGCTCTTGTTGAAACGATTTTGGATTTCACCCGACGCGCTGTTGGCGTTCAATGTGCCGCTCGAAAATTTCACGCGCAAATACCCGTTCGCGCCATTCACCGCATTGGGCAATTTTACAAATTGTCCCGTGATGTTGGCGCAATTCATCACTGCGTAATCGCACCAATAACTTTCCGCTTGTGTTCCTTCGCTCGTGTACCAATAGCGCAGTTCCAATTCGCTGTACGCCACATTCGTCGCGCCCGTGTTGACAATTTGCAGGTGCGGTTTGATTTGATTGTCGTTCGGCGCGCCGCTGTCGCCGACGCGATACTGCACTATTAATCCGTTGTTTGGAATTGGCGTGTTGGTTGGACAATTCGCGCAGGGTGTTTTTGTCGCCGTTGGCGTAAATGTTTTGGTGAACGTTGCAGTTGGTTGTGATGTGACAGGTGTTGAAGTTGCGTTGCTGCCGCCGTCGAGTGGAAACAAAATGGATTGATGTGTGACGCCGGTTGCATCGGTGCCGCCTGCGAGATACGATTGTTTGTCCGTGTTGATGCTTTGCCAATCATCATTCAAAATTCCGCCCGTGTCGCCGGAATTTGGATTCCAACTCCAAAACGTCCAACTCATTCCATTCGCGCCAATGTATTGTGTGAGTTTGTTTAACCATTGACGGTCCGATGTCGTCTGCAATTTTGAACCAAACTCGCCCACAAGAATCGGCGCGATGTTTTGTTTGTGCAAATAGCCCCAGTACGCGTCCCACACGCCCGGCAAATTTTCGGGATAGTTCGGCGCGCTGAACCACGTTTGCGGATACAGCGACGCGGGATAATCATGCGACGAATACACCAAGCGATTCGCCACATTCAACCGTACGTGATATTGTCCCGCGTTTTTCAATTGCCCACCCCACCAACCGCAATCGCTATTCACACAGCCGATACCTTCAACAAAAATCAGCCAATTGGAATTGACGGAATGAATCGCGTTACCCGCGCGCTCGGCGGCGAGTCGCCAATCGGTTGCCGTATCACCGCAGCCCCAACACGCCGCGCCGTGTGGTTCATTGTGCAAGTCCGCGCCAATCACAGTCGGATTGTTCGCATAACGCGTCGCCAACATTTTCCAATCGTCAAGCCAACGCTGTTCGGAATACGCGTTCGTGTACCACAATTCCGATTGTCCATTCGCGTCGGGACGATGACGGTCCAAAAGAATGCGCAATCCTTTTTGTCTCGCATACGAAATGATTTTGTCCATGATTTGCAAACCGTTCAGTCCTTGCAAATCCGCGTTCTTGCCATTCGAAAAATCAATGCCATTTGGCACACTGCCCACGTCAAACAATTGATTCGAGTACGGCAGACGAATGGTGTTGTACCCTTGCTGCTTGATTTGGTCGAGCATACTTTTGTAATCGCGCGTCCATAATCCGTGCGGCGCATAGTTCGCCGTCTCCATTCCAAACCAATTTACTCCCGCAATGCGAACGACTTGATTGTTTGCGTCGAGAATTTGATTTCCATTCGTGTGCCAATATCCACTACCGGCACTATTTGCGCGCGCAGAAATGTTTGGCGCAGTTGCAATCATCAACAACGCTAATCCCAACAAGGTTGCCAGTAGGAAAGCGATTCGAAATCTCGTAGTGTTTTGCATAACAACTCCTTCCCCCGCTTTCATCGAACTGTGCAATTTTATTAAGGTGCAGAACGCGAACGCAATGAGACGATGAGGTGATGGCGTCGTGTGTTCAGCATGACGTTCGCGTATGAACTTGCGATAAGTTTCGCCTAAAGTTTTGATGAAAAAGAAAAACCACCACTTCCAATTTGAAAATGGTGGTTGCAATGCTTGTGCGAAAAATTTTACAGCGCGGTAATGCCTTCGCTCTCCATTTGCACGCTGATTAATTCCTTGAGTACCACTTGCGGCGAACCCTTTTTGATGCGCGCATAAATCTCCTCGGCGGACTGTGGTTGATTGCCCGCCGCGATGAACGCGCGAAAAATCGAACGCGTCAACGGCATTCGTGGCGAAATATATTCGGGAGAATTAGCACACACATCGCTCGCGCAATCGAGCAGCGCGTCCATCCGCGTCACTTGTCCCGTCACGGGGTCAATGTGGTCCACCTCGCGTTGTTCTTCGATGGAATACATTGCTTTGCATTCGTCGCACAACGCGTCGTACACCTCTTGGCGAAAATTGCGTCCCTCTTTTTCCCACTGCTTGAGGTCAATAAAAAATTTTGATTTGGTCGTCAATCGTCCGACTGGCATTTTGAAAAAAGTAGGGGCGAAGCATTGGGCGTTCGCATTGCGAACGCCCAATGCTTCGCCCCTACGCGACACGTACCGCCATTTGTTGCAAGATAAAATAACCGCCACTGGTGGAACTGAATGCTTCGCCGTTTGCCAACGCGCTAAACACCGCGCGCGCGCCGACACGTTTTGCAAAATTCACCGCGCTGTACAATGTCTTGGCATGAATCGAGGAACCACCGCCGAGTTTGATGAGTTCGGGAAAAATATCCAGCAGCAAAATTTCAAGCGGACGGTCCCCGTAATTTGATGCCATCAACTTGTCCAAACCGTTTTGGTCTTCGGCAACAATGAGCATATCTTCATCGTATTTAAATGCAACGGGATTTGGTTTATTGCCAAAGGTCAGGCGCATGTTTTCCACTTTGGCGGTGCGGACCCACAAACTTTTCCCTTCGCGGCGCGGTTGAAAGCGAATTGTCGCGCTGAATGGTTCGTCGCGCGGCGCGAGTTCCAACAACGCCCCCGGATTCATCTTATTTTTGTCATACCAACTTTTGAGTCCATACACATAATTGTCGTCGGGCACGACCCACGTCGGAATGCGGATATTGTATTCGTCCACCAATGTTACGAGCATCGGTTTATCAGTATGGGGGAAAAGCGCGCGTACACCTTGCGTAAATGGCAGGCTGCCCGCGCGCCGATGTGGATACGTTAGCACCAGATTCACATTCGCGGGCGCGGTTTCGGCAAACGCATCGTCGTTATTATCGTCTTGAATTTCCGCGAGAATTGTTTCGAGCTCCGGCGGGAGTGTTTCAACGACGCGCGGCGCTTGGGCAAATTGAAGGACACGCGGCGTTGCCAAAACATCCGCAGGCACGAGCCGATTCAAAAACCAGCGCGTTTCATTACGCGGACCGACATCCACAAAGCGTTCGTCGCGTTTCAAGGAATAATCCAAAGAAAAAAGCGTTGTTTCTTGTTTCGCGCCGTCCAAATCCAAATTCATGCCCGCGTCGTTTTTGAGAACGCGCGCCATTTCGAGCGTGGTCAGCGCGTTGTTATTTTGTTCAATCGCCGCTTCGAGGATGTTGAGCCCAAATTCGTCAATGTTTGCCAATGCGTCGCGCAAGAGCCATTTGCCATCTTGTTCGACAAATTCCTTATCGCCGCGCAAACGCAATGCCAGCGCGCGCTCGATGTTTGCACCATAACGCGCAAAAATATCATCCACCGATTCATCCGCCGCACCCGTGGCGATGGGTTTCACCTCATTCAATGGATGGGGCAGCTCACTCGCCGCCGCAAATTCGCGCGTCGTTCCATCGCCGAATGCAACTTGGACAACTTGAAACGCTGTCAGACGCGGATTGTCCGAAGCGCGAACGTGCGTTACGGTCCCTTCCACATCATTCATTGCCGAAAAAATTAAACGCTGTCCGGTTTGGTACGCATTTTTCGGCTGATACAATTGTGCTTCGGTGCTCAGTCGCGCGCGCCGTTCGTGTTCCTCTTGCGCGCGTGCTGCAATCACGGTGCGCGCCAAATCTGCGGACGGCGCTGCTTCGCCTTTTTCCAACAGCAAAGCATAGACGCGTTCGACATCTTTATCATTTACGTGAAAACTATTCCAATACGTTTCGCTTGCCGATGCCATGTTCACTCGCTTGAGACAAAAAATTGCCGCGCCTCTTACGACGCGACACCAACATGAATTATAGCGCGATTCCACTTTCATTACAAATAAATGTCGCGCGCCAAGAGAGCGAGGGATAGCGTCTCTGTACGCGCAATTTCATTGCGCGCATATTCTGTGTAGAATACATTGTCAATATGTTGCGCCTCATCGCTTGGTTGCTCCGCGTGTTTGGTCCGCGTTATCGTTTGTCTCCGCTGGTGGCTGCCTATCTCGAACGTTCGGGACGCGTTGGCAAGACCTCTCAAATTCCTACAGAACTCGTTCCGCTCGCCGCGCGTTTGTGGACGCGCGGGTGGTTCAATCGTCAAGTCCTCGACATCTCACGCGAATGGATTTTGCCGTATTGGGCAACGCGTCAATTCGACCCGCACGATGTTGGTTTCAGCGGACGCGCATTTCAGCCCGTTCTCATCAATTCCGCGTATCGCAATTGGACTGCGATTGGAAATCCCGAATCAAAATATGAAGCGCTTGTTGACCCGCGCGGTTTAATCACTCCGCAGCCGCAGGCATCCGCGTGGTCACTCGACGCGTGGTTGCGTGCGGATGGCGAATATTTTTTTCCCTCGCGCCTCGATGAAAAAAGTATCGCGCAGTCATTGCACGAAAATTTGCCACTCGTGCAAACACAGTACGAACCCGCGCGTTTGCGAATGAATCAAGAAACGTTTGCGCTTCAGGATAGTGACACAAACGACTGGCTCATTGCCGCCTACACCATCGAAAATCCGCGCAGCGATGCGCGCCGTGCAACGTTGTATCTCGCGCTGCGTCCATTCAATCCTGAAGGCGTCGCGGTCATTGACAAAATCGAATGGCGCGCGCATGAGTTGTGGGTGAATGAAGAATTGGGCGCGGTCTTTCCGACGCCGAACGCCTTCGCTACATCGAATTTTGAAAACGGCGATGTGGCATTTCACCTCGACGCGCTAAACAACGACCCGAACATTTCCGACAAAACAGGGCTTGCTACATTCGTCGCCGCGTACGAAATGGAACTGCGCCCACACACAAACCGCAGCATCACCGTTGCAATGCCGTTGGCGCAAACACGCGCGTCGAACGCCCAAACCGCGCAGTGGATTCAACCCGACGCGCTGCCGCAACTCAAACGCGATTTTTCAACGCGTTGGCGCAAATTGCTCGCGCAAGGCATGACGATTCGTGTGCCCGACGACGCGGTGCAAAACGCGTTCGACGCCAACAAAGCGCATCTGCTCACATTGCACGATGGCGATTCAATTACGCCGGGTCCATTTCTCTATCACGAATTTTGGTGGCGCGATGCGGCGTTCATGCTCCACGCGCTCGACCAACTTGGTTATCATGCCCAAGTGAAAAATGTTTTGAAAACATTCCCGCGCTATTTGCGTAAAGACGGTTTTGTCCAATCACAAGACGGCGAGTGGGACTCGAACGGTCAAGCATTGTGGCTGCTGGAACAAAACGCGCGCCTGTCCGGCGACTATGAAATTTTGCATCAAGAATACTGGAAAATGCTGAACGCCGCGCATTGGATTGACGCGACGCGTCAGAAAACAAAACAGCGCGGCGAACGCGTTCCCGAACATGGTTTATTGCCCGCAGGCATGAGCGCGGAACATCTTGGTCCAAACGACTTTTATTTTTGGGATGATTGGTGGGGGCTTGCAGGATTGCGCGCAGCGGTGTTTGCGGCGAAAACATTTAACGCGACAGACGATGCACAAAAATTGCAATTCGCCTACGACGCGTGTTTGAACGATGTCAATGCCGCCATCGCGCGCGCCTCTGAAAAAAGTAACGCGCAATGGATTCCCGCATCACCGTATCGTCGCGCCGATTCCGCAATGGTATCGAATCTCGTCGCGTCGTATCCGTTGCAACTCGTTGCGCCAGATGATTCGCGCATCACAGCAACCATTGATGAATTGAAAAAAATCGCGTTCGTGGACGGCGCGTTTTTTCATCACGTTGGACACGGCGGCTTTGGCACGTATCTCGCGTTGCATCTCGCGGGCGTAGAAATTTTTCAACGCAAACCGGAAGGGTGGAACGCGCTACGCTTTTTGCTCACGCACGCGTCGCCGACGTGGACGTGGGGCGAAACAATTCATCCGCGCACATTGCGCGGCGGACACGGCGATGGACATCACGGCTGGGCTGCCGCAGATGTTGTCAGTTTCATTCGCAACGCGCTGTTGTTTGAAGAAAACGACCATCTCGTTCTCACGCCCGCGCTGCCTGACGAATGGATTTTTGAAACGGCGAGCATCAAAGTGGAACGCGCGGCGACCACATTCGGCGCGGTGGATTTCACGCTCGCGTTCGGCGACCACAATGCAACTCTTGTCCTCAAAGGCAATTGGCGCGAACCGCCCGCGTATATCGAATGGAATTTGCCGATGGAAATCAAAAACGCAGGCGGAAATATCGCGGGCGTTGAATTGGTGAACGCGCATCAAGTTCGTTTTCCGAATAATGTGACGCGCATTGTGGCGACATGGTGATGTGGAGATATCAATATGAATCCATTAGCAATCTTGCTCATTAGCATAGGCGTACTGTTCATGTTGTTTGGATTGTTGCGGCTGCGGAAGCGGAACTTGATCGCGGGAATGGTTGTCTCTGTGTTGGGTTTAGCGATGGTTGGCGCACCATATTGGATTAGTTTTTTCCTCGCGGGCTCCAATCCGTAGTTTTTGATGCGAACAACATTTTCACTGAACGATGCCAATTGGTTCGTCGGCGCGGTGGCTCCACAAAAATTTCCCGCGCCGAATGATTTTGCGCGCGTGCAAGGTTGGATTCCTGCAACGGTTCCCGGCGATGTGCGCCTCGATTTGCTCGCCATCAACAAAATTCCAGACCCCTTTCTTGGCAAAAACAACGAGGCGAGTCAATGGGTGGATGAATACGATTGGTGGTATCGGCGAATTGTTGAACTTGATGCGAAAGATGGTGTACGAACGTTTCTTTGCTTTGAAGGAATTGATTATCAAAGTGCGGTGTATTGGAACGATGTAAAACTTGGTGAACATGTCGGCATGTTCTCGCGGCAAGTGTATGAAATTCCGCGTGAAAAAATTTTCGAGACAAATCAACTTGCCGTGCGCGTTTCAGGTGGGAATCAATTGCCGCGCGTCAAACTGAATCCGCCCGAGCGCATTTGGAAAAATGTCGCGGGGCGCGTGATTCCGCACGCCGCACAAGCGCAAGAATTTCCCGAACGTTACGCGACGTTGAAATGTCAAATGTCATACGGCTGGGATTTTGCGCCGCGCTTGTTGACATGTGGAATTTGGGACGAGGCGCGGATTGTACAAACGCGCCGAGTTTTTATCCGCGATGTTTGGGTGCAAGGCGTTCCTGATGGTCGCGTGCGCGTGACGCTTGATGTGGATACGCTTGAACCGCGTGATGTGCGCGTGCGTTTCGAGATTCGCGGAAAAAATTTCGATGATGCAGCACAAGCGTTTGAAATTCCATTTCGTTTAGAGAAAAGCGGAACGCAATCGTTTTCGATTCAATTGCAAAATCCACGCGCTTGGAATCCGTGGGACCGAGGCGAACCGAATATATATGAATTGCGCGCGACCATTCTCGACGAACAGGGCGAGATGGATTCTGACACAACGACGTTCGGTTTGCGAACGATGGAACTCGCGCACAATCCAAACTCACCTGCCGATGCCGCGCCGTGGACATTTGTTATCAATGGCGAATCGGAATTTATTCGCGGCGCGAATTGGGTGCCAGCCGACGCCATTCCCGGGCGCGTGACGCGCGACGATTACGCCGCTTTGTTGCAAATGGCGCGCGACGCGAACATCAATTTGTTGCGCGTCTGGGGCGGTGGATTAAAAGAGAAACGCGCGTTTTACGAATTATGCGACGAACTTGGGATTTTGGTGTGGCAGGAGTTTCCGTTTGCAGGCGCGGGAATTGATTATTTTCCGCGCGACAAAAATTTTCTCGGACTCGCGCAACAAGAATGTGAGGCAATCGTTCGGGCGTTACGCAATCATCCTTCTGTTGTGTTGTGGTGCGGCGGGAATGAATTTATTGCGCGGGCGAATCGGCATGTGATTGATTTGCAGCGCGCGGTGGTGGCAAAACAGGACGGCACGCGTCCCTTTAAACCTGCGTCCCCATCGCAAGACGAGTCGCACAATTGGCGCGTGTGGCATGGTTGGGCAAATACGCGTGAGTATGAACAAGACAGCGCACTATTTTTCGGCGAATTTGGTTTGCAAGCCGCGCCGCATGTGGAAACGCTCGCGCGCTTTTTGCCCGACGACGCACAATTTCCACTGAACGAATGGTGGGAATATCATAACGCGGAACGCGCAAAATTGTGGCGCTATGCGGACAGCATCTTGAAGGAAATTGCTCTTCAAGAAATTGCGCTCGAACATTTTGTGAACGCGTCGCAACAAGCACAAGCGCGCGGTCTGCAAATTGCGATTGAATACGCGCGGCGAAACAAGCCGCGTGTGTCGGGCTGCGCGTTTTGGCAATTTAACGAGCCGTGGTATTCGATTTGTTGGAGTGTGGTGGATTACGTGCGCACGCCCAAACGCGCCTATCACAAAATCAAAGAGCTGTATAATCCCGTGCTGGTTTCGTTCGCCTATCCGTATCGTGAACGCGCAGCAGGCGAAATTGTGAGCGGACAGATTTGGCTCATCAATGATACGTTGAACGAAATCGGCGGAACGTTAAGCGCGTGGCACAATGATGCGTTGTTGCTGACGCTCGATGTTTCCCTCGCGCGAAACGACGCGCGGCTTTTTCAAGAATTGGATGTGCAGCTAGCGGATGGCGCGAACACGCTGCAGTTGGAATGGCGCGGCGCTGATTTTGTTTCGACCAACGAATACGATTTGAATTATTGTGATGTGGGAGAAATCAATGCGCGCCGTGCGTTTCTAACGAACGCGGCGGCGTGGTTACGCACAAGCGCATAGGGAACGCTCGCAGTAGCGTTCGATTTTCTAAAGGAGCAACGAATGAGAATTTTGGTGACAGGGGGGGCGGGGTTCATCGGTTCAAATATCGTGGATGCGATGTTGGCGCATGGACACGAGGTCGCCGTGTTGGATGACCTTTCAACCGGCAAAGAAGCGAACGTGGGGCGCGATGTAAAATTGTATCGCGCGGACATTCGTGACAACGACGCGCTCATAAAAATTTTTGACGAATTCAAACCGGAAATTATTTCGCATCAAGCGGCGAAAGCGGATGTGCGCGAATCGCTCCAGAAACCACAGTTGTATGCCGAAGTGAATATCATCGGTTCGCTGAATGTGTTGGAGAATGCGCGGCGCGTCGGCACACAAAAAATTATTTATGCGGGGACCGGCGGCGCGACGTATGGCGAACCACAATATCTTCCCGTCAAAGAGGACCATCCGGTAAATCCGCTCGACCCGTATGGCGCGAGCAAACATCAGGTTGAGCATTATTTATTTTTGTATAATTACAATTACGGTTTGAAATATACCGTGCTGCGTTATCCGAATGTGTACGGTCCGCGTCAAAACCCGTTTGGTGAGGCGGGCGTGATTGCAATATTTACGTACAAGATGTTGAACGGTGAAACACCGACCATCAATGGCAAGGGCGACAAAGAACGCGATTTTTGTTTTGTCGGCGATGTGGCGCGGGCAAATGTTTTATCGCTCACGAATGGCGACAATCAAATTTACAATATCGGTTCGAGCGTTGGTACTGACATCAATACCCTGTACGAAAAATTGCAGCAAGCGACGGGTTTTCATTTGCCTGCCAAGCATGTTCCCGATAAACCCGGCGAAGTGTATAAAATTTATTTGGACGCGACGAAAGCCGGACGCGAACTCGGATGGGAAGCGAACGTCGGTTTGGACGAAGGTTTGCGGCTCACCGTAGATTCACTGCGCGCGCGCTAGCAACGAGACGTGACAGGTTTTCAAAACCTGTCACGTCTCTTACAATAAATGCGCGTTGCGCTGAACGGACTTTTTCTCGCGAATCCCGCCACCGGCACGGGACAATATCTGCGCGAACTCGTGAACGCGCTGCGCACCCAATTTCCCCACGACGAATTTATTTTTCTCGCCCCGCGCGCAGATTCCACTGCGCCTGCACCTGTTAAAATTCAACCAACGCGTTTTGCGCGTGAAAATTTTGCGAAACTCGAATTTGAACAATTTACGTTTCCGCGCGCGAGCGCGCGAAATTTTGACCTCGTTCACATTCCTCATTTCGGCTCACCGCTTTTTCCAACGCTCCCGACGGTTGTCACCATTCACGACTTGATTCCGATTGTGCTGCCTGCATATCGCGGCTCGGCGCGCGTTCGTTTGTACACACAACTCGCGTCGTTCGCTGCGCAACGCGCCAGCGCAATTCTCGCGGATTCGCACGCGAGCGCACGCGACATTGAAAAACATTTGCACATTCCGCGCACAAAAATTCACGTCGTCCATCTCGCCGCACACGCGCGGTTTCATCCGCCGCCGCCGAGTGACATCGAACGAGTGCGCGCAAAATTCAAGTTGCCGGAAAATTTTGTTTTGTATCTCGGCGGATTCGACGTGCGGAAAAATGTGGCGCGCGTGATAGAAACGTTTGGGAGAGTAGTCAGTCGAGAGTCAAGAGTCGAGAGTCGAGACTGGGCATTGGTAATTGCAGGGAAATTGCCGAGTGTAGAAAGCGATTTTTCTCCAAATCCGCAAAGACTTGCGAAGGAATTTGGTGTATTGAATCGGACACATTTCATCGGATTTGTGGTAGAAGAGGACAAGCCCGCGTTATATTCGGCGGCGCGCGTGTTTTTGTATCCGTCGCGGTATGAAGGATTCGGGTTACCGCCATTGGAAGCGATGGCTTGTGGAACGCCGGTCATTGCGGCAAACACGTCATCTTTACCCGAAGTGGTCGGCGACGCGGGAATTTTGGTGGGTGTGAATGACGCGCAGGGTTGGAGTGACGCGCTGCGCGAATTGTTGAGCGATGAAACGCGTTGGAATGAAATGCGCGCGCGCGGAATTGAACAGGCGAAAAAATTTTCATGGGAACGCGCGGCGCAGGAAACGATGGATGTGTACCGCGGTGTTGTATAATCCAAACGACAGATTTGTAATTTGTCTACATGGGCGCAAATTGCAAATTTGCTCTACGTGAGGTGAAACATGAATTTTCTTGAAAAGGTGCGACGCAATCACGGGATTGAACATGCGACTGTGCATGTATTGTCGGAGAGCCATCCAAATCTTTCGTTGGTGGGACGCGCGGATGGGAATGGGTTTGCCATTATTGGCGATGTGAACCCTGAAGAGCTTGCGACAGCGGCACAGGAAGCGCTGCAGCGCATGAAGAATGGGCAAGGTGATTTGGCAGTGCATCCGCGCTGCGGCACGCAATTGGTTACGCTCGGCGCGTTGACGGCGTGCGCTGCATTTTTTGCGTTGGGACGCCGCCCGCGTTTTTCCAAATTGCCTGACGCGATGATTGCGACGACGCTCGCCGCGTTTGTCGCGCCGATGGTTGGCATGCAATTGCAAAAACATGTGACTACATCGCCAAATGTTTTCGACGCGAATTTTGTTGCCGTCACGCGCAAAAATTTCGCGGGACTGGACTATTGGCATGTGGATATTACGTGGAATGAATAATGCAAAGTGCCTAATGTAAAATGGAATTGTAGACTTGTGTGCATTAGGCATTTTGCAACTTGCATTTTGCATTGATTTACATTTTTCACGGCGAAGATGATTTTCAGCGCGCAGAGGCAATCACAAGATTGCGCGCGGAAATGGGTGACCCGCAGTTTGCCGATTTGAATACGACGACGTTAGAAGGACGCGCGTTGTCGTTTGGTGAATTGCGCCATCATGCCGACGCGATTCCATTTTTATCGGAAAAGCGTTTGGTGATTGTCGAAGGACTGCTCGCGCGGTTGGACCCGCGGCGCAAAGCGAGCGACGACGATGATGCGCCGGAAGAAGAATCGAATCCCGAACTGAAACAGCAGCTGCTCGATTACTTGCCGAATCTTTCTCCCACAACAAATCTGCTTTTCATTGAAAACAAAAAACTCGCGGCGAACAATGCAATTTTGAAATTTGCGGAAAAAGATAAAAAGAACGCGCACGTGAAATTGTTTGCTGCACCGTCTGCCGACCAACTCGCGGATTGGGTGATTGACCACGTAGAGAAAAAAGGCGGAACGATTGATTTTTCGGCGGCGAATGATTTGGCACTCTTCATCGGCGCGGATTTACGCGCGCTGGACAGTGAAATTGAAAAATTGATTGTGTATAAAAATGGCGCGACGATTCGCCGCGACGATGTGCGCGCGATGGTTGCGCCCGCACAAGAGCAGAGTATTTTCGAATTGGTGGACGCGTTGGGCGCGCGCAAAACACAGCGCGCGTTGGAACTCTTGCACGAGCAACTGCGGCACAACGCGAATGAATTTTATTTATTGACGATGATTACGCGGCAGTATCGCATCATGCTCCAAGTGCGCGATCTAGCTACACGCGGCATGGGCGCGGACGCGATTCAAAAACAATTGGGGCTGCATCCGTTCGTGACCAAAAAAATGGCGGAACAAGCGCGCAGTTATTCGGTGGAACAATTGGAAGGTATCATGTCCAAGTTGTTGGAGACGGATGTGAGTTTGAAAACGAGTCGGCTTGAACCGACTCTCGCGTTGGATATGTTGGTTGTGGATTTGACGACGAATTAAAAAAAGAGACGTTCCATCGGAACGTCTCTTTTTTTTGGCGCGTGGTGTGGGCTACCGCGCGCGTTGTTTTTTTAGCGCACACGTTCAAACATCGCTTGCACAAAATTCCCTGAACGATTTTGCATTGCCAGATTGCGCGTTTGTGGGATGCCGACAATGCGCTGACGAAAATTGTCGTATTCGTTCGACGGCAAGTGCGCCATCTGCACACGAATCTTTTCCCCGTTTGCAATCAAGAGAAAATCGCCGCGCCCCATCAATTTTTCTGCGCCGCTTTGCGCGACGCCGGACGCGACCAACGCTTCATTCGCGCTCGTGACTTTGCCGACGAGACGCACCGGGAAATTTGCCGTAACGAGTCCGCCGAGAACAGCGGCAGTTGGTTTTTGAGTGCAAGCAATGATGGAGATTCCTGCGCTGCGCCCGCGTTGCACAAGGCGCGTCAAATAACCCTCTACTTCCCCCCCCCCTTGCATCAACAAATCCGCGAGTTCGTCAATGACGACAACAATGCGCGGGCGCACAATCATTTGCGCTTGGCGACGCTCCATTTCTTCGACGAGCCATTCGAGATTCGCCACCGCGTCCTCGACATTTTTGATGATGGGACACAAGAGATGCGGCAGGTGTTCGAATTGGCGAAACTCGCTCGCTTTGGGGTCAATGATGATAACTTGAAGGTCACGCGGGCGTTGAAATAACATTAGCGACGCAAGCATCGTGCGCGCCGCTTCGCTTTTGCCCGAACCCGTTGTGCCTGCAATGAGAACGTGTGCGACATCGGGCGCCGACACGCGTAACAAAATTGGGACGCCGTCCACTGCCAAACCTAAAAGCGTTGTTCCGGCAACGGACAGTGCTTGCGCCATCGTCGCGTCCTTTTGGACACGCGCGCAGAGGTCGAGCAGATAAAGGGGCTGCACATCGTCGCGCGGAATTTCGATGTTGATTTGTCCATTGGCGCGCGAGACACGCGCGGACGACGCGTTCAACGCGAGCGCGATTTCTTCGGCGAGATTTTCAACTTTTGAGACTTTGGTGGTGGTGGAAGGGGAGACGTGAAATTGAATCGTGCGCGGGGTGACACGACCACCGGTGACGCGCGCGGGTGCTTTGTGTGTGGCGAGAACATATTCGATTTTGTCCGCCTGATGGTGGAGTTTTTGCCGATTCATAAGGTCTCCGTGAGAATCAGAACAATTGTTCTGATTATACAGAACGCTTGTTCGATTGTCAAGGGGCGAACCTTAAAAAAGAACGCGGCAGGATTTGAACCCCGTCGCGTTGTATTACCAACTCCCGGCTTGGAAATTCTTGAAACGGGTGGCGGTGAGCTGCTCAAGCTCTTGGAGTAGGGCGTTATCCAATTCGAGAAACGTAAGCGAGGCAGTGCCAAACTGATGTTGTTTGAGGGTGGGCGAAGCAGCTTGGAGAATTTCGGGACAGGAATAAAACGTCACATGCTTGCGGCGAATGGCGACACCGCCAAAACGTTTGGCTTTGTTTTGTTTGAATGGAGCGACGAGGGTATATTCGTTTGCGCTGTTGTCTTTGACGGTCATGTACTTGGCGTAGGGGACGAGGATTTGCTTGAGGCGCGTAAAGATGGAGGCGAATTTCTTTGCGTCTGACGCAGCGCGTTTTGTTACTGCAGTGGCAGAGGATTTTTGTGCTATGCTTTTCATTCTTTACCCTCTTTACTTTCATATACAACCCAAAAAAACTTTTCCTTTGTTGCTTTCCGCAAATCAATATCAATCAATGATTCATCTGAGGAAAAAGCACTGGCATCAGGGTCAACGGACTCTTTTGGCACACTCGCACCAATGATACCGTGAACTCGCACCTGAATTTTATAATTGGTTGTCTCAATTTTAGGCAGCATTTTCAAGATGCGTATATTGTGACTTGCACCTCGTTTTTGATTTGCGTCTCTTTCCCTCAGAATTTTGCCTTCTCTTTCTAGAATAGAAAGAATCGGGTCAACTAAAGAAGTAGAAGATATTACGAAATGTTTTTGAATCTCTCGCACAGTTGGTGTGCGTTGATATTCGAACCAATGACGGCAAATAAATTCATAAACGGTTTGAGTGGTTGGCATCTTTTTCTTCATTATTCTGCTCCCCCAGTCGAGAACTTATGTTCTATTTCTTACTATACAAAAACCAGACAACTTTCGATGTCTGGTTTTGATTTTTCGTTACGCTGCTGCGCCAAGTTGTCGGATGACCAACACAACTTTGCCTTGAATGGCTACGTTTTGCGGCTCGACGTGAATCGTTTTATAACTGGGATTCGCCGGAACGAGTTTGATGACGCCTTTTTCGCGGAAAAAGCGTTTGAGCGTCGTTTGCTGTTTGTCTTTGATCCACGCGGCAACAAGGTCGCCATTGCGCGCGGTCTCTTGATGTTTCATTACGACAATATCGCCATCGTGAATCGAAGCATCGATCATTGAATCCCCTTTGACGTGCAGGGCATACAGATTTTCGGCGTCCGCGCCCCCCAACAAATCGCGCGTCAACGTCACACTCTCGTGGTCGGCTTCAAAGGCGCTGGTGCCTGCTTCGGGAATTTCAATTGGCTTGCCGGCGACGATACGTCCGAGCAAAGGAATTTGGACAAAGCGCGGGTCTGCGATGGCTTTGCCATTTTGTCCGGTCAGGCGCAAGCCGCGCGAGACTTCTTTTTCGCGCGAGAGCAACCCTGCTTTTTCGAGAATGTTCAAGTTGTAATTGACAACCGAGGTGGACGAAATCCCAACATTCAAACCAATTTCGCGAATGGTGGGCGGGCGTCCTTTTTCTCCCGTAAAGCGTTGGATATAACTGTAGATTTGCTGTTGTCGTTCGGACAGAGCCATGCGATGCCTCCCAGACGATGCTATCGAGTTTGTGCTTTATAGCACGCGTGTTCGCATTATAAGCGAACACGCGTTCGATGTCAAGCTTTTTTTCAATGCCGCGCCCCCTTTGCCCATTTTTGCATTGCAATTGCGTTTTGAGTACGATATTTGGCAAGAACAATTGTTACCGAAGGAGTGTACACCATGTGGCAAAAACGATTACTACCGTTGGCGAGTGTTTTGTTTGCCTGCGTGATTCTGGCGTTCGGCTTGAGTCGCGCGCCGCAAGCGATTGCTGACGGAACTGTCAATCAAGGTGCAACGACGCTGCACTTGGCGCCCCCCGCGCAAAACCCGACCTTAATTCCACAGACTCCGGACTTTGGTGGTTTGCCGCCGATTGATTTGGGTTCGCTCGACTCGACTGCTACGCCTGTGCCAACACAAGGCGTGGGAGTGACCAACCCCGTCTTGGAACTCACATTTGACGAATGTTCACCGATTGATGACGAGTACTTGCACATCGAGTGTAACAATGGACAGCTCGAATTTACGCGCAAGGAAACGCGCGGCACGCGTTACATTTATTATCGCCCTGTCTTGACGGATGCAGTCATTGAACTCACCGCGCGCTTGCCTTCGCAAAAGAACGCGCGTTATGGCGTCATCTTTCGCCTCGACGATGAATTCAAGAATTACTATATCTTTGGCGTGACGAATGAGGGCAAGTATGGTTTGTTTCGGTATGCGGAAGACCATTACGAGACAATCATTCCCTACACCGACTCCTTTTATGTCGGCAACGCGAGTTTTCCGAGCAAAATCCAAATCGTCAATCAGGGTGATGTGATTGCCATTAACGTTGGCGGTTCTTGGGTGGACAGTGTGCGCGATCCCAATTTGAAATCAGGACGCGTCGCGTTGTTCACCGAACCCGAAGAACCGAATCAAACCGTCTTGTTCGACGATTTCAAAGTTTCGGAAATTCTTTCGCCGTTGTCCGTGCCGGAACCGCGCGTCGTTCAACCGGCAGCAACGCCGACATCGGGCTTTGAAATTCCGGTGATTGACTTTGGCACAACGCCGACAACATCCGCGCCGCAGCCGACACAAACACCATTCATCATTGTCGTCACCGCAACACCACAACCCCCAACGGCTGTGCCAACACGCGCCCCAACGCGGCGCCCGACGCAAGCATCGAATGAATGTGCCGCGCCCGCGCATGAGGTGTATTTCTACATCAGCAACAATTACTCTGGCACGACGATGCGCTTTACGATTGGCGGCGGACAATGGGGTACGCATGATTACGATGTACCGGGCGATGGAAAATATTATCTGATAAAGATGCCGCCGGGGACATACACCTACACCGCGAGCATCGCAGGCAAAGGCACCGCGCATGGCGAGAAAACCGCGTATCAAGGCGGACAATGTTATTCGCTCCGCTTTTCGCCGTAATAAATTGAATTACGCAACATATAAAAATTGGCGGACGCGTGTTCGCCAATTTGTTTTTGCGCGCGCAGTCTGACAAGTGAATCGGGACTAAACAAATATGATAGAATTCTTTGAACAAGATGAAAACATCAAGCAAGCAAAAATTTCAAGGAGACAATGAATGAAACTGCGAGTGGTGGTGTTGGGCGCGGGCTTTGGCGGATTGGAAGTGATGTCACTGTTGTCGGACGCGCTCGGTGATGATTTGGATTTAATACTGATTGACCGGAACGACACATTTTATTTTGGCTATTCCAAACTCGACGTGATGTTTGGACGCAAACCAGCGGACGCAGTGAAGATTCCATATCAACATATTTATAAAACAGGCGTGCGCTTTGTCCAAACGATGATTACAAACATTGACCCACCAACAAAACGAGTGACCACAGACAAAGGCACGTTCGACGCGGATGTTTTAGTCGTTGCGCTTGGCAGCGATTACGCGCCCGAAAAAACACCGGGCTTGGTGGAAGGCGGGAACGAATATTATTCCTTCGCGGGCGCACTGAAATTGCGTGAGGTGATTCCCACGTTCACGCACGGGCACGCGATTGTGGGCGTTTGCGCGCCGTCATTCAAATGTCCGCCCGCGCCGAGTGAAGCCGCGTTGTTACTGCACGACGATTTGGTCGCGCGCGGCGTGCGCGAGAATTGCACCATCAGTTTGGTCATGCCGTTTCATATTCCCATTCCGCCGTCGCCTGCGATTTCAAAAGCGTTACTCGATGCGTTTGCGGAACGCGGCATTGCATACGTACAAGATTCGTTGGTCAGCGCGGTGGATGCGGCGCGGCATGTTGTGAAATTGAATGATGGACGCGAACTGCCGTGCGATTTATTGCTCGCGATTCCAACGCATCGCGTTCCCAATGTTGTTGAAACGAGCGGGCTTGCAGTGGACGGTTGGATTCCTGTGAACAAACACACCCTCGAAACGCGTTATCCAAATGTGTATGCGATTGGCGATGTGACGAGCGTGGGGACGGCGAAATCAGGCGGCTTTGCGGAAACGCAAGGGGCAGTCGTCGCGGCAGAAATCATCGCGCAATATCGCGGCGAGCCAATGCCTGCGGGCTATGATGGCACGAGCGGCTGTTATGTGGAATTTGGTTCGGGGCGTGTAGGACGCGTAGATGTAGATTTCTTTTCGGGACCGCAGCCGACGGGAACATTTCGCGACGCGACGTTAGAAATGGTGCAAGAGAAAAAAGAATTTGGGACGACGCGTCGCGCCAAATGGTTTGGATTGAATGAATAACTCATGTTACGTAACAAGAGGAAAATCGGGATAGAGTTTGAGGTCGGTAACGCGAATCTAGGCGAATCGAAACGAATTTTCGCAAATCATTAGAAAAACAAAAAACATTTGTGCAGATTTGTACCCATTCGCGAAAATTCGCGTTTCGATTGTTCGACAATAAAGAGGCATGGTGCGTAAGATGAATGAATAACTAAGACTTTCGATGTTTACGAAACGTCGAAAGTTTTCCATTCGTCTCGCTAACTTTTCAATCGAACGTTCGTCGCATCATACAACGGCGCGCGCACAACCGTCGCGGGAAATTTTTCACCAAATAATTGAATGGACAATTTTGTATCGGGGGCGCTCAACTCTTGCGGCAAGTACGCCAGCACAATCGTTTTCTCAACACTATGCCCGTACTCACCTGAACAAACGTAACTGATTGCTTTATCGCCCGCGAAAATTGGTTCCCAACCGTGTGGAATCGAATCGGTATTTTCAACAACAAGGCATTGCAATGTGCGCGCAGTGCCTTGTTCTTTTTGTTTGACCAGCACGTCGCGTCCGATAAATTCGCTTCGCTTGTTGAGTTTCACAAATTGTCCTAGTCCCGCTTCAAACGGCGTCGTCAGCGCATTCATGTCCAAGCCCCAAAAGCGATAACCCTTTTCCATGCGCATCGAATCCAACGCGCGATAGCCGAAATTCGCAATCCCAAATTCGCGCCCCGCGTCCATGAGCAAGTTGTACACGTAACGTTGATACGCGGGCGGCATGTACAATTCCCAACCCAATTCGCCCACATACGAAACGCGATACGCGCGCACATGCGCGCTGCCGACGAAAATTTCGCGCGCGTGCATGAATCGAAACGCCTCGTTGGAAATATCCGCGTCCGTCACACGCGCCAAAACATCGCGCGCGCGCGGCCCCATCAAACTCAAGACCGCGTAATCTTCCGTTATGTTCCGAAACGTGACAGGTCTCTCAAGACCTGTCACGTTTTCGGGAAGATGCGATTCCATCCAACCCCAATCGTGCGTCGTCGTCCACGCGGCGGTGATGACCCAAAACGTATTTTCCGCGACCCGCGTTACCGTCACATCACACTCGATGCCACCGCGTTTATTCAGCATTTGCGTTACGACAATTTTCCCAATAGGCAGATCAATTTCATTCGCGCACAAATGATTGAGCCATTCCAACGCGCCTTCGCCGCTCACCTCGAATTTTCCAAAACTCGTCTGGTCGAGAATCCCGACGCGTTCGCGCACCGCGCGACATTCTGCGCCGACATGCTCGAACCAATTCGGACGCGCAAACGTGTTTTCGTCGCGCGGTTCGACGCCATTTGGCGCAAACCACGCGGGACGTTCCCAGCCGTGACGCGCCACAAACACTGCGCCTTGTGCGGCGAGGGTGTCATGGATGGGAGTCGTCTTAAGCGGACGTCCCGCGTCGCGTTCGTGGTATGGATAATGCACCGCGTAATCCATCGCGTATGCTTCGCACGCTTTTGCGACGAGATACGTTTTGCGCGACGCGTATTCGCCAAAACGCCGCACATCATATTCCCACATATCAATTTCGGGCGCGCCGTTGACAATCCATTCCGCGCACGCGCGCCCCGTCCCGCCGCTGTTGGCAATTCCAAACAAACTGAATCCCGCAATCACGAAAAAGTTTCGCACATTCGGAACGGGTCCAACAATCGGCGCGCCGTCTGGTGTGTATGCGTCGGGACCGTTCACAATTTTCTTGATGCCCGTTTGTCCCAAAATCGGAATGCGTTCCACTGCACGCATCAAATCGGGTTCGAGATGTTCGACGCGATTCGGCAAGAGCTGCTGTCCAAAATCGCGCGGGATGCCGTTCACCGCCCACGGAATCGGATTGTTTTCAAAAAATCCAAAGAGCAAGCCGTCGCCTTCTTGCCGCATGTAAAAAACGCGTTCGGGGTCACGCGTTACGGGAATTTCGCGCGGCAATGTTTTCAATTCCGCAATCGCTTCGGTGATGACGTATTGATGTTCCATCGGCACGAGCGGTAGTTCGACGCCGACGAGTTGTCCGATTTCGCGCGCCCATTGTCCGCCCGCGTTCACGACAATTTCGGCGGTGATGTTTCCATTGTTCGTTGTGATTTCCCATTCGCCCGACGCGGTGCGCGAAATTTTTTCGACAAGCGCGTTGCGATAAATTTCCGCGCCGCGTTGGCGCGCGCCTTTTGCCAACGCGAACGTCACGGACGCGGGGTCAAGATAACCGTCGCCGTGCAGATGTGCGACGGCGAGAACGCCTTCGGGATTGATGAATGGATTCAGTTCGCGCGCTGCATCAACACTGATGATTTCGTTTCGCACGCCCGCGAGCTGCGCCATGTCTTGAATCTTTTCGTACCATTTCAGATAATCGCGCGTCGTCGCCAGGCGCAAACTGCCGACTTGATGATAACCAACATTCTGCCCCGTTTCCGCTTCGAGCGATCCGTACAATTCATTCGAATATTTCAACACGCGCAAGATATTTAAGGAAGCGGTGAACATTGGTGTATTGCCAACCGAATGCCACGTCGAACCACTGGTGAGTTCATTGCGTTCGAGCAGCGCGACATCACTCCAACCCAATTTGGTCAAGTGATACAGCACACTGCATCCCGCAATTCCCCCGCCGATAACGACAACGCGCGCGTGAGATTTCATAATTTGTCCTCTATGCCTGCAAACTCAATTGATGAATTTCATTCGCGACGCGCAAGCCCGATTCAATCGCGCCTTGAATCCAGCGGTGATACACGGAAGCGTGTTCGCCCGCGAAATAGTAGCGTCCTTCGTTTTGGCATATCGCGTTATACAAACGCGTGAATTGTCCCGGCTCGAACAACGCGAACGCGCCGCCCGCAAATTCGTCGTCGTGCCAGACTTTGGACGCGCCGACTTCAAACTCTTGCACAATTTGCGGATGAATTTTTGCGACATCTTCAATCGCTTGCTCGATGCGTTCGGCAGGTGAGAGCGAACCCCATCGCTGCGCGTCCTCCGCCCACGTATAACTCGCGAGCAGAACACCGCGCCCCGTTTCGCGTCCGTGGTCGGGATAATACAAATTGCGAATCGCCAAATCGGTCACGGTGCCTGCGCCAAAAATTTCGTCGTCGTCTTCCCAAAAACGCCGCCGCGCTTGCAACAAAACTTTTGTGGATGCGTCGTAATGCACTTGGCGAATCGCGCGTTGTTTCGCGGATGAAAATGGTTTGAGAACTTCGATATGGCGCATCACAGGAAACGGCAACGTGAGAATTGCGTACTCGCCTTTTTCGGAAAATCGTCCAGCGCGCGTTTTATAGTGAACTGTAACCTCATCGGGCGATTGGTCGAGTGCAATCACTTTTGCCCCAAAGCGAATGTTTGATTGCAGGTCGGGCAAAAACGCGTTGGGCAAATGGTCGGAGCCGCCTTCGAGTTCTACCAAATCGCGAAACGAGCCGCCAATTTCGGGACGAATAATGTCAATGAACGACGCGTTTTGGCGTCCTTCGTATCCCGCGAACAGACCAAACATTTCAATCGCGCCTTCACTCCAACCGCGCTTTTCTAAAAATTCGCGCAGCGAATCATTGTCATACTCTTGCATGATATCTGTCCACGCGCTTTCGCCTTGTTCATGCAATTGTTTTTCAATCGGCGCGAGCGCCTCATCCCACAATTGCGCGGCAGTTTTGCCGCGTTCATTTTCTTTAAGGTCGAAACCCAACACACTTGGGTCTTTACGAAATTCACTTAGCCGCATTTTTTTGCCGTTCATAAACACATAACAATTCGGATTGCCCATCGTGAACGGCACGGTTTTCAACTTGAATTTATTGACATACGCCATCGTCAATTCGTGTGATGCAGGCAAACGCATTCCACCCGCTTCGGCGTACAAACCGTGTGTGAATGGTTCACGATACGTTTGCAAACGTCCGCCGACGCGATTTTGCGCTTCGAGCAAAACAACTTTATGCCCCGCGCGTTTCAATTCCAACGCCGCAGGCAGCCCCGCCATTCCCGCGCCGACGACGATAATTTTTTTCGGACGAGGTGTTGTTTCAAAACCGTTGTTGATGATTGAAACGTAATCAGGTTGGTGATTCATCCTTGACTCCATAAAGATATTTTTGGATTCTGGCTGCATGTGCCGCGCGTTCTTGCACGTGCATCAATTTTTTGTTGTAGATGTCCTTGTAAAACCAATCGTCTTGAAAACGCGGCGTCACGTGCAAATGATAATGCCATACATCTTGACTGCCTGCGGGTTCGTTATGTTGACGCGTTGAAATGCCGTCGCACGCGTATGCGCGTTTTAGAGCGAACGCGATGTGTTGCGCGACGCGAAAAATGTCCGTGCCGAGTTCGGGCGGCAAATCGAAGATATTTTCGTAATGCGCGTTGGGGATGACGAGAATGTTGGGTTTGTTTTTTGGATATTGATGGGATGCAACGAGCGCTGTGACCAATGTATCTTGATAAACAATGTCGCTCTGCACCGACAAGTTATCTTGATGTAATACAGTCTGCGTGATTCCACAAAAGGGACAGTGGTAATTTTCAGGACTGTGACGGTACGGGTTCGGGTTCATGTTTTACATTTTGCGCAATCAGAATCGCGCGCGCGACGAGCGCGGTCATGTCGTGCATGGTCGCACGCGCTGAATCATCGTATTCATCGCCTGTCGCGCGCGCGCTCAAAGCAATCATCCCTACATGGATTCCCGCGTACTCCATTGGCATCGCCAACACGGCATGACCGTTCCATTGCGCTGTGCTGCTGACGAGTCGCATGTGCGTGCCTTGCCCCAAATAAATCGCGCCGCCCTCAGCATCAAGCGTCGTGACTGCTTCGTTGAGAAAACGCCGCGCGAGCGCGTTCGCATCATTCATCTGCACAAACTTGCCGAGCTCTTCGCCGAACGCGCCCAATGTCCCCTTTGCGTATTTGACATGCTTGTCCATAAATTCCTGTACGCGTTTGCGAATGGGGTCAAAGACCGCGACGATGATTAACGTCGCTACCATCGGCGCAAGCTCGGATGCTCTCCCCGTAAAGGCGAGCAAAAGACCCTTTGCCAAATCGGACAACACCGCCAAGAGTCCCGCAATGATGGCGGTCATTACGCTGTACACCAGAGTTCGGTTGATGATGAGGTCAATATCCCACAACCGCGCGCGCAGCATTGCAATCGCAATCGAGAGAGGAATCGCGCTGATGAGCAGAGCCAAGAGCAATGTGAGTCCTACTTCGGCAATAACGTTTTCGTACAAGGCGGGCACAGAGACAAAGATGAGCGCAGACGCGATAAAGCCAATGAGGGCGATGCTCGTTCCATAGACCACCCATTTCGTCTGGCGTCGTTCGGTTGCATTGGACACGCGCCGATAGCGATAGAGTTGCACAACCACAATGCTGGCGACGGTGAGAATAAACGCACTGTCGGGAACAAAGGAGGGCAGAAAGCGCCAGTTGATTGGCGGATTGTTGAACAATTCCAAAATTTCTTCGAGCGCGAACAGTCCGATGAGATAGCGCGTCCATGGCGGCGCAAATGCTCCGTTCGGGAACACAAAGAAAAACACAATGATGCCCAACGAGCCAAAAAAATCGAAAAGCAAAATTGGATACCACCACAGGGGATTGCCGCGTGCCAAGATGGGCAAGAGGGCGGCATACGTTACGCCACCAAACAGTACCAACGTCAGCGACGTAAAAAAGACCATCCGCTCGCGCGGTTTGGCGCGGAATAATACAAGCCCGACAAGCAAATAAATTGCAATCGGGATAAAGTTGGCGACGAGCGCAATCAGCGCGTATGCTTCGCGCGAAAAACCCAAGGCGAGCCATGAACGCAAGTGAAACAAGCGAAGTTGTTGGTCAACACAATCACCACTCACACATTCACGCTGCCACAACTGATAGGTGGGCGCGATTGCTAAAATGTTCATCACCAACACGGCAGCAAAAATTGCCCACCAAATCCATTGCGCCATTGTCCAAAGACGCGTTGTCATGCGCGCTTGGTTTTGCGCGGTAACGGAAGAAATCATGGTAGAGGATTGTGAAACAGAATTTTTCATTCTGCCTCCTGCGCGCAAATTTTATTTGCGCGCCACGCGTTTGCTGCGCGTGCTTTGTGCAGCGCGCGCTTTGACGGTCACAAAATCAAACAACAAACGCGCGCACATCACCGTCGTTTGTTTTGGCGCGTTGTCAAAGACAGGATTTAATTCTGCAATATCCAACACGTCCACATGCGGCGCAAGGTAACGCACAAAATCAATCAACTGCTGTACGGTCAAGCCACCGGGCTCCGCCCATCCTGTGCCGGGTGCTTCGCCGGGATTCAACGCGTCAATGTCAACGGTGAGATAAATTTTTTCCGTTCCTTGACGCGCCCAAGCAAGCGATTGCTTCGCCGCTTCCACCGCGCCCATTTCCTCAAACTCAGGTGCAAGAATTCGTTTCACGCCATACTTGACGCCGACACCCCATTGCTGTGTTGTCGCGTAGCCGCGCAATCCGACTTGCACCATATTTTTTCCGTGTAGTCGTCCGAGTTCGAGTGAACGCGCCATCCCACTGCTTCCCGAAATCGAACCTTGCTTTTCGGAAAAGTCCAACATGTCGCAGTGCGCGTCGAGTTGAATCAAGCCGAGATTGCCGCGCGTTGCGTCATGCAGCGCGCGAAACGCGGGATACGTGACGCCGTGGTCGCCGCCGACGACGAGTGGAATGTAACCCGCGTCAATAATTTCGCGCGTCGCGGCAGTTACTTGGTCAATCGCTTTGTGTTGGTCATAAAACGAAATCGCCACGTCGCCGAAATCCGCAACCTCGACGCCGGACAAATCTACAATCTCGCCGCGATCCATATCCACAACTTGCCCATCCACAACGCGTTTCGCCAACAACAATTTGAATTGCTCGCGCAACGCGGCGGGTCCAAATCGCGCGCCGGGATTCGCGATGGATGTCGCGGCATCGTACGGAACGCCGAGATAGCCGAATTTGATTCTGGGTTTTGACAATGAGTGCAAAATCGATTCAGGCATTGATTGCTCCTTGTAGGTTACTATAAATGTTTAATGCTACTTGCGTGGTGCAATTTGATCAAAATTCGGTACCACGAAAGCAGGACCTATGGCGCGGACGTTTCTTTCAAATGGATTCGGTTCCGTGAATTGAAATGCGAGTGTCTTTGCGTTTTCAGGAACATCAAAAGTCACTAGAAAAACATTTTCTTCTCCTGGCCCTAGCTTATGAAACGCATCCTCACAGCAGGAATAGAACCACCGCGCTTTATAGTCATAGGTATTGAAAAGTTCATAATAGATTGGGGGTCCATCATCAGCTCGAACGCTAAAGCCCAAGGTCCGTCCAATATGATCGCTCCCTGACTGCAAATTTCGTGCTCGAAACAAAAATGAAGCGTAAACCCCAAAGGCGATTTCTCCTTGGTCATAAAAGAAAACACCCTTGTCTCGTCGCACTGAAATCAAAGTTACATCCCACTCTGGTGTTAAATGAACTAGCTCATCTTGATGCACCGGAGGCAACGCGGGTATCACAGTTGGTTTGGGCTTTGGAGCCAAAGTCGGTTTCGGGGTTGTCTCTGCTTGGGCAACTTGCGTTGTCGGTTGTTTGGGTGCAGCGGACTTGGCGCATTCTGCCACTACGATGGGTGTCACACCCTCTACACTTTTGTCCCCTTGCGCGATCGAAATTGTCCATTCGCCATCAGCTAAAATATCAAGCGCATATACACTTGTGTTATCAATTCCCACGGCGGTTGACCCCTCAAAAGCTCCAATCTCGTTGACCAAGCTGTCAACGAGATCTCCATCAAGAGTGTACATACTCACTATGAAATTTCGCTTTCCATTGTGAGCGAGTTCAATCCGTGCGAGTCCTTTATTGAAGGTTGCAAGAGCAACGTTTGAACCGCAACCCTTAAACACCACTGGCGCAATTGGTTCTATGCCAGTTGGAGAAAGAGGCTGAATATCTATATTCCAATTGCCATCTGCTTCGATATTCAAAAGATAATTCCCTGGGTTACGGATTGCAACAGCCTTACGACCATCAAATAATCCAATTTCATTTACAATACCGTCCACAAGGTCACCATTTGAATCCAGTAAACTGACAATGATATTGCGTGAACCATCGTGTTTGGTGTAAAACACAACCAAACCTGTTTCAAGTGCGAACGCTTTCGTTGCAGTTTTTCCCTTGCCTTGGAACGAGATTGGTGTAGCTGTGGCTTTAGGAGTTGCAGATGGCAGCGGCGTATCTGTTGGTGCTGGTGTATCTGTTGATTTCGGAGTGTTTGTTGGGTTCGGCGTATCAGTTGCTTTCGGAGCACTCGCAGTCAAAGTAGCAAATATGTTCGCTGAAATTCGAGTAGCTGTTGCATCTACATCTACCGTTGGCGCAATTGATGGAACAGTTGTCGGTTGCGAGGTTGGCGGCGCAGTTGGGGAAGTGCTACATGCAAAAACAAACAACACTAGACAAAAAACCGAAAGAGTCGAAAGTTTCACTGAAGCCTCCTTGTGAATCCTTGAATTGACGGATCTAGAAATTACTAACCTCTCCTCCCAAACTCTCTTTCCAACATTCCCACATTCATCTGAATCATCGTCGGTCTGCCATGTGGACAGGTGCGCGGCGATGTACATTTTTCCAATTCATGAATCAGCGCCCGCATTTCTTCGAGTGACATTACTTGTCCACCTTTGATTGCCGCGCCTTTGCAAATGCTCATGATGAGACGCGCTTCGGCTGCCGCTTGGATCGGATTGCCGCCTTCGTCGGTCATATCGAGAATTTCCAAAAACGCTTTGCGCGGTTCTTGCTTTTTCAAGATTTCGGGAATCGCTCGCACAAGCACTGTTTGTCCACCGAACGGTTCGATTAGAAAACCGGCGCGTTCCAAATTTTCGCGTTCGTTTTCGTACATCGCAAAATGCGCGGGCGACAACTCAATCGTCATCGCTTCGAGCAGCACTTGATTTGTCGTGCTGACCGCGCGCTCACTCATCCATTTTTCGTACAACACGCGTTCGTGCGCGGCATGTTGGTCAACGAGATACAAACCGTCGGGTCCTTCGCAAATAATATAAGTGGAAAAAATTTGTCCGAGGACGCGAAGGATGGGGAGCGGTGGAGAGATAGAGTGAGGGAGAGAGGGAGCAAATGTGTTGTTATCGAGATACGGCTGCGATTGTTGTCCGTTTGTGGGCGGGATGAGATTGAGCGCGGCGTGCGCCGGTGTGTTGAATGATGTCGGTGATTGAAAATTTGGTGTAGTGTTTTGTGATAATGAAATCGTCGGCGTTGGAAATTTTTCGTTCAGCGCGCGACGGACGGCGCGTTGTACTGTGCGAAAAATTTCGCTCGGTTCGCGGAAACGCACTTGCATTTTCGTCGGATGTACATTCACGTCCACCGTGTCAGGCGGAATTTGTAAATTCAAAACAAACAATGGAAAACGTCCGACCATCAACAATGTGTGATACGCTTCCGTAACCGCGTGCGCGACCGCGCGGTCTTCAATCCAACGACCATTGACGAACAGATATTGTAGCCGCCGATTTCCGCGATGAATGGAGGGGGGGGTGATGTAGCCATGAGCGACAATGGACGAATGACCAACGACGAACGATGAATCTTCACTCGGTTCATCAGTCTTTCGTCCTTCGTCATTCGTCGTCACAGAAATCATCTCTCGCGCGGTCTCACCCCCGTACACTTTAATCAACACATCGCTCAATTTACCGCTGCCTGCTGTTTGAAACATCAGCTTGCCGTCATTCACCAATGAGAAACGAACATGCGGATACGCGAGCGCGTACGCGTGAACGAGTTCGGCAATGTGTGCGCTTTCCGCGCCGGGCGATTTTAGAAATTTCAAACGCGCGGGAACATTGCGAAATAAGTCTTCGACGGTGATGACGGTTCCGCGCGGCGCGCCATGCGGTTGATACAACAGCGTCTGCGCGTTTTCGATTTTGAGGATGGTGCCGTTCGCTTCGTCCACATGCCGCGTAATCATGGTCACGCGCGAAACGGATGCGATGCTGGGCAATGCTTCACCGCGAAAACCTAGTGTTTGAATTGCAAACAAATCTTCTGCCGTTTGCAATTTGCTCGTGCCGTGTCGCGCAAATGCGGTGGGAACATCGTCGTGCGAAATTCCTGTGCCATCGTCCGCGACGCGAATGAGGCGTTGTCCGCCGCCACGAATTTCCAGACGAATGTCGCGCGCACCCGCGTCGAGCGCGTTTTCGACAAGTTCTTTGACGACGGACGCGGGGCGTTCAATCACTTCGCCTGCGGCGATTTTGGAAGCGAGGTCTTCGGGGAGAATACGAATGGGCATGTTTGAGGTTTAAACCGAAGCGAATAACGACAAGAATTTTACCACAAACGCTCGATTCATTTTTTTCTCATTTTTAGATTGACAGCATCGGGTATAATAGAGGCAAGAATTTGGCTCCGCCGCACAAGGAGGGACAATGGTCAAGAAAGCAGCTTGGATGCTCGTTTTGCTCGTCGCGTTGTTGGTGATTTCTGTCAGCGTTGCGTTCGCTGCCAGCGTCACACGTCCGGTACAAGCATCGCTCACTCCGAAAGCGGAAATTTCAGTTGTCGGCAAAAGCCGCGGCGCTTCGGGAATTGTCCAATCCAAGAGTCACGGCAGAGGCGATTGCCCCTTTAGTGAAGACAGCGCAGTCGCGTATTAACGGCTCCGGCGAAATAAAAAAAATTCGCCAACAAAAACAAAACCCGTCGAAATTTTTTTCGACGGGTTTTTCGTTTTCAGTTTTGCTGCCACCAGCCAAACACGCCATGTCCGCCATTCCGCGTAATTTGGGAAACCACTTTGCTCGGAATGTCGAGGAGATATTGTCCGCTCGTATCAAAGAACGCGATTTGTTTTCCGTCGCGTGACCACGCGGGCCAAGGACTGTCTGCACCAATTTCCGTGAGCCGCGTAAATTTTGTCCCATCCGGAGTGACGGTCCACAAGTCCCACGGCAAACCGTCCGCGTGCGCGGGTTTCGCAAACAGGCACAACAATTGCGGCGAACATTGCGGCGCGTGAAACGATTGAATCCCGGGCAGCGGGCGCGTATTCGGACCCGATGCCGCGAATAAAATTTGCGAGCCATCGGGCGACCACTGCGGCGCGGAAATCATGATAAATACATCATCATTCAAAATCGGGCGCGCGTTTTTTCCATCCATGTCCGCGACCCACAAGCCGCCGGTGAACGTGTCGAAATTAAAACGGATGAACGCGATTTGTTTTCCATCCGGCGATTCGGTGGACATGCGCGCGTCCTCGATAACTTTTTGCGGTTCCCCCCCCCCCACCGGAATACGTTGAATTTCCGAATGTTGTTTGTTCGGCGGCACGGGATAGGACGCAGTAAAGTACACCCATTTTCCATCCCACGACGAATGGGGCCAATTGAATGACGTTTTATTATTCGGCGGCAGCGCGAGTTGTTGATTGTTTGTGCTGTCTGCATTCGCGCGATAAATCGCGTTTTGCGCGGTGCCTTGCGCGGTCAAACTGCTGCGTACGTACACAAATGTCTTTCCATCGGTTGACCAATTCGGGGCGTCCGCAAACAATTCGGGTGACGGTTTAATCACGGGCGTTGGTTTTCCATTCGCGGGGTCCTGCACCCAAATGCTGCCATCGCCCGGCGCAAAAATAAATTTACCGGCAATTGGCGGTGCGGGGGGGGGCGTACCGTCGAGTAGTGACGTGCGTACAGGCGGACGTTCCAATGTTGCGGATGGACGCGCAAATGCTTGGGTGGGCGCGGCTGCGGGGGTGGAACTGCACGCGGCGAGAAATAAACAGAGGATAACCAAAAGCGCGAGAAAGCGTAACATAGTTGCAGGCATTGCTTGCGGAGCGAAATCAAGTATAGCACATCTGAAATTTCAGGTTGGCAAAGTGACTGGATTGAATATAATACTTGTCTATCTGAAAGCAGGTCCTGAAAAAATATGACAGCCACGCGTGATTATTACGAAGTTCTCAATGTATCGCGAACCGCTTCGGCGGAAGAAATTAAACGCTCGTTTTATAAATTGGCGCGACAGTACCATCCGGACGTGAATAAAGAGCCGGATGCGGCGACGCAATTCAAAGAAATTAATGAAGCATATCAAGTCTTGTCGGACCCGGACAAACGCGCTTCGTATGACCGTTTTGGCAAAGCGGGTGTGAGTGGGAATTTTGACGGTGGCTTTAGCGATATTCCGCTCAACGATATTTTTGAAAGCATCTTTGGCGCGGGCTTTGGCGCACGCACGCGCACCCGGCGCGGACCGCAGCCCGGCGCGCATCTCAAAACAACTCTGACATTGGAATTTGAAGAAGCGGTTTTTGGCGCAGATAAAGAAATTTCTGTCCCGCGTCTCGAAACATGCAATTCTTGCAAAGGCAGCGGCGCTGAACCCGGCACATCGCCGACGCGCTGCCCGCAATGTCGCGGCACCGGTGAAGTGCGCCGCGCGACCCAATCTATCTTTGGACAATTTATCAATGTCGCCCCTTGTCCGCGTTGCAACGGCGAAGGCGAAATTATCGCGACGCCGTGTCACGAATGTGGCGGACAAAAACGCGTGCAAGTGATGCGAAAGCTCGTGGTCAAAGTTCCCGCCGGTGTGGACGAAGGCACACAGATTCGTTTGCAAGCGGAAGGCGAATCGGGAACGAGCGGCGGACCGAGCGGACATTTGTACGTCCAAATCGCTATCAAGCCGCATCCGCAATTTCAACGCGACAATCAAGATTTGTTGTACACGTTGCCATTGAATATCGCACAAGCATCGCTCGGCGATGAAGTGGCGGTACCAACACTTGACGGTGACGAGTCACTCAAAATTCCCGCAGGCACACAACACGGCAAACAATTTCGCATTAAAAACAAAGGCGTGCCAAATTTGAAACGCAGTGGGCGCGGCGATTTGATTGTCACCACGAACGTACAAATTCCGACACATCTTTCCGAAAAACAAAAAGCGCTCTTGCGCGAATTTGCGCGCACCACAGATGGTCAAGTGCCGAACGAAGACAAGGGCTTGCTCGACCAACTCAAAGACGCGATTATGGGTGGTTAAGTCGAAATAGAAATGAAACCCGTCCTGTCAGGACGGGTTTCATTTCTATTTCAATTTTTTTATGAACGTCATCGAACTTGCCATCTGCGCGGATGCCGAAAGCGCGGAAGCCCTCGCCGCCGCGCTCAATGAATACGCGTATGGCGGCGCAGTCATTGAGCAAGTCATTATGCCAGAACAGGGCGAAACCATTGACGCCGCGCGCCCGTTCACCGTGCGCGCGTTTTTGTTGAATGATGAAACGCTCGACGAAAAACGTCGCGCCATCGAACGCTCCGTGTGGGCGCTCGGCATGTTGCGTCCGCTCGGCGAATTGGAAATGCGCGAACTCGCCGAAGAAGATTACGCCAACGCGTGGAAAAAATTTTACAACGTTCTGCATGTGGGCGCGCGTACGGTCATCAAACCATCGTGGCTCGAATACAACGCGCGCGAAAATGAAATCGTCATCGAACTCGACCCGGGCATGGCGTTTGGCACAGGTTTGCATCCAACAACGCGGCTATGTTTGGCAATGTTGGAAAAATATGTGACGCCGAATTGTGAAATGCTCGACGTGGGAACGGGCTCGGGCATTCTCGCCATCGGCGCGGCAAAACTCGGCACGCGTTTTGTGGATGCGCGCGACATTGACCCGATTGCGGTAGAAACCGCGCGGAAAAATGTTCAAGCAAGTGGATTGAGCGAAAAAATTTCCGTAACGCGCCAGAGTATCGAGATGGAAACGTCACCGCAGTTGTTTGAAATTGTCGTCGCCAACATTTTCGCGGATACGATTGCCGAACTCGCGCCCGCGCTAATTCAACATGTCCGAAACGACGGCGTGTTCATTGCCTCGGGCATTCTCGTGGAACGCGCACATTTAGTAGAAAACGCGATGCACGCACAAGCGATGATGCTCGTCGAAAAAATGCAAGAAGAAGATTGGTTGGTGATGGTCTATCGTCATGCGTAGGGGCGATGCATTGGCTCGCGTTGCTCTGCAACGCACAATGCTTCCCCCTTACATTCTTGATGCATCGTTTCTTTGTTTCGCCCGATTCGATTCAAAATGGTGTTGTTCAATTCACCGACGCGCAAGCACATCAATTGCGCGATGTGTTGCGTATGCGCGCGGGCGAGGAAATCGTTGTTTTGGATAATGCAGGGAATGAATATCGTGTCGTGTTGCAACACGTAATGCGCGATGAGGCGCGCGGCGACATTGTGGAACAGCGCGCCGCGACAGGCGAACCGCGCACACAGATTATTTTGTATCAAGCGTTATTGAAAGCTGATAAATTCGAGTGGGTTCTACAAAAAGGAACAGAACTTGGTATCGCCGCGTTTTCACCGATTGTGAGTGAACGCAGTGTCCAAGACGTTGGCAAAAACAAATTCACGCGCTGGTCACACATCGTATCGGAAGCGGCAGAGCAAGCAGGACGCGGTAAGATACCGCCAATGTACGGACACCAACTCTTGCCGCACGCGCTGCGCGTCGCGCCTCAATATGGTGGATTGGTGTTGATTGCGTGGGAACAAGAAACAAAATTTGATTTGCAAACCGTTCTCGCAAATTCCGATGCCACAACGATTCACCTTTTCATCGGACCCGAAGGCGGCTTTACGGAAAATGAAATTGCTGACGCGCGCAAAAAAGACGCACGGCCGATTACGCTCGGCAATCGCATCTTGCGCGCAGAAACAGCCGGACTTGTCGCGTCAAGCGCGATTTTTTTTGCGCGCGGCGATTTGAATCGCACGTAAGCGTGTGATAGAATTTCTTTATCTTGCCACTCTGTCATTTCGAAGCGCAGTTGCGATGAACTTTGTCGCTCGCTGTAATCAGCGAATCGCTTGAAATGACAATTGTATAAACATCTATGGCTGAAAACGTCATCATCATCGGTTCGGGACCTGCGGGGCTGACCGCCGCGTTGTATACCGCGCGCGCAAATTTGAATCCACTGCTCATCAGCGGCAACGAGTTTGGTGGACAAATTGCCTTGACGAATGAAGTGGAAAATTATCCGGGCTTTCCCGATGGCATCACGGGACCCGAACTTACGGAATTGATGAAACAGCAAGCAGAAAAATTTGGCGCGCGTTTTGAAGTGGACCACGTGAACAAGGTGAATTTTCAATCCCACCCATTCACGCTCGATACAGAAAACGGCGCGCGTTATGAAGCGAAAAGTGTCATCATTGCTACCGGCGCGTCCCCGCGACGTTTGGGTGTTCCCGGCGAAATGGAATTGACGGGGCGTGGCGTATCGTACTGCGCGACGTGCGACGGCTTTTTCTTTCGCGGCAAAGATGTGGCAGTCATTGGCGGCGGTGACAGCGCGCTACAAGAAGGATTGTTTCTCACGCGCTTTGCGTCTCAAGTGCATATTGTCCATCGCCGCAGTGAATTGCGCGCACAGCCGATTTTGCAAGAACGTGCGCGTGAAAATGAAAAAATCAAATTCGTGTGGGACTCTGTCGTGGATGACATTCGCGGCAATGGCACGGTGAACACGTTGGATTTGACGAATGTGCGAACGGGCGCAAAAAGCGCCTTGCCCGTTTCCGGCGTCTTTGTCTATATCGGGCATTATCCAAATACCGAGTTGTTTCAAGGGCAGCTCGACATGAATGAAGAAAATTATCTAAAAGTGGACGAACGGTTGCACACAAAGATTCCCGGCGTGTTTGCGGCGGGCGAAGCGCACGACCACATTTTCAAACAAGCAATTGTGTCGGCGGGATTCGGCTGCATGGCGGCGATGGAAGCAGAAAAATTTCTCGCGAATTTGGAGCATCAAGGATACGCGGCTTTGCAAAATGCCACGCATTAAAATTTCCAATCAAGAAATTCATTATGCGGTGCGCGGGAATGAGCCGGTTCATTCTCACGCACCGCTTGTTTTTGTGCACGGCGCAGGTGACAGTCACTTGTTATGGAATGGACAACTCGCCGCGTTTGCCAATCTCGCGCGCACCCTTGCATTGGATTTGCCCGGACACGGACGCTCCATCGGCGCGGGACGCACAACGATTGATGAATACGTAACAGCGCTGCGCGAATTTTTGGACGCGTCGGGAATTGAGCGCGCAGTGTTTGTGGGACATTCGATGGGCGGCGCGATTGTCCAAACGCTCGCGCTGGAATGTTCGGAACGGGTCGCCGGATTGGTGTTGGTAGGAACGGGCGCGAAATTGCGCGTTGCGCCCCAATTTTTGGACGGGATAAAAAGCGATTTTGAAAATACCGCGCGCGTTCTCGTGGAAAATTATTACGCGCTCGATGCGCCGCAACTGCTGCAAGAAAAAAGTCTCGAGCAGTTACGCAAAACAGGCAGCGTCGTCACGTATGGTGATTTTGCCGCGTGCGACGCGTTTGATGTGCGCCAACGCATTCACGAAATTACAACCTCTACCCTCGTCATCTGCGGGCGCCAAGACAAAATGACTCCCCCCAAATCTTCCGAATTTCTCGTCCAAAACATTCCTCACGCTCAACTCACCGTCATCGAAAACGCCGGACATATGGTGATGTTGGAACAACCTGCCGCGTTTCATGCCGTCCTGCGCGCGTGGCTGGAACAAATTCCCGAATAAATGGGCTTTCGCGCGGAAATTCGATTGGTCATGCAGTAAGGGCGGGCTGCAGTGGCAATTGTGGAGATTCCTGCATATTCCCTTGACAGGATATTCCATAACGCATATATTTCGAGATGCGTAATAATTCCGCTGCCGTATTTTGTATGATTCCCTATTTTTCATGAAAGCAACCCGCAAAACCCGCGCGACGCACCTTGATGCGCTCGACCGCAATGTGCGCCGTTTGATGTGGCAAGAACGCGTCTGGCTCAAACAGGCACTGCGCGCCGACGAACTCGAAGTTGCGCCGTTCATGGTGTTGTCCCATTTGGCACAACTCGGCGGCGCGACGACGATGGGCGCGCTTGCCAAACATTTGGAACAACGCAACACGACCATGACGGGACATATTGACCGTTTAGAGAAAAAAAATTTTGTGGTCCGTAAATTCGGCGGCGGACAAGACCGCCGCCAAGTTTCTGTGCAACTTACGCCACAAGGCACTGCATTTTTAAAGCGCATCCATACCGCGCGGAGTGAACACGTGCGCCAAGCTGCCGCACACATGACAGTCGCTAAAGTCCAAGAATTGGTTTCATTGTTGGAATTGTATTTGACGAACCCGGAGAATTCGGCATGAATCGGCGTTGGATAATTATTTTGGGCGCGTTGATTTTGGTTGGCGCAATCGGCTTGCTCGTCTGGCAACAAATCAACAAAGCAAACGCAGCGCGTCCGCAATTTACCGAAGCGGACATTGCGCTTGCGCGCATCGGCACATTGATTGCGACGGTGAGCGCGACCGGTGCAATTGAATCGCAAACTGTTACCTCTATCGCGTTTTTGGCGAATGGCAGCGTCACAAAAATTTTCGTCAAGCGCGGCGATGTCGTACACGCGGGACAAACGCTCGCGCAACTCGATACCGCTTCATTGGAATTGCAGCTCGCGCAAGCCGAAGCGAATCTCGCCGCGACCGAAGCAACGCTGACGAAATTGAAAAAAGGTCCGAGCGATTCCGCGCTCGCGTCTGCGCAAGCGCAAATTGCATCTGCGCAAGCGGCGTACGATGCGTTGAAAAATCCGTCCCAGAGTTCGATTGCGGCGGCGCAAGCAAACGTCAATTCCGCGCTCGCGCAGTACAACAAATTATTGAAACCCGACGCGACGGAATTGGCGATTGCAAAAGCGGATTTGGACAAAGCGCAAGCCGCGCTGAATCAGGCGCAAGCCGCGTATGACCGCATCGGCGGCGCGTCGAATCCCTTTAGCGCGCAGACGCCGCAAGCGTTACAGCTGCAAACCGCGACGCTCGATTATCAAAAAGCACTGAACGCGTTCAACGCAAAATTCAATCCGACGGACGCGCAATTAAAAGCTGCAACCGCACAAGTGCAGCAGGCAAAAGACGCGCTCGCACGGTTGCAGCCGACACAAGAAAATTTGGTGCGCGCGCAGGCGCAAATCGAACAGGCAAAAGAGGCATTGGTGCGATTGTCGGCGACGGCAGAAGATATTGCACAAGCAGAGGCACAAGCCGCCGCCTCGCGCGCCGCGCGTGATTTGGCAAAGCAACGCGTGAATGAAGCAACGCTGGTCGCGCCGGTGAACGGGACCATCACCGCGGTTGATGTAGAACAAGGCGCGTTCGTTCAAGCCGGACGTTCCGTTATCACCATCGCAGACTTGGAACATTTGGAAATTAAATTGAGCATTGACGAAACCGATATTCCGCGCGTACAAGTCGGACAACCTGTAACGCTCGACCTCGACGCGTTTCCCGGTGAGCAAGTCAACGGTGTTGTGCGCGAAATCGCGCCTGCCGCGACGACGGTGCAAGGTGTGGTGAATTACGATGTGTTGATTGACGTGACGACGAACAATGTGCCAATCAAAGCGGGCATGACGGCGAATGCAAATGTCCAAGTCGCGCGCCAAGAAAATGTCTTGTTGATTCCGACGCGTTCGATTCGCGCGCAAGGCAGCAAACGGCTTGTGACAATTTTGGAAAATAACGAATTGAAAGAAGTTGTGGTTACGCTCGGTTTATCGAACGACCAAGAAACGGAAATTCTTTCGGGTTTGAATGAAGGCGCGCAAGTGTTGACGATTGCACTGCCGTCGTCCGCGCCGCGTTTCAGCGGCTTTGGCGCGACCGCGACGCCACAAGGAAATTAAAGACAACTGTCATTTCGAACGCAGTGAGAAATCTATCTTTTCAATTGGAGGTTTCTCGCTCCGCTCGAAATGACAAAGCAACATGAACGTACTGGAAACTTTTCGCATCGCGTTTCGCGCGCTCGGCGCGAATAAATTGCGCGCGGGGTTGACGATGCTTGGCGTGATTATCGGCGTCGCAGCAGTGATTGCATTGCTCGCGGTGGGGCAGGGCGCGAGCGCGGCGATTACGGAACAAGTGCAAGGCATCGGCTCTAATTTAATTTTTGTCGCGCCCGGCAGTTTTCAACAAAATGGCGTGCGTTCCGCAGTCGGCGCGGCGACGACGTTGACGTTGGAGGACGCGGACGCGTTGTTTGATTCCGCGTGTTGTCCCGATATTGCGCGCGTCGCGCCGGTGTTTCAAGCGAATGTTCAAGTCGTCGCGGGCGGGAACAATACGAATACCGCCGTGACAGGCACAACGCCTGATTATCAACAAGTGCGAAATTTTTATGTGGGGCAAGGACGATTTGTGGATGCGCGCGACAATGAAACTCTTGCGCGCGTCGCGGTATTGGGAACGGCGACGACCAAACAACTGTTTGGCGCGAATGACCCGCTCGGGCAAACTATCAAAATCAACCGCGTGCCGTTCAAAGTGGTTGGTGTAATGAAAGAAAAAGGCGGCACGGGATTTTTTGGACAGAATCAAGATGACGTAATTTTCATTCCGATTCGTACCGCGCAAACGCGTTTGTTTGGCACGCAATCGCTCACGTCGAATGGGCAGCGGCGCGTCTCGGTGATTTATGTTTCGGCGCGCGCCGAAGACCGCGCCGACCAAGCTGTGTCACAAATTACGCAAGAGTTGCGGCAACGCCACAATATCAAATTTCAACAAGATGATTTTTCCGTCGCGTCGCAAAAAGATTTGCTCGGCGCGCTTTCGCAAATCACAAGCATCCTTACGATTTTTCTCGGTTCGATTGCGGCGATTTCGCTGCTCGTCGGCGGCATCGGCATTATGAATATCATGCTCGTCAGCGTCACGGAGCGCACGCGCGAAATTGGGATTCGCAAAGCGGTGGGCGCAAAACGGCGCGATATTTTGGTCCAATTTTTGATGGAAGCGATTGCGTTGAGTGTAAGCGGCGGCATTGTCGGAATTTTGTTGGGCGCGGGAATCGCGCAAGCGGTAACGTCAACGGGTGTGATTACTACCGTTGTTCAATTGAGCGCGGTGGCTTTGGCAGTCGGCTTTTCGGTTGGCGTCGGATTATTTTTTGGATTGTATCCCGCATGGCGCGCGAGCGCGTTGCATCCAATTGATGCACTGCAGTACGAATAAAAGTGTCATTTCGAGCGGAGCGAGAAATCTAGTCTTTGCACATGGAGATTTCTCACTGCGTTCGAAATGACAAAATAAAAACATTGTTTATTCACACGATTCAATCGCTCATCGCGAACATTTATTTGGTTGAAAACGAAAACGGCATTGTCATTGTTGACACGGGATTTTGGAACGCGGCGCGCGAGGTGTTGCAAACGATTGAGCAAATCGGACGCACGCCGCGCGACGTGCGCTTGATTTTTCTCACGCATGTTCACATGGACCACGCGGGCAGCGCGGCGGAACTGCGGCGACAAACCGGAGCGCCGATTGCGCTGCATCGCGCTGACGCGCAAAAAGCGCGCGCGGGCAAACACAACATGCCGCACGGACGCGGTATTGCCGGAAAAATTTTCGAGCAGGTGTTTAATCGTTCAGGGATGCAGATGAAATATCGCGCGTTCGAGCCGGATATTTTTTTGGACGAAGGACAGACGCTGAATGATTTTGGTTTGAATGCGTGTGTGCTTTGTACGCCCGGACATACGCTCGGTTCATTGTCGCTCGAGTTGGCGGATGGTGTAATGTTCATCGGCGATGTGTTGATAAATCAGATTCGCGTGGGGATGCCGATGTATGGCGAAGATATTGCGCTCGCATACGATTCCTTGCGAAAAGTGAATGCGCGACAGCCGCGCATTTTGTACAGTGGACACGGCAGACCGTTTTCTGGAAATGACGTGGCGCAGTATTTTGAAATCAAGGGATTACAGCCGTAGGACAAATTTCAAATTTGTTCTGCACGATTCAATATGAACATTCTTGTTCTTGGCGCAAATGGATACACGGGTTCACATCTCGTACAAGCATTGCTTGAACGCGGACATGCCGTGCGCGGACTCGTGCGCGAGGTGGAACGCGGCATTGCGTTAGAAAAATTGGGGATGGATTTGCGCGTCGGCGATGTGCGTGATGAAGCGAGTTTGAAAAATGTCGCGGACGACTGCGAAATAATCTTCAATGTCGTCGCGTCATGCCGCATCGAACCATCCGAATCGAAAGCGATTTTGCTCGACGGCGCGCAAAATTTATTTCGGCATGTGGACCGCGCGGTGTTGAAAAAATATATTTGGTGTTCCAACGTTTCCGTGTATGGCTATCCCAAAGCAGCAGATAGATTAACCGAAACGTCCGCGTCGAAACCGACCTACGGTCTCGGAAAAATTACAGTGGACGCGGAAAAATTGGCGCGCGAAAGTGTTCCGTCTATTGCGCTGCGTGTGGCAAGTGTGTACGGCAATGGGCGCGATTTTATTCCTGCGCTCAAGGAAAATCGTTTGCGTTTGTTGAACGGCGGCGAAAATTGGCAGAGCCGCATTCACGTGGACGATTTGGTTGAGACGTTGGTAGCGGCAATGGAACGCGCAAATGCGGACAGCGTGTATCTTGCGGCAGATGATTTGCCGGTGATTCAGCGAAAATTTTTCGAGGAAATTTGCGCGGCATCGGGAACAGCGCTGCCGTTGAATTTGGAAGTGAATGCCGCGCGCGCGTTTGGTGTGTTTGGGCGCGCGATGAATTCTCTGTCGGGACAGCAGCAATATCAATTGAGCGAAAATGTGATTGGGTTATTGACGGGCAATTATTTTTGTGTCAATGACAAAATCAAAAATGAACTCGGCGTGAAATTAAAATATCCGACCTTTCGGGAAGGATACAAAGTAATTTTGGGCAAGGGGTAGCGTATGGCAGATTCGCAGGTTCAACGCGGCAGGTGGGCGATGTTGAACGGACGAATGACCAAGACGTTCGCAGCGCTCCATTTTTACAATTATCGTCTCTGGTTTTTGGGACAATTGGTCTCGCTCGTCGGCACGTGGATGCAGACGACGGCGCAAGGATTTTTCATTTACCAACTGACCGGCTCGCCCGCGTATTTGGGCATTGTTGGGTTCGCCGCAGGTGTGCCGTCATGGTTCTTGATGTTGTACGGTGGTGTGATTGCAGACCGCTTCCCGCGCCGCATGTTGTTGATGCTGGCGAATACAGGGCAGATGATTTTTGCGTTTGCGCTGACCGCGTTGGTTGCGACCAAATTGGTCGAACCGTGGCATATCGTCGTCCTCGCGTTTCTTTCCGGAATCGTGAACGCGTTCGACGCGCCCGCGCGGATTTCCTTCGTGCGCGAAATGGTTGACCGCGAACACATGTCGAATGCGATTGCGATGAATTCGACCATGTTTCAAATGGCGACGGTGGTCGGTCCGACGGTCGCGGGTATTACGTATGCGGCATTTGGACCGGCGTGGTGTTTTGCCATTAACGGCATTTCGTATTTGGGCGTGTTGATTGCGTTATGGTTCATGCGAATTGAAAAACAGGAAATCAAAGCGAGCGCGAAATCGCCGCTGGAAGATTTGAAAGAGGGTTTGAATTATGTGCGGCATCACTCGCTGATTCGTACATTGATTTTGATTGCCGGTGTGACAAGTGTTTTTGGGCTGTCGTTCGTGACGCTGCTGCCGGCATGGGCAGTGACCATTCTTGGCGGCGACGCGACGACGAACGGTTTGCTCCAGTCGGCGCGCGGCATTGGCGCGTTGAGCGGCGCGTTGATGATTGCATCGCTCGGAAATTTCAAACGCAAAGGCGTGCTGATGACTGTTGGTTCGTTTGTCTTTCCGACACTCTTGATTGTGTTTTCGTTTGTGCAAGTCGTTCCGTTATCGCTTTTGGTCTTAGTGGGAATGAGTTGGGGTTTTATGGTGATGTTTAATTTGTTGAATGTGTTGACGCAGCATCTCGTCGAAGACAATTTACGCGGGCGCGTGATGAGCATTTACACTCTTACGTTTTTCGGCGGGATGCCGATTGGTTCGCTGTTGGCAGGCGCAATGGCAGAACGGTTTGGGGAACCATTGACCGTCCTGACCGGGGCGTTGATTTCGCTCGCGTTTTCGGTTTTTGTGTTTTGGAAGATTCCGCAAGTCAGGAAATTACAATAGCAGGCAGCAAATCGCGAATGGCACAGCGCCGTTTGCGATTCGCGATCTGCGATTCGCGAATTTATGCAAGCAACTCGAACGTCAAACAATGGGCGCGGTGGAACGCAGCGCGGTTTCGGTGGGCGCCCACAACAGAAAACAGATTTCAAAACGCTGGGGCGCGCGATTCAATACGTGGGACGCTACCGTTGGTTGGTTTTTCTCGCGTATGGTTCGTTATTTATCGCCACTGCCGCACAACTCGTCGTGCCGCAATTGGTACAAAATATCCTTGACACGATTACGCGCGTGTATGCGGCGGGTGTAATTTTGAAATTGCCTGAGGCGGTGCAAGCGGCAGCCGCGCAGCGTTTCGGCAAAACGGTTACGGAATTGACCTCGGCGCAAGCGAACGCAAATGGTGACATCCTGCTTGCGATAGCAGCGATTGTTGGCTTTGCGGTCCTGCTCGCGATTTTTGCGTTCATTCAATCGTTCAACGCCGAACGCGTATCGCAAAACGTCGCGTATGATTTTCGCAATGAGCTCTTTGCAAAAATTCAACGTTTGTCATTCAGTTACCACGACAAGAATCAGACCGGGCAATTGATGATTCGCGCAACGGATGATGTGGAAAAGGTGCGTTTGTTCATCGGACAAGGCTTGGTGATTGCGGCACAATCGCTCGTGCTGCTCGTCGCCGCCTTGATTGTGTTGTGGCTGACCAATTCCGCGTTGACGCTGGTGGTGCTGCCAATTCTGCCGGTGGCGTTCGTCGTCTTTTTGATTTTTGGCGCGATTACACAGCCGTTGTTTATTCAAGTGCAGATGCGAATTTCCGCGCTGAATACGGTGCTGCAAGAAAATCTCGCGGGCTTGAAAGTAGTGCGCGCGTTTGCGCGCGAGCCGCATGAGCAAACGCGTTTTGCGCGCACCGCCGAAGATTTGCTCGGACAGCAATTGCGCGTGTCGCGGATTTTTTCGTTCCTCTTTCCGATTGTGTTTCTCATTGCGAATTTGGGACAAGCCGCCGTATTGTATTTCGGGGGACGGCAGATTATCGAGCAGACGTTGACGCTCGGCGAATATACAAAATTCTCACTCTATCTCGCGTTCGTGTTTTTTCCATTGGGACAACTCGGTTTCATCATCAACCTGATGTCGCAAGCGAACGCGTCGGCGCAGCGCATTTTTGAAATTCTCGATACGAAAAATGAGGTCGAGGACAAACCGAACGCGCTTGCATTGCCGGAAATTCGCGGTGATGTGAAATTTGATAATGTGGTGTTTCGCTATTTCAAAGGCGGCGACGCGGTACTCAATCACGTTTCATTCGACGCGCAAGCGGGGCAAACGGTTGCACTGCTTGGCGCAACGGGCAGCGGGAAAACAACCATCATCAATCTCATTCCGCGTTTTTATGATGTCACCGATGGGCGTGTGCTGATTGATGGGAAGGATGTGCGCGATGTGACGCTCGAAAGCTTGCGCGCCAACATTGGTATCGTACTGCAAGAGACAACATTATTCACCGGAACGATTCGCGACAATATCGCGTTCGGCAAACCGGACGCGACGCTCGAACAAGTGATTGCCGCCGCGCAAGCCGCCGCCGCGCACGATTTCATCATGTCGTTTCCCGAAGGATACGACACACCCGTCGGCGAACGCGGTTCGACGCTTTCGGGCGGACAAAAACAGCGCATTGCGATTGCGCGCGCGTTATTGCTGAATCCGCGCATTTTGATTCTCGACGATTCGACGAGCAGCGTGGATTTGGCGACGGAATACAAAATTCAACAAGCGTTGGATACTTTAATGAAGGGGCGCACCTCGTTCGTAATCGCGCAGCGCATCAGCACCGTCGTCAACGCCGACCAAATTCTCGTTCTCGACAAGGGACAAATCGTTGCGCGCGGCACGCACGAAGAATTGCTCGAATCGTCAGAAATTTATGCAGAGATTTATTCGTCGCAATTGATGAGTGATGCGACAGAGAGTGCAAAGGGATGAGGACTGAGGACTGCGCCGCTCATCGCACAGTCCTCAGCACTCATTGCTAAACAATATGTTCATGGGTGGGCGCGATGCCCTTTTACAACGCGAAGCGGTGAAACCAAAAAGCGTCGGTGCGACGCTGGCGCGGTTTTGGATGTACTTTCGAAATTATTGGTACGTCCTCGCCGCAGTGTTGGTGTTGGTCGTTGTGAGTACATGGTTTCAAGTATTGATTCCCGATTTGACAGGACAAGCAGTGAATTGTTTTCTCACGCCCGCGACGCAAGCAGCATTGAGTCAACAAATAATTCCGAATGCTGCTGTCGCGCAATCGAGCGTGGGCTGTTGGTACACCACAGTCAATCCGCAATGGACCGCGAACGATTACATCGCGGGACTTGGCGGACTGGTGTTGATTATGGTTGGGTTGTTTGTCGGCAGTTCCGCGTTGACGGGCGCCATGTTTTATTTGATGACGTACGCGGGACAAAATGTTTTGCGCCGCATGCGTCTCGATGTGTTTCAACACATTCATCGTCTCTCGCTCGGCTATTACACGAAACATGAAGCGGGCGATGTGATGAGCCGCATTACGAATGATGCCGATTCGATTCAACAAGCGGTAAGTTTTCCATTGGTGAGCGTGGTCTCCGGTTCCCTGTTGATTGTGTGGATTACGTTCAAGATGTTGTCGGAAAGTTTTGGGTACGCGTTGATTTCGCTCGCCGTTGTGCCGTTCATGTTTTTTGCAACCTCATGGTTTTCCAATCAAGCGCGCAAAGCATTTCGTCAGGTGCGCGCCTCTGTCGGTGATGTGAACGCGAATTTGCAAGAAAGCATTTCGGCGGTGCGCGAAGCCCAAGCCTTCAATCGCGAAGACGAAAACATTCAAGCGTTCAATGAATCGAATGCCGCGTCGCGCGACGCGAGTATTCGCGCGGTGGCGTACACGAGCGCACTTCAGCCAACGCTGCAAGCGTTCGGTTATGTTTCACTTGCGATTGTCGCGGGCGTTGGTGGACTGTTGTTGTTGGGCGGACAAAATTTGTTTGGCGCGTCTGTGACGCTCGGTCTGATTATTGCGTTCATCGGATACACGCAGCGCTTTAACATGCCCGTTTCGCAAATCGCGACGATGTGGACGAATGTGCAAAGCGCGATTGCTGGCGGCGAACGTATTTTTGGATTGCTCGATACCGAACCCGACATTGTGGACAAACCGAACGCGCAACCGATGCCCGAAATTCGCGGGCGCGTTGTGTTTGATAATGTGTATGCGGAGTATGAACCGGGGCAGCCCGTTTTGCGCGATGTGAATCTTGTGGCGGAACCGGGACAAACGATTGCGATTGTCGGACCGACCGGCGCGGGCAAGACGACGATTGTGAATTTGATTCCGCGTTTTTATGATGTCACACAAGGCGCGGTGACAATTGATGGAATGGATGTGCGCGATGTGACCGCCGCGAGTTTGCGCGCACAAATTGGCGTGGTACTGCAAGATTCATTTTTGTTTAGCACAACCATCAAAGAAAATATCCGTTACGGCAGACCGGAGGCGACGGACGAACAAGTTTACGCGGCAGCAAAACTCGCGCACGCAGATTCATTCATTGACCGATTGCCGGACGGATACGATACAATGTTGGGCGAACGCGGCAGTGGTCTTTCGCAAGGACAACGGCAATTGATTGCGATTGCGCGCGCGGCGTTGTCACAACCGCGCATTTTGATTTTGGATGAAGCCACGTCGTCGGTGGATACGCGCACGGAGCGTTTGATTCAAGGCGCGTTGGAACACTTGCTAAGCGGAAGGACATCATTCGTCATCGCGCATCGGCTCTCGACGATTCGACATGCAGATATGGTGTTGGTGTTGAAAGATGGAGAAATTATCGAACGCGGTAAGCATGATGACCTGTTGAAAGCCGGTGGGTTCTATCACGATTTGTACATGAGCCAATTCCGCCGCGACATTGATTTTGAAGATGTGGATGCCCAGCCGCAATTGCTGCCTGCGTAAGAAATGAATACACACATCGCGCACACCGTTTCTATTCCGCATCCTGAAAAAGCAGGACATGCCTTTAGCGGCTATCTCGTCAAGCCCGCGCGGTTGCCCGCGCCTGCGGTGTTGTTGTTGCATGAAGCATACGGCTTGAACGAAAACATGCGCGAGATGGCAGAGCGTTTTGCGGACGCAGGATACGTCGCGCTTGCGGCGGATTTGTTTTCCGATGGCAACAGAATAATCTGCATGTTCCGCGCGTTTTATGGCTTGCTCATTGTGCCGTTGAACAATGGCACGGCGCGGAATGTCCGCGCAGTGTTTGAATTTTTGCAACGTGTAGATGGAGTGGACGCGCAACGTGTGGGCGCGATGGGTTTTTGTTTGGGCGGAAGTTTTGCGTTACAGCTCGCGTGTTTGGATGGAAACGTACGCGCGATTTCGATTGTGTCAGGGCAAAATCCACGCCCGCTCGATGCCGTACAACGCGCATGTCCGATTGTCGGAAGTTGGGCAGAAAAAGATTTTGCAACGGGCGATGGAAAAAAGTTGGATGTGGTGTTGGATGAATATAAAATCCCACACGATATAAAAATGTACGCGAACGGAATTCACTCCATGTTCAAACGCGATGCGAATGGCTATGACGCAAACGTGGACGCGGACGCGTGGAAACGAACGCTCGCGTTTTTTGAACAACATCTGCAAGGTTAAGCATGTCTCGATACAACACACCTGTAACGCTCGAAGGTAAATGGGCGCGACTCGAACCGCTTAAGCTCGCGCACGCGGATGAATTGTTTGATGTCGCGCAAGAAGAGGAAATTTGGCGGTATATGCCCGCGCCCACGCCGACAAAGGTGGATGATGTGCGCGCCTGGATGCAAGACGCGTTGGATGGACAAGCGCGCGGATTGTTTTTACCCTTTGCCATCATTGACCGCGCGACAAACAAAGCGATTGGCAGTACGCGCTATCTCGATATTTCTCCGAATGACCGCCATGTGGAAATCGGTTGGACATGGCTCGGCAAAAATTTTTGGCGCACGCCGCTCAACACCGAGTGCAAATATCTATTGCTCCAACATGCGTTTGAAACGCTCGGTTGTATTCGTGTTTCCTTGAAAACCGATTTGCGCAACGAACGTTCGCAGCGCGCGATTGAACGCATCGGCGCCGTGCGTGAAGGCGTGTGGCGGCGGGTCGTCATTATGTACAACGGGTATCAGCGTTCGAGTGTGTTTTATTCCATTCTCGATGATGAGTGGGCAAGTGTGAGAGCGCACTTGGAAGAAAAGATGAACGCGTCGTAACAAACGGCGCGTTTTGCGTATAATAGTCGTGCGTTTTCAATCTGAAATCTAAAATCTGAAATCCAAGGGGTTGATGTGGCTGACCAACTTTCGATTATGGCAATTTACGCGCATCCTGATGATGAACAGGGCGTGAGTGGTTCGTTTGCAAAATACGCGCGGCAGGGGGTGAAGACCACACTCATTTGCGCGACGCGTGGCGAGGTCGGTGAAATCGCGCCGGGCGTGGAAGCGACGCCCGAAACGTTAGGGCAAGTACGCGAAGCAGAAATGCGTTGTGCGGCGGCGAAAATCGGCTTGCGGCATTTGTATATGTTGGATTATCGCGATTCGGGAATGGTGGGTACTCCTGACAATGAGCATATGCACAATTTGCATCAAGCGAATTTGATGCAGGTCACGGAACAAGTCGTGCGGATTGTGCGCGAACAAAAACCGCAAGTGATGATTACGTTTGATGCGTGGGGCGGCTATGGACATCCCGACCACATTCAAATTCACAAGGCGGCGTTGATGGCGTTTTGGCTCGCGGGCGATGCGCGATATTTTCCCGAACAGCTTGCGAATGGTCTGCAAACATGGACCCCGTTGAAGTTGTATTTCAATGTGTGGTCGCGTTCGCGTTTCAGCGCGTATCTGCAACATCTCGAAGAGACGGGTAAAGAAATTCCCGAATGGCTGAAAAATTTTGGCACGCGTGCGTTGTCGGATGATATGATTACAACGCGGATTGATGTGGCAGAATTTGCAAAATTGAAATTGGAATCGCTGCAATGTCACGCGTCACAATTGGGACCGAATACCATCTTCCGCCAAATTCCCCAAGAGTTGTGGCTCGACATGGTGAAAACGGAAACGTTCATGTTGGCGGAATCGCGCACGGGACGCGCGAGCGATGAAAAAGATTTTTTTGAAGGAATTGTGCAAGAAGGAAAATGATGTTGCGATGTGTCCAGCCGTGAGGCGCCGATGATTTACGAAATCGGCAAGGGGACAGGAATTTTTTGCAGTGAAGGCGCGGGCTGTCGCGTCTATTACATTGCGCGCCCCGAGCCGATGTTGGTGGATACGGGTGCGGTAGGACGCGCACCCGCGTTGTTGCGCGACTTGGCAAGTATTGGCGTGCAACCAATTCAAATTCGTAAAATTATTTTGACGCATCATCACATCGGACACACGGGCGCGCTATGGGAATTAAAACGGCGCAGCGGCGCAATGGCGTGCGCGCATCATGCGGACGCACCGTACATTACAGGTAAACGCGCGCGGCGCGAATCACGGCGCGGCATGGAACGCGTATTTCATTCGGCGATGACGCGCGTTGGTTTCGGCGAACCAATGTTGGTCGAAGTAGAAAATTTTTTACAAGATGGTCAAGACATCAACGGTTGGCGTGTGATTCATACGCCAGGGCATACGCCCGGACACATTTGTTTGCACAGGCGCGATGTATTGATTAGCGGGGATATGGTTGCGGCAAGCGCACACGGTTTTCGAACTGCGCCGCCACAAACACTTGTGGACCCTGATGCGTACTATCGCTCACTGGCGCAGCTCGCACAACTCGATTTTGAAATTATTTTGCCTGCGCACAATCCGCCGTATGTGGTGGAGGCAAGTAAAAAAGTGCGCGAATTGCTCACAACTTTGCAGTGAAAACAATGACCCGTTTTCTGTGCCAAAAGGTGGCTTCAAGAAAGCGGGTTTTCTATTTTTGGGCTCAAGCAATCTCATATAGCATTAAGGTTGCTTACGTATTCTCAAGAGAGATTTGATTCAACATGAACAACACTCAATGGAAAAAAATTGGCTGGAGTGTGGTGGCTGCCGGCGCGGTGGCGGGCGTTTATGCTGCACTGCGTTATGGCAATCGTTTTCTCGACAAGTTTGAAGATACCGCCCACGACGAAATTGCCGAAGGTGATTTTGTAAAAACGGCAGCCGGTTGGCGCATTCATTACACGGTGCAAGGCGAAGGCACGCCCGTTGTGATGATTCATGGCTTTTTGGATTCGCACAAAACATGGCGGCGTAATGAACATGTGTTGGCGCACGAGCATCGCGTGTACACGATTGATGTTTTGGGATTTGGCTCATCGGACCGCGTGCGTGACCCGATTTACACGATGAAACAGCAAGCCGCGTTCCTCAAAGAATTTTTCGACGCGCAGAAAATTGCAAAAGCGGACATTATTGGGCATTCGATGGGCGGCGCATTGGCTTTGCAGTTTGCGTATGATTTTCCCGATTCAGTTCACAAACTGGTACTCATTGCACCGGCAACCTACATCTACAACGCGCTGCCGCGCAACGGTTTCCGCCGCGTCCCGCGTCGAATTACGCGCGGCGTTTTGGGAATTTATGAAAAGATGCAAGGCGACCGCGCAAATCCGGTGCGTTATGCGTATGGCAATCCCGAACGCATTACGCGCGATTCCATTGAAATTCGAAACAAGATGATGCGCGTGCGCGGACAACATGACGCGTTGATTGCCATGAGTAAATCGAAACGCGATGCGAATGTGCCACAAGAATTGCACAAGGTAGAAGTGCCGACGCTGATTGTGTGGGGGAGAAAAGACCGCGTCGTTCCGGCACATCATGCGCAGAACCATTTGCGCGAATTGCCGAACGCGCGTTTGGAATGGATCGAAAGCGCGGGGCATTTACCACATGAAGAAGAACCCCTTGTGGTGAACAAGTTGGTAAAGAATTTTTTGGATGAATAGTGGCAGTGCTTGTGCCTGCCCGGAATCAAAAAGCGTGAAACGAGAAGCCGAAGCATTGGACGCGTATTCGTCGTTGGTCAATTTCGCGGCGGAACGCGTTGGACCTGCAGTTGTCAAAATTGAAATCGAAGCGTCGCACTCGCGCGGACGCGGCAATGCGCGCGGGGAAGGACAGGGACAAGGCAGTGGTGTCATTTTTCGCCGCGATGGACAAATTCTCACGAACGCGCATGTAGTACAAGGCGCGCGCACTGTGCGCGTGATTCTCGCCGACGGACGCCACTTTGAGGCAGGTGTCATCGGTGCGGATGCGGCGCATGACATTGCCGAAATTCGCATTGGCGCGCGCAATTTGCCCGTCGCAGAATTGAGCGAACGTGCGTTAAAAGTAGGACAACTCGTTGTCGCAGTGGGCAATCCGTATGGTTTGGGCTGGACAGTAACATCAGGTGTCGTAAGCGCGTTGAATCGGGAATTGCCCAATCCACAAGGCGGTAAATTGACCGATTTGATTCAAACCGATGCGCCCATCAATCCGGGTTCGAGCGGCGGACCGTTGGTAGATTCACAGGGACGCGTTGTCGGAATTACAACCGCGATTGTTCCATTCGCGCAAGGACTCGGGTTTGCTGTGCCGACTTCGACGGCGTTTCGGATTCTCGGAAAATTTATCGCCCCTGAAAAAACGTCGGCGTCGCCTGCACTGGGTTTAGGCGGAACGCAAACGCGCATTGCGGATTGGATTATCACGCGCAATCGGCTGGAAAATAAAGAGGGCATTTTGATTTTGGAAATCAAGCCCGAGAGTCCCGCCGCGAAAGCGAGTTTGAAACTGAATGATGTGATTCTCGACGTGAATGGTAAAGCGGTGCGGACACCGCGCGAAATGGCGCGCGAGCTGGAACGATTCAAGCATGGTGATTCGGTGACGTTGGGCTTTATACGCGCAAGCACAAAGCGTCAGGTAACAGTCAAGTTGAATGGAAAGCAGGGCGCGCGAACGTAAATAGAGTACTCGACCAAATATGACTTTCGGGCTGTTTCGTCTCGCGTCGAATCTTTGATATAATTCTTGCGTCGCATGATTGCATGTGACACAAAGGAACGGTGGGTCAAGAATGAATCCAAACAATCAATGGTATCGCAACGGGTTGGTGTACTTGCTAATCATAGTCACCCTCGCCGCCCTTGCGTTCAATATCTTTCAACAGCCGCGGCAAACGCGCCAAATCCAATTCAATGATTTGGTGACCGCCATCCAAAATGGCGAGTTGAGCAAAACCTCGGTGAACGGTTCAAGCGTTACGGTCACCTACAAGAGCGATGGCAAACAGGCTTCGGTGGCAATGAGCCGCAATCCCAATGTCTCGCTCGAACAAACATTGGCGCTCTATGGCATCACGCCCGAGCAAATGAAAGCGGCGAACATTGTCAATGAAAATCCGCCCCAGTGGGACAACATTATCGCGTTATTGGGAACGATTCTGCCATTTCTTTTGATTGGTGGTCTCTTCTTTTTCCTGATGCGTCAAGCGCAATCGGGAAACAATCAAGCGCTCTCGTTTGGTAAATCGCGCGCACGCATGTTTAGCGGCGACAAACCAACTGTGACGTTCGCGGATGTTGCGGGGGTTGAGGAAGCAAAACAAGAACTGCAAGAAGTTGTCGAATTCCTCAAAGAGCCGGACAAATTTACTGCGCTCGGCGCGCGTATTCCGAAAGGTGTGCTGCTCGTCGGACCACCCGGCACAGGAAAAACGCTTCTTGCGCGCGCGGTTGCAGGCGAAGCGAACGTTCCGTTTTTCAGCATCAGTGGTTCGGAATTTGTCGAAATGTTCGTCGGTGTTGGCGCGAGCCGCGTGCGCGATTTGTTTGACACGGCAAAACGCAATTCACCCTGTATCGTTTTCGTGGACGAAATTGATGCAGTCGGTCGCCATCGCGGTGCAGGTCTCGGCGGTTCGCACGATGAACGCGAACAAACGTTGAATCAAATTTTGGTCGAGATGGATGGTTTCGATACCGACACGAACGTAATCATTGTCGCGTCAACAAATCGTCCTGACATTCTTGACCCGGCACTCTTGCGCCCCGGACGTTTTGACCGTCGCGTTGTTTTGGACCGTCCCGATATGGTTGGACGCAAAGCCATTCTCGAAGTACACACGCGAGGCAAGCCATTGGGCGATGACATTAACCTCGTTGCCGTAGCAAAATCTACGCCCGGTTTCTCGGGCGCGGATTTGGAAAACTTGGTGAACGAAGCAGCAATTCTCGCAGCGCGTCGCAACAAAAAAGCAATTACGATGAGCGAGATGCAAGAAGCGGTTGAAAAAGTGATTGCGGGTCCCGAACGCAAGAGTCGCGTGATTAGCGAAGACGAAAAACGCGTCATCGCTGCGCACGAAGCAGGACATGCAATTGTAATGCGCATGCTGCCGAACTGTGACCCGGTGTACAAAGTTTCGATTGTGTCGCGCGGCATGGCACTCGGTATTACGATGCACTTGCCCGAAGATGACCGTTACTTGATGCGCCGCACGAAATTCTTGGATGACATGGCAGCGTTGCTTGGCGGACGCGCGGCAGAGCAAATCACGTTTGGTGAAATCACGACGGGCGCGTCGAATGATTTGGAACGCGTAACCGACATGGCGCGCTCGATGGTGACGCGTTACGGCATGAGTGAAAAGCTCGGACCGCGCACCTTCGGCGACCGCGAAGAGTTGGTGTTCTTGGGACGCGAAATTTCCGAACAACGCAATTATTCGGAACAAGTCGCACAAGACATCGACGCCGAAGTACGGCGTCTCGTGACCGAAGCCTACCAACGCGCGAACGATATTCTCGTAAAGTATCGCAACAAGTTGGAAGAATTGTCAGACCGTTTGATTAAAGTGGAAACAGTGGATGCGGCAGAATTTGAAGCGATGTTCGCGGACGCGCCGAAATTCGAGCGCCCGCGCTACATTCCAATCCCCTCCGGCACGAACGCGCCGACGCAACAGCAAAAACCCGAAGCGCCCTCGTCGCCCGAACGCGGGACATTTCCCCCGCTTGCACCGTCGCCTGCATGATGTGCGCATATATGCGCGAAAATAGTTTATGAGTAGAATAGCCGAGTAGCGAAATGCTGCTCGGCTTTTTTTGTAACGGAATATCTATGAATCAAAATTATGTCGGTCTTATCGGCGAATCATCCGAACTCGTCACTTCCGAAAACACCGCCGCGCGTTGGGGCAGTGGGCTTGTCGCGGGATTTGCAACGCCCGCGATGATTGCGTTGATGGAAAATGCCGCGTTCAACGCGACCAAAGATTTGTTGCCCGAAGGACAAACGACAGTGGGCGTTGAAGTGGACGTCAAACATCTCGCGGCAACTCCGATTGGAATGAACGTGCGCGCACGCGCGGAATTGACGCGCGTCGAGGGACGCAAATTATTTTTCAATGTCGAAGCGTGGGATGATGCCGAAAAGATTGGTGAGGGAACGCATACGCGCGTAGTGGTAGATGTCGCGCGCTTTGACAATCGCATGAACGAAAAATCCAAAGGAACTGCCACAAGCACCGAGTCAACATGACCTCATCGGAAACTCTGTCAGCTCCATCAACGCCATACGAACCAATCTATCGTCGCAATTTTGTTTTTTTTCTCACCGATAGCATTCTCTTTACCGTCGCCCTCGGACTCGTTGGCTCGACTACTGTTGTCCCCGATTTTGTGCGTCATCTGACGTCTTCAGAAATTTTGATTGGGCTTGCGAGTTCCCTCTTTGGCATCGGCTATTTGTTGCCCCAATTGTTCATCGCGCGTTATATCGTTCGCTATGCGCGTAAAAAGTGGTGGTTTGTCGGTCCGAATATCCCCGTGCGGTTCGCGCTCGTCGTCCTCGCAGGCATCATTCTTTGGCTCGGTAAAGACCAGCCCACACTCGTCCTTATCGCGTTTTTTATTTGTTATGGCATTGCCGCGTTCGGTGATGGTTTGGTCGGAGTGCCGTGGGCGGACTTGATTGGAACGAGCATAGATGCAAAATGGCGAGCGCGCATGTTTGGTTACACCACTGCGAGTGTGGGAATCATTCTGCTTTTGTGCGCGCCGTTGATTGGTCTGCTTTTGGGTAATAGCGGTCCGGGCTTTCCCGCCAATTACGCGATTTTGTTTGGCGCATCGGGTTTGATTTTTGTCATTTCGATTTTGCCCGGTTTGTTTATTCACGAATTGCCGGGCGGCAAACCAGTCGAGACCCTGCTTCCATTGCGCGAATTTTTGCCTGACCTTGGGCGACTGCTGCGCGATGATTTACCGTTTCGCGCGTTTGTGGTTGTCGGCATGTTGACCAGTCTCTTTATGATGTCGGCGCCGTTCTATATCGGTTACGCGACGGTTGAATTGGGACTGTCGAGTCAAGTTGCCGTTCCCGTGTTGCTCGCCATGCAGACAATTGGCAGTGTTGTTGGCGCGGTGGTTTATTCATGGTTGGGCGCGCGCAACAACCTTTTGTATATTCGACTTGCATTGGCTGTCGCGTGTCTGTTGCCAATCAGCGCGCTGGTCGCGGGAATTGTTGGACCACTCCCACTTTATTTTGGTTTTCTCGTCGCGGGCTTGGCAACCGGCACAAACCTCGGCTCAAGTTATGTGAATTGGCTTGTCGGCTATGCGCATCACGACCATCGTCCCGTCTATGTGGGATTGAACAATACTCTGACCGCAATCATTTCACTCATTGCACCATTCATCGGCGGCACGATTGCTCAAACGTCGGGGTATCGTCCATTGTTTGTCGTCTCGCTTGTGATGGCGCTCGGCGCGCTGTTTGTCACATTACGCTTTCTCGTGAATCCGCAGAACACAGAAATGAAATTGGATGTGGTATGATTTGGTTTGAATTTTGTTATGAATGAGATGGAACGTTTCAATAAACTTGCATCGGCGTACTTTGAATCCTCGTATCGCGCCTCGCCCACGTCCGCGACCGATTTGGGGATTCACGAATTTGACCATTTGCTCGACGACATGTCGCAGCGCGCGATAGCGACGCGCATTGTGGAATTGAAAGCGTATCGCAAGAAATTTCGCGCGTTGGAAAAACGCGGCTTGCAAAATGGCAGCGCGTTGTATGCGACCGATTTGGCGTTGATTCAAAACGACATCGAAATCGAATTATGGTTTCTCGAAGACACGCGCGATTGGGAAACCGACCCATCGTACTATGTCGCTGACCCGTTCTTTTCAATTTTTCTCGTCGCCTCGCGCGATTTTGCGCCGCTTGCCGAGCGTGCGGAAAATCTCGCCGCGCGTTTGGAACACGTTCCCGACCTGCTCGCGTCTGCGCGCGCGAATCTAAAAAATCCGCCGCACATTCTCACCGAAATCGGCATCGAGGAAACACAAGGCGCAATTGAATTTTGCGAAACACTGATTCCACAAATTTCGCAAGAACTCAAGCCGTCACAAAAATTACAACGCGCGGCAAAAAGTGCGCGCGTGGCACTGCGCGGTTTTTTGACGTACCTGCAAGATGATTTGATGTTGACCTCGACGGGCAAACTCGGCATCGGCGCAAAACAGTACGCCAAAATTTTGAAATACGAACACATGCTGCCGTACACCATCGCGCATGTGGTGGAAATGGGCGAGCGTGTGTTTCACGAAACAGAACGCGAACTCGCAGCGTGGGCAAACCATATTGACAAAGAAAAATCGTGGCGCGAAATTGCGACCGAAGCGCGCACAGAATTTCCCGCGCGCAATCGTCTCTTGCGCGCATATCGTCACGAAGTTGCGCGCTTGCGCGAATTTGTGCGCGAACATGATTTGGTGACGCTGCCCGATGAAGATTGTGAGGTTGTCGAGACGCCGCCGTTTGACCGCGCACTCAATAGTTTCGCCGCGTACATTGCGCCCGGACCGTTTGAAGAAAATCAGCGCGGACAATTCTGGGTGACGCCGATTGATACGACTGCGCCGCGCGCGCAGCAAATTGAACAACTCGAAGCGCACTGCAATTATTTGTATCCCGTCACCGCCGCGCACGAAGCGTACCCCGGGCATCACGTTCAACTCGTGCGCGCGAACCAAGTTGGTTCGCGTTGGCGCAAACATTTTTCGTCTTCGATTTTCGCGGAAGGGTGGGCGCTCTATTGCGAAGAGTTGATGAATCAAGCGGGCTATTATTCTGACCCGCGCATGCGCTTGTTTCAACTCCAAGACCGCTTGTGGCGCGCGGCGCGCGTGATTACTGAAATCGGAATGCACTGTTACGAGTTGGGCATGGACGACGCGGCGCGTTTTCTCGTGGACAAAGTGGGACTCACACACGCGGCAGCACGCGCGGAAACACGACGCTATATCGCCGAGCCGGGGCAGCCGATGAGTTATCTCATCGGCGAACTGGAAGTCGAGCGCCTGCGTCGCAAATTCAAAAAGCAGCCATTAAAGCAATTTCACGATTTGCTTTTAGATTCGGGCACAATCCCTTTTGTTTTGGTTGAACGTGAAATGGAAGAAAAAACCAACGCTAATAAGGAGAAAAACAAATGAAGAGAATTTGGAAAGTTGGATTTGTAATCAGTGCATTACTCATCCTTGCCGGATGCGGTCAGTCGGCTGCGCCCGCGCCTTTGCCAGGCATTGATGGGTCTTGGCGCTCGCCTATGGGTGCGTCTACCTTTTTGGTTACGCTCCAACGCGCTGCAGATTGTCAAGCCGCGCAAGTGTGTTCGTTGACCGGAACATTCAAGGACAATCGGCAGGGATGGCATGGCCCTCTTACTACGTCAACCATTACCGGCAATATCGTTCATCTTGCCGGACTATCGGGAACTGATGCCGATTTGCCGTTTGTTTTTGACGGCACTTTGGATGCGAGTGGACTGAAAATGCAAGGCACATATACGGCGAGCAATAACAAGATTGCCAAGCCGGAGATATTCCAACTCGGTTTTGTGAAAGAATAGAGACATGAAGGATTTATCCGCACGAATTCTCAACATGGCGCAAATGCGCGGCGCAACGTATTGCGATGTGCGCGTGGTGAATCGCACAATGCAAACGATTGCGGTGAAAAATGGACGCGTCCAAGAATTGACACAAAACGAATCGCAAGGATACGGCGTGCGCGTAATCGCCGATGGCGCGTGGGGCTTTGCGTCGTCGTCGCGTGACGATTACGCCGATGTGGATGTGGTGGTGAATCGCGCACTGCAAATTGCGCGCGCGAGTGCGTTGACCAAAACGCGCAATGTGAATTTGGGTTCGCCCGAAGCGAACAAAGGTACGTATCGCTCGGAATATAAAATGGACCCGTTCATGATTTCCATGTCCGACAAAATCAATTTGCTGTTGAAAGCGGACGAAGCGATGCGGCGCGTGAAAAAGAACGGCGCGCATTTGGTCACGACGGCGGAATTGGTTTTTGTGCGCGAAGAAAAAACGTTTTCGTCCTCCGAAGGCGCATACCTTCAACAAGAGATTGTCGAAAGCGGCTGCGAGATTCAAGCGTTGGCGACGGACGAAGCGGGCGACGTGCAAACGCGCACGTATCCGTGGGGACGCCATCAACAAACGCGCGGTTTTGAATTTGTGCTCGAACAACAACTCGTCGAAAACGCGCCGCGCATTGCCGAAGAAGCCATCATGCTGCTCACGGCGGATACATGTCCCGCGTTCGACGCGACAACAGTTATTTTGAGTGGCAATCAGGTCGCGCTGCAAATTCACGAATCGTGCGGACATCCGATTGAACTCGACCGCGTGTTGAAACAAGAAGCATCGTTCGCGGGAACTTCCTTTCTCACGCTCGACAAATTAAACGCGCTGCAATACGGTTCCGAAATCGTCAACATCACAGCCGACGGCACAATCGCGGGCGGACTTGGCACATTCGGCTACGATGATGAAGGTGTTCCCGCACAGCGCGCAGAAATTGTGCGCGACGGGCGTTTCGTCGGTTACATGACGAATCGCGAACTCGCGACGGAATTGAATCTCGGACGTTCGAATGGCACGATGCGCGCGGAAAGTTGGAATCGCACGCCATTGATTCGCATGACGAATATCAACCTGCTGCCCGGTACGTGGAAGTTGGATGATTTGATTGCCGACACGGACGACGGAATTTATTTCGACACGAATCGTTCGTGGAGCATTGACGACAAACGTTTGAATTTTCAATTCGGCACGGAACTCGCGTGGGAAATCAAAGGCGGCAAGAAAACGCGTCTTTTGAAAAATCCGATTTACACCGGCGTCACGCCAAACTTTTGGCGTTCGTGCGACGCGATTTGTGATCAAACAGATTGGGTCGTTTGGGGAACTCCTCGATGCGGCAAAGGTCAACCGCCGCAAACGATTCGTACCGGACACGGCGCGAGTCCCGCAAGATTTCGCAATGTAAAGGTTTTTTCAAGAAGCTAAATAAGAAAGCGAAAAGTTTAAGTTAAAAGCTAAAAGTGGGTTTGCTTACTTTTTACTTTTAACTTTGAACTTTTAACTTGTGTTTATGCTTGGTAACGAAAAAATAAAGCAACTCGCCGAATCGTCGCTCGCGCTTTCCAAAGCCGACCAGACCGAAATTGTTTTGCAAACGGTGGACTCGTCGCTGTCGCGTTTTGCCAACAACACGATTCATCAAAACGTATTTGAATCGAACGCGACCGCGCGCGTGCGCGTGATTTTGGGCAAACGCACGGGCGTCGCGGAAACGAATGACATTACGGCGGAAGGTATTGGACGCGCGATTGCAACGGCGCGCGCGCTCGCGCAAGCACAGCCCGAGTCGCCAAACAACGCGCTGCCCACAACACAAAACGCGCCGCGTGTGGAGGCGTTCGTGCAACGCACCGCAGAGTGTTCACCCGAAACGCGCGCCCAAATCATTTCCAAATTGTGCAAACAAGCCGCGTCGCAAAAATTGATTGCGGCGGGTGCGTTTCGGACGGACGCGTACGAAATCGCGGTTGCCAATTCGCTCGGCGCGTTTCAATTTCATCAAGGTACGTACGCCGATTTGCATACGGTGGTGATGAATGACGCGGGAACGGCTTCGGGTTACGCGTCCGCCGCCTCACCGGATGTGCGCGCGATTGACGGCGATTACGTCGCGCGCACGGCGATTGATAAAGCGCAACGTTCGCAAAATCCGATTGCGCTCGCGCCCGGTGAATATACGGTGGTGCTCGAACCCGCCGCCGTCGCGATGATGCTGCAATATCTCGCGTGGCATACGTTCAACGCACTGGCGGTGCAGGAGGAACGTTCGTACTTGCGCGGCAAAAAAGGCGAACTCGTTTTCAGTCCGCACGTGAATTTGTATGATGATGGTACGTCGCTCGACGGTTATGCGTCGCCATTCGACCACGAAGGCGTGCCGCGTCAAAAAGTGGTCATGATAGAAAACGGCGTCGCGCGCGATGTGGTGTACGACTCGTTCACCGCGCGCCGCGACAATGTTGCGTCAACAGGACATTCGCTGCCTGCGCCGAATGTGCAAGGTCCGCTGCCGCGCAACATGTTTCTCGCTGGCGGCGATAAATCGTTCGAAGAATTGATTGCGTCCGTACAGCGTGGAATTTTGATTACGCGTTTTTGGTACACGCGTGTTGTTGCGCCGCTCCATGTGATGATGACGGGTCTCACGCGCGACGGAACGTTTCTCATCGAGAATGGAAAAGTTTCGTTGCCTGTGAAAAATTTGCGTTTTACAACTTCGTACATTGACGCGTTAAGAAATACGCGCGCAATCGGACGCGAGACAAAATTGATTCGCGATGATTGGTACGGCATGAATTTTCGCGCGCCCGCTTTGGTGGTGGATGGATTTAATTTTACGGGAGTCACACAATAGTCGGATAGTCTGATGGTCGGATGGTCAGATGGTCGAAACATCAATGACGAGCCGACGAACCGACGAACCGACGAACCGACGGATGGACATTCTCACTCAACTCTATGACGAATTCGCAACCGAGTACGAACAGACGCGCGTGCCGCGTTTTCGCCCGTTCGTGAAAAAATTGTTGCAGCAGTACGATACGCGTCCCGGTTCGCATGTGTTGGACGCAGGATGCGGGACGGGGCTTGTCGCGACGATGGTTGCGCCGCGCGCTGGACATGGCGGCAAAGTGTTGGGCGTGGACGCCAGCGAAAAAATGTTGGAGATTGCGCGGCACAAAGCAAGCGGGTTTGGTTTCGACCAATGCGAATTTGTGTTGGGCGACATTACGCATTTGGACGCAGCAGATGAATCGTTCGACGTAGTGATTTGTTCGTTCGCGTTGTGGGGCGAACCGCGCGCGTTGTTTGCGGAATTTTTTCGCGTGTTGAAACCGCACGGCGCAGTATTGCTGCAAAATTGGGAAGCGGAACGCGGTGGGATTACGCGCGCGTTCAATGAAACTATGCGCGCCTTTTCAACTCAAGCGCCTGACGAGCGCGTTTTGCAAGCGCGCGCCATTCTCTCGAAACATCGCGCCGAGTGGAGCGCGTTGCAGACGCCAGCCGATTACGAACGCGTATTGCGTGAGGTGGGGTTTTCGCAAACGTCCGCGCAGTGGTTTGTGAATTCAACGCATTTCAAAAATTTGGACGAGTGCATCGAGTTTCATGGCATGGGTGTCGGCGCGCGCGCAGAACTCGCGGCGCTCGACGAAACAACGCGCGCGAATTTTTACGCGGCAGCCCGCGCCGCCTTACAGCCATTCCTAAATGAACGCGGTGTAGATGAAGAATGGCGCGCGATTCAAGTGAGCGCGCATAAGTAGAGAGGTGAGCAATGGTCGAATTGGTCAGAGAACATACGGAAACCTCGCGCCGCATTTTGGCGCAACACGCGCACGGCAAAGTGGTCAGTTTGCAACTCTGCGTGAAACACAAAGAGCCGATGCAGCAAGTGACGAGCGTAATGGCAATCGCTAATCGCGGACTGGAAGGAGACCGTCACGCGATGCCCGATAGTTCGCGCCAAGTGTTGTTGCTCGAACAGGAAACGTGTCTCGAATACGATTTTCCGATTGGCGCGATTCGCGAAAACATTACGACGCGCGGAATTGATTTGATGTCGCTGCCCAAAAACACGCGTCTGCAAATCGGCGACGCGATTTTGGAATTGACCAAAGAATGTGAACCGTGTTCAATGGTGGATGATGTGCGAATGGGCTTGCGTCAAGAATTGCAGCACAAGCGCGGCATGTTGGCGCGCGTGGTGCGCGGCGGTGAAATCAATATCGGAAGCAAGATTACGATTCTGGATTCGTAAGTTATCGGTTTTCACTTGTTTCTCGAATGTCGCGACACAAAAATTGTCGCGGCTTTTTTTATTTCTCAAGCCGCAAGCAACCTTAAAATTCCCGCGCACACATTTCTCGTCATTGACTTTTACACGGAATCGTGTATAATTCGCTCATACACGGTATCGTGTAAATTTGGTGGAGACGAAATTCATGGCGGCATATTCGCTTGACACTCTGTTGCATCGCTGGGCATTGCATCAAATCACCTCTGAACAGGCGATTGGACAAATGTTGTTGATTCTCCAAGAGTTGGAGCCGCGCATTTTGCGATTGGAGCAATCCCTCAACGCGCCACAAATGCCGCCGCCGCAAGTGCCCACATCGGTTGCCGCGCCCGCGCCAACTGCCATTTCACGCAAACGTAATTCGCAACGCAAAGTGCGCTGAAAACCGCTTGACATCTTACACGCACACGTGTAGGATTGCGGCATGGCAGCCAAATCGAAAACCAAACCCGCAACAAAACCCAAAACCGCGCGCCGTCGTCCCGGACCGCGCAGCAAGCCGCTAGTGAGTGTCTCTAGCAAAATGTTGGAATGGAATGACGAGACCATCCGCGCCTTGCGCGAACATTTGCAATTGACCCAAGCGCAAATGGCGCAAGAACTGGGCACGCGCCAACAAACGATTAGCGAATGGGAAGTGGGGATGTACAAACCGCGCGGGGGCATGGTGCGGCTGTTGACGATTGTGGCGGAACGCGCTGAATTTCAGTACGCAGTGGGCGCGGAAAAAAAGGAAAAATGACGAGTGTCATATCGAACAGCGTGAGATATCTCGCTCCGCTCGATATGACAAGCATCGGAACGGCAAGATAAAGGATGAAAATTGCGGTGACGAATGTCGCCGCTTTTTTTGTTGACGCATGACGCTTGACTAGAGTAAATGCGAACCTATAATTGGGAAACATTCATTACCTTTCAAGGAGGCGAAATGGATAGCAATGTTTTGATTGTTGGCATCATCGTTTTGGGGCTCATCGTCGTGGTGATTTTGCTGCGTGACCGCATCACAAAACTGTTGGTGCGCGGTTCAGTGACGAAACAGGAAGGCGAAGTGAGATTTGAGGCGGACAAGCCATCCGCGCAACTGCCAACTGACCCGCGCGCATCCGTTACCATTCGCGGTAACAAGTCGGTTGGCGAAAGCAAAATGCAAGTCAGCCGCGATGGTGTGGAAATCAGCGACAATCTTGCGTTAGGCAAACAAGAAATCAAAGTAGATGACCCTGCCAAGAAAAAACCATAATGCGAATCATTCCTCTTGCCAATCGCAGACCTGAAATCGAACTTTTTTCTAAAATGGTCGCGCGCCAAGTGGCGCCGCGCATTCTGTTGATTGAAGCGCCATCGGGGGTTGGCAAAACTGACTTGTTGGCGCAATTCACGCGCGAGTGTGATACAAACGCACTTGTCGCCAAAGTGGACTTGAAGGCGGCAGAACGCGGCGTGGCGTATTTCTTTTGGCGCATACGTGAGGATTTGGGTCACGCGCATTTTGGTCAATTCGCTTCTGCCATTCACCGCATCGTGTATGGTCCGAATGTGACGATTGAAAAAAACTGGATATTGGGGAAACAGGAAATTGAAATTGCATTAACGGGCGACGACAAGACGCGCCCATTTTTGTTGGACGCGCTGCATGAAGCGTTTTTTCATGATTTGCGTGCGATTGACCGCAAGTTGGTTTTGATTCTGGATACTTTCAATGCCGCAGGCGAGGAACTCAGGAAATGGATTGGCGGAGAATTTTTGGCAGCAGTTATTCATTCGCCGAATGTCATCGTCGTTATCGCGGGCCAAAATGTGCCAACTCCAAGTGTGGAGTGGATGGACGATTTTGCACATCGCAAACTAGAGAGCATTCGAGATGTGGACGCGTGGCACGAGTGCGCGCAACGCGCGGGCATCGCCTTTGAACGACATCAGATAGAGACTTTGTGTTGGCTGTTTGATGGGCATCCTGCGGGCATCACAACTGCATTTCTCAAACGCGCGGCGGAGCTCGGCTTATGAGCATGGATTACCTGACGCGCCTTGCTGCCGCACAATCGGCACAAGAACGGACTTGGATTATTGCAGAGAGTTTGTTGAATTCTCTGCCCGACGATTTGCGTTCGATGGTTTGGGCGGCGGCGATTCCCCATTGGTTCGATGAAAAAATTTTGGCGACGATACGTCCCGAATTGGCGGAACATGCCGCGCGCCTGTTCACCGATTTGCAGTCACTACCTTTTGTTGAAATTTTTCAAGGGCGCGGCTACAACATTCATGAATTGACACGCAAGGTAATGCTTGAACACTTGTGGAATGAAAAACGAGACGAATATCGCGCACTCTCGCAAAGAGCAGCAGATTATTTTGGACAAGATGAAATAACCGAGAATCGGATTGAATCCATTTATCATCGAGTCATTGCAAACCCTGAACAAGGCGCACAAGAGTTTTGGGAACAAGGGGCGGATTGGAATGACTCTTTCAATTACGCGGAACTGAATTCTTTGAGCGAGAGCGTGTTGGAGCATGTGCGTGAGCGGGGACTCGGGGGACGCACAAAGGGGTTGGCATTTTTCTTTCGAGGGTTAGAGGAAAAGCGAATCTATCATCAAGCCGAAGCTTTGAGCTCGTTCCAACAAGCAGTAGAAAATGCAGAAGCTGATAAACAATTGCGTGCGAATGCGCTTTCGGCGACGGGCGACGTGCTGCAATTTTTGAAAAAGAACGATGAAGCGTTGGCGCGCTATGACGAAGCGTTGCAATTATTCCGTGCGGTGGGGGATCGCTTGGGCGAAGCGAATGCGCTTTCGGCGACGGGCGACGTGCTGCAATTTTTGAAAAAGAACGATGAAGCGTTGGCGCGC